>NZ_JAHQCX010000001.1:0-489458 GCF_019042245.1 Diplocloster modestus
TTCACACGGGCGCCTTATGTGAGGAAGAGGCCCCCAGACACCGCTCTCCCTGGCGGGCGCCCCAAAGGATACGTCCGAACAGAGCGGACGCCTGGCGGGCTGCGCCCTGGTTTTCGGACAGTCTCCCCGGTCCCCTGTCAGGACACTCAGGAATGAACCCGAGGCAGCTCAGACCTGGCAATACGCAGCCGCGTACCAGCCCTCAGGCAGGTTCAGTTCCTGATCCGGGCTTCCCATCACCCAATGGAAATTCCAGGAAATCCCCTGCAAAAATACCTGCGTAAAGTGCAGCATAGCTATCCCGATGTTTAATTTTTCATCGTTAGCGTTGGTCATGCCATCTTTTTCGACCACGAGGGTAATATGATTTCCGTCTAATATCAGACGGTAAGGCTGCAGATTCAAAAAGGAAGGGGCAAGACTCGTGGCGTACAGGGCGCGGATCAGAAAATCGTTATTCATGAGTTCTTCGACCGGGAATTTACGTCCCCAGGTTTCCTTGTATACAAGTTCGGAGACATTGATTTTAGGGGCGACATGTCCTTCCCGTACATTGGTATTGATATCTGACTGGGTTTTGATATCCAGCCGGAGCAGTTTCTTTTCCTGCTTCCCGTAACCAAAACCAATCAGTGCGGCTATCTCCATACCGGAAGAGATCTGCAGGGCAGCTTTGGCAGCTTCTTTGTCCAGGATAGTCACCCAGCAGCTGTCCAGACCTAATTCGGTGATTTTGAGATCCAGTTCTTCACCGATGTAGCCGGCGTTTTCCACGTAGTGTTCTTTGGATTCAGAGAGTAGAACCAGGTAATAGGGCGCGGGAATCAGAGACTCCTGATAGCCGGCAATACCCTCCAGATTGTGGATTGCCTCACCTTCGAGAATCCTGAGAGATGTACCAACAGCCGGGATTAATCCGGAGCAGCCCGCGTAATGGGTCTGTATATCTTCCAGGATATGGGCGGGAACCGCTTTTTCTCGGAATTCCCGGATAGACATTCTTCTTTCAATCAGATCAAAATAATTCATGATAAACCTCCTTTTCTCTGCGCAAAATAATAAGGATGCGTTTTTCTTCCTGCTTTCTATTTTAGCCCAATAGGAAGAGAATGTCGACCTATTTCCAGTTTCGGGCGAAACAGGGATCTGAGAAGGTACAGTTTATAAAAACTTTAGAAAACACACGGAAATTTCACAAGGTATCTATTGATTTATAAAGGAACTAACCATATAATAAGAAGTGTTTATTACGAGGAGGAAAAAGATGGAGAATAACAACAATCAAAACCAGAATGGCAAAGAACCAAAGAATAAGCAGACTCTGGTAATGGTTTTAGTTTGTGTATTGGTAGCGCTCTTGTTAATGAGCGTTTTCAGTAATTTATTTAGCGGCAGCAGTGCGAAAGAAATCCCTTATAATCAGTTTTTGTCGATGCTGGATGAGGGACAGGTCGCGAAGGTGAAGGTGCAGTCGGATTTAATCACGATCGTTCCGAAAAATCAGCCGAACCCGCTGTTTGAAATTACTTATCAGACCAATCGAATGCCGGATGAAAAACTGGTGGACAGACTGGAGCAGGCCGGGGTGGAATACTCGGCGGAAGCGCCTGATGTGGTGTCTTCTGTAATCTATACGATCTTAAGTTTCGCGATTCCGCTGGCTCTTCTGTGGATCGGTATGAGCTTTATCATGCGCCGGATGTCTAAGGGCGGCGGCATGATGGGCGTCGGTAAGAGCAAGGCTAAGGTATATGTACAGAAAGAGACCGGCGTCACGTTCCGGGATGTGGCCGGGGAAGATGAGGCCAAGGAATCATTACAGGAGGTTGTGGACTTCCTGCATAATCCGGGCCGGTATACGAAGATCGGGGCGAAGCTTCCGAAGGGAGCCCTGCTGGTGGGGCCTCCGGGAACCGGTAAGACACTGCTTGCCAAGGCGGTGGCCGGTGAAGCACATGTGCCGTTCTTCTCCCTGTCGGGATCCGATTTTGTGGAGATGTTTGTAGGTGTCGGTGCTTCCAGAGTCCGGGACCTGTTTGAAGAAGCAAAAAAATCCGCTCCCTGTATTATATTTATCGACGAGATCGATGCGATCGGTAAGAGCCGTGACAGCCGGTACGGCGGCGGAAATGATGAGCGGGAGCAGACCTTGAATCAGCTGTTGGCGGAGATGGATGGCTTCGACACATCCAAAGGCCTTCTCATACTGGCGGCCACCAACAGACCGGAAGTTCTGGACCCGGCGTTGCTGCGTCCCGGCCGGTTTGACCGGCGGATTATCGTGGATAAGCCGGATCTGAAAGGCCGGATCGATATTCTGAAAGTACATTCCAAGGACGTGCTGCTGGATGATTCCGTAGATCTGGATGCCATCGCACTGGCTACATCCGGAGCCGTGGGTTCCGATCTGGCCAACATGATCAACGAAGCGGCGATCAATGCGGTAAAACATGGCAGGCAGGTTGTGTCCCAGTCTGATATTTTCGAGGCGGTGGAACTGGTCCTGGTCGGAAAAGAGAAGAAAGACCGGATTATGAGCCGGGAAGAGCGCCGGATCGTATCCTACCATGAAGTCGGGCATGCGCTGGTCAGCGCGCTGCAGAAGGATTCAGAACCCGTTCAGAAGATTACCATTGTTCCCAGAACCATGGGTGCTCTGGGGTATGTCATGCAAGTTCCTGAGGAAGAGAAGTTCCTGAATACGGAGAAAGAACTCCGTGCGATGCTGGTGGGCCTGCTGGCCGGCCGTGCGGCGGAGGAGATCGTATTCGACACAGTAACTACAGGAGCTTCCAACGATATTGAGAAAGCTACCCGTGTGGCCCGTGCAATGGTGACCCAGTATGGTATGTCTAAGAAATTCGGCCTGATGGGATTGGAATCCATAGAGAATCAATATCTGGACGGACGGACCGTGTTGAACTGCGGAGATGCCACCGCAGCTGAGATTGATAAAGAAGTTATGCAGATGCTGAAGGACTCCTATGAGGAGGCCCGGAAGCTTTTAGCTGAGAACAGGGAGGTTCTGGATAAGATCGCCGCTTTCCTGATCGAGAAAGAGACCATTACCGGAAAAGAATTCATGAAGATTTTCCGGGAAGTCAAAGGCCTGCCGGAACCCACGGAAAAGGATACCGCGGAAAAACGGATCATGGACCGCCAGGCGGAGCCGGCCCGGGTCATCGAGCTGGGGGCCGTTCCTTCACCGCCTTCAGACGGCGGATTAAACGATGCGCAAAGCGCGGGAGTGGTGGAGCAGGAGCAGGAAACAGACCAACAGATTTAGAAATGGTATTAAGAAAAAAATAGTAGCGCTCGAAAATACCTCGCTGACTATTTAAGAATAGCAATGTTTCGAAAAGATGTTCGAAATTTCCTATTGTCAATAATCAGAAAGTGCCTTAGAATAATATTCTAGGGCATTTTTTATTTCAATTGTAATAATCATGCGTATGGTATATGAGGTGATAATAGATGTTTGATATCGATGAGGAATTAAAAAAACTGCCGGGGAAGCCTGGGGTATATATTATGCATGATGATCGGGACGAGATCATCTACGTGGGAAAAGCGATCAGTCTGAAAAACCGGGTGCGCCAGTATTTTCAAAGCAGCCGGAATAAGGGCGTGAAGATCGAGCAGATGGTCACCCATATTGCCCGGTTCGAATATATTGTCACGGATTCGGAACTGGAGGCTCTGGTCCTGGAGTGTAATCTGATCAAAGAACACCGTCCGAAATACAATACCATGCTGAAGGATGATAAGACCTATCCTTTTATCAAAGTGACGGTACATGAAGACTATCCCAGAATCCTGTTTTCCAGGAGTATGAAGAAGGATAAGAATAAGTATTTTGGGCCGTACAGCAGCGCGGGAGCGGTGAAGGATACCATAGAGCTGATCCGGAAGATCTATAAGATCAGAACCTGCAACCGGAGCCTTCCGCGGGATATCGGGAAGGAGAGACCGTGTCTCTATTACCATATCAAGCAGTGTGATGCGCCCTGCCAGGAGTATATCAGCAGGGAGGATTACCGTGCCAATATCGACGAGGCGATCGAATTCCTGAACGGAAACTATGCGCCGGTCTTAAAGCTGCTGGAGGAACGGATGATGGCAGCCTCAGAGGCCATGGAGTTTGAGCAGGCTATCGAGTACCGCGAACTTTTAAACAGTGTAAAAAAGGTGGCCCAAAAACAGAAGATCACCAATAGCGTAGGAGAGGAAAAGGATATTATCGCGCTGGCAATCGACGAGCGGGATGCAGTGGCACAGGTGTTTTTTGTCCGGGAAGGAAAGCTGATCGGCAGGGACCACTTTTATCTGACGGTGGCAGTTTCCGACACAAGGGCGCAGGTTTTGAGCAGTTTCCTGAAACAGTTTTATGCCGGAACCCCTTTTGTCCCAAAGGAACTGATGATCCAGGATGAGATCGAGGACGCCGCCATCATTGAAGAATGGCTGTCGGGTAAGAAAGGGCAGCGGGTACATATCCGGGTGCCGAAAAAAGGAACAAAGGAAAAGATGGTGGAGCTGGCCGCTCAGAATGCGCAGCTGGTTTTGAGCCAGGACCGGGAGCGGATCAAGCGGGAAGAAGGGCGTACCATCGGTGCGCTAAAAGAGGTGGCCGGCTGGCTGGGACTAAGAGATGTGGTTCGGATCGAGGCTTTCGATATTTCCAATATCAGCGGCTATGATTCTGTGGGTTCCATGATCGTCTATGAAAAAGGCAAACCGAAGCGCAGCGATTACCGAAAATTTAAGATCAAATGGGTGAAGGGCGCGGATGATTATTCCAGTATGGCGGAGGTGCTGACCAGACGTTTTACCCATGGCCTGGAAGAAGAGCGGGAACTGCAGGAGAAGAACCTGGCCAGTGAACTGGGGAGTTTTACCAAATTCCCGGACCTGATCATGATGGACGGCGGAAAGGGCCAGGTAAATGTGGCGAAACAGGTATTAAGCGAGCTGAATCTCGATATTCCTGTCTGCGGCATGGTAAAAGATGATAATCACCGGACCAGAGGGTTATACTATGAAAATGTGGAAATACCCATCGACCGCTCTTCCGAGGGATTCCGGCTGATTACCAGGATACAGGATGAGGCGCACCGTTTTGCCATCGAATATCACCGGATGCTGCGGAGCAAAGGGCAGGTTCATTCGATTCTGGACGATATCGAGGGGATCGGGCCGGCCAGGAGGAAAGCACTGATGAAACATTATCAGTCACTGGATGAGATCAAAGCCGCAGAACCGGATGATCTGGCCAAAGTTCCGTCGATGAATGAGGCGGCGGCCCGGAAAGTGTACGAGTTTTTTCATTGATGTTCCAAAGTTGCTATGCTAGAATGATAGATAGTAGTGAATACTGATAAAAAAGGAGCGTCTGCTATGCACAGTGTAAAGCTTACAAAACTGGTAGAGAAAATGAACCTGAAGAACATGACGCCGGATATCGATATGACAGAAATCAAGGTTCATCAACCGGATATCAACCGCCCGGCCCTGCAGCTGACCGGGTATTTTGACCATTTCGATTCCGAACGGGTACAGATCATTGGGTATGTGGAATATACCTATCTGCTGTCTCTTAAGACAGAGCGAAAGAAAGAGGTGTACCGCAAACTGTTATCCGCGCAGATTCCATGCGTTGTATTCTGCCGGGAACTGCCGCCTGACCAGGAGATTCTGGATGCGGCAAATGAACTGGGAATTCCCATTTTTATGACGGAAAAGTCCACGTCCTCCTTTATGGCTGAGGTAATCCGCTGGCTGAACGTAGAGCTGGCGCCCATGATTTCCATTCATGGCGTGCTTGTGGATGTATACGGCGAAGGTGTGCTGATCATGGGCGAAAGCGGGATCGGAAAAAGTGAAGCCGCTCTGGAATTGATCAAACGGGGCCACCGCCTGGTGACCGACGATGTGGTGGAGATCCGGAAAGTAAGCGATGAGACACTGATTGGCACGGCTCCGGACATTACCAGGCATTTTATAGAACTGCGGGGAATCGGCATCATTGATGTCAAGACCCTGTTCGGTGTGGAGAGCGTCAAGGAAACCCAGTCTATCGATCTGGTAATCAAACTGGAAGAGTGGGAGAAGGATAAAGAATACGACCGTCTGGGACTGGAAGAGGAATACACGGAGTTCCTGGGAAATAAGGTAGTCTGTCATTCCCTGCCCATTCGTCCCGGACGGAATTTGGCCATTATCGTCGAGTCTGCGGCGGTAAACCACCGTCAGAAAAAGATGGGTTATAATGCCGCTCAGGAGCTGTACAAGCGGGTACAGAAGAGCCTGGCAAAAAACAGCGAAAAATAAAAGAATAGTGATGAATGGTAAAAGGAGAAAAGAGATGTTTTGTTTCGGAGTAGATATAGGCGGCACCACAATTAAGCTGGGATTATTTGACCTTCAGGGGGATGTGTTGGACAAGTGGGAAATCCCCACCCGGAAAGAGGACGAAGGGAAAAACATCCTGCCTGATGCGGCAAGAGCCGTGCTGAGCAAAATGAACGAAAGATCCCTTTCAAAAGAAGACGTCGCTGGCATCGGAGTCGGCGTTCCTGGTCCTGTGAAAGAGGACGGAACCGTGGAAACAGCGGTAAACCTCGGATGGGACTATATGGATGTACAGGGTACCATGCAAAAAGAAACCGGACTTCCGGTGAAGGTAAGCAATGACGCCAATGTGGCCGCACTTGGGGAAGCCTGGGTCGGCGGGGCGAAAGGATGTAAAGATGTCATTCTGGCAACCCTGGGAACCGGAGTGGGCGGCGGGTTGATCACCAACGGAAAAATTATAACGGGGGCACATGGGGCTGGAGGAGAGATCGGGCATATGCATCTGATCGATGATTTCCCTCATGCCTGCAATTGCGGGAATTATGGATGTCTGGAGCAGGTTGCCTCAGCGACCGGAATTACCTATCTGGCCGAGAAAGCTCTGGCAGACAGCCAGGAGGCTTCTGTGCTGCGGGACAGAAAAGTGTCGGCGAAAGCTGTGTTTGATGCAGTGAAAGAAAATGACGCGCTGGCTATTGCGACTGCGGAGCAGTTTGGAAAATATCTGGGAAAAGCGCTGGCTATGATTGCGGCTGTGACAGACCCGGAAGTGATCGTAATCGGTGGTGGTGTATCAAAGGCCGGAACGGTACTGCTGGATTTTGTGGAAAAGAATTTTCAGGTTTATGCGTTTAGTTCCTGCCGTAAAGCTACCTTTGCATTGGCGGAATTAGGGAATGATGCGGGCATTTTCGGAGCGGCAAAAATGGCGTTGGATACTTATGCATCCAAATAGCGGTAATCTGCAGCGCTGTTCAGATAGAGCGGCTAATTTAGTTGAGAATTTAAAACGGTATCATATTAGGTTCGTTAGGTCTATATGTTTGATTTCACAGATGAGGAAATGAAGGAAATAAATCAGGAGATGATGGCAATGAAGTTAGGATTTATCGGATGTGGAAATATGGCCTCCGCTATTATGGGAGGAGTGATCCGCAACGGAATTTTCCGGCCGGAAGAGATGATTGGCGCGGATTCCTATAAGACAGCCCTGGATAAGGTTTCGGAGACATTGGGCATTCAGGTAACTACAGATAACCGCAGGGTGGCGGAGGAATGCGAGGTACTGGTGCTCTCGGTGAAACCGCAGTTCTATGAGGAAGTGATAGCCCAGATCCGAAGCGCTGTGGATGAGAATAAAATTATTATTACCATAGCGCCCGGGAAAACACTGGAATGGCTGGGGCAGAAATTCGAAAAACCGGTGAAGATCGTCCGGACGATGCCGAATACACCTGCCTTAGTAGGAGAGGGAATCACTGCCGCCTGCGCGAATGTCCAGGTGTCGGAGGAAGAATTAGCGTATGTGTGCTCGATTCTCAGGGGCTTCGGGGAAGTGGAAGTGATTCCGGAACACCTGATGGACGTGGTTGTATCTGTCAGCGGAAGTTCTCCGGCTTATGTTTTTATGATGATTGAGGCGATGGCGGACGCTGCCGTCGCGGATGGTATGGCGAGAGCCCAGGCCTATCGCTTCGCGTCCCAGGCCGTTCTGGGAAGCGCGAAAATGGTTCTGGAAACCGGAAAGCATCCCGGTGAGCTGAAGGACATGGTGTGCTCGCCGGGTGGAACCACGATAGAGGCTGTCCGGGTTCTGGAGGAGAAAGGATTCCGGAGCAGCCTGTTCGAAGCCATGAAAGCCTGTGCCAAAAAAGCGCGGGAAATGTAAAACATTTTTGAGAGGGGACTGGCTCCTTTCGGTTGTAAAGTCAGAGTGTAAGTAACTATGCAGAGAAAGGTGCCTGTCCCCGGATGTGGGTCTATTCAAATCGACATCCGGGGACAGGCACCTTTCTCTGCGTAGTTATTTATACTCTGACTTTACTGCCGAAAGGAGCCAGTCCCCTCCCATTTATTCTATATCCGCTGACTTTATATTCTTGGATCTAGGCAATGAGAATATAAATTCTGTCCCCACGCCTTCCGTGCTGATCACGTTGATATTTTCTTTGTGGGCCTGTATGATCTCTTTCGTAATCGAGAGTCCCAAACCAGTCCCCTTCTTATCTTTTCCCCTGGAAAGATCGGTCTTATAAAAGCGTTCCCAAACCTTTTTCACACTCTCCTTTGGAATACCGATCCCGGTATCCTTTACGGAGACGAATACTTTTTCGTGCTTTTCGGTGGTCTCCACATAGATGACCGAATCCGGATTGCTGAACTTGATGGCGTTGTCGATCAGATTGTAGAGCACCTGCTGTATTTTCCCCATATCAGCGGAAACATAGAGGACCTTTGCGGAAAAAATCAGCTCTATGGATATGCGCCTGGTAGTACAGGTTCCCTCAAAGGTAGCCGCCGTCTTTTTGATAATACTGTTGATATCAAAATCCGTGATATCCAGCAGCGTCCCCCTGCGGTCAAAATCATTCAGCGTGAGCAGGCCGCTGGTCAGCTTATTCAGACGCTCCGTTTCAAAGAGTACGATATTCAGATATTTTTCCTGCATCTCCGGAGGGATCGTGCCGTCCAGGATCGCTTCCACATATCCCTTGATCGAAGTCAGGGGAGAACGGAAATCGTGAGAGATATTGGACACGAATTTTTTCTGATACTCCTCCATCTTAGACAGCTCGGTGGACATATAGTTCAGCGTCGCCGAGAGCCGGCCCATCTCATCATCGGTGGTCACAGGCAGCTCATATTTCAGATTTCCGGCCGCATACTGGTTGGCGGCGAAGGTGATCCGCTTTAACGGTTTGGACACCAGGAACGTAAACGCAGCCAGAATCAGCAGGGACAAGAGGAAAATGCCGATTAGGGTGATATAGGAAACGTTCAGCAGCTGGTCCCTTTCCTGGCTGATCGCGCTGACCGGATAATGAATCAGCACATACCCTCTGGTTTTGAGATTGAGGGTGATCGGTGAGATGACGCTTAATACTTCCTCCTGATAACAGTCATAAAAATTACTGATACAATAATACTGATTGCCGGTAAAAGTAGGATCGAAGTCCTCGATTACCTTCGGACTCTCCAGATTCACCTTTTCCCGGGAATTCAACAGAATCGTGCCGTCCGTGTCAATGATCCAGACCGGAGCGGACACATAGGTATCCACCGCTTTTAACTGGGTCTGCAGTTCATCCAGGGACAGCGCCTCCGTGTAATAGTTCTTGGCATAGGTGGAAGCGACAAAGATGGCCTCCCGGTATAAATTATCGGCTTTTTCTTCTTCCAGCTGGTTCAGGGTCAGAGACGAAGTCAGCGTGGCGATAAGAAAAAAACTCAGAAAGCCAAAAATCACATACGCGATAATAAATTTGGCATAGAGCTTCATTGCTTCACCTCGAATTTATAACCGATCCCCCATACGGTGGACAGACTCCAGGCCTCGTGATCCTTGATCTTCTCACGGAGACGTTTGATATGTACGTCGACCGTTCTGGTATCCCCGATGTACTCGTATCCCCAGATATGATCCAGAAGCTGTTCCCGGGTGAAGACCTGATTCGGTGAGGAAGCCAGAAAATACAGCAGCTCCAGTTCCTTGGGCGGCATATCCACAGGCTCTGCGTTGTAGATGACGGAATAGTTGGTCAGATTGATAATCAGGTCCGGATACTCCACATATTTGGCGTCCGGGGTGGGAGCGGCCGGCTTTTCCGGCTGGAACCGGCGCAGAACCGCTTTGACACGGGCCACTAATTCCTTGGAATCGAAGGGCTTGATGATATAATCATCGGCTCCCAGTTCCAGGCCCAGTACTTTGTCGAAGATCTCGCCCTTGGCGGAGAGCATGATAATCGGTACGGATGATTTGTGACGGATCTCACGGCAGACCTGATAGCCGTCGATGCCCGGCAGCATCAGATCCAGCAGGATCAGATTCGGCCGGAAGGTATCGAAAATAGTCAGGGCCTCCTCTCCGTCATGGACCATCATGGTTTCGAAACACTCTTTGGTCAGGTAAAGGGAGATGAGCTCCGCTATATTTACATCATCATCTACAATTAATATTTTTTGTTTTGCAGCCATATGAATGCCTCCTCTATTTTTTACAGTGATTATTTAAATTCAACGATTGTCACGCCGGTTTCGCCTTCGCCGAACGCTCCGAGACGGTAAGATTTTACATAACGGGTCCGTTTCAGATGATTATGAACGGCGGTCCTCAGGGCTCCTGTCCCTTTGCCATGCACGATACGGACCTGAGGGAGATGAGCCAGATAAGCGTCGTCCAGATATTTGTCCAACGCGCCCAGCGCCTCATCCACCGTCATACCCAGCAGCTTGATCTCAGGACTTACCGTGGCAGATTTAGACATTTTGATTTTTCCGGAGCCTGTTTTCTGAAGGTTCGGGCCTGTGATCACAGGTTCATCCACCAGCTCCAGATCTTTGATGTTGACCTGGGACCTTAGGATGCCCATCTGCACGAAAAGATCTCCCTTGGCGCCCGGCAGCGTGCTGACGGTACCTTTCAGATTCAGGCTTAATACCCTGACGGTGTCTCCGATTTTGAAGTCTGCAGGCTTATTGGCCTTGCCGGATTTCTGTTTGGGCTGGATGGTCATGTTCTTCTCTAAACCGGACATCTTATCCCGCAGCTTCGTGCGCTCCTGTTCCATCTGTTTCATGGAGATATTACCCTGCCCGTATTTGTTGAAATTGGATATCGTCTGGTCCGCGACTTCCTTGGCCTCCCGGAGAATGGCATGGGCCTTTTCATTGGCTTCCCGCAGAATGTCCTCCCGGCGCTGGTCCAGCTTATCGTATTTTTGTTCCAGCCGGGTCTTTAAGGATTCGATTTCTTCTTTGTAACGGGTGATTTCCACCTGTTCTTTCTCAATGGTAACCTTGCTGTTTTCCAGATCGGTGATCAGGTCTTCGAAATTCTCTTTTGTCTCACTGATCCGGCTTTTGGCGTCGTCGATGATATAGTCCGGAAGTCCCAGCTTGGAGGAAATCGCGAAGGCATTACTCTTTCCCGGAATACCGATCAGCAGCCGGTACGTGGGGCGCAGTGTCGCGATATCAAATTCGCAGCAGGCATTTTCCACACCCTGTGTGGACAGCGCATATACTTTCAGTTCACTGTAATGGGTGGTGGCCATGGTGCGGATGTCCCTTTGATGCAGCCAGGATAGAATCGACATGGCGAGGGCGGCGCCTTCCGTAGGATCCGTTCCGGCGCCCAGTTCATCGAACAGAACCAGGGACCGGTCATCGACCTCCTCCAGGATTTTCACAATATTAGTCATGTGGGAAGAAAATGTACTGAGAGACTGCTCGATGCTTTGTTCATCACCGATATCCGCATAAACCTCGTGAAATAGTGCCAGCTCCGACCGGTCGAGGGTGGGAATATGAAGTCCGGCCTGGCCCATCAGGGTCAGAAGGCCAACGGTTTTCAGGGATACGGTTTTTCCGCCGGTATTTGGTCCGGTGACGATCAGCTGGGAAAATTCTTTGCCCAGGTAAATATCGATGGGAACTACCTGCTTGGAATCCAGCAGCGGATGCCGGGCCTTGCGCAGATGAACATATCCCTGTGTATTGAACATAGGGGCGGTTCCGTTATAGTCCTGAGCCAGCCTGGCACGGGCAAAGATAAAATCCAGTTCGGTCAGAAGTTCGAAATCACTATGCACCGCCTGGGTTTCTTCCGCTACAAGGGTACTTAGGTTCGCTAAAATCACTTCGATCTCGGCCTGTTCTTTTAATACCAGCTCCTTGATATCATTGTTCAGGCGTACCACAGCCATGGGTTCGATAAAGACTGTGGAGCCGCTGGAGGACTGGTCGTGGATCATACCGGACACCTGGCCGCGGTATTCCGCTTTTACCGGAAGGCAGTAACGGCCGTCCCGCATGGTGATCACTGCGTCCTGCAGATAAGTGCGCACGGAACCATTTACCATGGAATTCAGCTGGGTGTGGATCCGGTCGTTGGCGAGCTTGATACTCCGGCGGATCTGGCGGAGCGTACTGCTGGCCTCATCGCTGATCTCTTCCTCGGACAGGATGCACCTGCGGATTTCCGCAGAAATCGTGGAGAGAGGAATGAGACCATCAAAATAGTCGTCCAGTGAGTCGCGGGTCAGATCGGCATTATCCTTACGGCCATAGGACTTCGCCCGGGCGGCTGTCTCCAACAGGGTACAGACGGCCAGAAGCTCGATGGCGTTTAAGGAACTGCCGATTTCCAGCCGTTTCAGGGAACCGCGGACATCCTTGATTCCGCCGAAAGAAGGACTGCCCTTTTTTAGTATACGGCTGAAGGCATCCGCCGTCTGAGACTGGAGCAGCCGGATCTGGGACAGGTCATCAGATGGGGTCAGATGACGGCACAGGTCCTTACCAGACTGGGACGCGGCGTGTTCGGTCAGCCGGTCGATGATTTTGTGGAATTCCAATGTATGCAAAGCTTTCGCGTTCATGTTGATCCTCCATATTGCAGGCAATGCTGAAAATTGTTGTTTACTATCTTTTCATTTTACAATATAATAAGATAAATGAAAAGCTCAATTCCGAGACTTTCTTATGTTTACATTACCTTCATAGATTGTTCATATGTCTTTGCTAAAATTAAAATATTATGGGGTTCCGCTGTACTTAAAGGAGAAGGTTTATGTCAGAGGAAAAAGATAAGGAAGAATTTTCTTTTATGAAGGAAAAAATCAAAGCGAAGCCAATCAACAAGAAAAAGCTGTTGCTTAAGGTGGCTGGTACGATGGTACTGGCTGTTCTTTTTGGGGTTGTGGCTTCTTTTACGTTCGTCATTACCAGTCCTATTGCCGAGAAAAAATGCGGGGAGAAGGAAGAGATTCCCTCTGTCACGATCCCCCGGGATGATGAGGCAGAACAGAATCCAGAGACTGAGGCAACGCCCGCGCCTACACCGGTACCCTCGAATCCTCCGGCGGTGATCCAGCAGACCGTAGGTATTGAGGTGGATGATTACAGAAAGCTGTATAATAAGCTCTACGCGGTGGCTGTGGGACTAGACAAATCTCTCGTGACCGTAACGGCTGTGAGCAGTAACGTGGACTGGTTTAATGTTCCCTATACGAATCAGGGGAAGGGTTCCGGTATCATAGTGGCGGAAAATGGGATTGAATATATGATCCTGACGGATGAACGGGTTCTGGAAGGTGCCGAGCAGATTATGGTTACCTTTGAGAATGATACCCAGGTGGAAGCCACGGTCAAAAAGATTGATCACAATACCGAAATGGCCATTCTAAGCGTCCGGATGGATACTTTGGAAGAAGATACCAGGAATGCGGTAGAAGTGGCTGTACTGGGGAATTCTTTCCAGGTGAGAAAGGGAACGCCGGTGATCGCTGTCGGCAGTCCGTTAGGCTATCCGGATTCCATGTCCATCGGCATGGTGACTTCCGCGGGTAACCAGATCGCCACCTGGGATGCCAATTATACATTGTTTACGACGGATATCCTGGGTAACACCGAGGGCAGCGGTGTCCTGATTAATCTGGACGGCGATGTCATCGGAGTGATCACGCAGGAAAGTAATGATAACTCCAGCGAAAATGTGGTGACCGCTTACTCGGTGTCGGAACTGAAAAGTGTGATCGAACATTTGTCGAATGGCCTGGATCTGGCTTATATGGGAATTAAGGGAACACCGGTAACGGACGAAAAGGCCGAGGAGAACGGGATGCCGCAGGGAATCTATATTGTCGAGACGGCTCTGGATTCGCCTGCCATGAATATTGGAATTCAAAATGGGGATATTCTGGTTAAGCTGGGAACGGAAGAAGTGAAGAACATGAAGGATGTGCAGAATGTGCTGCTGAATCTTTCTCCCAATCAGTTGGTGACGGCAGTCGTGATGCGTCCGGGAAAAGACGGATATAAGGAACTGACGTATCAGGTTACGCTGGGCGTGCGGGAGTAGTTTCTGTACGGTTCATACAGGGATTTGAGAAAAAATACAGGTATTTGATAGTTGGAAGGAGACAGCATGAGATACATAGAGACGCTGCGGGATGGAGACAGAATCACGGGGATCTATCTTTGTAAGCACAAGCAGGCAGCATTGACAAAGAACGGGAAGTCCTATGAGAATGTAATTCTGCAGGATAAGACAGGAACCATCGATTCGAAGATTTGGGAGCCGAATTCTCCGGGAATCGGGGATTTTGAGGCAATGGACTATGTGGAGATCGCCGGCGATGTGGTGAGTTATCAGGGCGCACTGCAGCTGAGTATCAAGCGGTCCAGAAAGGCTATGGACGGCAGTTATGACCCGAAGGATTATGTGCCGGTCAGCGAAAAAGACATTGAGGAAATGTACCGTGAGCTGCTTGGATTCATCGGCGGGCTTCGGGACCCTTATCTGAAACGGCTGGCAGCCAGCTTTTTTGTGGAGGATCAGGAGTTTATAAGCCGATTTAAATTTCACTCTGCTGCAAAGAATGTACACCACGGTTTCGTGGGAGGGCTGCTGGAGCATACGTTAAGTGTGGTGAAGCTGTGTGATTATTACTGCGGGGCGTATCCGGTCCTGAATAAAGACCTGTTGATTACAGCTGCGATTTTCCATGATATCGGTAAATTAGATGAGCTGGCCGCATTTCCGGCCAATGATTATACGGATGACGGACAGCTTCTGGGGCATATCGTGATGGGCTGCGAGGCGGTTGGAGCCAGGATCCGGACGATCAGCGGGTTTCCGCCGAAGCTGGCCAGTGAGCTGAAGCATTGCATTCTGGCGCATCATGGAGAGCTGGAGTTCGGATCACCGAAGAAGCCGGCGTTGGTGGAGGCTGTGGCGCTTAATTTTGCGGATAATACGGATGCGAAGCTGCAGACTATGACCGAGGCTTTTAAGGCGGCGGGAAATAATGATGATTGGCTGGGGTATAATCGGTTGTTTGAATCTAATATCCGGAAAACCAGCAAATAGATAGGTATTATAGGTATGCCAGGTTAGCGATGTGCGCAAACTGAGAACAGGTGGTTTAGGATCTGGTTGTATTGGAACAGGCAGTTTGAGAAAAGACAAACGGGATGTTGGTGGCGCAGCATTCCGTTTTTGCATGAGGTGACATTATGATACAGAAAAATGAAATTTATCAAATCAGAATCGAAGATATGACGACCGAAGGAGATGGAATCGGGAAGGTGGATGGATATCCGCTGTTCGTGAAAGGGGCTTTGACCGGTGATTTGGCGGAGGTGAAAGTGATTAAGGCCAAGAAAACGTATGGGTATGGGCGGCTGGTCCGGTTGCTGGAGCCTTCTGCGTTCCGGGTAACTCCGGAATGTGAAGCGGCTGGACCCTGCGGGGGGTGCCAGCTGCAGGCGATGAGCTATGAGGAGCAGCTGAGGTTTAAAGAAAATAAAGTGCGGAATAATCTGCTGCGGATCGGGAAGCTGGAAGAGGTACCGATGCTGCCGATCATCGGGATGGAGGATCCGTTCCGGTACCGGAATAAGGCACAGTTTCCGATCGGGACGGATAAAGAGGGGAATCCGGTAGCGGGATTCTATGCAGGGAGGACGCATTCTATTATTCCTGTCAGGGATTGCCTGTTGGGTGTTAAGGAAAACCAGAAGATTCTGGATGTGATACTGGGATTTATGAAGGAGTATGGGGTTACGGCCTATGAGGAGGAGAAGGGGACAGGGCTGGTGCGTCATGTGCTGATCCGGTATGGATTCCGTACGGGGGAGATTATGGTCTGCATTGTTTTGAATGGAAAACGGCTGCCGCATGGGGAGGTGCTGGTGGACAGGCTTCGGAAGATCGATGGGATGACCAGTATTTCTTTGAATGTGAATCAGAAGAGAACGAATGTGATTCTGGGGACAGAGATGGTGTATCTGTGGGGAGCGGAGTTTATCACGGATTTTATCGGGGATGTGGAGTTCCGGATCTCGCCGCTGTCGTTTTATCAGGTGAACCCGGTTCAGACGCGGAAGCTGTATGAGAAGGCGCTGGAATTCGCCGGATTGACCGGCGGGGAGACGGTGTGGGATCTGTATTGCGGAATCGGGACGATCTCGCTGTTCCTGGCGCAGAAGGCTGGAAAAGTGTACGGTGTGGAGATCGTACCGGAGGCGATAGAGGACGCAAGGATAAATGCGAAGATTAATGGGATAGGGAACGCGGAGTTTTTCGTGGGAAAGGCGGAAGAGGTACTGCCGGCGTATTATGAGCGGAATGGGGGGACTGCGGATGTCGTGGTTGTGGATCCACCCAGGAAGGGATGCGATCGGGCAGTGCTGGATACGATTGCCCGGATGAAGGTGGGACGGGTGGTGTATGTGAGCTGTGATTCGGCTACGCTTGCCAGGGATGTGGGGTATATGCGGGAGTATGGGTATCAGGTGGAGCGGATGCAGGGGTGTGATATGTTTCCGTTTACGGTGCATGTTGAAACCGTTTGTCTACTATGTAGGAAATAAGCGGTTCCTCCGACGTTTTTGTATGCCGGAACACAGTTTTGCCTACCTCTTGCCTACCATTTTTGTGAGTGGTAGGCAAGACCGGATGCCGCCCGCTCGAAAATATCCACGGCGTCTTGTTGCATCTTATCTGTGTTGAAAACATAGGTATTCATGGTGACACTAATGTCCTTGTGACCCAGGCGCTCCATGACAGCCTTCGGTCTGGCTCCGTTTTCAGCCAGTATCGTCCCGTGCGTATGCCGGAGACAATGGCTGTGAAAGAGGGGGAGTCCAAGCTCATTATGGCACACCCTGGCGCAGTATCTGAAAGAATTCGGCGTCATGATCTCACCGTTTTCGTGAGCGCTGGCTGGCATAATCTCTTTGTATGGCACTTCTACATGCGCGGGTACCTGTACGATCGCATTTTCGGGTGTAATATAAGTCTTTGTGTAATATTTCCCATATTTTAACTGGTTCTTTTTGCGTGATGTAATTTCCCGCTTTATTGCTTTTTCGATTGCTTGACCCATCTTAAGTATGCGGAAGGAATCATATTTGGGCGGACGCTGATACCATGTCCCACCCTCGCACTGCATCTGGTGATTGATTGATATTGTATGGGTCTTAAAATCAACATCCTCCAGCAGATCGAAACCATAGGATTCACCTATTCTTGTGCCTAGGTAGTAGCCGAGCATAAGAGGGAGATAGTATGACGAGTCAGGCCCAAAACGGTCTATGATCCTCGAAAAGTCTTCTTGAGGCAGTATATATTCCCGGTGCTCCTTCAGATATTGATTCTCTGCGATCTTCCCAATCTTGACATATATGCACGGATTGGATGATATATATTTCAGTGGCAGGACAGCATAATTCATTGCTCCCGAAAGACAAGACAGGAGATTCTTTAACATACCTTTTGATAGCCCGCAGTCTTTTTTTCGGTCAATCCAGCGTTGCACGGTATCTGGTTCTATAGCCGAAAGACGGTATTTCCCAAACTCCGGTTTGATATGCAAACGGATTTTTGTTGCATAATCCAGATATGTGTTATGGGCAAGATTACGCTTTACGTACTCTTCCAGCCAATAATCCAGGTAATCAGACACACTTATCTCGGATGGCTTAAAAGATCGTCCGGTATTGTCATACTCCGCTTTAGCCTGTGTGCCGGCCGTTAGGGCCTCTGCTTTGGTGCGGTATCCTCCCTTTGATATCGGATTCCGCTTTCCGCCGATCCTGGCTCCCTCAAATGACCATTCCCATGTTTTCCCACGTTTTCGCGTTCTTAATTCTCCCATGATATCATCCTCCTTGATTTTGAGTACAAAAAATACGCCTATTGCCAGGCGCATCCTTGGATGATATAATATGCTTGATTGAGCGATATTACATCGTCGGATGCTTCCGGCAGTAGTATCTATGTTAAGCCGTTCGGTGCTGATAACACCGGGCGGTTTTTACGTCTGCGCTCTACTGTACTAAAATGTCAATATTTGTCCGTTAAGTTACATCTTTTGTCCTTGAAAAGTGTTCGACACATCGAACGGTTTATGTGGTAAGATTTACCTATAAATAATTAAACTGATTTGGGCACACTACGTATGAGGTGATGCGTAGTGAAAAAGCTAAATAAAGTCGGAGAGATGCGGATAAAAAACGGTTTTAGCATTGGGCAATTAGCGCGGATGTCAGGCATGGCAAAATCTACTATTATTCGAATTGAAAATTATGAGGTAGATACCACACAATCCCAAATGCGCCGGATTTCAAGGGCTTTAAATCGCAAAGTATGGGAGGTGTTTGACTTGTCATGGTTATAAGTACCAAAAATAGACAGAACGTTTGTTTGGATTTATTGTTTACAATTTGTGTCAACCGTTGTATAATGTTCTTACGACAAGGAAAATGTGCGGTATCAATGTGCGAACGGAGGGTGTCCTATGGAAGAAACTTGCGAACATTACATTCAACTTATCCTTGACAAACTTATACATATTAAAAGTGTAAAACTCTTAAACCGGATATATGTGTTTATATGCATTCTTATGGAGGACTAGCTTATGGCTAGTTCTCTATTTTATACCTAAACATTTTTTCATAAATTCTTCGATTATCTTTAAATCCTCAGGTTTTGTTTCTGCAATCGCATTTATGGCGTTCTGTACAAATTCATTTTCAGTTCTACCCAGTTTACCTAGACTGATCGAGTATCTGTCATCGTCAGATAGTTCTACAAACATACTATCCTCTCCACCTAATCCGGTGCGCAGCCAAACTTCATTCACACCATACTCCCTTACCAATGCCATTATATTTTGTTCTGAAACACCATTAAGCCCCGATTCAATTCTACTTATAGCTGATTTTGTAATTCCTAATTTTTTCCCAAAATCTTCCTGGTTAGAACCAGTCTTATTTCTTAATTTTTTAAATCTAAAATTTATACCAGGTATATCAGCCATATTATCACCTCTCTTTTCGTTATCTATCATAGCAAAAAAAGTTGATAAAGTCAACTGAAAAGTATTGACAAAGTCGATAATATTGATTACAATGTCAATATAATCAACAAAGCGAGGTGATGAAGGAATGATATTAAAAGGAAAAAGCATTGAGATCGACCTGACCGATGATCCACTCAAAAACATAGCAATCATGGCGCCGTATTTGAATGAGGCGGACCAGAACAAGGTGTTTGGTCTGATGTTTGGCCTGATCAGCGGGGAACATCCGCCAAAAAAGAAAGCCGGTTAGTGAAGACATAATAAAATTTAAAAGGAGGTGAAAATAAAGTGAAATCACAAATAATTCTTGATGGAATGGCGAAAGTAGATGAGAACGGCACTGTATATAAAAAATCAGGCGATGATTGGTTAAAGGCTAAAACTCAAGATTCCTCAAGGGATGGAAAATATCAAATGGTATCTTTCTATATTGGCGGGAAGCAGCAGCACATGTACGTGCATCGCCTAGTGGCGGAAGCTTTTATTCCGAACCCGGAAAAAAAAACGCAGGTTATTCACAAAAACGGAGACTCAAAAGACAACCGGGCTGAGAACTTAGAGTGGGCTACCCCAAAAGAGAATGCAGAAAGAGCGTATAAGAACAGGTTAATATCAAAAATGTATCGAATGGAGCCTTGTAAAATTTGTGGACAGCCCACGCAGGCTAAAGATGGCATATGCCCGACATGCAAAATGCGTGAGAAAGGCGAAGCGAAAAAAGAAGTGAGATTGGCGCAGATCGAACAGATGATGTCTTTAATTGATGAGTCTGTACTGACTCCGCTCGAACGAGAGACTGTAGAATTAAGAAAACAGTTTCTAAGTTATGAAGAGATTGCAAGTATATTTGGATGTTCCAAACAGTGTATAGACTTACGAATCAAAAATGCACTCAAGAAAAGCGCTGTTAAAACAAAATATACTCCAACGAGACGAGAATCCTTAGCATTAGAAAGACGCATAGAGCAGAAGAGACTTAAACTCAGGCATATGAATGAGGATATTGAAACACTCACAGAGGAAATAGAAAAATTAGAAAAATGTTTAATGTCTTTAAAGGGTGAGCAAATGGAGGCTTAGAAATTGAATGGAGTGTGATTACTTATGGAAGAACTCTTATACACAGTAGAAGAAGCATCTAAAATACTAAAAACCAATATCAATTATGTGTATGAATTACTGAATTATGGAATTATTCCTTATCTGGTGTTAGGTCGAAGGAAGATTAGGCGGCAAGCCCTGGAAGATTTCTTAATCAAATACGAAGGGTATGATCTAAGCAATCCTGATGATATTAAAAAAATCAGGGAGGATGGGGTAGCGTGAAGAAAGATATCCGCCGGATGCTCCGGCTGATGAGGAGAATGGAAAGGAGAAAGCATTTATGACAATAACAAAAAGGATTAAGCGTTTTATAACTGAGGTAGTGGCTGCGGCAATGGCCGAACCCGACGAGATTTTAACCGAGCAGCTTTGCACAGCGGAATATACCGACCAGATCTTAACAGACGATTATTGCTGTGTTGTCGATTATGCAACCCTTATGGGCATAGCAATACCACTGGCCCTAAGGGGAGCTATCAATCCAAGTCGGGAGGCATCATGAAACAAGACAAACCCCGATGGGGCGTTATAATCGCAATCGTTCTGGCCGTCATCGCCGCAGCCGCGATCCGGGCACAGGCCGGACAAGATCACCAGCCGCCGGATACGATCCGGTTCGAGAGCACGGCCTATTGTGAGACAGGAGATCCGACGGCCTCCGGTAAATGGCCGCGCGAGGGTGTCACAGTAGCGGTCGATCCCGACGTGATCCCGCTCGGGTCCGCGGTGATGATTTGGGATGACACAGGCGAGTGGATGGGGATCTACGAGGCCCAGGACACCGGCCGGCTGATCAAGGGCCGGATCATAGATCTGTACATACAGGATTACGATCAGTGCGTACAGTTCGGCCGGAAGACTATATATGTCCGGGTGATCCCAGGGGCGGTTGGGTAGGAGGTGATGACAGATGATCAGCATAGGAGACAACGTAACCTGGACCGGGAGTGATGGTTGTACCAATACAGGATTGGTGATTGGCATAGATCAGGTGGGTGTCGGCACCCCAATATACATAATCCGGTCAAAAAATGGTTGGCGCGTGCGGATACCGCAGGAGCGCTGCAAAAAAACGATCCCTTAGGAGGTGGGCTCCGCCGGGATCAATTAGTAGAGTAATTACTTATTACGCCTTAATTATAAGGCAGAATCGGAGGAATTGCAATGTCAGAATATCAAAAACTATGGTATGACCTAAAAAAACAATTAATCTATCGATATGAGGCTATGGAGGAAGAGGACCTAATAGCAAAAACGGAACTGCTAGACACTATATTCAAAATGGACAAAATGGAAGCATTTTCGTTACAGGAGGAAGAACTATGATACCAGACGCGGCGGATCTGTATGAACAATATGAAGAGCGCCAGGAATGGCACCGGCGCCGCAGGGATCGAGCTGACTGGGAAGAAGATCACGCGGACGATGCGTGGGAAAGGTGATTTTAATGGAAAACGAAATCATAAGTCAAGAGCAAATAGAAAGCGTTCAGCCGAACGTCTACACGAATAGAAAGTCATTTCAGACCCTTTACGATATAGCGAAAATGTTTGCAGCATCTTCCCTGGTACCGCAGAACTACCAGGGGAGACCGCAAGACTGCATGATTGCGATTGATATGGCTAACCGGATGGGAGTTAGTCCCATGATGGTTATGCAAAATCTTTATGTAGTCAAGGGAAAACCTGGGTGGAGCGGTCAGGCGTGCATGACTTTGATAACTGGGTGCGGTAAATTTCGGGACGTGAAGCCGGTTTACACCGGCGAGAAAGGCGCAGACGGGCGCGGATGTTATATCCAGGCAGTCCTACGGTCCAGCGGGGATGTCGTTGCGGGAACAGAAGTGACGATGACCATGGCAAAAGCCGAAGGGTGGTTATCCAATCCGAAATGGAAGAACATGCCGGAACAGATGCTTGCATATCGCGCAGCGGCCTTTTTCGCCCGGGTTTATTGTCCGGAAGCGCTTATGGGCGTTCAGCTTGTGGATGAAATCGTAGATGTATCACGAGAGAAACCGGCAGTAGATAATCCTTTTACCGGAGGGGAGGGGAACCAGGATGAAGCTGACGGCTGAAAATTATTACAGTATAGAAGCGAACCAGGAATACCTATCAGTCAGCCAGTATAAGGACTTCTGTGGAAGCCTGGGTAAGCTGGCGTGTGAAGCAGAAGCCATGGCAAAGATCCGCGGGGAATGGGAAATAAGGAAGACTACACCGCTTCTGGTTGGTTCCTACGTTGACTCATATTTTGAAGGGACACTTCCGAAGTTCAAACAAGATAACCCGGAAGTGTTCACCCAAAAGGGAGATCTTAAATCAAATTTCCGGAAAGCGGAAGAAATCATAGAACGAGTCGAAAAGGATGACTTCTTCATGCTGTCGCTTTCCGGTGAAAAGCAAGTGATCATGACGGCAAAAATGTTCGGCGCAAAGTGGAAAGTAAAAATGGACAGCTATCTTCCGGGAAAAGCGATCGTAGACCTAAAAGTTATGAGTTCCTTGCGTAAACAGCACTATACAAAGGATTTTGGCTACATGGATTTTACGCAGTATTGGGGTTATGACCTGCAGGGGGCGGTATATCAAGAGGTGGTATTCCAAAATACCGGTCACCGCCTTCCGTTTTATATCGCGGCTGTATCCAAAGAGGAAGAACCAGATATAGAAGTTATCCAGATCGATAATAAGCATTTGCAGGAAAAACTGTATGAAATAGAACAGAACACCCAGAAGATTATTGGGTTAAAGAAAGGACTTTATAGCCCAATACGCTGCGAACTATGTGATTATTGCAAACACACCAAAATACTTACAAAACCGATACATTTTTCAGAGCTGTTAGGAGAGGTATAGATGAGTACGAAAGGGATTGTAACGGAGTTTGACAGGTATTGTGTTATATGCGGCCACCCGGTAGAGGCTGAACATCATTTGCTGTTTGGGACTGGGATACGGGAAATTGCGGAAGAGGATGGAATAAAAATACCTGTTTGCAACAGTTGCCATTTGATGAACCCTGTGAAGCAAAGAATCCATGATAATTCTATGGCGGAATCTCTAAGCAAAATAGCTGGACAGTTAGCATGGGAAAAGCACTGCGTTGCAAGCGGAGATTCTGAGGCGGAGGCGAGGGAACTGTTCAGGAAAAGATACGGTATAAGCTATCTATAAAGGAGGGCATGTTTTAATGCAGTATAGTTTCGTAATTCCCGGCCGCTTGGACGGATTAAATGATTATACGTCTGCCAATCGGACCAATCCGCATAAGGGCGGGAAGATGAAAAAGGATAACGAACAAATTTGTATAGCTGCAATCCGCCAGCAGCTTGGAAATCTTAAGATACATAATCCGGTATCCATCCATTTTTCCTGGTATGAGCAAAGCCGGCGGAGAGATCATGATAATGTATCATCATTTGGCCGGAAAGTAATTCAAGACGCATTGGTTAAATGCGGTGTGCTGGGTGATGATGGTTGGGATTATGTAGTTGGATTCACAGACACATTTTATTTGGATCGCGGACACCCGAGAATAGAAGTGACATTAGAAGAACAGTAGGTGGTGGTGTGAATTATATAGCACAGATCAACGCCTTCGAACGCTGGCTCGAAACGAATTACTTGCCGGTTCCCTCACAGTTGCTATGGTATAAGCTCATGAACATAAGCAATAGAGCGGGATGGCCAGAGTGGATTCAAGTAGATAACCGGCGATTGATGGCAACCATGCAGATTAACAGGGAGGCGACATTTATTGGAGTGCGCGACCGACTTGCAAATGCTGGCCTGATCGAATTCCAGAAGGGGAGGAAGGGCTTCCCGAACCGGTACAGAATAAACACTTTCAAAAGCGTAGTACAAAGCGAAGCAGAAACCGTAGTACAAAGCGAAGTAAAACCGGTAGTAAAAACCGAAGTAGAAACCGTAGACATAAATAAACATAAACAAAAACCAAACGAAAACAGTAAAAAGGGTATTTCTAAAGAAATACCAGAAAAAAAGACGTATGTTCCCGATGATCTGCTGAACGCAGCGATCCTGGATTTCGTTGCTTTTCGGAAAAGCATTAAAGCTCCGATGACGGATCATGCAGTGGATCTGGTTATCAAGAAGCTAGACAAAATGACAACTGACAACGACGAGAAAATCGATATCCTGAATCAATCGATTATGAATGGATGGAAAGGGGTCTTCCCGTTGAAAAATCAGGGTCAGAAGTATGAACGTGGGAGCACAGGAAATTTTTACGATCAAATGAAGGAGTGGGCGAACGAACATGAATGCGACTGAATTTGCAACACTGGCGTCGGCTATTAAGGCGGCCTATCCGGCAGCAAATATTATGCCGGATAAACAATCAAAAGAGGTCTGGTATACGATGTTACGTGATCTGGACTACACCGCGGCTTTAAATGCTGTAAAGGCCCATATCAGCACTAATAAATTTGCACCATCGATCGCGGAGCTGCGGGAAAAGTGCCTGGAAATGTCAATACCGGAGATTCCGGACTGGTCGGAGGGATGGGAAGAGGTTGAAATGGCGATAAGAAAGTACGGGACACCTCGTGCAGATTTAGCAGTAAAGGAAATGAGCGATCTCACAAGGAAATGCGTGCGCCGCCTTGGATTTGTCAATATCTGCCTCACAGAGAATTTGTCCGTGGAGAGGGCGAATTTTCGGATGATCTATGAGGCAGAAGCCAAACGGGTAAGACAGGATCACCAGATGCCGCCAGCATTGAAAGAGATTAAGAAAAATCTCATTGAGCAAAAAGCGGGAGAAATTACCAAGGAAGGGGAATAGTAAGAAATAGGAGAGACAGAAAAAACGTTAAATTTTGCCGTTAAGGCTAAAAAGTGTCTGCGTCCGGGCGAAGGGAAGACTTTTAAGTGTCCGATCTGCGGTGGAAATGCGCAAGCGGGTAGATCCAGTTACACTGGCCGCAGCAGCAAGGATGATTAAAAACCTTGTAAAAATAAACTCTGGAGCAAAAACCAGATAGACAATAAAAAAGAGGGTGAGCTGATAACGCGCCGTGAAAGCAACGGGAGTGCCGCGCCATATGCGGATGCCGGCCGGGGGCATTGATTGGGCACAAGCCAAAGCTGGGAGCCAGTACCGGAAAACAATAATTTAAGGAAGCAGGAGACACTATGACATTCGGAGAACATATACGAGAGTCTGATGATATTGGAATTGCCGTGGCGATAGCATTCTGTATCGTAGAGTATTTGCAGCAATCAGGAATTATAAAGGCAATATCCATGGATGACAAAAAAGAGCTTATGTCCGATCTGGCTGACGATTTAATAAAATGGTTAGCTGATGAATGGGACAAAACCAATATTTAAGTAACTAAATCGAGAAAGGAGCCAGCCTCCTGCAGGGGTAAGGGTATACCGGGCTTCTTTAATCATGAAAGGTCAATTAAATCTATTTGAGCCGGAGTTTATCCGGGATGCAGATTGCACAAAGGACACTCCGGTTGTCTACGGAAAGGCGGACGCTCCAATTTATGGGAAAGGGGTTTCCATTAGACCCCGAATACCAGGCCGAGAAGATACAGAGCATTTGAAAAAGATCTTCCTGTCCGAGCTACTGCCATTAGAAAATTACGATATGATTGCAGTGTTACTTTCCGGAGGGAAAGACAGTATTGCATGTTATTACAAACTTTTGGAGTTGGGTGTTCCGAAGGAGAAAATAGAGTTTTGGCACCACGATATTGATGGTGGGCACCCTTGCCGCAGGATGGATTGGAGGTGTACGCAGAGCTACGTGAGGGCATTTGCGGAAGCAGAGGATGTACCATTGCGGTTGTCATGGAGGGTAAATGGGTTTTTTGGCGAATTATACCGTGTGGGGGCATCAGAACCGGTGGAATGGATGGAACCAGATACCGGAGAAATCCGACAGTGTAAGCTGTCGCGGAACTATCTTAAGTGCATGGAAATCAAAAAGAAGGCTACAGAAGATATGGAGGAGCAGCTGAAAGAGTATGGCTATCGGATGAAGTTTCCCATGAAAACAGGTGATTTGAGCCGCCGTTGGTGTAGTGCATATTTAAAAATCATGGTTGCAGATGCAGTAGTGAGCAATCTAAGTCGTACAGGAGAATTGGAGCAGATAGGTGGTAAATGCCATAAATTTCCGGCAAAGGGAAGCATCGGAAATGGCCGTTGGTGCAGCGCGCAGCTTAAGCGCGAGGTGGCAGACACAGTGATTCGCAATCTCGATGAATTAGGAGAAAACGGGGATCTGGATAAGACCAGGCGCGATGTTAGGGTGCTGGTGGTATCTGGGGAGCGTCGCGGGGAGTCAGCCGGGAGAAGCAAGTATAACGAGATGGAGATACACCGTACCAATGCCACGGCCAAAGCGCACCGCCGGGTGCATCAATGGAGGCCGGTTATAGACTATTCGGAAAAGGACGTATGGGAGGTGCTCAAGCGGCACAGAGTAAATCCTCATCCTTGTTACCGGGCCGGGTGGAACCGGTGCAGCTGTGCAATGTGTATCTTTTCAACACCGCCCTTATTTGCAGGGATACGTGAGCTGTACCCGGAGGATTTCGAGTTACTTAAACAGGACGAACGAATACTGGGCTTTACATTGGATAATAAGTGCGACCTGGATACATTTGTAGGAGATGCAAAGTCTTGTGTCTATCATGGAGATACAAAGGCAATACACAGTTTGGTAACAGGTGATTTTAAGGCAGATGATATATATGTAACTGGCGATTGGATGTATCCTGCCGGGGCATTCCATGGAGCGGAAGGCGGGCCGTGTTAATCAACAAAATTAAGTGTACCTTGAAAACTGAATATTGATAGTTGGGAAAAGCAGACTTATAATGGAGATATCACATTTCTACAAAGGATAAGTCAATGGGAGAGAGATACTTTTCATGGGAATTATGGGACGATGTGGCAATAAAACATGTTGATACCTCAGTGGTTAGACACCATGGATCAGGGGTTCCAATACAGACTAGAAAATTTTGGGATCTAAATGATATTGGAAATGGTGGGAAAAAGAACATCATACTCGAGGTGAACGGACAGGAGCATAAAGCTTTTATTGAAATGAGGGAAGGAAGAACCCGGATTTTTTGGAAAGTTGATTTCCGCGAAGCTTGTGGGCTGAATCGGTATATGTTTTCTCCTGATAATATCTTGAAACAGATAGGAATTAAATTTCAAAAAATCGGACCAGACAGATATAATGCTGAAATGATCAAATTAGAACGAAACGCAATAAACTATCTGCAAGATGTAGTAGAGGACTTATCGTGTTATACAGAGGGAAAGAAAAAGGTATATTATACTACAAAGTACGAAAGAAATGTAAAGTGTCGGGAAGATGCCATTCGGCTACATGGATGCAAATGTATGGTATGTGGATTTGATTTCAAGGCAGCATATGGAGAGCTTGGAGAAAAATATATAGAGGTTCATCACAAAAATCCACTATATAATCTGAATGATGAAGTAGAAATAAATCCGGATACGGATCTCGCAACAGTATGTTCGAATTGTCATCGAATGTTGCATAGAAGAAAGGATCGAATAATAACCATTGATGAATTGAGACAAATTGTAAAATATAATCAAAATTAAGCAAAAGCCAACTATCAGTATTCGATGGTTGGTTTTTTTCTGTCTAGATTTAGGTAGATAAATCGGAATTTTGAGAAGGAGGAAGAAGATGGGTGACAATATGAATTATCCGGATAGCGCTATGGAATTTATTAAAGGCTATTCTTTCAAAGACGGAAAGGAAATTTACACAAACGGGTCAGAGTTGATTCCGGTCTTTAGGGTCGAACAAATGATAGAGCATTACATAAATGCAAGATGGATACCGGTGACGGAGCGGCTGCCAGAGAAAAAAGAAACAGTCCTGGTGCAGTCCTGGGGTGGCGCGATGTACACTGCATGGTATGGACCGAAAAGTAAAAAGTGGAAGTCAAATGATTGCTGCGGGGAATGCTACAAGGTAATTGCCTGGATGCCACTTCCGGAGCCATTTAACTCACAGAATTAAAATTTCCGAGAAAACAGGAAGGAGGAAACGGAATGCAAGAACCACAGATCGGTGACTTTGCTGTATGCATAGACGGTCATGCTGGTATTGTCACAGCAGTTAAGGACAGCCCTTATGGGCGCATGATATTTGTTATCGAGGCAGATGGGAGAGTGTATCATTTCCCTCTCGATATGCTGGACAATTAAAAGTTAGGAGGAAAAAAGGCATGATTAGACGTATGAAGTTGTGGATTATAGAAATTATCTTACACCATCATTACAAAGTTTGCATGAATCAATCAACGCGTTTTCACCATCACGAGACGCAGTACAGGTACTGGAGAAATATATGGGACCAAACGTTAGATTCATAATTAGGGTTTAGGAGATAATGTGAAAATGATTTGGAGAGATGATATATCTTTTGAGGGATTATCCGAAAAGATAAACGATTGGTATAAAGATAACGAGTTTGAATTATGCGACCCACCAATTGGCGCCCAGTATGCGCTTGATTTGATATTTAAAGTACTGGTTGACGATAAAGAGCACTACCCATACCTTACCACAATGCCTGAATCAATCGATCAAACAAATAGTATTATGCTAGATTTAATTTTACGTAAATATAGCAGAAAATATCGGAAACATTTAAGAAAAATAAGAAATAGCAATTAAAATTAGGGTTTAAGGAAGGTAGATGTGCTATGAAAAACAAACTGTTTAGCGTTAGTGTGGAGGATGAAAATCGAGAAGAAAACGAACATAACTTTTCTGTATCGCTGGAATTTTGCGATCCGATCCGAAAGCGCGACGCCCGTGACTGGTTGCAGCGAGTTATAGCAGACGCAGCACGCAATGAATTTAGGATTTAGGAGATTTGAGATGTCAAAAGAGATTATAACCTGCTTATTGTGTAAATGGTTTTGGAGTTGTGATCGCCACTCGGAAAAGGGTGGGTGCGGTAGGTTCGAAAAAGGATAGCTTGAAATTTAAGAAAGGAGTAAGGAAACTTGGTTATAGAAATTAACGAAGAGGGGCTACAAGAATGGGCGGTCAACCAGATTAAGAAACGCATGGGAGATCGGATTAACACTTTAATGCGGGAATGGGATTGGAAACAGTACATGCGAAATGCTGTTGACATGGCCGTTAAGGATAGGGTCACGGATGAAGCGGTTAAGACGCTTATGACAAGCCTAAATAAAGACGAAATAGTCAAAAATATAAGTGAACGTATCGCGGAAGAAATAGCTGATAGTTTGCAAAACTGAAATTTTTAGAAGGAAGGATGATCGTGGAAAGAAGTTTCGATTTACAGGAAATTATGACTTATAATCACACGATAAGTATTAGGGCTGAATCAGATGAAAAACTGGACGCAATCGAAGGAGTAATCGGATACATGATAGATGAAGGAGACTATGAGTCAAAAGATGATCTTCTTGAAGAAATTGAGCACCTAGGCGGGAGCTATGAATTCATTGAAGATACTTGTCCTGATATAATGCTTGAGTAATGCATTAAACGGATTTAAGGAGAGGAATGATTACTTGATAAGGGAAAGAGAATGCACATGTGGAAGGTGCAATAAAGTTATAAGAACTAAAGGTAATTGGTTTAATCAGATCTTTATAAGGCCACTTAATGACTTAAGATTTTGTTATCATTATATAAAACATCATAACATAACAAGGCGATATCTACGCATCATGTTATTATGCCTACTTGAGATTGTAGCTGGATCTATTATACAAGCAATATTTGCGATATTATGGGTAGTTACGTTACCTTTTTGGGCGATACATGAATTCGTAGCGTAAACGGAGATTTAAGGAGGAGATAGGATGGACATTGATGATATCAGGGAGACGATCCTGGATAGGATAGACATGGCCCTGGAGGCGTTAGACAACCGACAGAGCGCCGAATTTAATGAGCAGGTGAGCTGTGTCGTGTGTAATCTGGCACAAGCGTATAGTTGTCTGGAGGGGGAGAGAACAAGATGAGTAATGATTCAATGGCTTCACACGGGAGAGAGATGAGACAAGATATCCTCAAGCGTATCATAGGCTACATACAGACATATGGCTACCCGCCGACCACCCGTGAGATTGGGGACATGGTATGCCTGGACTCCACATCATCCGTCTATAATCACCTGCAGCGGATGAGAGACGAGGGCATGATAGATTTTCTTGACGGACAGCCCCGGACGATCACAGTGCCAGGATACAAATACACAAAAACTGATTGAGACTAAGGGTTCTGGCCACAGCGCCGGGACCCAAAAAAAGAATCATCGATCGAACATATGTTACGAAAATATGTTCGGTGATAAAACCAAAAAAGCAGCGGATCCACTCGCCAAAGTAATCTCCGCTGCATCTATACTACCTGGGATAATTATACCACTTTTGGTCCTCCCAGGCAATACAAAGGAGGAAAAATCTATGTACAATCAGCAAACAAAAGAGACAATTGTAGATAATATATTGCTAAAAGCATCAATCGCGATGGGGATGGGGGCTAATGCATTGCAAGTCCTCCGGCAAATTGTGGTGGAAGAGCTGGTCCGGGTCAATCTTGAGGAGATCACTACACTTCCGGCGGTGACAAAAAAGAGCGTGGATGAAGCGAATAAATATGTGCTGGGACTTTACGGGATTAAGAAGGCACCTAAACTCTCTAATGGTACAAATGAGCGGTACCTTACTGCAGTTAAGAATCTGTTGACAGTAATACAGAATAAGAAGCTTGTGGAAATGGACAGTCTGGACATTGAGCAGTACCTCCGGTGGTATCGGACCCGGAACCCAGAGAAAGAAAACCAGAACAGCACCATGAATAATGAACGTAGATACCTTTGCGCTTTCTTCTCGTGGATGCGCAAGGCGAAACTGATCACGGAGAATCCGGTTGAAGAGGTAGATCCCGAACAAGTGATACGTAAGCCGATTGATTTTTTGACGCGCGAGGAAATGGAAATACTGCGTGGAGGATGCCGGACATTACGGGATCGAGCGTTGATTGAATATCTAAGGAGTACCGGAGTACGTGTAGGAGAGGTGATCATAACGAAGTATCAAGATATTGATTGGACTACGGGAGACATATTGGTATATGCACCTAAAACAAAGACATATAGGACCGTATTCTTAGATTCTATAGCAAAAGTACATGTAAAGGAATACTTGGATTCAAGAACAGACAAAAATCCTTCTTTGTTTGTTCGGTATCGTGGTTTTCATGGCACTTTAAAAGATAGTGGTATAAGATCGGCCCTGAAATGTATAGCATCTAGGGCCGGTATGAACCGGAGAGTGTACCCGCATTTGTTTAGACATACATTCGGCACATGGCTATGCGAGTCTGGAGCAAGCGGCGATCTGGTCGCTGATATGATGGGACACAAAGATTTTGCGACAAGCCGGACATATTATGTAGCACGTAACACAGGACAGATGCGCCATGCCCACAATCAGTTAGGTATGGCAATGGTATAAGGAGGGGTTTGGTGCTTAACAATTACGAACGGGATCGGCAGCTTAAAAGAGCAGCACACAACAACATGTCCCGGTGCCCGGTAGATCCATCCGCAGACCAGGCATTCCGCCGGTCGGCGTACAGGGATGGACCGGCGGAGGTACGGGTGGACATTAAGGAGGCGCTGGCGGATATCCGGCGGTACAGTTTCCGGCTGGATGACTGGGAGCGGGAGACGATCCGGAGGATAGCGGAGAGGATTAAAAAGGAGAGTGATTGACATGGGGAAAGTCAGACCATTAAACAGGCATAAGTACAATATCAGTAAGCATCGATTCCAGGAACTATACCATTTCTGCCTTCAATACGGAGAGTGGAAAGATGAGCTTAATTACAAGATCGACACAGTGGGAAGCTTTAAAATCACCGGTATGCCTATACATAACGGGAACGTAGATGCAACGCAGAATCTTGCAGTTCGGAGAGCGATATTGGAAAAAAACTGCAAGATAATCGAAGAATCAGCAAAGGAAGCAGATCCCACAATTTATCCGTACATCGTTAAGGCTGTTACCGAAGAGTTAACTTTTAAGTATTTGAAAACAGTTATGGGTATGCCGTGCGGAAAAGATATGTATTACGATAGACGCCGAAAGTTTTATTGGATATTAGATCAGAAAAAATTATAAAAGAACCGTACTCACGGGACAAGTCAATAGGGTATAATACTATCATGGAATTTTTATTAAGAGGTCACCCATGGTAGGGCGGCCTCTTTTTGTACCCTCTCCCGGAGCATGAAACTTAGGGCGCCGGGGAGCCTCCTTTAAAACAAACACGAATGAGAGGTGGTGGTTCTTGCCGAGAGAACGTAGCCTAAACCGTGATAAGGCTTATGAAATATATAAGCAGCACGGAGGGATAATCACAAATAGAGAAATAGCTACTCTTTTGGACGAAGATGAAAAGGTAATTGCTGTCTGGAAGAGTCGGGACAAATGGAAAGTTGTACAACAATCAAAGGAAAGTTGTACAACAAAGAAAAAAGGGGGACAGCCTGGCAACAAAAATGCCGAAGGAAATAAGGGCGGAGCCGCACCAAGGCAAAATAAAAATGCAGTCAAGACAGGAGAATTTGAAACAGTTTTTTTTGATACCCTGGAACCGGATGAGATGAGGCTTATCAATATGGTGCAGCCTGACAAGGAACAGCTCTTACTACAGGAGATACAGCTTTTGACAGTCCGGGAACGCCGAATGCTGAAACGCATTAAAAGCTTGAGAAGTCTGGAGGAATTGCCAGAGTTTGCAGAAGATGAAGAGAACAAGCCGCCCTCCGGTATGTCTATTGTGAAATACTCTACCGGATTTGATAAGGGGAAATTGACTGACCTTAAGGAATATGAAAGTATCTTAGGACAAATACAGGCTATTGAGGACGCCCTTACCAGGGTGCAGGCTAGACGGCAGAGAGCTATCGAAGCTCTGCATAAATTTGGATATGATGATGCACACCTGGAACTAGAAGCCATGAAGTTTGAACTGGAGATTGTAAAACAAGATGGTTCGGGGGATGATCAGAAAGACGATGGCTTTATGGATGCTATGAATGCTACTGCATCGGAAATCTGGGGTGACGCAGATGTATGAGAAAATACAAAAGCTGAAAATCAGGATTGAACAGATGAAGCAGAAACGTAGTCGCTGCGCCGGTTCTTCAATATTCAAATTTAAGCCTTTTTCCGATAAACAGAAGCAGGTATTGACATGGTGGTGCCCTGAATCCCCGGTTAAAGATATGGATGGGATTATTGCTGACGGTGCGATAAGGTCTGGAAAAACGGTCTGTATGTCATTGTCATTTGTTATGTGGGCAATGGAAATATTCGCAGGTCAGAACTTTGGCATGTGTGGCAAGACTATTGGAAGTTTCCGGCGTAATGTGCTTTTCTGGTTGAAATTAATGCTGAAATCCAGAGGTTATGCTATATCAGACCACAGAGCAGATAATCTTCTGGTAGTCGCAAAAGGCGGCAGAGAGAACTATTTTTATATTTTTGGTGGCAAGGATGAGCGCTCACAGGATCTTATCCAAGGTATCACACTGGCGGGAGTATTTTTTGATGAGGTTGCTCTGATGCCAGAATCCTTTGTCAACCAGGCTACAGGTCGTTGTTCTGTGGATGGAAGCAAGTATTGGTTCAACTGCAACCCAGATGGACCATATCATTGGTTCAAACTCAAATGGATCGACAAATCGGTTGGATATTTAGGCAAGGAAAGAGCCAGAGAGTTGCAAGCAAAGGGCGAGATATTAAAACAGATCCTGTATCTGCACTTCACAATGGATGACAACCTAAGCCTGTCTGAAAAGATCAAAGCCAGATACCGGAGCATGTACACAGGAGTATTCTATAAGCGGTATATTCTGGGCCTTTGGGCAATGGCAGAGGGGATTATCTACGATATGTTCTCGGAAGAGAAGCATGTCAAACCAATAATGAAGTTCTTCCAACAGCTCATCAATGCGAATAGATACGTCAGTATTGACTACGGTACACAGAATGCCACAGCCTTTCTACTCTGGAATAAGGGTGTGGATGGCAAATGGTACTGTATCAGGGAATATTATTATTCAGGTCGTGATAAGGGACTACAAAAAACAGATGCTGAGTATGCGGATGATTTAGAAGAATGGCTGGATGGCACGAATGTCAAAGCGGTTATTGTAGATCCTTCGGCAGCATCGTTTATCGCAGAGTTACGAAAGCGAGGATATAGTGTCCTTAAAGCCAAGAATGATGTGGAAGATGGTATTCGTCTGGTTGGAACACTCCTGAACAGGGCAAAGATTGTGTTTAGCTCATCCTGCGTCAATACGATTATGGAGTTTGCTTCATACATCTGGGATGAAAAGGCTGCAGAACGTGGTGAAGATGCGCCGATCAAACAGCACGACCATGCCATGGATGCGGTCAGATATTTCTGTTATACGATACTGAGCAACAATATAGCGAGAATAAAAAACAAGGCGAAAGCCGGATTCCATTAAAGAGGTGATATAGATGCATGTATTTACGATGCCGGCGACGGAGTGGGATGAATTAAATATAGATAAGCAGGCGATCCGGCACCTGATTATGAAACATAGGACGTGTGTGCCGAATCTTACTAAGCTGAAAGCTTATTATGAAGGCCATCATAAGATACTGGAAGATTCCGAACGGCAAAATAAGTTAGTATGCAACCATGCAAAAGACATATCAGACACGGCCACATCTTATTTTATCGGTAATCCAGTATCCTATAAAAGCAAAGGGGATATCACAGCCCTTACAGATGCGCTGGAGACCGCAGGGGCGGATGAGGCAGATGGAGATAATGGTCTGGATCTCAGTATTTATGGGCGTGCCTACGAATACATATACACCAAACAGGATGCCACAGACCTGCAGATTAAAAATCTGGAACCTGAGAATACATTTTTAGTTTATGATGACAGTATAGAGCAGAATGAACTTTTTGCGGTTTATTATTATGCCAAAGTGGATTCCCGGGATAAAGTGAATACGATATATGTGGCTACGATCCTGACGAAGAATTATAAGTATGTGGCAAATATCGAGGACATTGATGGGCCGCAGGGGATACTGGATGGGCCAGAACCACATTTTAAGGGAGAGGTCCCGGTTGTCGAATATCTGAACAATAAGCTGGCCATTGGTGATTATGAATTACAGATACCGCTGATTGACGCCTACAACGCGTTGATGAGCGACCGTATTACGGATAAAGAGCAGTTCATCGATGCTATATTAGCCATTTATGGGGCGCTCCTTTCAGATGAGGATGCAGAGGTTGAGGGGGACGGAGAGGGCAGCCGAGAGGCAATGAAGAGGCTGAAAAAAGAACGAATGATTGAATTCCCAGAAGGAGCAAAAGCAGAATACCTGACACGAACATTCGATGAGGCTGGAATTGAGATTCTAAAAAAAGCGATTGAACAGGATATACATAAATTTTCGCACATCCCATGCATGACGGATGAGAGCTTCGGCGGAAACGTGTCTGGCGTGGCTATGGAGTTTAAACTATTAGGCATGGAGAATATCACAAAGATCAAGACGCGATATTACAAAAAAGGATTGAGGAAAAGATTACACATTTTTGCTAACTTTTTAAATACCAGGTCTGGTGTGATCGTGGATATATCAGGGATTACGACTACATTTACGCGGGCTATGCCCAAAAATCTGCTTGAAATCAGCCAGTATGTGGCTAACCTATGGGGAAAGGTCGGGCGTAAGACATTGTTATCCCAGATCCCATTTGTGGAGGATCCTGATGCGGAATTGAAAGAGGTCGAGAAAGAAGAGCGGGAGAATATCGAGAGGCAGAAAGAACTCTTCGGGAATCAACCTAATGAGCCGCCGGAAGATGGTGATATAGACGATGAAGAGTAGCGACTACTGGAAAATGCGGCAGGTACAGGACGCATTCAATGTCTTTCAGAGGGCGGAGGATACGGCAGATCAGATATCGACCCTGTATCAAAAGGTATCTCGCTATCTCTCCTTGCAGGCTGATGCTATCTTTGATAAGTATCAGACTAAGCACAAATTGTCAGAGACAGAGGCCAGGCAGCTCATTAATACTTTACATGATAAAACCTCTCTGGATGAACTCCTGCAGAAGCTGCGGAATGGAAATAAGGGCGAATCAAAGCGTCAGCTTATGTCTCAACTGGAGGCACCGGCATATCAGGCCAGGCTGGAGCGCCTTCGGCAGGTACAGGCACAGCTTGACATGGTTATGCAAGATGTGTACCGGCAGGAGAAAGCAATCAGCACGGATTTTTACACGGATCTTGCAAAAGAATCATATTATCGTAGTATATACAATATTCAGCAGCGCGCCGATGCAGGTTTTTCTTTTAGCCATGTGTCAGCAAAAGCGATTGACCAGGTAGTGAATAGTCGCTGGTCCGGGGAAAATTATTCGAAGCGTATCTGGGGAAATACACAGGCACTTGCGCGGGATCTGAAAGAAGAATTGCTGGTCAATCTGGTTACAGGCCGCACCAACCGGGAAGCCGCTGAAATTATAGCCAACAAGTTCGGGCAGGGGGCCAGCAATGCCAGGAGACTTGTACGGACTGAAAGCAATTATGTGTCAACAGAGATAAATTGCAAGGCTTATGAGAAATGCGGGATTGAAGAATATCTTTACCTCGCAACGTTGGATTTAAGAACATCTTTAATCTGCCGGGAGCTGGACGGGAAGATATTTCCTGTCAATGAACGGCAGATCGGAAAGAATTGTCCACCCATGCATCCCTGGTGCAGGTCTACAACAATATCTGTTTTGGACAGATCGCTTATTGATAAGATGCAAAGAGCAGCGATCGATCCAGAAACAGGAAAGCGGATCAAGGTGCCGAGATCAATGACATACCAGGAATGGTATGATAAATATGTTCGCGGAAAACCGGATGTCGAACTGGAAGAAATGAAAATCAAATCCAGAGCTACAGACCGGAGGCAACATCTGAAATATAGAAAAATATTAGGTGAGGATGTACCGGAAGAGCTGGACGATTTCCAAAAAATGAAGTATACTAATCCTGAGAAATGGAAGTACACAAAGCTGGATTATAAGAGGCGGGATGAGCTGATAGAACATCCGGAACGGAAGCTTCCAAATGCAGAAAATGCATCTGCTTCGGACAAAAAGTTTTTGCAATATTTGTTTGGCGGCGTGTATGCGGAGGGTTTAGCAAAGGGAAAGGCATTTGCATCCAGGCTGGGATATAATTCCCATAACTGGCAGGAGTTACAGAATGCAATTTCGAAAAGCGCAACAAAGTATCCTGCAGTATTCAAGCATAATAATGGATTCGTTGATATGTATGAACAGAGGATTATATTGTACGGATTAAAAGGCACACCGGCGAATGTGGTAGTTGGATGGTCTGTTGGGGATGGAAAAACAGTCATGGCAAGTGCATATATAAAAGAGGTGGAGTAACTTTGGAAGTTAAAGAATTTGATACAGTAATACTGAAAGACGGCCGCCAGGCAAGTGTCATGGAGGTTTTCCCGAATGGCTCGTTAATTTTAGATGTTGGCAGCTCTCCTGACGATTGGGAGACCCTGTATGATAAAACGCTGGATGATGTCAGTAAGGTGGTTAAGATCTAATAATTTTTATAATAGGAGGGATGCATATGAAATGTCCAAAATGCGGGAGCCAAAACGTTATAGTGCAACGGGAACAAACGGCCAGCATAGGAGGTAGTATTCATTCGTTTGGAAAATCAGGCCACAGTTTTTTATACTGGCTGCTTATCGGTTGGTGGTGGTGGGCCATAAAGGTTGCAATGAAATTCCTCCTTGCGGTATGCACAATGGGGATTTCACTGTTATTCCATCGCAACAAAAACAAGGCCGGCGGAAGGACAATCAGCGCAAATAAAACATTTAACAAAACTGTGGCTGTCTGCCAAAGCTGTGGGCATCATTGGAAAGTATAATTTCATGAAGCATCCTTCGGGGTGCTTTTTTGATACGAGGAGGTGATCCGGTTATCTCCCTCCGGGCGGCGGGGTGAAGGCGCCTATTGAAAGATACAGATAAACATATGTAGAAACACGCGGATTTTCCGGGTGTTATTTTTATGCAACGATCTGGGCAAAGAACAGACCGGGGCGGAAAGGGTGAAAAGTATGAAGTATATGAACAATTTGTTTGGTCAATCGAGGATTTTTTGCAAGATACCACTAATTAGAGAACCATTCATGGCACCGGATGAAGGTGCTGGGACCGGGGGAGGCGCTGGAGCGCCAGTTAGTGGAGACGATGGTGCGGGAAATGGAGACGACGCTGGCGGTGAAGGCGACGGAGCGGGAAACGAACCTGAAAAGAAAACCTTCGACGAATTAATGTCTGACAAGGATTATCAATCCGAATTTGACCGGAGAGTACAAAAAGCATTAGAAACCCAGAGATCGAAGCTGGAGGTTCTTTATGATGAGAAAGCTACTGAGGCAGAAAAACTGGCGAAAATGACAAAGGAAGAAAAAGCGGAATACATGCGCCAAAAGCAAGAAAAGGAACTGACCAAAAGGGAAGCGGAGATCACCAGACGAGAACTAATGGCCGAGGCAAAAAATACGCTGTCAGAGAAGAAGCTTCCTATTGATCTTGCAGAAGTGCTTAATTACACTGATGCAGATTCATGTAACAAGTCAATTACGGCTGTCGAAAAAGCATTCCAGGAAGCCGTACAGGCGGCAGTAGAAGAAAAATTAAAAGGCGGTACGCCGCCGAAGAAAGCACCAGCAGGTGGAGATGATGACCTTGCAAAACAGGTAGAAAACCTGATGATGGGAAACATATAAGAAAGGATGATAGAAGACTATGGCAATTAACACATTAGCAACAGCAACACTTTTTCAGAACACTTTGGATAAGGTAGCAATCCGGGAGGCCGTTACAGGATGGATGGATGCAAATGCCGGCCAGGTTATTTACAATGGAGGCGCTGAGGTAAAAATCCCTAAAATGTCTGTACAGGGACTGGGAGACTATGACCGTGATAATGGATATCAGCAGGGAGGCGTCACTCTGGAATACGAGACCAGGAAGATGACTCAGGACAGAGGACGTAAGTTCCAGCTCGACCCGATTGACATCAACGAAAACAACTTTGTGACTACTGCGTCGGCTGTCATGGGTGAATTCCAGCGCGTTTTCGTGGTACCCGAGATTGACGCCTACCGTATCAGCAAGATTGCCGCAGAGACGGTTGCGGCAAAAAAAGCTGGAATGGTTGAGTACGGTTATACCCCGGGAGCGACCGGAACCTCCGCCCTGCGGAAAATCAAAGAAGGGATTAAGGCCATTCGTGAACTGTATAACGGTCCGTTGGTGATCCATGCCACGCCAGACATAATTCTGGAGTTGGAGCTGGAGTTATCTGGAAAGATTACGAATACAACATTTTCAAAAGGCGGAGTTGACACGGCAGTACCATCTGTTGATGGAGTCCCGATTGTGTCCACGCCGTCCAATCGCATGTACACGGCCATCACGATTTATGACGGAAAGACTGCTGGCCAGGAACAGGGAGGATACATCAAAGGTACGACGGCAAAGGATATTAACTTCTTCATCTGCCCACGTACAACGCCGATTGCAATCACGAAACAGGATATCATGCGTATCTTCGACCCGGCTGTCAACCAGAAACTGAATGCATGGCAGATGGATTATCGTCGATTCCATGATATATGGGTATTGGACAACAAGTTAGACAGCATCTACCTGAATATCAAAGATGCAGCTCCGTCTGCATAAGGAGGATACTTATGAGAATGATCAACAGGAACGTAGAGCGTGTGGTTGAGAGTGAAGCACAAGCTACGAAACTTCGGGCTGCCGGATTTATAGAATTGGGCGAGCATAAGGAGGAAACAGGTGTAAGTCAGACAAAGGACATATCCTCCATGAATATCGCAGATCTAAAAGCGATGGCAAAAGAAAATGGGCTTGAGGGATATTCAAGCCTCAATAAAGAGGAGCTTCTCGCCGTTTTAAAGGATGTGGTCTAAGTGTATTCGAATGTTAATTTGGGAATACTGAAAAATCTGACGGGTGAGTCGGAAAAGGACCTTATGACCGTACTGCAGGAAGCGGAGGATTTTGTCCTGTCTTATACCAACCGGACGCACATGATTGTTCAACTAGAAAAAACTGTTCGAGACTTGGCTGTGATCGCATTGAATAGAACGGGAACAGAGGGGGAAACAGCCCGGAGTGAAGGGGGAGAAACCTACAGCTTTGACACAGCCCCGAGGCATATTTATGATGTGCTAAACAGATATCGGTTGGCAAGAGTCGGAGGGAAAACCCATGAAGCTAAAACGTAACAGACTTAAAACATATTATCATAAGGTGAAATCGACGAAAAAGGACAAAGAGGGCGGCACATACGAAGTGTATGGTGCTGCCGTTTCTTTTTCCGGGGAAATGTGGCCGGCGGCAGGTAAAATACAGGCAGAGATGTACGGAGACCGCCTTTCTTACATCCGTAATGTTCGGATTAATGGAAAGTATGTAATAACAACGGATCGAGACGGTCAAGTACATTATGTTTATCCGTCTGGATTGGATATCATGGAGTCTGATGGTTTATGCCTGTACGTATCCGCAAGCGAGGAGCCGGACTATAAAATCATATCCGCGAAACCATACTCCTTTTTGCGATTGGAGGCGGAAAAGCGAAAATGATCAACGGAAAGCTGGATCTGGATAAGAAATTCGATCATTTATCTAAGATTGATTTGACGCCTGCTGTGAAAACAGGAATTATGATTGTGCAAGAGGCGGCTAAAAGTGGCTGCCCCGTACATGACGGAGAGTTGCGCGAGAAGATCATGACAGATGTAGAGGATCGGGACGATATTGTACGGGGATTCTGTTGGCCGGCGGTGGAACACGGTGTGTATGTGGAACTGGGAACCGGCCCAAGAGGTCAGGAAAATCATGAAGGAATATCTCTTGATATAGCAGTAGCTTATACACAATCCCCGTGGTGGATACATGAAAGTCAGATAGACAAAGAGACCGCAGAACAATATCACTGGTTTTATATTGACACATCCAGTGGGAGGTTCTATCAATGTGCAGGGCAGCCGGCACAGCCGTACTTATATCCGGCTCTCAAGGATAACGAAGAAGGAATAGTAAGCGAAATATCCAAAATATTAAGGAAGGAGATCAGGAAGCAAATATGAAAAATGTAAAGGACCAAATTTTTAATGCACTGGCGGCGATTTTTTCGAATGTTACTGATCAGTACCCGAAGGATTGGGCTGAACTCCCGGCGGTCCAGTATACCGAAGAAGATAACAAAGTATATGAGCATACCAGTAAGGGAGAGTGCAAGTCTTATATCAGGTGCCGGGTGGATGTGTGGCATAGCAGATCTACATCGGATGCAGCACTGAAAGTGGATGAAGCATTGGCGGCGCTGGGACTTGTGCGTACTCTCTGCCAGGATGCACCGGATCCGTCCGGGTTAAAGCATAAAGTAATGCGATATGAAGCGATTATAGACTTAGAGTCAGATGAAGTATACTGGCCTAACTAAGAGAGGAGAAATAGCATATGTTAGCGAATGGAGCAAAGTTAGGATACAAAGAAAAAGGAGCCGCTGGAGACTTTACAGTTCTCCCCGGCCTTAAGGAATTACCAGATTTAGGTGTAGAGCCTGAGAAGGTGGAAAATACCTGTCTTACGGATAATAACAAGCAGTATGAGAACGGAATCGGAGATCTAGGGGAAATGACATACAAATTTAAGTATGACAATACAAAAGCAGATTGCCCATACCGGGTTATGCGGCAGGCGCAAGAAGCCGGAAAGGTTTTAACATTCCAGGAAACTCTCAAAGACGGTACAATCACCGAGTACGATGCCGAGGTGTCCGTGAAAAGAACCGGCGGCGGGGTCAATGCGGTTATTGAATTTGAATTATCCATGGCGGTACAGAGTGACCTTAAATACACAGATCCGACAGCACCTACAAATTAAGAGGGGAGTACATAAATTATGGGAAAATTACAGGGCTTGGATGAAGAAGTTATCCAGGAAAAAGAGGAGAACGTTGTATCCTATGAAGAAGCAAAAACCAAACGGCGCCCGTTTCATTATTGGAAGATTGGTGAACGAGAATATAAATTGAAACTAACCACAGCAATGATCGGAAAACTTGAAAATAAATACAGAACGAATATGCTTACTTTGGTCAGCGAGGACAATATCCCGCCCTTATCAATCATGCTCACGATCCTGCAGGCGGCTATGGCACCGTGGGAACACGGAAAATCCTATGCGGATGTGCAAAAACTTTATGACCGGTGGATAGAAGACGGTGGAAACCAAATGCTTTTATTCACCGGTATTTTGATGCCTACTTTGGCGGTATCCGGTTTTTTTACGGAAAAGCAGGCGGCAGCGATGCTGGAAAGCCTGAAAGATATGGACGAATTGATCTAAAGTACGGCTATGACAGTATCTCGGATTGGTACGATGAAGCACTTGACTGCGGTATTGAACCAAACGCATTCTGGGAGTTATCGCCATATGAGGTAATGGATCTGATACACAGACAGCGCCGTATGGAAATCAGAAGGATGAAGCAGCGCGTATCAGGTGAGTTCGTATTAGCAGAAGTCATTTGGAGATATATGGGAATGATGCTTGACGATAAAGCCGAAGCGCCACTACCGTGGGATTACTATCCGGAATTATTTGCAAAAGAAAAAGCAGAACACGTGAATGCTTTACATAATGCAGAATTAGAGTCGTACAAAGAAAGACGCAAAGGTTTTGTGGAAGAATTCAACCATCGTCGTTCCGGCGAGTGAGAGAGGAGGTGGAACATGGGAGAAACTTTAGAAAAGCTGCAGGTGGTAATAGAAGGTACAGCCAATCCCTATAAAAAGGCATTGAAAGACGCTAAGAGTGAGACACAGAAATTATCCGAATCTGTCAGCGAGCAGATGAAAAAAGTTAAAAGCTCTATGTCAGATCTCGGAGATAATAAGATGCTGCAAAAGATCCGCAATATGCAAAACCAGATCAGGAAGGCAGTATCATCGTACCGGGAAAAGGCGGGGTTTGCTCCGGAAGGACTCGGAAACGCGTTGAGGAATAATATCAGCAGCGGGATAAAATCACTGCAGGTAAACGCTGGAATCAAAGAATATACGGATGAATACCGCCAGGTTCAGAACGATATCGATCGTGCTTCTAAAGCTGTTGACAGGCTGAAAGAAAAGCAGAGAGATATGGCAGCCTCTGGGGTACGTCGTAATTCAGACGAATGGAAAAAGCTTCAAGGTGAAATAGCTCTGGCGGAAAGGCGCGTTGAGAGCTATAAAGCGAAGATGTATCGCATAGAAGGCACGGGAAAAGACCTGCAGTTTTCTGGATTCAAGGGTGTCGGCTCTTCTATTTCTAAAGCTTTCAGCGGAATGAGTTCAGTATTCGGCAAGGTCACAGGTGTAATAAAAAAGGCTGGGGGAGCATTTGCAGCACTCATTCAAAAGTTTAAAACCGGTATCCCGCACCTTAACCGGGCTAAAAAATCCATGAATGATATGCATGGATCTGGTCGTGGATTATCTGGAATGTTCCGCACTTTGGCAATAAGCGCGAAATTTATGTTTGCCAGCTTCCTTATTCGCGGGGCGCTGAACGGGGCAAAAGAAGGAATGCAAAATCTCGCCCAGTATAGTGGCGAGACCAACAAGAGCCTATCAATGCTTATGTCCAGTCTCACGCAGCTTAAGAACAGCCTGGCGACGGCCTTTGCACCGATCCTGAATGCGGTGGCCCCTTTGCTGAATGCTTTGATACAGAAGATCTCCCAGGCGGTATCTGCAATCGGTATGCTTTTTGCTTCTTTAACCGGTCAAAAATCATTTACTAAAGCAAAGAAAGTCAATCAGGATTTTGCCGCCAGCCTGGATTCGAATACAAAAAGTGCCAAAAAAGCCGATGAAGCTAATAAGAAGCTGCAGCGTACGCTTCTCGGGTTTGATCAGATCAATAAAATGAATGGCAAGGATGATAATGATTCTGCGGGCGGAGAGTTGTCGCCGTCCGATATGTTTGAAGACGTAGAAATAAACAGTCGCGTCAAAAGCATAGCGGACATGATCAAAGAGGCTTGGAAGAACGCGGATTTTACGGATATAGGCAGGATGGTTGGGGAGAAGCTGAATGCTGCTCTTGCATCAATACCCTGGGATAAAATTCGATCTACTCTTGATAAAATTGCTAAGAGTACAGCAACGTTCTTAAACGGATTCATGGTGGCAGTAGACTGGCAGCTTTTGGGAAATACACTTTCCCAGGGACTAAATACAGCCTTTGGGTTCGTAAATACATTTGCGGAAAATTTTGAGTGGACATCTTTTGGGCAGAGTCTTGGACGTGGATTGAACGGCGCCATGAAAGGCATAGACTGGAGTCTGATTCGTGAAACGGTAAAGAACCTGGTATCTGGGATAGTGGGATCTCTCAATGGATTTCTAAATGAAACAGACTGGAGCTTAGTCGGACAAACATTAGGACAGGGAATCAATACGATAATCGATGCAGCCCATACACTTGTGACAGAATTTGACTGGAAAAAATTGGGTCGGTCTATTGCGGATAGCATAAACGGAACACTCTCCACGGTGGATTGGTCTAAGGCCGGAGAGACGTTATCAACTGGTGTAAAGGGACTCTTAGATGTTGGAATCGAAGCATTAGAAAATATAGATTGGGGCTTGGTGGCAGACAGCGTTGAAGAATTTGTTTCCGGAATCGATTGGAGCGGAGTAGTCAAGAAAGTTTTTGAACTTCTCGGCGCAGCATTGGGAGGATTGGCAGCATTCCTGGGAGAGCTTATCATGGATGCATTTTCCTCCGTCGGAGACTACTTCGGAGAGCGGATAGAGGAATGCGGTGGCAACTGGGTTAAAGGGATCTTCAAGGGAATTAATGACGCTTTGGCATCATTTGACCAATGGCTAAAAGTAAACGTTTTTGATCCCATAATAGGCGCATTTAAAAAGGCTTTCGGGATAAACAGTCCATCAACAGTCATGGAGACCCAGGGGATCTATATTATCCAGGGTCTTTTAAAAGGTATTTCTGATACTAATAAAGAGATTGTAACCTGGTTTAAAGATCTCCCAGGAAACATCAAAACTACTTTGGGCGATGCAAAAAAATGGCTTGTGGAAAAAGGTAAGGGGGCAATTGAAGGTTTTAAAAGTGGGATGGAAAACAATAAAGACCTTATTAAAAAGGTTGCTGAGTCTATCCCAAGTACAATAAAAAATGGAATCGGAAACCTTTGGGATATAGGAAAAAATGCCATTGATTCCTTTGCTAAGGGCTTTTCCTCGGTGCATATTCCACTTCCGCATATTTCTGCAACCTGGAATGAGCATAAAATTGGGAAATTGAGTTTTTCTACTCCAAGTTTCGATATTGATTGGTATGCAAAAGGTGGGTTCCCTGATGCCGGTGAAATGTTTGTCGCCAGGGAAAGCGGCCCCGAAATGGTTGGACGTATCGGGAATCGAAATGCTGTAGCGAATAATGCACAGATAACACAGGCCATTGCAGATAGTGTAGGGCCAGCGGTGTATGAGGCTGTTTCAGCGGCTATTGCAAACAATCAAGGATCCGAAGGCGGAGGCGTAACAGTAGAATTTACATTTATGGTGGATTCGGAAGTAATATACAAGATGGCCCGGAAGGGGCAAAAAAAGGCGGATCGGAGATTTAACATTGTTGCTTCGACTGTATGATTGTGAGGGATGCCTGGAAACGGGCATCCATTTTTATGGGAGGAATAATTATGGCGATGTTGGTCGTTGATGGAATAGAACTGCCGGACCCTTCCGGTATGACGTGGGGTCTGCAGGATGTATCTGCAGATGATGCTGGGCGTGTGCAAGATGACAATGACACGATGTACAAAAATAGAACATCGCAGAAGAGAAAGCTTTCATTATCATGGAATAACCCGGATCCACAGAAGGCAGCACTTATTTTACAGGCTTTTAATCCAGAATATTTTATGGTTATATATCCTGATGTGCTTACTGGTGGGAGTGAGACACGGGAGTTTTATTGCGGAGATAGAACGGCGCCATTTAAAATGTGGACGGTAAACAAGAAGCGATATTCTTCCGTTGCTTTCGACATCATAGAGAGGTGATCAGATGATAAATGTAAGCAATGCGTTTAAAGAGAAAATTAGGAACAATACAAAGGTATTAATCAAAGGAACGATTACCTTTAAATCGGGTGAGTCAGTCAATTTATCTGGGAGCGACTTTTTGGCCGGAACAATAAGATTCGATGATGCTACATCAGGAAGCGATAGCTTTGATATCGGAAGCGCTATTATCAACAAGCTTTCCTGTAGCCTAAATAATTATGATAGTAAATTTGATCAATATGATTTTGATGGGGCGGTACTGCAGGTGTATGTTGGTGTAATCATATCCGAGACCACAAAGGAGTGGATCCGCAAGGGCACGTACACCATTGACGATCCGGTATCGAAGGGGTCTACTATTGCCGTAACTGCATTGGACAACATGCATAAGTTTGACCGCCTATACAGCGATAGCACTCTGTCCTATCCAGCCACCCTGGGCGAGATAGTCCGGGATGCCTGCAGCCGGTGCGCGGTGTCATTGGCAAGCAGCCGGTTCGACAACGATAGCTATACAGTACCGGTCCGGCCTGACGATGAGTCTATGACATACAGGGAGATGATCTCATATGCTGCCCAGATAGCTGGATGCTTTGCCCGGATAAACGTGGACGGCGCCCTCGAACTGCGATGGTATGATTTTGATGCTTTTGAGGGAGAGGATCACCTGGACGGAGGGCGTTTTGACAACTACACTTCGGCCCAGTATCAAACCGGCGACAATGCTGCCGGCGGGGAATTTGACAACCTGGACCCAAATGTGTACGTCACCGGGGACAATTATGATGGTGGTACTTTTGATGCCTTGGCACGGTATCATCATATTTATAAGCTTTTTTCGCAGAGCATAGGTACTGACGATGTGATCATAACAGGAATAAAGGTGACGGAGGATACCGAGGAAGGAGCTGCGTATCTGGTTGGAGAAGAGGGGTACATACTGTCCATCAAGGATAATCCTCTCATACAGGCGGGTCAGAGCCAGGCAGTAGCGCAATATCTGTATGCCAAGATAGGGGGCAATCAATTTAGGCCGCTCACTGTATCATGCCTGTCAGATCCAACAATCGAGGCAGGTGACGTTGGATATGTGTCAGATCGGAAGGGAAACAGCTACAAGACAGTGTTGACCAATGTCGCATATACCATCGGCAGCCAGCAGACGATCACTTGTGATGCGGAGACACCCAGCGCAAAACGAAGCTCCCGGTCCACGGCAGAAACAAAGACACTGATCAAGGCTCGGCAGGAAGCACAAAAACAGATCAGCAATTATGACCTGGCTGTCCAGCAGCTTACCAGCCTCATGACACAAAGCTTTGGGGTATATAAGTCAGAAGAGATTATGGAGGATGGCAGCACAGTTTACTACATGCACAATAAACCGGTACTGTCCGAATCAAAGACAATCTGGAAAATGACTGCTGATGCGTTTGCAGTAAGTACCGATGGTGGAAAAACCTGGAGTGCCGGTATAGATAGCAGTGGTAATGCGGTGGTTAATGTTCTGTCCGCAGTGGGTATTAATTTTGATTGGGCGCGTGGCGGAACACTATCTCTTGGTGGGGCGAACAATGGAAATGGTGTGATGAAGGTATACAATAGTACCGGGAGGGAGGGCACAGTTATTGACGCGTCAGGTGTAAAATCTATGCATACTGATGGATCATATACAATGATGGGACCCGTCGGAATGCAGCATCACGACTCGTCTGGAGACACGGACTATCACTATCTGATGCACAGCGGGACTTATACTTTTAGCGGTACGTTCAACGGCAAGTGGAGCAGCGACATACAGCTCCCTGGTGCCTTTAAAGGGAAGAATTTTAAGGTCACTGTACAGTTTGCGGGGATGGTTCCGCGTGAAGAATATAACGATGTCTTAAGCAGTTTAGCCCTTGATACTTCCACAAATCAGGAGAACGGGACATTTAAAATAATGTGTCGTTGTAATTCATTTAGTTTGGAGCAGCGGACCGGGCCTGATGGGTCGCTCCTTAATCAGCTGACTGATCCGGCATCAGTAACAATATCTTATCTGGTCATAGCATAGGAGGTGATGTAAATGGCTATATGTGTAAGACGTGGAAATTATACAGACTTTGACCCAAACAAGCTTAAGCCGGGTGAGTGGGCAGTGGTATTGGCGCAGGATCCGCATTGCCAGGATGGTAAATCAGTGTATATATGCTTTTCTGCCGGAAAAACGAAACGTATGGCTACGTACGAGGATATGCTGGAGCAATTCGGGACAATAACGGATGATATAGTCCGACAGCTCACAGAAGGTATAAATGCGGTAATTGTGATAGCCAATACTGCAGCCAGTAATGCGAATGCACAGGCGGAAGCGGCGAGAAGTGGTGCGTCGGCGGCCAATTCCGCGGCCACACATGCGTTATCGGTGGCGGATGATCTGGAAGCCCGATGGGCGGCTGGCGAGTTTAATGGTCCGCAGGGGCCGGCAGGTGCAACCGGGAAAACTGGAGCGCAAGGCCCGTCTGGAATAAACGGCGTAGATGGTACAGCCGGACCAATGGGGCCTCAAGGTCCGGAAGGACAGCGGGGCGCAACCGGAGCAACCGGAGCGCAGGGACCGAAAGGGGATACTGGGGCGATAGGGCCAAAAGGCGAAAACGGATCCCAAGGTCCAACTGGTCCAAAGGGAGCTACTGGTCCGCAAGGACCAGCTGGTGAAAACGGAGTGGATGGAGCCGCCGGACCGATGGGGCCTCAAGGCCCGGAAGGTCCGCGGGGTGCCACCGGGGCCATTGGCCCACAAGGCCCGAAAGGCGATACTGGCCCCACCGGGCTAAAAGGTGAAAACGGGTCCCAAGGCCCAACTGGACCAAAAGGAGCAACTGGCCCGCAGGGACCTGCTGGAAAAGATGGGGCGGATGGTGTAGATGGTCCGATGGGACCTCAAGGACCAGAAGGGCCGCGCGGTGCAACCGGAGCAACCGGAGCGCAGGGCCAAAAAGGGGATACAGGTGCTACAGGACTGCAGGGAGTGACAGGCGCACAGGGGCCAATAGGTCCAAAAGGAGATACTGGTCCACAGGGGCCACAAGGCCCAAAGGGTGACAAGGGAGATATTGGACTGCAAGGCCCTATGGGAGCAAGTGGTGTTGTGACGGAGACGACCGGAGCTTTCGTTTTTGCGGGAGACGAGAGCGGGAACGGTGATCTGTGGTGTTATTATTCCGGCGATACTGCTCCGGTGTTTGAGACGGAGACTAATGGCGACATATACATGCAAATAGGAGGATGATGATATGCCGAGAGCATATGTAGGCAATTTTCTGGGGCCTCAAGGCCCGAAGGGCGACAAAGGAGATACGGGCGCACAAGGCCCGAAAGGAGCGACCGGTGCCACCGGACCACAGGGGCTAAAGGGGGATACCGGGGCTACCGGACCCGCTGGTGCAACTGGCCCCGCCGGCCAGAACGGAGCTACTGGATCGACCGGCCCGAAAGGAGACACAGGCCAGCGCGGGAGTCAGTGGTATTCTGGGACCGGGATCACGGGCACGTCTTCAACAGCAACGGTTTTTTCGGGATCAGGAGTGACGTCGGCTTTAGTTGGGGACTACTACTTAAATACATCAACCGGTTATGTATATAGATGCACGGTATCTGGCGCGGCCAGTGTGGCAAAATGGGTATATGGCGGCAGCATTAAAGGGCCAACCGGGGCGCAAGGCCAAACCGGCCCAACGGGGGATACTGGACCGCAAGGAGCTAAAGGAGATACTGGGGCTACCGGTCCACAAGGTCCCACTGGCCCATCTGGGCAAAGCGGAGCTACCGGGCCAACTGGCGCTAAAGGAGATACTGGCCAGCGCGGGAGTCAGTGGTATTCTGGGACCGGGATCACTGGTACATCAACTACGGCAACGATCTTTTCGGGATCGGGCGTGACATCGGCGCTAATCGGTGACTACTACCTGAATACATCAACCGGTTATGTATATAGATGTACGGTAGCTGGATCTGCTAGCGCAGCCAAGTGGGTGTATGCCGGCAATATTAAGGGAGCAACCGGAGCCAAAGGAGCGACGGGAGCAACCGGTGCAACTGCTCCGTCAATATATGCACAACACGGAAAATGCCGTAACCATGCGGCTTTCCACTATCTTAAAGACAATTAAACAGCCCCTATGATTACACCTAAAACGCCGTAGCAAGGTTGGACAAGCCTTGATATGGCGTTTTTAGTAGGATATGCCGCCGCAGCTTCAAAGAAGTTGTGGCGTTTTTTATGCCCGCAGGAAAGGAGGTGCAGCCGGAATGTATTTCACAAAGGGCAAGCAGCGGGCGTTTGAACTGCTCATGCAGCAAAAGCCGGGATTTGACCGCTATCAATCCGGCTGTGCCGGAGGTGATGAAGATTGCGGCACTTGCCGTTTTTACCGCCCCGGGTGGAAGTATGAGTTTTGCGTTTTCAAAGAGTGTCCTTACTGCCCCGGCAAAAGGACGCGGAAAACGCCCGCCAGCATGGACAAATAGACGGGCAAAAGCCCTTGTGCCATGCGGCTTTGCAGACGCGAAAACGGCAAAGGGCATATTGCAATACCAAAACCGCCGAAAACGGCTTTCTAATTGTCCACGCAGACCAAGAGAGGAAGTGAGGAAATATGGCAGTTTTCAGAGTGGAGCGAAATACGGGATATACCGTTATGAGCAACCACCACTTGCGCAACAAGGAATTGTCCTTAAAGGCAAAGGGCTTGTTGTCGCAAATGCTGTCTTTGCCGGAGGATTGGGATTATACCCTTGCGGGATTATCCCATATCAACCGGGAGAAGATCGACGCAATCCGCGAAGCGGTAAAGGAACTCGAAAAAGCCGGATATATCGTGCGCAGCCGGGAACGCGACGAAAAGGGACGCTTGCGGGGCGCGGATTACGTCATATACGAGCAGCCGCAGCCGCGAGAGCCGGAAGCAGCTACCAGCGGCGAACAGCCGCCTATATTGGATTTACCTACATTGGAAAATCCAACATTGGATAATCCAACGTTGGAAAAACCTACGCAGGAAAAACCTACGTTGGAAAATCCAACGCAATTAAATAAAGATATATCAAGTAAAGAAAAATCAATTACTGATTTATCAAGTACCCATTCCTTTCCATTCCATTCCCCAAACCCCTTGCCCTTTGAGCAGGACGAAGCGGCTACGCCGCCGGAAAGGAAAAGAACGGAAGCGAAAAGCAATAGCGCAGTAGAGATTTACAGGGAAATTATCAAGGACAATATCGAATACGACCATCTCATTCAAAACTACAAAATCGACGCAGACCGCCTAAATGAGATTGTTGACCTCATGCTGGAAACCGTCTGCACAGCCCGAAAGACAATCCGTATCGCCGGGGACGACTACCCCGCCGAACTGGTGAAATCCAAGTTTATGAAACTGAACAGCAGCCATATTGAGTTTATTTTGGATTGCATGAAGGAAAACACAACCAAGGTGCGCAACATCAAGCAGTACCTAAAAGCGGTGCTGTTCAACGCGCCGAGTACCATTGACAGCTACTATACCGCCCTTGTCAATCACGATTTTTACGGCGGCGAATGAGCATAGCCGCACTTTACCGGGAAAGGAGTTGATACCTTGCAGGAGGAAGTAACCCAAAAAACGATTGCCCTATACGTCAAGGTGGGAAAAGGCGCGGCGCGGCTTACCGAACAGGCGTTGCAGAAAGCAATCCGAAAGTTTTTGGAGCAGAAAAGCAAGCCCGCGCATGGGAAACAGACCATGCGCCAGCTTATGAAGCAGAACGCGGGCGTTTCCAACATCGAGATCACCGACAGCAATATTAAAGCCTTTGAGAGTACGGCGAAGAAATACAACATAGATTTTTCGCTGAAAAAGGTTAAGGGTGAACAGACCCGTTACCTTGTTTTTTTCAAAGGCCGGGACGCGGACGTTATGACCGCAGCGTTTCAAGAGTTTTCCGCAAAGAAGCTGAACAGGGAGAAAAAGCCCTCTATCCGCAAAGCCCTTGCCGCTGCAAAGGACAAGGCGAAACAGCTTAACGCCGCCCGCGACAAGGTAAAGAAAATGGACAGGGGGCGCGAGATATGAAGCAGTTAAACTACAAAAAGCTGATAATCCCGAATATCCCTTATGTGTTCTTTGTCTATCTCTTTGATAAAGTCGGACAGGCGGTGCGGCTTGCCCCCGGCGCGGATATTTCCGCAAAGATACTGAATATCACACAGGGATTTTCCGCAGCCTTTGAAAACGCCTTGCCGAGCGTTTACCCGCTGGATTTGCTTGTCGGCATTGTAGGCGCGGTAATTATCCGCTTGATTGTCTACGTCAAAGGGAAAAACGCAAAGAAATACCGCAAGGGCGCGGAGTACGGCTCTGCCCGATGGGGAAACGCCGAAGATATAAAGCCCTACATAGACCCGGATTTTCAAAACAACATCATTTTGACGCAGACGGAACGGCTTACCATGAACAGCCGCCCGAAGCAGCCGAAGTACGCGAGGAATAAAAACGTCGTCGTGATCGGCGGCAGCGGCAGCGGAAAAACAAGGTTTTTCGTCAAGCCTAATTTAATGCAGCTTCATTCCTCTTACGTCTTGACAGACCCGAAAGGTACGGTTTTGATTGAGTGCGGGAAGCTGCTGCAACGGGCAGGCTACCGCATTAAGGTATTGAATACGATTAACTTCAAAAAATCCATGCACTACAACCCCTTTGTGTATATCCGCAGCGAGAAAGATATTTTGAAGCTGGTAAATACGTTGATAGCGAATACCAAAGGTGAGGGCGAAAAAAGCGCGGAGGATTTTTGGGTAAAGGCAGAACGGCTTTTGTATTGCGCGTTGGTGGGCTACATCTGGTACGAAGCCCTCGCAGCGGAAAAGAACTTTATTACCCTGTTGGAACTTATCAACGCCAGCGAAGCCCGCGAGGACGACGAGGAATATCAAAGCCCCGTCGATTTGCTGTTTGCCGACTTGGAGGAATGCGACCCCGACCATTTCGCGGTGAAGCAGTACCGAAAATATAAATTAGCGGCGGGTGATATATGCTCTAAGTGACTTCTTAATCATGATTTTGTCATGGTTAGTGAAGCAATCACTTAGAGCATTTTTGTTTCAGGAGGTACAGCCATGAGAAATGAAAAAATTACCCCACTGTACGAGCGCCTGAGCCGGGACGATGAGTTACAGGGCGAGAGCAATTCCATATCCAACCAAAAGCAGATGTTAGAGGATTTTGCCCGCCGGAATGGGCTGCCCAACCCTACGCACTTTACCGATGATGGTATCTCAGGCACTCGTTTTGACCGCCCCGGATTTTTGGCGATGATGGAGGAAGTGGAGGCAGGGCGTGTAGAGGCAATCGTCATCAAGGACATGAGCCGGTTAGGACGCGACTATCTGAAGGTCGGTCAAGTTATGGAGGTTTTGCGGCAGCGCGGAGTTCGGCTGATTGCGATCAATGACGGTGTGGACAGTCTGAAAGGTGATGACGATTTTACCCCGTTCCGCAACATTATGAATGAATTTTACGCCCGTGATACCAGCCGGAAAATCCGCTCTGTGTTTAAGTCAAAAGGCATGAGTGGCAAGCACCTGACCGGCACTGTGATTTACGGCTACTTATGGGACGAAAAACGGGAGCATTGGCTGGTAGATGAGGAAGCCGCCGAAGTGGTACGCCGTATCTTCTCCCTCACGCTGGAGGGATATGGGCCTTATCAGATCGCCTGCAAATTATCCGCAGACCGGATTGAAATTCCTGTCGTACACCTTGCCCGCTTCAACGAAGGTGTGAACCGTTCAAAGCCGGTCAAAGACCCCTATGGATGGGGATCATCTACCATCGTGAACATTTTGAAAAAACGAGAGTATTTAGGGCATACCATCAATTTCAAGACCCGCAAGCACTTTAAGGACAAGAAAAGCCACTATGTTTCTGAGGACGAATGGACGATCTTTGAGAATACCCATGAAGCCATTATCGACCAGCAGACCTTTGATTTGGCGCAGAAAATCCGCAGCAATGTACGGCGTTATCCAAACGGCTGGGGCGAAGCGGCTCCCCTCACAGGCTTGCTCTATTGTGCCGATTGCGGCGGCAAGATGTATGTCCACCGCACCAACAATGGCAAGCGGGTTTCTCAATATACCTGTTCCAATTATACCAAAGTTCCGTGTGGGACACTATGCCATACACAACACCGTATCAATGAGAGTGCTGTTCTGACATTGGTTTCCGACACGCTCCGGGCCATCGCTGAATATTCCAAAAATGACCGGACGGAATTTATTCACACCGTTCAGGAGACGCAGGTTGCCCAACAGAGTGCCGATATAGCGAAAAAGCGCAGGCGTCTGGCCGCTGCTCAAAAGAGAGCCGGAGAACTGGAAAAACTGATTTGCAAAATCTATGAGGACAATGCCCTCGGCAAGCTGTCGGATGCGCGATATAGGGCGCTTGATGCACAGTATGCCAAAGAGCAGGACGCACTTGAGATTGAAATTGCGGAGCTGGAAAAGGCTGTTACCGGCTATGAGCAGAGCCAGAAATCCGCAGAGAAATTTATAGCCCTGATTGATAAGTATGAGAATTTTGACACGCTGACAAACACCATGCTCAACGAGTTTGTAGAGAAAATCCTTGTCCACGAACGCGCCCGAAAAGGCAGCCAGGACACCACGCAGGAAATTGAAATCTACTTCAATTTTTTAGGACGCTATATCCCACCATCCTTACAGCCGGTTCCTTTAACCCCGGAGGAACAGGAAGAACTGCAGAAAAAAGAAGAACGCAAGGACAGGCTTCATCAGAATTATTTGAAGCGGAAAGCCAGCGGCGCACAGAAACAGTATGAGGACAAAATCAAGGCGAAGAAAAAAGCGGAAATGGACGCTAAGAAAGCCCTGATCCGGGCTGAGGATATGAAAAAAGGCGTTTTTTCTACTGTCGGACAGCTGCCGAAAGAAGAACCACGCAAAGGCAGCATAGCAGCCAGCGCAGCAGTCTAATCATCACGAAGCAAAGGAGAATGAATATGAGTAAGTTGACTTACATTCGTTGTGGAGATTATGATATACCCAACCTAAAACTTTCTGAACAGCCGGAAACTTCTATCGGCAAGTACGGCAGAATGCGAAAATCCTACCTAAAGGAACATCGCCCCATTCTCTACAACCATCTGCTGATGAGCGAGAAGCTGTATCCACACCTGTTAGAGATTGAGCGGACAGCACAGGGGCGTGTGGAAACCATGTTGCCTCACATGATGGAAGTTGCGGGTGTCACGGAGGAACTGAAAGCCTGTGACCCTATGCGCTGGATGGGGCTGATGAACACGCTGAAAGCGCAGGCAGAAGAAATCATATTAGCAGAATTGATTAACGACTGATTCCCTAACAATAAATTACAATATAATCAAAAAGACGAAGTTAGTGTAAATAGACTGACTTCATCTTTTTTGATTCCTATATTCTTCTGGGGATTTTCCATAAACTTTACGGAAAGTGGCCGCAAATTTACTTGCATTGGCATAGCCCAAATGCTCTGCAATATTGCCGATTGTCAAATTCGGTTTTGACATCAATAAAAGCGCATACCGCATTTTTGCCTGTCGGATATAAGCCCCAATAGGAACACCATACATGGCTTTGAATGATTCTCGAAGTTTGGTCTGCCCCATTGCTGCTATTTTGCAAAGCTGCGAGAGTTCTGGTGGGTTTAAAATATTCTGTTCAATAGCCAGACGTACAGATTCCAGCGCCTTTTTCTCTTGTTTGGAAAGAGACTGGTGTTTAGATGCTATCTCCTGTCGCTGTTTATGAAAGTTGCCTGCCACAATAGAAAGCAGTTCACCTACTTTGCTTTCGTAGTAAAGACGGGAGGTTTCGCCAGCAATCAGTTTATCCCGTATCTGCAAAAACAGGGTTCCAATTTCCGGGGTATTATAATCAAAAGCTTTCCAATCATAAACCTCTGCATAGTCAAAATCGTCCGGGGTAAAACGGTCTTGCAGATTTTTCTCTATGTAATCTTCAAACAGCAAAACTGACGCATAGCTGATTGGTATATTGGGTTGATATAATACTCGCCCCTGTGACGGCTTATTTAGATAAAGGTGGATTCCCTCTGTGATAGGTTGGGCTTTCCGCCCATTCTGGATCAGGGTAACACCGCCGGATTCCAAATAATAAATTTTCACCAGCTTTTGATTGATCTCATATTTGCGTTCCATTGAGGCGTATGGTATCCAGCTTCCGGTTGACAGGAATAATCCATCTGTCGGTTGAACCTGATAGATATTTCCATAGCCTTGTCTGTTTTGCGGCTGCAAGGTGCAGATTCCATTATGATTATCCTGTCGAAAATGATAATCATGCAGATAAAAAGAAGCATCCCCTAATTCGTGCGCGGCCTGTGTAGAATCGGTCTGCATCCTGCTCACCCCCGTTTCTTATGTAGTCGGAATAATCCGCAGTATCTTTTTTTATGCTCCAAAATGTCGCAAAGGCTGTCAGCAAAACCACAAAAAGCACTGATATATCCGGTTGTTTTTCCACTTTTAACTCCTGTTTTGACCTTTTTTGCCGGATTTGACACCCAAAAAATCACTGAGTAGAATGACATTACTGGCTGGTTAGCTGACTCTAATCACAGCAATTCTATCACGATTTTGTGCGTAGGTCAATGAGGCTTCTGCCAGCAAATAATAAATAGGAGGACGTTGAAAATGTCTAATTCACAACAAATGAAAAAAGGGCTGTCTGTGCGTGATTTGATTACCACCGGCATCCTTGCTGCTTTGTACATGGTATGCGCCATGATTGGCGAGGCTATCTTTGGGTTCTTCCCTGTACTGACTTTCCTTTGCCCGCTGTCTATTGCGCTGCTGTGCGGCCCGGTTTATATGCTGATACTGGCGAAGGTGCCGAAGCATGGCCCAATCATTGTCACCGGTATTTTGGTAGGAGGTGTACTGTTCGTACTCGGTATGTACTGGTCTATGTGTTTGGCATATTGTATTCTCGGCGTTGTGGCCGATCTGCTGGCCGGTTCCGGGAACTTTAGAAACAAAGGGCGTAACCTGTTGTCCTACATGATTTTTGTTCTCAGCCCAGTTTTCTCCTACGGTATGCTTTGGTTTGACCGCGACGCCTATGTGCAATATTTGGTAGAAAAGGGAACAGAACAGACCTATATGGACACAATGGTTTCAACCGCGCAAAACTGGATGCTCCCGGCAATGATTATCGGCGTGTTGATCTGTGCTGCTATCAGCGGTCTTGTAGGCCAGAAACTATTGAAAAAGCATTTTGAAAAGGCCGGAGTAGTGTAATGGAGATGCAACTGCAAACAAAAGACACACTTGCCACATTACATTTAGACCCTCGCACAAAACTATATCTGTTGATCGTCGGAAATGTTGCGTTGTTCCTTGCGCCCTCTTTACTCTATGAGATTGCGCTGGTTGTATGCGTTGTGATTCTCGGCATCCTTGTAGGAGCAAAGCGGTTTACGGTAAGAATGGCTGCTGTCTATGCGGGAATGGTTGTTCTGCATATCATTGGAACAAATTATTTGACAGGGACTTTGCAGATTGCGATTGTAACATTTACCGTATTTATCCGTAAAATCTTTCCTTGTGCCATGCTCGGAGGTATTTTAGTCAGCACGACAAGGGTAAATGAATTTATGGCGGCCATGAACCGTATTCATATGCCAAAAGCAATGGTTATTCCTCTGACGGTCATGCTCCGCTATTTTCCTATGGTGCATGAGGATTGGGGCTATATCAGCGACGCCATGCGGATGCGCGATGTAGCTCCAACCGTCAAAAGTCTGCTGACCCATCCGGCCCGAACAGTGGAATGTATCTATGTTCCGATGATGATGTCAGCACTGAAAGTGGCGGATGAATTGTCGGCGGCGGCTGTTACAAGGGGGCTGGAAAATCCGAAGCCCCGAACCTGCTTGCAGGAAATCCACTTTAGTGTTGCGGATGCCGTATGCTTTATCCTGTTCACTTTGTTTATGTCAGTGTCAATCTGGCTGAAATTGAAAGGGGGTGCAGGCTAATGATCCGTTTTGACAAGGTTTCTTTTACCTATCAGGAATCATTACAAAATGGCGGACTGCGCGATGTTGATTTGACAATCAACAAAGGCGAGTGTGTGCTGTTGTGTGGGCGAAGCGGCTGTGGGAAAACCACATTGACCCGTCTTGTGAATGGCCTGATTCCATACTTTTATCCGGGAGAAGTCACCGGAACAACCTATGTTGACGGTAAAAATATACAGGATTATCCCATATATGAAGTGTCCGAGTATGTGGGGTCTGTATTCCAAAATCCACGCTCTCAATTTTTTAATGTAGATACAGACAGTGAAATCTCCTTTGGAATGGAAAATCTGACTTATCCAAGGGAAAAAATGAAAGAACGCATTTCAAAGACAGTTGCGGATTTAGATATAGCACATCTGACGGGGAGAAGCATATTTGAATTGTCTGGCGGTGAAAAACAAAAGGTGGCGTTTGCGTCCATCTATGCTATGTCTCCGAGTATTTACTTGTTAGATGAACCATCGTCCAATCTGGATATGGATGCTATTGAGGATTTGCGGCGTACACTTGAACTCCTAAAGAAACAAGGCAAGACCATTCTAATTGCAGAACATAGGATTTATTATCTGAGGGAATTAGTTGACCGCATTGCGTATATGGAAAACGGGGCTATATCTGCTGTGTTTTCTCCAAGCCAGTTTCTTTCTATTCCTGAAGAACAGCGGCATAGTATGGGACTTCGCGCTTTAGATTTGTCAAAGGTACAGCCAAGGGCCTTTGCTGAAAATTCTCAAAAGCCGATTTTGGAAGTCAGGAACTTATCCTTGTTCTATAAGAAAAAACTGGTTCTGGACGATTTGAATTTGAGTGCGGCACCGGGAGAAATCATAGGAATTATCGGCCATAACGGAGCCGGGAAATCTACATTTTCCAGAACACTATGCGGCCTGCACACAAACTGTACGGGACAAATTCTTTGGGATGGTAAAGAACTGAACGCAAAGAGCCGGTTAAAACGCTCCTATATGGTGATGCAGGACGTAAGCTATCAGTTATTTGCCGATACATTGGAAAAGGAATGTGTATTTGGAATTAAGCATCCTGATCTGGATGCAGCAAAACAGGCAATGGAACGGCTGGGTATTTATGAGTACCGTACTCATCATCCCAATACACTTTCCGGGGGGCAGAAGCAGCGTGCAGCCGTGGCGGTCAGTATGGTATGCCGTAAGGATGTTTTAATTTTTGATGAACCAACTAGCGGACTTGATTATGACAGCATGATTCAGGTTGCGGGGTTATTTCAAACGCTTTCCAAAATGGGAAAGGTAATTTTTGTTGTAACCCATGATTACGAATTTTTAGCGGCAGCCTGTACAAGAGTGATTCATTTAGATAACGGAAAACAGCAGGAAGATTACCCACTTTCCCCCGACAATCTGCATCGACTACATGATTTTTTCTTGCGGTCAGAAAGGAGGCAGAACCTTGAGGAGAATGGAAAATGACCTCCTGTTCTTCCATGAGCTGATTGGTAACTGTTCCGTTGAAAAGGATTCAAAGATATATACAATTTCTCCCAAATTTGGGAAAGGCACCATGCAGAGCTTTGAAGTGATGCCTGGTGCTGAAATTGTTTATAGCAATGTTCATATCACAACTCCAATTCAAAAAAATATCCAATGTATAGATCGTTTTATTGAAGTCACCTATTGCTTTCATGGGCGAGTGAATATGCTGTTCAGCGACCAGCCGGAGATGATTATGAGCGACCATTATATTTCTGTTTTCAATGGTGCAAGCCACCTGAAAAGCTGTGATTTTGGAGAAGAACCTTTTGTTGGTGTTTCAGTGGTGGCTTATCTGCCGCAGATCATAAACAGCCTGAATATCATGCTGGGGACAATCGCGTTTGACGAGGACATGGATTTTCAAGGACTTTTTACAGCGGGCGGATGCTTTATAGCACCCGCAACAAAAAGTGTGGAGCATATTTTTACCGAACTGCTCTTGCTGCCGGAACAGTACCGCAATTACCTTATGCGTATTAAAGTCATGGAACTATTGCTATACCTGGTTGGCAAAATGGAGTATCGGACAGATTTTGGAATTTCACTATTCCGCAAGGAGGAGATGAATTGTAATGAGTGATGTAAAAGCCCTGTTTGGACTAATTGATAAGAGAAATAAGCGCCGCCTGATTGGTGCGGTGATCTGTTGCGTCCTGTCTGTTTTGTGCGGCATCCTGCCCTATTTAGGCGTTTGGGGTATTGTGACCTGTTTCCTGGATGAACGGACAGAGAACCTTTTTCAATATGTGTGCCTGATTGCCGCAGCAATCATTTTGAAACATCTGCTGTTTGGAACCGGCACAAAAATCTCTCACAAGGTAGCCTACCAGACATTGGGGGAAACCCGTAAAAAGCTGTTCCGTAAAATTGCCCGCTTACCAATGGGCTATGTGAAAACAACGGCATCCGGGCAGGTCAAAACGATCATTATGGACAATATGGAACAGTTGGAGACATTTTACGCCCATAACATTCCAGAGATTATTTCCGGCCTCGCTGTACCGCTGTGTATGGAAATCCTGCTGGTGATATTGGACATCAGGGTAGCCGGTATCATGCTGATTCCGGTCGTTCTGTTTATTCTTGTCGGTATTCTTATGATTATCGTTCAGATGAAAAAAATGGACGAATTTAATCAGGCGTTTGCCGATGTCAGCGTTAAGACGGTGGAATATGTCAACGGTATGAAAGAACTGAAGATATTTGCTGCCGACGAATCCACTTATGGCCGCCTGTCAGAAAGCATCCGCACTTACAGCACCGTTGTAACAGAGTGGTTCCAAAGCTGCTTGAAATATGTTGCTTTCAATCATACCGACTTAAACAGCAACCTTGTGTTCCTGTTTCCGCTTGCCGGTTTGATGTACCTCTCCGGCAGCGTGACAGCGGCCAGCTATATTATGTATCTGTTTATGGGGCTTGCCATGCTGATTCCGTTGGAAACTGTTTCTAATAACTTTGATTATATCGGCATGAACGCCTCTGTTGCAAAAAAGATAGACGAAATTCTGAAGCTGGATGAAATGGCGGATACGACCTCAAAGGCAGAACTTGCCGACCACACGATTGCGTTTGAACACGTTACATTTTCCTATGGGGAAGAACAGCCGGTATTAAAAGATGTCTCATTTACTGTTCCTGACGGAAAAGTAACGGCGCTCGCCGGTGTTTCCGGCAGCGGCAAAAGTACAGCGGCCAGCCTGATCTGCCGGTTTTGGGATATAACCGAGGGACAGATTTGTATGGGCGGCGTACCGCTGAACCAGATTCCGCTATCCGATCTGATGTCCCAGATTTCCTTTGTGACCCAGAATACGTTCCTGTTCAAAAAGAGCATCCGGGATAACATTATGATGGGAAACCCAGAGGCCACGGAGGAAGAAATGATGCAGGCAGCCAAGGATGCCGTATGTCACGACTTTATTATGCGGCTTCCAAAGGGCTATGACACAGTGATAGACAAGGAAACCAAGTTGAGCGGCGGTGAAAAACAGAGAATCACATTGGCAAGGGCGATTCTGAAAAATGCGCCGGTCGTGATTCTTGACGAGGCAACGGCTTACATTGATGCCGACAATGAAGATTTACTGCAAAAGGCGCTAGCTAAATTATCAGAGGGAAAAACCGTACTCGTAATAGCGCACCGTCTTTCCAGTATCAAGGAAGCTGATTCGATTGTGGTTCTGGAACAGGGCGAAGTGATTGACTGCGGCACACATGATGAATTGATAAACCGTTGCTCCCCGTATCGGGATATGTGGGCGGCCTTTGAGCAATCCGATCAATGGAAAATGGGAGGTGTAAACGCATGATTGCTATGATACGGAAATTCTTAGACCTTGCAGGCGAGCGCAAAAAGCAGCTTTATCTTGCGTGGCTGTTTCAGGCGTTGACCTCAATTTGTGAGGGTGCGATATATTTCATGCTGTTCCTTGCGATAAAAGATATTTTGGGTGGCTCGTTTACAAGGGAAAAACTGATGCAGTATAGCCTTATGTTTCTGATCTATACTGTCCTGCATTTTGTTTTTTATTACTTTACGATTGCAAAACAGCGCCCGGTATCTTATGCCATGATGCGGGATGAACGTCTTTCGATTGCGGCGAAAATCAAACAGTTTCCGCTCTACTACTTTACAAAAGACAAGATCAGCCAGCTTACATCTTTGTTTACAACTGATTTAAGTTTCGTGGAAATGAATATCATGGAGATTATTGCCGGTTTCGTTTCCAGCATGATCATGACGGTTGTATTTGCTCTGATGCTGCTTAGTGTGGACTGGCATATGGCGCTTCTTCTGTTTGTGGGGATCATCCCCGGCTATATCCTCTACCAGCAGTTTCAAAAGAGCATGGTTCAACTGGGAGAGCAGAAGAAAAATACGCAGGTGGCAATGATTGATTCCACGCTGGAATATGTACAGGGCATGGAAACGATTAAGGCATACCGGCTGGAGCAATCCGGTAAGCTCGTGGAGAAGCAGGTGAACGGATATTGCACGGCTTCTGACCGTTATGAAGCGACGCTGACGAATTGGAGCATGGGTTATAAAATCTGCCTGAATCTGGGCCTGTTTTTGAGTTTGGGTGTTGGCATTGCAATGGTTCGTTCTGGTTCATTAGCCCCGGCAACCTATTTGTTTTTTGCAATCATGGGTATTATTTTTTACCGTCCGCTGGAAGCTCTGATGGGTTCCTTTGCCATGATGAATCTTGCAAACGCATCGTTGGATAATATAGCAGAAATCAACAACCTGCCGACCGAAAATGAAAAACAGGGAACTACACAGTTTGCAGATACACAAGCCGATGTACGGTTTGAAAATGTATCGTTTAGCTATGATGGAAAGCGTGACGCAGTTAGTCATGTAAGTTTTTCAGCTAAACCCGGAACGATTACTGCATTGGTGGGTCCTTCTGGAAGCGGCAAATCCACTCTCCTTAATTTAATTCCGGGATTCGTGACGCCGAAAAACGGGCGGATTCTGTTGAATGGGAAAGATGCGGCAACATTAAAGCATAGTGATCTGGTGCGTCATGTGAGTGTCGTTTTTCAGGAAGTATATCTTTTTCAGGATACCATGATGAATAATATCCGAATGGGAAACCAGAGTGCAACGGACGAGCAGGTGATAGAGGCGGCAAAAAAAGCTCACTGTCACGAATTTATAGAAAAGCTCCCGCAGGGCTATCAAACGGTTATCAGCGAGGGCGGCGCAAGCCTTTCCGGTGGTGAGCGTCAGCGCGTCGCTATTGCGAGGGCAATTTTGAAAGATTCCCCGATCATTCTTTTAGATGAGGCGCTTTCCAGTCTGGATGCTGAAAATGCCGTAGCAATACAAAAGGGCATAGAAGAAATGATTAAGGGAAAGACGGTGTTCCTTGTATCACACACTTTGTCCTATATCCAAAATGCAGATCAGATACTAGTCCTATCTGACGGCATATTGCAGGGCTGTGGGAAACATGAAGAACTATTACAGACCGTGCCACTTTATCAAACTATGTGGGAAAAAGAAAAATCCATTAAAAACTGGAAGCTGGCATAATGAGCAGCAAGAACAAACTTCATACGCCTGGGGAGGACTACCTGGAAACCATCCTTGTTCTCCAAAAGAAACGCGGTATGGTACGCTCCGTAGATGTGGCCCGGCACATGGAGGTGTCAAAGCCCAGCGTGTGCCATGCAGTGGCTATCTTGCGGGACGGCGGCTTTCTCACTATGGACGAAGATCACTTTCTCCATCTGACCGATGTGGGCCGCGAGGTAGCCGAAAAAATCTACGAGCGTCACTGCTTCTTTACCGAGCAGCTTATCGCCGCAGGCGTTGACCCCAGGACTGCGGAGGCTGACGCCTGCCGGATTGAACACATCATCAGCGATGAGAGCTTTTCACGGCTGAAAGAGGCAGCCGAACAGGAACAAACCTAAACCAAATAAGACAAGCGATCCTGCCCCGCAAGACGGGGAAAGAAAAAAACCGTTGCAGGGCAGGCAGCTTCGTGCGCCCATAATGGATTTTCCGGGTACTGCGGCGGTTTTGAGTAACATCAAGGCCGCCGTTCCTTATGCCCTCAACAAAGGAGTGACGACTACACGCTGACACGGCGGCTTTAGGAGGGAACCGCCATGAAGCACATTGACCGCCGACAAATTCAGACGATATTTCACTACCGTCAAAAAAAGCCCAGTCAACGAACAGGCCCCGTCTGGTAGCCGGTGCGAAAATTGTCATTCTGTAAGTGAATATTGGAGTTTTTGCGCTCGAATAGCTTTTTGCTGTCCGGGCGCTTTTTTGTCCCTATGGAGCCGGAACATCGGGCCAGCATGGCCCGAACCCTGGCCCCAGTGCCGCGCCCCGCCGCCTCATTCAGATTTACCCAAAAAATCTGAATGGAGGAAAGGCAGATGGAAGTTACCATCAATTATAACGGACAAGCTGTAGCCGTGGAGGTTACGCTGGAAGTCTATGAATTTCTTGACCGGGCCGATCACAAAACGGAGAACCTGTTCCATGAACAGCGGCGGCATTGGGATGGCCGGGAGTTTGACGAGTACATCATTACCACCGAGGGTGTAGGGGTCTACGGCGAAACGCCGGAGGAATACCTTTGCCGCATGGAAACGCTGCATGAGCTGATGGCTGTTCTGGACACCTGTACCGAGGCCCAGCGCCGCCGGTTCCTGCTCTATGCGCTTGACGAGCTGAGCCTTGCAGAGATCGGTGTGCTGTGCGGCTGCTCCAAAGTGGCTGTGTATCAAAGTGTGGAGGCGGTCAGAAAAAAATTTATAAATTTCTTTGAGAACAGGCTTAACGAATGACCTGTTTTCTGGCTACCAAGTGAAAGGGATCATTTCCCTTATCTCAGCGAGGGGCGGACAGCGGACGAGCTGTCCGCCTCTCCCATTTTCAGGAGGTAAGCCTATGAAAACAATCAATCTGCGGTGGATTTATCCCCACTACCGGCATGACGAGTTTGTGGAGGTCAGCGATGAGGTTTGGGAGGTCATGCGGCAGGCCCAGCGCGAGATGAACAACTATGAGCGCCGGAAGGTCTACCAGCGCGCCTACTACTCTCTGGACGCATACAGCTGGCTGGAAAATTACGCACTGGAACACAGCAGATCGCCGGAAGATATTTTGCTGGAACGAGAAGAAATGACCACCCGCCTGCACCTGATTGCAGCTCTGCCTGCGGCTCTGGCTCATGCCACTCCGACACAGGCCCGCCGTGTTCACGCCTACTACATCGCCGGTATCAAGCAGCCGGAAATCGCCCGGAGAGAGGGTATCCATAGCAGTAAGGTCAGCGTTGCCATCCACCGGGGGCTGCGGAATATGCGCCGCTGCTATGATGACCTTTTTCAAACAGAGTGAGGGCGTGCCTATGCAGACCATCAATCTCAAACAATATTATCCATTTTGCAAAGAGGACATTTTTGTGGAGGTGTCCGATGAGATCGTCGAAGCGTTTCTTCTGGACAAGAGAGCCGAGGCCGCCAGAGATCGCAAGATGTTCCGGTATAAGGCGTTTTATTCCCTCGATTGTAACGATGGAATCGAAAATGCCGCCATCGGCTGGGCGCAGCCAGCGCCGGAGGACTACCTGATAGAAAAAGAAGAATTAGCCGAATACGAAGAATTGATACGGCGATTGTACGAAGCCATTTCTTCCCTGCCGCCTATGCAGGCTCGCCGTGTCCATGCCCGCTATATGCTGGGTATGAAAGTGAAAGATATTGCCGCAATGGAGGGTATCACACCATCGCAGGCGGGAAAATCCATCCATGCCGCACTGCGGAGGCTGCGCCGGTACTTTGCTCGACAGAAATGGACGGTCAATCTATGAGTATTTCCAAAGAAAAGAGGTGCCTGACATGAACGAAAAAATTACAGCCCACCCCCAAAAAGAAGAACGGGAGAAAGTCCTGAAGGAGATTCGGCAGCTTGAAAACCGAAAGAAGATTTTGGAGAACAAGCAGCGGAACGAAGAACGCAGGGTTCGTACCCGCCGCCTGATTGAGCGCGGAGCTATTTTGGAGGGGATTTTCCCGTTGGCTCCCGACCTTTCCGGCGCAGAGGTTAAAGCATTTTTGATTACCCTGTCCCATCTTCCGGGGGCTGCGGAATTGACTGCAAACCTGCCAAAATCCGGGGACACGCCATAAGTCCCTTGTTTACAAGGGCGCACTTATACACCGTTGCCGGTGCTGTGCGCCCTGCCGGGAGCGTTGCGTACTTCGTCCGCGATGGGAAGCTACGCTCCCCAAACCCCTTGTGCGCTCTGCGCAGCCAGACACCCGCTTTGCGTTTGTCCGGCTCCACAGAGCCTGTTATCCCCTCACTGAAAGGAGGTGTTCCCCATAGATTTCTGTCATATCCCCGTCAGTATCATCAAGCGCAGCGCAGGCCGTTCTGCCGTTGCCGCAGCCGCCTACCGCAGCGGAACCAAGCTGACAAATGAATGGGATGGAATGACCCACGACTACACCCGGAAAGGCGGCATTGTTCATGCGGAGATCATGCTGCCTGCCTACGCCCCGCCGGAATTTGCAGACCGTTCGATCCTCTGGAACAGCGTGGAGCAAATCGAGAAGGCAAGGGACAGCCAGCTTGCCCGTGAGATCGAGGCAGCTCTGCCCCGTGAACTGTCCGGTGAACAGCAGCTTGCCCTTGTGCGCGCCTATGTGAAGGACAACTTTGTAGACAAAGGAATGTGTGCTGACTTTGCTATCCATGACAAGGGAATCGGCAACCCTCATGTCCATATCATGCTGACGCTCCGGCCTCTGAAAGAAAATGGACAGTGGGGCGCAAAGTGCCGCAAGGCATACGATCTGGACGAGAACGGCCAACGCATCCCGGACGGGAAAGGCGGCTGGAAGAACCACCGGGAGGACACCACCGACTGGAACGACAAAGGGAATGTGGAGATTTGGCGGGCGGCATGGGCGGCCTGCACCAACCGGGCATTGGAGGCCGCCGGTCATCCCGCCCTGGTAGACCACCGCAGCTACAAGCGCCGGGGCATTGATAAAATCCCCTCTGTCCATCTGGGGCCAGCCGCCAGCCAAATGGAAAAGCGCGGCATCCGCACCGACAAGGGCGAAGTAAACCGGCAGATCGCCGCCGACAACAAGCTGCTGAAAGAAATCAAGGCCCGCATTACCCGCCTCTACAACTGGTCGAAGGCCGAGGCCGAGAAGCCGGAGGGCCAGCAGCCCAGCATGATTGACTTGTGGGAGGCCCAGCAGCAGCTCAAGCGGCCCGACACCCGCACCGGCAAAATCCGGGCTTTACAGGAGAGCGCCGCCCTGTTCAGCTTTTTGCAGGCAAACGGCATCCAATCCATGCAGCAGCTCCATGAAAAAATCGCAGATATGAACACCCGTTACTATGACCTGCGGCGAGAGATCGTCAAGGCTGAGCGCCGGATCGCTGTCCTCACCGAGCGCGGGGAGATGTGGGCGCAGTACAACGAGTATAAGACTGTCCACAAGCAGCTTGCCAGGGTAAAGCCGGAGAAGCGGGAACTGTTCGAGCAGCGCCACAGCCGGGAACTGATCCTCTATGACGCGGCGGCCCGGTATCTGAAGGAACTAAAGGACAGCGGCGAGGAAATCACCCCCAAGGCATGGCAGCGCGAGATCGACCTGCTGACCGCCCAGAAGCAGGTGGACACCATCGACATGAAAGCCATGCGGGAGGAACTGAAAACTGTGGAACGGCTCCGCAAGGCCGCCGACCAACTGACCCGGCAGGAACGGGACAAGCCCCGCAACCGGGGGCCGGAGCGGTAAAGGGTACGGCGCTTTGCCGACCCCTTTCAGGTGCGTCGCGTTTCACGACACCCTTTTGCACACAGAAAAACCGCCGTACAGGTTTCCCCATACGGCGGCAGATGGTTTATTTGCCGAACAAGTCGCTGTGCGACCCGGTGCGGGCAAGCGTCAGCACCAGCACATCATCCTCGATACGGTAAATGAGCAGCCAGTCCGGGAGAATGTGACATTCCCGATGGCCCACCCAATCGCCGGACAAATCGTGATCGCGGTTTTTATCCGGCAGCGGTTCGCCCATCGACAGCAGAGCCACGACCTGTTCCAGCAATTCGATTTTCAGGCCGCGCTTGATTGCCCGCTTGTAGTCCTTTTTGAAAGCGGTCGTGTACTTGACGGTGTACTTTGTTTTCCTCATTTTTTCAGGTCGGCAAACAACTCGTCAAGGTCATTGTATCCCTTTACAGACGGGTCTTTTGCAATCCTTTCCGCTTCCAGCATGGCAGCAATCGTTTCCTTGTTGGGCTGTTCCAGCTTCACCTCAAAGGGAATGCCGCCCTCACGAAGCGACTGGCGCACGAAGATGTTGAACGCCGTAGTCAGGTTCATGCCAAGTTCAGTAAACAGTGCGTCCGCTTGCGCTTTCAAATCTGCGTCCATGCGGATACTGATGTTTGTGGTATTTCCAGCCATACGATCAACCCCTTTCTGCTGGCAATTATAGTATATGCCATTTGCACGAAGAAAACAATACTTTGCACGAATATTTAACAATAAATTCATTCGAGGAGGTTAGCTACACTATGAAAGAAATCATTTATGAAGAACAATAAGTCTGAATCTATCCCCGTCATGGATTACCGCCAGTACCGCAGAGCGCGGAGGCTGGTGCATGAGTGCTGCAACTACATCGACGGAAACTGTATCGCTCTGGACGATGGAGAGGAATGTGTCTGTGTCCAGTCTATTTCCTACTCCCTGTTGTGCAGGTGGTTTCGGGCGGCGGTATTGCCGCAGGATAAGGAACTGGAAACGGCGCTGTTCCACCGGATGAATGCGAAGAAATGCGCCGTATGTGGGGCGCTGTTTACCCCCGGTTCCAACCGGGCCAAATACTGCCCGGAATGTGCCGCACGCATGAAGCGGATCAATGCCGCAAAGCGCAAGCGGAAACAACGGGAGAAATGTCACGCTTTAGGGGCTGAAAAACCCTTGTAAATCAAGGCTTTTTTCGAGGGTGTCAAAGGCAGGCTGATAGATTTATCTTCCGACCACTAAAACGGCCTTAAAATGCGTACAGAATCCCAAGAGAAACCCCAAGGAGGAACCCTATGTCAGACAACCGAAAATATTATTACCTGAAACTCAAAGAAAACTATTTTGACGATGATTCCATCGTGCTGCTGGAAAGTATGCAGGATGGTGTGCTGTATTCCAACATTCTGCTCAAGCTGTATCTGAAATCGCTGAAACATGGCGGACGGCTTCAACTTGACGAGGACATTCCTTACACGGCGCAGATGATCGCCACCATTACCCGCCAGCAGATCGGCACTGTGGAGAGAGCCTTGCAGATCTTTTTGAAGCTGGGCCTTGTGGAAGTGCTGGACAGCGGCACATTCTACATGAGCAACATCGAACTTTTAATCGGCCAGTCCTCTACCGAGGCTGAGCGAAAGCGGGCTGCGAGGCTCCAAAATAAGGCTCTTTCTGCGCCCCGGACAAACGGCGGACATTTGTCCGACATTCGTCCACCAGAGATAGAGATAGAGTTAGAGAAAGAGATAGAGATAAAGAGAGAGATAGAGAAGGTACGCCCTGAAACGGGGCACCCTTCCCACACCTATGGCCGTTACCAGAATGTTTTCCTGACGGACGAGGAACTGGCAGACTTGCAGGCCAGTTTTCCCACTGTATGGGGCCAGTACATCGAAAAGCTGTCCGAATACATGGCCTCTACCGGTAAGCGGTATCAGAGCCATGCCGCCACCATCCGGCGCTGGGCCGGTGAGGACGCGAAAAAGGTGGCCCCGCCCACCCGCAACCGGGATTACAGCGTAAAGGAGGATGAAACCGTATGATGGAGATTACCGCAGAAATCCGGGCGTTCATCGACAAGGCAGCTGCTGGTGCGGAACTGGCTGAGGACGAGTATATAGATCCGTCAGACGGTCTCATTCACTGTAAGAAATGCGGCGGCCAGAGGCAGACCGTTGTGCCATGCTTTGGGAAATCCGGCTACTTTATGCCGCGCTGCATCTGCCAGTGCCAGCAGGAGGCTGAGGAGCAGCGCAAGGCTACTGAAGAACGGCAGCGCCGCATGGAGCGTATCAAACGCCGAAAGGCACAGGGTTTGCAAGACCGCTATCTCTATGACTACACCTTTGCCAACGACAACGGCAAAAACCCATTGATGGACAAGGCCCGCGCCTATGTGGAGAACTGGAAGGAGGCATATAAGAGCAATATCGGGCTTTTGCTGTTTGGAGATGTGGGAACCGGCAAGTCTTTCTTCGCCGGATGTATTGCCAACGCTTTGCTTGACCAGGATGTGCCGGTGCTGATGACGAACTTCCCCACCATTCTGAACCGCCTGACCGGGATGTTCTCTGAGGACAGGTCGGAGTTTATTGCCAGCTTTGACGAGTATGACCTGCTTATCATTGACGATTTGGGTGTAGAGCGCAGTACCGAATATACTATGGAGCAGATATTTTTCGTCATTGACAGCCGCTATCGCAGCCGCAGGCCCATGATCATCACCACCAACCTGAAGCTGGCCGAACTCAAAAACCCGCCTGACCTGGCCCACGCTCGTATCTATGACCGTATTCTGGAACGGTGTGCGCCGATTCTCTTTGACGGGAATAATTTCCGGGAAGAAAATGCCGGTGCTACCCGACAGGCAGCAAAAGACATTGTAAACAGTAAGCACGATTGATTTTTTACCGGGCGGCACAGACCCGTTCGGAGAAAGGAGCGCCATGAACAAAGAACCCCGTACTATGCAGGTGACAGACGCCGCTACTGCGTCCAGAGCGCCGAAAAACACGCCAGCGATGGTAAAGAAAATCGGCAAGACAACCTACAAGGTTCATGTCCATTTCAGCAATACCAGCACAGAAACCATGAGCGATAAAATCAAGCGTATGCTCAAAAATGAAATTCAGCAGATGTGAAAGACTGATAAACGAAGCCGCCTTGTGCTAAACTGATGGTGGTACGCACCAAAACTTTTATCTAAGGAGGACATGAAAATGCTGTACACAGAAAAAGAGAAAAATGAGATTGAGCGCGTCCGTAAAGTGTTCGAGAAACACATCCAACAAATGACTGCTTATGATTTGGTTTGGTCGGACAAGGTCGGCTATGTGTGGCTGGCAATATCTATCGACCCAGTCTATATTGATACCGGCAACTGGATAGAGTCCGCTGCTGGCCTTTGTTATGAGTGCTTGAATGATATAGCACTGGATGTTTTTGGAATGACCGGAAACGACCATGACTTCGAGGACGCCGATCCGCTGGAACTGGCCGAGATTAAGCGGCGCTGGAAACCCTATATCGGCCAACTGCCGGAATATGCGTACCTTTGCGACGAACTGTTAAGCAGGAGCAAATAACCCATCCGCAAAAGTGTCAGGAGCTAAAATCTGCTTCTGGCACTTTTTTGTGGCTTTTTTGTGAATTTGATTAAAAAGTCCTTGACAATTTGTCTCTGGCAAGACAGCAAAATCAATCCTCATTTCTTGCGGTGCGCGGCTTGCCCCCTTTGATATAAAGGAACTCCGCGATCTCATGTCCTACGACGAATTAGAACTTGATACGTTAGGCGATAGAAAAACAGCTTTGTTTTTGATTATGAGCGATACGGACAGCACATTTAATTTTGTTATCGCTATGCTGCAATCGCAGTTATTTAATCTCTTGTGCGACAAGGCCGACGACGAATACGGCGGCAAGCTGCCTGTTCATGTTCGCTGCCTGTTAGACGAGTTTGCGAACATTGGACAAATCCCACAGTTTGAAAAATTGATTGCCACAATCCGCAGCCGGGAAATCTCGGCTTCTATCATTCTGCAATCGCAGAGCCAGCTAAAAGCCATTTACAAGGACGCGGCAGAAATCATACTTGACAATGCCGACAGCACCTTGTTTTTGGGAGGGCGCGGGAAAAATGCAAAGGATATTTCGGAAAACTTGGGACGGGAAACAATCGACAGTTTCAACACTTCCGAAAATCGCGGCACGCAGGTTTCCCACGGCCTCAATTATCAAAAATTGGGAAAGGAGTTGATGACACAAGACGAAATCGCAGTTATGGACGGAGGAAAATGTATTTTGCAGTTACGCGGCGTGCGCCCCTTTTTCAGCGATAAATACGATATAACGCAGCACCCGAACTACAAATACCTTTCCGACTTCGACAAGAAAAACGCTTTTGACGTTGAACGGTATATGTCTACCCGTCCGGCAATCGTAAAGCCGGACGAACCCTTTGACATATACGAAATAGATTTGTCCGACGAGGACGCAGCCGCCAGTTTCGGGGACCCCGACGAAACGTAGTTTCGTTGGGGAGAGGAGGCGCAACGGAGTGATAGAGTTTTCGCATTTATGCGGAAACGATTGATACGAAGTTTGCGCCGACGAAACGGCGGCATTTTTATTTCAACAACATTTTTTTGAGCCGTTTTAGCGGCAGAAAGCGAGGTTTCTATGGATTTTTTCAACAGCGCAGTTGACGTATTGCAGACTTTGGTAATCGCGCTTGGCGCAGGACTTGGCATTTGGGGCGGCATTAACCTCATGGAGGGCTACGGCAACGACAACCCAGGTGCAAAATCCCAGGGCATGAAACAGCTTATGGCGGGCGGCGGCGTTGCCCTGATCGGTATGACCCTTGTACCGCTGCTCTCCGGCCTGTTTGGATAATGCCGCAAACTAACACTACCCGCCGCGCCCTCTCGGAAACGGGAGGGCGCGGGAAAGGAGGGATTAGCTTTTGATATGGCAGATGATTGAAGATTGGTTCCGGGGCATATTGACAGACGGGATTTTATCAAACCTTTCCGGGCTGTTTGACAGCGTAAATACAGAGGTTGGCGAAATCGCGTCGCAAGTCGGCACGACCCCCGCCGGGTGGAACGCGGGCATATTCAATATGATACGCAGCCTTTCGGAAAACGTCATTGTGCCGATTGCGGGCGTTATCATTACCTTTGTCATGTGCTACGAACTAATCCAGCTTGTAATTGAGAAAAACAATCTGCACGATCTCGACACTTGGATTTTCTTCAAGTGGATTTTCAAAACCTTTGTCGCGGTGCTGCTGGTAACAAATACTTGGAACATCGTCATGGGCGTTTTCGATATTACGCAAAGCGTCGTCAACGACAGCGCGGGCGTTATCATATCCGACACAAGCATAGATATTGCAACCGTTATCACCGATATAGAAACAAAGCTGGACGCTATGAGCGTCGGCGGACTTTTGGGGCTATGGTTTCAATCCCTTTTTGTAGGGCTTACCATGAAAGCCCTCTCTATCTGCATTATGCTGGTGGTGTATGGGCGCATGATTGAAATATACCTTGTAACGAGTATCGCCCCTATCCCCGTTGCGACAATGGTAAATCACGAATGGGGCGGCATGGGACAGAACTATCTGAAATCCTTACTTGCCCTCGGTTTCCAAGCGTTTTTAATCCTTGTGTGCGTCGGCATTTATGCGGTTTTGATACAGACAATCGCAGCAACCGACGATATATCCGGCGCGATCTGGTCTTGCATGGGCTATACCGTCCTCTTGTGCTTTACCCTGTTCAAGACGGGAAGCCTTGCAAAGAGCGTCTTTTCGGCGCATTAAGGGGGCGGGAATGAAAAAATATAAAATCATTTACGCAGATCCCCCGTGGCGGTATGAACGAAGCAAAGTACAGGGAGCAGCGGAAAAGCACTATCCTACTATGAGCATTGAGGAACTATGCGCTTTACCTATCAAGGAAATTGCGGACAAGGACTGCATTTTATTCCTATGGGCGACGTTCCCGCAGCTTAAAGAAGCGTTGCAGTTAATCAAGGCTTGGGGCTTTACTTATAAATCCGTTGCCTTTGTATGGTTAAAGCAAAATCGGAAATCGCCCACTTGGTTTTATGGCTTGGGCTTTTGGACGCGAGGAAATGCGGAAATCTGCTTGCTTGCTACCAAAGGACACCCGAAGCGGCAATCAAACAAGGTACATCAATTTATCATTTCCCCCGTCGAGCAGCACAGCAAGAAGCCGGATATAACGCGGGAAAAGATACTTGCCCTTATGGGCGATCTCCCGCGCATTGAACTGTTTGCAAGACAGCATACCCCCGGTTGGGACGTGTGGGGAAATGAAATTGCAAGCGACATACGGTTTGCCGGAAAGGAGGTTTGAAATGGCATATGTAACCGTCCCAAAGGATTTAACCAAAATCAAAAGCAAGGTAATGTTCAACCTTACCAAACGACAGTTAATTTGTTTCAGCGCGGCGGTGGCTATCGGGCTACCGCTATTCTTTTTGACAAAGGACAGCGCGGGAACGACAACGGCGGCTTTGTGCATGGTGCTTGCCATGCTGCCTATGTTCCTACTCGCTATGTACGAGAAGAACGGGCAACCGCTGGAAGTGATTATACGGCAATTTGTGGAAGTGAAGTTTCTTCGCCCCAAAGAGCGACCTTATCAGACCAACAATTTTTATACTGCCCTTGCGCGGCAGGAGCGATTAGATAAGGAGGTACGGGCGATTGTCAAAGGAAAAGGGAAAGACCCAAAACGAAAAGCGTAAACTTACGCGGCAGGAAAAGAAACAGATCGACGCGCTTATCCGGCAGGCAAAGGGCGACGGGAAGCCCCATACGGCGCAGGACAGCATACCGTTTGAGCGAATGTATAAGGACGGGATTTGCCGCCTTGCAAACGGGCGGTATTCCAAGTGCATTGAGTTTGAGGATATTAACTATCAGCTTGCACAGCCGGACGATAAGACCGCCATTTTTGAAGCCCTTTGCGATATGTATAACTCTTTTGACGCTTCGATTGGCGTGCAGCTTTCCTTAATCAGCCGCCATGCGAACAAGGAGGATTTCAAGAGCAGTATCACGATTGCCCCGCAAAATGACGACTTTGATAGTATCAGAGCCGAGTACACCGAAATGCTGCAAACGCAGCTTGAACGCGGCAACAACGGGCTTATCAAGACCAAGTTTCTCACCTTTACCATTGAAGCAAAAGATATTAAATCGGCGCGGGCGCGGCTTGCCCGTATCGAAACGGACACGCTCAATCATTTTAAGGTGATCGGCGCGGCGGCGCGGGTACTGGACGGGAAGCAGCGGCTTGAAGTGCTGCATGGGCTTTTCCACCCGGACGGGGAACGCTTCAACTTTGCGTGGGAATGGCTACCCGCAAGCGGCCTTTCCGTCAAAGACTTTATTGCCCCGTCCTCTTTCCGTTTTGGCGACGGGCGAATGTTTCAGATGGGCGGGAAGTTTGGCGCGGTTTCCTTTTTGCAGATTGCCGCGCCGGAACTTTCAGACCGTATGCTTGCCGACTTCATGGAAGCGGAAAACGGGATTGTCGTCAATCTGCACATTCAGAGTATCGACCACAACGAAGCGATCAAGACCATCAAGCGGAAAATCACCGACCTTGACCGCATGAAAATCGAGGAACAGAAAAAGGCAATCCGCAGCGGCTACGATATGGATATAATCCCGTCCGACCTTGCCACCTACGGCGGCGAAGCGAAAAACCTTTTGCGGGATTTGCAAAGCCGGAACGAGCGAATGTTTTTGCTTACGCTGTTAGTTTTGAATATGGCAGACACAAAGCAGAAATTGGACAACGATGTATTCAGTGCCGCAAGTATCGCGCAGAAATACAACTGTATGCTCACCCGCCTTGACTATCGGCAGGAACAGGGGCTTATGTCCTCTATCCCGTTGGGCGAAAACCTAATCCAAATCCAGCGGGGCTTGACGACTTCCAGCACCGCTATTTTCGTCCCCTTTACGGTGCAAGAGCTGTTCCAAAGCGGCGAAGCGTTGTATTACGGCTTAAACGCCCTTTCCAACAATATGATTCTGTGCGACAGAAAACGGCTGAAAAACCCAAACGGCCTTATCCTCGGCACACCGGGCAGCGGCAAGAGTTTTTCGGCAAAGCGCGAGATCACCAACGCTTTTCTCATTACCGCAGATGATATTATCATTTGCGACCCGGAAGCGGAGTATTACCCCCTTGTGGAACGGCTGAAAGGACAGGTTATCAAGGTTTCGCAGAATAGCACGCAGTACATTAACCCGATGGACATAAACCTCAATTACAGCGAGGGCGACACGCCCATAGCCTTAAAGAGCGATTTTATCCTTTCCTTTTGCGAACTCATTATGGGCGGCAAAAATGGGCTGGAAGCGGTTGAAAAGACCTTGATTGACCGCGCCGTTATCAGCGTGTACCGCAGCTACCTTGCAGACCCGAAGCCGGAGAATATGCCGATTTTGGGCGACCTCTACAATGAAATCAAGAAGCAGCCGGAAAAGGAAGCGCAGCGTATCGCGTCGGCATTGGAACTCTATGTAAACGGCAGCTTGAATGTGTTTAACCACCGCACAAACGTTGACATTCACAACCGCCTTGTCTGTTTTGACATTAAGGAACTCGGCACCCAGCTTAAAAAAGTCGGTATGCTCATTATCCAAGACCAGGTGTGGAACCGCGTAACGCTCAACCGCAGCGAGGGCAAGGCGACGCGGTACTACATCGACGAGTTTCATTTGCTGCTCAAAGAGGAACAGACCGCAGCGTACAGCGTTGAGATTTGGAAGCGTTTTCGCAAATGGGGCGGTATTCCGACAGGTATCACGCAGAACGTCAAAGACCTTTTGACGAGCAGAGAAGTTTCAAACGTTTTTGAAAACAGCGATTTTGTGTATATGCTCAACCAAGCGCAGGGCGACCGGGAAATCCTTGCAAAGCAGCTTAACATTTCGCAGCAGCAAATGACCTATGTAACCCATTCCGACGCGGGCGAGGGGCTTATCTTCTATGGCAACGTGATTTTGCCGTTTATTGACCGTTTCCCGCAGGATACGGAACTGTACCGCGTCATGACGACCAAACCCGGCGAGGTGTCGGCATGAGGATAGAAACGGACAAAATCTATTGCGGCGACAGCTTGCAGGTGCTTCAAACCTTGCCGGAAAACGCAGTTGATTGTTGCGTAACGTCCCCGCCCTACTATGCCTTGCGGGACTACGGCGCAGACGGGCAGATCGGACGGGAAGCAACGCCGGAAGAATATGTTTCCCGCATTACGGCGGTATTCCATGAGGTAAAGCGAGTGCTTACGCCGGAGGGGACTTGTTGGCTGAATATCGCGGACACTTATTGCGGCACAGGCAGCAAAGCCGACCACCAAGACCCCAAATACCCCAAAGGCAGGAACGGGCAGCAAGTGGCGTTTAACCACCGCGCCCCCGGCTGCAAGCCCAAAGATTTAATCGGTATTCCGTGGCTTGTAGCCCTTGCCTTGCGGGGCGACGGTTGGTATTTGCGCAGTTCTATTATTTGGCACAAAACAAACCCCATGCCGGAAAGCACGCGGGACAGGCCGACCCGCTGCTATGAATATGTCTTTCTGCTTACCAAGTCAAAGAAGTATTACTACGATTGGCAAGCAGTAGCCGAGCCGATAGCCCCCGCAACGGCGGGGCGGCTGAAAAGCGGAGTTGGCAAAGGAAACAAGTATAGCGTTACTGTTCCGGGGCAAAACCAACCGCAGAAAATCAACCGCCCCCGCGAAAAGGGCGCATACGCCGACGAGTTGATTTCTCCCGTCCGCAGCCGCCGCAACGTTTGGCAGATCAGCAACGTTGCTTATCGCGGCGGGCATTTCGCGGCATACCCGCCCAAACTTGCGGAAACGTGCATTTTGGCGGGGTGTCCCGTGGGCGGGATTGTCCTTGACCCGTTTTTAGGCAGCGGAACCACCGCAGCGGCGGCAAAAAACCTTGATCGCCGCTATATCGGCATTGAGTTAAACCCCAACTATTGCGAACTTGCAAAACAGCGGATTGGAGGTGATGAAGATTGAGCAAGGAACTGAAAGCCCCCGACAAGGTAACGCAGAAAATGACCCGCGACGGTGCGGTTGCAGAAAACCTTACGACGGGCGAAACGTCCAGTATCAGCGAAAGGCCGCAGGAGGAAAACTATTCAGCCCCCGCAGGGGCGGCAGCGGAAAAGGTTGTGCAGCATATCGGCGCAGAGGTTGAACGACACGCGGCAAAAGGCGCGGAGAAAAAAGCCCTTGACGCGGCGCAGCTAAAAAACCATACTTCCCGCTTGCAGTTTTCCGAAGCGGAACGGGCAACGCCGGAACTTCAAAAGGCAATTAAGAAATCGGACAAGGCGGCAGGCCGTTTAGATGCGGCGCGGGCAGCTATCCCCAAGCAGACCAAAATCAAGAAAGAGCGCGTTTTTGACGAAGCGAAAGGCAAGGCAAAGACGCGCCTTTCCTTTGAAAAGACCGATAAGCCCCCAAACGGCAAGTTGCGGCATAACCCCTTATCCCGTCCGGCGCAGGAGTTAAACAGTACCGTACACGGGAAAATCTACGAGGTAGAGAAAGAAAACGTCGGTGTGGAAAGCGGGCACCGGGTAGAACTTGCCGGAGAGAAAGCGGGCGGCATGGCGACACGGGCAGTTAAGGGCGGCATACGCAGCCATAAGCTGAAACCCTACCGGGCAGCGGCGGCAGCGGAGAAAAAAGCGGTAAAGGCAAACGCCGATTTTCTCTATCAAAAGGCGCTGCACGATAACCCCGCGCTTGCGCACTCAAACCCCATTTCCCGCTTTTGGCAGAAGCAGCGCATTAAAAAGCAGTATGCAAAGACGCTGAAAGCGGGCGGCAAAGTGAAAAAGACCGCCGAAGCCACCGCAAAGGCGGCGAAGAAAACCGCGCAGGAAACCAAACGGGCGACGTTCTTTGTTGTCCGGCACTGGAAAGGCTGCTTGATTGTGGGCGGGATTGCCTTTATCGTGCTGCTGCTTTTTGGCGGGCTGTCCTCTTGCTCCCTCTTTGGCGGCAACAGCGGCAGCGGCTTGATTGCGTCGTCCTATCTCTCCGAGGACGCGGATATTACGGGCGCGGAAAGCGCGTATGCCGCTATGGAAGCCGAGTTACAAGATATGCTGGACAATATCGAAAGCGAATACCCCGGCTACGACGAATACCGGGTAAACGCGGACGAGATCGAGCATGACCCCTATGTGCTAATTTCTATCCTTTCCGCGTGGCATGAGGGCGTGTTTACCCTTGACGAAGCGCAAAGCACCCTTGAAATGCTCTTTGAGAAACAGTATATCTTGACCGTTACGGAGGAAGTCGAGGTACGCTACCGCACCGAAACGCGGACGGACAGCGAGGGCAACGAATATGAGGTTGAAGTACCCTACAACTATTATATTCTTCATGTGGATTTGGAAAACTTCAACCTCTCCCATGTTCCCGTCTACATCATGGGCGAAGAACAGCTATCCATGTACGCTATGTATATGTCGTCGCTGGGAAACAGACCCGATTTGTTCCCGCAATCCGGCTATGTGTCTAAATACTATGAAAACCCGCCCGCAGATTACGAAGTCCCCGCCGCGCTGCTCAATTCCGATGAAAAGTTTGCGCGGCTCATGGAGGAAGCGGATAAATACGTCGGTTTTCCCTATGTGTGGGGCGGCAGCACCCCGGAAACCTCTTTTGATTGCAGCGGATTTGTGAGTTATGTGTTGACGAACAGCGGCCTATACAATACGGGCAGACTTGGGGCGCAAGGGCTTTACAACATTTCAACCCGCGTTTCCAACCCGCAGCCGGGGGATTTGGTTTTCTTTACGGGTACATACGATACCCCCGGCGTTTCCCATGTGGGGATTTATGTGGGCGAGGACGGGGACGGAAGCCCCGTCATGCTGCATTGTGGCGACCCTATCCAGTATTCAAGACTGGACACCAGCTATTGGCAATCCCACTTTTACGCCTACGGGCGGTTACATTACAACTAAAAGGAGTTGAAAAATGAATATTGTATCTTTTGGCGGCGGCACGAATAGTGCCGCCTTACTTATTGGCCTATACAAGCACAAAATCCCGGTTGACCTTATCACCTTTGCCGATACGGGTGCGGAACACCCGCATACCTATCAATTTGTTAAGGTAATCAATCAATGGCTTGCGGAACGCGGTATGCCGCAGATTACCGTTGTGCAGTATGTTGACCGCTACGGCAACCGCCTACCTCTTGAAACCGAGTGCTTGCGCTCTCATACGCTCCCGTCGATTGCCTACGGGCATAAGCGTTGTTCGCAGAAACACAAAATCGCACCGCAGGAAAAGTTTTGCAACCACTATGCGCCTTGCCGCGAAGTATGGCAGCGCGGCGAGAAAGTCAACCGCTATATCGGCTATGACGCAGGAGAAGTGAAACGGTATGAACATTCCCGCAAGTACAACGAAGCCGACAAAAAATATCATAACCGCTACCCCCTCATTGAAGAATGGGGCTGGAACAGGGACGATTGTATTCGGGAAATCAAAGCGGCAGGATTGCCGCAGCCGGGTAAATCGTCCTGTTTCTTTTGTCCGAGCATGAAGAAACAAGAGATTTTATATCTCAAAGAACACTATCCCGATCTATTTAACCGGGCGGCGGCTTTGGAAGAAAACGCTATGCCCTATCTTAAAACTGTAAAGGGCTTGGGGCGCAATTATTCATGGAAAGAGCGTTTTGGAGAGGAAAAGCCATGCTAATGCTTATTCCCGTTTCCCTTGCGGAAGCAAACGCCTTTGTTGCACAGCACCACCGCCACCATAAGCCCGTTACCGGACATAAGTTTTCAATCGGCTGCACCGCAGACGGGCAACTTGTAGGCGTTGCGATTGTGGGACGACCTGTTAGCCGTTATCTCGACGACGGGCAAACCCTTGAAGTCAACCGCCTTTGCACAGACGGAACAAAAAACGCTTGCAGTATGTTGTATGCCGCAGCTTGGCGGGCGGCGCGGGCTATGGGCTATCGGAAAATGATAACCTATATCCTTGACACAGAAAACGGCGCAAGCCTACGCGCCGCAGGTTGGAAATGTGCCGGGATTGCGGGCGGCAAGCGTTGGACGGGAAGCCGAAAACCCGCAACAGACCTCTATCCACCACAAATGAAATATCGTTACGAAAAAACAGTTTGAAAGGAGTAAATGACTATGGCGAACACGAAACTTGACCGTATCGAAAGGGATATTGAGAAAACGAGGGCAAAAGTCCTTGAATACCAAAAGAAGCTGAAAGACCTTGAAGCGCAGAAAGTCGAGGAAGAAAACGCGCAGATCGTGCAAATGGTAAAGGCGGTACACCTTGACGGGACGCAGCTTGCCGCGTTCCTCTCCGCTTACGCCAGCGGCGAAATTACCTTGCCGCAGCCGGAAGCGACCTACCCCGCCGAACAGGAGGACAGCGACAATGAAGAATAAAAAGCTAATCCGAACGTTTACCGTACTGCTTGCCGCGCTGGTTATCATGTGCGGCCTTTCTGTTACCGCATACGCGGGCGGCGGCGATGAAAGCGACGACACGCCTACCCCCGTAACCGAGGAAACACCCGCGCCGGAAACCGAGCCGGAAGAAACGACGGGCGGCTATGAGCCGCAGCCCCTTACCCCGGACGGGAATATGTCCCTTGTGGACGATATAACGGGTGAAGCGTCCGGCGACAAGCAGTTTATTACCGTCGTTACCAAAAGCGGCAACTATTTTTACATCATCATTGACCGCGCCGAGGACGGGGAAAACACCGTCCATTTCCTTAACCAAGTGGACGAAGCGGATTTAACCGCCCTTATGGAGGACGGGCAGACCGAAGCCCCCGTTTGTAGCTGCACCGAAAAATGCGTTGCCGGAAGCGTCAACACCGATTGCCCGGTTTGCAGCGTCAACATGGGCGAGTGCGCGGGCGTGGAAGCCGAGCCGGAGCCGGAAGAAACCGAGCAGCCGCAGGAGGAAGAAAAAGGCGGCGGCATGGGTATTCTGCTTGTCGTGCTGCTTGTTGCCGTAGCGGGCGGCGGCGCGTTCTACTACTTTAAGATTTTGAAGCCCAAAAAGGACGCGGCGAAAGGCAGCAGCAACCTTGACGACCTTGATTTTGACGAGGACGACGAGGAAACGGAAGTAGTTGAAACCGAACAGACCGAGCAGGAGGACGATAATCTATGAAACTTGTAATTGCAGAAAAACCGAGCGTCGGGGCGGCGATTGCCGCCGTTATGGGCGCGAATGAAAAGCGCAGCGGATATTTTGAGGGCAACGGTTATCTTGTGTCGTGGTGTATCGGGCATTTGATTAGCCTTGCAGACGCGGCGACCTACAATGAACAATTCCGTAAATGGAAGTACGACGATCTCCCCATTGTCCCGCAGGAGTGGCGGTTTATTGTTGCCAGCGGCAAGGAGCAGCAGTTTTCCATTCTCAAAGACCTTATGCACCGCAGCGACGTTACCGAGATTGTCAACGCTTGCGACAGCGGACGCGAGGGAGAACTCATTTTCCGCTTTGTCTATGAACAGGTGAATTGCAAAAAGCCCTTTTCCCGCCTTTGGATTAGCAGCATGGAAGAAAGCGCAATCCGCGAGGGCTTCTCTAATCTCAAAGACGGGCGCAGCTACGACAACCTTTATCAATCCGCGCTTTGCAGAGCAAAGGCCGATTGGCTCATTGGCATTAACGCGACCCGCCTTTTCTCTATCCTCTACCATAAAACATTGAATGTCGGCAGAGTGCAAACGCCCACCCTTGCTATGCTGGTAAACCGCGACTATGCGATCAGCAGCTTTCAGAAAGAGAAATATCATATCGTCCGGCTGGACGTTGGCGGCGTTGCCGCCCTTTCCGAAAGGCAGGACGACGAAGCGGCGGCGCGGCAGATGAAAGCGGCTTGCGAGAAATCGCAGGCCGTTTGTACTTCCCTCAAAAAAGAGAAAAAGACCGCAGCCCCGCCGAAACTGTTTGACCTTACTTCTTTGCAACGGGAAGCAAACCGCTTATATGGATTTACGGCGAAACAGACCCTTGACTATGCGCAAGCCCTCTATGAAAAGCGGCTTTTGACCTATCCCCGCACCGACAGCAAATATATCACTTCCGATATGGAGGGCAGCACAAAAGAACTCATTACCGGGCTTTGTTCTCTGCTTCCCTTTATGCAGGGCGTGAAGCTGCAAGCCGACCTTACAAGGATTTGCGACAACAGCAAAGTAACCGACCATCACGCCATTTTGCCGACAGCGGAGTTTTTGAAAAACGGTTTTGCGCCCCTTGCCGAGAGCGAGAAAAAGCTAATGACCCTTGTATGCGCAAAACTGCTTTGCGCCGTTGCCGCGCCCTATACCTATGAAGCAGTTACGGCGGTTTTCACTTGCGGCGGCTATGCCTTTACCGCAAAGGGCAGGACGACGCTTTGCGAGGGTTGGCGCGAGATTGAAAGACTGTCCCGCGCCGCGTCCGGGGAACAGGACGAGGACGCAGAGCCGGAAGCGGTTTTGCCCCCGCTTGCCGAGGGACAGGCCTTTGAAAATCCGGCAGCGGAGATCTCCGAGCGTTACACGCAGCCCCCAAAGGCATTTACCGAAGATACGTTACTTTCGGCTATGGAGAGCGCGGGCAAGGAGGACACGCCGGAGGACGCGGAACGCAAGGGATTAGGCACCACCGCGACGCGGGCGGGTATCATTGAAAAACTCATTTCAGCGGGCTTTGCCGAGCGCAAGGGCAAAAAGCTAATCCCCACAAAGGACGGGTATAACCTTGTCGCCATTCTGCCCGAAAGCCTTACGTCCCCGCAGCTTACGGCAGAATGGGAAACGCGCCTTACCGGGATTGCAAAGGGCAGCGACAGCCCCGCCGACTTCATGCGCGGGATTGAGGAAATGACAGCGGGGCTTGTCAAGACCTATTCCGCGATTTCCGAGGATAAAGCAAAACTGTTTACCCCGCAGCGGGAAGCAATCGGCACTTGCCCCCGTTGCGGCGCAGCGGTTTACGAGGGCAAGAAAAACTTTTATTGTTCCGACAGGGCTTGCAGCTTTGTCATGTGGAAGAATGACCGCTTTTTTGAGCAGCGTAAAAAGGCTTTCACAAAGGCGATTGCCGCCGCCCTTTTGAAAGACGGAAAGGTAAAAATCAAAGGTATGTACTCGACCAAGACGGGAAAGACCTTTGACGGTGTTGTGCTGCTTGCCGACACAGGCGGCAAGTATGTAAACTTCCGCGTCGAGCAGAACCGAAAATGATAAGGCTTGATGAAAAGCAGTACCGCGCCGTAAAGAAAATGACCCGCGCCGCTTGTGCAAACAACGATTGCGGGAATTGTCTGCTATTGGACGACGGGGAAACTTGCGTTTGTGTGCAGAGTATCAGCTATTCGCTGCTATGCCGCTATTTCCGCGAAGCGGTATTGCCCGCCGACAGGCAGCTTTGCGAGCAGATCACCCGCAGCGGGGAAACCGATTTGAAGCGTTGCGCGGTATGCGGCAGCACGTTTGCGGCGGGAAGCAACCGGGCGAAATACTGCCCCGATTGCGCGGCAAAGATACGTCGCAGACAGAAAGCCCAAAGCGAGAGAAACAGGCGTTTACGGAGTAAAACAACTACATAGCAAGCACAGCAAACGAGTACCCGTTTGCGAGAAATGCCCGCGCTGCTCTATGGGAAGCGCGGGCATTTTGCTTGTTGGGATAGTCCCAAACCCTTATATGACCGAGAAAGGACGTGATGAAACAATATGCCGTACACCTCATACGACCATGACAAATTAGAAGCCGCCGAAACCATGCGGATAGAACGCCGGATATATTTTGAAGCAAAGGACGGGGATATTGCCCCTTATGCTTCCTTGCCGATTGCGCAGCTACTTTCCATGCGCAGCGAAAGCGCGGCGGCAGAACAGGCGATTTTTGACAGCTTAAAGGAGCAAGCCGCCGCATGGGAAGAACAGGCGGGGAAAACGCTTTTGCTGGATAAAGCATTGGAATATGTGAGAACGCCGCACGTCCAGCACACCGCTAACCAGTGGCAGGAAAACGAGTATAACCGCCATACTCGCAGCAACCGGGTATATCAGATGAATTACTACATTTACGAGAATACCCGATACGACCGGGAAAAGCAAGAAAGCGTCCCTTACTCTTATTCTCTTACATGGGGCGTTTACACCAACAGTCCAAACAGAAACGGGCAAGCGAAGATCGCCGGACAGGACAGAAAGGTTTTCCCCGATAAGGCGGCTATGGAAAAGTATCTGAATGGGCGTATCAAAGCATACGACCGCTTGTTTACGGAAATATCCCCACCTATCCCGCAGGAGTACGCCGAGTATTTCAAAGTAAACGGTATGCTCATGCCGGACTACACCATAGAGGGCGAGGAACCCCCGCAGCAGCAACAGGCGGCAGCTATCCCCGAACCTACCGGGCAGCAAAAGGAGCGTGAACACATGGACGGACAATTTTCTATTATGATAGGCAACCGCAGCCGCTTTGAAGCGGGCGACCCAAGCGGCTATTGGCTGGATATGCCCGCCACAAAGGAGCAGTTACACGAAGCTATGCAGAGCGTCGGCGTTACCGCCGATAACCCGCAGGATTTTTCCATTCGCGGCTATTCCGACGACCCGGAGAAACATATTGCCTTGCCTTATGAAATGGTATGCGCCGCCGACGTGGACGAACTCAATTTTCTTGCGGCGCGGATTGAGCAGCTGGACCCCGCCGAGATCGGCAAGCTGAACGCAGCTTTGCAGCAGAAAAACGGGCTTGCAAATATTGGACAGGTAATTGACTTCACCTACAACGTGGATTTTTACGTCCATATCCCCGAAGTACATACCTACCGCGATTTGGGCGACTACTACTTAAATCAATCCGGCATGGTACAAATGCCCGAAGAATGGAAAGGCGGCATTGACCTTACTACTTTCGGAAGAAATGCCGCCGCGCAGGAAAAAGGCGCGTTTACCGAATATGGTTATATCGTGGAAAGCGGCGACGAGTGGGAACGGCAGTTTGAGGGGCGCGAAGTGCCGGAGGAATACAAGATTATGAGTTACCCGCAGCCGGAGCGCAGCGAACAGGACAAGACCTATATGGACGCAGCCGAAGTGCAGCAAGCAGCCGTACAGACCGCCGAGCCGCAGCAGCCCCGCCCCGTCGTCCCCATTATCCTTACTTCTGAAAAGCCCGCCGAAAAGGTAAAGGAGATTACCGCCCGTTTGGAGCAAGGCGTACAAGCAATTTTTGACAGCGACCGCTATAAAGAGTTTTTAACCGCTATGTCAAAGTTTCATGATTACAGTCTGAACAATACGATTTTGATTGCCATGCAGGGCGGCAATTTGGTAATGGGCTTCCGTCAATGGGAAAAGGAGTTTGACCGCCATGTAAAGAAAGGCGAGAAAGGCATTAAAATCTTTGCCCCCGCACCCTACAAGGTGAAAAAGCTGGTTGATAAAATCGACCCCGAAACGAGAAAGCCCATGCTTGACCGCGAGGGAAAAGCGATTAAGGAAGAAAAGGAAATCACCGTCCCCGCCTTTAAGGTTATAACCGTCTTTGATATTTCGCAGACCGAGGGCAAGGAGTTTCCCGACCTTTCCGTTAAACCGCTGCTTGCCGATGTGGAGCAATACGAGGATTTTTTCGCCGCCCTTGAAAAAGCGTCCCCCGTCCCGATTGCATTTGAGCAGATCACAAACGGCGCAAACGGGTATTTCAGTTTAACCGATAAGCGGATTGCCATTAAAGAGGGTGTAAGCGAGTTACAGGCGGTAAAGACCGCCATTCACGAAATCGCCCATGCGAAGCTGCACGATGTAGACTTGAACGCCCCGCCGGAGGAACAAAACCGCGTTGACCGCCATACCCGCGAGGTAGAAGCGGAAAGCGTCGCTTACACCGTCTGCCAGCACTTTGGCCTTGATACTTCCGATTATTCTTTCGGCTATGTGGCGGGTTGGAGCAGCGGCAAGGAAATGACCGAACTAAAAGCGTCCCTTGAAACGATACAGGCCACCGCAAAGGAACTCATTACCGAGATTGAGGGGCATTTTACCGAGTTGCAGCAACAGCGGCAAGCCGAGCAGGAGCAGGGCGACACCTTTTCCATTTATCAGTTAAAGCGCGGGGACGAAACAAGGGACTTGCGCTTTGAGCCTTACGACCGTCTGCAAGCAACGGGGCATACCGTAGACCGGGCAAATTATGAACTCGTTTATACCGCACCGCTTACAAAGGATATGACGCTGGGCGACATTTGGGAAAAGTTTAATATCGACCACCCCGCCGATTTCAAGGGGCATAGCCTTTCCGTTTCGGACATTGTTGTACTTCATCAGAACGGCGAGAACACCGCCCACTATGTAGACAGTATCGGTTTTCAGCAAGTGCCGGAGTTTTTGCAGGAACAGCAGACCCCCGTATTTGACAAGCTGCCGCCCGAACAGCAGCAAGCCCTATCCGACACCGTAAAAGACACCTTGCAAATGCTGGTTGACGCAGACAAGCGGATTTACGGCGATGTTACGGGTAAGACCCTTGAAGCAATCGCGGCGCAAGGGTATTCCTACAAGGACGGACAGCTTGAAAAGCAGCAGCCGGAAGCGACCCCCGAAAGCCTTTTGACGGGTGAAACTGTTAGAACGCCGAGGGGCAATTTTCATATTACCGATATGAGCCGCGAACAGATCGAAGCGGCGGGCTTTGGTTTTCACCATGCGTCGGAGGACGGGAAGTATCTCATTATGGGGAACGGCACACAGGCTTACGCCATAGCCGCCGAGCAGCCGCAGCGGGATAATCCCTTAAAGCACGTCGAGGACACCATAGAGCAGAACGACAACAATTTTGACGGGATTATCAATAACACGCCGCAAACGCCCACCGTCGCAGATTTGGAGCAGCGGGCAAAGGCGGGCGAAGCAATTTCCGTTACCGACCTTGCGAAAGCGGTAAAAGCCGAGAAACGGGAGCAGCCGCAGAAAAAGCCCTCTATTCTGAAAAAGCTGGACGAGTATAAGAAACAGGCGGCGCAGCAGCCGAAAGACAAACAGAAAGAGCATAAAAAGGATTTGGAGGTTTGATAGTATGAATATCCGCTTTACCATAGAGGAAGAAAGCATTGTTGCGATCTACGCCGAGGACAGCCGAGAAACAACGCTTGAAAATATCCTTGCCGTCATGCCCTACATGGACGAGGATATACGCCAGCTTGCCGCCGCAGCGGTGGACAAGCTGCAAGCCATGACGGACAGCGAGTTTTCTGAACGGGAGTTTATCTTGACCGACGAGGAATAGTCCATAGAAAACAGGGGCGCGGTTGCCGATTTCCGGCGCCGCGCCCCTGTTCTTTTTTTGTCCTTGCGTGGACAATTAGAAAGCCGTTTTTGCGGGTTTGAATATACTTTATCGTCTATGCCATTTCCCCGCGCTGGAAGCCGCAGAAACACAGGCGTTTTCAGCCCCTAACGTTCCACTTGCAGCCCCTTTATTCGTACGTTTCGTCTTTCTTCTTTTCCGCGTCCACAACGCCCTCAATCATGCCCGTTACAACGGCGTTTAATTGCGCCGCGTTTTGGGAAGTGATAACGGGCTTGCCCGTTTCCGCTTCAAGGGCTTGTTTTGCAATCCCGGCGACATTCCCGCCGCGACGGGCAACCTCTATGTTTTCTTCAAAGGTTTCCGGCTTGGACGCTTGGGAAATATCTTTTGTAGAGGTTTCCGCGAGCATATTCAAGATGATTTCCGTTGTACTCATGTTATCCCGTAGATTTTCTTTTTTTAAGCCTTTCAGCTTTTTGTATTGCCGCGTCGTCATTCCCGACCATGCGCGGGTGATCTCGTCGGTGAGTATCGCATATTCAACACCCTTTTTCACGCCCCGGTCTTGCCATTCGTCGGTTAATTCTTTCCGCACTTGGATTGCCTGTAACCGCTGGTTAATCCATTCGCGGGTATATCCCTTTTTTAGATAGGTTTCAAGGGCGCGGTCAATGGCCTGTTCCGGGTCTATGGTTTCTTCTATCCGTTCCCGCCCGACTTCCGCAAGCCACAGCTTAAACGGCTCTGCTTTCGGTGAGGGAATAGACTGAATGATACGCAAAAGCTGTTCCGTCGTTGCAACGTCGGTCAACCTCTTTTTCCCGTCAGCGGCGGTCATTTTCAAAGCGTTACAGTTTGTAACGGTTTCATTTCCCTCGTCTTTTAAGCGTTTTTTCATTACGCGCCAGTAGGTTTGAGGGTTGGGGCTGTCGGTCAAAACCGCGACAACATCAACAATGGAAAAGTACCATTCTTCCTTTTCCTCGTCCCATGCCGTTCTGATTGCTTTGTTTTCAAAAAGCTGCAATTTGTCGTTATCCATTTGCGGTACTCCTTTCCGGGCATTTCTATTTTACAATAAAATTATGACTTTTTCTACTGTAACCTCTTATCGTTCCTGCTCCCGCGTCTTGCTTTGGGACGGGTAAAGAATACTATCGACGTTCTTTTTGACAATGCCGTACTCCTGCATTTGCTTTTTCGCTTGGCGGTAATCCTCATACAATTTGCTTTTCCTGTCGTTTAAGCTGCTATACTCCTTACGCAGCGCGGCGAGATCGGGCAGCTTCTTTATCTGCATTTCCTTTAATGCCCTTGCCGCAGCTTCAAACAGGATAATTTCGCTTTCATGCCCCCGCAGATACTTTTCCTTGTCCCGCGACTTTTTGTATTCCTCGTAAATCGGTTTTAATTGTCGGTATGTGGTTGTGTGCTTGATAAGCAGCGACAAATCAGACATACGCTGCTCTACGTCCTTAACCGCCCTTGCCGCCGCGTCATGGGCGGTCATAATATCCGCGATTTTGCTTTCAAGGTCGCTATAATATTCAATCTTGTTTTCGGTTAGGAAGTTCATGCTTTTTGCCGCCTGTTTCAGATTATGGATTTTCGCCCACCGTTCATAGCCCGCCGACTGTTGTGCTTTGATACTGTTTTCAAGATCGACGACAAGCCGGATTTTCCTATCTTCCCGCAGCGGTTTTGACTTGGCGATATATACGCCCTTGATACGCTCCTTTATCGCTTCTTCCGTATAGGCCGCGCCGAGCGTCTTTTCTTTCAGACGGGTAAAATGCTCTTGTCCAGCGGCGCGGCAGGAAACATATTTGCCCCGTTTGATTTCATACCCCATTTCCTGCAAGCGGCGCAGCAGTTCGTCAAAATCTTTCACTTGGGGAATGAGAGTATCTATCGCCGTTTTCAGCTTTGCTTTGTAGCTTGTCCCTTGCTTTTCGGCGGTGTATTCTGCATAGCTTTTTCCCTTGTCCTGTCCCGGTACGACGACGGATAGCCCATGCTCTTTACATATCCTGTCGCTGGTGCGCCGGATAAAGTGATAGCTTTGCTTGTTGGAATGGTACTTTTTGTAGTCAACGAAGCTAACCGCGTTGAAAATCAAGTGATTATGCAGATGGTCTTTATCGACGTGAGTTGTCAAAACAAACTCATACTTGCCGCCTAATACCGCCCCGGCAAGTTCCATGCCGATTTTGTGCGCTTCTTCCGGTGTGGTTTCTCCCACCGCAAAGGATTGTATCAAGTGCCGCCCTAAATGTGTGCCGCGATCTCCGGCAGCTTCCCGCGTCCATGCAAACTCAATATCGGCGGTTTCCAGCCCGCAGCCGAAAGAGGACGCAAGCAGCTTCCCGTCTGTCTTTTCGGGATTTAAGATATAGTCTATCGCAGCCTTTAAGGTTGATTTAATAGGGTGCGTCTTTGTAACCGCCATATCTCGTCCACCGCCTTTTTAATGTCCTCTATATCCTGCCTGTAAACCGTCCCCGTCGCATTGGCGCGTTTTGCAATTTGGTTGATGTTCCGGCTCACCGCTTGCAGTTCCCGGATATATGCTTTTGTGTCGCTTCGGTCAACGACAAGAATATACCCGTCTATCGCCATTTTACGGAAGTATGCCCCATACTGCTTTATGGGAAGCTGCTTCATCTTCTCGTCGATCAGCCGCTTTTCTTCTTCCGTAACGTAAAACTTCATCTGTATATTTCTCTTTCGGTTTTCCATTTCCGCACCGCCTTTCGGTATAAGGGTTTGGGATTATCCCAACAAGCATTTTCCGCAAACGGGTACTCGTTTGCTGTGCTTGCTATCTACTCCATACCCCCACCGAAAGGCGGTATTTGTTGCGCGTTCCTTTGATTTTGGACGCAAAAAAAGATTGCAGCCGCCATGCGCTGCAATCTCCCGATTTCTCATATTGTGAGGTTAATCCTCTGCTTTTTCGACTTCCGTTATCTCCCTTGCTGTTGCGGTTACAATCCGTATGCCTTTATCGCTCATACCGTCCAGCAGCGCGTCAAGCTGCCGCCGCCCGGTGGATTTCTCCGCATTGCTGTTCGGGAAGAAAAATTGATCTACCGAAATATGATACCGGGTTACAAGGTCATAGAATACCTGTAAACTCGGCTGTTGTCCCTTGTTCTCGATATTCGCAAGGTAGCGCGGGGAAATATATAACTCGTCGCTTACCTTTTTGCGGCTCTCGCCGTATTCATTTCTCGCGGCTTTTATAGCTGCCCCGAAAGCCTTAAAGTCGTACAATGGTACGGGTCTTTTTGCCATTTTCATTCACCCTGTTACATTTTACAGTTCACCTTTCTTTTTGGATATGTCCACACAATTCATATCATTAGGTTAAATACTTCCTGTTGTGTATTGACAGTAGACTGATTTTCTGATAAAATAAAATTTATGTAAAAGGAGGCGGCGTTTATGTTGCATAGCATGCGTATTAGATAAGCATTGAAAAAAAGGATTTTCCCATTTTCAACATGGGCTTTTTTGTCATGCTTATTTTGCGGATGCTATACAAAAAACTAACGACGTATAGATATAGTATAGACATAGTGCAAGCTATGCCTTAGTTTTGTTGTACTGCTCTGTGCATTATAAATGCAGGTCAATGCTCATGTTGAGGATTGACCTGCATTTTTTTGTGTAAAAAGGACGAGTGAAATATAATGCTTAAAAAATATTGGATAAAATGTCCGATTTGTAACGGAAAGACGAGAGTTCAAGTATTTCATAATACTGTATTAAAAGATTTTCCTCTTTTCTGCCCTAAATGCAAATTGACGCATATCATTGATGTAGAAAAATTAGAGATTGTAATCAAAAATACAGAAAAACAAACTTTTATTATTTAGAAGAAAGGATATAAAAATGAAACGTTTACCTAAATATACGCCTGCGGAAGTACGGAATGATCCATACGGATTTACTTACAAAGAAATGTCGGAAGTTATTGGCGAGAATGAAGCAAAAGCCTTATATGAAGAATTATATAAGCAATTACCACGCAAAAAAAATCTATCAATGTTGGTAAAAAATATTTGCAAAAGCAGTGATACTGAAAAGTATGTTTACGAACTGAAAGACAACAAATACATTGAAACGGTTTTTATCAAGCGGCGAGATGGTGGAACTGTTTGCGTGAGCACACAAGTCGGTTGTCCTGTTGGTTGTATTTTTTGTGAGTCCGGGCGAAATGGCTTTGTTCGTAATCTAACATCGTCAGAAATCGTACAACAGATTATATTGTTGCGTCGAAAAGTAAACCGTATCGTTTTTATGGGTATGGGAGAGCCTTTATTCAATTATGACAACTTGATAAAAGCAATCCATATTCTCCGAGATAGATATGGGCTCAACTTTCCAACCGACGGCATTACCATATCAACAGTTGGTCCGGTCGATCAATTAAAAAAATTGCGCGAGGAACATCTTAAAATTCAGTTGACAATATCTTTACACGCAGCAACACAATCTGCAAGAAATCGTATTATTCCTCACATGCGCATATATGCTATTGAAGATGTTGTTAAGCAAGCCTTATCCTATTCTGAAAGGCATAATCGCAAAATTGTCTTTGCGTATTTGCTTTTACCGGGTATAAATGACCGGCCCTCAGATGTAAGACAACTTGCAAAATGGTTTCGGGGCAAAAAAGTTATGATTAACGTGTTACAATACAACCCAACAAGCAATTCAAGAATTAAAGCACCACAGAAACGGGAAATAGTTGCATTCAAACATCAATTAGAGCAAGCAGGACTTGAAGTTACTATGAGAGTTTCTCATGGCAGAGAGATTAACGCGGCTTGTGGACAGTTAGCTAACACATATAATAAATTCAAAAAAAAATGATTAAAAGTGCCAGACGCATAGACGCAGAGCCGATAACGCATTAGGTCAAAAAACCTATGTGTTATCGGCTTTTTTATTTAATATTGCGCAAAAGCCGCTGTTCCCTATTATAGAATGGATTGCGGGTAGTGTATTAAAGTCGCCCTTTTTTAAGGATACGGCGGTATCGGGGAGGTATCGCCGTGTCCATTTTTATTTACTGTAACCCGCCTAATGCTTTGCGGTCAAAAAAAGCTATGCTCCGCAAGCGGGATATTCCGGCTATGAATGTGAACTGTCAATACATTTAGCTACTGCTTACATTTCCTTTGCGCCCGTCCGCGTCTTGCGGACGGGCGCATTTTGCTTTTTTCAACTTTTTTCTGAAAAGCGCACTCAAGAGCCATCTCCCGAACGGGTACGGAGCGAAAGGGGCAGAGAGGACAAGCCCTTAACTCCCGTCCTCTACTCCACGCGGGAAGGAGGTGAACTCTATGGAGCTATCTTCTTCCGACAAGGAAAGAATACAACATCAGTACGACGCATTAGCAAAGAAAACTTTGGTCGGCGAAGCGAAAAGCCACCGCCGCACTCTTGCGAAACGCGCAGCACGCGAAGTTACTTTTTCGGATTTGAGCGAAAGCGAACTCGCGCAGCTTTTCACAACGGACGAATACGAAAGCGATTATTTCCGTTTTCAAGTGTCCGGCTTTGATGTACTCGTCAAAAATGAACTGCTTGCCGAAGCCCTTAACGCTTTGCCCGAAAGGAAACGCGACATTATCCTTTTGTCCTACTTCTTGGATATGAGCGACGCGGAAATTGGCGAACTGCTGAATGTTGTACGCACGACGGTTTTCCGGCACAGGAAATCCGCGCTTGCGAAAATCAAACAGTATTTGGAGGGAAAAGCAGATGATGAATACCGTTAGGAAGTCTGAAAATCTGTTGCCGTTCCCTGTTATTTCCGCAGCGGTCAACGGCGACACAAACGCCATGTGTGCGATCTTGAAGCATTACGAGGGCTACATAGCGAAACTTTGTACCCGTACGCTGAAAGACGACGCGGGCAATACCTATTCCTTTGTTGACGAGGAAATGAGGAACAGGCTGCAAGTGCGCCTTATCACCCGCACACTTGCGTTTCGTATCAGATAATTTTCAAGCCCATATGGGAAGTGTGTCCCCTTTTCCACGCTTCCCTCTATGGGTTATTTGTCGTTCCGTAACAGCATATCGGAAACGGTGTGCTGTTACAGGCCGACAAAGCCGATTGTTCTTTGACAAAGAAAGCGGCCTTTGGTGCGCAGCATAACAGGCAAACGGGTACATTCCGTCTGTATCGAGCCGGGCGGCAGGTACGCCATGACGCTTTTTCCCTACGGGGAAAAGCCGAGCGAGAACTACCGCGCCGTAAAACAGGTTTAGCAGCTTGTGGGCGACGACATACAAACGGCTACAATGATACTCCCGCGTTGAACGCCCTCAAAGCATTGCGCGGCGCACCCATCAGCATGGGCCGGGGTGAAACTCCCGTGAGGTTGCAGCTAACAACCGCCCGTTTTTGCCTTATTTCTCATATCGTACAAGCCGGAGCGCATATTCTGTACTATGCCGCTAACCGGGAGGGAAAGAAGATGATTACCAAATTACAGCTTCAACAAATGAGAAGCGTTGATATTACACAGGTAGACCGCAGCACTTTGGTTGATATTCGCAATATCCATATCGACAGTTCCTTGCCAGCAGTAAAGAAAATGCAAAGCTACTTGGAGCAGATCGTCAATCCGTATTGTTTTCTTTGCGGCGATACGCCCGTAAGAATACGGTTTGTCGCAGAGGATAGGACGCTGAAACAATCATTGTGCGATTACTTTTTAAGTCTGAAATAACCGCCGACCTTTCCCTAACCTTATGGGTAAAGACCTTGTGATTATGGGGCGAAAATGGTATAATTAACTCGTAATCATAGGGGGAAAGGAGGTATAATGCCCCGCATACGCAAAGACAAAGCGGTACGCAGTTATGCAGAGCCGTTTTGGAAAATTGGGCTATACATTCGACTATCCAGAGAGGACGACAACGAGGACGAAAGCGAGAGTGTTATCAACCAAGAAAAGATACTCCGCGACTTTGTAGACAGCTATTTTGAGCCAGGCACTTTTGTCATTGTGGACGTGTTTGCCGACGACGGATTGACAGGCACCGACACAGCGCGACCAAACTTCAAACGGCTTGAGGGCTGCATTGTCCGGAAAGAAGTAAACTGCATGATTATCAAATCCCTTGCACGCGGTTTCCGCAACCTTGCCGACCAGCAAAAGTTTTTAGAGGAGTTCATACCCATTAACGGCGCAAGGTTTATTTGCACAGGCACGCCATTTATTGACACTTACGCAAACCCCCATTCTGCAAGCGGGCTTGAAGTACCTATAAGGGGAATGTTCAATGAGCAGTTTGCCGCGACCACTTCCGAAGAAATCCGCAAAACATTCAAGATGAAACGGGAACGCGGCGAGTTCATAGGCGCATTTGCCCCTTACGGCTACAAGAAAGACCCAAACGACAAAAACAGCTTGATTGTAGATGAAGAAGCAGCGGAAGTTGTCAAAAGCATTTACCATTGGTTTGTCAATGAGGGGTACAGTAAAATGGGGATTGCAAAGCGACTTAACCAAATGGGAGAGCCGAACCCCGAAGCCTATAAGAAGAAAAAGGGCTTTAAGTACAACAACCCCAATTCCGACAAAAACGATGGTTTGTGGTCTGCCAGCACGATTGCAAGGATATTGCAAAATGAAGTTTATACGGGCGTAATGGTGCAAGGCCGTAATCGCGTAATAAGCTACAAAGTACACAAGCAGATCAACGTCCCCGAAGAAGAATGGTTTGTCGTCCCCAACACACACGAAGCGATCATTGACAGGGAAACGTTCGAGAAAGCGCAAGCCCTACATAAGCGCGACACAAGGACAGCCCCCGGCAAACAAGAAGTTTATCTCATGTCCGGCTTTGTCCGTTGCGCGGATTGCAAAAAGGCCATGCGGCGCAAAACCGCCCGCAATATTGCCTACTACTCTTGCCGCAGCTATACCGATAAGAAGATTTGCAGCAAACATTCTATCAGGCAAGACAAGTTGGAAAACGCGGTATTGGCAGCGTTGCAAATGCAAATTGCCCTTGTAGATCAGCTTGCAGAAGAAATTGAACGGATTAACAACGCGCCTGTTATCAACCGGGAAAGCAAGAGATTATCCCATTCCTTGAAACAGGCAGAGAAGCAGCTAAAACAGTACAATGACGCTTCCGATAGCTTGTACCTTGATTGGAAAAGCGGTGAGATTACCAAAGAGGAATACCGCCGCTTGAAAGGCAAGATTGCAGAACAGATACAACAGCTTGAAGCGAACATCTCCTATCTGAAAGAGGAAATGCAGGTAATGGCTGATGGTATCGGAACCGACGACCCGTATCTAACCGCCTTTCTGAAATACAAAAATATTCAGAGCCTTAACCGCGGGATTATGGTTGAACTCGTAAAAGCGGTTTGGGTGCATGAGAACGGGGAAATAACGGTTGACTTCAATTTTGCCGACGAGTACCAGCGAATTATTGATTACATCGAGAATAATCACAACGTTATCCGAGTGATTGAAAACAAGGCAATCTAACGGCTTGCCTACTCAACATAAAGGAAAATCTAATGTTGTGCATAAATAAACGGCTCTACTGGCCCACAAGGGCCTCAAGGAGAAACGGGACCTGCGGGGGAAACTGGTCCTACTGGTGCTACGGGGCAGAAAGGGGCAACGGGGGCGACCGGGGCTAAAGGTGATACTGGACAACGAGGAAGTCAATGGTACTCCGGTACCGGGATCACCGGAACGTCTACAACAGCAACCATATTTTCGGGATCTGGGGTGTCGGCAGCGTTGGTTGGTGACTATTATCTAAATACTTCTGCCGGATATGTATATAGATGCACAGTAGCCGGTGCTGCCAGTGTGGCAAAATGGGTATATGCTGGCAGCATTAAAGGGCCAACTGGGGCACAGGGGCCGACGGGACCAACTGGGGCGACTGGTCCGCAGGGCGCGAAAGGGGATAAGGGTGATAAAGGTGATAGGGGATTACAGGGGCCGCAGGGCGACAAAGGAGATACGGGCGCAGTAGATGCTACCACGGTGATCCCTTTTACCACGCCTTCTGTGGATACCGATATGGTCAGCGGCGATCCGATCAACATCCTGTTTGGCAAGATCAAAAAACGGTTGTCCGTCCTGGTGGACAAAATTGGTGATCTTACCACGCTGACAACGACGTCGAAAACGAGCGCTGTTTCCGCAATTAACGAGCTAAATAATAATTTATCGTGGTCAAAATTATCCGAATCCGCCGTCGTAGGAAGCACGAATCCCGTAAACCGGGACTTCACGCAATACCGGGAACTACTTATTGTAATTGGCGAAAATACCACAGGAAGTAATACTCGATTTGTTTTCAACATTCCAACGGCCTGTTTGACTGACACTATGCAAAAATTCCGGGACGGCTATTATCGTGACAGCAGTGTGAATGCATTTTGTTCCGTAGGTGTTACAACGACCACACTGTATGTTACCGATTTTAACATCAACGGTACATCATATATGAGTAATACCAACAATCTTAGGATTGTGTATGCACGGTAATGATTACTTATACAGGTATCCTACGGACGCGTAGCACCACTGGTTTACGCCTCCAGAGGACGCATTTGATAGCGATAAACTCGTAGGCTTTGCGGATGTACTGCCAAGCAAGTGGCCGGATACCGCAGCAGCATTAGATGCGCCCGTTACGCTGATCAAAAACGCGCATAAGTCTCCAGTATTGTATTCCAGGGCTATTGTGGTCTCCCCTCCGGTATTGAGATTTGCCTGGTACAGTTTTGAACGAAACTTAATAACGGTAGATAAATTATTATTTACCGAACAAATGGTTGGCTTTTGGAAAAGAGGGTGATAGACAAAAATTGAGATACCGTTTCAGCCGGTCCCTGCGGGGGCCGGTTTTAATTTAAGAAAGAGAGGAAAAAAGATGGAGAAAATATTTAATACAATCAGTTTTGTTTTTGGAGTTATCGGAGGATTTATCGCTAAATGGCTAGGGGGCTGGGATGCATTGTTAATAACAATTGTAGCCCTGGCAGCACTGGATTATGCGACCGGCGTGATTAAGGGGATCTATAAAAAGCAGCTATCATCCGAGATCGGATATAAGGGGCTGCTTAAAAAGATTGTTATGTTCATTGTGATTGCGGTGGCGTTTATAATTCAGAGATTAATAAGCGACATTATTCCGCTACGCGAGGTTGTGATCATGTTTTACGTATGCAATGAGGCATTAAGCTTGCTTGAAAATGCGGCCGAATTTGTGCCGATACCGGATAGGCTGAAAAATACGCTGTTGCAGCTTCGAGATAAAAACGATACGGAGGAAAAAGAATGAGAGGAATAGACGTAAGCTCCTATCAGGGGCGGATAGATTGGAACGCGGTTAAAAAAGACAATATTGATTTTGTCATCCTCCGGAGCATTACCCAAAACGGGAAGCCGGACGCCCGCTTTGATGAATATTATACCGGTTCCGTGGCTGCCGGATTCCGCCCGGATGTGTATGTGTACATGTACGATCTGACACCAGAGTCGGCGAGGGTCCGCGCCGGGAAGGTAGTGGATCTGATCCGAGACCGGCAGGTCAAGCGGGTGTGGCTTGACATGGAGTTGGCAGCACAGCGGAATCTCCCGAAATCCCGCCTGACCGAGATCATCAATGCGGCCGCAGAAGTGATCCGGGCCGCCGGATACGAGGTCGGGATCTATTGCAATCAGGATTGGTATGATAATGTCCTGGATGTGCCTAACCTGCCGTACATGTACTGGATCGCCAGGTATGGATTGAACAACGGGACCGCTCCGGATAAGTATCGCCCGGAGGAAGCTGTGATCTGGCAGCATACCAGCAATGGATTGGTGGACGGGATCGCTGGCCGTGTAGACATGAATATCTGCTATAAGCCTGAACTGTTCGACGTCATGTCCGATCCGGCCCCCGCCCCGTCGTCTGGCCAAGCAGAAGTGGAAGCGTTGCAGAATGCCCTGAACCTGGATGGATACAGGGACGCTGCCGGAAGACCGCTGGTTGTTGACGGGAAGATGGGGCCGCGTACCCGGGAGGCGATCCGTAAGGTGGTCCTTAAGCGGGGAAGCGACGGGGTGACCGTGGATTGGGTCCAGAAGCGGATCAACGAGATCATGGCTGCTGGCCTGGACGATGACGGAAAGTTCGGCCCTGCGACCGAAGCTGCCGTGAAAGATCAGCAGGCGCGGGCGGGGCTTGTCGTTGATGGCTTGTGCGGACCGAAGACGATCTCCAGTCTACTATAAGTATAAAATTCCCGACCAGTTTTGTTTTTTTATTTCTGGCCGGGAATTTTATATATTATCAATGATTTATAGACACTTTTAAAATTGTGTAATATAATAAAATGAGAGAGGTGAAAAATATGAAATTATTGAATTTTTTATATCGTATTTTTTTTAATACTGTCTCGTTTTTAGCTGTAATGAGCATATGCGTAGCAATTAATATCTTAGTCTTAAGCGAAGAACTCTTATTTTCATTAAACGGATTATTATTAACGGTATTCATTCTAGATATAATTATATCTATTTTTTTTACTGTGAAAATAAATCTGTTTCTGACAAAGTATCTTTAGCCAACTTCAATTTTTCTGGAGATATATCAGCTGGTGTTATTTCGAGAGGAATTATACATTTTTGGATAATATCCCGGACATCTTCTCCTATCATACCATCTAAACTGGCATCAATAAGTTGTGTTTGTATACGATTGATTTTATCTTCTAAATAATTATCGTCATTAATTTGTTTTGTTGCATCTAATATCTTAGCCTTTTCTTTTTCTTTTTCTTTTTTTAGTTCCAGTTCGAGTTTTTCATTTTCAAGCCTTTTAGTTCTTAATTCTTCTTTTTTTAATTCCGTATTAATTTTTTCTTGAGCGACTGTGGATTTTAAGGTAAATATTCTTTTTAAAAACTCTGGAAGATCGTTAATATTATTAATTAGTTTCTGAGATGTAATTAAAATAAGAAAAGCATTAAAAACAGTTTGACCATGATCTACAAAAAAGTCTATTATGTTTTTTATTGTAAATAAAATTGGCCCTTCTGAACTTACATTAACCTTAGTTGTTACTTTGGATGAATCAAAAAAATGAGAAAAGTATTTTCCGCTTCCGTATAAAAAACCAGATAGATCTGTTAATCCTATATCGTTCGACTGATTTACAAATAATGATATATGTAAATCACCCTGATAAATGAATATATCGAATATCAAACTTAAAATCAAAACCGCATGTTCATCAACATCATCAATGCCATTATAATTTCTTAAAGTCTGATAAAGATGATAATTGATTTTTTTAGTTTTTATGCTTCTTAATGGAATAATATGCCTCCTTTTTTTATATGGGCATTTTACGTTAATCATTGCGGCAGGTTCTTTTTCTATTCTATATGATATTTCATTTTCTTTTTCAATAGTAGCGGTATCATCCTCAAAGTAATCACCCGCTAATGCTATTGTAATTTCTTCAGTCCCTGAATTTGGAATAATAATTAGATCATTTATTTGAATGTCATTAATAAAATAATTGCATTTATTAATTACCTTTGTTGTTTGTTTTATATGTGGATGATCTTTTTTTATTTGATCAGGAAGAGTTGGATTAAATTTAACATTAAGATTTGTATTTTTATCGATTGTGTTATAACCTAAAGCAACAAATTCGTCTTTAATATATTCATGATAGAAGAAGCCTTTCTTAGATCTGATCATCCAATAATGGATATTTGGTGAAATAACAGGTATATTCTGATTAAACGATTCTTCTAAAATATTACCTAGATTTTTATTATCCATATGATTGTCCTCTGGCTTTTTTATTTATAATATACCAAAAATTTACAGATTACAACATAATGGACAAATATCTTTACAATTTAGTAATCCCCGGTCATCATTGGCCGGGGATTGTGATAATATCCTTTCGAGGATCTATGTAAAACAGCATATTATGTCTGTATCTGCCTACAAGTTGCCCCTGCGCCTTAAGTGTGCGGATAATTTTATTGTGGGTTTCTATACTTATAAGCCGCGGGTGCATGCCTTTATAAAATTTCCCGCAAAATTTGTTAAAACCGCAGTATAGTGGATTGGTAATAATCACAAAGACGGACTGCGGCGTGGGGCGCTTTCCGCGTTTTCCTCGATATCCTCTTTCGTCACACAACCGTGCAGTTTCTATTAAATTCTTCCGCTCTAAATAAGTTCGTGCCGCAAAAAGCACATACTCTGCTTCCAACTCATTATACATGAGACTGTCTTTCCCGTGTAGATCATACCCCAGGACGCTGGTACATGTCCGTTTCCCCTGTTCGGCGCGTTCAGCCATTCCTAACATCACATTTTCGGAGATGATTTCCCGCTCAAATTGTGCAACAAGTCCAAGGATTCCTCTCATAAATCGACCAATCGAGGTGCTGCTGTCAAACGGTTCAGTATAGCTGGTTAGAAAAGTATTATATTCTTCGATCTGGTCGCAGGTTTCAACCAGATCAATCAAGCATCGGGAAAAACGAGAAAGCTTCCAGACAAGAACAACTCGTTTTTTATTTTCAGGGTTGTCTTTAATGTCCTTAAGCAACCGCAACAGATCCGGCCGATGGACGATATCTTTTGCAGATATACCTCGATCCGCATAAAACCCGAGAACCTTGTATCCATGCTCTGTACAGTATTGTCTAAGCTTCTTTTCCTGCGCAGCCAGGGAGTACCCTTCCTCTGCCTGGTCTGCGGTACTTACCCGGATATATATAAACGCTTCCGTGACTTCTTTTTCTCGACGGAGCTTATATTTCTCGTATAGTCTTTTCTTCATATGATCACCTATTCTGATTTTGGGATAACAGGAATAGGTTCCGGGCTTTCTCCCTAAAAACCCGTCAAACTTGCTGACCGACGCCCGGTTCGCACTAAACTGGGCCAAAACTTGCTAAACAGTACACTATTCCTGCATCCACCCCGCCGGGTCTCCGGCGGACGCTTGCGGCTTAAGGATCTGTTTAGAGCCGCCGCAACGGCTACTATGTTTAATCTGTAAATTCCCAGCCTGCCTCCTGCAGGAGCTCAATGGCCTCATCAAGATACTCCTCCGCGCTATATGCGGTCTCAAGTTTGTAGATCGTCGGACTGCGGTATTCACGCCAATCATTTGAGCTGATGAACGTGTCGCTCCACACATCTGCGTCATCCGTATCAATCATCATTGTGTAGTAAGCACCGGTGTCGAGCTTGCAAAAGCGGATGGCTACCGCATATTCCCTTTCGATTTTCCTGGATAATTTTTTGATGCTAGTCTTTTTCATTTCAAATCCTTTCTGCCCTCATAACCTCCGGGGCGGGTGACATGTTATCTTACGTGCTCAATTACGTATTTCGCGCTGGTCATTGCGGAGAACTGATCCATCAGGCTATCCATGCCGGCATGATACTCATCTACAGTCATTTTCCCGCCGGCCATCATGCATTCACACAGCACGTTTGTTTTGTCGAGTTTCCGATTAATTATGTGTGATGCATAACTGATCTGCTTTTCAGTTCCTTCCAAATTCAGCTCACACCGGAAAATCCGGTTAATATCTTTTGAACTTCTCATTTCGATAACTAATGTCATTTCTTTCGCTTCCTCCCATGCCATTTTCAAACAGAGGGCGAAGATGTTCCGGCTATCCTCCTTTTTGATTTCCCATGCTCTTTTCATGATTTTTCTTAAATCGTATTTTTTCATCTTCGTTTCCTCCTTCATTTGATAGTTCAATTATACATGATATCTCATGTAATTTCCATCGACATAATGCATGAAATATCATGTAAAAAGTTGTGCAAAATGCATTAAAAATCGTGTAATTGACAATGAATGAAAAATCATGTACAATAAATAATAGGAAAGGGGTGAAGGATTTGTTGAAATATAAAATTGATGTCTTGGAATCGCTAAAAGAGGCTGGATATACGACTACCCGGCTAAGACGGGAAAAACTGTTGAACGAAAGTGCGATACAGTATTTGCGTGAAGGGAAGCCAGTCGGTCCGGTTCCTCTTAATCAGATATGCAAGTTACTGGATATGCAGCCAGGGAACATTTTAAAATATGTTGAGTAAAATACATGATAAAACATGTAAAAGTATATTGACAATACATGAAATATAATGTATACTTATATTAAGTTAAGAGATTAACTTAATAGCCGGGGCAGGACGGGGAAAGGAGGAACAATGACGGAGGCTATGACAAGACTGGAACTGCTTACATTGCTCTACTCTATACAAGCTCTGATGGAGACCGGGAACACAGATAAGGCGAAAGAGATCATCGAAAAGGTGATCAAAGAGGCGGAAAGCAACGAAAAATAAAAGAGCCAAAGGCTCTAAAGGGGTAAACAAGGGAGGGCGGGCTTGCCACCGCTCCCCCGTTTTTTATATGATAGCATATTTTTTAGGACCGGGAAAGGTCCTTTTTTAATTCCGCCGCCATCTGATCCAGGGTAATCCCATACAGCCGGCAGAGCTGCACGATATCATCGATCCGCGGCTCCCGGTGTCCGGTCTCCCAGTTCCCCAGGCATTGCCGGGATACATGGATCTGATCGGCGGCTTCCCGCTGCGTTAGGCCGGCAGCACGCCGGTACTCGGCCAGTTTTTTCCCGATTTCCATATGATCGCCCCCCTAATTGCTACATTATGAAGCTTTTTCGGTGCGATTGCAAGCTAAATAATAATTTATCATGGAAAAAGCTCTCGGAATCTGCTGTCGTTGGTAGTAGCAACCCTGTTAATAGGGACTACACCCAGTACAGAGAAATATTGATCGTGGTGGGTGAAAATACAACAGGTAGCAATACCCGGTTTATTTTCAACATCCCTACGGATTGTCTAACTGAAACTATGCAGAAGTTCCGGAGCGGCTATTATCGTGACAGCAGTGTAAATGCATTTTGCTCTGTCGGTGTTACGACTAGCACACTGTATGTTACCGATTTTAACATCGGGGGCACGTCATACATGAGTAATACCGACAATCTTAGGATTGTGTATGCTCGGTGATGATTACTTATATAAGTAGCCTACAACGGCATAGCACCATTGATTAACGGCCCCAGAGGACGCATTAGCAAGGTTTAAACTGGTAGGTTTTGCAGATGTGCCACCGAGTAAGTGCCCCGAAACTGCCGCAGCATTGGAGGCCCCGTGCACGCTGATCAGGAATGCACATACGTCGCCGGTATTGTACTCGAGCGATAGTGTTGTCTGACTCCCGGTGTTGATATTTGCCTGGTATAATTTCGAGCGAAACTTAATAACAGATGATAAATTATTATTTGGAGAACAAATGTTCTTGAACTCGCGCCGAAAAAAGGTAGGCAATGTCTACAATTTGTCTACCTTGTGCAAGTGTTGGTAAGTTATGAAAAATTATGATAAGATATAAAAAGTGATGAGGTTTCACATATAGCATAGGTTTAAGGACTTAAAAAATGTCAATAAGTTATGAAAAACGATAATAAATTATTGAGTGCTTACATACGGTGCATGTGGAGACCGTCACGCTTCTCGTGAGGAAACCTTAATTCAATGCGGGTTTGCGGGATTATTTGAAGAAAATGGAGTTGTGTTTTTACGGAAGGTAAGATGGATAAGTTTCCCTGGAGTTGGAGATGGGGATAACGTTGGAGAATTTGAAAATGAGTGCATTGTTGGATGAAAGATATAAACCGGCAAAACCTCTACTATCTGGCGAAACATATATTTGAAAAAGAAAGGATTATATTGTGGAACGAAAATATATATTTGAAGCTGGTCTTGATGTTTTTACATCATTTAAGACTATTGTTCCAGTAGAGAACCTAATGGAATTAAGTAAATTTGATGAGCATTTATATCATATTTATGGGATATTGTCTTATAATAGGATTTACTTTAGAAAAGAAAAGACAAAAGTAATTTCAAATGGTATTCAAGTTACTCTTTTCACTGTAGAAGATGGTAATGAGGTGAATTATGACTTACCTTTGTGGGAGATTTTTCCAGGAGTGGATTATCGTAAGGTAAAACTTACACTTACCTTCCCCTACACATTTATTGCGGTAAAAATAGAGGATGAGGATTTTTTGAGTTCGCATCCCGAAATTGTGAATCCGGAAATAGAAGTCCATGCACAACATTTATTTAGTCTATTTGCAGAGACCTTGGTGCATAAGCAGGAATTTAAGGTGCTTTATATTGGACAGGCATATGGAAAGAACGGTAGTAGAACCGCATTTGATCGACTAGCATCTCATTCTACATTACAAAGTATTTTGACAGATTACCAAACTAAAAATCCTAATAAATATATATATATTTTGCTCCTAGAATTTACGCCTAACTTGTCCATGTCATTTGACGGATTAACAAAAAGGTATACCAAGAGTGAGGAAGAAAGTGACCAGCATATGGAAGAAGTTTTATGCGATTTACCCAGAGGAGAGCAGATTATTAATATAACAGAAGCAGCACTTATTCATTATTTTAAACCGGAATATAATGTCACTTTTATAGAAAATTTTCCTAATGTGTATCATAAAGGATACAAACAGTATTTTGATTTGGATTATAATTCGTTGACAGTTGAATTAGACATGGAATTTGACCATGCGCCAACAATCCAACTATATAGTAAAACTAATCGTATTAATTCGTCCTTTGATTTTATAAGGTATAAATTATATAATGATATTGAACGTTTGAGCATGTATGAAATTTTTGAAAAGAAGGATAGAGGGCTGGCTATTAAAGGGTCAATCTAGTTTGAGAGATTGGTAGAGAGATGTACAGAAGTATGTATGATAGGTAATAATGACGGAAATAAAGTATGTCGATTGAATATTAAAGGTGGTGTCTGCGAAGCATACTTTAAAGGTGAAAAAGACATATCATATCTGGCTGAACAATTCGAAATAAGCAATTGAATAAAAGTTATTTAACGAAAGGGGAGGCTATGGAACAACAATTCTATGAACAAATTAAAAGAATTCTTTCTGAAGCCAGAAACAAAGTGTATAAAACTGCAAACTTTGCAATGGTGGAAGCATACTGGAATATAGGGAAAAGTATCGTGGTACAGCAAGGCGGTGAGGGAAAGGCTGAGTATGGAGCCAGACTAATGACAGAACTATCCAAACAGATGACCATGGATTTTGGAAAGGGATTTACTGTTGCGAATCTTAAAAACATGCGCCAGTTTTATCTTACTTTTCCAAAAAGCTACGCACTGCGTAGCGAATTGAGCTGGACACATTATCGTCTGCTTATGCGTGTGGAAAATAAAAATGCCCGTGAATTCTATACAGAAGAAGCAATAAAATCAAGTTGGAGCACACGGCAGTTAGAAAGACAGATTAATTCGTTTTTTTATGAAAGGTTGTTGTCCAGCCAAAATAAAGAAAAAGTTTCGGAAGAAATTCAGAAATTGGAACCCACAAAAGTTCCAGAGGATATTATACGCGATCCATATGTATTAGAGTTTCTGGGCCTAAGTCCAAATGATGATTTTTACGAGAGTGACCTTGAAGAAGCGTTAATAACACATTTGCAGAAATTCCTCTTAGAATTGGGAAGAGGTTTTTCTTTTGTTGCCAGACAAAAGAGGATTACGTTTGATGGGCGGCATTTCCGAATAGATCTTGTCTTTTATAATTACGTTTTAAAATGCTTTGTATTAATTGATTTAAAAATTGGAGATTTGACACATCAGGATCTAGGACAGATGCAGATGTATGTGCATTATTACGAACGTGAATTGATGAATGAGGGAGATAATCCTCCGATAGGAATTGTTCTTTGTGCGGATAAAAGTGAATCTGTAGTAAAGTATACATTGCCAGAAAATGAAACACAGATTTTTGCATCAAAGTATAAGCTATATCTTCCAAGCGAAGAAGAGCTGTTACAGGAATTGCAAAGAGAGTATAGAGCATTGGAATATGATAAAGAAAAATCAAATTAATTTTACTTAAAGATAGTGTAATTTTGGTGGGAGGGGGTAAATTTATTCATAAAGGGGTAATTTTCCTTCAAAAGGGGTAAGAGAGGTAGAATCATTGAAAAAATTTACTCCACCATTATGTAATGAAAATACTTTTGCCATGTAGTATAAAACCTATGTTCCAATGCATGTTGAAACCGTCGTGCTTCTCGTGCGGAAACCTTGATTTTAGGCGGGCTTGCGGATTTTTAGCAGGAAATGGAGTTGTATTTTAAAGGAGTAGAGATGGGTAAGTTTCCGCAGATAGGGGGACGGGGATAACGCCGGATAGTTCGAAGATGAAGATTTTGTTATGTAAATTAAACTATGTAGCAAAACCATACTACTGTAAAATAGTTAAATGATTTGATAAATTTATAAATTGGAATTTGGGGTGATAGAATGTTGGAGGCAATTACCTATCAGAATATGTTAAAAGATATTAACAGCAATGAAATTAAGGAAGATAAATCATTAAAAGACATTAGTAACGCATTTGGAAAGGATAAATTAATCCAAGTAACTAAAGAAAATATTTTAAAAAACATTCCATCAAGTCTGGCAAATGTATTTTATACAGGAAAAATATTTCAATATTTCTGTATTCGAAACTGTGGTAAATGAGTTGTATACAATTTTCGGAGGAATCAAATGGAACAACAATTTTATGAACAAATTAAAAGAATTCTTTTTGAAGCCAGAAACAAAGTATATCAAACTGAGAATTGAGTTGGACACATTATCGCTTGCTTATGCGTGTGGAAAATAAGAATGCCCGTCAGTTCTTCACAGAAGAGGCAATAAAATCGAATTGGAGCACACGGCAGCTGGAAAGGCAAATTAATTCGTTTTTTTATGAAAGGTTACTGTCCAGCCAGAATAAAGAAAAAGTTTCGGTAGAAATCCAGAAATTGGAACCCGCAAAGGTGCCAGAGGATATTATCCGCGATCCATATGTATTAGAGTTTCTGGGATTGAAACCGGTTGGATAGACAAATTTTCCGCTATCAAAAATGGAACTTTGGTTTATGGGCAGTCATCCTTATAGAAACGGTATGATAATGATGGACACATGGACAAAATATTATAAGGTGTCGATATGCCTCATTACCGCTATATCGTATATCGCTGACGAGTCCAGTTGCTGAACTGTTAAAACAAACTTATGCGGAGATATCTATGAACTACATTATCAGAGAAATATTAGAAAAAGAATACAGTCTGCTTGAAAATTTTTTATATGAAGCTATTTTTGTGCCGAAGGGTGTACCCGCTCCGCCGAGAACAATCATCGAACAGCCTGAGCTACAGATATATGTAACGGATTTTGGAAAGAAAAAAGATGACATTGGCTTGGTGGCAGAAGTTGGCACAAAAGTAGTCGGCGCTGTCTGGGTCCGTATTATGAACGATTACGGACATATAGATGATGCGACACCTTCCTTTGCCATTTCCCTGTATAAAGAGTATAGGGGATGGGGAATCGGTACTGCTTTAATGCAGGAAATGCTTTGTATATTAAAACGAAGAGGATATCAACAGGTATCACTTGCTGTACAAAAGGAAAACTATGCCGTGAAATTATACAAAAAAGTGGGATTTGAAATTGTCGATGAGAATGAGGAAGAATATATCATGGTCTGCTATTTATAGAAAAGCAGTTGACTATGCCTTTTTCCAATAGTAAAGGAATATGAGAATGCCGGAAAAAATAAGGCCTGCCATGTTTGCACCATGTGCATTGCTTACCAGGAGGTAATGGTGGTTGGTTTGCTGGCCATTTTATAGGGAAAAGGAGATCATCATCAGCAATCGAAAGAAAAAATGAGTTATATTAACCATTACTTGAATACAAGTCAATGTGCTGTTGAAACATTTAATTTGAAGATGATTGGAGCATGAGATATGAGCATATATTTTTATGGCTGTATTACTATGGATGGATATCTTGCTGACAAAGCCCATAATTTAGATTGGCTTTATCAAACTGGCACTACAACGGAAACAGGTTATGAAGAGTTTTATAAAAAAATGGATATTACGATTATGGGTAAAAGAACATTTAATGAAATAGAAAAAGCAGAAAATATTTGGGATTTCTATCCGACTACCCAAAATTATGTTTTTACCCATGCCAGTGATTTATCTCAAAATGGATTCATATCCATAAATGCTGATGTTGTGGAATTTGTAAAACAGATGGACAAAGACAAGAATATCTGGATTATCGGCGGCAACACGATATTGAGACCTCTGTTGAATAATAACATGGTTGACCATATTATAATGCAGGTTGCACCCGTATTATTGGGGACAGGAATTCCTTTGTTTACGCAAAAAGAGGAATTAAAGCGCTTTCGGCTGAAATCCGTAAAAAAATATGGACAGTTTGCAGAATTAGTTTACGAAAAGGTATAAGATAGCTTTATAAAGAAATTCCAATCTGCCGAGTTGAAAAAATTAGTATGTGTAGCACAAAAAAGGTGAATTGCTTGTAAAGTATAATTTATTTTCCAATACATGAAAGTGGAAGGTATGAAACACAATCTTGATAAGGAGAGAGAAAATGAAGAAAAAACTTGAATTTGACGCAGTTCTAATAAAAAATCCGGATATGGATGCTGCATATGTAGAGGTGCCTTTCGATGTAAAAGCGATTTTCGGAAAATCACGGCTGCCGGTACACGCAACTTTTGACGGCGAGCCTTATGACGGACAGGTGGTGAAGATGGGTACGCCATGGCATATCATTGGTGTCCGAAAGGATATTCGCACAAAGATTGGCAAACAGCCGGGAGATATGGTGCATGTGACCCTGGAAGAACGGGAAACGCCAAAGCCGGCGTTTTCTACTGTAGATGAATATATTGCAAGCTACAGCGGTGATGTGCGGCAGCGTATGGAAACGTTACGGCAGATTATTTTAGAGTGTTCACCGGATATCACCGAGAAGATTTCCTGGGGTATGGCTACTTTTGTGCTTAACGGTAATCTTGTTCATTTTTCAGGGGAAAAGAAACATCTGGGTTTTCATCCGTCCCCAAGCGCTATTGAAGCTTTTAAGGACGGTTTTGCGGATTACAAATATTCAAAAGGCACATTACAGTTGCCATATGATAAACCGATGCCATATGAATTGCTTCGTCAGATGATAATGTTCAGGGTTCAGGAACAAACGAAGAAATAAAGCAGGGAATGGAAAGGAATTCGTTAGTCAGGTATATTATTGGAGGGTTGAGGCAGTGAAAAGGTTATACATGATTGGTGGAACCATGGGTGTAGGAAAGACAGCTACCTGCCAGATTTTAAAGCAGAAGTTGGATAACAGCGTCTTTCTGGACGGTGATTGGTGCTGGGACATGCACCCGTTTCAGGTAACACAGGAAACAAAGAAGATGGTACTGGAGAACATAGCTTTTCTTCTGAATAACTTTATCCATTGCCCTGCCTATGAAAACATCATATTTTGCTGGGTGATGCATGAGCAGGATATCGTAGATGATGTTTTGTCCAGACTGGATACTTCCGGGTATCAGGTTCATGCGATATCACTTATATGCAGTGAGAAAGCTTTAAGAGAACGCCTGCAGAAGGATGTAGATATGAGATTGCGCACAGCGGATGTGATTCCACGGAGTTTGGCACGGTTGCCGATGTATGAGAAACTGGATACCGTCAAGATTAATGTATCCAGTCTTTCACCGGAACAGGCAGCAGATATAATGCTCATATAAAATCACTCCCTTCTATTAAAATTGGGCATAAGAAAAGCACCTACCATTTTGATATGCCTCTCGTAATGTTTATTGTTCCTCTTAAAACCATAGCATTTTTAAGGAAAAGCTGTTTGCATAAGGGCATTTACTTCAACCGAATGTAGCAGGTTGCTTTTCCTGTGCCTTCACGTTTTAATTCACCGGACTTTACCAGCTTTCGCAAAGAGCCCTCAATGGAACTGATGCTTAGGGACGGGCACAACTCCCGTATATCCTGCTTATTAAATTTTCCGATTTTGTTTTGCGTTGCTTTTCTTACCATGTCAATCGCAGGTAATTTGGTCTCAACAATGGAAAATCTATCTTCAAAATCCTTATATGCCGCCAGTATAGTACCAAGCAAGTATTTAATGAATGGAATGGTATCCTCGCAACCTTCATGCCATCCATCCTGTGACCGGCTAAGGGCGTCATAATAAAGGTCTTTCGCCTGTGCAATTTTAGACTCCAGTGAGATGTACTTTCCAACATAAAAACCATTTCGGTATAAAAGCAGTGTCGTGAGTAAGCGGCTCATTCGGCCATTTCCATCATTGAAGGGATGGATGCATAAAAAGTCATGGATAAATACTGGTATTGCAATCAAGGGCTCAACTTCCATGTTTCCAATGACTCGATTATATTCTTCGCAAATTCTATCAAGGGCTTCCGGCGTTTCGAATGGAGCAAGTGGAGTAAATAAAATTTCTTTGTGTCCATCCGAGTAGGCAGCACTGATATAGTTCTGAACATTTTTTGTCTGTCCTGCAATCGGGTTATTCATGTGGCTGTACATGATTTTGTGCAGCTGCAGAATGTAGTTTCTGGAAATCGGAATAGCATCGAAACTCTCATGAATGACATTCAGGACATCACGGTATCCGGCGATTTCCTGCTCATCACGGTTTCTGGGTTTCGTTTTTTCTTCCACCAGCTGTTTGATTCGTGTGTTGGTGGTGACAATACCTTCGATTGCATTAGATGCCCCGGTACTCTGCACTTTTGCAATTTGCACGAGCTTTTCCAGTTCCTCAGGACGTTGCTTCAGGTATTGTTCCTGCTTACCGGCTTCTTTATAGATGGCTGCTATATATCCAAGGATGTCAGAGTCCCATTTTTGTTCTCTGATTTGTGAGTAGTTGAATTCTCTCATTCCCTTAGCCTCCTTTCGATTCCCTTAAATACTATCATAAAATAAGGGAAAAGTCAATTCGCAGCTGCCTGCAGAAATACGGTGGTAAAGTCACTGCTAAAGAACGAGAATAACCTCCGTTAAGTATTCCATTCCTCCAGTTGTGCGGGCCTGATTAATTTACCGAGGGACTTAATTCCAGCCCATTGGCCGGAGGGCAGCCTGGCAGATACTACCTGACTATTCTCATAGGTTTTAAAATAATACTCACCGGCGCAAAGATCCATAAACGCGGTGTACTGTGTATAGTCCGGAGCGCACCGGTCCGTCATAACCGCTCCTTTGGGGATACTGACGCTTTCCATAATGTGGAAACATGCGTTGACCGCACCCTCTTTTGTTTCTGGAATAACAGTATGGTTTTTTAGATAAGCAGTTCTGACAAAGCGGGATGGCGGCGTATAATCTCCGGGCAGTCCAAAGGTACCGGCCCCCTGCCCAAAAGGAGTCAAATTTACCGGCCCCCATTCCTTTTCTGACTGTTGAGATGGAGCTATATTCATATAATTATTGAGGTTCGTCATATGCCACTGGAAATCGGGGCTGTTGGAGAGCACACCCAGAGGATTGGGGATCAGATGGAGACCCTCCGCCGTTTTTTCAACTACCATACATGCCCCCCTTTTATCGGCAATGATCCAGTGTAGGGGAGCAATGGACTCCGTCACAGGATCCTCCACGCCGACGATGCGGATGATGCGCAGGATAGACGCCGCTTGATCCACGCAAGCACATTGGCCCAGCAGAAAGTTGACCAGCTCCAGGGCAGCAACCGGAAGTTCTGGGGAATTCCCCGAGCCGGCCGCGTCGTATCGGGCATAACCGGGAAAATACAGGACTGCAGCTGCAAAGCCCATCTCGTTCACCCCATCCGCCAGGATCACGGGGGAGATATCCTGCCCGATCCCCATAATCCGGTATTGGTTTTCTATTCTATGAGTATTCCATAAATTATTCCATTTATAGCCTTTGGGGATCACATATAATTCAGGATCAAGAGGATAGGAAAAATCCATCGTGCGTCCGAAATAAATATCTCCGTGCGGTGTTTGTACATTCACAGCAGTACACATGTTACGCCTCCTATATTTGAAGATGCATGATTCTATGCTTATGTATATTCGATCCGCCGGGGGTTCATTCCTCTTTGTGATTAAGGCGCGCGGGAGGTGGGACTGTCCGAAACCAGGGCGCAGCCCGCCAGGTGTCCGCTCATATGGATGTGCCCTAAGGGGTGCTGACTGGGTGGACGGATATCCTGTCTGTAAGGAATAAAATCGTATATTTGGGTTGCGTGAAGGAATAACTCGTCATATAATCAAGCCATAGCGTTGTACTTTAAAAATTGAAACACATAGTGACAGGAAACAGACACAACAGCTTGAATGAGAAAAAGAAAAGGAGTTAAAATATGACAGAAAAAGAAAAAGCAGCCGCCGGCTATCTGTACGATGCCAACTATGACCAGGAGATCATCGAATCCCGTACCGCCTGTATGGACATGTGCCATGATTATAACCAGCTTCGTCCCTCGCAGGTAGAAGAGCAAAAAAAGATGATCAAAAAAATACTGGCAAAAACAACAGACAGATTCTGCATCGTAGCTCCATTCCACTGCGATTTGGGTTATAATGTAGAGATTGGGGATAACTTTTACGCTAATTACAATTGCATCATCCTCGATGGGGCGAAGGTGGTCTTTGGAGACAATGTGTTTATCGCGCCTAACTGCTGCTTCTCCACAGCGGGCCATGCGTTGGATGTGGAACAGAGAAACCGGGGACTGGAATTCGCTTATCCGATCACTGTGGGGAATAACGTATGGATCGGAGCCAATGTATCGGTTATGCCGGGGGTGACCATTGGGGATAATACGGTGATCGGCGCTGGAAGCGTAGTGACCAAAGATATACCGTCCGGCGTGATAGCGGTGGGCAATCCATGCAGGCCGGTTCGCGAGATCACAGAGGCAGACAGAGATAAATACCCCAGATCTGAGGATGATGTTCAGCCAATGAAAGAGTGGTGCCCGCACTGCCAGGCCATGCGGGATATAGAGGTCAGCGAGACAAAGGAAGTTGAAAAAACTGTGGATGGCGCTGTTCGCAGAGTAATGACCAAAAGCTACCAATGCGCTGTGTGCCATAGTTTCATAAAAAGTGAGGACAAACAAATTTAATGGATTCCGATAAACGCAAAAGACAGTACTACTAAAAGGATGCGGATCAGGCATTCATGGACTATGCTATATGGTCCGCTGTCAGATTATGAAAAGCCAATCATTTGCATATAATAACATTATCTGTGCAGTGTATTTGAAAAAAATGTGCGATAGGAGGCTGTAAAGAGTGGACATAGAATTTAACAAGAGTCTGTTAACGGGGAATGAATTAATCGATACACAACATCGGGAGCTGATTCATAGGGTTAATAAGCTTACCGGTGAATGCGCGGCCGGGAGGGAGAAGAACTCCGCTATCCAAACGCTGGATTTCCTGATGGATTATGTGGATTTTCATTTTTCTGCGGAGGAAGGACTCCAGGCAGAGAACGGGTATCCCCTTCTGGAAGCTCATAAAAAGCAGCATGCCTATTTTGCGGCGGCTGTGGATTCCCTGCGGGAGATGCTGGAGGAGGAAGAGGGGCCCAGCGGCGCTTTCGTGGCGGCGGTAAAGAAAAATGTGGTTGAATGGCTCTTAAACCATATCCAGATCTGGGATAAACAGGTCGCAGAATATATAAGGAGCCTGCAGTGCAAATGACTCCAAGCAAAACAGCGTAAGCCTGGACGGCTCAGCGGAAGTCTGGACGGCTCAGCAGAATTGCCACGAAACAACCTTCAGGGAGCAGGCGAAATATTTAACCGGTGAATATCTGGATATAGTATTGGATTCCCTGGTATCGGCATAGAATACTAAAAATGGGTATCAGGGAATGAATTCAGAATGAAAGAAAAATCTTACGATCGGGAAGCGGCTGTAGAATACGCGCGGACCTGGGCTTTTAAGAGAAATCCGGCCTATCTGGATTTTGAAAAGCTGGGAGGTGACTGCACCAACTACGCGTCCCAATGTCTCTTTGCCGGAAGTAAAACCATGAATCCCGCAAAAACCTTCGGATGGTACTATTATTCCGCCAGTAACCGCACCCCTTCCTGGACCGGTGTAAGGTATCTCTACAACTTTCTTACAAACAATAAAGGAGTTGGGCCCTATGCATCCGAGACTGACAGGAACAAGGTGAGTCCGGGCGATATCGTACAGTTAGGACGGGCAGACGGGACGTTCTATCACAGTCCGGTCATCGTGGCGGTTACGGCGGAAGATATCTTTGTGGCCGCGCACAGCTATGACGCCTATATGCGCCCTCTGAGCAGCTACACCTACGACCGAGCCCGGTTTCTGCATATAGACGGGGTGAGGACCTGGTAACGTTTATGAATTTTTCATAACCACCAGTTCCATGTCGCTGGTGACATCCTCCATGGAGTCCAGGCAGTTTTCCATACTCTGATAGATTTCTGTCCAGACCAGAAGCTCTACGGGGTCGGTGGAAGCGGAATACAGACTGCGAATGACGTCGGTATACAGCGCGTCCCCCTCATTTTCTATGGAATTGACCTCAATGATCAGCTCATGGAGTTTTGCTGGTTTTTTAAAGCGGCAGAATTCCTTCATAACGCTTCTCATGGCATCGCAGCAGGACAGAATCAGTTCCGCAAATTTTAAAGTGGCCTCCGGAAGTTCCTTTATATGAAACATATACATTTTAATCAGAACATCCTCAATCGCGTCCGTCACATCATCGATGCCCTGGGAGATGGTGACGATATCTTCACGGTCAATGGGAGTAATGAATTCCTTCATCAGATAATTCATCATGTCATGCTTCTTCAGATCACCGGTATGCTCAATCTCATGAGCTTCCCTGATCTGAAGCTCTGTGATCTCTCCTTCGTAATTAGAAAGGACCTTCTGAAGATGTTTGGCAGATTGATAGGAGCATTTCGAGAGGCCCTCCAGGGCTTCAAAGTAATCATACTTCTTGCTTTTTTTCATATCCAATCCCTCTTAAAATATGTGCAGGAACAATTTCGTGATAAGGTAGGCTATCAGGCCGCATCCAGGGAACGTCAGAATCCAGGTGAAAACCATTTCTTTAGCCGCTCCCCAGTTCACATTGGTGAGCCTTTTGGAGGCGCCTACCCCCATGATCGCAGTCGTTTTTGTCTGAGTGGAGCTGACAGGCAGTCCGCATAAGGAACAGAAAAGCAGAGACAGAGCACCAGCCAGATCCGCGGCAAACCCCTGATACTGCTGAAGCTTGACCACATTCATGCCCACGGCTTTGATAATCTTATACCCTCCGAAGCAGGTTCCGAGTCCCATGATCAAAGAGCAGAGAATCATAAGCCAGACCGGAATACGGAAGCCGCCCTGTAGATCCACGCCCTCGGCCATGAACATACCCAGCATGAAGACCCCCATAAATTTCTGCCCGTCCTGGGCGCCGTGCATAAAGGACATGGCAGCAGCCCCGGCTACCTGGGCGTTTTTAAAGAAACCGCTTGTTTTCTGCCGGTCCATCATCCTGAATATGTATTCCACAATCCGCACCACCGCCCAGCCGGTCAAAAATCCCAGGATTGCAGATAAAAACAGGCCATAAATAACTTTAACCCACTCTTCTGCGTTAATCCCCGAGAAGCTGTTCTGCATGGCGATCGCTGCTCCAGACAGACCGGCGATCAACGCATGGCTTTCGCTGGTGGGGATTCCAAAAAACCAGGCGGTCATGGCCCAGATTACAATAGCGATCATAGCCGCGCACAGCGCGATCAGCGAATCATGATAATTACTGCCAAAGTCCACCATATGATAGATTGTCTCAGCCACATTTGCATTGATAAATGTCATCACAAATACGCCGAGAAAATTACATATTACCGCCATGATAATAGCGGGATATGGCTTAATAGCGCGGGTGGAGACACCGGTGGCGATCGCATTCGGGGCATCGATCCAGCCATTTACCAGTACCACTCCCAAGGTTAGGGCCACCGTAATACATAACACCGGATTCCCGGCCAGATGATCCAGAAAATCAGGAAACGAGACAGTCATAACTCCTCCTGCACAACAACATTTTCCATCAAATAGTTAACTATGTAAAGTTTAGGATAGCACCATTTTCGATAGCATGCAAGAGGGCAGAAATAGGAGAAATTATAAAGGAGCAAATTAACTGGGGTTCCGAAGCGGATATGGCCGGGGATTTTGGAGATTAATAATAAAATGGCAGAAATAGCAAGGGTAGAAATAACAAGGACAGAAATAACAGGGACAGAGTGGACAGCATTGGAAAAATGGAAGGAGGGAGTAGGTTGATGAAAAACCGGGAAAGGGATAAAAGAGACTGGGAGATGCTGCAAGAAGAGATCAGGAGCTGCCGGTTATGCCAGGAGCGTTTTGGATTTGAGCCGAATCCTATAGTCTGGGGAAGCGCAGATTCTAAAATTATGCAGATCAGCCAGGCACCCAGCAAAAGAGTACATGAGACCCGTATTCCCTTTAACGACCTGAGCGGACAGAAGCTCCGAAGAGAGTGGTATGAGATCACGGATGAACAGTTTTACGATGTCCGTAATTTCTATATCGTCTCGGTGGGACACTGCTATCCTGGAAAAAACGCTTCGGGAGGTGACCGGATGCCGCCGGCCCTATGCGCCAGAACCTGGCTTGACAGAGAGATCAGGCTGGTAAACAATGAAATATACCTGTTGGTAGGAGGCGCGGCAGCCAAATTCTTTTTCCCCACCCGCAGCTTTACGGGTCTGGTATTCGAGAATCTCGAATTGAGGGGAAAACCGGCCTATGTACTCCCCCATCCGTCCCCGCTGAACATAAAATGGTTTCGTGACAATCCGGACTTCCTTGCGTACAGGCTAAAAGAAATCCGCCAGATCATTCATCAGACTCTAAACCTGCCGGAATAGATCCTATACCACCGTTACTTCTCCCAAAAGGCAAAAGATTTCTATACATTTTCCAGCCGATGTTATACAATAAAAACGGTGAAGCAGCAGTACGAAAGCGTGAGCGGTGTTGATGGAACGCCGGACTAAGGAGGAAATGTTGTGAGGGATCAGGACAGGACAAATTTCAAGATGACTCCTGGTGGGATTTTTCAGTGTAAATATGATCCCGGCTGGACCGTAATATATGCGAATGATGGGTTGTTTCAGTTTCTGGAATACACGCGGGAGGAGTTCCGGGAATTATTTGACAATCAGATGGCGGGCGTTATTTATCCGGAAGATCTGGAACCTATGTACAGAACCGTGAGTGAACAGCTGAAGAAGGGGAATGTGGTAGAAAATGAGAATCGGCTGGTCTGTAAAAGCGGTGAGGTAAAATGGATCTGGATCAGTTGTGAGTTCGTTGCCAGGGAAGGAGAGGAGCCGTATTTCTATTGCATGTTTCATGATATTACCAGGCAGAAACAGGCCCAGTCCAGAATTAAGATCAGCGAACAGCGTTACGATATCATTCTGTCTATGACGCAGGATGTGATTTATGAATGGAACTATGAGACCAGGGAGATTTATTATGCTCCTACTTTTGAGAAAAAATTCGGATATGTACCGCCTGCAAAAAATTTCCCCTGTACGGTACTGGAGAAGGGGATTATTTATCCCGATGATGAAGAACTGTTCCGCAGCCATTTTCAGAAGATCGTGGATGGTGAGGCCGAGGCGGTTGGAGAGTATCGGATTTTGAAAGCGGATGAAAGCTTTATCTGGTGCAGGATTACGGCGTCCGCGATACGGGATGATAATGCAAAGCTTCAAAAGGTGATCGGGATGATCTCCGATATCGATGAGCAGAAGCGGAAAGTTTTCTTCGCACAGGAACAGGCCATGCGGGATACGCTGACCGGGCTGTATAACCGGGGAGCGACGGAGAGGCTGATCAATGAATATCTGAATGGTTATGGCGGGATGGCTGCGTTCCTGGTTATTGACGTGGATAATTTTAAGGGCGTAAATGACACGCTGGGACATGTGTACGGAGATGCCGTGCTGGGGGATATGGGTTATCATCTGAAGAAAATGTCCAGGTCCGGAGATATTATCGGCCGGGTAGGCGGCGATGAATTTGTGGTGTTCCTGACCGAGCTTCCCAATGCGGAAACCGCGCTTCATGTCGCACAGCGGATCGGAAGAATATTTCATCGGTCTATTGAGGAAGCCCACATCCAGTATGAGATTACCGGAAGTATCGGGATTGCGTTTTATCCGAAGGATGGGCAGGATTATCTAAGCTTATTTTCCAGGGCCGATACGGCTATGTATTATGCCAAACACAGTGGGAAAAACCAGCTGGCTGTATATGATGAGATAGAGGCTTCGGAGCTTCCGTTAAACAGAAAAGAAGAACCGGATGAGGAAAAGGCAGGAATTCAGAAGAATTTCCGTGATAATATCATCGAGTATGTGTTTCGAATTTTTTATGAAAACGAAGATGTGGATAAAGCGCTGCCGGTACTGCTGGATTTAATCGGAAAAATATTTGATGAGAGCCGGCTCTACATCCTGGAGATCGTGGGCGGGCCGGGACTGGCCCGCAATACGTTCGAGTGGTGCAATACCGGGATCCCTTCTATGAAGGAAGAACAGGATGTGTTTGAATATTTACAGAACCCGATGGAGTTTGATCAGAATCAGATCTATTCCTGCGAGGATGTGGAGGCTTTACCGGAAGGCGAGTTTAAAGACTGGCTGGTCAAACGGGGAGCGGTCTCTACACTGATCTGTAAACTGATTGAAGATCACAGGGTGGTGGCAGTGATCGGATTCGAGGATTGCCGTAAGAAAAGACGGGCCTCCCTGGAAGAGAAGGATGCGCTGTCATTGATCTCGCAGACGATCAGTCTCTTCCTGATGAGAGCCAGGCGGCAGGAAGAGATTCGCAGACAGCAGGCTTTTTCTGAACGCCTGCTCAAACGGGTGACCACCTGTATCTACAGTATCGATCCGGAAAGCTATAAGCTTATCTTTGTCAACAGTAATATACGCTGCTATTTGAAGGGGCTGAAGGTGGGAGATCTATGCTACCGGTCCATAAGGGGAATGGAACGGCCGTGTCCGGACTGTCCCATGGCGGAGTTGAGCCAGGAACACAATTGTGTGACGAAAGAGCTGTACCATCCGAATATGAAAAAGTGGACGGAAACCACGGCTGCGTTCATGCGATGGGCAGACGGCAGAACGGTGTGTCTGGTCAACAGCTATGATATTACCAGATACAAGGAGAAAAAAGAAACAAATCCTGGCAGTGAAATCCAGTATATGACTGCTGCGAGCCATACAAGGCTGAAGGTATGGGAATATGATCTGCAAAAAGAGGTACTGATTCTGGCGGAAAGTACCAGGGGACAGGGAGACAGCCAGAGATGTCTGGAGCAGATACCGGAATCTTTGATCGATATGGGGATGATTCATCCGGAGAGTGTGGAAACGGTGCGGAAGCTGTATGCCGAGCTGAAGGAAGGCAAACGGGCGGTACAGCAGGAGATCAGAATCCGCACAGCCGATTGTCCAAAATGGCAGTGGGAGAGGATCCGGTATCTTACCATCTTCGATGAAGTGGGAAGGCCTGTCCGGGCTATCGGTGTAGGCGAAAATATAACACAGCAGAAGGAAGCTGAGATCAACTACCAAAAAGAACTTCAGGCTATGCATACCTTGTCGGACGGAGTGGTCTGGGTCAGCCGGGTCAATCTGACGGAGAACCGGGTAGAATATCTGAAAAGTGAGCAGTATCCTGATTATGAATACCAGGGAGTTATGCCATATGAGGAAATGCTGCAGCTGGTGTCCGGTGAGATTGTAAATCAGGATGACCGGAAACGGTTTTTAAGTACTATGTCCAGAGGGGCTTTAAGAACTGCCTACGCCAGTAATCACACCACGGTATCCATGGATTACCGGTTTAAAAACTCGAAGGGCAGAATGTACTGGGTAAATTACCATATAAAACTGGTGCCGGATGCGATTTCCAGAGATCTGTATGCCTACGGCATGGTGCGGAATATAGACGCCCAGAAAAATATGGAACTGTCCCTAAGTAAAAAGGCCCAAAAAGATCCGGCCACGGGGGTATACAATAAAGATACCGCCATGATCATGATGAAAGAGGCTATTCGCAAAGCGATGGAAGCACAAAAAAGCCAGCTGTTGCTGGTCTTCCGTCTGGATACCTACGGAGAACTGGTCAGAAGAGGCGGCTACCTCATGGCGGACGATGTGATGAAAGAGCTCAGCAGTCAATTAAAGCTGGTATTTGGTTCGATCCAGGTTATGGGAAGGTTCAATATGGACGAACTGGATATCCTGCTGATCAGCGAAAAAGCCGAGCAGGATATTCTGGGTCTGGTTAAGGAGGTACGAAAGACGATCAAGACTCCCTATCTGTTTGCGAAAATACCAATCGAAGCTATTATAACCACGGGGATCGCCTATACAGAAGGGAACTATACAGACGTGGCCCATACAGACCTGGAAAACTTGTATCAGAGAGCAAGAATCGCCCTGGAAGCCGCTGAAAAAGAGAATTCCAGATGCCAGATTTATTCGGAAAAGCTGTCTGCGAAAGACTGGAAGATAAAAACGGTAAAAGCCTGGGAGGACAGCCGGGTAACTTTTTATGAAAACAGAGATATGCAGGAGGTGCTGTTAAGGTGTGCATTTTCCCTGATGACCTCCAAGGAGTTCGAACGGGCGATTGACAATGTATTAAGGCAGATTGCCGGCTATTACGGTGCGGACCGTGCGTTCCTGGCAGAATTTAAATCCGGCGCAGATGAATGCAGGCAGTTCTATATTTCCGATATCGGCCACAATCAAATGATAAAGAAACAAACGGCCCCAGACGAAGTGAGTTTCTGGCGCAAGTGGTTTATGAACAATAAAAAACTGGCCTGTGAGAATATCGAAGAATTCCGGGATAATTTTCCGGAAGATTATAAGAGGCTGAAGAAAAACGGCATCTGTTCCATTCAGGCGGTGGCACTGGAGGCGGATAATGAGATTACGGGCTGCCTGGGAATTGAAAATCCGGTTAAGAACTGGATGGACTTTGATCTGCTGGATTCCGTGAAGCATTTCGTGATAAATGAGATGGTAAAGCGGGATATGCAGCAGGAGCAGAAATATCTGGGGTACCACGATGTGCTGACCAATCTTCTGAACCGAAACAGTTATATCCGATACAACACTTCTCTGAAAGAAGATGCACTGATCTCTCTGGGGGTACTGTCTGCGGATATCAACGGGCTGAAGAAAGTCAATATTGCCTATGGGCATGACGCGGGAGACCATCTGGTGAAATTGACGGCAGATATTCTAAACAGCCAGTTTTATGACAGCCAGGTCTTTCGTTTCGCGGGCGATGAATTCATGGTGGTGGCGGAAAACCTCACAAAGGATGTATTTCGGGAGCGTATCGAGTTAGTGCGCATGAAAGTGGCAGAAAGCTATGCCATGGGAGTTTCCATCGGCTATGCCTGGGCAGATACCGAGATCAATCTGGATCGTCTGGTTGCCCACGCCGATGAGCGCATGGTGATTGCAAAACAGAATTTTTATAAAAAAGAAGAGTGGGAAAGCGGCCGGTACAATCCCCACAGACTGGAAGGATTGAAGCGGGTAATCCAACAGGGACTCTTTAAAATGTATCTGCAGCCTAAAGCCGAGCTCCCCACCGGCCGCATCTGCGGCGCGGAAGCCCTGGTGCGCTTCGAGGACCAGAGGTTCGGCGTGATCGGCCCGGATAAATTTATCCCGCAGCTGGAGCGGGAAGGTATGGTCCATGCGGTAGATCTTTACATGTTCGGGAGGGTCTGCGAGACCCTCAGGGACTGGCAGGATCAAGGAATAACTCTGATTATGATCTCCGTAAATTTTTCCAGGTCCACACTGTTGGAGGAGAATCTGATGGAGCAGGTCGAAGAGATCTGGAAAAAATACCAGGTGCCGAAGGAGTACATTGAGATAGAGATCACGGAAAGTTTCGGCGAGATGGAACGGGAAACACTGGTACAGATCGGACAGCGGATCATAGAACATGGTTTCCGCGTGTCTCTGGATGACTTCGGCGCCCAGTACAGCAACATTGCGATCCTATCAGTACTCCCATTACACGAGTTAAAGTTGGATAAAAGTCTGACACACGACCTGTTTTCCAGCAACAATACCAGAGTAGTGGTAAAGCATTTCCTCAATCTGTGCAAAGAACTGGGTATCCTGAGTGTGGCAGAGGGTGTGGAGTCCAGCGAACAGCTGGACGTCCTGCGGGAACTGGGCTGCAATTATATCCAGGGATATTATCTGAATAAGCCGATACCACTGGCGGAGTTTGAACAGATGTATATGCTGATATCTCCTTCCACATCAGCACATTAGTGGGGGATTCCCAACAAATCTGCTTGAAAATTATGGACATATTGGATATACTGAAAAATAACGAATACATATGCAGGGAAAATTAGGATGAAACGTCATACGATTGTAGAGTACACACATGATTTTTTGAGGAAGTATATTGGGGAAGGGAATGTCTGTATCGATGCCACGGCTGGAAATGGAAATGATACCGAGTTTCTGTGCGGGCTGGTAGGCAGTGAGGGCAAAGTGATCGCTTTTGATATTCAGGAGGATGCGGTGAGTACGACCAGAAGTCTTCTGGAGATGTTCGGGCTGAGCGAGATCGCCGAGGTTTACCTGGATTCCCATGAGAACATGGATTCTTACGTGGAGCCGGACTCGGTGGACGGGATCGTGTTTAATCTGGGTTATCTGCCCGGCGGAGACCATTCCATATGTACCTGTCCGCAGACCACGATCTCCGCCATAAAAAAAGGACTGACGCTGCTGAAACCGGACGGTGTGATGTCGGTAAGTGTTTACAGCGGCAAAGACAGCGGATTCGAGGAGAGGGATGCCGTGCTGTCTTTTCTGGAAACTTTGGATTCCAAGGATTATACCGTTATTAAGAATGAATTTATTAATAAACCGAATCATCCGCCGATTCCGGTGTTTATATTTAAAAATTATTAATTGGATGTGGTTTTCGTGGAGTCGGAGGCGTTGGGGTGATGGGTGGAGGCGTATTCCTGAACGGAGGGATCTTTGATTTCATAGATCCGGAACCATTCTTTCGTGGATTCATCTTTGGTTGTCTCCGAACGGTTTTTGTACAGGAAGCGGACCAGGCTGTAACAGTCTACCCAGATCTCGGAGGCACCTTCTTTCTGGGACTCGTCGAAGATCAGCTGTAGACCGAAATGCAGATGTGTGGTGTCGATATTATTGACATTTTCCGTGGTGCTGTAACCGGTATGACCCATATAGCCGATGACATCACCGGCCTGTACGATGCTGCCTTCCTTTAAGGTTTTTACGTAGGGAAAGTTCTGGCGAAGATGCGCGTAATAGTAATAACGCTTCTGATCAAAACTACGGATGCCCAGGCGCCAGCCGCCGTACTGATTCCAACCTAAGGCCTCCACATAACCGGATTCCACGGCGATGATGGGGGTTCCCGTCTGCCCCATCATATCGTGTCCCAGATGCTGCCGCTGATAACCGTAGGAGCGGGATACCCCAAAATCATCATAATCGCTGTATTCAAATCCTTTCGCAATCGGGTGGTAGGCTTTCAGGCCGTACTTTTTCACCCATTCCAATTGGGACGGGTCTGATTCAGAGGGCTGCTGGATATCGTACTCACCTACAAAACCGCCCAGTATGGCCGTGTAGGCTTCCAGATAATAATTATAGTATTTCATATCCTTCGTGGCTTCTGCCATGGTAATCTCTTTGTTTTGCAGCTTTTCCGCCAGGGCGGACATATCTTTTAACGCACTTTTGGGAAAATCACCGCCGTTTTTGGCTGCCGTATAGGCAAGCAATTCGATCCAGTTCAGATGCACGGGTTCGGACTGGGTGTCCACATCATAGTGATAGGCGGCGTCAAGGGCTTCATAGGAAGCTTTGAAATCAACCCATTTGATAAAATCCTTCTGGGCGTCCTGCGTCTTGGTATCCGTCGTGCCGGCGGAGCCGGCCAGATCCGCGGTATTGTCCGCGGATTCTTTTTTAGTACCGGAGGAATCTTCCGGGCTGTTTGAGGCTGTGTAAACGGTATCTCCCGTTGCTTTCTGATAGGAAAATATACAGACAAACAAAAACAGGAGGATCAATTCACAATAGATACTTCTTTGAATTCTTTTCTTATATTTTTTCATAGTATCCCCTCAATCATATACAATTCAATTTTGACATGCAAAGCACACGGACGATTATAAAGCACTATTTAAACTCGGGTAAACATCCACCGTGTAATGAAATACAAGTCCTGTCTGAAATATTTTATGAAAGGGTAAGGGACAATATAACCTAAGAAAAAAGTCCGAGGGGAGAAAAAAGAACAAAAAAATTCCATATGCATAGACATATGGAATTTTTACTCTATGTACCCGATGCGATTCGAACGCACGGCCTTTGGAGTCGGAGTCCAACGCTCTATCCAGCTGAGCTACGGGTACGTGTCCTTATGTGGAAACCTTTCCTATTGTACCGCGGAAACAGGAAGAATGTCAATAGAAAATTGTCCATTTCCCCTTTTTCCTTTTGTATATTAACCAAAACTGGATTATTGATTCACAGATGAAAATTAATTATAATAGAAACAGAACTGATAAGATTGGACGCAGAGAGTAAAAGGGGAGGAAGCGTATGGGAGAAATCTATCCGGTGCCGGAAAGGGTATTAAAGAAAAAGGGAGCGCTGCTATTTTCGGAAATAGAAGAAGGCTTCTCCAGATACGAGCATGTGATCCTGGAGCGGACTGAGCCGGAATACCGCCATATGCTGGATGTAATGCTCCAGATCAACGGAAGGGAGGAAGCCTACTGTGATTTTTATTATGGGCGATTGTCGAGGGAAGAGCAGAGGGGATTCCGGCGGAGCCTGTCGGAGGAACAACTGGCGATGCTGATGAATTTTTATTTTCAAAAAGATGAAGTTTATTATCCGCTGACCCGTTCTATGATTCGGTTTTTGTCTGATATTACGGCCAGAGAGGTCCTTTTCTCGACTTTTTACTTTACCAGATATCCGTGCACGGTATGGGGGAACTACGGGCTGCGCTATCCGGTTTTTTTCAAGGACAAGCGTACAAAGTTTCAGTATTGTGATCTGATATGAAAAAAAAGGAATTTCATACATCGGAGGCAGACAGCATGAAATACCAGGCTGAATATCCATTTCCGATCGAGCTGGATCGGAAGAACATTAAAAATCTGTATATCAGAATCGTGCCGCCGGATGGAATTGTGCGGATATCGGCTCCCAGGCGTATGCCTGACCGGATGATCAGAGAAGCCATAGAAAAGCGTCTCACATGGATCATGACACATAGAATGAAAATGCTCGAAAGACCCGCACAACCGGTTCATGATTATAAAACCGGTGACCGGATTCTCTACTTCGGGCGGAAATATCCGATCCAGAATGTCCGGGGCCGCCGCAGTGATGCGGTAAAATTCAACGGGAAGCAGCTGCTTATCCCCTGTTGGGAGGGGCAGACAAGCGAAGAGGCGCAGAATAGTCTGTACCGGTGGTATGCAGGACAGCTTCAGGACGCAGCGGAACCGCTTCTGGAGAAATGGCAGGCGGCGATTGGGGTATCTATCACCCACCTTACGATCCGAAAAATGAAAACACGCTGGGGCTCCTGCAATGTAAGAGACCGAAGAATCAGCCTGAATCTGCACCTTGTAAAGTATCCGGTGCAATGCCTGGAATATGTCATTGTACATGAGCTGGTTCATCTATTGGAAAAAGGACATAATGCGGTGTTCTGGGGATATGTGGAACAGTTCTATCCGGATTGGAGAAATGCCAAATCTATATTAAACAGCGGGGGGATATGGGGATGATACAGCTTATGGGGAGTGATTGCAGAAGGAAACACAGAGCGGGGAAAATGAGATTTAGGGAAAGGGCTGTTCGAATTTAGGAATTTGTGATATTATATGTTCTGGTTTGATTTATAGATATATAAAATCTGAAAGATAGATAAAGATTTGGGGGTTTATGCATGAAGAAAGTAATATTGAGCGCGGACAGTACGTGTGATTTGGGACAGGAGCTGAAGGAGCGGTATCAGGTAAATTATTATCCTTATCATATTATTCTGGGCGGGAAGGATTATATGGATAATGTAGATATCACTCCGGATATTATCTATGATGCATATTGGACGAAGAAAATCCTGCCTAAGACTGCTGCGATTAATGTGGAGGAGTATAAACAGTATTTTAAGCCATGGATCAGTGAGGGGTATGAGGTGGTGCATCTGAATCTGGGCAGCGCCCTCTCCAGTTCCTATCAGAACTGTTGTCTGGCCGCGGAGGAGATGGGCGGCATTTATCCTGTGGATTCCTGTAACCTGTCTTCCGGTATGGGACATCTGGTATTGGATGCGGCGGAAATGATCGGCCGGGGTATGCCGGCGTCACAGATCAGTGAAGCGTTAAAAGCCAGAACCGGAAAATGCCATGCCAGCTTTATACTGGATACCCTGGAATTCATGCATGCGGGGGGAAGATGCTCTTCCGTTACCGCTCTGGGAGCCAATCTTTTGAATCTTAAACCCTGTATTGAGGTGGATAACAGCTCCGGCGCCATGGGAGTCGGTAAAAAATACAGGGGAAATCTGGAAAAGGTACTGGTGAAGTATACAAAAGATAAGCTGGCCGCTTATGAGCATATCAGAAGAAACCGGATCTTTATAACGCATTCCGGGATCGATGATTCTTATATTGAACTGGTGCGCAGAACCATTCAGGAGACGATGGACTTCGAGAATATCTACGTGACCAGAGCCAGCTGTACGATTTCCTGCCATTGCGGTCCTAATACTCTCGGGATCTTGTTTGAGACTGAGTGAGAAGGGGCCGGGCCTGGAGCAGGAAGAGGGGCGCGAGCGCGGCACGGGTTATCCGGGGCCCGGTGGCTGTCCCCTGCGGCAGGCCGCACACGGGAACGGATGGAGGACGGAGGCGGCAGTTTTGGCCGTGATCCTGGGCTGTGGGCTTGCGCCGGCAGCTGCTAAACAGAATCAGGACGGCGAATTCGGGAACCGGGCCTATTCACCAAGAACGCATGACGCGTTCTCGGTTCAGAGGCCCTTGCAGGTCGGCGGTGAACGCCGCCCCGCATCCCGAATTCACCGTCCTGATTCTGTTAAGCAGCTGCGCGGCTGCCCAATGCCCCGGATCACGGCCAAAACTGCCGCCTCCGTCCTCCATCCGTTCCCGTGTGCGGCCTGCCGCAGGGGACAGCCACCGGGCCCCGGATAACCCGTGCCGCGCTCGCGCCCCTCTGCCTGCGCCAGGCCCTGCTTTAATTATGAATCAGATGCCTGTCTTTTGAGACGGTGTTTATGAGGGGGTTAGAAATAGAATAGATTTTGCTTATGATTAGAGGAAAGAACCTATCATGTTTGACTTGTCTGGAAACGATGACGAGTTTAACGCGGCGAGTTTGGCGGCGGACATGTAAGGTTCTTTTTGCGTTTTTTACAGCTGATAATTTTTTTGTTTGATTATGCATATTTTTCCAATATTTCCAGCATACTACCATTGATTATGGATAAGGAGGAAAGGACATGTCTAAGAGTGCTGCATTGCCTGTTGCCAATGAGAGAGGGTATTATGAGATGCGCCTGGAGAGTATCGGCGGTCTGGGAGCGAATCTTTGCGGGAAGATGCTGGGCGAGCTGGGGGCGAATTATCTGGGGCTTAACTCGGCCAGTTTTTCAAGCTATGGGTCGGAGAAGAGAGGGTCACCTGTGAAGGCGTTTATCCGGTGGTGTGAGAAGGACCGGGATATTTATGTGAATAGTCCGGTGGAGAAACCTCATATTCTGGGGCTGTTTCATGAGGCTATGGCAGGAAAGATGCCTGTGACGGCGGGCGTGGATGCGAATACGAAGATCGTGATGAACACACCGGCGGGACCGGAGGAGATCCGGGAGAAGTTAAAGCTGTGTTCCGGGGAGATTTTTTGTATTGATGCGCTGAAGATCGCTATGGAGAATAAGAGCAGGATCAATATGGTGATGCTGGGGGCGATTGCGAAGGCGTCGGGATTTATTCCGCTGGAGGCCGTGATCGAACTGGCCAGGGATACGGTGGGGAAAAAGTATCCGAAACTGCTGGAGAATAATATTGTCGGGATTCAAAAGGGATATGAACTTACAAAGTCCATGATGTTTGAAGACGATGAAAAATATTCTTATGTTCCTTATAAGGAAGCACAGAATGAATGGGGTTATGAGACAGCCCCGTTAGGAGGTGTGAATCCCAGATTCGGGAGTACGGTGTCCAATGACCTGTCGGCTTCCCGGGAAGGGTATCTTCCTCTTTTTCTGCAGGATAAGTGCATCAATTGCGGGCTGTGTGACAGCACCTGCCCGGATATGGTGTTCCAGTTCCGGCCTGGTGAGTATAAGGGCAGGGAAATGATGGTCAATATGGGGCTGGATTACCACCACTGCAAGGGCTGTCTGCGTTGTGTGGATGTGTGTCCGACCAATGCTCTGGTCCGGGGACTGGAGAGAGAACATTCGGAGCCGAAGTGGTTTGTAAGGAATAAGGACCTGATTGTGGATCATCTGGAATTCGAGGATGTGGGCGCGAATTCCTGGGTGACCAGCGAAGCCTATCTGGAAGAAAAAAGAGTGGACGGAGGTCTGGTGTGATGGAAAAACAAAAAGTGCTCTTTGAAAGCGGTAATGAACTGGCGGCCTATGCGGCCAAACAGATTAATTATCATGTGATGGGGTATTATCCGATCACGCCGTCTACACAGATCGCGGAATTTTTGGATTTGATGAAGGCAGAGGGGGAACATGATATTTCCCTGATCGCTGCCGAGGGAGAGCACAGCGCGGCAGGGATCTGCTACGGAGCCTCCACGGCGGGAGGCCGTGTGTTTAACGCGACCAGCGCCAACGGGCTTTTGTACGCGCTGGAACAGCTGCCGGTACAGTCCGGCACCAGATTTCCCATGGTAATGAATGTGGCCTGCCGTACCGTATCAGGACCCCTCTCTATTAAGGGCGACCACAGCGATATTATGTATACACTGAATACGGGCTGGATCATTTTATACGCGAATACACCGCAGGCGGTCTATGATATGAACCTGTGTGCGCTGAAGATCGCGGAGCGGGTCAAGCTTCCGGTTATAGTGGCATTTGACGGTTTCTTTACCAGCCATCAGAAGAGGCGGTGTATGGTGTTTGAAGAGGACTGTACCGTACAGGAATTTTTGGGGAAATATGATGCGGATTATTCCTGCCTGGATCTGGAGCATCCTGTTTCTATCGGGTCTTATATGAATGAACCGGATACGCTTAATAATAAATACCAGCTGCATCTGGCCATGGAAGAGGCCCGGGAGGTAATCCCGGAGATTTTTGGTGAGTATGGGCAGCTTTCCGGAAGAAATTATACGGAGACGGAAGGGTACCGCACGGAGGATGCCGAGTTCCTGCTCTTTCTGCTGGGCTCCAGTTATCATACGGCCAAACTGGCTGTGGATGAGATGCGGGAGCACGGCTGCAAAGCAGGCGTATTTACCACGAATATCCTGCGTCCGTTCCCGGCAGATGAATTATATGAGCACTGCAGAAACGCCAAAGTGATATTGGTCTGTGACCGGCAGGACAGCTACGGGGCCCATGGTGGAAATATGACACTGGAGATCAAGGCGATGCTCCAGGAGCATGAGAAGACGGCTCATGTACTGAGCAGGATCTACGGCCTGGGCGGCAGGGATTTTTATGTGGAGGACGCGCTTAAGCTTTTTAAAGAGTGCGTGACGGATGATCCCGTACGCTTTGATTACTATGGAAAATATCCGGGAACGAAGTCCTATGACGGCTCACAGTATTTTAAGCCCATTACCGCCGCCGAGGCGTCACCTGGCCTGACAGTCTGTGAAAAGGATGAGAAAACCAATAAACTGACCGTAAAAGGTGCAAAAGTCGGAGATACCACCGCGATGCCGAAGAGACTGGCACCGGGACATGGAGCCTGCCCGGGCTGCGGTATTCCGGTGAATGTGAATCTGCTGCTGCGTGGAATCGAGGGAAATGTGGTGCTGCTGTTCCATACGGGCTGCGGCATGGTGGTGACGACCAACTACCCGAAAACGGCGTTCAAGGTACCCTATGTGCACAACCTGTTCCAGAATGGGCCGGCCACGCTGACCGGAATTCTGGAGATGTACCATCAGCGCCAGAAGAGAGGGGAATATCCGGACGAAGAGATTACGTTCCTTATGGTCAGCGGTGACGGCGGTATGGACATTGGTCTGGGTTCCGCGCTGGGAGCCGCTCTGAGAAATAATAAGCTGATTCTCTTTGAATACGACAACGGCGGCTATATGAATACCGGATATCAGCTGTCTTATTCCACACCGATGGGGGCCAAGAGCTCCACTTCCCATGTGGGAGCCCAGCAATACGGCAAGACATTTTTCCACAAGGACACACCTATGATTATGGCGGCTTCCCACATTCCTTATGTGGCGACGGTGGCGGAATCGAATCCGGCGGACTTTATAAAGAAGGCTGCCAAGGCACAGTATTATGCGAATCGATACGGCATGGCTTATGTCAAAACCCTGTCCGCCTGTCCGCTGAACTGGAGTGACCGTCCCGATACGGAGCGCAAAGTAATCGCCGCAGGCGTGGACTGCTGTTACTTCCCGCTGTATGAGATCGAGGAGGGAGTGACAAATATTAACTATAATCCGGAAAAAGGAAATAAAAAAATCCCGGTTCTGGATTGGCTGGCCATGATGGGCAGAACGAAGCATCTGGGTAAAGCAGAATATGCCTCAGTCGTGGAAAATATACAAAAAGAGACAGACCGCCGCTGGGAAAGGCTGAAAGCGAGAGCGGAGAACCCGTTGCTGTAATATCATTTACATTACTAACAACAGGAAAGATCAGATCGTAAATGTTCCCATTCAGTACCATAACCCAAAATAAATCAGGTAAATAGGAGGAATTCCAAATGTCAACAGAATTCAAAAACAGCCAGACGAAAGATAATTTAATGAGGGCTTTTGCCGGGGAATCCCAGGCCAGAAACCGTTATACTTTTGCAGCGTCTCAGGCCAAAAGCCAGAACTTGTATGTGATCCAGAGTATTTTCCAGTTTACAGCCGACCAGGAGAAAGAACACGCGGAGATTTATTATAACCACCTGACGGAACTGGCAGGGGAGAACATCCATGTGGACGGAGGTTATCCGGTGGATATCAGCAGCCGGGTAGTGGATCTGCTGAAATTCGCGCAGCATAATGAATATGAGGAATGGCAGGATGTCTACAAGACCTTCGGTGATATCGCGAAAGAAGAAGGTTTTCACAAAGTAGCCAGTTCCTTCCATATGATCGCCGAAATTGAAAAGACCCACGGTGACCGCTTTGGGAAATTCGCCGAAATGATGGAGCAGGATAAACTGTTTGTATCCGATGTTAAAACCGGCTGGATGTGCCTGAATTGCGGATATATTTATACTGGAACACAGGCGCCTGCGGTATGCCCGGTATGCACCCATAATCAGGGATATTTCATCCGTCTGGAGCTGGCGCCTTACCAGAAATAGAGATACGGTTATAAGAAATAAAGATAGCCTATTAAGAAATAGAGGCAGAAATAAAAACAGGATGGTTTAAGAAGGGATGGAAAGGTGAGAGTAAAATGTGCTTAAAAAAAGCAGGAATCCGGGGCATGATGCTTCTTATGATGACCACATCGCTGTGGGGGTGCTCCAGACCGGAAGAAAACAAGGGAGATACACCGGTAACGGATGTGGCGCTGGCAGATATCGAAAAAGCGGTGGCCGCGGTATATGGGGATAATTATATCCCCAATACGGAGTATGATGTCAGCGCGATTGAGTCTGAATTCGGAGTGAAACAGGACTGGTATGAGAATGCCATTGCCAAAGGCCCTATGATCAGCACACAGGTAGATACCTTTGTAGGTATAGAAGCGAAAAAGGATCACGCACAGGAAGTGGAGGATGCGTTGCAGGCATACCGCAAACGCCTGCTGGATGATACGATGCAATATCCCATGAACCTGATCAAAATCCAGGCTTCCCAGGTGGTCCGGTATGGAAATTACGTTTTCTTCCTGATGCTGGGAGAAGTATCTATGGAGGATATGGAGCGGGGAGATCAGGCGGCTCTTGAGGCGGCACAGGCAGAGAACCAAAAAGCTGTGGATGCCGTGGAAGAGATGCTGTACGAGTAGACGGTTATGGTATTCAGCAGCTTTGTATTTTTGTTCCGTTTTCTTCCTGCTGTCCTGCTGGTGTATTATCTGGTTCCCCGGATCTACAAGAACCTGGTGCTTTTTCTGGCCAGTCTGATTTTCTACGCATGGGGCGAGCCTCTCTATGTGGGACTTATGATTTTTTCCACAGTGACAGATTATGTTCATGGAAAACTGGTGGATTCCTTTCTCAACCGGAACCGGCGGCTGGCGGCGAAATGCACAGTCGCCTCTTCAGTTGTGATCAATGTCCTGTTGTTAGGCATTTTTAAATATTCGGATTTACTGATTCAATGGGTCAACCTGGCTGCACACACGCAGATCCCTTTGCTTGAACTGCCGCTGCCTGTGGGTATATCATTCTACACGTTCCAGACGATGTCCTATACCATCGATATTTACCGGAGGGAGGCCAGACCGGCCAGGAACATCATAGATTTCGGAGCTTTTGTGGCGCTGTTCCCCCAGTTGGTGGCCGGTCCTATTATCCGTTACGAGACCACGGATCTGCAGCTCAGAAAACGAGAAATCAACCGGGAAAAATTAGTCCGGGGTACCCTGCGTCTGGTCATCGGACTCGGGAAAAAAGTGCTCCTGGCTAATAATATCGGAGTCCTGTGGCAGACGGTGTCAGCGATCCCCATGGATGAAATGACTCTGTTAAAGGCGTGGCTTGGAACGGCGGCATTCGCTTTTCAGATCTACTTTGATTTTTCCGGTTATTCAGACATGGCCATCGGCCTGGGTTATCTGTTCGGATTCATTTATCCGGAAAATTTCCGTTATCCCTATATGGCCGACAGTATCACGGATTTCTGGAGACGGTGGCATATCACCCTGAGTACCTGGTTTAAGGAATATGTCTACTTTCCACTGGGAGGGAGCCGGAAAGGGAAGGGGATACAGATACGAAACCTGCTGATCGTATGGGGCCTTACCGGTATCTGGCACGGCGCATCCCTTAATTTTTTGTTTTGGGGTCTGTATTTTGCTGTTCTACTGATCAATGAGAAGCTTTGGCTGCTGAAAGCACTGGAAAAATGCCACGCGGTTGTCCGGCATCTCTATGCACTGTTCTTTATTATGATCGGCTGGGTAATTTTCGCATTCGATCATATTCAGGATGGAATCCGCTATATGTCTGCCATGTTCGGGGTCAGCGGGCTTCCGGCAGTGGATAGGGAAAGCCTGTACCTGCTGTCCGAATACGCCCTCCTGCTGGTCCTGCTGGCATTCGGCTGTACCAGGCTGCCCTCCAACCGGATCAGAACTCTGGTTTCTGAACATTGCAGAACAGCCGCCAGCCCCAGTCCCAGCACAGATACTGTCGACAGTGGTACTGCCAACAGCGGCACTGCCGGTGCCGGCACCGATCACGGCGGTATCCGGCGCGTTGGTATCTATTGCATCGTCTGCATGGGCACCGTGTGTATCTTGCTTTTATCCATTGCTTATCTGGTTAACGCATCCTATAACCCATTTTTGTATTTCCGATTCTAGAAAGGAACAGACCAATGAAAAGCTACCCTTGGATGGTCATTGCCGTATTTGCCGTGATTACCGGTATCAGCCTTCTGAGCCTGATACAGCCCCCGGCTTATTATTCCGAACATGAACGTCGTTTCCTGGCTCAGCAGCCGAATTGGAATATGTCCAACATGCGATCCGGAGACTTTGCCAAGGATTATGAGACCTATCTTTCAGATCAGTTTCCTTTCCGGGATGCCTGGATCTGCGTAAGAACCACCGCGGAACGTGTTCTCGGAAAGAAGGAGAGCAACGGAGTATATCTGGCTGACGACGGATACCTGATCGAGCGGCATACCAGAGAAGATATCGATGGAACGATATTCCGGGAAAATATAGAGCGGACCACCCGTTTTGTTAAGCAGGCGGAAGAGATCATCGGAAAAGGAAAAGTAAAAATCATGCTGATCCCTTCCGCGGACAGTATCCTGACCGACCGACTGCCCGCGTTCGCGGTGGGACTGGATCAATCCGAATTATTGAGCCAGGTGCGTCAGGCGCTGCCGGATCAATATGTGGATACGGAGGCAATCCTTCGGGAGCACAGGGAGGAGGAGATCTATTACCATACGGATCATCACTGGACCACCCTGGGAGCCTGGTACGGCTATCAGGCATGGGCGCAGGAAGCAGGAGTTTCAGCCTGGGCAGCGCAGGACTGGCATGTGGAAGAGCCTGACTATGATTTTTACGGAACCGTCTATTCCAAAGTCCATGTGAAAGTTCCGCCGGACCGGATTCAGATCTATACCCCGGCGGAAGAAATGTCTTACCAGGTAAATTATAATGATGGAGAACGGATTAGCGACAGCCTGTATGCGTACGATAAACTGAGTACCCGGGATGGCTATGAAGTATTTTTAAATGGCAACCAGCCATTGGTGAAAATAACGCGATGTGAGGGTATGGGGAACGGAAATCGCCCCGGTGGAACAGGAAATCTGCTGGTGATAAAAGATTCCTATGCCAACTGTATGATTCCCTTTCTGGTGAATCATTTCAACGAGACCCATATAATGGACCTGCGCTATCTGTGGCCCGACATACCGGCCTATATACGGGAAAATCAAATCACGGACATTCTGATCCTGTATCAGACCATCCAATACTCCAGCAGCAGCCTGTACAGATTGGAACATGGAAAATAATCGGGTATTTTTCCATCCGGTATCTGCCAGGCGGCCGCTGCCGCACAGAACATCTTTACAACAGAATCATTACACACTATAATATCAGAAGATTCCATGATAAATAAGACCGTACACAAGAAAGAGAGGATTTCATGAAATATTTCAAAGAATGCCAATACATCTGGAAAAACTATGTACCAGCAAAAGGCCAGTCTAACGTTCTCCAGGGAGAACTGCTGCGGCAAATCGAAAAGCTTCGTTATGAAGCACAGAACAATGGAAATATAAATTGGGATGAAGATTTTGAATACTTCTGTGATTTCCTGACCCGGGCGCTATGTTCAAGCGACGCCCTGTCCAGGCAGGAAAAAGCGCAGGTACAGGACGCACTACATAAAATGAAATCAGCGGGACAGACTGCCTTCCGATATCATAACGGCCAGATGAGCGACGAGGAACTGGAAACCAAATATCACGGCGAACTGGCCTGTACCCAGGACGAGCTCTACGACCTGGTAAACGATGCGATCGGAGCCTTCTACATGAAATATCCGACCCCAATCCCCTACAGTCCGAACCCATCAATCCACCGTTAATGGAAACACCCGTCCATAAGAACTGAAAAATAATAAAGTGATATAAATTTGAGGTCCTGACTATGTCCGAATATATTACCCATGCCTTTCCACCCATATACGATACAGAATCCCGTATTTTAATACTGGGTACCATGCCCTCCCCGAAATCCCGTGAAAACGGCTTCTACTACGGGCATCCGCGCAACCGTTTCTGGAAGGTGCTGTCAGAGATCCTGTCCCAGCCCCTTCCGGGAACGAATGAGGCCAAGATCTGCTTCCTGCGGGAGAATCACATAGCGTTATGGGATGTCCTGGCCTCCTGCGAGATCCACAGGGCCGACGACAGCAGTATCCGCAACCCGGTCCCAAACGACCTGACTCCAATCCTGGCCGCGGCCCCGATCCGTACCATTTTCACCACCGGAACCAAAGCCGCCGCCCTTTACAAACGCTATTGCTATCCGAAGACCCTGTTGCCGGCCACACAGCTTCCATCTACAAGCCCGGCCAACTGCGCGTTATCCTATGAGCAGTTAAGATCTGCCTATGCGGTTGTGGAGGAAGCCCTGCGCCTCAGCGCTTGGAACCCTTACTTCCCCCGAGGGTAACCCCGGCCAGAAGATTTGTATCAAAGGAAAAATGCAGGTCTTCACTTTCGCGTTCCCGCTTCAGGGCCAGCCGGATCATGCGGTCCAGAAGTTCGGAATAAGGGACGCCCAGAGGCTCCCAGAGATAGAAGGAGAGAGAACCCGGTATCGTGTTAATCTCATTTACATAGACTTCATTGGTATCCTGATCGATCATGAAATCAATACGGGCGACACCGCTGCAGCCCAGAGCCTTAAAGGTATCCACAGCCATGCTGCGGATCAGCTGCCGGACTTCCCCGCTGATCTCGGCGGGCAGTTTACGCTTCAGGCTGGACATACCGCCTTTAGCGCCGCCTGTTGAACCGGTTTTCGATCCGGACTTGGATCCGCCCCCGGACATATATTTATCCTCATAGCTTAAGATCTCATCGGAATTGACCGGTTCCTCACACTCAGAAGCCTCCGCTGATTCATAATCCCCTAAAACGGAGCAGTTGATTTCTTTCAGATTCGTGATGGCTTTTTCCACCAGTACCTTGGAGGAAAATTCAAAAGCGTAATCCAGTGCGTCCAGTAACTCGTCATGGTCATGGGCGATACGGATACCGACGCTGGAACCCAGATTGACAGGTTTGACGATTACCGGGTAGGAGAGGCGGGCTTCCACTCGGGCCAGATGCCGCTCCGTATCCGCATTATATTCCCGGATGTTCAGCACGACGCAGTCCAGTACCGGTATATCATGGTCTTTTAACACTGCTTTCATAACATATTTATCCATTCCCACCGCGGAGGAGAGAACGTCACAGCCCACATACAGAACATTCAGAAAATGAAGATAACCGGCCAGAGTGCCGTCCTCCACGTTCGTGCCGTGGACAGCGGGAAACGCCACATCTATATAATCGTACACGTTATTTCCGAACTTTTTCATCGGATATTTCATCAGGCACAGTTTATTCCCCTCTTTTACCGGGAGAACGCGCTGGCTCTTCTTCAGCAGTTCGGGAATGTTGCGGTATTCTTCGATCACTCCGGCATATTCTCCGGTATACATCTGATTCTCTTTGGTAATGTAAATGGGGACCACCTCGTATTTGTTCCGGTCGAAGGCATAACAGGCCTGAATTCCGGTGATCACGGAGACTTCATGCTCCACGCTCATTCCGCCAAACATAACGCCAACTTTGATTTTCATAACACTGACTCCTTTATTTTGATTCAGATATGGATAGAAGATATCCGGGGATTATATAGTTCAGTATGGGAAAGGCACCGGCTTAATAATTATCCGGCAGGTCATTTTCCAACAGGACCACCTTCATAGTTCCGTGGGCGTTGATGCCGTCCACCTTCTGTAACCCTTCCTGCAGATCATTGACTACAAAGAACTGCTCCGCAGGATAATCAGCTTCCGCCAGACCATCCTGGATCGGTTTTGTCTGCTTGGGCCCCACCAGGATTACATAATCACAGACGGCGGCTGCCTGCAGTCCGAACGTTTTATTGCATTGGTACTGCTGATCACCCAATTCTACCATTCCCGGAGTAACCAGGATCTTCAGGCCTTCGAACTGGTTCAGGGTATCTAAGGCCGCCTTGGCCCCGCTGGGATTCGAATTATAAGCGTCATCGATGATCAGCCTTGTGGGACCCGGAATCAGCTGTAGCCGATGGGGCACCCCGTTAAGCTTACGGACCTGGGTCACGATATCCTGCATGGGGACGCCCAGTTCCCATGCCACCGCTATGGCACCTGCGATATTTACCACATTGTGGATACCGATCAGTTTGGTGGAGAATTCATAAGTATGCCCATCAGGAGCATCCAGCTTAAAGGAGGAACCCTTCCTGGAAACCGTAATATCATAAGGATGAAAATCGCAGTCCGGATTCCCGGCCCCGTAAGTGACCACCGGTTTATCCAACTGCTTCTTACGGATATATTCATTGTCGTAATTCAAAAATACTTTTCCGGCAGGCGGTATCGAATCGGCCAGCTCAAATTTCGTTTTTATCACATTCTCAATCGATAGAAAACTCTCCAGATGCTGCGGCCCGATGGAAGTAATTACACCATAATCCGGATGCACCAGATCACAGATCTCCTTAATTTCCCCGACGGTCTTGGCGCCCATCTCACAGACAAAGATCTCATGGGTAGCCTTTAAATGCTCCCTGACTGTTTTCACTACACCCAGCGTTGTATTAAAATTGCCTGGAGTAACCAGAACGTTATATTTAGCGGATAACAATTTCCCCAGATAAAACTTCACGCTGGTTTTCCCATAACTGCCGGTCACACCGATGATGGTCAGGTTGGGCATAGCCTTCAAAATATCCTCGGCCTCCCGGATAAAATGCCGGTTAACGGATTTTTCCACAGGCCGGTTGATCAGATTGGCCAATAAAATGAGAAAAGGAGCCAGGATGCCAATGGCGGGAAGCACCAGTAAAAAAGCCGGATGCAGGAACCGATACAGCAAAATGCCGCCGCCGCTCAGAACCAGAAACAAGATTCCGTCAGTCACGAACATGCGAATGACCCGTTTGGTAAAAACCAAAGGCTTCTTCGCCTTTTTCGGACGGTTCCCCACAAGGGTAAGCAGATTGCAGACGATAGCCAGTACCTTAAAGACCGGATGCGGTATCAGCAGCAGAACCATACTGACCAGCAGAGCCAGAACCCGGCCGGTCATACTTCCCAGATGCTCCTTTAACCAGTGCACATGCGGCCCGGGCTTGTAGGAGTTCAGCTGGAACATGTGCATGTGATAAATGGACAGCACCACAAAAGCAGCCGTAAAGGAAACTGCATAGAGACCCAATATAAGATTATTCATAGATTACTCCTTAATATTCAAAAATGAACCGATAACTTTGTGAACCAGATAGCTGGATTCCAGGAAAGAGAAATGACCAGCCCCTTTGACCGTCACCAGGCCGGCGCCCGGAATTAATTTTTCCATGAGCTGGCCGTCGGTAAGCGGCGTAGCCGTATCCATTTCCCCCCATATCAGCAGGGCGGGCGAAGAAATCAAAGCGAGAAGCGGGGTCAGGTCCTCATTTACCACCTTAACCAGAACCTGCCGCATCAGCGGGGACGCCGCATTATAATCCGCAGATCCGCTTTTGGCGCGCATTCTCTCCAGGGCATCGGGATAAAGCTTTTTCACAATACCAATATTCAATATCTTCTTTCCTAATTTATATATTCGTATTTTGCATTTTTGTTTCAAAGTTTTTTTCGGAAGGATCCCGGCGCTGTCTATCAGGATCAGTTTAGGAAATGTCACAGGAAGATTCCGTCGGGTCACCATTTTAATAATCACTCTGCCCCCAAAGGAATGCCCGATCAGGATTACGGAACGGATTCCCATTTCCCGGATAAAATCCAGTACAAAGTCCACATAATTATCTACATTCCAGGCTGCCGGAGGTTCCGGTGTCTCCCCAAACCCAGGCATATCCAAAGCATAGACTCTATAATGCGGCGCCAGATAAGCTGCCATCTGATTGTGCAGAGTGAGATTCGAGCCCCACCCGTGCAGGATCAGGACATCCTCCCCTTCACCGGATACCATATAATTGGTGCGAATATTCTGAACCGTAATATTCAATAAAATCATCCTTTAACATATAATAATAGAGATCATTTCATTATAGTGCGAGACGAGCTCCTTTGTCAAGAAAACTGAGGGGGGAATTAGAGGGGGCCGGGGCTGCCGGGGCCGGGATGCGCAGGGATCGTCCGGCTGCAGGCAAAGTTCCCCCTGTACGGCCCGGCCGGATTACTTATGGCGGAAAAAAGCAACCTCATAAACAGCTCCGGGAGCCTCTGAAAGCAGGGAAAATGCCGGCAGGGAGCCGCCATTTTCCCTTGAGTCTCCCTCCGCTATTCGGCCATGCTTTTTTCTGCCATAAGTGATCCGGCCGGGACGGAGCCGTATGCTGTCAATGCTGGTGAATAGTAGTAAAGGGATAAATTGTGTATAGGGGAATGGGATAAAAATGTGCGCATTGACAGAGGAAAACGAAAGGGTTATGATGAAAAAAGTGAATTTAATAAGGAGCGTAATGGAAATGGATTTAGAAAAAATGAATTTATTTGATCGGATAGAACCGATGATTGGCAGGACGCCGTTGTTGGAGATTCAGTTTAAATTTAAGGGGACAAAAAGACGGATTTTTGCCAAAATGGAATCATATAACCTCACCGGTAATATAAAGGACCGGGTGGCTTTTTATATAATGAAGAAAGCCTATCAGGAGGGAAGTATTCATCCCGGGGATAAGATCGTGGAGGCGACCAGCGGTAATACTGGAATCGCTTTTTCTGCCCTGGGCAGTTATCTGGGGCATGAGGTAGTGATCTATATGCCGGACTGGATGAGCAGTGAACGTGTGAATCTGATGAAGAGCTATGGGGCTAATGTACGTCTGGTTTCCAGGGAAGAGGGCGGCTTCTTGGGTTCGATCCGGATGACCGAGGAACTGGCGGAAAAAGGGAACGTATTCTTGCCCCGCCAGTTCTCTAACGAGGACAATACGAAAGCGCATTATGAGACAACCGGACCGGAGATTGTAGCGCAGCTTTTAGAACTGGGACTAAGAGCGGACGGTTTTGTAGCTGGCGTGGGAACCGGCGGAACCGTTATGGGAGTCGGCCATGCACTCAAGGACAGCAATCCTTCCTGCAAAGCTTATCCTCTAGAGCCCCTGAACTCCCCCACACTTTCCACCGGTTATAAAGTCGGAAAACATAGAATCCAGGGAATTTCAGATGAATTTATACCGGATCTGCTGAAGCTTCCGGTACTGGATGAGGTGGTCTCCGTAGATGACGGTGATTCCATCATCATGGCCAGAATGCTTTCTGAGCGGCTGGGCTTAGGTGTCGGAGTATCCTCCGGCGCGAACTTCATCGGCTGTGTAATGAAGCAGGAAGAGCTGGGGCAGGACAGCGTATTTGTCACCACCTTCGCAGACGACAATAAAAAATATCTCTCAACAGACTATTCCGAACCACAGGAAATGAAAGATACCTATATAACCAAAGAACTGGAGCTTCTAAGTGTGACAGCCCATCCCTGTCCATCATGCCAAAAATCAGAGCACATGGATCTATAACTATCACCAAAGAAGGAGCGGGCTGGGGCAGGAAGGGGCTTGCGGGGACGGGCGCAGCGGAAAAGGGAACCGAATCCAGGGCGGGGGCCCAAACGTCACAGGCTGGAAATCGCTTGAGGCCGGATCTTAGAATGGGTTACGGAGAAGGGAACGGAACCTTGCAGGTTCGGGCCACTGTTTGAGCCGTATTTTGGCGAGTTTGGCCCGGACCTGCGAATAAAAGGTTCCGTTCCCTTCGGAGTTACCCATTCTTAGATCCGGCCGAAGCGATTTCCAGCCTGTGACGTTTGGGCCCCCGCCCTGGATTCGGTTCCCTTTTCCGCTGCGCCCGTCCCCACAAGCCCCTTCCTGCCCCAGCCCGCTCCTTCCCTTAGTAAAATAAAAATGTAGCAGAACCACAAACAGGAGGATGACTATGGAAGAAATACAACAGGAAAATAAGATGGGTGTTATGCCGATCAACAGATTATTGATTACGATGTCCCTGCCGATGGTGATATCCATGCTGGTGCAGGCTTTATATAATGTAGTGGACAGTATGTTCGTGGCTATGATCGGGGAGGATGCACTGACTGCGGTTTCTTTGGCCTTTCCGATCCAGAGCCTGATGATCGCGGTTTCTACAGGAACCGGCGTCGGGATCAATGCGCTGCTGAGCAGAAGCCTGGGGGAAAAGAATTTTAAGGAGGCGAACCGTGCGGCGGAAAACGGGGTCTTTCTGGGCATTTTGAGCTACCTGGCGTTTGCCTTGTTCGGCGTTTTTTTTTCGAGGATCTTTTTCGAAACACAGACGAATGATGCACAGATTATTCAATATGGAACAGAGTATCTGATGATCTGTACCATATTTTCACTTGGTATTTTTATGCAGATTACGTTTGAAAGGCTGATGCAGTCGACCGGACGAACGATTTATAATATGATCACCCAGGGTACCGGCGCTGTGATTAATATTGTGCTGGATCCGATTCTGATCTTCGGACTTTTGGGATTTCCGAAAATGGGAGTCGCCGGGGCTGCTGCCGCAACCGTAATAGGCCAGACTGTGTCCATGCTGATGAGTTTTTATTTTAATGAAAAGAAGAACGTGGAGATCAAACTGAAGGTCCGGGGATTCCGGCCGAACGCGAAAACGATCCGGAACATTTACGCGGTGGGATTTCCCTCTATTATCATGCAGTCCATTTCTTCGGTGATGACGTTTGGGGTAAATAAAATCCTGCTGATGTTTTCCTCTACGGCCGTTTCCGTATTTGGGGTTTATTTTAAACTGCAGAGTTTTATTTTTATGCCGATCTTTGGACTGAACAATGGAATGGTTCCGATCGTGGCTTATAACTATGGGGCCAGGAACAGAAAACGGATTATGGATACGGTAAAATTAAGTACCATACTGGCTGTGGGGATTATGCTGGTGGGAGTATTTATCTTTGAGATTTTCCCGGAACAGCTGCTGAAGCTGTTCAATGCTTCGGAGCAGATGCTGCAGATCGGCGTGCCGGCGCTTCGCATTATCAGCTTAAGCTTTGTGTTTGCCGGTGTAAGCATTACGGTTGTTTCCGTGTTTCAGGCGCTGGGGAACGGGATATACAGCCTGATTATTTCCATCGTCCGTCAGCTGGTTATTATCCTGCCGGTGGCATACCTGTTTGCTATAACGATCGGCCTTGGGGCGGTATGGTTTGCATTTCCCATCTCGGAGATCGCTTCCATTATCATGACGTTACTGATGTTCCGCCACATGTACAGACAGAAACTGGCCGATCTGTGATCCAGACAGAACGGCCTGCACAAAGATGATTGTGAAATAGGGAGGAATCAAGTATAATTAGATTCTAAAGGATATGTGTTATGCGCAGCAGGAAGCGCCGGTGCGGGGGCTGGAAGGACGCCGCATTCGGCAAGGGGTATGGTGTGCGTAAAGGAGGGAATGTGGGATGATGGACGGAGCAGGGACGGAGAGCTTAAGTAAAATACTCAATCATATGGGGAACACTGCCGTTTATGTAATAAGACGGGATACTCATGAACTACTCTTTTTTAATGATAAAGTCAAAGAGATCACACCGGATATTTCACTTGGAAAAATCTGCCATGAAGTGTGGAAAGGCAGCTGTTCCAACTGCCCGCTGCTTACGATGGGAGACCAGGAGACGAATACCAGGGTCAGTTATGGCGATCCTTTCGGAAAGGTTGTGGACATTTCAGCCACTAAGTTTACCTGGGGTGATGAAAATATCCCGGCATATCTGATCTCTGTCACGCCACATGTATCCAGCCTGGAAGAGCAGAAGCTGGAACGGGAAAGAGAAAAACTGGTTATTGTGGCGGGGAAAGAGTATCCGGTGATCTATTCGGTAAACCTGACGAAAAATACATATGTAAAATTGAGCCAGGAATCATCCCAGGCGGTTCTGCCCCGGCCTTCCGGGATCTTCGATGATCTGCCGCTGACGGCGTCGGAGACGGTGCATCCTGACTACCGGGAACGCTATCTGAAGATGTTCAACCGGCAGAATCTTCTGGCTTGTTATGCGGCCGGCCAGGAGGAGGTGGAACTGGAATTTCCGCAGCTTTATCAGGATGGAAATTATAAGTGGGTGCTTGTCCGGGTCGTATTTCTGGAGAGAATGACGGAACAAGGGGATGTGATGGAGATCACTCTCTGTAAAAATATAGATGTTCATAAGAAAATGAAGGATCAGCTGGAGCTGGAGCGACAGACTGCATTTGACAGTATTCCGGGCGGAGTGATCAAATGCCTGGCGGATGAGCAGTTTACTATAATGGAAATCAGCCGTAACTGCCGGGAAATGCTGAATATCTCCGGGACGGATCCGGGCGGCGGACTGCGTTTCTTCCAAAGCAAGAAAAATATAGAATACTGCAGAACCAGTTCTGCCAGGGGACTTCCGGTGAATTTCGACGGGCGGGTCAGGGGAGAACAGGGCCTGATACAGTGGTTCCATATAGAGGGGAAGAAAACCGGAGAGCAGAACGGAATCGCGGAGTATACCCTGGTGATGCTGGATATTACGAAACGCAAAGAAGCGGAGGCGGAACTGGAGCAGGAAAAGCTCAAATACCGGATTGCTGTGGAAAATTCCGCGGATGTCATTTTTGAATATTATCCTGAGGAGGATCTGTTCCTGAGCCAGGAGAATGCACAGATGGGCGGGAAGGCTGTCCGTATGGAAAAGTATCATGAAAAGGTGGCCGAGGTCATATATCCCCCGGATCAGCCTCTTATAGAACAGTTAATTATGGGGGAATCACACCAGGCGGAAGTGCGTATAATCCCATATCAGGGCCAGGATTATCACTGGTATCTGATCCAGGCGGATTACATGCGCGGTAAGAATGGAGTTATGCGTCTGATCGGGACCATGCGGGACATTAACCGTCTTAAGATGACAGAAGCAGAATATCGTTCCAAGGAAAAACTGTTAATCGATAGTGTAATGACTCTCTTTGGAGAATTTATCGTGTTGAATCTGGACACCGGTAAATTTATTTCTTACAAATCGGATGAGCTCATGAGCGCGATAAAAGAACAGGAGAATTTTCAGGCGTTCAATAAAGAATACGGAGAGACCATTGTCCATCCGGAAGACCGGGAGAGATTCTTTGAATTTTATAAGCTGGATCATATCCGTCAAAGAATCGGGAATAAAGACAGGAGGATTATACTGGAAGTGCGCCGGCTGAATGCCGCCGGGGAGTACCGGTGGTGCGAAATGATCGGCACTCTCCTGGAAGGACGCGAGGATAATTTGATTCTTCTGACTTTCCGTGATATCCACGAGCTGCATCTGGTCCTGCAGGATGCCCTTAAGATGGCGGAACAGGCAAACACTGCCAAAAGTGATTTTCTTTCCCGGATGTCCCACGATATCCGGACTCCGATGAACGCTATTATGGGAATGACTTCTATTGCCGCCGCGAATCTGGATAACCGCACGAAGATCGAAGACTGCCTGGCGAAAATAGGACTGTCTGCAAAGTTTTTGCTTTCCCTGCTGAACGATGTTTTGGATATGTCCAGAATTGAGAGCGGGAAGATAAATATTGTCAATGAACCATTTCAGATCCAGGAAGTGATTGAGAGCGTTATTCTGCTGATTGAAGGGCAGACCAAGGTGAAAGATCAGGAGCTCCAAATACAGATTGACGATAGGGTCAAAGGGACTTATATAGGAGATTCCCTGCGCGTTCATCAGATTCTGATGAATCTGCTCACAAACGCGGTAAAATATACCGATGAAGCCGGGCAGGTGTCCCTGTGTATCACACCAATCCGCCAGGTTCAGGATGTTATGTGGACTCGTATCGTGGTAAAAGACAATGGGATCGGCATGTCGAAGGAGTTTCAGCAAAAGATCTTCGAACCGTTTGAGCAGGAAAGACAAAACGGCGGAAGGGTCTTTGAGGGAAGCGGGCTGGGGCTTGCCATTGTGCAGAATCTGATTCATATGATGGGAGGCAGCATCTCGGTGGAAAGCAGTCAGGGTGAGGGCAGTTGTTTCACGGTGATATTGCCGATGCAAAAAGCAGAGTACCCCCAGGAAACGGAAATTTTATATGAGGAGGACAGCCTGCCTGATACCGGAGATTATGATTATCAGGGGGAACAGGTGCTGCTGGTGGAAGACAGTGAACTGAACCGGGAGATCGCGCAGACGATTCTGGAAATGCGCGGTCTTAAGGTAGATACCGCTGAAAATGGAAAGAAGGCTGTGGATCAATTTAACCGGTCGGCTCCTGGAACCTATCGGGCCATTCTCATGGATATCCGGATGCCGGTTATGGACGGACTAAAGGCCACGAAGATGATCCGGGAGGGGATGCATCCGGAGGCTGAGAGTATACCGATTATAGCAATGACGGCTAACGCGTTTGAAAATGAGAGGCAGGAAGCCGAGCAGATGGGAGTGGACGAATACCTTACGAAACCGATTGACCAGGATCAGTTGTTTTTTACATTGAATAAAGTGTTGCGGGGCAGGAATGGAAAATATACAGAGCTATAATTTTTTGAATATAATATAGACCGATCGGTCTGTTTGTGATATACTATGAAACAGACTGATTGGTTTGTTTTTTGTTTTAGTAAAAAAGGAGTGAAGATATGACCCGAGAGGAACAGAATACTAAGAGTAAGGAGGCCATCATTACCGCTGCCGTCGCAGAGTTTGGCAGACATGGGTATGAGGGCTCTTCCCTGAATACTGCGCTTAATGAGGCTGGTATTTCAAAAGGTAAAATTTATCATTATTTTGAAAGTAAGGACCAGGTGTACCTTGCATGTGTCAGTGCCTGCTTTGACCAGCTCATGGAAAGGCTGCAGGGAGAAAAGGATAAAGAGGTGCGGACGCTTCCGGGATATTTTCAGATAAGATGGGAATTTTTTGAAGAATACCCCTCATTCGCGCAAATTTTTTTTGAAGCGGTTGAACGTCCGCCGGAACATTTAAGGGCAGAGATACAGCAGCGGAAGGCCTGTTTTGATGAGTTTAATCTGTCCGTGTTCCGCGCGCAGCTTGCGGGACTAAAGCTGCGTGATGGAATCTCCGAGGAGGATGCGATCGAGTATTTCCAGGTGTTTCAGGAGATATTTCATCGTCTGATGATCACAAAGCTGAAGGATGCTCCGGCGCAAAATGTGCTGGAACTACATGAAAAAGAGCTGCGGAAGAACCTGGATATCCTCCTGTATGGCATAGCGAAGGAGGAGACCGTATGATAACGATATCGCTTCTTAGGCTGGCCATCGCTTTTGTGCTCGCTTTATTACTGGGGAAACTGGTGGCGAAAATCAGACTTCCATCAATACTAGGCTGGCTGCTGGCGGGTATGATTCTGGGGCCGCATGCCTTTCGGCTCATCGACACCTCTGTTTTAGATGCCGTATGGTTCCAAAATGCAGTCCATATTCTGGAGTGCGCTGTGGGTCTGATGATTGGTACGGAAATAATCTGGAAAGTGATCAGACGTTCTGGAAAACAGATTATCGTGACTACGCTGACAGAATCTCTGGGCACCTTTCTTGTAGTAACTCTGGTTTTCGGCATTATTTTTTTTATTGAAGGAGTTCCGTTATATCTTGCCGCTGTCTTCGGGGCCATTGCATTAGCTACTGCTCCAGCACCGTCTCTCTCTATCGTCAGGGAGTTTAAGACCAACGGTCCGGTGACAAAGACGCTTATCCCCATGGCGGCTTTGGATGATATCGTAGGCGTTGTGGTGTTTTTTACAGTCATTTCTGTGGTATCCGCCAAAGTGTCCGCTCAGGCGATGCCGGTTTGGGTGATTATACTGACGCCGGTTCTTCCGCTGCTGATCGGTGTAATTGTGGGAATACCCGCTGGATTTGTGTTGAAAAAGGTTCGGGGACGGTATGCGCTGCCCGTTCTTCTTGCCTTTATTCTGGCTGCGGCTGGCGTCGGATTTCTATTTAACAATTGGATTATGCCGCAGCCCGTATTGAATTTTATGCTGATTGGTATGGCATTTTCCGCCGCATTCGCCAATATAATCCCTACAACGCAGCTGGAAAGCCTTATGAAGAAGTTTAATCCTATTCTGGGCTTTTCCCTGATTGTGGTGATCCTTAATCTGGGAGCGCCGCTGGATTATCACTTGATTCTGGGGGCAGGCGCGTATACCGCTGTCTATATAATTACCCGCGCCATCGGAAAATACAGCGGTGCGTGGTTCGGTGCGCGTATCACGAAATCCCCGAAGGTCATTCAGAAATATCTGGGATTTACTTTGCTCCCTCATTCCGGTGTCTCTTTGGTATTTACCGGAATAGTGGTATCTACGCTGTCAGCTCCAGCTCCTGAGGAAGCAAAAATCGTTCAGGGCACGATTGCGGCTGCCGCTGTGGTCAACGAAGTAATCGCTGTGATCTTGGCTAAGAAGGGATTTGAATGGGCGGGAGAGACAGGAAAGCCGGAAATAACTGCTCCATAAGGTATAAGAAAAGGCATTGGAGGTCAGCGGGGTATCCGTCCGCTGCTTTTAAACCGGGCAGGGAAAGCGGTACCAGAGGATATCACAAGTATCTCAAGCTTTGCAGAGCTTCTGACTATCCTGGAGAGTGAAGGTTTATAAAAAAATTGTCACAACCTGCGTTCTTGGCTGTCTAATATAGTGAAAGTAATAGAAGGAGGAAATTGCATGCAGACGGAAACTTTTGAACTGATTGACAAAGCCGTGGATGGCAACAAAAAGGCGCTGGAAGGGTTGATTTTGGAGGTAGAGGATATGATCTACAACCTTTCCCTTCGAATGCTGGGGAGCCTTTATGACGCGCAGGATGCAACTCAGGAAATTATCATCAAAATCATTACCCAGCTCTCGACTTTGCTGGTTATGTCGGCGGTGCTGGGGACGGCTATTTCAGCAGCGGGTCATTTTATCCTGTAAGAATTCCGGTATATTGGAGGGGGCCCTGGCAAACTGGAGTGACGTTCTAGTATTATGTAGGAACGTAATCCGGTTAACTTCTGACGGTGTTGGTGTATTTTCCAGTATTGTAGTAGTATTTCTCTAAGCCGGTAAAGACGGAATTTCAGCATTAAGCTGGCGTTCCGTCTTTTTTAAATCTTATATTGGATATGGATTAGACAGCTTGTTAAAATATACAAACGGAATTAGGTTGGTAATATTTAGATGCGGAAAAAAGAACAAGTGTTCCATTTTTTCCTATACTTTTTTGAATGTCTATGGTATAATTCTTGTTAGTCTCAACATTGACCACAACAAAACCTTGCAGACCTTACTTTTATCACAGCAACTGGAGAAAGTGATGTAAATGCAATATATTTTGATGAAAATGTTTGGTTTACGCATAAAATGATGGGGCCTTTATACTAATGTAGAAACCCATACGATAAATTACTACTTAAAAATTATTTTCAGGTGGTGTGACTTAAATCTGTATAAGGTTAAATTAGATAATCTATCAATTGGCCATACAAATATCACACGAATTTAAGGTAGATAGACGAACTTTTTTACTATGAAATTTGGAGGTGGAATTTTGGAAAATTTGTTCAAATTACACAGTGAATATCAGCCTACCGGCGACCAGCCCCAGGCCATCGAAGCCCTTGTAAAAGGCTTTAAAGAAGGCAACCAATTCGAGACTTTGCTGGGGGTTACGGGTTCCGGTAAGACATTTACCATGGCGAATGTCATTCAGCAGTTACAAAAACCGACCCTGATCATTGCCCACAACAAAACCCTTGCCGCGCAGTTATACGGAGAGTTCAAGGAGTTCTTCCCGGAGAATGCCGTGGAGTATTTTGTGAGCTACTATGACTACTATCAGCCGGAGGCATATGTCCCCTCTTCGGATACCTATATTGCAAAAGATTCCTCCATCAATGATGAGATAGACAAGCTGCGGCTCTCCGCGACTACCTCGCTGTCGGAGCGGCAGGACGTGATCATTGTGTCCAGTGTGTCCTGCATCTACGGCCTGGGAAGCCCGGTGGATTACCAGAATATGACCGTATCCCTGCGTCCGGGAATGCAGAAAGACCGGGAGGAGGTGATCCGTAAACTCATCGACATGCAGTATGACAGAAATGAGATGGACTTTAAACGTGGTACCTTCCGGGTGCGCGGCGATGTTCTGGAGATTATCCCGGCTGACTGGAGTGAAACCGCGGTGCGGGTGGAATTTTTCGGAGACGAGATTGACCGGATTGTTGAGATTGACATGCTGACCGGTGAGATTAAGAATACCCTTACACATATTGCCATCTTTCCGGCGTCCCACTACGTGGTTCCGCAGGATAAGATCAATGAGGCCTGTAAGCATATTGAAGCAGAGCTGGAAGAGCGGATTCGCTATTTTAAGAGCGAGGACAAGCTTCTGGAAGCTCAGAGAATATCGGAACGGACAAATTTTGATATCGAGATGCTGCGGGAAACCGGCTTTTGTTCGGGGATCGAGAATTACTCCAGGCATCTGTCGGGTTTGGAACCCGGTACACCGCCCTGGACGCTGATCGACTATTTTCCAGATGATTTTCTGATTATGATCGACGAGTCCCATAAGACAGTGCCTCAGATCCGGGGCATGTATTTTGGGGATCAGAACAGGAAGAAGACTCTGGTGGAATACGGATTCCGGCTCCCCTCGGCCAGAGATAACCGGCCCCTTAACTTTGAGGAATTCGAGAGCAAGATCAACCAGCTCATGTTCGTGTCCGCGACGCCGGGAGAGTATGAGGCGGAGCATGAGCTACTGCGGACGGAACAGATCATCCGGCCTACGGGTCTGCTGGACCCGGAGGTGGAGGTGCGCCCTGTGGAAGGACAGATCGATGACCTGGTGGGTGAGGTAAATAAAGAGGTGGCAGCACACCACAAGGTGCTGATTACTACACTGACCAAACGGATGGCGGAAGATCTGACAGACTATATGAAAGATCTGGGAATCCGTATAAAATATCTGCATTCCGACATCGATACACTGGAACGCACGGAGATCATCCGGGATATGCGTCTGGATGTATTCGACGTGCTGGTGGGAATCAACCTGCTGCGTGAGGGACTGGACATTCCTGAGATTACCCTGGTCGCCATACTGGATGCGGACAAGGAAGGGTTCCTGCGTTCGGCTACCTCCTTGATCCAGACCATTGGACGGGCTTCCCGTAATTCCGAGGGACATGTCATCATGTACGCGGACAAGATTACGGATTCCATGAAAGAAGCCCTGGAGGAGACCGGCCGGAGACGGCAGATACAGCAGAAGTATAATGAAGAGCACGGAATTACCCCCCAGACGATCCAAAAAGCGGTGCGGGATTTGATCAGTATCTCCAAAGCTGTGGCGAAACAGGAGATGATATTTGAAAAAGACCCGGAATCCATGAGCAAAAAGGAACTGGAGAAGCTGGTGGCGGATCTGAACAAACAAATGAAACAGGCGGCGGCGGATTTGAACTTCGAAGCTGCCGCAGAGCTGCGTGATAAGATGATCGAGTTGAATAAGCAGCTGCATGATCTGGAAGGATAAGAGCAGGAGTAAGAACGATGACAAAAATAAAAGATACAAAAAATTACATTAAAATCCGGGGGGCAAATGAGCACAATCTGAAGGATCTGAGCGTGGACATCCCGCGCAATGAATTTGTGGTACTCACAGGTTTGAGCGGATCCGGCAAATCATCCCTGGCGTTTGACACTATCTACGCGGAAGGGCAGCGGCGGTATATGGAATCCCTGTCCTCTTACGCCAGACAGTTCCTGGGACAGATGGAAAAACCCAATGTGGAGAGTATAGAAGGGCTGCCGCCGGCCATCTCCATCGATCAGAAATCCACAAACCGGAATCCCCGTTCCACGGTTGGAACTGTGACGGAGATCTATGATTATTTCCGGCTGCTGTATGCCAGGATCGGAATTCCCCATTGTCCGAAATGCGGCCGGGAGATTAAGAAACAGACGGTAGACCAGATGGTAGACCAGATCCTGGAGCTGCCGGAAGGAACCCGCATTCAGCTGCTGGCGCCGGTAGTCCGGGGCAGAAAGGGCGAGCATACGAAGCTGTTCGCCAAGGCAAAGAGAAGCGGATACGTCCGGGTACGGGTTGACGGGAACCAGTATGAACTCTCGGAAGATATACAATTATCCAAGAATATCAAACATAACATAGAAATTATAGTGGACCGCCTGATCGTAAAACCGGGAATCGAAAAGAGGCTGACGGATTCGATTGAAAATGTGCTGGAACTGGCGGAAGGCCTGCTGATCGTGGATGTGTTCGGAGGCGACCCGATTAATTTCAGCCAGAGCTTTTCCTGCCCGGACTGCGGGATCAGCGTCGACGAGATCGAACCCAGAAGCTTTTCCTTTAACAATCCGTTCGGCGCCTGCCCGGACTGCTACGGTCTGGGGTACAAGATGGAGTTTGATGAGGATCTGATGATACCGGATAAATCTATCAGTCTGGCCGATGGAGCGATCGTGGCCATGGGCTGGCAGTCCAGTACAGACTCCGGGAGCTTTACCCATGCGATACTGAAGGCTCTGTCAGAGACATACAAATTTGATCTTCACACACCCTACCAGGAGCTGCCGGAGGATATCCGGGACGTCATCATTAATGGGACCAACGGCCGCGAGGTAAAGGTGCACTATAAAGGTCAGCGGGGAGAAGGCGTCTATGATGTGGCCTTCGAAGGTCTGATCCGGAATATGGAACGCCGTTACCGGGAAACCGGTTCCGATACTATGAAACAGGAATATGAGACCTTTATGCGTATCACCCCCTGTAAAACCTGTGGTGGCCAGAGGCTGAAGCAATCCGCCCTTGCGGTAACAGTGGGAGACAAGAACATCCATGAAGTAACCTCCATGTCCATACTGAATCTGCGGCAGTTTTTGAATGATCTGGAGCTTACAAACCAGCAGATGCTGATCGGCAAGCAGATTTTAAAAGAAATCAAATCCCGTATCGGATTCCTGAATGATGTGGGATTGGAATACCTGACCCTGGCCAGGGCCACCGGGACTCTGTCCGGGGGGGAAGCACAGCGGATCCGTCTGGCCACACAGATCGGCTCAGGTCTGGTAGGCGTAGCTTATATCCTGGACGAGCCCAGTATCGGGCTGCACCAGCGGGACAATGATAAACTGCTCCGGACACTGAATAACCTAAAGGAACTGGGGAATACGCTGATCGTGGTAGAGCATGACGAAGATACGATGTATGCGGCGGACCATGTGATCGATATAGGACCGGGAGCCGGAGAACACGGCGGACATGTGGTGGCCCAGGGAACGGCCGAGGAGATTATGAAATCCAAAGACTCCATAACCGGAGCCTATCTGAGCGGAAAGATCAAAATTCCGGTGCCGAAAGTGCGTAAGCAGCCCACTGGTTTCCTGACGATCAAAGGAGCCAGGGAAAATAACCTGAAAAACATCGACGTGGACATTCCGCTGGGCGTTATGACCTGTGTCACCGGAGTATCCGGGTCAGGTAAAAGCTCCCTGATCAATGAGATTCTGTACAAAGCCCTGGCGAAGAAACTGAACCGGGCGCGGACGATACCCGGAAAGCACGCAGGGATTCTGGGAGTAGAACAGCTGGATAAGGTGATTGATATAGACCAGTCCCCGATCGGAAGAACACCCCGGTCGAATCCGGCTACCTATACCGGAGTATTTGACCAGATCCGGGATTTGTTCGCGGGTACCCCTGACGCCAAGGAGCGGGGGTACAAAAAAGGCCGATTCAGTTTCAATGTGAAAGGCGGCCGGTGTGAAGCCTGTAGCGGGGATGGTATTATAAAAATAGAGATGCATTTCCTGCCGGACGTCTACGTGCCGTGTGAAGTCTGCCAGGGAAAACGCTATAACCGCGAGACACTGGAGGTTCATTACAAAGGAAAGAACATATACGATGTGCTGGACATGACGGTAGAGGAGGCAAACAAATTTTTTGAAAACGTGCCGTCGATTCAGCGCAAGATCTCCACACTGAATGATGTGGGCCTGTCTTATATCAAGCTGGGTCAGCCATCCACTACATTGTCCGGGGGAGAGGCGCAGCGAATCAAGCTGGCTACTGAGTTAAGCCGGAGGAGCACTGGAAAGACGATCTATATCCTGGACGAGCCGACCACCGGCCTGCATTTCGCAGATGTCCATAAGCTGATCGAGATCCTTCAGAGGCTGGCAGAAGGCGGCAATACGGTTGTGGTCATCGAACACAATCTGGATGTAATCAAAACAGCGGATTATATTATAGATATCGGCCCGGAAGGGGGCGATGCCGGCGGTACGATCATAGCGACTGGAACGCCGGAAGAAGTGGCGAAGAATCCGAAATCCTACACAGGGCAGTATGTGGCGAAATATCTGGAATAGCTGCTCGTTCAGACGAGAGACTTCCCGAAAGCCAGGGGATAAGATACAGGATTTTTAAAGAGGATCATACGGTAATATCTATCGTGACAGCAGCCTCGCCGCCCTGCATGGCGGCAGCGGAAGGGATACCTGCCGGAACAGCAGGCGAAGATTGCATATCCTGACTGCTCTGAGTCATTCCACCTGAGATGTTTTCCAGCTGGTCTTTCAGACGTTTTTCTTCTGCCTTGAGTTCCTGGGGGCTGGGATAATAGTCATGTATTTGCCCGTATTCACGAACCGTTCTTTTTACCTGTTTTTCTTTGAGGAGGCGTTTGAAATACATGGCTTTTTTCAGATTATGATTGCGTTGAGCCTTCTTCCGGGCAGAGGCTATGAGTTCTTCTTTTTTTAGCTGTTTGCTCTTCAACAGCGCCTTTCGCAGTACCTGCTCCGCCTGATGCGTCAAAGGCATAGCCTCTTTCACGGCATAAGAGCCGGATTTCAGCTGATAGATATTTCTACGGATGGAACTGATAGTAACCTTAACCATCTGCTGATTTCTGGCTCTGGCCAGTCGGGCCAGATCTCTGGATGGAGTGTAGGAAGGCTTCTTTTTCACAGTGATGGTTGAGCCGTCTTTATTATGATAACGGCTGATGGAATTCCCCTTAAACAGGGCTAACGCTCCACCTGGTTAAGCAGAGACTTCCAGGTCTTAGTGAGCTCTTCCAGACACCAGTCTCTGAACTCTGTATCGTTTTGCATTTTCTGCAGTATGTCCGGGGGCAATACCAGCTGGAACTGCTCTTGATGACTCCTGGCATAAAGGATAATCTGTTCTTTTCCCGACAGATCCTGTATCGAAATCTGTGCGCCGGGCATCCATTGCTGCAAATTCAGGTGACTGAGATAGGCGGCAGTATTCCGGCTGTCACCTGCCGTTTTCACAAACCGATCCATGGGCATACCGCCGGCAGCAGAAATATGATCTTCCGGCCGGGAAGTCTGCGCACTTTGTTTTCTTTCGTCTGCGGTGCTGCGCTTTTCAGGAGCAAGAGCTGCATAAGCCCCCCGATTCTGTTCAATTTTCAAGAAACCATCCCCTCCACAAACCATTCCGATCTAATGCCAGTCAGTATCGTTTATTATCCTTATTATACAACGCTGAATTACAATTGTTAACTTCTAAATTTTAAAATGTCTCTATGAAATTAAAATATCTCAGGGAAATGTCCGGGCACTATAATAAAACCCGACGCTTTCCTGTTATCGTATATATTTAAGAGAAAATTAAGTTGCGGGATGGAAACGCAAGTAGTACAATTGTGATGGTAATGATTAGATAGAAGGAGTCTGTATGAGGAAGAAATTACTGTTTATCTATAATGTACATGCAGGTAAAGAGTTAATTAAAAATAAATTGGCCGGGATCCTGGATATATTCGCCAAGGCCGGATACGAAATCACTGCGTACCCCACGCAGAGAAGTAAGGATGCGGAGGAAAAAACCCGTGAGGATGCCGGCGATTATGACCTGCTGGTATGCAGCGGAGGCGACGGTACGCTGGATGAGGTGGTAACCGGTATGATGAACCGGACCCAGCGGATTCCCATTGGGTATATCCCCGCCGGTTCCACCAACGATTTTGCCAACAGCCTGGGGCTGCCCAAAAATATGCTCCATGCCGCCCGGGTTGCTGTGCGCGGAGAAAGCTTTCCCTGCGATATCGGAGCGTTCAATGACAATTTCTTTGTGTATATCGCGGCGTTTGGAATATTTACGGACGTATCCTATCTCACACCGCAGGAACGGAAGAACGTGCTGGGGCATATGGCTTATGTGCTGGAAGGAGTGAAGCGCCTGTACTCGATCAAGTCTTATCGGATCCGGGTAACCTATGACGACGACAGTAAGATAATCGAAGATGAATTTATGTTTGGCATGGTCACAAATTCGAGATCAGTGGGCGGGTTTAAATCGATTATAGGAAAACATGTGGTACTGGATGACGGAGTGTTTGAAGTCACATTGATCAAAAAACCCACGAATCCCATAGAACTAAATGAGATCCTCTCATCCCTGCTGATTAAGGAAATAAACACCAAACATATGTACACATTCCGAACGGGAAGCCTGCATATTGAATGCAGAGAGGAGATTCCCTGGACACTGGATGGAGAATTCGGCGGAGAGCATACCCATGTGTTCATAGAAAACCATCACCAGGCAGTGGAGATCATGGTGAAGAAGCCGGAAATGGCTCTGAGATAGAAAATAGAGCAGGAATATCCAGCGTTAACGATAAAAATAGAATAAATTCCCATCAGAAATTGGGGAAAACGTAAAAAATTATGAAAATACTTTGATTTTTTAAATGAATTGTATATAATAATGAATACACACGTTTAAAGATGCTTACGATTGGAAAAAATAAATGAAAAACGAGTATGATGAAAGGGGATTGTCATGATAGCAACAGATATCGGGATTGACCTTGGTACAGCCAGTATTCTGGTGTACATCAAAGGTAAAGGCGTTGTACTGAAAGAACCCTCGGTTGTAGCTTTTGATAGAGATACGAATAAAATTAAAGCCATAGGAGAAGAGGCCCGGCTGATGCTGGGAAGAACTCCCGGTAATATTGTAGCGGTGCGTCCGTTGAGACAGGGTGTTATTTCCGATTATACCGTTACGGAGAAAATGCTGAAATATTTTATACAGAAAGCCATCGGCAAGAAGACCTTCCGAAAACCCCGGATCAGTGTCTGCGTTCCAAGCGGCGTAACGGAAGTGGAGAAAAAAGCCGTGGAAGATGCGACATACCAGGCCGGAGCCAGGGAAGTTTCTATTATAGAGGAACCCATTGCAGCTGCCATCGGCGCTGGGATTGATATTGCCAGGCCCTGCGGCAATATGATTGTAGATATCGGCGGTGGTACTTCTGATATCGCGGTTATCTCCCTTGGAGGTACGGTGGTCAGCACCTCGATCAAGATCGCCGGCGATGATTTCGATGAAGCGCTGGTTCGTTATATGCGTAAAAAACACAATCTGCTGATCGGAGAGAGAACGGCAGAAGATATCAAGATAAAGATCGGATCGGCCTACCACAGAGCGGAGACGGATTCCTATGATGTAAGGGGAAGAAATCTGGTTACGGGGCTTCCGAAGACCGTTACCGTTACCTCCGATGAGACGGAAGAAGCCCTTCGTGAGACTACCGCACAGATCGTGGAAGCGGTGCACAGCGTATTGGAGAAAACTCCTCCTGAGCTGGCGGCTGATATCGCGGACCGTGGAATTGTCCTGACCGGAGGCGGCAGCCTTTTACGGGGACTGGAAGAACTGATCGAAGAAAAGACGGGCATTAACACCATGACAGCAGAGGATCCAATGACCGCTGTGGCCATCGGGACCGGTAAGTTCGTAGAGTTCCTGTCCGGAAAAAGGGATGATTAAAGCTGAATAAACGGGGACGGAGGCTTTGAGGTTCGCATTGTCGAGCCGGTCAGAAGCCCCCGTCCCTTGTTGCATCAGGCGGAATATAATCGAGGTTCGGTTGCGAAACTCTATTAAGATGAGAAGGATGACGGGATGGAGAAGCTGGAAGGTTACATAGAGCATATTGTGTTCCGAAATGAAGAAAATGGATATACGGTTTTGTCCATGATCAGTGAAGGGGAGGAGATAACCTGTGTCGGATCTTTTCCTTATATCAGTGAGGGCGAGCGATTACAGGCATCCGGCAGCTATACGGATCACCAGATCTATGGCCGCCAGTTTCAGGTGGAAACCTTCGAACTGAAAACACCGGAGGATATCATGTCCATTGAGAAATATCTGGGGAGCGGTGCGGTCAAGGGAATCGGAGCGGCCCTTGCGGCCCGGATCGTCCGGAGGTTTGGAGAGGACACATTCCGTATTATGGAGGAAGAGCCGGAACGGCTGGCGGAGGTTAAGGGGATCAGCGAACGCAAAGCACAGGAGATCGCGGCTCAGGTTGTGGACAAACATGATATGCGCAATGCTATGATATTTCTCCAGAAATATGGGATCAGTACCAACCTGGCGGCCAAAATTTACGGGCATTACGGCCAGGAACTATATGGGATCATACAGGAGAACCCTTACCGGATGGCCGACGAACTGGCGGGAGTGGGATTCAAGATAGCGGACGAGATAGCGGCCAGAGTCGGGATACAATCCAACTCAGACTACCGGATCCGCAGCGGTATTCTCTTTGTTCTGATGCAGGCGGCAGCGGAAGGACATACCTATCTGCCGGAACCTGTGCTGCTGAACAGGACAGGAGACTTGCTCCGGGTGGAGATCCCTCATATCGAGAAGTTTATCATGGATCTTTGTATAGATAAGAAACTGATCGTAAAGGAAAAAGACGGAGTCCGGAATGTATACGCCGCTCAGTACTACTATCTGGAGTTAAACGTGGCTGCTATGTTACATGATTTGAATGTAAACTGTGAGATTTCTACTGATAAGATCAGTGAACGGCTGGAGAAAATCGAAGAAATCGCACATATTGAGCTGGATGAGATGCAGCGGATGGCCGTGATCGAAGCGGTGAAGAACGGATTGCTGGTAATAACAGGAGGTCCCGGCACCGGAAAGACAACCACGATCAATGCCATGATCAAATTCTTCGAAACGGAAGGCCTGGAGATCCGGTTGGCTGCGCCTACAGGACGCGCGGCAAAGCGGATGACCGAGGCCACCGGCTATGAAGCGCAGACGATTCACCGTCTGCTGGAGCTGTCCTATGTGCCGGATGATGATGACGGCCGGATAAATTTTGAACGAAATGAGCAGAACCCTTTGGAGGCGGATGTCCTCATGATCGATGAGATGTCCATGGTGGATATCAGCCTGATGAATGCTCTGCTAAAAGCGGTAACGGTAGGTACCCGCCTGATTATGGTTGGGGATGTGAATCAGCTGCCTTCGGTAGGCCCCGGCAGTGTGCTGAAAGATATTATCGATTCTCATTGCTGCAATGTAGTACGGCTGACGAAAATATTCCGGCAGGCATCCATGAGCGATATTGTGGTAAATGCGCATAAGATCAACGCTGGTGAGCAGGTGCTTCTGAACAATAAAAGCAAAGACTTCTATTTCCTGAAGCGGGAGGATGCCAATGTCATTGCGCAGTCTATCATTTATCTGGTTGACAAAAAGCTGCCGCCCTATGTGGAGGCAAGGCCTTACGATATTCAGGTGCTGACCCCCATGCGCAAAGGCAATCTGGGCGTGGAACAGCTGAACAAAACACTGCAGCAGGCGTTAAATCCTCCCGGGCCCAATAAGCGGGAGAAGGAATACGGCGATCACATTTACCGGGAAGGCGATAAAGTGATGCAGATCAAGAATAATTATCAGCTGGAATGGGAAGTGCGGGGCCGCTACGGAATACCGGTAGACAAAGGGACCGGCGTCTTCAACGGTGACATGGGTGTAATCAAAGAAATCAATCTGTTCGCGGAGCTTTTAACTGTGGAGTTCGATGAGGGCAGGTGCGTGGAGTACAGTTTTAAACAGCTGGAAGAGCTGGAGCTGGCCTATGCCATTACGATTCATAAGGCCCAGGGGAGTGAGTACCCCGCGGTGGTGATACCGCTCCTGACGGGGCCCAGGATGCTTCTGAACCGGAACCTGCTGTATACGGCAGTGACCAGGGCCAGACGGTGTGTAACGATAATAGGCAGCGAAGCTACGTTTCGGGCTATGGTGGAAAATGAGAGTGAACAGTCACGTTATTCCGGTCTCCGGGACCGGATCAGGGAGGTGTCACAGCAGCATATATGAGATGGAAAGAACTGTTGTTAGACTTTTTCTTTCCCAGAAGGTGTCCGGTCTGCGATCAGATCGTGACACCTTACGGGGAAAAAATCTGTAAAAAATGCCGCCCTCTTCTCAAAAGGATTGGCGAGCCCAAGTGTAAAAAGTGTGGAAAACCTTTGGAAAATGAAACGGCGGAATATTGCTATGACTGCAGCCGAAAGACTTATCATTATGAGAGCGGCGTGGCGGTGTTTGTCTATGACACACGTATGAAAGGCAGTATCGCCAGATATAAATACCCGCCGTTTAGGCGTGAATACGCAAAGTACTATGTGGAGGAGATGATCCATGCCAGCCGCATGCAGATGCAGCGATGGAAGCCGGATGCTCTGATCCCGGTCCCCATACACAAGTCAAGGCTTGCTTTCCGCGGCTTTAATCAGGCTGAATTGCTGGCCCGAGGTCTTTCGAAAGAATTTCAGATACCTGTCCGTACCGATCTGGTATATCGTATTAAGAAAACAATTCCCCAGAAAGAATTAAATGAGAAAGAACGTAAGAATAATTTAAAAACCGCTTTTCATGTAATGCCAAATACGATAGAATGTAAAACAGTAGTGCTTGTGGATGACATTTATACCACCGGAAGTACCATGGAGACGCTGGCGAAGGCACTGAAAGCCAATGGCGTGGATAGAGTGTATTTCGTGTGCCTGGCGATTGGCAGGGGATATTGACCAAATTACTTTTCATTCCCGGGCTTTTATGATATAATGTCGACAGACATTATATCTGCGCCGGAGCGCTTTCCTTAGCGCGGAGTGTGCATCTCCCGGAAGGGATCATGATTGCGTGCAATCATGATATAATGTCGACAGACATTATATCTGCGCCGGAGCGCTTTCCTTAGCGCGGAGTGTGCATCCCCCGGAAGGGATCATGATTGCATGCAATCATGATATAATAAGTTTTATCAGAATTTGGAAATTCAATGAATGCTTTGAGGTGACCAGATGGTAAATGAAGAAAAGATCAGGTTGATGACAAAGCTGGCTATTTATGAAGATAATGACGGAAAAAAAGAGATTCCGCTGGCCAGTTATTTTCAATCCGATTATATCAGTTATAATGTAATCAAAACGGCAATATTTGTGACGATTGCATATGCCATTATGCTTGTGCTCTGGGCTGTCTGTAACATGGATTATGTTCTGGCAAATCTGAATCCCGACCAGCTGATCGTTATGATTGAAAAGATCGTAATTATATATGTGGCGGTTATGCTTGTGTATCTGATATGTTCCTACATTATATATCGGATCCGTTATAAACAGGCGAGAAAAGATTTGAAAGATTACTACAGGCTGCTGAAAGAACTGAATGCTTTCTACAGTAAGGAAGAGCAAAAGACAGGGCGCCAAGAACGATCAGGAGGACAACTTTATGATGATCACATTACTGGAATTTAGGGAGCAGTTGAAAAACTTCTACGCAAGATTCGAAGTTTATATCACACCGCTGTATAAGTTCTTAGTTTCCTTAACGGCGTTTCTGTTAATTAACCAAAATATGGGTTATTTAAAACCGCTGAAGAACCCGGCAATTGCAATCATACTGGCGCTGCTTTGTTCCTTTTTGCCGATGAATTTCGCGGTATTTTTTGCGGGGATACTGATACTCGGGCATGCGGTTGGCCTTTCTTTAGAGGCCGGGATCGTGGTTCTGTGTGTGGAGCTTCTGATACTCATGCTCTATCTCAGGTTATCTCCGAAGTCCAGCTTTATACTGCTGCTGACTCCGATTGCATTTGCACTGAAAGTGCCTTATGTGATACCGATCTCCGTTGGACTGGTGAGCATGCCGGTAGCGGCGCTGCCTGTAGGCTGCGGGGTAGCCGTATATTATCTGATTGACTTACTGAAGACCAACGCCAGCGCGCTGAGTAATTCAGATACGGAATCAATGCTGACCAGGATCACCCTGCTGGTCAATGGTATTATCGACAACAAGGCCATGCTTCTGACCATCGCGGCATTTACAATTACAATTATTATAGTATATATCATCCGGCGTTTGTCTGTAGACTATGCATGGAGTATCGCGATCGGTGTGGGGGCCATCACGGATATATTCGTTCTGCTGATCGGCGACTTTATACTGGATGTGTCCAATTCCCTGCTTATGCTGATCGTGGGAAGCCTGGTGGCGGTGCTGTTGGCTCTGGTATTGCACTTTTTCCTGTTCAGTGTGGATTATTCCAGAACAGAACGGGTACAGTTTGAGGACGATGAGTATTACTATTATGTAAAAGCGGTTCCGAAGATGAGTGTCACTACGCGGAAGAAACAGATCAAGAAAATCAACGCGAAGAAAGACGACAGAAGAAGCGAGCGGTACTAAGAAACTGCTAAAACACAGTTAGATATAACTGTGAAAAAATGCATAAGATAGTGAAAAACGACAGTGAAAGACTGCAAAAGATAGTTAGAAATAACAGAGAAAGGAAGTGATAAAATGAGTACACTGGCAAATTATTTCAGTCAATATATGACTGATCTGAAACCCCTGAACCTAAAACTGACGGATTTCGTTGAAGTACTTATTTTGGCCTTCCTGATTTATGAGATACTGGTATGGATCAAAAATACGAGAGCCTGGATACTGCTAAAGGGGTTTATTTTGCTGATGCTCTTTATTTTAATGGCGCTTATTTTCCGGATGGATACGATCCTGTTTATCGTGGGGAAATCCGTAAACGCCGGTATTATCGCGCTGGTGGTTATATTCCAGCCGGAGCTTAGAAAGGCCCTGGAGCAGCTGGGACAGAAAAATGTGATTGCCAATATAGTCTCCTTTGACAGTAACAAGGAACCTTCCGAGCGCTTCAGCGACCGGACCATCAACGAAGTAGTGAAAGCCTGCTTTGAGATGGGAAAAGTAAAGACAGGCGCATTGATAGTCATAGCTATGGACATACCGCTGACAGAATATGAGCGTACAGGAATCGTCGTTGATTCCGCCATATCCAGCCAGTTGATTCTGAATATTTTTGAGCATAATACGCCATTGCACGATGGTGCTGTTATCATGTGCGGAGATCGGATCACAGCCGCAACCTGCTATCTGCCGCTTTCGGACAACATGGAACTCAGCAAGGAACTTGGAACCAGACACCGGGCGGCTATAGGAATCAGCGAGGTTACGGATTCCTTTACAATTGTCGTATCGGAAGAAACCGGTGCGGTTTCCATTGCACAGGGGGGACGTCTGTGGAGAAATGTAGATCAGGACGTGCTGAAAAAACGTCTGGTAGAGATACAGGGCAAGGAAGCAGAAGCCAGACGGTTCAGACTGTGGAAAGGAAGGCATAGAGATGAAAGAAAAGCTGGCCAATAATTTTGGTTTAAAACTGATCTCGCTGGCCGCCGCTATCGTCATCTGGTTCCTTGTGGTACAGATCAACGATCCGGTTATATCGGAGTCCTACGACGGAATCACGGTTGAAATGTTAAATGTAAAAGCACTCGCAAGTGATCAGGAATACAGTGTGCTGGATGACAGCGATCATGTGGATATTACGGTAAAAGCGAGAAAATCAGTCATACAGGATTTAACAGCGGAAGATTTTAAAGCCCATGCGGATATGCTGGAACTGACACAGATGGGATCAACCTGGGTCGCTCCGATTGATATCACTCTTCCGAAGGATGTCAGTGAGAGTGATATATATTATCGTCCGCATAATTTGAAAATTTCGATAGAAGAATCAGAGACAAAAGCAGTGAAAGTCTCTGTGGTAACGAAAGGAACGCCAGGCGGCGGGTATGTGGTAGGAGATAAGCAGCCCAATCCCAGTTCCATAGAGATTAAAGGCCCGGAATCCGTGGTTAAGAAAGTTAAAAACGCAGTGGCCACAGTGAATGTCACGGACATGACCGCGGATCAGACATTCCCCTCAATCAAGCTTACCATGGTGGATAGCGATGGGGATCCGGTGATAAATGCAGATAAACTGAAATATGAACAAAAAGAAAGCGGTATCAGTGTCAAGATTGTTATGTATAAAAAACAGCTGGTGTCCTTGAAGGGATCCTACAGCGGGAGTCCGGCGGAAGATTACCGGGTTACGAATGTGATTTGCGATCCTGATCAGATTACGATAGCGGGTCCGGAGAGTGCCCTTGAGAAGATAGGCAGCTCTATAACAATAAATCCGTCCTTTTTAGATGTAAGCGGTTTAGACAAGGATAAAAGTGTGGTTGTCGATATAACGGAATTAATAGACTCGGATAAGATCAAAGTCGTAGACCCGGTGGATGAGGACGGCAAAAGCCAGGTACTGATGATTGCCTATATCGAAAAAATGGTGGAATGGAATGAGTTGGTGTCAAAAGACAGTATAGAAGTTACGGGCGCGCCGGAAGGTTATTCCTATTCGTTCTCCGATAGCATGGCAAACCTGGTGGTTACACTGGAGGCACTGGAAGCGGAAAAAGCCAAATTTGACCAGAGCACGCTGAAGACTTCCATAGATCTGTCCAATTATAAAAGGGCCGGCAGTTATGAAGTTCCAGTAACCGTGAGTGTTCCGAGCCCATATACTGTGAAAGAACCGGTCACAGTAAAAATCGATTTGCGGAAAAAGTAGACGATATAGCAGGTCAATCATGAAACAGGTCAGCTATAAGGCATTAGGGGTTCCTGTATAGGAACATATATGCGGATACGCATTTACTTGTGATTATTAAACTTCTGTATAAGACCTGAGTGACCAAAAAGAATAAATATTAAATCTGGAGGTTTTAAATGGGAAGACTATTCGGTACCGATGGCGTAAGAGGAGTAGCCAACACAGAGCTGACTCCCACGCTTGCAATGCAGCTTGGACAGGCGGGTGCCTATGTTCTGACAAAAGAAAACGAACACAAACCAACGATTTTGGTAGGATGTGATACGAGAATATCCGGCGGGATGCTGGCAAATGCCCTGATGGCAGGGATCTGTTCCGTGGGGGCCAACGCAGTCTATATCGGTGTGCTGCCGACGCCGGCGGTGGCCTATCTGACCAGAAAATACCAGGTAGATGCGGGTGTCGTGATATCTGCCTCTCACAATCCGGTCGAATTCAATGGAATCAAATTTTTCAACGGAAGCGGATATAAGTTATCCGACGCTTTGGAGGACGAGATTGAAGAAGTCATCCGAAGCGGCATGAAAGATCTTCCGGTCCCTGTAGGTCCCATGGTCGGCCACGTCAGCTATCGGTTCGACGCGCGGGAAGACTACATTGAATTTGCGAAATCAGTCGTGGATTTGGAGCTGAAGGGTTTGAAAATTGTCGTAGACTGTGCGGAAGGCGCGTCCTATTATACCGCAATCGAAACCCTGACTGAGTTAGGGGCCGATGTAGTAGCGATTCACACCGATCCGGATGGCACCAATATAAACGCCAACTGCGGTTCAACCCACATGGAAGAGTTAATGGCCAGGGTTGTATATGAAAAAGCCTCCCTGGGCCTGGCATTTGACGGTGACGCAGACAGACTGCTGGCTGTAGACGAGCAGGGAAAAGTCGTGGACGGCGATCAGCTGATGGGCATCTGCGGATACTATCTCAAAGAAAAGGGAAAACTAAAACAAAATACAATCGTAGCAACAGTCATGAGTAATCTGGGCTTCTTCCTGATGGGTAAGAAGAACGGCCTGGTGATCGAGCAGACGAAGGTCGGCGACCGATACGTACTGGAGCGGATGATAGAAGCCGGTTACAACCTGGGTGGGGAGCAGTCCGGACACATCATTTTCCTGGATGAAAACACCACCGGCGACGGCCTGATCAGCGCGCTGCATCTGCTGGAAGTCGTGGTGAAGACAGGAAAGCCCTTATCGGAGCTGGCATCCATCATGCAGGTAATGCCCCAGGCTCTGATCAACGCCAAAGTTCCGACTCACAAAAAAGACCGTTACATGGAATATCCGGAGATAGCGGCCGCCATCAAAGAACTGGAAGACAAATTCGCCGGAGAAGGCAGGGTGCTGATCCGTCCCTCCGGAACAGAACCATTGGTAAGAGTAATGATAGAAGGCAAGGACCAGAAGCTGATTGAAAAAGAAGCAAAAAAACTGGCAGATTTGATAACAAAGACCATGCTGTAGAGGAGGTATCATTTATGGTTAGCCAAAAAGTAGTCATCAAGAACCCGACCGGTCTCCACTTGAGGCCCGCCGGAATTCTGTGTAAAACGGCCATGCAGTTTAAATCCGTGATTACATTCACATTTAAGGAAAACACGGCAAACGCCAAAAGCGTTTTAAGCGTCTTGGGGGCCTGTGTGAAATGTGGAGACGAAGTAGAATTCGTATGTGAAGGCGAAGACGAGGAACAGGCACTTAAGACTCTGATAGAGGCCATTGAAGGGGGCCTTGGGGAGTAGACGATGGGGAATGTGCTGTGGGGGCGGATCGGAAGGACAGCGGCCGGCTGCAGTCTGCTTAAGCGGGGGCGGTCGGCTGGGTGCCGGGATGCCGGGGGGTATCGCTGGCTGGGTTCCCGTCGGGGGCCGGCGTGTTTCGTCCTGCCGTGCTGCTCTGTCACAGCTTTAAGTACCTCTAAAATGAAAAACCGCAGGAAATCGAAGAATCGGGCTGATTCGCGGAGAAACCTTGATGGTTTCTCCACTCAACAGCCCTCTCAAAACGGTACGGAAAACCGTTTTGAGTCTCCGATTTCCTGCGGTTTTTCATTTAAGAGGTACTAAAAGATGTGCCAATGCAGCGCGACAGGATGAAACACGCCGCCCCCCGGCGGGAACCCAGCCAGCGATACCCCCCGGCATCCCGGCACCCAACCGACCGCCCCGCCTAAGCAGACTGCAGCCGACCGCTGTCCTTCCGTTCCTTTGCAGATTCCCCGCTGGTTGGTTTGCAGCTGTGGTTCCAGTATCCAGAGTAAGATTGATTTCTAATATAGAATTAAAGTAGGAGCTTGGAGAGGGGGGCGGATGCCGTGGGCAGGGGTTTTGTACCTGGGGTGGCGGACTGCTGTTCCGGGGAAGCGGCATTGGCCGATCGTATTAGATGTACTTACAGGGAAGGAGAAAAAGTCCCGTTTTCCGTCACACTGTCCGAGCCGTTTTTTGGCGAGTTTGTGACGGAAAATGTAATAAGGACTTTTTCTCCTTCCCTGTTAGTACATCTTATACGATTGGACACAGCCGCTTCCCCGGAACAGCAGTCCGCCACCCCAGGTACAAAACCCCTGCCCATGGCATCCGCCCCCCTCTCCAAGCTCCGGCCCTAGAATTATAATCATGTCAAAGCCAGAAACAATGCTCAGGAAGCAATGATCTCAGCCGGTATTGCAGTCCATTCAGGCAGATAGAAATCATTGGTCCAGAGGTCCGCAAGGGGGGCTATGATACGCCTGGAAGGGTTCGGGTTCAGATAGGCGGCCCACCAGGAAAAGGTGCTGTTGGCTATGATCTGGTGGCGGCAGGCGGACATCAGATAGAACTCTTCCAAGTCGGTGAGCGTGAGGGAATCGCTCAGGAATATAGGTGACGGGAGGGGGCTTAAGGCCTGCTTTACGTAGGGGACATCGTCGGAAAAAATGTAGAGACGAAGATCCGGACCGGCAGATTGCTGCAGGAGGTTTAGGGCCTTAATGTAGTACGTAGGGGAAAGACATTTACCGCCTTTGAAATTCACATAGTCTCCGCGGCGGATGTGGATAGCGGCGGAGTTTGTGGAACGGAGTGTGGATAACTGCTCCTGGATCTCAGGGCGGAAAGGGGTCTTAGGAATGTATTGACGCAGCAGATCCTGCCGGTATTGGTCGAAATAGCGATAGTTTTGCCAATAACCGGTCAAGTGGATATTGATGTCGTAGGCGAACTGCTCCGGGATGTAGGTGAACTCATTTTTTTCCCGCACCATTTTGATGGGAGCGGGGAGTTTGCGGTCACGCCTGTATTCATAGAACTTCGTGCGGAAGGGATGCTTATAACGGTCAAAAGGAGCAGCGGGCGGCAATAGCGTTTCCGTACAGTCGATGTTTAACTGATCCAGCTGGAAACGACGGAAATAGCCGCAGTCATAGAGATGCTTGTCCAGGATCAGAGTATCGTTGTTCCGCTTTGCAGTTGCGTAGGCGCAGGCGTAGGAAAACAGCTGGTTTCCGAAGCCGCCCATAATTTCAGAGATAACCATTTTGTACTCCTTTTATTTGCGTTATAGTTTTTTATCGCAATGAGCACTTAGTGCCTGTATTTTAGGCACTTACGTGCGATGCATGAAAAATAGTCAGCGAGGTAATTTCGAGCGTTACTATTTTTTTATACGTTGAACGGCAGCATGATGGAGTATGCGCCGTACAGGACGACGAATGTCATGATGGCCATGACAATGCGGTTGTAGTTCTGCATTTTTCCATGGCAGATCAGGGTTTTGTTCCTGCAGAGGAACGGCAGCATTACCATTATGGGAAGGTAATAGCGGGGCTGCACCCCGTTGAAGCCCAAGGCGCCTATTTGAGTAAAGCTTAAATACAGTGCGGTCCAGATCAGGCAGAATACACCGAAAACCAGGACACCAACCAGAAGTTTATACTTTTTCTCCAGTACGTATTTGGTTTCTTCCTGGCAGGAGATGAAGCCCAAACCCAGGAAGAGGGGGGTGAACAGGTAGGTAAACTGCGCGGAATAAGCTCCCAGGAAGGCAAAATTAGCATTGGCGCCGATTCCGAATATATAGTCGCAGAATGTCTTGAAGATTGTTCCTACAAGCAGTTTGGTATAGGTCCAGGGATGATCCAGGATCATCATCAACTGTTTGACGATTCCTGTCTCGGACTCTTCGTTTCTTACGTCAGATCCCCAGTTTACATTTCCCATAGAAGTCTGAGAGGCCACAGGGAACAGGAAGGTGTAGATGATAGTTGCCATGATGGCGACGACACCGGCGATGAAACACACCCTCTGTTTTTTGCTGCTGAACTTGGTCTTTGGGAAGAAACACAGTAAGCCCAGCAGTATGATATAGATCGCTTTGGGTAAGCTGGCGAATACGAAACAGCCCACGATTGCCAGCACATTGTACCATTTCAGCTTCTTTTCCTTATCGAGAACTTCATTTAACCAGAGGATAAAGCCCAGGATGGTGAAAGAGATAGCCACACCGTCGTAGGCATAACAGGTCGCCTGGAACAGGCAGGTGGGGAGCAGACCGATGACGGCGATGATGGCTTTCCCGACTTTCGCGTATTTGATTGCCAGTGCGACAACCAATGTGTAGAGGAGCAGATTGCCGAATTTACCAAACATATAGAGAATGGTAAAGGGCAGATGCAGCAGCCGTCCAACCGCCAGGAACAGAGTCTGGGTAATGTAGGCCCACTGATTATAGGGAATAAACCGGGCTTTGCTGACCAGAACCGCCTGATCGGTATTATCTTTGGAATTAAAATAGTCGGCAATGTACTGCCGTTCCTCCAGCGTATTGTAATAGGGCTGATGCGCCTCTTTCATGATCGTGGCGGCTTCCGTATATTGAACCGTGGAAAAATAAGCGTTGGAATAGGCGTTGTCAAAATGAACCTGCTCGTCCCAGCCGATCCGGAGGGTACCACCAAAAATAATGTAGATACTTCCGGCAAGCAGACTAAGGAATGCAAAGTATACTTCCAGCTTCCTGCCGAACACCGGTGCGCCGAAGATCAGGAACATGATACAGCTGAATACCACGGCCAGGAAAAACATACGGTAGGGATTCATGGATAATTCATTGCTGAATTCAATGAAATCAATGGTACCGTTGAAATTATTCACCACACGGATCTTGCATCCGGCGGCTTCCTGACCGATGTTGTTATAATAATCGGTAAAGGCGGCAAGGGACTGATCATAATATTCGGTGGTGGAGGTTTCGCCGTATCCGTTATCACTGTAGGCATTCATGGTGATGGAAAAATCTACCGGTGACTGGTAGCCGATATGCAGCTTTTTGATATACATATTTTCGGGGAAAGTAAAGGTATAATCGGTTTCAAGGCCCTTGCTTTCCACGGTTTTCCCGTCCTGTTCGGTTGTAGTAGAGTAATCCACATCTTCGATTTTCACATGATCATACGTCTGGCCGCTTGTAAAATCATAGCGGGTTGTGTAAGTGTCATTGAACAGGGAATGAAAGTTAAACACCAGAAGTTCAACCAATACTGTCAAAAGAATTACCGCACCGATCATGATCAGTAATTTTCGCCAGTGTTCTTTGATATAAGTTTTCATGCCTTCTTTTTCCCCTTTCTGATGATTGGCTGGCCCTTATCCGTGACGGCAAATAGGGTCAGCAGTACGAACAGGAATAGAACAAAATACCACAGCAGCGGTTTGTTGTATGCGGGATAACAGTAAGTCATGATCATATTTCCCTGAAGAACCTGGCCGTTAATGCTGGTGCTGACATCCGGGATGATCTGCGGATTCGTATAGATGCCGGGATAATTCCCATCGGTCACGCCGTCACACCAGATGCGCAGAATCAGGGGACCGGAACAGGTCTCAAAGCCGGTGAACGGCATCAGCACATCCTGGCCCTCTGCGATATTGGGAGCGGCCATAGCAGAACTTCCCAGAGAATGACCATCCGTCTGGGATAAGACTTCGTAGTGAATCACACCGGATGTAAGCTTCTTGTCGTAAGTAGTATATTTCACCTGTACACCCAGCAAACGCTCATCGACCTGGAACTTGTACTCCATAACCGTTCCCTCGGCCAGCGGGTTTTGGACCAATTGTTCCGCCTTGGTATTATAGCCCTGTGTCGCCATATATTCATTGGGGAACAGGTAGCTGGCGATGATTCCAAGAACACTCAGCAGTATCCCCAGCAGAAGCAGACGGCGGATATTCCGGTCTATCCAGTTACACACTTTTTTAATCATGTCTTACCTCTTTTCTATATCGTTTGTTACAATTTTTACCATCATACTATAAGCACGGGAAAGTGTCAATTTTCGGCAGTATGATAAGGCTTCGCCGCATAATAGAACAGAATCTCGTATTCATCGAACGTAAAGGTCCCCCGGTATTCCGGCTGGTATCCGGCTGCTCTAAAGTCCTCCAGTACTGTTTCATGAGCAGGATCAGCGGCGATCCAAATGCGCCCATCCGCATGATCCAGCTGGGAGAGAGCGTTTAATTCCCCGATTCGGTAATTCTGATAAACTTTTTGATAGACGTCTGTAATTTCCGACCCATACAGCTCATGCTGCTCTTCAGGAAAATAATAGGCAAAACATTTTTGAACTCCATTGTGTGTATGCACAATGACGTCTCCCGGTTCGAATACGGATTCCATATAGGATTCCATCTGTTCCGCGCCGGATTGGTAACGCAGTTTCAAGATGTCTATAAAATTCAGGGCACTGCAAAATATAAGCCATACGGTTAACAGACGGGATATCCAAGGCTGCCTGATGTTCCGTGCTTCGATGGCGAAGAAAAGCCACATGCAGCCATAGGAAGACACCATATAGCGCTGATAAAAAACAGGCCGGATCAGGAATGAGGCGGCCAGCCCCACCAGGACCATTCCGACGGAAGTGCTGAAACAGGCCGCCGCGAACCAGTCTTCCCGCTCCTTTTTTCGAAATATAAACAGCCAGAAAACAGCCAGAAATACCAAAAGGAGAAATAGGGAGAGAAGGTGGCTGCGCTTTACGGCAAAAGTATATTCTATATAAGTCACCAGCGTAGAAAAGGTAATGGGAGGAATCCAGTATTTCTCCGTAACCTGAGATATCTGCCGGAGAACGACTCCCAGCCAGGGCAGATAGGCGAGTACAGTGAAAACGGCACAGAGCATCCATTTTTTCAAAACTTGTTTATTTTGCCTGAATGCGTGGATCAGGAGATAAAAATAAAGGAAGGCTACCGCTGCACAGGCAAAATAATGGGTATAAGCAGCCAGAAGGCTGAACACAGTAAAATACAGCCAATTACGGAATTTCCCGTTCAATATTATTTCATATGAAAACAGCGCTGCGGCTGTGACGAAGAACATGGCCCAGCTGTACATACGGATGTCTGTAGAGTAATACAACATTTTTGGCATACCGAACAGACAGAGCAGAAACAGAAAAGATGTCCTGTCACCAAACCGTTTCCGGACCAGCGTACAGCCCAGAATCATTTGGAAAAGAAAAGGAAGTACAGATACCAGGTGCATCACAATAAGACTGGTTCCGAAAATACCAGTCAAAAACTTCAGGATCAGATAATAAACCGGAGGATGTACATCCGCGGCGGTCAAAGCGATGACATCCGGGTAAGAATGTCCCGACAGGGAAATAGTAAAAGCCTCATCCATAAATATATTTTTATGAAAAATGAGGGTAAGCATCAACAGGCTTTCCAGAATACATAAACCAGCCAGAAATACAGTTTTCTGCTTTTTTGATAAAACCATAACAAAAATCCTTCTACTTATCTTCGATGTTGGTCTCCTTGCAAATAAACAAGGGACGTTTTTTTGTTTCAAGATAAGTCTTAGCCAAATATTCGCCTAAAATACCTATACTGAATAATTGTAAGCCCCCCAACAGAAAGATAATACAGACCATGGATGGCCATCCGCTGGTCGGATCGCCGAAAATCAAGGTTCGTATAATGATAAAGCAGATCATGATAAACGCAGCCAGGCATAGGACTACACCTGTAAAAGCGGCCAGGGCTAAAGGCGCGGTTGAAAAGGCCACAATGCCCTCAATGCTGTAAACCAGCAGTTTCCAGAAAGACCATTTGGTCTCCCCGGCCACACGTTCTACATTTTCAAATTCAATCCACTTGGTGTCAAAGCCCACCCAGCCAAACAGGCCCTTGGAAAAGCGGTTGTACTCCCCCATCTCCAGCAGCGCGTTTACAAACTGACGGGTCATGAGACGGAAATCCCGGGCGCCGTCTACGATCTCGGTTTTGGATATTTTATGCATGAATTTATAAAAACAGCGGGCGAAAAAGGAACGGATCGGAGGTTCTCCCTTCCGGGTAACCCGGCGGGTAGCGGCTGAATCGTAGCCTTCTTTCGTGACTGCATCATACATCTGCGGCAGCAGTGACGGCGGATCCTGCAAATCAGCATCCATAATGGCTGCGTAATCGCCCTGGGCATAGGAGAGACCGGCATAAATGGCGGCTTCCTTGCCGAAGTTCCGGGAAAACGAGACATATTTTATTCGGGGATCATTTTCGGCGAACTGTTTGGCTATCGCCAGTGTCTGATCAGTAGATCCGTCGTTGACGAATATAATCTCAAATTCCACATAGGGCATGGATTCTGCAACGCTGCAGATTTCTTTGTAAAAATAGGGAAGGGCATCCTGCTCGTTATAGCAGGGGACGATTGCTGAAAGTTTTTCCATATAGAATGTTCACGCACCTTTTTGTTTACCAGGATAATTTTTATTTTTTTAAATATTGCTGATTAAATTCATGGACTAAATTTACAGCTACTATACCATAAACAGGCAAAACTTGCAAAGTATGGTAAATAGAAAAGAATTGTATGATAAATAGAAAAGAATCCAGTTGAAAATAGGACAAAAACTTGCTATGATGGAACACATGAATAAGCCAACTGTATCAGTGATAACAACCACATATAATAATGCAGATAATCTTAGACAGACCATGGAGATGATATTGTCCCAGGACTATGAGCAGATTCAGTATGTAATCGTAGATGGAGGATCTACGGATGATACACTTAAGTTAATCCGGGAATTTGAGCCCAGATTCGGAGCACGTTTAAAATGGATCTCCGAGCCGGATGAGGGGATCTACGATGCGATTAACAAAGGGTATCTGCTGTCCGACGGTGATATCATCGGATATTGTTTCGATCGCTATACCGATGAACATGTGATCAGCCGTATGGTGGAAACGATCGTACGTGAAAAAACAGATGGCGTACACAGCGATCTGATCTACCTGGATGGAGAAAAAGTCGTACGGAAATGGCATATGGGCCAGGGATCGATCCGGACCGGCTGGATGCCGGCTCATCCTACGCTCTATCTGAAACGGGAAGTATATGAAAAATATGGACTGTATAAAACGGATTATAAGTGCTCTGCGGATTATGAATATATGATCCGGTGCCTGAAAGACGGACAGGTAAAATTATCTTATATACCTGAAGTACTGATCTATATGTATTATGGGGGAACCAGCACCAATGGGTTGTCCTCTTATCTGTTATCCCTCAAAGAAGGGCATAGAGCTTTGAAGGAAAATGGTGTAGCTTTTGCCTGGGTGACAGATTTTCTGCGTATAATCCGGGTTTGTCTTCAGTTCTTAACAAAATCTTAAGGGTTTTTTTGTTGACTTTATCACTCGTATACAGTAAAGTAATCTCAAATCAGCTAGCGTTGGATCCGGTAATCAGGGGAACAAGATACGGACAGGCCGGAGATTATAAAGCAAGTCGGATTTTTATTGGAGATCCGATAAATATTTTGATTTTTCTGCAATTGGAAAGTTTTTAATTAATTTAGAACATAATTATATTTATATATAATAAAACCGTGCGTGAGAAGTAGTGATAAAATTTACTATGGAAAGGCGGCGGTAGGATGTCGTTTAATTCGATGGAATTCCTGCTGTTTTTTCCGATCGTGGTACTCATTTATTTTATCATTCCGCATAAGGTTCGATGGGTCTGGCTTTTGCTGGCCAGCTACTATTTTTATATGTCGTGGAATCCTAAGTACGCGTTGCTTATGGGGATCTCCACAGTAATTACATACCTGTGCGGAATCCTGATCGGGAGAACGCAGCAAAAGAGCAGTGAAAATCAGATATTTCTGAAAAAGCTATGGGTAGTTTTAAGCCTGGTATTGAATCTGGCCATACTCTTTTTCTTCAAATATTTCGATTTTGCGGTGAACAGTTTAAACAGTATTTTTTCGTATCTGAATCTTGCGCCGGTGCGGGTGTCGTTCGATGTGATCCTGCCGGTGGGAATCTCGTTTTATACCTTTCAGGCGCTTGGCTACACGCTGGATGTCTATCGCGGTGAAATTGAACCGGAAAAGAATCTAGGGAGGTACGCCCTGTTCGTCTCATTTTTCCCGCAATTGGTAGCGGGACCGATCGAACGCAGTAAGAATCTGCTGCATCAGCTCCGGGAGAAGCATACCTTTGATTTTGACAGGGTCAAGGATGGGCTTTTGCTGATGCTTTGGGGATTTTTCCTCAAGATCGTAATCGCGGACAGAGCTGCGATTCTCGTCGATCAGGTTTACAATCACTATACTGAATATGAAGCTGTCGCGTTGATCCTGGCAACAGTCTTGTTTGCTGTTCAAATTTACTGCGATTTCAGCTCTTACTCCAATATTGCTATCGGAGCGGCCCGGGTAATGGGTTTTCATCTGATGACGAATTTTGAAGAGCCATATCTGGCTTCATCGGTGGCCGGATTTTGGAGAAGATGGCATATCTCCCTGAGTACATGGTTTCGGGATTATGTCTACATTCCATTAGGGGGAAACCGGGTCAAAAAAGGAAGATGGGCTTTTAACGTATTCCTGGTTTTTCTGCTGAGCGGCCTTTGGCACGGAGCAGGATGGACCTTTGTAATCTGGGGCGCGCTGCACGGAGCCTATCAGATTATAGGAGGATATCTAAGGCCCTGGAAGCAGAAAATCTGGAAAACCTTGCATGTAAATGCAGACACTGCCAGTTTTCGGATTGGTCAGATCTTGGTGACTTTTCTGCTCGTGGATTTCGGATGGATCTTTTTTCGATCCAACTCATTTGATCAGGCTAAAACCATTATAAGTAAAATGTTATTTGAATTTGAGTGGCCGCAGCTGTCTTTGAATTATCTGAGCACATTAGGGTTGGACTACCAGCAGCTGATGATACTTCTGGGAGCGATTCTGATGCTGTCGGTTGTCAGTCTCTGTCATTATCGGGGAATTCGTATCCGTCCCCTGATCGAAAGACAGCAGCTTTGGTTTCGTTGGTCCTGCTATTTGTGTTTGCTGTTTGCTGTGTTGACCTTCGGTATACTGGGAGTTCGATATACAACGAGTCCGTTTCTGTATTTCCAGTTCTAAGCGATAAGGCAAAAAGCTGCACACATGGAGGAAAGGTTGAACAAAGAGATGTTCACGCATACCTTTATGTGCAAAAAACTGCACACATGGAGGAAACTATGAAAATAAAAAGAATGTTAGCGGCAGTTGCCTTTCTTGTATTGGCGGCGGGGCTGTATGTGGGGATCCCCAGAGTATTGACCGGCAGTCATGTGCTGGTACGATTTACCAATTCGATTTCCCTGGATGCCAGAATATATGAAACCCGCCGGCTTCCTGAAGAAAATTATGATTATCTGGCAGTCGGGTCATCCATGACTATGAACAATCTGAACTCAGATGTATTGCTGAATTATCTTGGCCCCATGGGTGAAAAGTTCTATAATTTTTCTGTATGGGGTGTTACGATGGAGGATATTGAGAACTGGACTGAAGTACTGCTGGAAAAATATAGCCCCAAAGGCATAATTATTTTCAGTTCCATGGAAGATTTCGACGGGGAAGAAAAGGATTATGATTATAAAGATATCAGCCGCTACATAAGGGGCTTTCCCGAGAGTATGTTCTATCTGCATTACGGTGTGTTCGGGGATCTGCATTATTATGACGAATATGCAAAACTCCAGGGGTACAAAAATGACTATGATTCCCTGGATTTTGACGCGAATGGCGGCGTAGCCCTGGAGGTATACGGGATTGAACGATCCATGAACCGCTGGGACAAACAGTTTGCGGAAGTCTACCAGCAGGACGGCCCCAGCTATGAGAGCCTGTATCAGATGGCATCGAAGCTGAAACTAAAAGGAATCGACCTGTATTTTGTCCAGGTTCCCAGCAGACCGAATTATATGGCAGCCGAAGGGGCAAAAGAGGTACTGGATCAGCATATAGAACGCTGCAGGGATATTGTGGAGAGCAGCGGACAGTATTACTACAGTGCGGTGGACTATGAACAATATTCCGACCAGTATTTTTCTGATTATACCCATATGGATGTCCATGGAGCTACTATGCTGACACAGGAATTCCTGGAAAATGTATTGATACCATCAAGAGATCAGGAATACTAATGCCAAAGTCAGGAACGGACTGGTTCCTGTATGATATGAGACCATGTATACTTTCAGGTAACAGCCCGTTCTTTTTTTGGTCCATTTATTTAAAAAGATTTACCACCAGTTTAATCCCATATTTACAATAATTCAGGAAGATTTTCGGATGTGTGATGCATTCCCCCATCTTTTTGAAAATGTAGCTGGGCCGCAGGTAATATTGCAGCAGAATATTTCTGCGCAGTTTCAGCAGCTCTTCCATACTCAGATATTTGGTCCCCTTCATGCTGGAGTGGAAGAAGTCGCTTCCCAGAACGGATTGGGCGAGAAGATTATCTTCTTTGCACATATTGTAAAGAGGTGTCCCATAAAAAGGCAGGGCCAGCGTAATTTCGATGAAGTCGGGTTTCATCTGGAAGATGAGCTTTTTGGTTTCCATAATATGTTCCTTGGTTTCCCAGGGAAAGCCAATTACGAAAAATCCCCATACGGTCAGCCCCGCTTCTTTGGACCATGCGCAGGCCTGGATGTTTTCCGCAACCGTTGCCCCTTTATGTACCTTGGTCAGCGTATCGTCACTGCCCGATTCAAAGCCAAAGGCAATCGTAAAGCAGCCGGCCTCTTTCATGAGAACCAGAGTTTCCTTTGCGAGCGGGCGGACCCTCGAATTGGCGGTAAAAGCAATTTTATTGTGGAGCGGTGAATTTATGATCAGAGTACATAATTCTTTGACCCACTGGGCATTGATGGTGAAGGTATCCGCTTTGAAGAAGAAATTACGGATACCGAACTTCTCATAGCATTCCGTCATTTCATCCATGACATTCTGCGGACTGCGGAATCGCACTTTTTTTCCGGATATCTCAGGGGACAGACAGAAAATACAGTTGGAAGGGCAGCCGCGGGACGTCTGGATCGTTGCCATAGGCTCATCCGTATCCGGGCGTGTATAGAGGGCATTGTTCATCAACTGGCGGGCCGGGAAGGGCTGGCCGTCCAGATCCTGTCCCCATACATGGAATGGGGTTCTTTTTATATTACCATCCGCATCCTTATAGAGGATATTATCTACATCCTCTATATTCCCTTTATTGTGGAACTCATAATCAGCGATCAGATCGATGGCAAAATCCACTTCTCCGCCAATCAGATAATCAACCTTGGAAAGATCCAGCAGATCCAGCATAGCCTGTTCCGGATCATAGAATATAGCGCCCTTCAGGACCATAACCGCATTCGTCTTTTCCTTGATCCGATTAGAAATCTTAATATCATCAAAAATCGTCGTGTTTGTAACACTGATCATGACCATATCCGGCTGATACTCTTCTAATTCACGGAACATATCCGCTTCCGAACAGAATTCCGTCTGATAATCCCGCAGCTTCACATTATAATTTTTCCGAAGAAGAACTGCGGCGGCGTAGCCCAGATCATTGCAGGCCCGCATGGCCTGTGCGCTTCCGTCGTCGATATTCTGCTGACAACGATCCTCGCCTCTTTGAAATAATGGGCCTGGGGGATACATAAGTAATACTTTTTCCATAGTGTTTGGATATATTATTACCAGTGATAATATATCCTGCTCCTTTCTGAAAACTCATTTTTATCTTAAGCTAATTTCTATGAATGCCATCTTATGATTAACGCGCCTGGGAAAGCGCTCCGGCGCAGATATAATGTCTTTCGACATTATATCATGATTGCACGCAATCATGATCCCTTCCGGGAGATGCACACTCCGCGCTAAGGAAAGCGCTCCGGTGCAGATATAATGTCTTTCGACATTATATCATAAAAAGTAGAACTTGCAAATAATGGTTGTTGGATAAAACTTCCTATTCAATGTATAACTATATGATAGAGAATAATGGGATTTTTGGGGAAATTTTGTAAGAAAAGGTTGTTTCGTGGGGGAAAAATTGATATGATATGTAAGAATTATGGAGGAGGGTTAGAAAATTGAATCAATTAAAAAGTTATATCAAGATCGCGAGGCCGGACCATTGGGTCAAGAATGCCTTTATCGTTCCTGGTGTTATTATTGCTGAGCTTTTAACCGGAAAAGTGTTTGATTCCGGCGTTGTAATTCGTTTTATCTGGGGCTTTATGGCCACATGCTTCATCGCTTCTGCGAATTATGTGATCAATGAATGGCTGGACGCCAAATTCGACAAATATCATCCTACGAAAAAGAATAGGCCTGTTGTGGTATCGAACATCAAGTTTCATTGGGTAATGGTGGAATATGCTTTATTGATCATACTGGGTGTTATATGCTCGATCCAGGTAAACCGTTATTTCCTGTATATGGAATTATGGCTTTTGCTGATGGGCGTTCTCTACAATGTACGTCCGATCAGGACCAAAGACATTCCATACATCGACGTTCTCTCAGAATCATTAAATAACCTGATCCGTCTTTTGATTGGATGGTTTATCATTACCGAATCTTATCAGCCGCCCAGCAGTGTGCTGGTAGGTTATTGGATGTGCGGTGCCTACCTGATGGCGACTAAGCGGTACGCGGAGTACCGGATGATCGGGGATCCCGAAGTTGCCGGAAAATACAGGAAATCATTCAAATATTACACCGAACATACCCTTCTGGTATCTGCCTTCTTTTATGCGATGAGCGCCACTTTCTTCCTGGGTGTATTCATGATGAAGTACAAGATCGAACTGCTGATCGCCATGCCCTTTGTATTTGGCCTGTTCTGCTACTACCTGTATCTGAGTTTTAAAGAAGATTCGGCCGTGCAGAAACCCGAGAAATTATACAAAGAAAAAGGGCTTTTGATCTATATCGTAATACTGATCGCACTGATCGCAGTATTGATGTACAGCAGAATCCCTGCTATGGATTATTTTGTGGAAACTATGCTGCTTAACGTGTAGGCCCGATTTTAAAATAACAGGCCCGGCTCACCAAATCGCGCTCCATCAAGTGGAGTAACGAATAAAAGCCGGGCCATTTTTGTTTTTTGCAATCCAGAACTAGTGGGGCAGTATAGCTCCCGTATCATCAGCAAGAATCCAGTTCGGATCCTCCGGGTATCCATGCCAGAAATTCTGAGGACAAATTTTTAATCCCCTGTTCAGTAAAGCTGGTTTATAGGAAAAGGAACTTTTACTTGTTATAAGGAGATCCGCATTTACCATATGAAGAAATGAATCGATAGGCCCCATATCCAGGCAATAATGCAGATTCAAAAAATCTGCAAATTCCGGAAAATCCTGTTTTTCTCCCTGAGAAAACAGGTAAACCGCAACCGGCTTATCCCCAGGCAGCTGTGGAAGAGTGAGCGCCTGTTCCAAAACCCGGAGAAAATAAGAATTATCCTGCCAGCGTTTCGTAAGACCCGGGTCATTATTCGTCTGTCCAATCACAATATCGCCCCTTCTGACATGGACAGCGATATTAAACTCTTCGGGCCGGTAAATCAAATGATCATCCCGGCGTGCCGAAGCGCTATAGAATTTACGCTGCAGATCCTGCATGACACCGAATTGGGCCTTATAAAACTGATCCTGCTCGCACAAAAACACAACCTTTTGCTCCGCATAAGCGTCCACGATCTCCCGGATCGCAGCCATTTCCTCGTCATTTGCCTCATTAAAATGGGGAATCCGGACTTTTTTATAATGCTGCCGCTTTACCAGTTCATCCAGAGTAATCTCACCCTCACCAAACCCTAAAAACTTTTCCCATTTCGACGAAGCAAACGGCATATGGGCAAAATTCAGCCCCAAAACCTGTGCGAAGTAATACCCGGCAATCCAGTTTGCCATCTGATGACCGATCCCGGAATCCGGATTCGGCCGCGCCGCCAGATAATTTACATGGCCAACATCTCTGTTTCCCTTCACCGGATGCCTTTTCGCAAATCGATAGGCTCTATAAAGTCTGTAATAATAACTTTTATTTCTTGTCTTTGCGATAAACACGGTACGTACCGCCCGCAATTTTTGTGCTAAACCCATGAGATACCTCCTGAAATCAAAAGAAGCAGAACCTTTTCCAATCCATCTTTGCCCAATATAACATGAAACCAAGACATACACAACCCCTTTCCAGGTGCCGCCCGGCTCCCCATACCACGCCCCTCCGCTCCCGGCCCTTTAAAAATCAGCCGTAAATAGTAACGGAGAATGAGCAGAAAGGCAGGGAAAGTCTGATAAACGTCTTGCATTCGTTCGGGCATGTTTGATATAATAGTATAACTTATACTTACGGAACAGAAGTACCTTAGAAATAGGAAGAAAGAAGTCTTGTTATGAAAATGCAAATGCATCGTAATTTAGAGGAATATCACGCGGTTCTGTTTGATATGGACGGAACCCTCTATTATCAGCCGCCGCTTCGCAGAACCATGGCGGTCAGACTGGCCTGCCACTATGTGCTGCATTTCTGGAGGATCAAGGATCTTCTGATTATAAAAAAGTTCAGGGAAGAGCGTGACCGGATGGTTACGGAATATCATAAAGAAGATCCGGAAAAATATCTTTATCAACTGGTCGGAGAAAAATACCGGGTCCCGGCTTATCGGGTGGAATCCGTTATAGGACGGTGGATGTACCGCTTTCCCCTTCCGTATCTGAAGAAATTCCGTGATCATGAAGTGTATGACTTGCTGAAATATCTGCGTAAACATAAGATTACCGTGGGAATTTACTCGGATTATCCCGTCCAGGATAAGCTGGAAGCTTTGGGAATCGTGGCGGATTATTGTTTTGCGGCTACGGATCCCCAGATGCAGTGCCTAAAACCAGATCCCAAAGGGATGAGTGTGATTCTGAATGAATTAGGACTGCCTGCGGAAGAGGTACTGATGATCGGGGACCGCTATGAAAAAGACGGACTGTCGGCAGAAAGCGCTGGGGTGGATTATGTGATCCTGCCGGCAAAAGCGAATAAGCGTCATGAAATACTTATGCAGATAAAAAGGAGCACACAGTAACATGGAGACAACGAAAGATAAAGGTTTTAGGAATGATGCGGAGCAGTCCGGAAAAGCGGGGGTTCCCATGAAAACGTGGAAAAATATCGTATCGTCTGGAATTATGAAGAAAGTGCTGCTGACTGCGGTCGGGCTTTTTGCGTTTTACTTGCTGAGCCTGACGCTGGTTTATTGTATCCCAAAATCAGCCATGGTAGAGAACGTGGCGGAATCGATCGGTGTGATCGCCCAGGACGGGAAATATCCCAACTGGTTTTTCGGATCTCCGGTCTGTTTTTTTGATAACTATTCGGATTCCCGGATGCTGAATATGGCGCTTCAGACTTCAGAGCATCCGTTTCACGCGGCAATGTCAGCGGATTATGAGGTGGCGGAGGGCTCTGCAGATACCCCATTTGCACAGTACCATGATCTTGTGGCGGCGGCCGAAGGAAAAGCTGCCGGAAGAGAGAGTTATGGAAGGATGTGGCATGGCTACCTGGTATGGTTGAAGCCTTTGCTGACTTTTTTGAATCTGCATGAGATCCGGCAAATTATTTATATGGTAAGTTTCTTTTTATATTTACTGACCATTCTGGCAATGAATAAGAAGATGGGATTCCGGGCTGCGTTTCCGTTTATCTGCGCAACGCTCATGAGTTACACCACGATCATAACGATCAATATGATGTTTTCTGTGGATGTAAACCTGATGCTGTTGGGAGTCATGATGGTGCTGCTCTTTTCGGGCAACAAGACATATGACAAGTATGAACCTTTGTTTTTCGGATTGATCGGAACGAGTATGGCATTTTGGGGGACCTTTGAAGCTCCCCTGATTACGCTCGGAATGCCGCTTCTGGTCTCTCTTCAGATGAGGCAGCGGCAAGGAAAGAGCGCGAAGCAGCTGTGGGGACACCTGATCGGGAATTGCGCCGGTTATGGCATCGTCTATTCGATTACGCTGGTGTCGAAATGGATACTCGCCGCGCTGGTTACCGGATCCAGTGACGGCTCTTCGGTATCAGGGGGATGGATCGGACTTCCGCCCAGCTTTCGGGAATATGCGGGGCGGCTGGTAAGTTTACTTCAGGGCTTCCTGACTCCGCTTCGTTCCATGGGTATCCTGATATTGCTGACGGCAGTGGTACTGATAGTTTTAATGATCCGGTTCCGGGCGAAGAAGGTGGCCGTAAGCAGTCTGCTGCCGTTTTTGTTTATTTTCTGCTTCCCGGCGTTTTGGGCGTTGGTGCTGTTCGGACATTCCGGCCACGGATTTACCAGATTTATCGTGATGATTTCTGTGGATGCATTCTTATGGATCGTTATGAATTTTATTGACTGGGAATCCTTTCGGAACAAATTAGAAAAAGGCCGTTTTGGGAAAACAGGTTTGTTGGGGTAATCCTGTCGATATGCCGGTAAAACGCAGGGAGCCGGACAATTGGATCATAGATTAAATGGCCTGGTGCCAAGGGAAGAAAGGTGGATTTGCGTGAACCGATTTCAGATTATAACAAATATATTCCGCTCCTTTTTCATGAAAAGGAAATTGACGAAGCAAAAACATGTAATGTTCGGCCGCGGCGTATTTTTCGATGTAGACAACTGTGAATTCGAGGGACATGCCCGCATCTATTATAATGCCTATATGCTGAATACGTATCTGGGGTATGGCACCATCGTCCAGCATGATTGTGTGCTGAATGATGTCAAGGTGGGCCGGTTTACCGGGATCGGACCGAATGTTAAGTTTGTGATCGGCCAGCATCCCACTTCTAAGTTCGTCTCCACCCATACGGCATTTTTCACGCTGTCCCCGGTCAGCGGTTTTACCTATGTAAAGGAACAGAAGTTTCCGGATTATACGGATCCGGTCTGTGACGGGCGTTACCAGTTTAAAGTGGGAAGCGATGTATGGTTCGGAGACGGCGCTACGGTAATGGCCGGGGTGACGATTGGAGACGGTGCGGTGATCGCGGCGGGTGCGGTTGTGACGAAGGATGTTCCTCCCTTTGCCATTGTGGGAGGTGTGCCGGCTAAAGTGATCAAATACCGGTTTGACGAGGATGACCGGAAATTTTTGATGGATTTTAAATGGTGGGACAGGGATATTTCCTGGATCGAAAGCCATGCGGATTATTTTGATGATATCGAGAGATTTAAGAAAATAGTAAAAGAGGAAGGCTTGCGATAGCCTGGAGGAAATGATACGATGACACAGTATGCTATAGTGGCAATCGGTTATAACAGGCCGCGCAGTATGAAGCGGCTGTTAAAATCTCTGACACAGGCCGACTATGACGCTGACCAGGTGACGCTGATAATAAGTATCGACAACAGCGGTGATGACAGCGTTTTGCGCTGTGCGGAAGAGTTCAGCTGGCCATTCGGACCCAAAATAGTTAAGACCTATCCGGAACGCATGGGGCTTCGCAGACACGTTCTGTCTTGCGGGGATCTGGTGGCAGACTATGAAGCGATAGCTGTATTTGAGGATGACATCTATGTATCCCCGAATTTTTATCAATATATGAAACAGGCGGTTGCTTATTATGAGCAGGATGATCGGATCGCCGGAATTTCCCTGTATCAGCATTTGTGGAATGTCCATGCCAACCGGCCGTTTGTCCCGCTGGCCGATTCTAACGATGTATACTTCGTACAGTTCGCCCAGTCCTGGGGACAGGTCTGGATGAAACGTCAGTGGATGGAGTTTCGGATATGGTATGACGGGCAGGGGGAGGAGTTTCAGGAATCCGCGGATATTCCTGACTATGTGGCTTCCTGGCCCGGTACCTCCTGGCTAAAATATCATGTCAGGTATTGTATTGAGCGGAAAAAATATTTTGTCTACCCTTATATCTCACAGTGTACGAACTTTACGGACGCGGGAGAAAACTTTGCGATTCCCTCCACTGGTCTTCAGGTCCCGTTTCAGACGGGTATTCAGAGGAAGTACCGGTTCGTACCGCTGGATGGCAGTGACACGGTATATGACGCGTTTTGGGAAAATGAAAAGCTGGCCGGTATCCTGGGTCTGCCCGCGGAAGAACTCTGCACCGATCTTTATGGGGTGAAGAAAAACAGGAAAAATCAGAGATACTGGTTGACTTTGGAGATCAAAGATTATAAGATTGTGAGATCCTTTGGATTGTTATTAAAGCCTCAGGAGCAGAATATATTGGCGGATATGGAGGGCAGCCAGATCTTTTTATATGATACGGCTCAAGTGGAGAAAAATCCGTTTCATCATCATGTGGGACGTCTGGCCTGCAGCTATGACTTCCGGGGGGACAACCTGTCGGTCGGTATGCTTAAGAATCTGATGGTGAATAAAGTAAACCGCCAGATTAGGCATAAATGATGCTATCAGAATCCGGAGAAAAATATTTAGGGATACGGCAAATAGGATATGCGAAACTTTGGTCCGGGATCATTGCCGTATAGATGGGATAATGCTATGAATAATCAGCCGAAAATATCGGTAGTCATTCCGATTTACAATGTAGAAAAATATCTGGCAGAATGTATCGACAGCGTGCTTGCACAGACCCTGTCCGATATAGAAATCATTCTGGTAAATGACGGTTCCAACGATGGAGGGCCGCAGATCGCAGAGAATTATGCCGCGCAGCACGGGAATATCCGTCTGATTCATCAGGAAAACGCAGGACTAAGCGCGGCCAGAAATACCGGGCTTCGTGCCGCTGCCGGCCAGTATATCTATTTTCTTGACAGTGATGATTACATTGAGCCGGACGGACTGGAAGTGATTTACAAACAGGCGGCTGATCAGGACTGTGATTTGGTTTTATTTGACGGAGCCTCTTTTTATGATGACGGGGATATCCGTAAACCGAATATGCAGTACGATTATCAGAAACACTATGAATATTCAGGCGTCTATGACGGCGAGGATTTATTTGCGCTTACCCTTCCCAGGGAGGACTTTCGGACCCAGGTCTGCCTGCAGCTGGTGAAAAGACAGACGCTGCTGGATCTGGGACTTACATTTTTAGAAGGGATTATCCACGAGGATCAGTACTATACCTTTGCGCTGTTGCTGCAGTGCCATCGGGTTAAGATAGTGCGTAAAATTGTGTATCACCGGAGGTTTCGTGACGGCTCCATCATGATGCAGGCAAAGACCCTACGCAATTTTGACGGCTTTTACCGGTCGGTCATAGAGATGTTCGCATTCTATGAGGAACATCAATTCCGTCCGGAAAATGATAAAATGATCCGCAGGCATATCGCCAATGTGTTTTGTCTGACAACGGTGGATGTCTATCATCAGCTGGACCGGGCTGTTCAGAAAGAGCAAAAAGAAAAGATACGGGAATTGATCCGGATCGCCCGGGGGAAAGAGTATCTGGGAGACAGCCGGGTGAAATCCTACTGTTTGCTTTACTGGTTTTATCCTGTCTACAAAAAGATAAAGAGCAGGCAGGCTTAATGGACTTTAAATGAAGTTAAGGCAGTGCCTTTCAGGTTCCAGAAGAAGAAAAGCCTGTGAGACTTGAGATAAAGAAAAGGAAAATCTATGAGACTTGAAAAGATCATGAAAAACGGAGTGATCGGCTTGGTGACACAGGTCATTGTGCTGGTCATGGGGTTTTTGACGCAGATCGTGTTTACGCATTATCTGGGACAGACGAACTATGGTTTAAACAGTGTAATCAGCAATCTGCTGAACATGCTGTCCCTGGCGGAATTGGGTGTGGGAAGCGCGATTACCTATCATCTGTATAAACCCATTGCGGAGGGGGATCAGAATACAATTGCCAGTATTATGGCGCTGTTCCGCCGGGTATATTGGACGATCGGTTTTGTGGTGTTCGGCCTGGGCTGTCTGCTGATGCTGCTGATACCGGTGTTTATTACGGAGTCCGGTGTGGATATTGCCTTTGTGCGGCTGATTTTCTTTATTCAGCTGATGTCCACCGTGTCCACATATTTTCTTTCCTATAAAAGAACATTGCTGTATGCCGATCAGAAGAACTATGTCTGCGCGCTGTATGATACTTTAATGAATATTATATTCAGCGTGCTCAGGATCGTGTTCCTGGTTCTTTATCAGGATTACATTGTCTACTCCGTCCTGATGGTGCTGCAGCAGATCGCTGCGAATCTGCTGATCTCCTATTACTGCAATAAACAATATCCGCAGCTTAAGGATAGGCATATCAAGCCTTATGACAAGGCAAAAAATCTGTTTGTGGATACAAAAAATATCCTGGTCGGGAAGGTGGCCGTTTATATCTACTCTTCCACGGATAACCTGGTGATTTCTACGTTCAGCAGTATTACTGGCGGTCTATTTACCGTCGGCGGATTGAACTATTATGTATATATCACCAACGCGATACGCACCATCGTCAACAGTGTGCTGTATTCCATGGCGCCGGCGATCGGTAATTTTCTGCAGAGCGGCAGGGACAGAAAAGAAATGTATCCGCTGTTTAATCACTATACTTTTGTGCGGCATTTCATAGCTACGGTGTCGGCTACCGGACTGATCGTGTGCAGCACGCCGTTAGTTTACATGTGTTATGGGGGAGAACAGGCGGTGATGCCGCAGATCGTGGTGCTGCTCATCAGCCTGGATGTATTTATCAGTATTACATCGGGGCCGATCAATGAGCTAATCAGTGTCCTGGGACTGTTCCATTATGAAAAATATCTGAACGCGGTCGGCGCTGCCATGAATCTGATTTCTTCCATTATTTTCGTGCAGTTCATCGGCGTTCCGGGCGTTTTGCTGGGAACTGTTATCAGCCAGCTGTTTTTCTGGATCAGTAAATGTATACTGGTGTTCCGGAAATATTTTAAGGAAGGTATGATGGAATACTGGAGAAAAGTGTCAGCCTATATAGCGGTGGATATCGTTCAGGTAATAGGACTTCTGTGGCTGTGCGGCAGATTGTTTCCGACTCCGTCGGTGGGAGGTTTTATCGGGGCGGCAGCCCTGTGTGTGGCGGTTCCGTTTGTATTGGTTGTTATCGTATTTCATAGATCAAAAGAATTTCAGTTTGCATACCAGCTGACGTTGGGCGTGCTGAGTAAATTAAGGAGAGTGAAAAAATGAATATTGCAGTTGCAGGTACAGGATATGTCGGCCTGGTTACGGGAGTTTGCCTGGCGGAGCATGGCCATGGTGTAACCTGTGTGGATGTAGACCAGCAGAAAGTTAAGACCATGCGCAAAGGGATATCTCCAATCTTTGAACCGGGTTTGGATGAGCTGATGCAGAAAAACATGGAGAGGCTTACTTTTACCACAGACTATCAGGCGGCATATCGCGGAGCGGATGTAATCTTTATCGGTGTAGGGACCCCGGAAAAGAGAGATGGATCGGCAAACCTGGCCTACGTATATGAGGTGGCGGGACAGATCGCTGCCAGCATTGAAAAGGACTGTGTTGTCGTGGTTAAGTCAACGGTGCCGATTGGGACAAACGATAAAATAGAAGCGTATATGAAAGCACGCCTGGCTCATCCTGTTCAGGTGTGGATTGCCTCCAACCCGGAATTCCTGGCACAGGGCACAGCAGTACAGGACACACTGCATGCCTCCAGAATCGTAATCGGAGTGGAAGAGGAGAAGCCGGGCGCTATCCTGCAGGAGGTTTATAAGGATTTTGACGCGCCTAAGCTGGTGACAAACCGCCGCAGTGCGGAGATGATTAAATATGCATCCAACGATTTCCTGGCACTTAAGATTTCTTATGTAAATGAGATTGCGAATTTATGCGAAACAGTGGGAGCGGATATAGAGGATGTGACCAAGGGGATGGGTTTTGACGGCCGTATCGGGAAGCAGTTCCTGCGGGCCGGCATTGGCTACGGAGGTTCCTGTTTCCCTAAGGATACGAAGGCGTTGAGCTGGCTGGCCAGTTTTAATGATAATGAAATTAAGACAATAAAAGCGGCTATCGAAGTCAACGAGAACCAGAAATACCGGCTGGTAAAAAAAGCGCGGAAATATTACGAAGATTTTAAAGGACTGACGGTTGCGGTTCTGGGACTCACGTTCAAACCGGGAACGGACGACCTGCGGGAAGCCCCCTCTCTGGTTAATATACCGGTATTCCTGGAGGATGGAGCTTTCGTTAAAGCCTGGGATCCGGTAGGGGTCCAAAACTTCAAAAAGAAGTGTGAAGGTGATATCCGGTATTGTGAATCCATTGAGGAGACCTTGCAGGATGCGGATATTTGTTTTATATTTACAGAGTGGCCTGAGGTGAAAGAATTGGATGCTCATATATTTGAAAAATGTATGAAACACCCGATCATTTTAGATGGCCGGAACTGCTATGATTTGGAGCAGATGGAACAGGCCAACGTAATCTATGAAAGCATCGGGCGGAAAGTTGTCCAACCGGCGAAGGAGAACCACAATGGGTAAAAAGATGGAATGGTATGCCGCCAGAGTCAGGAATATTTCCCGGAAGCTATGCGGCAGGATTACCAAAAAACCGATGATTGGCAGCAAGTTCGGCGGTAAAGTGGTACTGGAGCAGCAGGCTGGAAACGACCGGATTCAGCAGTTACTCAGCCAGAAGCAGCCGTTTATGGCAGGACGGTTTGGCTCTACGGAGCTGGCTGTGATGCGTTCTGTGGTCGCATACCAGCTGGGGGTGCGCAAAAACGTGCATCCGGAGGTGGTTAACCGCATCTATGAGCTGTCCGGATTTTTTCCGAAGGATGAGCAGTTAACGATCCGCTTCTCAGATCTTATGTGTGAGAGCTGCGCAAAACTGGACCTGATCGGGACCTGGTTTAATCTGATGGAGGATTATATGATCCAGCATTTTGCGCCGCAGAGTGAAGTGACCTATCTGCGGGCCATCGAACCGTGGTATCACGAAAATCCGTGGTCCGGAGCCCTTAAGGGAAAAAAAGTTCTGGTGATCCATCCGTTTAAGAACACCATCGAAAGACAGTTCGCTCGCAGGGAATTATTATTTCCCGGTACGGATATTCTGCCGGAATTTTATCTGCAGGTGATCCGGGCGGTACAGACGCTGGCGGACCAGACGGATGAGCGTTTTGCCAACTGGTTTGAAGCGCTGGATTATATGTATGAGGAAGCGATGAAACTGGATTTTGAGGTGGCGATACTGGGCTGCGGAGCTTATGGATTCCCGCTGGCAGCCAGACTGAAGGCCGCCGGCCGGCAGGCGATCCATATGGGAGGAGCCACCCAGCTGCTGTTCGGAATCCGGGGATCCAGGTGGGACAGCCATCCGGTAATATCTAAATTATATAACGAAAACTGGGTGAAACCCAATGAAGATGAAAAGCCGGCCGGCTTCAAGAAAGTGGAAGAAGGCTGCTACTGGTAAAATAATTATGAAGATAGCCTTATGTGTAAACCATGATAAATATCTGCAGGATGGGATGTTTTCCGAGGACCGCTACGTGGAAAGCCATCTGCGGGAATTCTACCGGCTGCTGCAGAAAGCGGTGGAGGACCGGGGAGATGAAATCCATACGCTGGATCTTTATGGGGATCCCGAGGAACCGGATGTATTCCTGTTCTTTGATTATCCGATCTTTAATCCGCTGGAATACTCTGCGGTGAAATGGAAAAATTACCGGCGCATGCGAAAGGTCCTGCAGGGGGCGGGGCGTAAAATTCTGTACATTTGGGAAAGCCCGCTTTATAATAAAGGGAATTTTAATACGGAGAATTACCGACAGTTCACCAAAGTCCTGTGTTATTCTCCGCTTAAAACACTGAACTATGAATACTTCCCCTACTCCATCCGTCAGACGGATGTGAGCCGTTGCCGGGTTATCAGCCAGCAGGAGTTTGAACGACGCAAGCTGTCCTGTATGATTACCTCCAACAAACTGATCCAGGGAAACGGTTATGATCTGCGCTATCAGATTGTGGATTATTTTGAGAATCGGCCGGATGGTTTTGATCTGTACGGTGTCAACTGGATCTTTGGCGGAATTAGTAAAGCGGTCAGGGTTATACTGAGAAAGAAATATGCGGCACATCCTCCGAAGAACTATAAGGGCAGCTGCGATTCCAAACAGGATACTTTTGAGCAATACCGGTTTGGGTTTGCCATCGAGAATCTGTATGGTTTTCCTGGATATGTATCCGAAAAATTGTTTGACGTGCTGACATCAGATTGCGTTCCGGTCTATACCGGTTCCAACATTATGGCTGGCACGATTCCGAAAGATATTTTCGTCGATATTGAGGCATTTTCCTCATTGAAACAGCTGGATGACTATTTGAGAGCGATGAGTTATGAGGAGTATGCAGGCTTTCTGGAAAGAAAAATAAAATTTCTGCACTCGCCGCAGTTTGCCGATTATTTTCATCAGGCTAACGTGGGACGGATGATGGACGTCATTTATGGAAAGAATGAGTGATAGAGCTAATGGGTATAAGGCGCAGTAAATGCGCCACTGGAGGAACGGCCGAACGAAAGTTCGTCCATACCTGAATGAAAAACGCGGTACCGCGCCACTGGAGGAAAGCATGAGAAGTGTATCTGTCATTGTACCGGTGTATAATGTAGAAAAATATCTCGCCAGATGCCTGGATTCCCTTTTGAACCAGACACAGCCGGACATCGAAATTCTGGTGGTCAATGACGGCAGTACGGATGCATCCGGTCATATCGTCGATGAATACGCGCGAAAGTATCCCGATAGGATCCGGGCTTTCCACATGGAAAATGAGGGCGTGTCTGCGGCGAGAAACCGCGGAGTGGCAAAAGCGCAAGGCAAATACTTAACCTTTGTGGACAGCGATGACTATGTCACCGGGGATTATCTGGAACGTATGGTTACGGCGGCTGAGAAGAATAGCTCCGATCTGGTGATACAGGGGTTCCGGATGGTGGATGAAAATGGTGCCGTACTGTCCGAGGTCTGTCCAACAGAGTATATTCCAGGAAAAAAAGAAGAATGGCCGCTGCGGATTATATCTGCCTGGGGACGGCTGTTCCGTCGGGATTTCTGGATGGAACATAAACTGATGTTCCCGCTGGGAGTGCGGGCCGAGGATGCGCCGGTGAATCTGGCGGCCAATGCCCTGGCGCATCATATCCAGGTGGTTCCTCATACGGGATATCAGTATTTCCAGCATTCCGCGTCCGCCATGCATAATTTCAAGGGCCTGCAAAAATACAGGCTGCCCTATGAGGCACTGAAGGAAACTCTCCAATATATCCAAGATACCGGCCTTGTGAACGATCGCTATTTCTACGAATATTGTGTGATGCGGATTCTGGCATTCTGGGTGTTTGAGTTCGCCAGAGGCAGCTCGGTTGCAAAAATCAAAGAATTGTGTCATTATATCATGGATATGTTAAAGACCTACATACCGGGATATATGCGGAATCCTTATGTAAACCCATTCCGAAAACTGGAGATACCGTTTTTACACCGGGCCTCTATTTTGGTACTGGCGGTTCTGTGTAAGCTGCATATATTGACGCCGGTAATTAGAGTTTATGCAAAGCTTCTGCGTTGATACAAAACTTCTGGATGGATGCAAAGCTTTGATATTAGGTATAAACACAGGATACAGCATGAGTGGATTCCGCGTCTGGAGGATCGAAAAAGTATGAAAAAATTAGTAATCATACCGGCATACAATGAGAGCAAAAGTATAGAGAGAACCGTACAGGATATTCTTACGAACGCACCTGATTTTGACTATGTGATTATCAATGACTGTTCCACGGATAACACACTGGAGGTTTGCAGAAAAAATAATTTTAATGTTGTAGACCTACCAATTAACATGGGAATCGGCGGAGCCGTGCAGACGGGTTATCTCTATGCGTTCCGCTATGGATATGATATGGCGGTTCAGTTCGATGGGGATGGCCAGCATGACGCGAAATATTTGGATTCCATGGCGGAGTATCTGGTGGAAAATGCGCTGGATATGGTAATCGGTTCCCGTTTCCTGGAAAAAGAAGGATTTCAGTCCACTGGGGCCAGGAGGATCGGTATCCGGTATTTCAGTGTACTGATCCGTATTCTGACCGGCAGGAAGGTCAGTGATCCCACTTCCGGGATGCGGCTGATCAACCGCAAAGTCATGTCTGTCTATGCAAAGGATTATCCGAAGGATTATCCGGAGCCGGAGAGCGTCGTGGCTATCTTAAAAGAGGGCATGATCGTGAAAGAAGTGCCGGTGGTGATGAAAGAGAGAAGCGACGGTGTATCCTCTATTTCTTTCAAACGATCGGTTTATTATATGGTAAAAGTAACATTGGCGATATTGATGGAGTGCTTAAGGCATTAGAAAGGGGCAGCCGGCATGATGACACTTAAGTTACAGATTATTCTGGGAGTAGTACTGATCCTTGCGTTCCTGCTTCTGGTCAATATGATCCGGAAGAAGAGTCTGGAGTTAAAATACGCGCTGTCCTGGCTCATTGTCATCTTCGCGCTGTTTATTCTGGATTGTTTCCCGGTTCTTTTGGATGATGTGGCCGGGTTTTTGGGCATATTTTCCCCGGTCAATATGATCTTTTTCCTGGGATTTGTATTTTCTCTGTTAATCATCTTCGTGCTGACCATTGCGCTTTCCAGAATTTCGAACCGGGTAAGGGCTCTGGCGCAGAATCTGGCGCTTAGTACGAAAAAACTGGAAATCCTGGAGAAAAAGCTTGCAGAGCTGGAAGATAGAAACGAACCGGCAGAAGCCGTAAAGGAAGAGAAAGCGGAAGCCGATTCCTTTGAAATGTAAAATGACTGAGTGGAGTATGTGAGGAGTATTATAGTTAAGAAAAGGAGAATTGCAAAATGAAGAAAATCATGGTAACCGGATGTAACGGACAATTGGGCAGAGCGATCAATAAAGAGATGAGTCAGGACCCTGCGCTGGAATTCGTTAATACAGATGTGGGAGAATTGGATATTACCGATGTAAATAAGGTATTAAGCTTTGTACAGGAAGTCAAACCTTATGCCATTATCAATTGTGCCGCGCATACCAATGTCAACAAATGTGAAACAGATGTGGACAACGCCTATAAAATCAACGCGATCGGCCCAAGAAATCTGAGTATTGCTGCGGCCAGAACGGGCGCGAAGCTGATGCATGTGTCGACGGATTATGTATTTGATGGAAATGGTAGCAAACCTTATATCGAATTTGACCCGGTTGACCCGGTAGGGATGTATGGCGCTACAAAACTTGCAGGTGAGAATTTTGTCCGGGATTTTGCAAAAGACTGGTTTATTATCCGTACCGCATGGCTGTATGGGGACGGCAATAATTTTGTCAAAACGATGCTGCGCCTATCGGAACAAAACGATACGGTGCGTGTGGTTGCGGACCAGTTCGGAACCCCCACCAGCGCGTCAGAACTGGCGAAAGCTATCAAGACCCTGATTTTTACAGATAATTATGGGATTTTCCATGGTACCTGTGAGGGGAGCTGCAGCTGGGCGGAATTCGCTTCGGAAATTTTCCGTTTGGCAGGAAAGAGTACGAAAGTGGACTATATTACCACGGAGGAGTTCGCTTCTCCCGCGCCCCGGCCGGCCTATTCCGTATTGGAGAATTATATGTTAAAGCTGACCACCGATTTTATGTTTGCGGACTGGCGCGATGCGCTGGTGGAATATATGAAGACCATCTAATTCAAGTCTAAACTGTCCTTGAATCTAGGAGGGGACTTGACCAGGCTCACATCCGGGGACAGGCCCGCATCCGGGGACAGGCCCCTTTCTCCGCATAGTTGCTGAAAAGTTTAGCTTTATTACCGAAAGGTGCCAGTCCCCTCCCGAAAACGAAAGAAGTGTCTTTGCGGAACAAAGAGAAGACTATTTGACGCAAAGCCCCTTTGATGTTAGAATGAATAAGTGTATGCCTATGAAAACAATAAAAGTAAAATGTATCGGTTTTTGGGGTGCTTTTGATCCCCAGGATAATTTCATACTGGATCTGCTGAAAAAACGTTATCGGGTGGAGCTTTCAGATGAGCCTGAATACCTGTTTTATGCTACGTCTACGGAAGATTTTCTGGATTATGACTGCGTGCGGATTTTTTATACCGGGGAAAATGTCTGCCCGGATTTTAATCTATGCGATTATGCGGTTGGTTTTGAACGAATGACCTTCGAAGACCGCTATTTACGCCGTCCCTTTTATCTGGACGTTCCCATGTACCGGGAGGATTTGGAACGGGCGATGCATAAGCATGAGTTTTGTCTGGAAGATCTGAAGGAAAAAACGGAATTCTGCAGCTTTATTTATTCGAACAAAGAATCCGATCCATTCCGGGACCAGCTTCTGGACAAGATCAACAGTTATAAGGAAGTTCACTCCGGCGGGCGTTACCGGAACAATATCGGAGGCAGCGTGGATGATAAGTTCGCGTATCAGTGGAAACACAAATTTTCTATCGCATCCGAGAACAGTTATCATACCGGATACAGCACGGAGAAGCTGGTGCAGTCTCTGGCGGCCCTGACGATTCCGATTTATTGGGGAGATCCTTCCATTTCCCGGGATTTTAATGAGAAGGCATTTATCAATTGTCATCGGTACGATTCCCTGGATGCGGTTTTGGAACGCGTAATAGAAATTGACCAGAATGAGGAACTTTATCTGCAGATGCTCCGGGAACCTGCTTTTTATACGGATTTTTCACTGGAAGAAAAGCAGCGGGAACTGGAGGAGTTTATTTATCATATTATAGACCAGCCATATGAGAAAGCCTTCCGGAAGACCCGGTACTGTTGGGGCGCTATTTATGAGGCCAACGCGAAGCGGCATCGGAAAATGGACCGGATGGCAGAGAAGTTTTTGAAAATTTTCCATAGATAAGAACAGGAGGGATTCCCATGGTGACCGTGGAACCCGGCGGCGGATTGTGCAACCGTTTGAGAACGGTGAATTCCGCATATTTCCTTGCAAAGCAGCTGAATCAGAAGCTGCGGATTGTCTGGAAGTTGAATAAAGAATTGAATTGTGCCTATGAGAAGCTTTTTAAAAAGCCTAAAAATATAGAAATCCTGAACTACCGCTATTCCTTTAACGGGGAACGCAAGAAATGGATCCGGACAGCGGATACGATCCTGACGCAAGAGGATATCTCCTTACAGACCGAGCGGGGAAACAGGATGCTTCCGCAGGAATTTATCGATACACTGGGTGAGCAGATCTATATCAATACCTGCCAGCAGTTCATGGATCATCCTGACTATCATCTTTTTGTGCCGACGGAGGAAATGCAGACCAGGATCGATGTGGTCAAGTCCAATTTTGGAAACGAGTGTGTCGGCGTGCATATCCGCAGGACCGACAGTATGAAGTCTATCGAGACCAGTACAACGGATGGATTTGTGGATGCGATGCAAAGAGAACTGGAAAAGAATTCGCATGTTCGGTTTTATTTGGCTACGGATGATCTGGGCGAGGAAGAGAAGATCAAAAAAGAGTTTCCCGGTAAAGTGCTAACTTTGGGAAATAAAACACTGGACAGGAACAGTGAGGACGGTGTCAAGGATGCGATGGTAGATTTTATGTGTCTGGCCGGTACGAAACGGCTGATCGGCAGCTACTGGAGTTCATTTACCGATATGGCAGCCGATTTTTATAAGATTCCGGTTTATATAGTAGGTGGAGAGACAGATATGGCGCAGTGAATGCGCCTCTGGAGGAACGATTGAACGGAAAAGCTGTTCACTCATACCTGAATAAATGGCGCAGCAAGTGCGCCTCTGGAGGAAATTAAGATGAGAATAATGCCGAACCGTATGGATCGCGGCTTTTATCAATATCAGCAGGAGTTTGAAGACAAGGCATTGGAAGTTCTGCGTTCCGGCTGGTATGTGCTGGGTAAGGAAGTTGAGGCTTTTGAACAGGAATTCGCCTCTTATACAGGCGGGGGATATTGTGTCGGGCTTGCCAGCGGACTGGATGCTTTGTGGATTGCCTTCCGGCTGCTGGGAATCGGCGCCGGGGATGAAGTCATCGTTCAGGGAAACACATATATTGCCAGTGTTATGGGGGTTACCATAAACGGTGCTGCTCCGGTATTTGTGGAGCCGGATATGTACTATAACATGGATACGTCGCTGATAGAGGAAAAGATCACGGAGCGGACTAAGGCGATACTGGTTACACATCTGTACGGACAGGCGTCCCATATGGACGAGATCATGAGAATCGCCGGAAAGCATCATCTGAAGGTAGTGGAAGACTGTGCGCAGTCCCACGGAGCCTGCTATCAGGGACAGATGACAGGTACCTTTGGCGACGTAGGCTGTTTTTCATTCTATCCCTCCAAAAACCTGGGAGCTTTCGGAGATGGAGGCGCTGTAGTGGTCAAAGAAGAAAGCCTCGCAAGAGAATTCCGGATCTTCCGGAATTATGGAAGTGAGAAGCGCTATCATAATAAAGTGGTGGGGGCCAATTCAAGGCTGGATGAGCTGCAGGCCGGCCTGCTTCGGGTGAGACTTACACATCTGGAGGAGCTTACGAAGGAAAAAGAAAAAATCGCAAACCGCTATCTGAGAGAGATAAAGAATCCGGATATTAGACTACCGGAAATTCGGGAAAATGCTACCAGCGTCTGGCATCAGTTCGTCATCCGCTGTAAGAATCGGACAAGTCTGATCGAATACCTGAACGACCGGGAAATCGGGACGATTATCCATTATCCGATCCCTCCGCATCTGTCGGAGGCTTATGGGTATCTGGGTTATACGAACGGAGATTTCCCGATTACCGAACAATTCGCAAATGAAGTTTTATCGATTCCAATGTATAATGGAATGGCGGATGAGGAACAACAGATAGTAATCGATGCGATCAATCAATGGAGGGCGTAGTTTTATGCGTATTGAAGATCAATATAAAATACTGGAATTCAAGGATTTCGGGGATGAGAGAGGGAATCTGGTAGTGGTGGAAGGCAATGCGGATATACCGTTTGATCTGAAAAGGGTCTTCTACATCTATGGTTCCGATCCTGATGTAGTCCGTGGAATGCATGCCAACCGCAAGACCGAGTTTGTACTAATCAATGTTGGCGGCACTTCAAAAGTGAAAGTCGACAACGGTTTTGAGACGGTAGTGGTTGAGTTAAACCGCCCCCGAATGGGAATCTACCTGCCCACCATGGTATGGAAAGAGATGTACGACTTCTCAGAGGATTCTATTCTGCTGGTACTGGCCAGCGAACACTATGATTCCAAGGAATACATAAGGGATTATAGTGATTTTCTGAAAGAAGTGGGAGGCATTCATGAGTAAAATATCAATCATCGTTCCGGTCTATTACAATTCGGATACGCTGATGCTGTTATATGAGGACATGAAAGAAAAAATACTGGGTAAGCTTGACTATGAGCTGGTCTTTGTGGATGACGGCTCCGGGGATAATTCCTGGGAGATCATGCAGCAGATCCGGGCGTTGGATGATAATGTAAAACTGGTCAAGCTCTCCCGGAATTTTGGGGAGCATTCTGCTATTCTGGCAGGGCTGTCCCAGTGTACCGGAGACTGTGCCGTGACCAAACAGGCCGATCTGCAGGAGGATTCCGAGCTTATTCTCCAGATGTATGAGAGCTGGAAAAGAGGAAACAAGGTGGTACTGGCCGTACGTTCTGACCGTGATGAGGGCGTGATTCAAAAGTTTTTTGCCAACCTGTATTACGGCATCGTGCGCAAATGTATCGCTTCCAATATGCCGAAGGGCGGTTTTGACTGCTATCTGCTGGACAGGCAGGCGATCGAGGTGTTAAAGATGCTGGATGAAAAGAACTCCGCGCTGACGCTTCAGGTTCTGTGGATCGGCTTTAAGACGGACAAGGTATACTTCCACAGAAAAGCAAGGGAAATAGGGGAGTCCCGCTGGACGCTGTCCAAGAAGGTAAAGCTGGTGCTGGATTCCATGATGAGCTTTTCCTATTTTCCGATTCGATTTATGACTTTTATTGGGGGCGCATTTTTTCTGGTCTCCATGATTATGGTGATCTATCTGGTACTGGCGAAGCTGATTTCCGGTGAAAACGTGGCAGGGTGGACGTCGCTGATGGCTGTGGTACTGTTGGCCTCCGGGCTGATTATGCTGATGCTGGGCATACTCGGAGAGTATGTGTACCGTGGTATGGACGCATCCAGGAACCGGCCTCCATTTTTGGTGGATGAGGTGGTGGATTCCGGCCGGAAGGCTAAGCATACGGCCATGGCAGGGAACGCCGGTGAGGAAGAGTCCTCCTGTGTGGTTAAAAAATCCACCGGAGCAAATGAAATGGATGACCAGACCCAAACAGAAGGAAAGTGATTCAAAGTATGGACAGACTGGCAGAATGTATAAAACGCGATTGGTGGTTATATGTGTTGTGCCTGGGTGTGATGATCTGGGGAATATTCAGCTGGAACACAAGTTCCAGCTTTTATGAACGAGCATTTCAAAATGAAGCGCTGACGATATCCGCAGCGACAGAACAATGCTATGTAGTCTCACCGGATCTTTATCTGGAACCGGGAGAATACGTAGCATTTTTGACGTTATCCGCCGGCCATGGTGACATTGCATTTACGGTATGTGATACTTACGGGGTATCTGAGGATAATAAAACAGGGATTACCCTGGGAGCTATGGAATTGGAAACAGGTGAGGATGCCGGAAGTATTTCATTTACTGTAGAGCAGGAAATGAAACATGTACATATGCAGCTGACCTGTTCGGAGGATGACGCGGAGCTGATTTCCGGTATGGAGGTTCGTTCTGCACAACCCATTTACCATGATTCTCTGGTTGGGATCCTTCTGTCCCTGCTGGTTATGATTGGATTTTCTGTCTATACCCTGCGGTCAGGTGAAAAATGGGATGCGGCGGAGAAAAAGAAACGTCTGGTGATTGGCGGGGTGCTGCTGGCGGCGGCTATGATCGCCAGTTTACCTATGTTGAATCAAACTACTTATTGGGGACACGATATCTGGTTTCATCTGAGCAGGATTGACGGTATTTCCCAAGGGCTTCTGGACGGACAATTCCCGGTTCGGATGCATCCCAACGGAAACCATGGTTTTGGATATGCGTCCTCGGTATTTTATCCGGAGGCTTTTTTGTATATACCGGCCGTCTTGAGAATAATGGGCGTGTCTACCTATATGGCCTATAAAACGCTGCTGGTGGGCATGAATATGGCAGCGGCAGTGATCTCTTATTACAGCTTCTCTAAACTGCTGAAATCGCGTAAAATAGGCCTTCTGGCGGCTGTTCTTTATACCTTGTCTCTATATCGGCTCATTAACCTGTATACAAGGGCCGCTGTAGGGGAGAGCCTGGCCATGGTATTTTTCCCTCTGCTGATGTGGGCCATCTATGAAATCGTCAGAGGAAATGAGAAAAAATGGCTGTGGACGGTGGCGGCGTACAGCTGCATCATCCAGTCCCATGTCATTTCCATTGTTTTGGCGGCTATCTGTATTTTGGTTTTTCTGCTTTGCAATCCCGGATTTTTTCGGGAGAAAAAGAGGATTATTTCTATGGGGAAAGCGGCGGGAACGACTGTCTTGCTGAACCTATGGTTTTTTGTGCCGCTGTTAGCTCATATCGGATATCCGTATTATTCTATGGAGATGAATTACCGAATGCGGGACGGCAGCTTGTATCTGAATCAATTGCTGGCAGTAACTGGGTTTCAGCCGCAGGCTTTGAGTGCAGATCTTGGGGTGGTTACCGGGGAGATGCCCTATGCGATTGGATTTGGACTGCTGGCTGGGACTGCGCTGTTCCTTGGATGGTATTTATTTGGAAATAAATTAAAAAACAATGAAAATGGGCATGAAAGTGGACAAAGCAGTGTGAGCCTGCACAGGAAGATTGGTATCTTCTGCTTCTGGATGTCGACCGGTGCTGCTGTGATGACGCTTTATCCATTCCCATGGGATATGGTACAGAGTATACCAGGGGTGGGGAAAGTGCTTGGGTCCTTTCAATATCCATGGAGATTTTTGTCTGTGCCGGCTCTGTTTTTGTCAGTTACGGCAGCGCTGGGATATTCGTATTTCTGCGCAAAAGCTGAGGCGCGAAGGATAATGTTCGCCGCAGGTGCGGCCGTATCGCTGCTTTGTGCGCTGCTTTATCTGGATGTGTTCTGTGAAGACTCCATATATTTTCTTAATCGGAATGAGATGCCGATGGATAATTATGATTATATGTATACCATGTCAGATGTGAACTGGGGATCATTCCAACAGAGGAATAATCAGCTGGAGGCGAGCCGGCCGGGAACGGAGTTCTCAGAGTTTGAGCATGGATATGGGCATGTTTCGTTCCGCTATGCGATGGAAGGGCGGACAGAGGAGGACTATATTGAGATTCCGCTGATTTTTGACCCGGATTACCGAATTATTTATAGTGACGGGAATAATCAGAGCGATGGCGATGGAGAGATAAGGCTCGAAGGCGGGTGGAGCAGTAACAGTCTGCTGACAGTGACGCTGCCGGAGGATGAAGGGGTGATCACGGTGGAATACCGGGTACCCTGGTATGATCGGGCGGGGGACCTGATATCGCTGGTGGCTTTGCTTAGTTTGCTGGGCTGGGGTGTCTGGAATAGAAATGTATGCCGTGGGAATAGAGGGCAGGGAAGGGAGATGCAGAATGGCTGAGTTTGATTATCTGATCGTTGGAGCGGGGCTGTATGGTTCTGTTTTTGTACATGAGATGAAGAAACGTGGGAAAAAGTGCCTCGTTCTGGAGAAACGAGATAAGGTCGGAGGAAATATTTATACGGAAGAGATAGAAGGGATACAGGTGCACCGCTATGGGGCCCATATTTTTCATACAAGTGATCCGATCATATGGAATTATGTAAATCAATTTGCAGATTTTAACCGGTATACCAACTCGCCCGTTGCGAGATACAAAGATGAATTATATAACCTGCCATTTAATATGAATACATTTCATCAGTTGTGGGGAGTAGCAACGCCGGCTGAGGCAAGAGAAATAATTGAGCGTCAGAAAAAGGAGTGCGGAATTACGCAGCCGAAGAACCTGGAAGAACAGGCGCTTATGCTGGTCGGGCGGGATATTTATGAAAAGCTGGTAAAAGGTTATACAGAAAAACAGTGGGGAAGACAGGCAAGTGAGCTTCCTGCTTTTATCATAAAGAGGCTGCCGGTTCGGTTCATCTATGATAATAATTATTTTAATGACTGTTATCAGGGAATACCAATCGGCGGATACACGAAAATGATAGAAAAAATGCTGGAAGGAGTCGAGGTAAAAACAAATACGGACTATTTGGCAGAGAAAGAAGTCTGGGACAAAATAGCAGACAGAATCCTGTTTACCGGTGGAATCGATGATTACTTTGGTTACTGCTATGGGCCGTTGGAATACCGGAGCCTCAGGTTTGAGAGTGAGGTGCTGGATATGGAGAATTATCAGGGGAATGCGGTTGTGAATTACACAGAGTATGAGGTGCCGTATACCAGAATTATTGAGCATAAACATTTCGAGTTCGGCAAGCAGGAGAAAACGGTGATTACACGGGAGTATCCGCTGGATTGGCAGTGCGGAATGGATGCGTACTATCCGGTGAATAATGAGGAGAATAACGCTCTCTATGAGAAATACAGGGCGCTAGGGGAAAAAGAGAATAAGGTTTTGTTTGGCGGAAGACTTGGCATGTATCGGTATCTGGATATGGATAAAGTGGTGAAAGCCGCGCTGCAGGCCGTAGAAGGAATAAAAGAGTAGATAGGATACAGAAGGAATTTTGAAATCAAAATATAAATGAATCTAGAAAAGTGAAATTTTAAAGCACAAGATAGATACCATGATATGCCCCCTGTCAAGTAGACAGGGGGCATATCTTACTGCTTATCCTGTGCTTTTTCATTATTTACAAAATATCATTCATAATAGATATAATTCGGTGATATCATCAATTCATGGCCAGGCAGGCAACCCGATAACTCCAGAAGCCTACAAAACTGATACCAAGCACAATCACACAAATCAGTATTTTTAGCACCAGATTTGCCAGCTTGTTCTTAATAAGACGGTCAAGAAGGGCGGTGATACCATAAACAGTAAAATACATAAGAGGTATCAACATTGGCATACTATACCGTCCCTGAGGCTGATAATCGATCGCATACGAGGCATACAGATTCAGGATATTTGGAATGATAAGCGCGAGTATCATGAACCAGTTAAACAATCCTTTTTCCAGCCATTTTCCGTCTTTGCGGAGGGCTAACAGTTTGGGGATTTCAATGATACAGCCTAAAATACCAACCGCAAAGATAAGCTTGTAAATGGTATAGCAAATCGTCGGAAGTAAAACAGCCATCTCTTTAAAGATACCGATGAAACTCTTAAACGTGTCGGAATGCCATTTCCATTCCCAGAACAGCATCTTTAAGGCTTCGGAGGCTGAGACTCCTGACATCTTAATGGTCCAATGCTTAGAAGGTTTGAACGCATCCTGGGCGTGCAGCTCGCCGCAGATATCTCTGGCAGTTAATCCAAGGAAATCACCCTGATAGAGTATTGCATTTCTAATAAACCACCAGCCGGCCAGCAGCAGGAAAACAGCCAACACAACAAGGCCTTTTTGGATCATACTCTTGAAATCCCATTTTTTATCCTGACAAAGCAGGATTGTCAAACAGAATAAGAAGAAGCTGCAAAGGAGGAAGCCGTAAGCGGTCACATAGGAGAGCGCACATAGGGCCAGACCTACACCAAGCCAGATACAACTTTTCAAATCCCATTTTCTCTCCAGTCCGGCGATCCAGCTGTAGACGATCACAGCAGTGCTGAAGATAGCCATGCTTTCGCAGTTCATATAGGAATTCAGGTACACCATCTGCGGAAGGAAAGTTACGAGAAAGATAAAAATCCATCCATCTGCTTTAGCGGGAAGCAGTTTCCTGGCAATTTTAATGGTAAACCACACCGTACCTGCTCCAAAAAATACACTTGCCAGCCTTCCGGCAAAGATCAGGATGTGCATGTCCTCCGTGAACAGTTTTGCAACACGGATAAACAGCGCACTGAAAATATGGGGAATATAGGGCTGAAAAGCATAGCTGAATCCCCAGATAGGGTTGATGATGGAAGGATCGTCTCCTCTGGGCAGAGACCAGTGTTCCACCAGGTAATTTACTATGTCATAGCGCATCAGTTCATCGGGACCATCCATATAGGAGGACTGCCAGGCCCACAGCAGAAAGAAAACTGCTGCCAGGCCAACGAAAATCAAATCGATCGCCAGCTGTCTTTTCTGCGCGCTGCCTGTAGTCATATCCCGGGTTTGAATCTTAGTCATACAATACCTCGCAATCCCAAACGTCTACGCCGCTGTCCTGGAAGACTCCGCGCAGCCGTTCTCTTAATTGTTCGTGGGTAACACCCTTCTTCATGATTACCTGTATAAAGCCGCCTCCGCCGGCCCCGGCGATAAAATGGGCGTCGATCAAATCCTCACAGGATAAGAAAATCTGATCGATACAGGTATTCGTGGAACCGTGGTCCAGCTGTTTTGAGAGTTCCCAATGTTGATTGATCAGTTTAGCAAAGCCATCCACATTCTCACGTTCCAGTTCAAATTTCATCAGAGCGGCCAGACGCTGGATATCGTGAAGGGCATGGATAGACTCCGGACGGGAGCCGATATATCCTCCTACCACATCTCTGAGGAGATTTCTGGCCAGCCTGCGCTGACCGGTATAGATCAGAGCGAAACGGTCGTTTATCTCTTTTTTTGTCTTCTCTGAGAGATGGACCTGCTCTACCTGGATTTTCTGCAGAATACCGGGTGTAGTGGTACAATACTTCACACCCGGGGTCAGTCCACCGACCTGATCCTGCCAGCCGCCGCCGGTACTCATCACCTGCTCCATACACAGGACAATATCATATAATTCGTTGTCAGACAAGTCCTGTCCCAAAAATTCAAAGATCCCTTTTACGCAGGCACCGGATAATATGCTGCTGGTACCCAGGCCGGAGCCTTTGGGCACACCGATTACCTGGGTGGACAGATAAATACCGCCGCCGAGCTTTTTCAAATGTTCGCTTAGATTGCAAGGGCCTTCCAGCGGAATCACACCGCAGGCGATCAGAGCGGCCTTGTGGAGGGCAAACGGGTCAAAGGGATCGTGGCAGTTCTGGATATCTGCTGCGTCCTCTACGGTACCGAACACGCCGATGTCCTGGCTTTCGAACTCCACATGGTATTCCGGGAGACGTTTTAAGGTGATCTGGATCGGCAGATTTCCGCGCAGCTTTAGCGCAGCGTTCAGGACGACACCACCGCATTCATTACAGTGCGGAGGTGTATCAGACCAGCCGCCGCCCCAGTTGACACGGACAGGAAGGCTCACATCTACGCGGTCTTTGCAGATGCGGTAGGAATCGCTGTTTTTGATATTGGCGATTACACTGTTATAGATTTCCTGCTGTATGGTCTCAAAACAGAGGCTTTCCACTTTATCGTAGGAGTATTCACCGATGGTCAGAGAATGTTCCTTCATGAAGCGGGAGACTGCGTAATAAATTCTTATTTTGGTAGAGAATGGAGCTGCTTCTGCCTTTTCTAAAAGTAAATCAAACTGATGATGGCGGATGCCGGAGATACCGAATACGTTGAGGGCATCTTTATAATAGACTCCGGATTCCAGTTTGTGAATGAACTTGTCCACCAGGATCCGGGTCTTCAGTTCCTGGGTCCAGGGGATGACGGATTTGAAGTCGGCTTCGTTGAAACTGGAATACAGGCTCATCCGGGGGGCCGCCTTCCAGGCGGCTATATCATCGGCAGTTCCAACTGCACGGATCATGTAATAGAGAATAATGGCATAATGAACAGCTTGTTCCATGGTGTCACATACAGGGTACAGGTTGGCGAACCATAAATAAGGAGCCTGATCCGGCCAGAGATCCGTTTTAGACAACTGGTAGCGATCCATGAATTTACGGATGGGCTCACCAAGGAATAACGTATCCTGATCTAAAGTTCCTTTTGGATTGTCGTAGACACCGTAGATACGAACGATGTATTTACCACTTTTTAAGCGAAGACCGTGAAGTACGACATCATCGGGTACGGAATTGTCCTGTAAAGTGAGATTAGAGACAACCGAGCCGTTTCCTATACTGGAAGAACCCAGGATGTTACTGTTTTCAATATAAGAGTTGACACCAACGCTGGAGGCATCTTCGATAAGGCTGTTGTGGGAGGCAAAAGGTACCGCGTCGGGTACATTCGTGATCACACAGCGTTTCCAGTCCAGGAATTCATAGTCTGTGATATCTGTGGTAACCAGGGAGAGGAGTTCTGCTGTGGTCCCGAAGTGAATGAATTCGGCCGGAGAGAGACAGAGAAGTTTCATATTGAAATCGTGGAGCGCTTCCCAGAGTTTTGTCCGGCAGTCATGAAGTTCAGGGCAGAATTCGCCCTCAGGGGCCTCGTTATAATATTGTTCTAATGTAGATTTACGGGCCAGGGGATAGAGAAAATCACCGTAGAAGCTGATGCGGGATTTTTCATTGACAAATTCATTGAATTTGGCCTGGTCCGGCTGATTGTTGGTGCTGATCAGGGAGTAGAGCGCGTTTAGAAGGTCGCTGTCCATAATGACGGCACCGGTATCAAGGTCTACATGATCATGGTCGTTGACGGCACCCAGAGTGCGGAGCTGTTCGATAGATTGCTTGTGGAGAAAGCGGTCTACGTGATCATAGCCATCATTTAAGAAGACACCGTGGTCCTTGCCGGTGTTTACGTGTTCTTTGATGGAGATAGCGGCCGCGCCGTGGTACTGGAAATCCAGCTGGAGCGGATTGAACAGCAAAAGAACATCGCCGGAAAGGATGAGCATGCCTTCCTTGATGCGGGAAGGGATGCCGGACATAGCGATGATGAATTCATCAAATAAGGTGGACGGGTAGCCGTTGGGCAGTTCCCTGGGAACCGGGGAGAAGAGCTTGCCGCAGGCAGAATACTGGGGGACGCGCTTGCTGTCGCCGCCGGAGTGGATGACCAGGATCCGCTTGTTAGCGAAATGGTTGGCGGCGGTTGAGGAACTTGTGGATTGGGCGCCCGCAGTTACTGCATTTTTTTGGATGTCTTGTTCAGCGATGTAGCGAAGGACGTTAAAGGTGGCGCCACCGGAACCGACCCGCTTGCCGTCGGGGTCGGGGAGGACGACGTATTTAGTCGCCGCGGGGAGAAGGTGGTGCTTTAGGCGGAAGCTGATCTGGGACTGGTAGGCTTCGGCCTGGTCTGCGTTTGAGGCGGTCAGGATGATGTAGTCCCAGCGGATGTAGCTCTCGTTTTGGATGCTTTTTTCGTAGTCTTCCCAGGAGTCTAGGTAGCTTTGACGGAGGAAGAGGTGTTTTATTTTTTTGTATTCGGGTGTTTGCATATTGGTATCCTCGCATTTCTGGAATGTATCCTATTGGCTGCTTATATATAGTACGATAGAATTGGAAACAGCCTGCTTATGGGTTATGATAACATATATATCCATAATTTCAAAGGAGATAGTAACTATTTTTAGACAAAATTATGATTAATATTACAGTGTCTATCCATTACTTGCCAGAAGAGTTGGTTGAGTTTTAAACTCCAATCATATATAATATACTTATTACATTTCAAAATGGAAGAGAGATTTAAATGAAAAAGCAATTTGAACAATATAAAAAATTATATATAACTACTATTGATTTTTTAATGCTGCTCCTTCCAGCATTGTTTTTTTGGATATTATGGAGTAGAGAAATAAATGAACTGTTATACGTAGACTTCAAAAATAAAGGGAATTGGCTGATCGTTATTTTTTATGTGATTGTACTAGCAATTATGCTACATACATTTAGAGGTTTTAAAATAGGTTACTATAAGATTGCCAGCCTGCTTATATCACAGCTCTTGGCCTTGATATGTACTCATATTATTATAATAGTTCAGTTGATTTTAATGGTAGGAAAAGTTGGGGCTATAGGCATTATTATAGCGAATATGATAGGATTGTTTTTGATAAATTGGATAGCAATTTCGTGTGTTACTATTGTATTTGCAAAGATTTATAATAAACTAATGCCTCCATATAGATTACTTCATGTTTATGGAGATTATCAAAATAATCTGAAAAATAAAATTGGTACGCGCTCAGACAAATATACTATAGAAAGAGACATCTATATTGGCAAACCGATTGATGAGATTAAAAAGGAAATATTACTATATGACGGTGTTGTTCTAAATGATATACCTAGCGAAAAGAAAAATGAATTGTTAAAATTCTGTTTTAATAATGGTATCAGAGTATACTTTATACCTAAAATTTCTGATATCTTTATAAAAGGAGCGGAAGAATTAAATATTTTTGACACACCATTGTTTGTATGTAAAAATACTGGATTATCAATTGAACAGAGAATAATAAAGCGATTAATGGATTTAATCATTTCAAGCATAGTACTTGTATTAATGTCTCCAATTATGGGAGTTACTGCATTGGCTATTAAACTGGAAGATGGAGGGCCGGTGATTTATAGCCAAGAGCGATGTACCATAAATGGTAAATACTTCATGCTATATAAATTCAGAAGTATGAGAGTGAATGCAGAGAAAAAGGGTGGGGCACAATTAGCCAAAAAAAATGACGACCGTATTACAAAGACTGGCAATTTTATCAGGAAAACTAGACTAGATGAATTACCACAACTGATAAACGTGTTAAAAGGTGACATGAGTTTTGTTGGACCAAGACCTGAAAGACCAGAGTTTGTGGAAATAAACAGTAGAGAGATACCGGAATTTAGATATCGAATGAAGGCCAAAGCTGGTTTAACAGGTTATGCACAAGTATTCGGCAAATATAATACAAGTTTTTTAGATAAATTAAAATTGGATCTATTATATATAGAAAAATACACACTGTTGTTGGATATACAGATTATATTAATGACTTTGAAAGTTATTCTAATGAAAGAAAGCGCGGAAGGATTAGATGAATGAGTGAGATATCGTTTAGAGCATTATTTCTATTTCTGTTTGCTGTAGTAATACCAATTTCCTGTGGTAAGGTGATGGAATATCTTGATAAAAATAAGCAATTTCAGTTTGAAGAAGTAATTCTATATGGATTTTTATCACAGTTAGTGATTGCCCTGCTGCTGGGAGTGATATGCGTAACTTTTAAATTACAATTTATAGTATTTGAGATATTATACCTTATTATGATGCTCTTAATAATATTATGTGCTGGTATAATTATCTTTAAGAAAAACTTGTGTGTAAAATATCATCGCTTGGACTGGAGCTGCCTTAAACTTATTGTAGTACTAATTATAATAGGGCAAATATTATTAATAATAACACATACGGCAGAAATTATTTCGGACGGAACGATCGAACAACTCGTTACGATTAAAGAGAATGGGACTATCCATCAAATAAATCCTTATACCGGAGATTTAGTGAAAACATTAACCTGGAAAGACTTTACAGGTTTTTATCCAGAATTGTTAGCTGTTTGGGTGCAGTTAATGAATATTTCTCCTAGTGTATTTTGCCATATGGTTCTTCCAATAATTCTTATACCATATGGATATATGGTATATACTTTATGGGCTAGGAAGTTTTTCCCTCAAGATAAAAAATTACAAGATGTATTTATGCTATTTTGCTGTTTGCTGAATTTATATGGCTGCTATTCTGTTTATACAAATTCTTCCTTTCTATTGCTATACCCGTGGTCAACCAATCATTTATTGACTAATATGATTCTTCCCCTTCTATTATATAATTTATATGACGAAGAAATATCAGTTAAGAAGAAAATTTTATATTCAGTTTTAGGCTTGCTTACAGCTGCCTGTCTGGGTAGCCTTAAGATGGGAGTTATCATATTATTAGTAGGAGTTTGGGGAGGAATTGAGGTTTGCAGGAGGTATGTGCGGATTGAAAGAAATATTTAACGTTATAAGTAATGCTTACAATTCTTATAATAATTTGAGCACTTACTATACCATGGGGAGCTACGTTGTTTTGCTGGTAATAGTGCTTATATGGTCATATTATAATAAGAACAAGATTGAAGAGCAGAAAAGAATTATAGATTACACCCTATTATCATTAATATTATGTATGTTCATTCCGACAGCGACTGTTATTATGGATTTATTATTGACTAGAGAAGCTTATTACCAGATTTTTTGGATTTTGCCTATCATAATAGTGATCGCATACTGCGCTATTAAGATCAGTTATGATTTTGACAAACACAAATTTGACAAGATTACTCTATTATTTTTTGTGATTATATTACTTATGTCTGGTGTAAATCCATTTTTGAATACAAATTTTTATAAGACAAATAAATATGAAACAAGTGACAACAATCTGAAGATCAATAATAATATTATTTATTTAGCGAATTATCTGAACGAACTAGATCAAAACATTAGAATTATAGCTCCACCTGATATTATGTTTAATATTCGTAAATATACATCAAATATAAAAACTTTGTATGGTATTGATATTACAATGGAAGATGCTAGTCAGCGATATACGGCAGAAATAATAGCAGCCTATAATACCATGAAATTAGAGATACCAGACATCAATTATGTATTACAAATTGCTGAGAATACAAAGTGTAATATCATTATTTTACAAAATGAAACCGTGAGTGATTATATTTATGAGTCATGGGATATAATTCTGTCAATGTTAGAATATGGTGGTTTTTATCCGGTAAATTATTTTGAGGAGTATACTGTATTTTTGAAAGATACAAATTGAGCAGGAGTATATATGAATATATTATTAATTGGAAATGATTTTCATTCAATATATTACACAAGAAAAGAATTGATTACAGAATTAGTAAAAAAGAATCGGGTATATGTCGCCATTCCTGATAATAATAAAAATTATTTAATAGAACAACTTGGTGCGCAGTTAATAACTATAAATTTGAACCGAATGGGTAAGAATCCTTTTCGGGAGATTTTGGTTATAAATAAAATAAATGAAATTACGAAAAAAACAAAAGCTGATATTATTTTTACATTTACTATAAAACCCAATTTATATACAGGATTGCTTCAATCCCCAAAAACTAAGAAACAAATTGTTACTATAACAGGATTGGGAAGATTATTTCAAAAGGATAATATTATAAAAAAAATTCTGATCTATTTTTATCGTAAATCTTTTCAAAATGTGAAAAGTATTATTTTTGAAAACAAAGAAAATGAATCAATTTTTACGAAGCTAAGGATTGCGAATGGCCGTCATATATTAGTGAACGGTGCTGGTGTTAATTTAGATGAGAATCCACTGGAGAGTTATCCAGAGGATAAAGATGTTTTAAGGATTCTTTTTGTAGGAAGGATCGAAAGAGATAAAGGGTTTATTGAGTTATATAGAGCAGCCCAACATTATGAAAAAAAGAATGAGCGAATTGAGTTTATAATACTGGGTTCATGTGAAAAAACATTTGAAAAGGAATTTAAAAAAATGTGTATTCCGAATAATATGAAATTGGAAGGATGGCAGATGAATGTACATAAGTATTTGAAATTATCTCACGCAGTTATTTTGCCCTCTTACCATGAAGGGATGGCAAACGTACTCTTGGAGGCAGCAGCTGCAGGAAGGCCTATCCTTGCTTCCCGAATTCATGGTTGTATGGAAAGTTTTGAAGAAGGAGAAAGTGGATTGGGTTTTGAAAAAGGAAATTTGGAAGATATGGTCAGAGTGATTGACAAGTTTGTCAAAATGTCAAATGATGATAGGAAATTAATGGGACTAAAAGGTAGACATAAAATGGAGAGGGAATTTGACAGGAAAAATGTGGTTGATAAATTTGTAGAACAGATCTATGAATAGTGGTTGGAAGGAAAAAGGTATGATAAAAGTATTACATGTCTTTAATGTTATGGATAGAGGTGGAGCCGAAGCCATGATCATGAACCTTTATCGAAATATTAACAGAAAAAATGTACAGTTTGGATTTATCGTACACCAGGAAAGAGAAGGGGAATATGACCGTGAGATAATCGAACTCGGAGGTGAAATTTTCCGGGTACCTCAATTTTGTGGGTATAATATGAAAGCTTATAAGAAGGCTTTTCAGTGCATATTTATGGAACATTCAGAGTACGCTATTGTGCATGGGCATATGCAAAGCACAGCCGCTATTTACTTGAAGGAGGCTAAAAAATTAGGGAGGATTACGATAGCGCACAGTCACAATACTTCTTCAGGTAGAGGATTTAAGGCTATGCTTAAAACAATATTGCAGTACCCAATCCGTTTTAGGACTGATTATATGTTCGCTTGTTCTAAAGCGGCTGGTAAATGGCTATATGGTAAGAATAAAATGTCTCAGAATAGTGTAAAAGTAATATATAACGCTATTGATATAGACCGATATCGTTTTGATGCTGAAGTTAGGAATAAAATAAGAAAACAACAAGGACTAGACGACAAGATCGTTATTGGACATGTTGGTCGGTTTACGTATCAGAAAAACCACGAATTTTTAATAAAAGTTTTTCAGATATTTCAAGAAAAACATGGCAGTGCAATACTTCTTTTGATTGGAAACGGGGAGTCAGAAGAAAAAATAAGGAATTTAGTAAAATATAGTGGGCTTGAAAATTCAGTAAAGTTTTTAGGTGTACAAGATAATGTGCATGAATGGATACAGGCGATGGACTTATTCTTGTTTCCTTCGAGATACGAAGGACTGCCGGTTACATTAATTGAGGCTCAAACATGTGGAGTGCCATGTGTTATTTCTGATAATATCACAGATGAAGCGATTCTGTATAAAGTAGCAAAAGTATCCTTGAAAAGTGACGTTAATGAATGGGTTCATGTGATGGAGGAAAGCTTGAAAATAAATGTCAGCCGGTCTGAGGGTGAAGCTGTCATCAAAAATACCAATTATAATATAAAGAATGCTGCTGCACAGATTGAAAATGCCTACTGTAATATGATAATAAAAAAATAATTTATTAAATTCATTGAAAGGTTAATCATACGGAAAATATGGAAAAGAAGCTAATATATATATTGAATAGTTATTCTAAAAATTCGGCGCAACATTTTTACCATGTAGTACACTTGCTGGAAACAATGGCGGATCAGGGGGTAGATATTACTCTGGTTATTGAAAAGGCTACGGACATACCTGAAGTGGGGAATAAAATAAAAATTATTTGTCAAAAAGATAATGGAAAAATTGCTAGAGTAAGAGAATTAAGTAAAATTTTGAGAAGTTTATTTGATGAAGGTTATCGTAAAGTATTCGTACGTATTACAATGCCTGCAGCGATTATAGCTATAAATATTGCCAAAAAATATGGTGCGGAAGTTTATTTTTGGCAAAGTGGAGATAATTTAACCTACGATAAGAAACAGCCAATACTTCCTAGAATAAAATGGTACCTTACAAATTATTCTCTATTGGTATATATAAGAGATCATGTGAATTTTTTTGTGACAGGCCCGGAATCTATGGCAGATTACTACGTAAAGAATCTCAAGGTGAAAAGAGAGAAAGTACTGGTTCTTTATAATGATATTGATGATAAGAGATTTGAGTCGGTAAATGAAGCTGATCAAAAGGCGTTAAAAGAAAAATTGGGTATACCAATCGATAAAAAAGTTGTATTATTTGTACATCGTTTAACTCCAGTTAAGCGTTTCTCCTATCAAATTCCCTTTTTGGCTGAATCAGAGGACTTTAGAAGGGCTAATGCAATTCTTATAGTGGTTGGTGGGGGACCAGAAGAGAATATTATTTATGAAGAATATAAGAAATCTTTATTTAAAGATTGTATTCAATTAATAGGTAAAGTTCCGAATGCAGAAATTATGGACTATTACAAAGTTGCGGATGTTTTTATTAATCCGTCTTATTCTGAAGGATTTCCGCGAGTAGTAATTGAAGCGATGAGTAGTGGCCTGCCAGTTGTAGCGACTGATGTAGGAGGAACTAGGGATATTATGGGGCCAGAACAAAAGAAATTTTTGGTCGACAAGGATGACAGGACAGAATTTAGAAATAAAGTAATTTATTTGCTGACCCATAGTGAAGTTCGTAACAAAATAATATTAGAAAATAAGGAACATGTAAAGAGATATACGACAGATTCAGTGAGCAAAATGTATATAGAGCGAATTTTTAAATGAAAGAGAAAAGGTGATTATGTCAAAATTATTACATATAACCCCAAATGTTTATCCGAAATTAGAAGTTGAACATGCAACGAAACAAATTTGGAAAGAATTATCCAAGGATTATGAAGAATATCATATTGTTGGGAGATCTGATGATCAGCACTTTCATACGGAAAAAGAAGGAAAGCTATATTTGCATCGTGTACCTAAATTGGGAGGAAATAAATCCTTTTTATTTACTTCATTTTTAATCATATATTACCTTCGAAAGTACAAAATTGACACAATGCTTTCACAATGTGCGGTATTAGGCGGTATAGCGGGAGTGCTCTATGGAAGAATTTTTCGTATACCTATCATGATAGAAATTCATGATACTATATATTTTGATATTCTGGACGGAGGTTCGTTTGTAAAAAGATTAAATGCAAGAATCTTAAAAAGAACGTATCAAAGTGCAGATCTCATAAGAGTTTTAAATCCTCTTATGAAAGAAATGTTAGAAGCGAGGATTGGCGCAGCAAAAATAGTTGTTATTGAAAACCGCGTTAATTTTTCGATTTTTAATAAACCTAAAGAAAGTTATTCTGTGAATGACCCCATTAATATTATAAGTGTTGGAACATTTACGAAGAGAAAAGGTTATGCAGATGCAATTAAAGTAATTAATAGGGTTCGGAAAAGGTATAATGTTCATTTAACGTTAATAGGTGGAGGAGATGAGAAAGAGCACTATATACAATTATCGCATGGCGAAGACTGGCTAACGTTAATTGATTTTATATCTCAGAGTGAGCTGAAGGAATTGATTTGCAAATCGGACATCTATATACAGACCTCATACAGGGAAGGGATGCCTAGGACGATTTTGGAAGCAATGGCTTTGGGAATGCCAATTATAACAAGCGATGCCGGAGTGACGGCCGGAAGCGTAGAACATAAAAAAGATGCAATGATGTTTCCGGCAGGAGATTTTAATACATTCGAAAAATATTTAATATTATTGATTCAAAATGACCAGTTGCGTGAAGAATTAGGAAAACATGCTTTGATCGAAGCCAAGAATAGATTTGATTGGAATACAAATTTTTTACATTACAGAAGAGCACTACGTGATATGAAAAAAACCTCTGAAAGTAATTAAAGGAAAATAAATATGAACAAAGATTTTATTATTATAACGGGAAGTAACTTCTTAAATAAAGGATCGCAATCCATGCTTTTTTCAACAGTTCAAATGTTGAAGGAGAAATATCCGGATAAGAAGATAATTATGCTGTCTACAAAAGATTATTTTGATTCAAAGTTGGACAAAGGGAATTTTAATTTTGAAATTTTACCAGATTATTTATCAAGATTTATTGCGCCCCCCATAAGATATGCACGTAAAATTTTTATGAAACTAACAGGCGAGGAAGGGGTAATGGAAAAGAAAGAAGAAATGCAAAAGTTAAAAGAAATTTTGAGCCACACATCGATGCTAGTTGATATCAGTGGTTTTGCTTTGTCTTCTGAATGGAAAAGTCAGGTTGTCAGTATCAACTATATATTGCGAATCGCTGCTGCAAAATACTGGAAGATACCAATGTATATATTACCGCAATCATTTGGACCATTTGAATATAAATTTCCATATAATTTTATAAATAATATTTTAAATTATTATTATCTTAGATATCCACGCATCATATGTTCCAGAGAACAAGATGGCGTGAATTGTTTGCGGAAATATCATTTGAAAAATGTAAAGCGAGTAAACGATACGGTAATAACTACAAAATTTATAGAACTTTCAAAAATATATATGAAAGCACAACATTTGAAAAAATATGAAATAAAAGGAGAACATCCAATTGCAGTTATACCAAATATGAGAAGTATACAGAGAGGGAAAACAGAGCAACTACTAGAATTATATGAAGAATTAATCAATGATTTAAGTAAAATACATGATATTTATTTAATTCGGCATTCAGTAGAAGATATTGAAGGTTGCCGGATGATTGCAGAACGTTGTAGCGGGAACAGCAGGCTACATTTGATTGGGGATGATATGAACTGTTTTGAGTTTGAAGCTTTGGTGAAGCAGTTTGATTTTTGTATAGCAGCACGCTTCCATTCCATTGTACATGCTTATAAAAATGGAATTCCCTGTATTTCCATGGGGTGGGCCGTCAAATATAAAGAATTATTAGAAAGTTTTGGACAAGAAAAGTTTTTGTTTGATGTAAGAGGCGGAGTTGACAGGAAAAGATTGAAAAATTGCATTCAATATCTGGAGAGTAATTATGAAGTTGAAAGTAACGAGATTTTAGAGAATTTACCGTTGTTGAGACAAAATAATGCGCTGTCAGCGATGGAGGAAAGTAAATGAATCAAAAAAAGTATATTCTAATTACAGGAACGGGATTCGTCAATAAGGGGTCTCAGGCAATGCTGTTTACTGCAGTGGATGAACTTAAACGGCGGTTTCCTGATAAAGAAATAATAGACTTATCAACATTAGATTATCAGAAACCTGAGGCGCATGATTTTTCTTTCCGTATTGAACCAGACTATTTATCTATGTTTATACCAAAAAAATATTTAAGAATTCGTGATATGGGACAAAAACTGATGCGTTACAGAGAAAGTCCCAGACAGAGAGAAGAAAGAAGGAAGAATTATAAGCGAGTAAAGGAAATTTATGAAAATACTTATTTTATCGTTAATGCAGGTGGATTTGCATTAGGGGCACCAATAGGAAGAGGAAAATCAGCTGGAAGTTTAGCATATTTAATGCGAATTATGGCCGCAAAGGAACTTAAAGTTCCGATATATTTATTACCACAATCTTTTGGACCATTTGACTATAAGCCTGGGCACAATTTTCTGGTAAAACATTTGATGAAAAAGTATATGGATTACCCGAGACTTATCTTTGCCAGAGAACAAGAAGGTTATGAGTGCCTCTTGCCTTATAGAAAATCAGGGTTATTGAAAGAAAAAGATATAGTTATTACAAATGTTCAAATTGATAAGCAAAATATATATAAAGCCGGTAAAGGTGAGATTAATAATATAAACATTAAGGGAGAACATCCGGTAGCTGTTATTCCGAACATGATGAGCTTTGCAAATGCGGAAAAGAAGGAATTGTTGAGTTTGTATAAAGTTATTCTAGGCAAACTGATAGAGACTCACGATGTCTTTTTGATGCGTCATTCAAAAGAAGATATTCAAGGCTGCCAAGAAATTGCGGAATATTTCGGTAAGAATGACCGTTTGCATCTCTTATTAGATGATATGAATTGTTTTGAGTTGGAATATGTTTTGGGACAGTTCGAATTCTGTATAGCGTCGAGATTTCACTCAATTATTCATGCTTATAAAAATGGTACTCCATGCGTAGTGTTGGGATGGGCTGTAAAATATAAGGATTTATTAGAAGGATTTGAGCAGACAAAGTATCTTTTTGATGTGCGTGAAGAAATGAAAGAGGATAAAGTGTTAAATGCTATCGCTAAAATGGAGCAACAAGTTGATATGGAAAAAGAGACACTTAATAGGTGTTTGTTAAAACAGCAAGAAAGTAATGCCTTCGATCTAATAGAGGAGAATATAAATGAAATTAACAGTTGAAGCCCTTAATCCTGAATTATGTATGGGATGTGGAATATGCAAGGGTGTCTGCATGAAAAGTGCCATAATATACGAAAGGAATGATATAGGGCAATTCCTGCCAAAAGTAAATAAAGAAGATTGTAATCAGTGTGGGAGCTGCTATGCTGTTTGCCCAGGAAAAGGAATTGAGGATTCTGCAATTTTTAATAGCATGGGACAGAAGATTCCAGAAGATGAAATCCTTGGAAAAATCCGAAGTTGCTTTAATGCTAAAATTACAGATGAAAATCTTAGAAAAAAATGCACTTCGGGAGGCATGGTTACAGATTTAATTCGCTTTTTACTTAATGAAGGTTTTTATGACGTTGCATTCTGTGTGGAAGATGATAATTTCGAGGATCAAGTTAATACTAAGCCGCAGTATAAAGACAGTGATTTTACTAAATCAGCACAATCCCGATATATAGCAATCGCTCATACCCAAATGATCAATTATATATTAAAAAATAGAGAAAAAAAGGTAATTATAGTGGGGACTGGGTGTGTAATTGCTGGAATCAGGAGAGTAATTGAACGTTATAAATTAAAACATAATAACTATCTCATTTTAGGATTGTTTTGCTCTATGAGTTTAAATTATAATTCATATGATTATTTGAAGCTTTTCAGTAAAGAAAAGTTAATACAATGTAAGTTTAGATCTAAGGAAAATGGGATCTATAAATATGGAAACATGAAACTTGTTTATAGGAATGGCGATAGCAGATATTTACATTTTATACAGAAGGGATATTTAAAAGAGTATATGTTGCAAGAACGTTGTCTTTATTGTACTGATTTGATGGCAATTTTTGCAGATATTGCATTTGGTGATAATAACACTGCATCGGCAGATGGAGATTCTACTTCAGTTGTAGTAAGGACAGAAGCAGGAGAGAATATTCTGAAGTTATTTCCGAAAGAAAGATATCAGATTGAAAAAATCCAACCGGAAAAGTTATGCCGAAAGGGAACACTAAAAGACAGGCGAAAACATAAGAAATATGCCGAGATTTATGCATCTGAAAAAAAAGTGGATCTATATCCGGACAGACAGAGCTTAATTACGAAACAAGAGGAATATGAAAAAATAAAACAAGAGTTAGATGAAAAAATAAAAAAGATTTGTTGGGGAAGCAATAAGAAAAACCTTCGAAAGTTATACATCTTATTAAAGATAAAAATGATGAGGTTACAAATATTTAAACGAGATTTATTGAACCCAATAGAAGGAATCAAAAATGATTAACATAGGAAAGAAAGACGCAATTTATAGTTATATAAATTATTTTCTAACTGCTGTATCTAATGTAATTGTACTTCCATTTGTTTTAAATAAAGTATCATCAGAGGAATATGCATTATGGAGTGTATTTCTTTCTATTCAGGCATTGGTTATGCTTATTGATACGGGATTCTCCACTCTGGTAGCTCGTTATACTACTTATGCGTATTGTGGTGCGGAGAATATTCCGTTATCAGGCACACCTAATATAAACAAACAAAATACAAGTAATTATACTTTAGTATTTCGAGTTTTTTTTGTGGCCCGTAATATCTATCGTAAACTGGCATGGGTGGCTTTTGGCATTTTAATACTGGGAAGTCTATATATTGCATATCTTTCGCGAGACTTAGAGAATCGTTATATGATCTTATTTGCGTGGGTACTATTCTCTATTGGAGTTGCAATTAAGATATATTTCACTTATTATTCCAGCTTCTTGAAGGGAGTAGGGCATATACAAGAAGTGAATATTATTTCTATTAGTAATACGATAGTATATGTATTTGTTAAAGTGATTTTAGTGCTATGCGGCTGGGGGATTTTGGGTATTGCAATAGGAAATGTAGTTTCAGTTATTATAACCAGAATTCTGGTTATAAAATATGTGAGAGATGTTATAAAAGAAGATCATAATACTTATAAATTAGAAAAAAGTAATCGGAAGAAGATTGATAATTACAGTATTGAAAAAGCATTTATTCATAATTCGAAACAGCTTGGGGCGGTCGTGATAGCTAATTATGTGCAAGGACAAGGAACAACATTGATTTGTTCCGCTTTGATGCCTTTGCAGTATACTGCAAGTTATGGATTAACAATTCAGTTGATTAATGTGGTCGTGAGTTTGGCGAATATTCCATTTAGTACATTTAAACCCAAAATGAATGAATTAAGAATATCTCCGCATAAAGAGACATTCAAAAATATGTATGCATTTATAACGTTATCGATGTGGGCAATATTTTTACTTGGATCTGTTGGAATTGTATGGATACTTCCGGGAGCCTTGGCAATCATTCATTCTCAGACCGCACTTTTACCGGTAGGGTTTACCATACTTATATGTTTATATCAATTTATATATGTTAATCATCAAAGAGCTACTGATATCATTGCATTGGGAAATGAACAGCCATATGCCCGTGCTTATGCTATTTCAAGTATAGTTATGTTGGGTACAGAGCTAATAGCTTTTAAACTTGGCTTTGGTTTGGCAGGATTTTTGTGTGCGAATCTGTTTACGCAATTAGCTTATAATGGGTGGAAATGGCCTAGAGAGGTTTTTAAACTAGTCGGCGTGTCGGCACCGGAAGTTTTTACGCGAGGAACGCGTGAGATTAGAAGACTAGTGAAAAGGGGATAAGGAAAATGGAGACAAAAAGGATTCGACAGTCTAATATGGAATTGTTACGAATTATAGCCATGCTATTTATAGTTGCTCATCACTATGTGTGGAATGGCGGCGGCTGGAAATTCTCTACTGGAATAGTGCAAATGGAATCGGGCTTTTTTGTTGCTGGAGGAAGTCTTGGTATTAATCTGTTTATGTTGATTAGTGGATACTTTCTCGGGGGTGGGAGTACCGAGTATAAGACAAAGCGCTTTATCAGTATTCTTACTGATGTATGGAGTTATTCATGGATTATAGCTGCAATTTTCATGGCATTTGGTCTCGGAACATATAATATGGATGATATACTGGCAAGCGTATTTCCGGTTAGCAGGAGTGCTTATTGGTTTATTACTGCGTATATAGGCGTAATGTTATTTGTACCATTCTTAAATCGCTTTGTTATGAAAATAAGTAAAAAAAACTTTAAGATACTATTATTGGTCACCGCCTTCATAATGTCTGTACTTCCGACATTTATCCCGTATGGGGATCCGTGGACAAGTGAATTTACATGGTTATTGTTTTTGTATTTGGTAGGTGCCTATATTAAATTACATGGTTTTAATATTTTTAAGAACAAAAGCTTCTATTTATGGATATTTTTAGGAGTTTATTTTCTGGTGGGTGCTGCTAATGATGTTTTTGCACAAATCTTTAATGGACATGATGCACTGTTTGATTATGCCAGCTATTTTACGCGAAGAAATGTTTTGCCACTTTTAGTCTGCTCTATTGCATTATTCTTATATTTTGTTAATCTGGAAATAAAACCAAATAAAGTCGTAAACTATTTCGGTAAAATGACGTTAGGAGTTTATTTATTACATTCAAATTTATGGATCAAGAAGATTTTGTATGATAAAGTATTATTTAGTGATAAGGTGTTGGATTCAGGGGGGCTCTTTAGTATAGCTCTTATTGGCAGTACAATCTTTATTTTTATAGCAGGTATTCTTATTGAAAGTATTAGAAGTAAGGGTATGGAGAAGATACTGTTAAATAGAAAATTTGTTGGCCGTTTTTGTGAGTGGATGGATAATAAACTAAAGCTTCAGGAAGAAAAGTAGAGTAGATATATGAAAAATATTATTTATTATGGAATTAGCCAAAACCGTGGTGGGATTGAAAACTACATCTTAAGAATAAGTCAAAATCTAGATAACAGCTTATATCGTATTTATTATATTGACGAAAACGAACAAAGACCATGCATGCAAGAAGAATTTCAAAAATTTGGAGAATTCTGTAAAATAACGCCTAGACGTAAGGGAATAAATAAAAATAGAAGAGAACTGGATCAATTGTTTAGAGAGAAAAAGTTCGACATACTTCATTTTAATGTAAATACGCTAAGCTATGTAGAACCGATATATGCAGCATTGCGTCACGGATGCAAAGTGCTTTTACACAGCAGAAATGCAGGAAATCAAGAAAGGGCGATTACATTATTACTGCATAGAATAAACCAATTTTTGCTACCAGATACAAAAGATATATTTCGACTTGCAGTTTCTAGAGAGGCCGGAGAATGGCTATTTAAAAAAAATAATTATCAAATTATCCATAATGGTATCGATATATCAAACTTTTCGTATCAAGATAAAAAAAGAGACCGAATCCGGCACGAATGGAATATTGGAAAAGAGTTATTAATAGGAAATATTGGCATATTCCTTCCGGTAAAAAATCAGAAATTTGTGTTGGAAATTTTTCGGGTTATATGTGACAAAAGGCCAAAAAGCAGGTTGATTCTGGTAGGCGAAGGGCCTCAGCTTGAAAATTGCAAGGAATATGCAAAACATTTGAAAGTGTATGATAATGTGATTTTTACGGGAAGGCGGGATGATGTACAGGACATTTATTCTGCTTTGGATGTATTGTTATTTCCGTCTATGTACGAAGGTTTTCCTAATGTAGTGTTAGAAGCTCAAACGGCTGGATTACCATGTTGTATTTCAGATGTTATTACACCCGAGGTAGTACTATTCCCGACAACTGAGAGGATCTCTCTAAACAAAACAGCGGAAGAATGGGCAAAAAAGTTATTAGAAAAAGACTGTACAATTGATAAGAGAAAAAGTTATGCGGCGAGAGTGGAGCAGATGGGATATTCCCATAAAAATGAAATAAAAAGAATAGAAAAAATATACAATTTAATGAGTTGAGGGAGGTATTAATGGATACAGTACAAAAGGTGCCGGAAGAATTATGTATATCCTGCGGTATGTGTCAGGGAGTTTGTCCTCTTTCTTGTATTGATATGATACGTAACAAACAAGGACAATATATACCCCAAATCAATAGAGATATATGTGTTAATTGCGGAAAGTGTTTTTCTATATGCCCAGGTAAGGGGATAAACTTACAGGAAATATACAAGACCATATATGAAAAAGAAATGGTTGATGTTTTTCATGGAAATTACCATGCGGTTATAAACTGTGCGGCTAAAGATAAAGAAGTGTTAAAAAAAGCGACTAGTGGCGGAGTAGTTACTACACTGGTAGAGAAATTATTACAGGATGAGAAATATCAAATAGCCTTTTTGGTAGATACTTATAATTATGAACAGCAAATTAGTGTAAAGGCATATCAAAAAGGAGATGTATTTACTAATACTTTTAAGAGTAGATACATACCGGTATCACAAGCCGCAATGGTAAGATTTTGTATAGAAAACCCTAACGAAAAGGTTATTATAGTTGGTACAGGATGCATAGTAGAAAGTTTTTGTAAATTGGTAATTGAGAATAAACTTAATAGGAAAAATTATTTTATAATCGGATTATTTTGTAATTCGGTACTGAATTATAACAGCTGGGAATATTTTGCTAGAATGCTTAAAGAACCATTAAAAGAATTGCGATATCGGGAAAAATCAGACAGTAGGCATTATTTTTATGGAACTATATGTCTTGAGGGAAATAAAGGAAGAAGGAAGGTGATTAACCCCGGGAAGAAAATGTTGGTTAAGCCATATTTAACAATGGAAAAATGTATTTATTGCTTTGACCGATTAAATGTATTGGCAGATATATCTGTGGGCGATAACAATACAAAAAGTGGAGACGGTTCCTCTTGCAGCGTTATTATTCGTACCGAGATTGGCAGACAAATTATGAAACATTATGAAGCTCTTTTTGACTGCTTAGATACTGTATTAGAAAGAGTATCAAAGAGTCAGCAGATAAAATTAGTGAAGCAACAATATCGGTTTGCTAAAGTATATTCATTAAATAAAAAAATGGATATTTTATGTGGGATGAATGATTGTGGAAATGAAAAAGTTAGCACTTCAGATTTGAATGAACTTGACAAACGACTACGCAGGCATAAGTTTGGATCAGACATCAAAAATCTAACAAAATTATTTTATTGGATGCAAATTAAATGGATATTAGTGGAAGTTATAAATTATAGAAGAAAGTTAACTAAATGGTTTAAAAATAAGATACGTTAGGAGATGCAAAATCGGTTACTTAAAACAATGTTATTATAATGAAAGAGAAAAAATCATGATCGATATTTTTACAATAATGCGGTCTATAGGAGCGTTATTATGGTATGCCGTAGTTTGTTATTCTTTTGGAGAATTGTTTATACCAAAAAAATATAATATTGAACATACTATCAAAGAGAAGACATTAATAGGTTTTATGGTATATCATTCAGTTTTTTTTATTCTAATGCTCCCATTTATATTCGTAAGAGTACCGCTTCATATTGTTAGCAGAATATGGATGGTAATAACATCAGTTATTCTGTTTCTTTGTTTCTTTAAAAAGTGTAGGTTGAAAAATAAGTCATTTTATAATATTGGTTTAATAAAAGAATGGCGATGGATAATAGTAGTTATTATTGTGATTTTGTTAGAAGTTGTATTTTCCATATATCATTGGACAGATTACGATTCTCCAACGTATGTAGGTTATGTAGTAACATCTGTTTATACAGACAGTATAAATAGATTTGATTACTTAACGGGCAAGCTATTAGAGGTATTAGAAATAAAGCGTATGTTTAATACTTCATTAGTAAATAGTTCCGTTATTTCGCAGATTTTTTCTTTACATCCATTAATTGAATTACGTTATATAGAGGGTAGTTTTCATATTATTCTTACTAATATTATATATTGGCAGTTTGCAAAGTTGTTTTTTCCTGATAAAAATGAAAAAATAAAATGTTATATTGTAATTGTTTGTACATGTATTATCAATCTTTTGTGGGCCTCAAGTTGGAATACTTCCATTTATCTGCTTGGGAGAAGTTATATGGGGAAGAATGTTGCATCTAATATACTTATGCCTTTAATCCTTTTTGGAATAGTATTACTCAAAAAGGAGAAACAAATAGGATGGACTTATTTATTTTGGATAAGTGCATGCTCAGCTGCTATATCACCAAGTTCTATGATACTAGTACCTATTTCCATGGTAATATGGATATTAGCATATATGATAACGAAAAAATCGTTTCGTGATATTATAAAACCTGCTATTTGCGCAATGCTTCCAGGTAGTATCGTGTTTGGTATATGGTTATTGGTTTACTATTTTAACGGACCCAAAATATACTTATAACGAATTTATATTGAAAGGGAGAGGGTATATGGAGAATTTTGGGTTTGCAGTAGATATATTCCGAAATGTACAGGGTACATATCCATGGTTTATTATTTATTTATGTATTTTATTATATTATATGAAAAAGAATAGGTGGAATCTTGTACAAACAGGTATGTTGTTATGGATACTACTGTTTTTTAATGATATTGCCGGGGTTCTATGGGCCGGTGTAGGAAGTTTAAGAAGTGGTATTTTTAGGTTTAGCTGGATGATGTGTATGGTAATTCTAATTGCTATATTTTGCGCTGAGAAGATTTGGGAAAGTAAAAAAAATATAATCGTTTGGATATTGGGGATAGCAGGCGTAATTTATATATCGGTACTGTATTCTCCGAAGCAGTTCTATCAATATTTTCCTAGTTATAACAATTTATATCAAATTAATGAGGACCTGATCGAAACTGTAAATATTGTTGTAAAGGATGCCAACATGGAAGGGGAACAAAACCCATATGTGATGGGGGATTACACTTTCCTGGAAAAGGCGCGTTTATATAATCCAGCAATAATTTTACTCGAGAGTTACTATGAATCATTTAAATTAACGGATTCAAGGCAAAATTCTGGGTATAAAACGGAAGAGTTTCCTGTGCTGGCTGATATGTGTAAAGGTGGGAATGTTTATACTGTTAATGAAAAAAAGAAAGCCATTAAAAATACTTCTGTTAAGTATATAGTGATTAAGAGAAATGAATTTACGGATGAGTACCAACAAGTATATCAGGATGAATTGAATCAATTGGGTAAAAATATGACTTATGATATTTATAAGATACAGTTAGATTCTGAAAATTATAAGAATTAAAGACAAATAATAATAGATAAAATACGGGAGGCTATAATTATGAAAATAGCAGTAGCAGGAACCGGCTATGTAGGTCTGGTGGCAGGAGTATGTTTTGCAGAGGTTGGGCATGAAGTTACTTGTGTTGATGTGGATGAAATGAAAATTGAATCTATGAAGTCTGGCAGAAGCCCAATCTATGAACGGGATTTGGAAGAGTTAATGAAAAAAAATTATGTAGAGGGAAGACTGCATTATACTACAGATTATGCGAATGCCTATCGGAATGCAGAAGCAATATTCATAGGAGTAGGGACACCTGAGCAGGCAGATGGCTCAGCTAATTTGTCGTATATAGCAACTGTTGCCCGTCAAATAGCTGAAAATGTAGAGAATGATTGTCTGGTTGTCGTTAAATCGACTGTACCAGTAGGAACCAACGATAAAGTGGAACAATTTATAAAAGATTTTATTGTACATGATGTAAAAATTGAGGTCGCCAGTAATCCTGAATTTTTGGCACAAGGAACTGCTGTGCACGACACATTGCATGCAGCCCGCGTGATTATTGGGACTGAAAGTAAAGAAGCAGAAGACAAGATGTTGAAGATATATGAGCCATTTCATCTGCCGATTGTATCTGTTAAAAGGCGTAGCGCAGAAATGATAAAATATGCCAGCAACGATTTTTTAGCACTTAAAATTTCATATATGAATGACATTGCTAACCTTTGCGAAATGGTTGGTGCCGATATAGAAGATGTTGCTAAAGGGATGTCATTTGATGACAGGATTGGAAATCGATTTCTAAACGCTGGAATTGGTTTTGGAGGAAGTTGTTTTCCAAAAGATACCAAAGCACTCGAATATTTAGCCAGACAGCATGGATATGAACTTAAAACTGTAAAGGCTGCTATCGAAGTAAATAAGAAGCAAAAAACAGTATTGTTTAGAAAGGCCTCCAATCGCTTAATAACATTTAGCGGTTTAAAGGTGGCGGTTTTGGGCCTGACTTTTAAACCGGGTACAGATGATTTGAGAGAAGCTCCTTCATTAGAAAATATACCTCTTCTATTAGAGGCAGGTGCAAAAATTTATGCCTATGATCCCGTTGGAATAGAGAATTTCAGAAAAAGATATCCGGAGCATATAACATATGTTAATAACCCTCAAGAGGCTTTGACAGATGCGAATGTATGCTTTATATTTACAGAATGGGCTGAAATTAAGAACGTTCAGCCGATGGAATATAAAAATTGGATGCGTACGGCTTTGGTATATGATGGAAGAAATATTTATCCCTCGAAAGATATGGAAAAAGCTGGAGTAGAGTATTATTCTATTGGAAGGTAGGAGAAAAATATGGAATCTAATAAAAAGGAATTGGATAAATCCCAAAAAGTGTTTATTACCGGCGGGGCCGGGTTTATAGGTTTTCATCTAAGTAAAAGTTTGTTAAATAAAGGGTGTCATGTTATCGGACTTGATAACCTAAATGATTACTATGAAGTCAAGCTTAAGATGGATAGACTTAAGATTCTTAGGAATCACGATAACTATAAATTTTATAAGGATGACTTATCCGATAAAGAAAGATTAAACTTTATATTCTCGGAAGAACGACCTGACATTGTTGTGAATCTTGGGGCGCAGGCTGGAGTTCGATATAGTATAGATAATCCAGATGCATATATGCAATCAAATGTTATTGGATTCTATAATATATTAGAATGCTGCAGAAAATATCCGGTAGAACATTTGGTGTTTGCATCATCGAGTTCTGTTTATGGAGCAAATAAAAAAGTACCATTTTCTACGGAGGACATGGTGGACTATCCGGTTAGCCTTTATGCTGCGACAAAAAAATCCAACGAGTTAATGGCCCACTGCTATAGTAAGCTGTATAAAATCCCAGCAACAGGCTTAAGATTTTTTACTGTATATGGTCCTTTTGGAAGACCTGATATGGCATATTTTAAATTTGCAAAGAAAATAATGAACGGTGAACCTATCCAGGTCTATAATAACGGGGATATGATGCGTGATTTTACTTTTATCGATGACATCGTATTAGGTGTTGAGAATATTCTAAGTAATCCTCCGGCAGAAATGGAGACAGGTGCACGATATAAAGTCTATAATATTGGTAACAACAAGCCTGAAAGTTTAATGTATTTTATACAGACATTGGAGAAGTGCTTAGGAAGAAAAGCTGAAAAACAATTTCTTCCCATGCAGCCAGGAGATGTATACCAGACATATGCTGATGTAACTGAGCTGATGCGTGATTTTGATTTTAAACCCAGTACATCTATTGAGATCGGTCTTGCAAAATTTGTCGAGTGGTTTAAGGAGTATTATGGGTTATGAGCGAAAACGGAGGAAATCAATATGAATTCTTGGTTTGGTATAATCTTAGTGGGTATATTGAGCTGTTCTGTATATCTCATATTGGGCAGATTAATTTCAATTACATTGGGATTAAGCAGATTCGTTAGCATTCAGTTTATCATAGGTTATGCAGCAAGTATTTTGATTTTCAGTTTGATAAATATTCCGTTTGAATTTTTGAATGTCAAGTTAAGCATGTTGGCCAATGTGTACGCAGTAGTATTATTGCTTATTATGCTTATACTTACAATTATCAATAAGAAACATTTGATGGATGTTAAGGTTATAAAAAGATTTATTAAAGAAAATTGGATATGGGTTGTTTGTTTTAGCATAATTATTATAATTCAGTTGTTATATGTACTTTTTAACGGTATATATGGTAGTCTGTGGGACAGCAGTACGTATACGGGCAGAGTTACAACAGCTCTTTTTACAGATGTATTAAATAGAGTAAATCCTTATACCGGTGAACCGACACCTTTTGATTGGTTAGATGCTTTTTTTGGTTTAGAGATGCATTCAGCCGTTATATGTAAGCTGACGAATATGCATGCGCTCGTCTATGTGAATAAGGTGCTTGCTGCGGTTGAAGTGTTGTTATACAATTTTTGCGCATATGCAATTGCTTTGGAATTGTTTAAAAAGGACAGAAAAAAAACAGTTGTGGCAATTGCATTTTTGTTTTTAATAAATTTGGGAATGTATACCAAATACACTCCAGCCACATTTTTGTTTTTTCGTGCCGGGGAACCAAAGTCTATGCTTTCTAATGTAGGATTGATGGTTGTACTATTGACTCTAACAAAACTTTACAAACACGAACAGGATAAAAAAAATTGGGTATTGCTCTCTGTGTCAAGTATCTTTGCATTATGTTTATCTCAAACGGGAGTCTTTCTAGTTCCTGTACTGTTGACGGTAGGCGTTGTACCTCTTATTGTTAAAGATTTCAGATTAATAAAATCATACATTTTCTGTATTTTGCCATCCATTTTTTTTATTTCCATCGTAATTTTGAAAAGGGGATAAGCAATGAATTCTTATTATATCTCTGATTACGGAATATCATTTTTTGCAAAAGTTTTTTGTGACTATTGGCCGGGCTTTGTTTTTCCGTTACTAATATTATTGTCAGAAATATATATATTGAAGACAAAAGATCAATTTTGGAAAAAGATAATGGTATATCCTATCATAATCACTCTGCTTACCGTTTTAAACCCAATTATCATGTATTGGATAGTGTTAAAGATGTCTTGGTCTGACCGATATTATCGTTTTTATTGGCTGATACCGGTAGCTTTTATTTTGGCTTGCTGTATCACAGACATTTTAAGTAAACTAAAATATGGTTGGGAAAAGCTTGCCTGCAGTGTGCTTGTAGTATTCATTCTGTTTGTTTTAGGAGTGAGATTCCCAGTAGACAGTAAGGCCGATAATATATATAAAATTAGTAATGAAGCAATTGAAATATCTGAAATGATACACGCAGATAGTCCTGAAAATCAAATGCCACTTGTTTTATATGATTTATCATTGGTACCGGTAATAAGGCAATACGATGCTTCCATTAGATCTGCCATGGATCGTGGGGAATGCCGTGGATTACGATATTTTGATGTGAATGATAAAGTATATCTAGATGCAGCTGAGGCTGATCAATCATATTTGATAATAGGTAATATAAATTATGAATATAATATAGATAAAATCAGACACGATATGCAGAAGAGAGGAATAGAATATTTCATTAGAAATAAATGGTGGTTTAGTAATAGTTACGTTGAAAAGTTAGGTTATCAATGGATTGGTGAAACGGAAAATTATGAAGTATATAAGTGTCTGTACGAAACAGGTTTGTAAAGGAAATAAAAAATTATTACAAACTATTGGTATGCGCTTGAAAGTGGTGAAAAAATATGCATTTGTAAATTCTGGTAAACAATGCTATAATGAATAGAATCATGCTAAAAATTAAAAAGTAATTGGAGGAAATTGTCAATGAGAACATATCTTGTTACCGGGGGAGCTGGTTTTATTGGCTCCAACTATATTCATTATATGTTTAGGAAATATGGGGACCAAATCAAGATAATTAATGTGGATGCCCTAACTTATGCTGGGAATCTAGAAAACTTAAAAGAAATTGAGAACAGATCAAATTATGTTTTTATCAAAGCTGATATATGCGACAGTAATAAAATACAAGAGATATTTGATAATAATGACATTGATAGAGTAGTGCATTTTGCAGCGGAAAGTCATGTTGACAGAAGCATTCGCAATCCGGATATATTCGTAAAAACGAATGTTCTTGGTACGTTAGTAATGCTGAATGCGGCAAAATGTTCATGGGAGAATAGTGACGGAAGTTATAAATCAGATAAAAAGTTCTTGCATGTATCTACGGATGAAGTATATGGTTCCTTAAGCGATGAGGGAGGATATTTTTACGAAACTACAGCATATGATCCTCATAGCCCCTACTCAGCCAGTAAAGCATCTTCGGATTTCTTGGTGAAGTCTTATGTAGATACTTATAATTTTCCGGCTAATATTACAAATTGCAGCAATAATTATGGACCTTATCAATTTCCAGAAAAATTGATTCCCTTAATGATTAACAATGCTTTGCAAGGGAAGCAGTTACCAATATATGGAGACGGAAAAAATGTAAGAGATTGGCTATATGTGGAAGATCACGCAAAAGCGATTGATATGGTGCAAGAATTAGGAAAACTAGGAGAGACTTATAATATTGGGGGACATAATGAAAAGCAGAATATAGAGATTGTGGAAATAATACTTGATACACTTCTGGATGTATTACCGGAAAATGATCAAAGGAGAAAATTGATATCTAAGGATTTGATCACGTATATTTCAGATCGTAAAGGCCATGATCGCAGATATGCGATTGCTCCAGATAAAATTAAAAAGGATATTGGCTGGTTTCCGGAGACGATGTTTAAAGAGGGAATTAAGCAGACTATAAGATGGTATCTGGATCATGAAGATTGGATGAGTAATATTACCAACGGAGACTATCAAAAATATTACGAAGAAATGTATAAATAATAGACATAGCAGTATCCAAGGATACTGCTAGTTTGTGTATTTTAGGAGGTAGTAAAATGAAAGGAATTATTTTAGCCGGTGGATCAGGTACGAGGCTTTATCCTTTAACAAAAGCAATATCTAAACAAATTATGCCTGTTTATGATAAACCTATGATTTATTATCCTCTCTCTATATTGATGCTGGCAGATATTAGAGAGATATTAATAATATCGACGCCAAGAGATCTTCCAGTCTTTAAGGAGCTGTTAGGAGATGGATCACAATTAGGATTGTATTTGGAATATGCAGTTCAAGATGTCCCGCGTGGTCTTGCTGATGCATTTATTATTGGTGAAAAGTTTATTGGTGAAGATAGTGTAGCATTAATTTTAGGGGATAATATATTTTATGGACAAAGCTTTTCAACAATCCTGCGCCGTGCGGCATCCAGAAAGAAAGGAGCTACTATATTTGGATATTATGTTAGAGATCCAAGAGAATATGGTGTAGTTGAGTTTGACGATAATGGCAAAGCTCTTTCAATAGAAGAAAAACCTGAGAACCCTAAGTCAAATTATGCAGTTCCTGGTTTATATTTTTATGATAATCAAGTTGTTGATATTGCTAAAAATGTAAAGCCTTCCGCCAGGGGGGAGATTGAAATTACCAGTGTTAATAATGAGTATTTAAGGCGAGAAGAATTGTTGGTTGAAACGTTAGGCAGGGGATTCGCTTGGTTGGATACCGGAAATTATGATTCTTTATTAGATGCAGCTGATTTTGTATCGGCATTTCAAAAAAGGCAGGGACTGTATATTTCGTGTATTGAGGAAATAGCATATCGCAGACAATTTATTGATAAAGAACAATTAATAAATTTAGCACAGCCATATCTTAAAACTCAATACGGACAGTATTTATTAGAAATATCAAATGGTTTATAGGGAGATAAGAAATATGGGTCAGATAAGTCTAAAAACATGTGAGATTGAAGGATTAAAGATAATTGAACCGAAAGTATTTGGCGATGAACGTGGCTATTTTATGGAAACTTATAATTACAAAGACTATGCTGCGGCTGGAATCAATATGGAATTTGTTCAAGATAATCAATCGATGTCGAAAAAAGGGGTTCTTCGAGGTTTGCATTTCCAGAAAAATTTCCCCCAGGATAAACTTGTGCGTATTATACAGGGAGAAGTTTTCGATGTTGCAGTAGATTTGAGAAAGGGATCGAAAACGTTTGGCAAGTGGTATGGAGTAATATTATCCGCTCAAAATAAAAAGCAGTTTTATATTCCGAAAAACTTTGCACATGGGTTTTATGTTTTATCAGAGATTGCAGAATTTGCTTACAAATGTACTGATTTTTACCATCCTGATGATGAGGGCGGGTTAGCTTGGGACGATCCTGATATAGGCATTGATTGGCCGCTAGATGATAAAGTAGAATTAATCATATCAGAAAAGGATCGCAATTGGGGAGGCATCAAACAATTGAAACTGAATTGATGTTGAACTGGAGGAAATAATGAAATTTTTAAATAGTATTTTAGATGTGTTATCCAAACATAATTTGGTGTTGTCATTAGCGAAATCTGATTTTAAAAAGAGGTTTGTCGGATCATATTTTGGTATATTTTGGATGTTTGTGCAGCCTATTGTAACTGTGCTTATTTATTATTTCGTTTTTCAAGTTGGATTTAAGGCTGCGCCCCCAGTAAATATGCCGTATGTGTTATGGTTGATACCAGGTATTGTCCCTTGGTTTTTTTTCAATGAAGCATTAGGGGCAGCGACAAACAGTCTGTATGATTATAATTATTTAGTGAAAAAAGTGGTTTTTAAAGTAAGTATATTGCCAATGGTTAAGATTGTATCATGTATCTTTGTTCATGCTATTTTTATATATATACTTTTTGGTGTATATTTGCTCTATGGAGAGATGCCGTCTATTTATTGGCTTCAATGCATTTATTATTCTTTTTGTACTTTTGCACTAGTAGTAGGACTCTCATTTATTACTTCTTCTATAAATGTATTTTTTAAAGATATGAGTCAAATTGTGAATATAGCACTCCAGTTTGGAATGTGGTTAGCGCCGATTATGTGGCATTATAGTATGATGCCGGAGAAATTTTTATGGTTGATCAAATTAAATCCGGTATATTATATAGTAGAAGGTTATAGAGATAGTTTTATTACACATGTTGGGTTTTGGAATCGTCCTTTACTTACATTATATTTTTGGGTAATTACAGGTATAATATTTTTAGTTGGTTTGAAATTGTTTAAGAGGTTGAAGCCTCATTTTGCAGATGTTCTTTAGGAGGGTTTATATATGCATGCGATAGAGGTAAAAGATCTTACAAAGATATATAGGCTTTATGACCGTCCTATTGAGCGGCTAAAAGAATCATTATCACCTATGCATAAGCAATATCACAAAAAGTTTTTTGCTTTAGACAATATCAGTTTTAATGTCAATAAGGGAGAAACGGTAGGGATTATCGGTACTAATGGATCAGGTAAATCGACTATTTTAAAAATAATTACTGGTGTATTAACGCCAACATCAGGTACAGTCAATATACAGGGAAAAATATCAGCATTATTGGAGCTGGGGGCCGGCTTCAATATGGATTATACCGGCATAGAAAATATATATATGAATGGAACAATGTTAGGATATTCTAAAGAAGAGATGGATCAAAAGCTGGAAGAAATTTTAAATTTTGCTGACATTGGAGAATTTGTATACCAGCCAGTTAAGACTTATTCAAGTGGTATGTTTGTAAGATTGGCCTTCGCACTCGCTATAAATGTTGATCCTGAGATACTTATCGTGGATGAAGCGCTGTCTGTTGGGGACGTATTTTTTCAAACGAAGTGTTATAAACGTATCAATGAAATAAAAGAAAAAGGTACAACAATTCTATTAGTGACTCACGACATGAGTAATATAATTAAATATTGTGACAAAGCTGTCCTATTAAACAAAGGTAAATTTATTGAAGAAGGTAAGCCAAGTCAAGTAGTTGATTCGTATAAAAAAATATTGGCTAATCAGTTCGAGGATACAGAAGAAGAAAATACTATAATAGAGGAAAAGAAAAACCATACTCAGTATAATGTGGTTTGGAAAGAAAAGTTAGCAGATAACCCGCAACGTTTAGTTTATGGTGACGGTAGAGCAGAAATCACAGATTATGGAATTTTTGATCATAAGAATCAAGTTTCTAATTTGTTGTTAAAGGGAAAAGACTTCTCTATCAAAATGCGAGTGAAATTTAAAGAAAATGTTACGAATCCAATCTTTGCCTTTACCATAAAGGATAAAAAAGGAATGGAATTAACGGGTACAAATACGTTAATATCGGATACAGGTATTGAGGTAGGTGAAGCGGGCAAAATATATACCATTACTTTTAAGCAGATTGAGAGCTTGCAAGGTGGTGAATATTTGCTTTCGTTGGGATGTACAGGGTATGAAAACGGCGAGTTATCGGTATTTCATAGATTATATGATGTTACCTATATAACTGTGATATCTGAAAATAATACGATTGGTATTTATGATATGTATTCTCAAATAGAAATAAATTGCGGTGAGTGAGGATAACGATATGGAACATACGATATTAAATTTAAAATATTACGGAGGTCAGGATCAATACTCGGATGGAGACATAGAAGACGAGTTATTGAATATTTGTAAGGATAAAGAGAAGATTCCGGAAATATTAAAAAGTGATAAACGCTGGCCTATTCTATATCATTTATCTGATATCAGAGAAAATTTGCTGGATTGGTATGAATTTGGACCAGACACTAGTCTGTTAGAAATAGGGGCTGGGTGTGGTGCTTTGACTGGTCTGTTCTGTAGAAAAGTAAAGAAAGTAACAGCTATAGAATTATCCAAACGCCGATCAGAAATTAATGTGTTACGAAATGGAGATTATGGTAATCTTGAGATAATGGTTGGTAATTTTGAAGATGTTGAGATAAAAGAGAAATTCGATTATATAACACTTATCGGTGTTTTGGAGTATGCATCCAGTTATATCCAATCAGAATTCCCTTTTCATGATATGCTGGTGCGGGTGAAAAAGTATCTGAAACCGCAAGGACAACTAATTATCGCTATTGAAAATAAATATGGATTAAAATATTGGTCTGGAGCAGCAGAGGATCATACCGGAATTACGTTCGATGGGATTGAAAATTATCATTCCAATAATGTTCGTACGTTTTCTAAAACTGAATTGGAAAATTTGTTGCAGGAAGCGGGATTTAGTAAAACACAGTTTTATTACCCCGTGCCGGATTATAAATTGCCATCTGCTATCTATTCGTCAACTTATCTTCCGAAACCAGGGGATCTGAGAAATATATCACTATCTTATGATAGGAAAAGATTTCTTCTGTTTGATGAAGGAGCGGCTTTTGACGGCTTATGCCAAAGCCAGCAGTTTGAATTTTTTTCAAATTCATTTTTAGTAATTGCTGGAATATAGCAGGAGGTTATCATGAGAAAAACATTGTTTATAAAATATAATAAAACAAGAAGAAAAAAGTTTCAGATAAGTACGGCTATATGTCAGGATGAAAATGGTTTTGTAGTAGAAAAAAGGCCTCTAAATCAGGAAGCATATAAACATATTAATGAATTACAATCAAATTTTGAAATTTTAGAACCTGTTTATACTAAAATTAAATTCTTAAAACCTCAAATAAATAATAATGTAGCTTCTTTCAATTATGTAAGTGGTAAAACATTGGAACAAGAATTACAGGTACATCTAGATGATTTAGAGAGTTTAATTGCGGAAATTAAAAGAAAAATAGATGACATTTTTCAGATTTCGTCAAGTTATATTACTGATTTTTATGTTAGTGAAGAGTATGTGAATATGTTTGGCACTAATTACAACTATAACGGTAAAGCTGTTACAGTAGCAAATATAGACATGTTATTTGATAATATTATAGAAATAAAGGGAGATAGCTACTGTTTGGATTATGAATGGGTCTTCAAGTTCCCCGTGCCCATTGATTTTTTGGTATATAGATGTTTAACTTATTTTTATAATAGATATAGTTATAAAATTAAAAAATATTGTACGAGAGAACAATTTTTAAATAAATTTGAAATCTATACCGTGGATTTTTTTGATAGTATGGAAACAAATTTCCAAAAATATGTACATGGAAATAATTTGGAATGGATTTATACAAGTAATTATATTAAAGAAACAGAAACTTTAGATGAGTTGACCAGTTATGAGGAAGAGGCTTTAAGATCTAGAAGTCGTATTATTCAACTGCAGAATGAAGAAGAAGAAAGAAATGAACATCTTCATAAGTTGGATGAAGAAATAGAAGTTTTAAGATCAGAAGTTAAGAATTGTTATAATCAATTAGATATAGCCCATAAAGAGCAGGCATCATCCGCTATATATACGAATGAATTACACCAAAAGATTAAAAGTATGGAAAAAGAACAAAAAGAACAACTTAAAAAGATTAGAGAGATTAAGGAGCAAGAGATTGAAAAAAGAGATAATGATATCGCTTTTTTAAACGATTTGGTTCATAGCAAAGAGCGGATAATCGATGATCAAACATTACTAATACAAAATAAAGATAGATATATTTGTGATTTAGAATTATATACACAAAAAATACAGAACAGTTTATTTTATAAAATAGCCAAGTTACCTAAAAAAGTTTTATCCAAGATATTTCCTAGAGATTCTAGGCGTAGAAAGATTTTGGGATATTGTAAACATGCGCTAATTCATCCTATCAATTTTATAAACGCCAGTAGCGATTCTAAAAATAGAATATTAGGTGATATTTTAATAGGCAGGGGCTATTTAGAAAAAGGCAAAGCGATTTTCAAGTATGAAGAAAATCCGCTGGTATCCATAATCATTCCCGTATATAATCAGGTGACATATACGTATAACTGCTTACACTCAATTATTGAAAATACAAGAGACGTAACTTATGAAGTTATTATAGCAGATGATGTTTCATCAGATGCTACGAAACATCTTAAAAAGTTAACGGAAAATATTACTATAATTCGAAATAATAGAAATCTGGGGTTTTTAAAAAATTGTAATAATGCAGCTGAAAAAGCTAGAGGGAAATATATTCTTTTTTTAAACAATGATACACAGGTTAATGATAATTGGCTGAGTTCTCTTAAAAACTTAATAGAATCAGACCCTAAGATTGGTATGGTAGGATCCAAATTAGTATATCCGGATGGAAGACTTCAAGAGGCAGGAGGGATCATTTGGTCTGATGGCAGTGGATGGAATTATGGGCGCATGGATGATCCGAATAAGCCGGAATACTGTTATGTAAAAGATGTGGACTATATATCCGGAGCTTCAATAATGATTAAAAAAGATTTATGGCAGCAGATTGGTGGTTTTGATGAGAGGTATGCTCCGGCTTATTGTGAAGATTCTGATCTGGCTTTTCAGGTGCGTGATTTGGGGTATCGTGTAGTATTTCAGCCTTTATCTATAGTTACTCATTACGAAGGAATATCAAATGGAACAGATGTGTCCCAAGGGATCAAACAATATCAGGTTGAGAACAGCGTAAAATTTAGAAATAAATGGAAGAAAGAATTAGAAGGACAGCCAGAAGGACCGGATTCATTATTCTATGCAAGAGATAGAAGTAATCATAAAAAAACGATATTAGTGATCGATCATTATGTTCCGATGTATGATCGGGACGCTGGCTCCAGGACAACATACCAATATATTAAAATGTTTCTTCAAAAAGGATTCAACGTAAAATTTATAGGAGATAATTATTATCCAATGCAACCATATACTTCACAGCTGGAGCAATTGGGTGTCGAAGTGCTTTATGGTACATGGTACGCGCAGAATATTTTTGAATGGATAGGAAATAACAAAGAATTTATAGATTTCGCATATGTAACAAGACCGCATATAGTGATTAAGTATATTGACTTTTTAAGAGATCAGACAAATATTAAAATAATGTATTATGGATGTGATTTGGCAGCATTACGTTTGCGAAGGGAATATGAATTAACTAATCAAGAGGAGATCAGAGAAGAGGCAGAAAGCTGGGAAGAGAAAGAATTTTACATCATGAAAAAGGCTGATGTTTCCTATTATCCATCTTATGTGGAAGTTGACTATATTAAAGGAATTGATCCATCTATTCATGTTAAGCCGTTTAATATTTTCGCTTATGATGAATTTAAAAAAGATTTGACCTTGAATTTTAAAGATAGAAAAGGGTTAATGTTTGTTGGTGGATTTGCACATGGACCTAATATTGATGCAGCGATATGGTTTGTAACACAGGTGTATCCATTAATTAGAGAAAAAGAGAAAATACCTTTTTATATCGTAGGTTCTAATCCAACGGATGAAGTAAAGGCATTAGCTAATGATGATGTAATTGTTACAGGATTTGTATCAGACGAAGAGCTTGATCGGATTTATTCAAATTGTAAAATGGCCGTAGTTCCTTTACGCTATGGAGCTGGGGTCAAGGGAAAAGTTATTGAAGCTTTGTATAATGGTATGCCTTTGGTAACTACATCCATTGGAGCGGAAGGTATTGTTGGGGCATCTAAAGTAATGGAAATTGTAGATGGGGAGCGGGAATTTGCACAGTCAATTTTAAGATTGTATCATCGAAATGATTTACTGGAGAAAATGTCGGTTAACACGCAAGATTTTGTGAAAAAGTACTTTAGTATGGACGCAGTATGGGAAAGTGTTGGAGAAGATTTTAGGTAGTGTTTTTATAGGCGTCTTGCAGCTCATAAATATCTGTGTTATATTGTTCATGTGATTTTTATACTTGTATAAGAAGGGATAATTTAATTATGATTATAACAAAAACGCCGTTTAGAATGTCATTTTTTGGTGGAGGTACTGATTTCCCGGAGTTTTACCAAAAAAATGGTGGCTCTGTTATTTCAACAACTTTTGACAAATATTGTTATGTAACAGTTCGACATTTACCTAGGTTTTTTGAGTATAAAACACACCTCACATATTCAAGGATGGAGTATGTAAATTCATATGAAGAAATTGAACATCCAGCAATACGGGAGGCCATGAAATATTTAGATATGCATGAGATCCGCCTTACGTACGAATCGGATCTTCCGGCACGCTCCGGTTTAGGGACAAGCAGTTCATTTGCTGTAGGTATGTTGAATTCGTTTTATGCTTTAAAAGGAAAATATGCGGATAAGCGAAAGCTGGCTGATGATGCTATATACTTGGAGAGAGTCTTGTGTGATGAGGCAGGAGGGGTTCAAGATCAGATAGCAGCGTCATTTGGTGGGTTTAATAGGATAAACTTTAATAGTAATGGATACACAGTTAATCCCATAATAATATCGCCAGAACGTAAAAGAAAGCTAAATCAAAATCTGATGTTATTCTTTACTGGATTTTCGAGATTTTCGGCAGACATACAGATTTCTACACAAAAAGCTTTGAAAAGTAAAGAAGAACAGTTATTGGAGATGCTTGATCTAGTTGATAAAGCAGAGCAAGTTTTAACTTCAGATTCCGATTTGGACGAATTTGGGAGAATGTTAGATTATACTTGGAATTTAAAGAGAGGTATTACTGACAGCATCTCTTCTGATTCCATAAACGGAATTTATAAAAAGGCAATGGAAGCGGGTGCATTAGGAGGAAAACTGTTAGGTGCCGGAGGCGGAGGCTTTCTTTTGTTTTATGTGACACCTGAATATAGGAAAAGTGTAAGAACTGCATTAAATGATTTACTCTATGTTCCGTTTCAGTTTGAAAATGAAGGAACAAGGGTGATCTATTATGCCGCTGAGGCATATTCCCCAGAAGAGGATTAAAGTATTAAGGGAATGAATGGGAGAAGGAATCCATTATGAAGATAGTTATCATGGCAGGCGGAAAAGGAACTAGAATAGCAGCATTAAATTCGGAGATACCTAAACCTATGTTCCCGATAAATGGTAAGCCTATTCTTGAATATCAAATTGAGTGTTTACGAGATCAGGGATACGAAGATATTATTCTTATTGTAGGACATTTGGGACATGTGATAAAAGAGTATTTCGGTGATGGTAATCAAGTCTCGCAGTCAACTGGTAAAGCTTTTGGCGTTCATATAGAATATATTGTTGAGGAGGAACCTCTTGGTACTGCGGGAGCTTTATACCTGTTAAAAAATAAATTGACGGAATCTTTCCTATTATTAAACGGAGATGTGATTTTTGACATTGATATAGAGCGCTTTAAACAATATCATATTTCAAAAGGCGGAGATGCTACATTATTGGTTCATCCAAACAATCACCCCTATGATAGCGGTATTGTAGTGGTAGATGAAGAAGGTAGAGTGCTGAAATGGCTCCATAAAGAGGACAAGAGAACTTGGTATAAAAATCTTGTTAATTCCGGCATCCATATGTTGTCTCCAAATGTTTTAGACAAACTTACTCAATTGAAAAAGATTGATTTAGATAGAGAAATCTTAAAACCGATGGTTGAGGAAGAAAAATTGTATGCTTATCACTCAACCGAATATATAAAGGATATGGGGACACCTGAACGGTTAAATATCGTTTCTGCGGATATTAATCAGGGATTGGTTCAAGCTAAGAATTTGTCTAATAAGCAAAAAGCAATATTTATTGACCGTGATGGCACCATCAATAAGTATGTCGGATTTTTACGAAATATTGATGACTTTGAGTTAATCGAAGGTGTAGCAGAAGCAATCCGTATAATTAATCAGAGCGGGTATTTGACTATAGTCATAACGAATCAGCCGGTGATAGCCAGAGGGGAAGTATCTATTCCTCAATTAAATGAAATTCATAATAAAATGGAAACTTTATTGGGAAATGAAGGCGCATATTTAGATGATATATTTTATTGTCCGCACCATCCCGACAGGGGATATGAAGGTGAGATACCGGAATATAAAAAAGTCTGCGATTGCAGGAAGCCAAAACCTGGTCTAATCATAAAGGCAGCAAAGAAATATAATATTGATCTGGAGCAATCATGGATGATTGGTGATGAGGAAACGGATGTTACCGCAGGGATTTTGGCTGGCTGTCATGTTATGCGAATCGGCGAGAAATCGAACCATGCAAAAAGTTATCCGAACTTATTAACATGTGTTACAGAGATATTTTGTGCTAAATAAGAAAGGAGTATGATAAATTTGGGCGATGTTGCTATAGTTGGCAGTGAAGGTTATATTTCTCAATTTATAATTAAAGCATTAAAAAATTGTAATCATGATCAGAACATTATAAAAATAGATAAGATAAAAAGAGAGGACATTTTTTATTTAGATTTAGAAGAACCAGACAAGTTTGATTTTAATATTTTAGATAATATTGAGTATTTGGTTTTTACTGCTGCCATATCTGGACCTGATGCATGTGCAAAAGAATTCGAAAAGTGTTGGAAGATAAATGTTTTAGGAACTAGCTATGTGATACGAGAAGCATTGAAGAGAAAATGCAAGGTTTTGTTTTTTTCCAGTGATGCGGTTTATGGTGATATTCCAGGATGTGTATATAATGAATTATCAAAAACGCAAGCTTTAACACCATATGGAAAAATGAAAAAAGCTGTTGAAGATGATTTTAAAGCTGAACAGAATTTTAAATGTATAAGATTATCCTATGTTGTATCAGCAAAAGACAGATTTATATCTTATTGCTTAGCCTGCATAACTAAACACGAGACTGCTGAGATATTTCATCCCTTTTATCGAAATTGTACGACCATTAGTGATGTAGTTAAAGTAGTGATATGGTTGAGATCTAACTGGGATAAACTGGATTCTTATTGCTTAAATGTAACAGGAAATGAACTGGTGAGTAGAGTTCGGATGGCAGATGAGTTAAATCGGATCTATTGCGATAAACTTAATTATACGATTGTTACTCCCTCGAATGAATTTTACGTAAATAGGCCTGCGATAACTCAAATGGAGAGTCTATATTTATATAATTTAGGTATACTAGAAGAGAGTTCCTTTACAAAAAAAATACAAAAAGAAATGGAGAATGTTATATTATGAGTAAAAAGGCATTGATAACTGGAATAACTGGAATGGTAGGTTCCCATTTGGCTGATTATATCTTGGATAACACGGATTGGGAAATTTACGGTGTTTGTAGATGGAGAAGTCCTATGGATAACGTAGAGCATCTTTTGGACAAGGTAAATAAAAAGGATCGTGTATACTTCGAATATGCTGATTTGAACGATCAAATATCTCTGATTACTGTTATGCAAAAGGTAAAGCCAGACTACATTTTTCATTTGGCAGCTCAAAGTTACCCCAAAACAAGCTTCGATTCACCAATTGATACATTAAATACTAATATTTTAGGCACTTGCCGACTGCTTGAAGCGGTGCGGGCGACCGCTGATTGCGATCCTATCATTCATGTTTGTGCTTCCTCTGAAGTTTTTGGTCGTGTTAAGAAAGAAAAACTTCCAATTAATGAAGAATGTACGTTTCATCCGGCATCTCCTTACGCAATATCTAAGGTAGGAACCGATCTTTTAGGAAGATATTATGCGGAAGCTTATGGTATGACTGTTATGACAACACGTATGTTTACACATACTGGACCAAGAAGAGGGGATGTATTTGCTGAATCCACATTCGCTAAACAAATTGCTATGATCGAAAAAGGTTTAATTCCACCAATTGTGAAGACTGGTAATTTGGAATCCCTTAGAACATATGCAGATGTTAGAGATGCTGTTCGGGCATATTTCCTTTTAGTGACCCAAAATCCGATCGCTGGGGAATATTACAATATTGGCGGAACATATACCTGTATGGTCAGGGATATGCTGGATACGCTTCTATCTTTTTCTCCTATGAAGGATCAGATTACAGTAGAAACGGATCCGGAAAGGTTAAGGCCTATTGATGCAGATTTGCAAGTGCCTGATTGCAGTAAATTTAAAAAGCATACGGGTTGGGAGCCAGAGATTTCATTTGAGACCACAATGTTAGATTTGTTAAATTATTGGAGAGACAGGGTGAATAAAGGTGAAGTGTTCTTGACCAGATAACCTGTTTGGATGTGTTATTTTATAGATAAAATCATCAACTCAATATGTTAAAACATATGCGGTTGATGATTTTATTCTTTGTTTTTTATGGCTGGAGGAGTAATTAATGAGTACTAAAAAAAAAGCTGTAGTTATATTAGGATTAGTTCTAGGATTAATATGTTGTTTTTTTATAGGACAAATATTTATTTTGCCGATAAGAAATTCCAATACTGATACGGATGAAAACAAAGAGTATGATTTAATTTCGCACTACGATGAGGCATCGCTAGAGGGAGAAACAACAAAAGAGGACAATCCTTGGAAAACTAGTGTTGGTAAAATTGAAACTGATGAATATGGTACGGTTATATTTTTAACCCCAGAGACAAGTATCATATTCAATTGCCCGGATAATATTGGATCAAATTTAAAGTTTGACTATCGGATACATCCATGGGTGGACAAAACGCAATCTGATGGAACTAATTTAGAGGTAAATATTTCTGTAAGTGACAATAATAAGGTTGTTCTTAGCAAGGAATTTAGGATAACACCTGAAGAAGAGATGACCTCTGCAGTTCTGGACTTAAAAGAGTTTTCAGGAAAGGCTATTAAAATAAAGTTTTCCTGTGAGGATAATAGTAACCAAAATTCGGACTGGGTTATTCTAAATAAAATTGAGATTTACTAATGGAGGAAAAAAACTATGGAAAGTAAAAGTTATTTGGATGAGTTAATTGTTAGATATCCTGTTTTGGATAGTATTAAAGAAGATATTATTAAAGCATATGAAGTGCTAGAAGAATGTTATGAAAATGGCAATAAATTATTAATTGCTGGAAATGGTGGAAGTGCTTCTGATGCAGAACATATAGTTGGTGAGCTTATGAAAAGTTTTATTAAGCCAAGACACATGGAAGAAGAATTCATATCTAAGTTAATATCGTGTGATGAGCAATATGGAAAAGAGTTAGGGGCAAAGCTGCAAGGCGGGCTTCCGGCTATAGCTTTATCAGTTCATAATTCTTTAAATACGGCTTTCTTAAACGATGTAGATGGACTTTTATGCTATGCACAGGAAGTATGTGGTTATGGCAAAGAAGGGGATGTTTTATTAGGTATATCAACGTCTGGTAATGCAGAAAACATTATATATGCAGCTGTCACAGCAAAAGCAAAAGGAATGAAAGTAATAGGTCTTACTGGAAAAGACGGTGGACGATTACGCGAGAGGTCTGATACTTGCATAATAGTTCCAGAATTTGAAACCTATAAAATTCAGGAACTTCATCTGCCTATTTACCATACCCTGTGTCTAATGTTAGAAGAAAGATTTTTTCAGTAATTGTAAGGAGACTTTTGAATGATTAGAATTCGAAAATTAGTATTGGCTATATTAACATCCGTACTGTTGGCCTGTGTTGGATGTAGCTTAAGTAATAAAACAGAAACACAGGATTATAAAAATTTGGACTATGTTAAATCTGCCCATTATTTTGCTGATGAATGGCCAGTTAATTTTTGGAATGCAGAGTTACTAAATATTGACGATGATTTTAAACAGATTCAGAGTGATGGTTTTAATAGTATTGTATTAGTTATACCCTGGAGAGAGTTTCAACCCGATATAAATCCAATACAATATAACGAACGAGTTTTTGAAGTTTTAGACGAGCTATTCACAAAAGCTTCTGAGCACGATTTGGGTGTCATATTAAGGGTAGGCTATACTTGGGACTTTTATAATGATGCTGATGACGATGTTACACAGCGGTATTATAAACTCATGTATGATCAACAAACCAAAAAGGCTTGGCTTGATTATTCTGAAACGATTTATCAGTTTGCTAATAAATATAATAACTTTATTGGAGGCTTTTTGTGCTGGGAAGACTTCTGGAAAAATATCTATACAGCTAAAGATGCCTTAAATACTGGTAATGGTATAAAAATGGCAATGGAATCAGGATATCAGGAGTACTTAAGTACGCATTATGATTTAAAAGATATAAATGAAGCTTATAAAGAATCCTTTGATGGTTTTGATAAAGTTTATGTTCCAGATGAAAAAAGTCCAGCTTTTAAATATTTTTATGAGTTTTATGATTATTTCCTAAACAGTTTATTAGAGGAAACGCAAGAGGTATTTCCTAATCTTTCTATGGAAGTACGCGTAGATGCTGATATCGTTTATAATGAACAGGGAAAGCCCGAGATATATACTCATGAGGCAACATACATGTGCGGGAATAGTGATTTTACAACTACAATGTATGGGATTCCTATGGGTTTTGAGAATAAGGGAGAAGAGATTTCCGGGAAAGAAGCTCTTAAAATGACAGATTATATTCTCGGGAATATTAATTCAGTTACATTGAATAAAAAATTATATATAGATCAGTTTATATTTTCCGATAATACACCTAAATTTTCATATAATACAAGACTAAAAAAAGATGAGATAGATAATTACCTAAGTGGCTTAGATGATATTCTGGTTAATGATTCATGGGGATATGGTATTTGGACATACCGTGATTACCTATCAAATATGCTATATAATCCGCAGTTTGGATTAGATGATGAAGGATGGAGCGTCGATGGAAGTAGTAATATTATAGAGGATGGAAAGACTGGACGCTGTATTGAACTTAGTGGCGGTACAAAACTTAGCCAAATAGTCCCAAAACTTAGAAATCATTTTTCGGATTTAGACACTATTTATGTTTCTTTAGACGCTGTAGTAGATGAGCCTACAAAACTGGCTATTAGTGTGGGAAATGAGACTAAGGAGGTTATAATTGATAAATCTGGGACATATCAGATAGAGTTTTCGGATAGCGGAATATACGATTTTACTATTAGTACCGAAAAACAAATAATTCTTGATAATATAAGATTATATTCGCAATATCAGGAAGGTTATTTATACAAATCTGATAATTCGGAAAGTGACTATATAGAAGACCTCAGAAAGCTTAATAAACGTATAGATAAGAAAGTGGAAGTGCTGAAAAAAAACAAACCATACTTTAGTTTCATTGATAATATTCGGGAAGCAAATCTAAGTGGGAAAATAGAAAGTAATGATTTTCCATGGCAAACTAATATTGGTATTATAAATGTAGATAATATTGGCTCATGTGTATTTATGACACCCGGGACATCAATTGAATATAATGTACCTCTTGATAACAAAAAGCACTATCTGAAATTTTCTTATGGTTTGCATCCGACAGCACAAAAGTGGAATATATCTGACGGGATGCAGTTCATCGTTAAAGTAAAAGAAGATTCGGAGAATGAATATACTGTTCTTGATACAATTTTAGTAGATCCTAATAAGACGTCATTGGTAGATTATAATGTTAGCTTAAACAAATATAAAGGCAAAAATATTAGTATTGAAATCATTGCAGACAATAAAAATTCTATGAAATCAGAAGGCGATTGGGGGATATTAAGTAATCCTGTTATACAATGATAATATAGTTTGATTAGATGTTAAACTGCCATATAACCTGTGTTAACAGTCATATGGCAGTTCTTTTATCAAAAAGTACTACTAATCCCCCCTGATTCGTCCAAAAATAAGAGAAACAAGGGGGATAACATCTTTATTCTAATTTGTACTGCATTTCGGTTATTAATTTGTTATCATCTACTCCAATAAATTTAACATTTACTTGAATATCACTGGCCTTTTCACCTTTGACAGCCTGGTAATAATATGCCTGCATATATAGCCCTACAGATGCATAGGAAGTTGATTCATCATATTCTTCGCTTTTACATTTAAATATAAATTCGGTCATATCATCATTGTAAGTTATACTTTTGATACTTTTGTAATTAATTGTATCATCGAGAATTGTATTGATATTTGAATCTATTGTTGCTTGGATATTTTGTAAAAAACTATCATAATCATCTTTAGATAATGTAAATAATATGTAACCGTCATCAGTTAATCTAACCGTATCTATTTTTTCTCCATTAGGTTTATATAATGAATCTGTTTCAGTAAATCCTGGTATGACAGCAGCGGGAACTGTGATCTCAATTGTGGGAATCTCTTCTTTATCAATCGCACTCACATTGTCAGGAACTGCTGTTGTATCAACTGTAGGCCCTGGAGTTTTTGAAGCAGAATTACACGAAGTAAATAATAAAACAATCAGTAGGGCACAACTGATAAAATAATAATTTTTCTTCATCATGTAATGTTGATCCTCCAATTATCATTTGATCTTTTCGGTTGAGGTTTTTAGGCATGAACCCACAGCACCTGAAGCATTTTGTGTATATGCATGGAAGTTATACAGACCTCTGGTGCTATTATGATATTGTTTTAATGAAAAAGTAATTTGATATGTTGTCATATTCAATTGTGTAGCCTTATACCAGTGCAAATCGTCCTGTCCTTTAACATCACTCCAAACAGCAATCATCACCCCGGAGTTACCCCGTTTCAGTTTTGTGTTATACAACGTGACTGTAACCAAATCGCTGTTAGTTGGATTTTGTAATATCTCCATAGAGATATTGTTAAAATTAATATTCATAACAGTCGAGGTTACACCAACTAGCTTCTTAACACCTCTCTTATCAGTAGTATAGGCATGAATCTGATACGCACCATTGTCATAACTATGATTAGAGGTATAGATATAAGCAAGATATTCATCACCAGTCTTGAATGCACTGTACCATTTCAAGTCATCCTGTCCGTTAACTTCACTCCATACAGCAACTTGAACATTAGCGATACCGGCAGGGGAACTGATTCCGCTTATTCTGGCGATAAACGAACCGGTATTGTTATCTTTATTCGTGATAGAAACTTTTCCGCCGTCTATACTTGCTACACTAATTTTTCCCGTTTTGAGGCAGCTATAAGGCATGCCGGCTGACGAGCGGCTATACGCATGTATATTATATTGTCCGGTATCATATTTGTGATCACTTATATTAATATTTAATTTGTAAGTTGAATTATTAATTTTGCTTGCAGGGTACCATTTAAGATCATCTTGCCCATTCACAGAACTCCATACTGCAAATAAAACTCCATTTAATCCATTACCAATCTTAGCATTACTTAATGTAGCCGAAATCTGACCCTCATCCTTACTTTTGTCTAACTGTAAGGCTATATTTGAATTATCAATAGACATATCAACTGTAGCAGTTTTTACTAATTGATGTATGCCGCGAGAATCTTTAGCATAAACATGTATATAATATATACCGGTATCATAATTATGATTGCCTGTATCTACTGTAACGGAAGCTTTCCCTAAATTGTAATTAGAATAATACCATTTCAGGTCATCCTGCCCATTAGATTTACTCCAGACAGCTGCCGTTATACTGGACATCATTGCCGGTGATTTTAGTTCAGTAACATTAAAAGAAAATTTGCCGCCTTTACTATCCACACTGGATGTTATTTTGCCACCAGTAATCCCTTCCATATTAATAACAGAACCTGTTATAAAACGTCCCGGACTACCATTTGCAAGTTTTGTGTATGCATGCACATTATAACTGGTACCAATTCCGTCCTTGTGATCCATGACAGAAATATATGTATAATACGTTGAATCATCTGATTTATCAGCATTGTACCATCTTAAATCATCCTGTCCATTTGCGGTATTCCAAACTGCGAATAATATACCACTGTCAGAAGCGCCAAGGCGGGGATTCTGCAATATAGCAGTGATAGTTGCTTGAGACAGATCCTTATCTAAAGTTAAAATACTGTTTTCGGCAGCCAGTTTCATTACAGTTGTCGTGGTGCCTGCAATTTTTTCATAACCACCAACATTTTGATAATAAACATGAATATTGTATATCCCACTGTCAAAATTATGGTTCGCAATATCTATATATGCATTGTATGTACTGCCGTTTTTATAAGCGGAATACCATTTAAGATCATCCTGGCCATTAATATTACTCCATACAGCAACACGAACCTGTTTAATACCCCCAGGTGCTGCCAGGTTTTTAATTATTACATTAAAAAGGCCAGCCGTTTCATTTTTGTTTAGAATACTGATATTTCCATTATTCCAGGCATCTACGGTTGTTGTCGTATAATAAATACCTTCGTATGCGGTTCCATACCTTGCATACACATGTATATTGTAAATACCACTATCATAATTATGATCTCTTAAGTCTATGGATACCCGCCATGAATCATCGTACCATTTGGAAGCTGATAAATAGGTTAAATCATCCTGCCCATTTACTTCACTCCATACAGGTACGGTTACGGCACTAACGCTGGAACTCAAACCAGAGATTTTTACATCTATTAAATTATCGAGATAATCGAAGGTGACCGAAACTTTTGGTTTGCCATATTCATAACCTGGGCTTCCATAGGATAATGTTGCCATAGGATATTTGTTCATAAATTCACTGGTTGAATAATCATAATCTCTTGAATGACCAGGGAAATCTGCCATATTCTTTAGAAAGTATTCATAACTATAGAAAGGTAAGTTCACACACTCATCCCAAGTCGCATCCAAATTATAATACAGACCGTTAATGGCGGCGATATTCCATGCATGAGCACCACCAGCATCCCCGGGGATAATTCTGGTAGAAACCCCCAAATGCTTTAGCAGTCGGTGTACAGCTAATACATACCCTTGACAAACTGCATTATTTTCCACTAATGCATTATAAGCAGAATGTTTTTGCAATGTATCATCATAGGTAACATGTTTGATAATATAGTCATATACTGCTTTGATCTTTTCATATTCAGAGCCGTTCCATATATTTAATTCATTTAATATAGAATTAATTTTAAGGTTAACTTGCTCCTCTTGAGCAGCTGTAGACCAATATACTACAGATATATTATAAGTATATTTGTCGTAATAAGAATAGCCAGTTGCATTTGAGTAATAGTAACTAAACATTAAATAATCGCCTTCGTCAGGGGCGCAGCCGGGTAACTCCTGCATAGCTCCATGCATAGCATCTAGAAATGTGGTTTTCCAACTTTTTCTTGTATCATATAGAGTAAAAGATAAATTTGTCTGACGGCATCTGGTTTGATACTTTATATAGGAGATGGCATCATCAATTATATAAAAAGTATTTGAGTCACTGTAAGTCTGAGCTAAGCGATTAACAGTAGTTTGGTTTTCTGAAGATTCAAATTGATTTTGATCAAGAAGTTCTTTATAATACGGATTTATATCATAATCTTGATATGAAGTTACTTCTTCCATATCAGATGCTTGCTCAGAGTTTTCGGTAGTTTGATCATTAGAAAGCTGATTTTTAATGATATCTTCTTCTTTTTCAGATTCTGTATTACCAGAAAGGTCTTTGCCTTCATCCGCGTCAGGTTCCGGTGTGTTTTGTGTGGCCGAGTCCTCGGGATGAGGAGTGGGACTGCTGTCAGGACGTTCGGTATCCGATGGTTCGGGGGCCACAGGTATATCAATGCCTGGTGATACAGATGGTATAACAGATGGTGAAGGTGAATTTGTTGGTGCTGGTGTAGCAGACTGCAATACATCTGGTTGTATTGTAGGTAGTGGAGTTGGTTCGGACTCTGTTGTGACATTAGTTGAGGTTCCGTTGTTTGTTACGCCCAGATCCATAGCATATACTGGCATGGACATAATTATAGATAATGTTAGCGCTAAAAGGACCTTACAGGTATGTTTCATTTTTTATCCCCCTTATTTGTGTATAAAATTTAAATCCATACTCATTATCAATATGAGATTATTACTATTATACTTTATTTTATATAAATTTCCAATATGATAAAAAAATATAAACAATTATTATACAAATAGTTTGATAATATTTGTATTGAAAAATGGGTGAACTGTGCAATTTGTACAGAAGAGCCATTTGAACACGAAAGGAATGGTTGAAATGTACAATATCTTGCCTGCTGGTGTAATACTGTAGTTTGTTAAATAGGTATTAAAAAAGAGTCAGATATAAAAATTCTGACTCTTTATAATAAGATTATTCTTAGCTATAATTATGTGATATTTTTTAAAATCTAAAGTAAATAAACGGATTATAAGCTCCACTAGCAATAGAGGAAAAACTCAATATCATAAGTATAGTAAGACAAGCTATTTTAAAACAGGCTATGATGTGTATATTCTTTGTATGTTTATATTTATTTTCTAAATTATCCAAAATTTTTGTAGGATAGCCAGAGGATATGATAACCCCTATAATAATAACTATTAACAATAAAGGAGTAATATATTGTGAAAGGTTATAACCTGATAATTTTGCACCGCTTCCAAACATAATGGTTAACATCTGCGTAGCACTAGACAACGTTTCAGCACGGAAAAAAACCCAACCTATCATGACGATTAACAATGTATATACATGCTGTAGAGGCTTCCATAATTTGTTTACAAAATTACCTAAACCAATTCGTTCCAAAACTAAGAATAATCCGTGAATCAAGCCCCATATTACGAAATTCCAACTTGACCCATGCCATAACCCACATAGGAAGAAGACAATTAACTGATTTAGATAAATTCGCCAGGTAGCACAGCGGCTTCCGCCCAAAGGTATATATAGGTAATCTCTAAACCACGTAGATAATGAAATATGCCATTTTCTCCAGAAATCCCTGATTGATGTAGCATTGTAAGGGTAATTAAAATTCTCTAAAAATTCGAAACCAAACATACGTCCTAAACCAATTGCCATATCAGAATATGCTGAAAAATCAAAATAGATTTGCAATGTATAACATATTATAACTAACCAAGAAATACCAGTGGTCCAATAGTCCATGGAAACGATAAATAAATTATCAACTAATTCTCCTACAACATTAGAAATTAATACTTTTTTAGATAAACCAATTAAAAATCGTTGTATACCGGACGCCATTTGTCGATAGTTAACGGATCGATTCCGAATCTGATTGTCTATATCTTTATACCGGACAATGGGTCCTGCTATTAATTGAGGGAAGAATGAGATATATAAAGCTAATGAAAAATAATTTTTTTGAACATTTCCATCTTTACGATAAACATCTATTACATACGACATAGCTTGGAACGTAAAAAATGAAATACCAATAGGAAGTGGGATCTGGGGATCGGGCAAATTGGTTGATAGAAGCGTATTTAGATTAATAATTATAAATGAACTATACTTAAAGATTATTAAAATACCTAAATTTGCTATTACAGAAAGAATAAGAACAGTCTTTTGCAATACTGGCCGAGTTGATTTATCAACAAGAAGGCCAAACATATAATTTATAGTAATAGAAAAGATCATTAATATAACAGCATATGGTTCACCCCAAGCATAAAATATTAAGCTTACAGCCAACAATATTAAATTCCGTAACTTTTCTTGGGAGAAATAGTAAAGTAGTATAGTAAATGGTAAAAAAGCGAAAAGGAATATAGGAGTACTAAAAACCATAGTGTCACCTCACTGGTTATGTTAATAATCTGAATTTTAACAATAAATATAGAAACTCTCTTTCGATTATACAAGTATTCTATAAATTGTCAAGAAAAAGGTAATAGGGCAAAGAGGCAGTAAATATTAGGTTTAAATCTTATTAATATCAGAATTAACAGATTCAAGTAATTATATTTAATATAATTTGAGATTGTTTATTAATGAATATTTTGGTATTTGAACATTGAAGTGTAATATGTTAATATTTTAAAATAGCCGGAATCTGGATATCTGGTATTTCGGACTTTAAAATATAATTGTATTATGTTATCATTGAAAACAATTAATAAGGAAACTGTAGATAATAAGTTTGTTAATTCAAAGGGAAAATGAGGTATAGAGATGTTAAAGAATGGGCATAAAAGAATATTTAAAACAAGCTTTATGAAGAGACTGATTTGTTTTACACTTACAGCTTATTTGATTTTTGGAGACAGTGGTTTTCTTACTACAGTCTTTGCTCTAGAAAGTTCTGAAAATAGTATAGATATAAAAACGGAAGGACAAAATATTCTGTCAAAAGTGCCCACAGATATTAGCGATGTGCCGGAGGTCCCAACTAAGTCACCTGTCGAATCAGAAACACCGAAAGTGACAGAAACGCCAGAAGTGACAGAGACGCCGAAAGTGACAGAAACACCAGAAGTGACAGAGACGCCGAAAGTGACAGAAACACCGGAAGTGACAGAGACGCCAAAAGCGCCGGAGACAGATAAACCGGCATCAGACGATAAATCTGAAGTTATGGAAAAATCAATTGCAGATATAGAAGTTCTTGATAATAAGGGTAATTCCCTGATCAGTTTTAATAGAGATGTGCTAACTTACGAAATCTCAATTCCATCGTCTACCTTGAATATAAATATTGAATATGTTATCCAAGAGGGAATAAATCAAACTGTACATAATATTGTAGCCGATAATCTGCAGATGGGAAAAAATGAAATAATAATATACGAAGATGATAATATCGGTACATATAAACTGATTATAAATATTTATGATGAGTCATCTGATGAAAATACATTAGATAAGAATACTGAAGATATTCTTGCAAGTACGGATTATCTGAATAATGTTCAACCGATTGAGATTAAAGATAAAGATGATCATAATGGTACCTTTAAGATTCAATATCGTATAAATGATAAAACAGAAAAACTGTCACAATTAAAAGCAGCGGTCTGGAGTGAGGCCAATGGCCAGGATGATTTGAAATGGTATACGTTAACGAATGAGGGAGATGTTTGGGAAACCTATGTGGACAGTGCCGATCATGGATATGATCAAGGTAATTATTTTATACATCTTTATGTAGTTGACAATGAAGGGGTTTCCACGTGTATTAATACGACATCAGTAGATGTTTTGCGAGACGACAATGAGCTATCTTTATCTGTATGGGCAAATGATAAACAAAGTCATATAGCTGCCCGTTTGGAAAGTCGATTTTTTGACAAAGATATTGAAGAGGTGGAATTCGCGGTATGGAGTGATGTGAATGGTCAGGATGATTTGAAATGGTATAATGCGGTCCAAAAATCAGAAAATGATTGGGAAGCTGTCTTTGCTGTTGCTGATCACAAAAGTAGTATTGGAAATTATCAGGTCCACGCGTATACAAAGAATAAGTCCGGTGAGATGAAGTGTGTTTCAACTGGAAAAGTTACGATATCTGGAATTACATCAAGCGGTATTAAAATTACAGATCAAAATGATAAAAATGGAACGTTCCGAGTTGAAGTCGGTAATATAACTTCACCAGCAGATTTAACTAGTGTTCGAGTGGCGGTTTGGAGCGAGATTAACGGCCAGGATGATCTGAAATGGTATAATTTGAAAAAAAATGACTCAGGTTGGTTTGCTGATATTGATTCGGGGAATCATGGATATGATCAAGGAAATTACCAGGTACATTTATATGCTGAAGATAGTAGGAACATAAATGTATGCCTTGATACTAAAACAGTCACCATTCACTCAGAAAATTCATCTGTGAATATGACGGTTTGGACAAATGATACTCAGAGTCATATTGCGGCCAGACTGCAAAATGCTTTTTTTGATAGAGATATCGTAAATGTGAAATTTGCAGTATGGAGTGAGGTAAATGGACAAGATGATTTAAAATGGTATGATGCGACGAAAGCATCAAACTCGTCTTGGGAAGCAGTGTTTGCAGTTGCAGATCATAAAGGGAGTGTTGGTAAATATCAAATTCATGCTTACACAGTAAGTAAAAGTGGCATAATGAAATGTATTCAAACAGGAAATATAGTTATTAATGGATTGTCGGGAGGGAGTATTAGAATTGCGGAACAGGATAATGTGAAGGGGACCTTTAGAGTTTGGGCAGACAATATTAAATCTCCTTCTAAGATTATCAGTGCAACAGTCGCAGTTTGGAGTGAAGTAAATGGACAAGATGATTTGAGATGGTATTCTATGAAGAAATCTGGGGATTCTTGGTATGTAGATATTGACTCTGGTAATCATGGATTTGATAAAGGGAATTATCAAGTTCATTTATATGCTAATGACAGCAGAAATGTATCACAGTGCTTAGACACAAAAACTGTTAAGGTTTCTTCTTCAACAGATAATTTGAAGATGAAAGTATGGACCGATGATTCTCAAGCATACATTGCTGCTAGAATAGAGAACGCGAGATTTGACCGGAATATTACAGATGTACAGTTTGCAGTATGGAGTGAGGTAAATGGACAAGATGATTTAAAGTGGTATTCCGGCAAAAAAGTGAATGATTCTACATGGGAAGGTGTTTTTGCGGTAGCGGCCCATTTGGGGAGTACTGGAGTATACCAAGTCCATGCTTATACAGTCGATAAAAAAGGTATGAAACAATGTATATCAACGTCGAGTGTTTATATAGGTGGAATCTATGCTACCTCTGCCCGGGAGATCGAAAACGATAGTTATAAAGGACAAGCAAAATTAGCATTAGGGGGACTGACATCTCCTGCGCGTATAACGAATGTCAGTGCAGCAGTATGGAGTGAAAACAATGGACAGGATGATTTGAGATGGTATTCACCTACACTTATAAATGGTGAATGGATAGTAATGGTCGATGCATATTATCATGGGTATGTAAAAGGAAATTATAAAGTACATTATTATGCTACAGATGAGAGAGGAGTTACTCAATTGGTAGCAGATATGACAGTAGGTATTAGTGTATCACAGGATTATCTGAATGCGAATGCGCTTTGGGGAATCGATGTCTCTAGGCATCAAAAGGAAATAAATTGGGGCGCAGTCAGAAGCAGTGGTGTTGATTTTGCCATGATAAGGAGTGGTTACGGTAAAGATAGCGGCCAGGAGGATCCATATTTCCGTCAAAATATTATGCAAGCTAGAGCCAATGGAATTAGAGTTGGGGTCTATCACTACAGCTATGCAGATTCTGTTGAAAGAGCGCGTGCTGAAGCAGAATACTGTCTATCTATTATAAGACCATATGGGGGACTGGATTTTCCGGTGGCTTTTGATTTTGAAGAGAGTAGCAGAAAGAAAAAGGAATTGAGGGATGAAAATACAGACATTGTCATAGCATTTTGTACTGTTTTACGTAATGCGGGATATAAAACCTCATTATACTCTGGAGCTAATATGTTAAATAATTATATAGACTGCAATCGTGTAAGAGATAATGGTATTGACTTATGGGTAGCTCATTATGGAGTATCTGAACCGAGAATAAATTATCCTTATGAAATGTGGCAATACACAAGCAGTGGAAAGATTGCCGGTATAGACGGCAATGTTGATCTGAATTATTCTTATAAAAAATATTAATATAAAAGGATGGGCTTGATATGAAAAAAGGCAAAGTAAATATATATTTGCTATTATTTGGAATATTTACAATAATGCTGGCTCTGCCAACAATATTGGGCCCCATAGTTCACAGTGGGTTTGATAGTGAATTAGAGAAAAGAAAAATAAGTTCGAAGCCGGATTATTCCCTGTCGAATATTTCTAATTGGAGTAAGGAAACAGAAGCTTATTATAATGACAGATTTGCATTTAGAGATAAAATGATTACCCTTAATACCGAAGTGAAAGCGGGAATATTGAAAACTTCATCGAGCGATTTGGTTGTTTACGGAAAGGATGGGTGGCTTTTTTACACAGGAGATAATAATTTTCAGATTGCTAGAGGGTTATACCCTATGGATAGTGATATGATGATTAAAGTGAAAAATAACCAAACTGTATTAAAAGAATATTTTGCTAAGAAAGGTATGAAATATTATTTGATCCTGGTTCCGAGTAAAGTCAGTGTATATCCGGAATATCTTCCTGATAATGGTAAAGAGATGACAGATAGAACACCGGTTGATATTTTGGAGGATTACTTAAATGAGTATACCGATATTAATGTAATAAACGTTAAAAAAGCATTGATCGAAGCAAAAGATACAGGAAAACTGTATCATAAAACAGATACTCACTGGACGGAACGAGGAGCATATGTTGCTTATCAGAATATTATAAATGAAACAATAAAAAATAATGATGTAACAATAGCGCCGGCTGAAGTAACATACGAAAAAGGGACCTTTAAAGGAGATTTTTCTGGTTTGTTGGGTAATGACAGTCTGTTAGAACCAGAGATAAAGGATATCTCACAGATATTAGATTGTAAATCAATAGAAATTGCAGATGGATCTGAATATGAAAAATGGGATGCTATAAGAAGCGAAGATGGAGTATCTTATCCAATTAAATTATTTCAAAATGGTAATGTACCTGAAGATAAACTTTTATACTATGGTGATTCCTTTTCTCACAATTTTAATGTACCGGAATTATTTAGTCAAAATTATTCAGAGATGATGTTTGTGAGGTCGGATGCTATCAAGGATGACATGATAGAAGCATTTCGGCCGGATGTTGTTTATCTTCAGCGAACTGAGAGATTTATAGATCAACTAGCAAATGATTTAGATCCCCTTATCATCAGCAGTTTTGTTGAAGGGGCATCGGGGGCTTTGAATGTAGAAAATAGAAATGATAAAGTGATTGTCTCAGCAAAAAATATAGGTGATTCATCCTGGGAACGCAAATATTATTATAAGTTGGCTTTTTTTAGGGATGGTGTAGACACTGGCAAAAGACTGGAGATTCCGGACACAAAATTTGTTAATCCAGGAGAAGAAATTCAGTTTGATGTTACTGATATAGTCGATCAAGAGGGAAACACAGGAATGACCGTCCAAATGATCGTGGAGACAATAGGGGGGATTAGTGAGCCCGTTGAATTAAATTAATTCTTTATATAAATTTTTCTACTAAACTAGGTGTATAATATGTTTAAATATCAATTTGAAAATATCAAATTATATCTAAGTAGAATATTTTCTGAAGATAATATCGAAGTCTTGAGAAAAAATGGTCTTAGAAGCTTTTTATGGAATCTTAGTTATGCAGACGAAGTTTGTAAACAGAAAGATTTATATTTAGCCTGGAGAAATGCAAATAGAGAAGATCCTTATAAAAAATGTCGGATAAAGAATCCGACAAGTTTTTCCATAGTAGTATATAATAAAAATGCTAATGAGAAACAAGCTGAGATGTTTTGGAGAGCTCTTAGGGATCAGGTATATCGCTTTAAGGAAATTCAATACTTTCAGAATTTCGAGGGTGATTGGAGTCAGCTGCTTGGAGAATATATTGTTTTGACAGATGATACCATCTTATTACAACCCAACAATTTACAATGTTTTGCAGACTATATTAGTACTCATCCGGATGTAGATATTATTTATTGTGATGAGGACAGTATATTAGACGATACGGATAAAAGAGGTTTTCCTTTTTTTAAACCAGATTGGTCTCCAGACACGTTTTTATCATTTCAGTATTTTGGGAAATTTTTAGTCGTAAGAAAAGCTTTGCTGCATAACTGTAAATTTGAATTCGATCGTGATCCCTATGTAAATTTATATGAATTATTACTAATACTAACAGAGCATATTAATGAGATTGGTCATATCGATAAGGTCTTGTTTAGTAAACCCTATGAGGAGCCTGTTGGTGATGGAAAAGAAATAAAGGAAATAAAGGAAAGAACATTAAAACGGAGAAATTATAATGGAGACGTAACCCGGGAGCCCAACACCGGTATTTACCGTATTCAATATAAAAATCCTAATTTTCCTAAAGTAAGTATTATTATTCCATCAAAAGATAATCCGGGTATAATAAATCAATGTCTTAAAAGTATTAGGCAATATACATCATATAAAAACTTTGATATAATAGTAATCGATAATGGCAGTAGTAGTAATAATAAGATAGAATATCATTTATTATGCGAGAAGTATGAGGCAAAGTATCTATATTATCCTATAGATTTTAATTATTCAAAAATGTGTAATATAGGTGCTAAAAGCACAGACGGTGAGTTCCTTCTGTTTTTAAACGATGATATTGAAGTTATAAATGAAAATTGGATTGAGTTGTTGGTGGGACATGCGAGTTTGCCATATGTAGGTGCAGTTGGTGCAAAATTACTTTATCCGAATACAAATATAATTCAACACGTAGGAGTTACAAATTTAAAGATAGGCCCGGCTCATAAATTATCTTTGTTACAGGACGACAAGAACTATTATTTTGGTCGAAATTATTTAGAATATAATTATTTAGCTGTAACAGGGGCGTGTTTAATGCTGGAAAGAAAAAAATACAATCGTGTGGGAGGTTTTGATGAAAATTTAAGGATAAGATATAATGATGTGGAGCTATGCTTTTCGCTATATGAAATGGGATACTATAATATAGTTCGTACAGATGTTGTATTGTATCATCATGAATCGTTAAGCAGAGGTGATGATACTTTAGATAATAAAAAAATGTTGGAACTAAAATGTGAAAGAGAAAAGTTATATTCAAAACACTCTATGTTTTATAATCATGATCCTTTTTATAATACGAATCTCGTAGACCATAAAACATTATATGAGCCTAATTTTATTTACAATTTTGAAGAAAGGCAATCCTTTGCTAAATATAGGAAGTTTAATCGGCAGCTTAAGCCTGAATGGTATAATTCATGTTTTAAATGTGTAATTGAAAATATTCAATATTTGGATGAATGTATTCTTCTGGAAGGATGGACATTTGTAATGGGTGCTGATAACAGTGCTTTTAAAAGAAATATACTACTTTTAAATAATAAGATGGATCATAATATTTTATGTTCATTGTTTCCAAGATACAGAGACGATGTAGTTAAACAGTTTCCAAATGAGAAAAAAATAGCTTTGTCAGGGTTTGTCAGCAGGATTCCTTATAACTGCCTTGAAGTGAATGCAAAATATAGAATAAACTTAATTGCTAAGGCTAAATTTTCGAGACAGGTATTATTAGCAGAAACGGATACGATTATAAATCCAAACAAAATATTACACAACAGTAAATGAAGGGCTTAGACTACTTCAATTCTATTATTATGAAATATTTAAATTAAGTAGAATTTAATCTAATAAGATTGATTTATACAATAAAGAATACGAATGCTTATAGAATGAATAATACAAAATTAACATTTATCTATAAGTAAACATGAAAGGTACCAGATATGAAAAAAGTGCAGCCGGCAGAGGAGCTTCTCGAATATTACAAATCCCTCTACGAATCAGAACAAAAAAAAGTAGAAGATTTAGAATCCCAGCTTGAAGAATCCGAAAAAGAAATAGAAGAACTAAAATTTCATCTCGACCGAATAAAAGGCAGTTTTGTCTGGAGACTTTCCAAACCTTTCCGAGGCGCCCTGCATGTATATGAACGTACCCGTGATCGTCTGCGCCGTTACGGCAACGTAAGGGGGATACTGCGCAAAATCCGCAGTAAAATGCGGGAGAAGAAGGCTGCATCCCGCATTCACGGTACGAAAAGTTTTCCTGGTCCAGAAGAAGTGCAGCGACAACGAAAAGAAAAGTTTCCGAAAGATGTTAAAATAAGTATATTAGTTCCTTTGTATAACACTCCTGAAAATTTCCTGCGCGAAATGATAGATTCTGTTTTATGGCAGACCTACCAAAATTGGGAATTATGTCTTGCGGATGGCAGTGATGACGCTCATGAATATGTGGGTGAAATATGCCGGGAGTATCAAAAGGATACCAGGATCAAATACAAAAAGATTACAGAAAATTTGGGTATCTCAGGGAATACCAACGTATGCCTGGAATTAGCCACCGGGAATTTTATTGGTCTTTTCGATCATGACGATATATTACATCCCTCCGTATTATATGAGGTGGTAAAAGTCATCTGTGACAAGAATGCAGACTATGTTTACACAGATGAAGCAACGTTTGAAGGGAAAAATATCAATAACATGATAGTTCTTCATTTCAAACCGGATTATTCGATTGATACGCTGCGTGCGAATAATTATATATGCCATTTCTCTGTGTTTGATGTAAAACTACTGGACAAAACCGGTCTGTTCCGCAGCGCCTATGATGGCAGTCAGGACCATGATCTGATTTTGCGTCTGACAACTGCAGCAAAAAATGTGCAACATATACCGAAAATACTATATTATTGGCGTTCACACAAGAATTCTGTAGCGTCCGATATAAATGCAAAAACCTATGCTATAGATGCCGCTAAGCGGGCAGTGCAGGATCATCTTAAGCAATGTGGTTTGGAGGCGAAGATTGAGAGCACAAGGGCGTTTCCGACGATTTTTCGGCTGAAATATAAACTGACTGCGGAACCTCTGATCTCAATCCTGATACCAAATAAAGACCATAAAGAGGATTTGTCACGTTGTATTGACTCGATCATAAATAAATCTACCTATCAAAACTTTGAAATTATCGTGATTGAAAACAACAGTGCAGAACCAGAGATATTCGATTATTATGAGGTGATCAAAAAGCATCCTCAGATCCGGGTAGTTACTTATGAAGGGAGTTTCAACTATTCTGCGATCAATAATTTCGGAGTTACATTTGCCAAAGGCGAGTACCTGCTGTTCCTGAACAATGATGTTAAAGTAATCACACGGGAATGGATCGAAGAACTGCTGATGTATGCACAGCGCCCGGATGTTGGTGCAGTTGGATGTAAACTCTATTACTCAGACAATACCATACAGCATGCAGGTATCGTAATCGGTCTGGGAGCACACCGGGCAGCCGGCCATACCCATTACAAAGAACCGAAACAAAATCTTGGTTACATGGGGAGGCTGTGTTATGCACAAAATGTAACCGCAGTAACGGGAGCATGCTTATTCGTCAGCAGGAGTATCTATGATGAGGTAGGCGGTTTGGACGAATCCTTTGCGGTTGCTTTAAATGATGTGGATTTCTGCTTGAAAATCCGTAAAAAAGGTTATTTAAATGTTTTCACACCTTTTGCGGAGCTGTATCACTATGAATCAAAATCCAGAGGTCTGGAAGATGATAAAGCCAAAGCAGAGCGATATAATGAAGAGACTGCCAGATTTCGGGATAAATGGAAACAGGAACTAGAAGCAGGTGACCCCTATTATAATAAAAATTTTAGTTTGGATTACTCGGATTATTCACTGAAGTTAGAGTAGAGCAAAAATAATAGTGGAGTCGATCCATATTATTCTTGGTAAGTTTACTTTTTCGTATATAATTCCTCGATATTCATGATTGAAGATTGAGGAATTATATTTTTCTTCTATGAGAAAGCGCTCCTGATGAATTTCCACAAGAGATTCCTTTAGAAATTGAAAGTCAAAAGTAGTATTGATGATTAGATATAAGCAGTACGAAAGAAATCCACGAAAAATCTGAATTAAGGGCTTAGTATGCTATTATAAATGATACCAAACAATACGAAGGAAAGCCTGCTATTGAAATTAGTTAAAAGGAATGCTATACTGATACCCAAATAAAGTATTAATGTAACCCCTTTAACGGCAAGATTTCAAATTTAATACGATCAATAAAAGAATAAAGGTAAGCACAACTTCCTTGCCAATAAAAGGCAGGGAAATTTTTATGAAATAGAGCGATGTTATCTAAATAATGTTATCATGATAAATATATATAAAAGTATTTTTTAGAATGACACCCTCAAGGAGTAAACAAATGAAAAATTTATTCATCCAATTAATCCGTTTTGGAATAGTCGGTGCTATCGCATTCCTGATCGACTACGCAATCATGATTGCCCTGACTGAACTGGCAGGAATTAATTATTTGATCTCCAGTGGTATATCCTTTACCATATCGGTTATTGTAAACTATATACTCAGTGTCACCCTTGTTTTCAAGCGCAAGAAAGATGCCAATAAAAGCAAGGAATTTATTATATTCGTATGCCTCAGCGTCGTTGGTTTGGGGCTAAATCAGCTACTGATGTATATACAGGTGGATCTTCTGTCCATCTATTATATGATAGCTAAAATTGTTGCGACAGCCGTGGTCATGGTCTACAATTTCATTACAAGAAAATTATTTATCGAAGACCATTCAAAAACATGAATTATAAGTCTTGATCAATATGACTTTGTCACAGATGATGAGTTAGTATGAAATAAGAGGAACACCTAATGATCCAAAATATAAAAAAAACCTGGCACTACTTCAAACGAAACGGAATAACCGCAGCCTTAGCCAAAGTATCAGAACAATTATCACAGCAGTCTGCCGAACGTAACTATTCCAGTTGGTTGGCGGACCATCTGCCAGAGGCGGCCCAACTGGAGGCTCAGCGCCGCCATATTTTTATTAATCCGATTACATTCAGTATCATTGTTCCCACCTACTGCACCAACCCCACATTCCTGCAGCAGATGGTGGAATCCGTATTGAATCAGACGTATCCGTACCTGGAACTGTGTATTGCTGATGGCAGTCCGGATGACAGCGTAGCAACCATATTGTCTGAATACCAGGACCCAAGGATTCATTATCGGCATCTTCAGGAAAACAACGGTATCTCAGGAAACACCAACGCCGCATTTGAGATGGCAACCGGTACCTACGTAGCCTTACTGGATCATGACGACTTACTGACACCAGATGCTTTATATGAAATGGCTATTGCAGTGGAGTCTAATCCGGCCACAGATATGATGTACTCGGATGAAGATAAAGTTTCCGCTGATCTTCGGGCATACTTTAATCCACATTACAAACCAGATTATAACCCGGAACTGTTGCGTACAAACAATTATATTTGTCATTTTCTTGCGGTAAAAAGGGAGCTGGCTATCCGGGCCGGTTATTTCAGGCCTGATTATGACGGCGCTCAGGATTATGATTTTATCTTCCGATGTGTCGAATTGGCACAGCATATCCATCATATACCCAGAATTCTCTATCACTGGCGTTCCCATGCTGAGTCTACAGCGGCAAATCCTCAGAGTAAGCGCTATGCCTATGAAGCTGGGAAAAGAGCACTGGAAAGCCATTTGATTAGAAACAATATAGAGGCTATTGTATCGCATACACCACATCTGGGGTTTTATCGTGTACAGTACCGGATCAAGATAACACACGATTCTGATCATTGCTGCCTTCACATAAGTGAAAATGCAGCAAATCCGCCGTTGATTTTAAAAGAGGTAAAACAGGAACTAATATCAAACTGCATGCGTCCAGATGTAGGAATTGTCGGAGGCAAGACTTTATACCCAAATGGCCGCATCAAACAAGCCGGCCTGCGACGGACGTCAGACGGAACCTATGAACCCGAATACAACGGCTTGAAAAAGCACTTTTCCGGCTACATGCACCGTGCTAATTTACAGCGCTGTGTTGACTCGGTGTCCTGTGATTGTTTTGCCGTAAAATTGGAACTTTTAGATCAACTGGGAGTCAGTCCCCAGGACTTGCAGACACAGAAGGATGTCAACCTTCTGTGTGAGAGAATCAGGTCTGCCGGATATCTCGTGGTTTTCACGCCATATGCATGTATTAAAATAAAAGATAGCAGAATGAGACATAGAGGAATAAAACGTAACAGAAGTAAACATGCATAAGTCAAAGCAGGTTGAAAAGCGAGGAACAAACATGAAAAAAGTATCGATCGTGATACCAAATTACAACGGAAAAACCTATCTGGACACCTGCCTGCGTGCCGTATACCATCAAACCTTACGGGACATAGCCGTAATCGTCGTCGACAACGGCTCCACAGACGGCAGCCAGACATTTATACAGGAAAACTATCCGCAAACACGCCTCATCGAACTGGATGACAACTACGGCTTCTGCCGTGCGGTGAATGAAGGAATCCAGGCGTCAGACACAGACTATGTAATTCTGTTAAACAATGATACGGAAGCTGCGCCGGATTTTGCGGCGGTACTGCTGAAGACTATGGAACAGTCCCCGGACATTTTTTCCTGTGCTGCTAAAATGCTCTGCTTCCACCGCCGGGACATCATTGACGATGCTGGGAATCTGTACTGCGCACTTGGCTGGGCTTTTGCAAGAGGAAAAGGAAAAACCGCGGCCAAATTCAACCGGCCGGAAAGTATCTTTGCTGCCTGCGCCGGAGCAGCCATATACAGAAGAGATCTATTCGAAAGAGTTGGACTCTTTGACGAAGCCCACTTTGCCTATCTGGAGGACGTGGATATCGGCTATCGGGCACGAATCATGGGCTTTCGCAACCAGTACCAGCCAAGCGCGGTCGTATATCATATAGGAAGCGCAACAACCGGCTCCAGGTATAATGAATTCAAAGTGCGCTATGCCGCCAGAAATAGTGTCTATCTGGCTTACAAGAATATGCCCTTACTACAGCTGTTGCTGAATCTGCCGCTTTTAATTCTGGGCTATCTGGTGAAAACAGCATTTTTCACCTCAAAAAAAATGGGGAAAGAATATCTGATCGGCATAAAAAATGGGCTTTCTATGTGCCTGAAGGGTCAAAAAGTGCGATTTTATTGGAAAAATATCCCGAACTATGTTAAAATCCAGATAGAACTGTGGGTAAATATTGTCAGAAGATTGACATCGTAACTGCCCTTTGAAAAGCTGCAAATAAAAGTACAAAGGAGAACTATAGGAACATGTCCGATTTTCAAACCAACCCAGAAGACGGTATAAATCCCATTGACCGTAAAAATCAAAAAGCTTACAAAAGAGGAAGATTCCATAAATACCGCATAGCCCTAACAGTAGTTGCTGGCATTACCCTGGTTCTGCTGTCCGGCGCCCTGTATGTGAATTCCAAACTGGACAAACTACAAAAAGACAAAGATTTCAAATCCAACGAGGTACAGATCAACCAGGTTCCGGCTGAAGTCCAAGAGGTGATGGAAGGCTACACGAATATTGCCGTTTTCGGTCTGGACGATGAAGATGGCAAGGGAAACAAGGATAAAGGTACCCACAGTGACTCGATCATCGTGGCCAGTATTGACAACAAGACGAAACAGGTGAAACTGGTTTCCGTATACCGGGACACCTATCTGAACCAGGCAGATGCCAAAGACAGCGGGAAATACCACAAAGCTAACAACGCCTATTTCCGAGGCGGCGCAAAGCAGGCGGTAGACATGCTGAACAAGAATCTGGACCTGGATATAGAAGACTATGTGGCGATCCAATATGATGCAATAGTAGCGGTCGTGGATGCCCTGGGCGGTGTGGATATCAATGTGGAGGAGGATGAAATCTTCCATATGAATAACTATATCATCGATGTTTCAGATGTGACAGGAAAGCGCACCCAGGAGATACTGGAGCCGGGCCTGCAGACGCTGGATGGAGTACAGGCCTCCGCCTATGTCAGAGTCCGCTATACCGCCGGAAGTGATTTTAAACGGACGGAACGGCAGCGGTTATTGATATCCAAGATCACGGAAAAAGCCCAATCCGCAAACCTGTCCACTATTTTGTCCATAGTAAATAAAGTGTTTCCGATGATCAAGACAAGTCTGGACAAGGATGAAATCATCGGTATGGCCAAAGATGCAGGTGCATACAGCATTGCGGATACCACGGGTTTTCCATTTGACAAGAATCCGGATGCCTATGTTGGCAAAATGTCCTGTGTGCTGGTAGATGATCTGGCGCAGAATGATAAACAGCTGCATGAATATTTGTTTGAAGGCGAGAGCTATACCCCTTCCGCGGAAGTGCTGAAGATCAGTGAAGATTTGAAAGAAGTATATGATAAAGATATCGGTCGGAAATAACCCCCTTTTGGCTGAAGGGCTAAATATATAGGAAAATTCGAAGAGATTTGGTCAAAAGTAGCTACTAAATGTTTTAATACTTGCCCTTTTGGGAAAATTATTGTATTATATGAGTTACGGCAAGTTGGCAGAAGGAAAATACTGCCTTTTGAGAATGGGTGATAACCATTGATTAAGGATAATCAGAAGTATTTCAATAGATTACATGTATTGGTCGATGCGTTGGTTGTGGCCGGATGCTACTCACTGACGTGGTTAATCCGCTTTAAAACGGCGCTTGGCCTTATGCTTTTCGGACATCCCGGAGAATACCTGCCGCCGAGCCAGTATTTTGCGGTTCTGTTAGTATTGGTACCGGGATATTTGCTGCTGTATTTTGCGTTTAATCTGTATACGTCCAAGCGGGTACAGGGCCGGCGGCTGGAATTTGGCAATATAGTGAAGGCCAATACGATCGGTCTTTTTCTGCTTGTCATGATTTTGTATTTTAATAAGCAGATGGATTTCGCCCGGTCCGTCATTATCACGTTTTATTTTATCAACATCGTGGTGGAGTCGGTGGTCAGGAACCTGATCCGGGTAGGGCTTCGCAAGATCCGCAAAAAAGGCTTTAATCTTCGCCACATTTTGCTGGTGGGATACAGCCGGGCGGCAGAGGAATACATTGACCGCATCAAATCCAATCCCCAGTGGGGTTATGTAGTCCGGGGCATTCTGGATGACAATGTGGAACGCGGCACCATGTACAAAGGGGTAAAAGTAATAGGAAGAATCGATAATCTGTTAGTGATTCTTCCCGAAAATAAATTGGACGAGATTGCGATCACTCTGGGGCTGGATGAATATTCCAAACTGGAGAGGATCGTGGGTCTGTGTGAAAAGTCCGGTGTGCATACGAAGTTTATACCGGATTACAATAATATTATTCCGACCAAACCCTATACGGAAGACCTGCTGGGGCTTCCGGTGGTCAATATCCGTCACGTGCCGCTTACGAACACGTTTAATATGATGGTGAAAAGAGCCATGGATTTGGCTGGTTCGATACTGGCCATTATCGTGTTTTCACCGGTCATGCTGTTTACGATCATCGCCATCAAGGTGACTTCCCCAGGACCTCTTGTTTTTACCCAGGAGAGAGTCGGCCTTCATAATAAAAATTTTCACATGTATAAATTCCGTTCCATGGAAGTTCAAAAGCCCAACGAAGAAAAAGGCTGCTGGACAGTGCAGAACGATCCACGGGTGACTAAGGTCGGCCGGGTGATCCGGAAACTCAGTATTGATGAGCTGCCGCAGCTATTCAATGTATTAAAAGGAGATATGAGTCTGGTCGGACCCCGGCCGGAGCGTCCGTTTTTTGTGGAAAAATTCCGGGAAGAGATTCCCCGCTATATGGTCAAGCACCAGGTCCGGCCGGGAATGACCGGATGGGCGCAGATCCATGGCTATCGAGGTAACACTTCGATTCGGAAACGAATTGAATATGATTTATATTATATAGAAAACTGGACAGTGGGCCTGGATATCAAAATACTGTTTCTGACGATATTCAGGGGATTTGTAAACAAAAATGCGTATTGAGCCGCGCAGGGAAGGAATGGTTACTAAATAATGGCAAAGACTACAAAAGCATCACCAAAACGCAAGGGAAGCAAAAAGGCAAGAAGAAGACGGAGGAGGATCCTCCTTGTAATAGAAATATTAGTTTTACTTATATTGCTGGCCGTTCTGTTTGTCGTGTCCAAGCTGGATAAAATACAGCAGGACAAGGATTTTAAAGGCGAAGAAACTCAAAAAAATGAATTGACGGAACAAGTTCAGGAGACCCTGGATGGCTATACCAACATCGCGCTGTTTGGCCTGGATTCTAGAGAAAGCGGGAATTTGGACAAAGGCAGCCACAGTGATACGATCATGGTGGCCAGTATTAACAACAAAACGAAAGAAGTAAAACTGGTATCCGTATACCGTGACACCTATTTGAATCAGGCAGATGGCAAAGATACTTATCACAAAGCGAATCAGGCGTATTATACAGGCGGACCAAAACAGGCGGTTGATATGCTGAATCTGAATCTGGATTTACAGATCGAGGATTATGTGACTATCGATTGGGCGGCCCTGGTAGCTGTGATCGATGACCTGGGCGGTATTGACGTTGACATTCAGGAAGACGAGATTATCCATCTGAACAACTACACGGTGAGTGTATCCGAAGAAACAGGGGTAAAAACCAATAAAATAACTTCACCTGGACTGCAGACTCTGGATGGTGTACAGGCAACTTCATATGCCAGAATCCGTTATACCGCGGGTGATGATTTCAAACGTACCGAACGCCAGCGTCTGGTTTTAACTCTGGTAGCGGAAAAAGCGAAGAAAGCCAGCATCGGAACGCTCTCTAAAATAGTTGATCATGTATTTCCTATGATTAAGACCAGTTTGACCTATTCAGAGATCATCGCTATGGCAGGTGATGCGACCGCTTACAGTATCGGTGAAACTGCAGGGTTCCCCAGCGATCACAGTACCGGCCCGGTGGGCAAAATGTCCGTAGTATTTGCAAATGGTTTGACTGAAAATGATAAAACCCTGCATGAATTCCTTTTTGACGGGGAGAACTACACACCCTCCAAAGAGGTACAGAATATCAATGATTACCTGATTAAGAAAACAGGTAAAACACCGACGAAGAGTTCCGGTTCCGGACAGAGTGAAGCGGGAGCAGAAGAATAGAAGCGTGGATTCACCGTAAATATAAGGAATCAATCGACCAAAGGGGGCCATACAGGCTCCCTTTTATCGGTTTCGCAGGGATGATGCGGTTCAACAGCATTCAATAAAATTCTATAGAACAAATCAAGTGGACAAAAAGGGAGAAGTTTGCTAGAATTATCACTATGAAAGTAGATGTAATAATACCGACTTACAAGCCGGATGAAAAATTTCGAAGATTGCTGTTTATGCTCGGCAGGCAGAGTATCTCAATTTCCCATATTATTATTGTGAATACGGAGGAGTCATGGTGGGATCCCGGATTGTGCGAGGGCATAGACGGGGTTCAGGTATATCATGTCCCGAAAAAGGATTTTGATCACGGAGGGACCAGGAATCTGGCCGCTCACAGATCTGACGCGGACATTATGGTATTTATGACCCAGGATGCGGTGCCGGTTGATGAATATCTGCTGGAACGGCTGACGGAGCCGTTTGCGGATGAGCAGGTGGCGGCCGCTTACGCAAGGCAGCTTCCGGATAAACATTGCAGTGAGATAGAGAAATATACCAGACAGTTTAACTATCCGGAAGAGGACCGGAAAAAGACGATTGCAGATCTGGATGAGCTGGGTATCAAGACATTTTTCTGTTCCAATGTGTGTGCCGCATACCGCAGGAGCACATATTTTCAACTGGGCGGTTTTGTGAAGAAAACGATATTCAACGAAGATATGATCTATGCAGGTACGCTGGTCCGGTCTGGTTATGCGATCAGCTATGCTTCCCGGGCGCTTGTGGTACATTCCCACAACTATGGTTGTCTGACGCAGTTTAAGCGGAATTTTGATCTGGCTGTGTCACAGCAGCAGTATCCGGAGATATTCGCGGGTGTACGTTCCGAATCAGAAGGGATCCGTTTGGTCAGACAGACAGCCGGATACCTGTGGCGCATTCACAAACCATGGCTGATCGTGTATCTGATTGTGCAAAGCGGTTTTAAATTTATGGGATACCGGTTCGGGAGAAAATATGAGAAACTGCCGAAATGTATCATTCATCTGTTTACCATGAATAAAGCATACTGGAAATGATGAAGATGGAGAAAGGTATGTTGGGGCTTTTACAGGAATAGATTTACTAAGAATCGTTACGGCATTATGGAAAATCGGCTTTAGAGGAGGAATGAAACTATGTGCGGAATAGTTGGTTACACCGGAGATGAGCAGGCGGCTCCGATCCTGCTGGACGGCCTGGCAAAATTGGAATACCGGGGATATGATTCAGCCGGTATTGCGGTTTTCGACGGAGAAAAGATTAATATGGCGAAAGCGGCGGGGAGACTGAAGGTACTGAGCGAGCTGACCCATGACGGGAAGGAACTCCCGGGTTTTATCGGCATCGGACATACCAGATGGGCTACCCATGGGGCACCCAGTGATACTAATGCCCATCCCCATTGCAATAAGGACCAGTCAATCGTGGTTGTGCACAACGGAATTATCGAGAATTATCTGAAACTGCGCAGGAAACTGGAGAGCAAAGGCTATGAATTCCAGTCCGAGACGGACACGGAAGTGTTGGCGCATCTTCTGGACTATTACTATACCGGAGAGCCTGTCTCCACGATCATCAAAGTGATGCATCGGGTGGAAGGGTCTTACGCGCTGGGAATTCTCTTTGAGAAACATCCCGGTGAAATGTATGCGGTACGTAAAGACAGCCCTCTGATCGTAGGGAAAGCCCAGAGCGGTAATTTAATCGCCTCCGACGTGCCGGCTGTCCTGAAATACACCAGGGAGGTCTGCTTCATAGAAAATGAAGAGATCGTTAAGCTGACCGGGAATGAAATGCATTTTTACAATGTGGATGAGGAAGAGATCACCAAGGAATTCCAGACGATAGCCTGGGATGTCAGCGCTGCGGAAAAGGGCGGATATGAACATTTCATGTTAAAAGAGATGTATGAGCAGCCGAAAGCGGTGGGTGATACCTTAAGTCCCAGAATCAAAGGGAACCGGATCGTGATCGAGGAACTGGGCATGTCCGACGAGGAGATCCGGGCGATCCGTAAGATCTATATTATCGCCTGTGGTTCTGCCTTTCACAGTGGTATGACGAATAAATATGTTTTTGAAGGGCTGGCGCGCATTCCGGTGGAAGTGGATCTGGCCAGCGAGTTCCGATACAGGGATCCGATTTTTGAGCCTAATACGCTGGTGATTATTGTAAGCCAGTCCGGCGAGACCGCGGATTCCCTGGCAGCGCTGCGGGAAGCCAAAGCCCACGGGGTACCGGTATTGGGAATTGTCAATGTAGTGGGAAGCTCTATCGCCCGGGAGGCCGACCATGTGATGTATACCTGGGCCGGGCCTGAGATCGCTGTGGCCACGACGAAGGCTTACAGCACGCAGCTGATCGCCCAGTATCTTCTGGCACTGAAGTTTGCGCAGGTGCGCGCAACTGTATCCGACGAAGAGTTAGAAGAAATGATACAAGATCTGAAACAGCTGCCGGATCAGATCGAGATGCTTCTGAACAATAAAGAAAAAATCCAGCATTTTGCGAACCGCTATATAGCAGCACGGGATGTCTTTTTTATCGGAAGAGGGATTGATTACGCGATATCCATGGAGGGTTCCCTGAAATTAAAGGAGATATCCTATATCCACTCGGAAGCCTATGCGGCCGGTGAATTAAAGCATGGTACCATATCGCTGATCGAGGACGGTACTTTAGTGGCAGCTGTGCTGACACAGGAAAGCCTATATAAAAAAATGATCAGTAATATTGAAGAGGTCCGTACCCGGGGTGCCTTTGTACTTGCCGTTACAAATGTGGGAAATCATGAAGTGGAAAAGACAGCAGATTATGTGATTTATATACCAAAAACAAATCGGTATTTTACCAATTCCCTGGCGATTATACCATTACAGCTGTTCGGATATTATGTGGCAATCGGAAAAGGCTGCGACGTTGATAAACCCAGAAATCTGGCAAAGTCCGTTACAGTAGAGTAAGGTTGAACGAAAATATGGAGTAGAATACAAATGATTAGAGTATATATCTGTCCAAAATGTGAAGCCATAAAAGTCGGTTCCAGAAGGAAGAAAGTTGTATGTTACTATTGCGGCGAAACACCGATGCTCATCACGGAACTGGAATTCCTGAAATATTCGGAGATGCTGCCGGAGGAAAGGCAGGAATATGCCAGAGAGTGGATGAAAAAATATCGGGAGAAGAAAAAAATCGTAGAGGAGAAGGAAGATGCAGATGAAGAACAAAAGGGTTAAAAAGGCAGTGATCCCGGCGGCAGGGCTGGGAACCAGATTTTTGCCGGCTACCAAGGCACTCCCCAAGGAAATGCTTCCCATCGTGGATATTCCGACCGTTCAATATATTATTGAAGAAGCTGTAGCCAGCGGAATCGAAGAGATCCTGATCATTACCAACTCCAATAAGCACTGTATGGAGAATCATTTTGACAAATCTTATGAGCTGGAGGATCGTCTGGCTGCCTCCGGAAAAAAAGCTGAGGTTAAAATGATCAATGATATCGCAAACCTAGCGGATATCTATTATGTGAGGCAGAAGGAACCGCGGGGCCTGGGACACGCCATCATGTGCGCACGTTCCTTTATCGGTGATGAGCCGTTCGCGATACTGCTGGGTGATGATGTGGTGGTGAATAAAGGCGGGACTCCGGCTCTCGGACAGCTGATCGACAGCTATTATAAGATCGGAGCATCTGTGGTTGGAGTTCAGACCGTTGCTGAGGATCAGGTAAGCAAGTATGGTATCGTTGCCCCGGATCCCTCTCACAAACAAAGAGGCCGCCTGTGCAAGCTGACCGACATGGTGGAAAAACCGAAAAAAGAAGAGGCGCCCAGCCAAATGGCGGTTCTGGGACGCTATGTGCTGACTCCTGAAATCTTTGAACTGCTGGAGAACCAGGAAGCCGGTGCGGGCGGGGAGATCCAGCTGACCGATGCCATAAAGCGCCTCATGGATATCCAGGCCGTGTATTCCTACGATTTTGAAGGAATCCGATATGATGTGGGTGACAAGTTCGGTTTTATCAAAGCTACCATTGACTTTGCTTTGGATCGTCCGGAATTGAAGGATGATGTCATGAAATATATTCTGGAAGTCGCTGAAAAAGCGAAAAGTGTTAAATAGAACATTGGTCAAACAACGGCAGATCCTCTCCGAAAGGTCTGCCGTTATTTGTCCTCCGGTATTCCGCGGTTTTTAATAAAATTTCCAACTGCACAAATTTTTAAAGTTTTAATCACATTTTAAACACAATTCCTTGTTACACTATAGGAAATCGAAAAGATAATATAACAAAGGAAGGAGATTTTATTATGAGTGAAGAATATGGAAATAACGGTTATAATGGATATCCCTCAACCGGTTCTGATATGAATAATACAGCAAATAACGAACATCAGGGAAGCGGGGCTTATGGCCAGCAGACAGCCTATACGCAGAACAGCGGGGGTGATTACCAAAGCGGCCATTACGCGGGAAGCTTCCAGAACAGCAGTTCCCAGGAGCAGGAGACGAATAGTACCACAGGATATCAAAACAGCGCCTATACTTCCTATCACATCTCCGGTGATTCCCCGAAGAAGAAACCGGAAAAAAAGAGAAAAGGCGGAGGAAGGAAAGCGGCAAAAGCTGTTGCCTGTCTGCTGGTAATCGTACTGGTCGGTGGAATAGGATTTTATGCCGGCGGCTTGAGAGATACTTCTCAAAAACAGGAAGCCAACGCCACACCACAGCCCGATGAAAAACAACAGGAAGAGCAGAAGGAACTGATACCGGCAGTGAATACCAATGACGGTTCCTCCAATGTTGTAGTCAACGATGTATCCGATGTGGTAGAAGCCGTAATGCCTTCTGTAGTATCCATCACAAACGCAGGGGTACAGGAGGTACAGACCTTCTTCGGAACCCAGCAGTATACGACCCAGAGTTCTGGTTCCGGCATTATCATAGGTCAAAACGATGACGAGTTATTAATCGTAACCAACAACCACGTAATCGCTGATTCCCAGGAATTAAGCGTAGCATTCGCGGATAACTCCGTATATGAAGCTTATGTAAAAGGAGCGGACCCCAACGCGGATCTGGCAGTGGTAGCAGTGAAACTGGATTCGATCAGCGATGAAACGAAGTCCAGTATCAAGACAGCTGCTCTGGGCGATTCCAATGCGCTGAAAGTAGGGGAAGCCGCCATCGCTATCGGCAATGCCCTTGGCTACGGCCAGTCTGTAACCACTGGTGTCATCAGCGCCCTGGACAGACAGGTAGAAGGCTATAACAGTACATTGATCCAGACAGATGCAGCCATTAACCCCGGCAACAGCGGCGGTGCCCTTCTGAATACCAAAGGGCAGGTAATCGGTATCAACGTAATGAAACTGGCCAGTGACAAAATAGAAGGTATGGGTTACGCGATCCCCATCAGCAACGTATCCGACATCATCGATACTCTGATGAACCGTGAAACCAGATCCATAGTGGACGAAAACGAGCGGGGATATCTGGGAATATCCGGCCTTAACGTAACCGATGAGGTATCCAACAGCTATGCAATGCCTCAGGGTGCCTTTGTAGTACAGGTCTATGACGATTCCGCCGCATCAAATGCGGGAATCCACAAAGGCGACATCATTACCAAATTCGACGGTCTCCCGGTAACTTCCATGGAAAGTCTTTCCAGCACCCTGGAATACTATAAAAAAGGAGAAACCGTTGATGTAGCAGTACAATCTGCCAACAACGGAGAATATGTGGAACGTACCATCAGTGTCACGCTGGGAGAGAAGCCGGCGGAAAATAACGTGAATACGAACCAGTAGTTGGAGGGGATCAGGGAAATAAATATAATTTAAGCCGTGGCGGGCGTGGAGGGGACTGGCACCTTTCGGTTATAAAGTGAAACTTTCAGGCAGCTGCGTGGAGAAAGGGGCCTGTCCCCGGATGTTGACTAGAATAGACTCACATCCGGGGACAGGCCCCTTTCTCGGCATGGCTGCCTGAAGATTTGACTTTCCTGCCGAAAGGTGCCAGTCCCCTCCCCGCGCATCCAGTTTATAAAAAGTTTACTTGTAACCGCACAAATGGTAGTCTATAATGAAGGATGAATTGATTTTAGTATGAATGTAGAAGAGGTGGTCATATATGGCATTTGATGATGATAAGTTATCAGACGAAAAGCTTGATGATAAAAAACACGTTGTAACAGAGGCTGAGAAGAAAGACGATGAGTATGAAAGCGTATGTTTCCTCTGCCGGCGCCCGGAGAGCCAGACCGGCAAGATGATCCATCTGCCGAATGATATCTGCATCTGCCCGGACTGTATGCAGAAAACGTTTGACATGGTGGAAAACAGCGGCTTCCAGACCTTTGATTTTATGAATCCGAATCATGTATTACCGAATAATAAAAAGCCTGCAGGCAAATCCCAGGATGAGAAAAAAGAGCAGGATATCCCGGAGGAGACAGATTCACAGAAGAAAACTTTGGACAGCCAGAATCAGGGTTCCATGCCCTATATCAGCATGATCAATCTGGCGGACCTGCAGAATATGATGCCGAAACCGCAGAAGATCAAAAAGAAAAAGCCAAAAGATGAGCAGGACAAGCCGGCCCTGGATATCCACAGTATTCCGGCTCCGCATAAGATCAAAGCCAGCCTGGATGAGTATATCATCGGACAGGAGCAGGCAAAGAAAGTGGTGTCGGTTGCTGTTTATAATCATTATAAGCGTGTGGCTACCGGTACGATGGACGATATTGAGATCGAAAAATCCAATATGCTGATGATCGGTCCTACCGGCTGCGGAAAGACGTATCTGGTCCGTACCCTGGCCAGACTGTTGGATGTGCCGCTGGCGATCGCGGACGCCACGTCTTTGACAGAGGCGGGTTATATCGGCGACGATATCGAGAGTGTGGTTTCCAAACTTCTGGCCGCTGCGGATAATGATGTGGAAAAAGCGGAACGGGGTATCATCTTTATAGATGAAATTGATAAAATAGCAAAGAAAAAGAATACGACCCAGCGGGATGTCAGCGGCGAATCCGTTCAGCAGGGGCTGCTGCGGCTTCTGGAAGGCAGTGATGTGGAGGTGCCGGTTGGGGCAAACAGTAAAAACGCCATGGTGCCGCTTACGACGGTGAATACAAAGAATATTCTGTTTATCTGCGGCGGGGCGTTTCCGGACCTGGAGAATATCATCAAGGAGCGTTTGAATAAACAATCTTCCATCGGTTTCCAGGCAGATCTAAAAGACAAATATGATGATGATCCAACACTGCTTCACAAGGTTACCGTTGAGGACATCCGGCATTTTGGGATGATTCCTGAGTTTATCGGCCGGCTTCCGGTTATTTTCACACTGGATGGTTTGACCGAGGATATGCTGGTTAAGATATTAAAAGAACCCAAGAACGCGATTCTGAAGCAATATCAGAAGCTTCTGGAGCTGGATGAGGTGAAGCTGGAATTCGACGACAGAGCGCTGGGGGCCATAGCCAGGAAAGCGCTGGAGAAGAAAACCGGAGCCAGAGCGCTGCGGGCGATCATTGAAGAATTTATGCTGGATATCATGTATGAGATTCCAAAGGACGACAATATCGGCAGGGTGACGATCACAGAGGAATATATCAATCATACGGGCGGTCCGGTCATTGAGCTTCGGGGAAATCTGCCCCGGATTGCGGAGCAGGCGTAAACCCTTAGGAATATTCCGATCATGTCTGAAATATACCAGTTCTGCATATAGTAGTAAAAAAGATATGAGAGGAATCTCATGCCAGAAGATATGCAGGAATTTGTGGAGGAGATACAAGCCTCCCAGACACAGAACGGGCGGCCTGCGCCGGAAGAATGCCGCCGACGGATTGTCTCCAACGATTATGCGGATTTTATCTATAATACGGATGTTTTATACCAGGATATAGAGGAATTATTCGGCCCTTACTGTGTACAGATCGTGAACCGGCAGTTTGTAACCATGTATGCTGAACGCTCCAGGATGCTTCCTTTGTCAATTGGGAATTTTACGTATACAGCGATCCCTAACTGTTATACGCTGTTGGACACTGCGGCGCTGGATGCCAGCGGAATTACCCAGATCCAGAATCAGCCTACCCTGAACCTTACGGGCAAGGGTGTAATTATAGGATTTATCGATACCGGAATTGATTATCAGAATGATATTTTCCGGAATACCGATGGAACCAGCCGGATCCTGGCTATCTGGGACCAGACAGTTCAGACGGGACAAATGCCCGAAGACATAAACTATGGAAGTGTATATAGGAAAGAAATGATCGACGAGGCGCTGCAGCGTACGGATCCCTATGAGCTGGTACCCAGCAGGGATGAAGATGGTCATGGAACGGTGATGGCCTCCGTAGCCGCGGGCGGCCGGAATCCGGAGCAGGATTTTTCCGGTGCGGCCCCGGAGGCAGATCTGGTAGTGGTTAAGCTAAAGGAAGCAAAAGAATACTTAAGGCAGTTCTATTTTATTAATCCTGATGCGAAAGTATATCAGGAAAATGATATCATGTTTGGAATCCGCTTTATCGGGGATATCGCGGCCGAGTACAACAGACCGGTGATTTTCTGTATAGGCCTTGGCACAAATCAGGGTGACCACGGAGGCAGTTCACCTTTGGGGCTGTTTATGACGGACACGTCCGGCGGCAGGGGCCGGGCTATGGTGGTTGGCACTGGAAATGAAGGGAATCAGGGACACCATTTTGCGGGAAAACTGGAACAGAGCCTGGAATACCAGGATGCGGAAATACGGGTGGGAGCCGGTGAGATTGGATTCACCCTTGAATTGTGGGGGCAGATCCCTGACATATTTTCCGTATCCATTATATCTCCCACGGGAGAGTCGGTGCCCCGCACGATGAACCGGATCGGCTACAGTGACGTGTATAATATGGTGTTTTCGGGAACGACTATATATGTCGATTATCGGGCGGCATCAGAGATCGCCGGTTCCCAGATCATTTTCATGCGCTTTGAAAATCCGATTCAGGGAATCTGGACGATCCGGGTGTTTGGAAATAATGTAAGCAGAGGCGTCTACAATATGTGGCTGCCGGTTCGGGGGTTTACGGTTACAGACGTTGTCTTTCTGCGACCGGAACCGGATATGACACTGACCGAGCCCTCGGCTGTGACCAGTGCCATCAGCGTAGGCACGTATAATGACAGCAATGAAAGCATGTATCTGGACTCAGGGCGCGGTTTTGCGAGGGATAATATTGTGAAACCGGAGTTCGCGGCCCCGGGGGTGGATGTATACAGCGGGCTGCCCGCTAATCGGTTTGGAGACAGAACCGGTTCCAGCGTGTCCGCGGCGCTGACAGCAGGCGCGGTGGCATTGCTGCTGCAATGGGCCGCTGTTGATGGGAATGATGTCACGATCACTCCCATACAGTTGAAAAATTATCTGATCAGGGGAGCCACCAGAAAGCCGAATCTGACTTATCCCAACCAATCCTGGGGTTATGGGGCGTTAAACCTGTATGGAACATTTCAAAATCTTTAAGGTTACAAAGGAGAACAGGAATGATTTATCTGATCATCACGGCCGGGATTCTGGCGCTGGATCTTGCGGTAAAAGCCTATATTGAAAAAACAAAGAAGCCGGGAGATACCCAGGAGATTCTGGGAGGAAAAGTGATCCTGCAGAAAGTATATAACCGTGGATTATGTCTGAACCTGCTGGACAAAAAGAGAAATATTGTGGTGGGCTTATCTGCCGGCTGTACGCTGGCAGTTCTGCTCTTTTATATCGGCCTGCTGTTTCAAAAGGGATATCATGGTCTGAAGCTTGCGCTCAGTTTTTTGGCTGGCGGTGCGCTCAGTAACCTTTATGACCGCCTGGTCAGGAAATATGTGGTAGACTATTTTAGTTTTCAGGTGAAATGGAAAAGATTGAGTAAGGTGGTATTCAATCTGGCTGATCTGTTTGTTTTTCTTGGCTCCGCTCTGGCCGTGATCGCGACTATGTGCAGGAGAAAAGCGTGAGTCAGACCCGGGAAGCAGAACCAGGCCGGAGCCAGACCAAATTCAAGATGAGTCGTAAGGACAACCAGGAAAGGATCGCAGGATGTTAGACATTATAAAAGCAATCATATTGGGAATTATCGAAGGTATCACGGAATGGCTTCCGATCAGCAGCACCGGGCATTTGATTCTGGCGGATCAGTTTATCAGGATACAGATGTCGGATGCGTTTATGGAAATGTTCAATGTGGTGATCCAGCTCGGAGCGATACTTGCAGTCATTGTGCTCTATTTCAAAAAATTGTTTCCGGTCGGGAAGGTAAATGGCTGTTACCGTGTGAAAACGGATACGGTCTCTCTGTGGCTGAAGGTGATCGTGGCGGTCCTTCCGGCGGCCCTGATCGGTGTTCCCTTCGAGCAGCAGCTGGACGATCTGTTTTACAATTACCAGACGATTATCGTGACGCTGATCGTCTACGGCATCCTGTTTATCATTTTGGAAAATAGAAACCGTACCAAAATGTTTCCTATTAACAGTTTTTCCGATGTAAATTATCGAACGGCGCTTCTCATCGGTATGTTCCAGGTATTAGCCCTGATTCCCGGTACCTCCCGGTCAGGGGCTACGATACTTGGAGCCATGCTGCTTGGGTGTTCCCGGGCGGTATCGGCGGAGTTTTCTTTTTTCCTGGCGATTCCGGTTATGTTCGGGGCCAGCCTGCTGAAATTATTAAAATTCGGGTTTGATTTTACCGGTTTGGAGATGGCCGTGCTGGCAGCGGGCATGATAACCGCTTTTGCAGTATCCATTCTTGCCATCAAGTTTTTAATGGGATATATCCGCAAACACGACTTTAAAGCTTTTGGCTGGTATCGGATTGTGCTGGGGGTTATCCTGGGCGCATATTTTATCTTTCTGGCCTAGCGCCTAGAGCTGAACACACATTTTTCTCCCATACCGATGTGTGTGGTGAGGCATGTAAGTCGGAAAATACGTAACGGAGAACAACTATGGTTTTTGCATCTTATGAATTTGTTTTTGCATTTCTGCCGGCTGTGGCAGTCATTTATTTCCTATTAGGAAAAATAAGTACGATACGTATCCAACACCTGTTTTTGGTGTTGGCTTCGTTGTTTTTCTATGGTTATTTTAATGTAAGCTATCTGTGGATTATTACGGCTTCCATTGCTGCGAACTACGGGATAGCGGTATCGATGCAGAGGATGGAGCGGATCCGTCTGCCGCTGTTCGTACTGGGGATTCTGGTTAACGTTGGGCTGCTGGGCTATTTCAAATACTATGATTTCTTCGTGGAGAATATCAATGCTGTTTTCCATGCGGATTTTGCCTTGAAGCATATACTGCTCCCGCTGGGTATCAGCTTCTTTACGTTTCAGCAGCTTTCCTTTCTGGTCAGTGTCTACAAAAAAGAAGAACGGATCGGTCATTTTATCGATTACTGCCTGTTTGTCACCTTTTTCCCCCAGCTGGTTGCCGGCCCCATTGTATTGTATAAGGAAATGATGCCCCAGTTTCAGGAAGAAACGCGCAGGCATATGAATTATGAAAATATGGCTACCGGTTTCGGCATCTTTGCACTGGGGATGTTTAAAAAGGCGGTTCTGGCAGATACGCTGAACGTGTTTGTGGGGAATGGATTCGGTTCGCCGGCGGGATTGGGATTTCTTCCAGCGTGGCTGACAGCCCTGTCCTATACCTTGCAGATTTATTTTGATTTCTCCGGCTATTCGGATATGGCGATCGGGATAGGGCGCATGTTCAATATCCATCTGCCGGTCAATTTTAATTCCCCATACAAATCAGCCAGTGTGACAGAGTTCTGGAAGCGCTGGCATATCACGCTTGGACGGGCTTTATCCACGTATGTCTATATTCCGCTGGGTGGAAACCGGAAAGGCCTTCCCAGAACCTGTATCAATCTGATGCTGGTATTCTTGGTCAGCGGTCTCTGGCACGGCGCCGCCTGGACATTCGTGATCTGGGGGGCTCTGCATGGGCTGGTCAGTGTCTTTGAAAGGATCTTTCATAAGCAGCTGGACAAGCTGCCCCATATACTGCGGGTAGCGGGTACTTTTTTGTTTGTCAATACGGCATGGGTGCTGTTCCGGGCCGATTCCCTGGGCAGTGCCCTGGCTTTGCTGCGGGAGATGTTCCTGCCTGCCTCTTTCAATCTGGCCGGGGTATCTAAAATAGCGGCAGATGGAATAATCAATTTCCCTATGGCGGCTAATCTGCTGCTGGTAGCGGGGATGGTGCTGATCCTGCTGTTTATCGTATTTCGAAATAGGAATACCCTGGAGATGATGAAAAGATTTACCTATAATCGAAAGTATATGGCACTGATTGCTGCCGCTTTCTGCATTGCTGTGATCCATCTTTCCCGGGAGAGCGTGTTTATATACTTTAACTTCTAGCTGTGGGGATGGCATTTAAGCAGGGAGCAGAAACCTGGAATATGTATGACAGAAAGGGTTTGGATATTTTGAGAAAAACCAGCAATATAAAAGATGAACTGGAAAAGGACTTTGAATCAGCGTCGGATCCTTTGAAATCAGCCGGCAAAGCCTTCGACGGATCCGGCAGCGGCCGGCAGATGAGTCCCGCAGATCAGATAACGGCGGGAAAATGGTTCCGCAATTTGCTTGTTCTTATCGCGGGACTACTGGTCCTCATGATGCTTTTTGTATATTTCATTGATCCCTTTTTGTATTACCGTTCAGGAGATCACCGCTACTGGCTGAATTCCAGATATGTGACCAAAGGGGTCTTGGAACACGAAGACTATGACACGGTGATCATCGGCTCTTCCATGGTGCAGAATTTCCGCATGCAGTCTTTCCGGGACAAGCTGGGCTATGAACCCGTAAAAGCGACGATCGGAGCCATGAACCTGACGGAGATGGAAATGATGCATGAGATCGTGCGGGACCGCCCGGGTGTTGAGCGGATAATTTTGAATCTGGATCTGGCGGAATTCACCAATGACGATCAGTCCGTGATCTTTCCCGCTTACCAGTATGACGATAATCCGTGGAATGACTACAATTACCTGCTGGGATATGAGACCTGGATGCGGTTTCTGCCTCTGGATGTGGTGATTGATGGAATGTACCAGCTGGGAGTCAAGCTGCCGGAAAAGGTGGAGCGAAAGACCCGGATCGATGATCTGGCAGACTGGTCGGATGACGCGGTATTCGGCAGCGAAGTAACCTGGAATTACTATCAGAGCCTGCCGAAGGTTCCCTCCGGCAGCAGTCCGGAAGAGATCTATGAGGTCATGGTATCCAGATTTGAGGCTTTTATGGAGCAGATGCAGTTTCATCCGGAGAAGGAATATCAGATCATTTTCCCGCCGTATTCCGCGCTTTACTGGGTTCAGGCGGCTGAGGAGGGGACCTTTGACGCGGAACTGCGTTTTAAGCGTTATATTGTACAGTATTTTTCGGATTGGGATAATGTCAGAATGATCGATATGCAGGAGATTCCGGAGATTACAGACTTGGATCATTATATGGATCTGGTGCATTTTGATCCTGAGATACAGGAAATGATCGTGGATGCTATCCAAAGCCGGAGCTGTGATATCACAGAGGCAGATGTAAATGAGCGGATAACAGCCACGATCGATATGGCGAGAGCTTTTGTCAAAAAGGAGGATGCGAGATTTAGTAACCCAATTCCTCTCCTATCAGAATAACTTTAATCCGTCCCGGTATATGGGAACGTCTGGTTACCACTATAGAGCTGCAGATGCATTCCGGCGACAGACAGTCTTCGCATTTTCCGGTAACCGCGCAGGGGGTCTTGCGATTGAGACGGATATTATTGGGCGGGGCTGCGATATTGCGGACCCGGTCCATTCCTGCTTTTACGTCTGGCACCAGTTTGTTCATTCCTGCCATGACGATGACATTGGAAGGACCGAAAGACAGACAGGAAACCCGGTTCCCGGCACCGTCTATGTTCACCAGCTGTCCGTCCAATGTAATTGCGTTAGAACTCATAAAGAAGTAGTCGCAGACATATATTTTTGACATGATGTCCTTCTTTTCATCCGGTGTGGAGGCACTGTGACGGTCCAGGAGCGTATGTACGGAATTCTTCAGCGCTTCCATCATTCCGCATTCCTCCAGTGTCATGGATCCTCCCCAGGAGACAACAGAAGGGGTGTCCATGAACTCCATGGCTTTTGCGACCGCGTCTTCTGATGTGGGACAGTAGTACCCCTCCATCCCTCTTTTTTTAAAATTCTGTATTATGGTGGTGGCGGCTTTTTCGTAGTATTGCTTTTTAGGTGTCATGTGATCTTCTCCTTTACATAAAATTTGTTGTGCTGGTTTCTATAACACTGACTCAAAGCCCCCCCGAGACTGTCCGAAAACCAGGGTGCAGCCCGCCAGGTGTCCGCTCTGTACGGACGTATCCTTTGGGGCGCGCCAGGGAGAGCGGTGTCTATGGGCCTCTTCCTCACATAAGGCGCCCGTGTGAAATCTTAATGAAATCGGGCCGTCCGGTTGTGGGCGAAAGACTGCGTTCCGTGCAGTCTTTCGGTGGCTGTTGAGCCGCGAATGCATCCGGCATTCGGGGTGAATCAGCCACGTACCCGCAACCGGACGGCCTGATTTCATTTAGATTTAACCGGGTAACAGCCTTAAGTGAGGAAGAGGCCCATAGACACCGCTCTCCCTGGCGGCGCCCCAAAGGATACGTCCGTACAGAGCGGACACCTGGCGGGCTGCACCCTGGTTTTCGGACAGTCTCCCCCGTATAAGGGAGCGTGTCAGCAGCGATTTGATTAAGCTCTGAAAACAGAATTCTATAAAGGAAAGTAATGATTCAGACGTTGAATTTTTTGATAAAGCATGCGCCAATGGCATCAGGGCCTGTATTGGTACCAATGGTTACCCCGATCTGGAATAAGGGATAATCAATCTTACGACCGATCAGCTCTTCCAGCTGTACCCGAAATGCTTCGGCTTCCTCCACACAAGTACCTGTCGTAACACAGAAATCATAATCCTTGTAATTCTCACCTGTCTCAGAGAAATATTCAGAGACCATGGATAAGGCTTTATCTAACGATTTGTTTCTGCCCCGGATCGTTCCGTAGGGCATCAGTTCCCCGTCCTTTAACTGGATCAGCGGTTTCAGATTCAGCATGGTTCCGGCTATGGAGGATACCTTTCCGATCCGGCCCCCCTTCTGCAGATATTCCAGGGTGCCTACCGTAAACATAATACGGGAGGAGAGTCTTATCTGCTCCAGCCTTTTGACAGTCTCATCAAGGGAATATCCGGCGTCTCTCATATAAGCTGCCTGCAGTACGGTTAATCCCTCGCAGGCGGTCGCCTGCATCGAATCCACTACAGCGATATTGGCATTTGGATAATCCTCTTCCAGAATCATACGGGCCGTCACTGCCGATTGAAAAGAACCGCTGAATTTGGATGTCAGACAGACACATAGGATATCCCTGCCTTCCTTCAATGTTTCCTTAAATTTTACCAGGTAATCCTGCACAGAAGGCAGAGAGGTTTTGGGAAAAACCTTTTCGGAAGTCAGGCGTGTGTAAAAATCTGATATGGACAATTCTTCGATCTCTTTTTCATAGTGCTCCTGATCAAAAGAAACATAGAATGGAATTCTCTTGATTTTATATTGATTCAACAGGTCTGTCGGTGTGTCACAGGACGAATCGCAGAATATTTCAAAATTATGCATAAAGTCTCCTTTTCCGTGCTCGTTTTATGTCATGAATTACAGCATCCCTTAATGCATGCCCTTCGGGCGGGGGCGCGGCGCAGCCGCTCCATAAGGTATAGATTTTATTATATCATACTTTTGGATTTCTGCTATAACAATTTTTTCTATCAGAAATACTTGGGATGTATCGATAATTTATATGAAATTTTGTAAAAGATATCAATTCATCACAAGTTTTTTGCTCAGATATGATATATTTTCCATAATCTGGTATAATACAGAGTAATAGAAAATTCAGTGCAGGATCCGGCGCTGTGAATTTGATTATATAATTTGGAGGAGACAGAATATGAAATCGGTACCGAGAAGAGAAGATATGGATAAAACCTATTGCTGGGCAATGGAGGACCTATACAGGACAGAAAAGGACTGGGAGGCGGACTTGCGGAAGCTGTCGCAAATGGAAACACAGATTACAGCCTACCGCAGACGCCTGGCAGAGAGCGGAGCGGTTCTTCTGGAAGCCTTGAGAAAGCAGGATGAGATGTCGAAGCTGCTGGAAAAGGTATATGTATATGCAAGTCAGAAATCCCATGAGGATATGGGGAACGCCCATTTTCAGGAACTGTCCAGCAAAGCATCCGTGCTGATGATGAAACTGGAGGCTGCAGGTTCGTATTTTGTGCCGGAGCTGCTGGCCATGCCGGAAGAGAAGCTTGAAGAATATCTGCGGGAAACACCCGGGCTGCAGGAATACCGGCATTATTTAGAAAATATAATGAGGCAGAAAAAACATGTGCTCTCAGAAGAAATGGAAGAATTGCTGGCTCAGGCCCAGGAGGTGGCACAGGGGCCATCCGATATATTTACCATGTTCAATAACGCGGATCTGAAATTCGGAATGATAAAAAATGAGAACGGTGAGGAGACGGAGCTGACCCACGGCCGGTTTATTACCTTTATGGAGAGCCAGGACCGCCGGGTGCGAAAAGAGGCATTTAAACAGATGTACCAGGCCTATGACGGTTTCCGCAACACGCTGGCCGCTGCCTATCGGGCCAATGTAAAACAGGAAATATTTTTTGCAAACGCAAGGCATTACGGTTCCTCCCTTGAAATGGCCCTGGACGGCAGCAACATACCAGCGGCCGTCTATGACAGCCTGATCGGGACGGTTCACGAAAACCTGCCTCTGCTGCACCGGTATGTACGGCTGCGGAAGCGGCTGCTGGGCGTGGAGGAACTTCATATGTATGATCTCTATGTACCAATGATTCCGGAGGTGGATATGAAGATCCCGTATGAAGAGGCGAAAGAGATTGTTAAATCAGGTCTGAAACCCCTTGGCAGTGATTACCTTGGTGTGCTGGAAGAGGGATACAAAGGCGGATGGATCGATGTCTATGAGAATCAGGGAAAGAGAAGCGGAGCCTACTCCTGGGGGGCCTACGGTACCCATCCCTATGTACTGCTGAACTATCAGGATAATCTGAATAACGTTTTTACGCTGGCTCATGAAATGGGCCATGCGCTGCATTCCTGGTACTCGGATGAGGCGCAGCCCTATATCTATGCCGGCTACAAGATTTTTGTGGCGGAGGTGGCCTCCACCTGCAATGAATCGCTGCTGATTCACCATCTTCTGGAGACGACCAGCGATCCGAAGAAGAGGGCCTACCTGGTGAATTATTTCCTGGAACAGTTCCGGGGAACCCTGTATCGGCAGACCATGTTCGCGGAATTTGAAAAAATAACGCATCTGAAAGAGGCGGAAGGAGAAGTCCTTACTCCGGAGACGCTGTGCGCGATCTATTATGAGCTCAATAAAAAATATTTTGGAGATGATATTGTTGTGGATGAGGCGATCGCCATGGAGTGGGCCAGGATTCCCCATTTCTATACATCCTTCTATGTCTATCAGTATGCCACCGGATTCTCCGCCGCCATTGCGATCAGCCGGAAAATCCTGGCGGGGGATCAGGAGGTATTAAAAGGATACCGCCAGTTCTTGAGTAGCGGAAGCTCACTGTATCCGATCGAACTGCTGAAACTGGCTGGGGTGGATATGACGACGAAGGAGCCGGTAGAGGAAGCGTTAAAGCTGTTCGGTAACCTGCTCTATGAGATGGAACAGATTATGGCTCAGCGCTGACGCAGGAATTGATGCAGAAAAATATAGAAAAATCCCTTATAAAAGGGAGGATGCCAAGCAACCGGGTTGCTTGGCATTTATTATGAAAAAGTTTATTCAAATTGTAACTTGTCGTCTTATTCATGTGGCAGAACTTTTTTTCTTTTGATAGTATTATTATATGGAATAGAAATGAAGAATTCATGTTACTTAAATGAAACTTTTTTGAATGATATTTGAATAAACTATGAACTTTGGACCAAAACAAAAAGAAACATATTACGATGACAACGATAGACAGAAGCCCACCTTTTCTGATAAAATAGAAAAAAACCTCCGGGAGGATGACGATGGTTATTACATATAAGTGTCCAAATTGCGGCGCCGATCTGGTATTTGACAGCGAAAAGCAGAAACTGGTCTGCGGCCATTGCGGGACAGAAAAATCAGTGGAAGAAATGGAACGGATAACCGCTTCCAAAACGAAAGATGACACAGGGCAAAGAGCAGAATTTAAGATGTTCCACTGCCCGACCTGCGGCGCAGAGATTCTGACGGATGAGCACACCAGTGCCACATTCTGCAGTTACTGCGGAAGTACGGCGCTTATTGAGAGCCGGCTCACGGATGAGTTGGCACCGGCCTATGTAATTCCGTTTAAGATTAACAGGGAGCAGGCCAAAGAAGCTTATCTGCGCTGGACTAAGAAGGGGAAGCTCACGCCCCGGGAGTTTTCCAGCCAGAGCACCATCGAAAAAATCAGTGGCATCTATGTGCCGTACTGGATATACGATTATAACACTCATGTAAAATTAAGGGCGGATTGTACCAGAATCCGTACGGAGCGCCGGGGAGATACGGAATACACCCATACGGATCATTTTGATGTATACCGGGAAGTGGCCGCTGCTTTTGAAAAAGTGCCTGCTGACGCATCCGAAAAAATGGCCGATGATGTGATGGACCGGTTGGAGCCTTTTGATTACAGTGCCATGAAGCAGTTCGAAATGCCTTATCTCTCCGGCTATCTGGCCGAAAAATATAATTTTACCGATGAAGAGTTAAAAAACAGGATCGAAAAACGGATCCGTCAATACGCGGCTTCCTCTACCCGGGAGACCATAGGCGGTTACGCCTCTGTGAATGTTCTTCAGGAAAATGTAAATATGGCGGAGAAGAAAGCGGACTATGTACTGCTCCCGGTCTGGATGCTGAACTACCGCTATCAGAACAAAAACTACCAGTTTGCCATGAACGGGCAGACCGGAAAGATCGTCGGAAAACTTCCCGCAAGCAGGGGCCGGGCAGCTGCCTGGTTCGCCGGGGTGTCGGCTGTTGTATTTCTGATTTTATCCGTCATCGGAATCTTACTTTAAGGAGGGCAAAAGATTGAAGAAAAAGCTTTCATTTATCTGTTTCATCATCGCTATATTCTTATTCGCCACCGGATTCCGCAGTGACGAGCAGAAAGTTTACGACAATGCAGGACTCCTGACAGAACAGGAAGCGGCAAGACTGCAGGGACAGTGTATCGAGACTGCCCAAATCAACGGGATCGACATCATCATCGTTACAGAGAATGGCCTCCAGGGAAAATCCCCCATGGACTATGCGGACGATTTTTACGATGAACACGCATTTGGCTACGAACAGGAACATGGAACCGGAATCCTGCTTCTGGTAGATATGCAGAACAGAGATTGGTGGATCTCCACATCCGGAGAAGCCATGCACTATTTCCCGGTAAAACGGACAGACAAGATGGGAGAAAACATTGCTGCCCATCTGTCCAAAGCCGAATACGTGGAAGCTTTTGAGACCTTTATCGCAGAGACCGGAAAATACATGGGGAAAGATCCCAAACAGGACGGTCTGGCCGTAAAACTCCTCATTTTCCTGGGAATCGCGCTGATATCCGGTGCCATAGTCACCGGTATCCTGTACCACCGTCAGAAGACCCCGATGACGGTCAACAGCAGGACTTACATGAAGGGGCATCAGCCCAGTGTACTTCAGCAGTATGACCACTACACACACACCACTACCGTGACCAGACATATAGAACGTGACTCGGGAGGTTCCGGCGGAAGCGGTGCCCATATCAGCAGCGGCGGACACAGCCACGGAGGCAGCGGGGGAAAATTCTAGTTACTATCCATGTTCTAGTGAATGACAAGAAAAAATAGTTGACAACTGGAAAAATTTGTGTATAATAAAATTCATTAAAAGACGAAGGCGTTTTCTTAAGAAATTAAGAGACGTCTTTTTTGTTTCTGGATTATATAATTCTTGTCTTTTAGACATAGGAAAGCCGGTACCCTTTCTGCCAATCAGCCATGAGGAGGTAGTGTTATGAGAAAACTGGAAATCATAGTAAAACCAGAAAAACTGGAAGCAGTGAAAGAAATCCTGGAAGAGTGTGAAGCCAATGGCGTTATGATCAGCAATATTATGGGTTATGGAAATCAAAAAGGATACACGAAGATGTATCGCGGCACAAAATACAATGTAAACCTTCTGCCGAAAGTGAAAGTGGAGACGGTGATACCAAAGGAAATGGCTGAGACGGTCATTGATAAAATCGTCTCGGCAATCAATACCGGCAGCTACGGTGACGGGAAAATATTTGTCTATGATGTGGAAGACGCGGTCCGGATTCGTACCGGGGAGCATGGACAGGAAGCACTATAAGAATTTGTAAGAATCAATGGAACGATAGTTTACCATATACGGGATAATAACATTATCAAGGGAGATAATTGCAAACGGCAGTTATCTCTTTTTCAATTACTGGATGAAGTACACCGTTGAAAAAAGTATCTTTTGAAATTCACCCTGAAATCAACGGAAAAAATATCCTAATTTCTATGAGGAGGAATGATTATGAATTTATCGGACTTAGTTACTTCCACAGGAGATCAGCTGGGATCGGTTGAACTTCTGATGAATATTATGTGGACAATGCTCGGCGCATTTCTTGTATACTTTATGCAGGCAGGCTTTGCGATGGTGGAGACAGGGTTTACCAGAGCGAAAAATGCCGGAAATATTATTATGAAAAATATGATGGATTTTGTGATCGGAAGCCTGTTCTTCTTTATCATTGGCTTCGCGCTGATGTTCGGATCAGATATGGGCGGTGTGATCGGAACCAGTGGTTTTTTCAATCCTACCGTGCTGCAGGATGTGACCTCGCTGCCAATCGGAACCTTTCTCTTCTTCCATACGGTCTTTTGTGCTACCGCGGCCACGATCGTATCCGGGGCAATGGCAGAGCGGACCAAATTCGTATCTTATCTGATCTACAGCGCATGCATCAGTATTTTTATCTATCCGGTTACCGGGCATTGGATCTGGGGCGGCGGCTGGCTTTCTCAGATGGGCTTTCATGATTTCGCCGGTTCCACAGCGGTACATATGGTAGGCGGTGTATGTGCCCTCGTCGGAGCATGGCTGTTAGGACCGAGAACTGGTAAATACACTAAGGAGGGAAAAACCAATGCGGTTCCGGGCCATAATATCCCGATCGGCGCTCTGGGCGTATTTATCCTCTGGTTCTGCTGGTTTGGGTTCAATTGTGGTTCGACCACAGCGGCGTCCACTTCCATTGGTGACATCGCCATGACTACGAACCTGGCGGCAGCGGCGTCCACTCTGGCGACACTTATTTTTACCTGGATCAAATACGGGAAACCGGACGTTTCCATGACTCTGAATGGATCACTGGCCGGCCTGGTAGCGATCACTGCCGGCTGCGATGTAGTATCCAATTGGGAAGCGATCCTGATCGGCCTGATCGCCGGAGTATTCGTGGTATTGGTGATCGAATTCGTCGATAGGGTGCTCAAGGTCGATGATCCCGTCGGGGCGATCGGTGTTCACGGAGCCTGCGGTATTCTAGGTACACTCCTGACGGGAGTATTCGGAACCGGGTGCAGCCTGCTGACACAGCTAATTGGTGTAGGTTCCGTACTGATATATGTATTAATTCTTGCTTTTATTATCTTCTTCGTGTTGAAAAAAACCGTCGGCCTTCGGGTCAATGAGACGGAAGAGTACGAAGGACTGGATCTCCATGAGCACGGGATGTCCGCGTATGCCAACTTCCGGTTTCATGAAGACCGTTAACTCAGAGTTTCTCTTATTTCCCTCTGTTGTACATATAGGATTCAGCGACACCCCGGAATTCCACTCCGGGGTGTCGGACGTTTTTATATAATAGGTGGGCGGTCCTATTGAATAAGGATTTCAATTTTAGTTGCCGGAAATCCGGTTTAGAGGTACAATCGTCATAGAAAAGATCATGTTTCTATGGAGGTAACTATGAGGGTCTTGGTCATATCATGTAATACGGGAGAAGGTCATAACGCAGCGGGACGCGCGATCTATGAAAATCTGACAGATCGGGGAATAGATGCTGAGTTTGTAAATATGATGTCGCTTATGGGAGAAAAAGTGGACCGGGCTGTGTCCGGGACCTATGTGAAATCCACGCGGATTCCTTTTGTTTTCCATACAATCTACCGGATCGGGGGAGCGCTCAGCCGTCTTTTATTTAAAATGCATGTAAAGTCCCCCGTTTATCTGGCGAACCGGAAATGCTGCGGGAAACTGGGCGGTTATATAGAAGAAAAGGAGTTTGACGTGGTGGTGACACCGCATCTGTTCTGCGCGGAAACGCTGACGGCTCTGAAGCGGGCTGGAAGACTGAAAGCCAAGACGATGGCAGTCTGCACGGATTATACCAGTATCCCGTTTTGGGAGGAGACGGAACTGGACTATTATGTCATCCCCCATGAAGATCTGATCGAAGAGTTTGTTAACAAAGGAATTCCCCGGGAGAAGCTGCTGCCCTATGGAATACCGGTTATGAAAGCATTCCGGACCAGGATCGGCCGGGAGAAAGCCCGTATGATTATCAACAGCCGGGAGAATATTCATCTGGATACCCGCAAACGGACCTACCTGGTAATGTCGGGCAGTATGGGCTTTGGAAAAGTGGAGCTGCTGACCGTGAACCTGATCCGCTATTATGGGGATCGGGTAAATGTAGTGATTATCTGCGGAAATAATGAAAAACTCAGAAGACGGCTGAATTTTCTGTTCTCAGGGCACAAGAATGTGATTATCTGCGGGTTTACAAAACATGTGTCGCTGTACATGGATGCCTGCGATGTGATTTTTACAAAGCCCGGCGGTCTGTCAGGGACCGAAGCGGCAGTAAAGAATATCCCGATCGTGCATACGAACCCCATTCCGGGCTGCGAGACCAGAAACGCGGAATTTTTCTCCCGGCGGGGAATGTCCTGTTCCTGTACGAAGATCAAAGATCAGCTTCAGGCGGCCAGGCAGCTGTGCAAGGATGAAATCATGCGCAATCAGATGCTGGAGGCCCAGCGCGCTTACATTTACCCTGAGACCTGCGACCGGATTGTAGATAAGATAATGGAGACCGGCGGTAATGCCATATGTTCATAAAAATACGCGCAAGGAGGAGGAAAATATGAGATATTTCATCTGGACTTTAGCGGGCTACCTGTGCGGCAGCCTGATGTTCAGCAGTCTGGTTCCCAAATATTTGTGTCATATCGATATCGGTACAGTCAGTGATGATAAAAATCCGGGAGCCGGGAATGTATTCAAATATGTTGGAATCGGTTGGGGCGTATTATGTTTGGCTTTGGATCTTGGAAAGGGTTTTCTGCCGGTCTGGATGGCGGCCAGAATGATCGGAGTCGAAAGTATTCTGTTTGCGCTGGTGATCGCCGCTCCGGTGGCAGGTCACGCATTCCCGGTATTTTGCAAAGGGAAAGGTGGGAAAGGAATCGCGGTGACCTTCGGTGTTTTGCTGGGAATCGGCTCGCACAGTGACGCTGTATGGATGTTAGCACTCCTGCTGATCCTGTTTACGGGGATCCTGGTCATTCGGCCTCACCATGTCCGGGTGATCCTGTCGTTTCTCCTGTTTGCTGTCTGGTGCGGATTCCGGATTCGGATTCCTTCTATATTATATGGATGCTGCCTGATCGCCCTGCTTGTGATTGTGAAGCATCTGTTGGCCCCAAATCAGGGGAAATGGGAAGTACAATTATTTCCAGGGGGACTCCTGAGGAGAATGAAGGAGCATTCAGTTTCTACTTACCCGGATTTGCGGCAAAGCAAATGGAGGGTGGAGAATGATAAGGGAGAAAGGAAGCGGTCTGAATGAGTGGATATGTCAGCCTCAAAGGGGTGCGAAAAAGCTATCGTATGGGTGAGGTAATCATACATGCGGTGGATGGGATAGAATTTGAGATCGAGGAGGGTGAATTTGTGGTGATCGTAGGGCCCAGCGGCGCTGGAAAGACAACGGTGTTAAATATACTGGGCGGTATGGACACCTGCGATGAGGGAGAAGTTCTGGTGGATGGACAGGATGTCAGTAAATACCGGAAACGGGAACTGACGGCGTATCGCAGAGAAGCCATTGGTTTCGTATTTCAGTTCTATAACCTGGTCCAGAACTTGACGGCACTGGAGAATGTGGAACTGGCGCTTCAGATCTGTAAAAATCCGTTGGACGCCAAACAGGTATTGACCGAAGTGGGGTTGGGAGAGCGTCTGGCGAATTTTCCGGCCCAGTTATCCGGAGGCGAGCAGCAGCGGGTGGCCATCGCACGGGCTCTGGCGAAAAATCCGAAGCTGCTGTTATGCGATGAGCCCACCGGCGCGCTGGATTACCAGACCGGTAAGGCGATCCTGAAGCTTCTGCAGGATACCTGCAGGGAGCGGGGAATGACGGTCATCGTGATTACCCATAACTCAGCGATCGCGCCGATGGCAGACCGTATGATCAAGATCAAGAATGGAAAGGTCAGCCGGATCACGGTCAATCCGGAACCGGTATCGGTAGAAACCATTGAATGGTAACGTATACAGAGCTGCAGCGCAGCAATTCTGTAACTAGTTAATAGGAACCAGAATTTTAGACGAAAAGCAAGGAGGCTATTCGACGGACAGATGAAGAAACGTGCGTTACATAAAGATTTTTTCATGGAAATTAAAAAGAGTTTTCACCGGTATGCCTCCATTTTATTAATCGTTGCGCTGGGAGTGGCATTCTTCTCCGGAGTCCGGGCGTCAAAGCCGGATATGGTCCTTTCGGCGGACATCTTTTACGATGAAAGTAATCTGATGGATATCCGGGTCGTCAGCACGCTGGGACTGACGGATGAGGATGTGGAGGCGATCCGTCAGGTTGAAGGAGCCGGGGATGTTATGCCGGTATATTCTTCAGATGTCCTGTGTGAGTCAAAAGATAATCTGCTGGTGATTAAGCTGATGTCCCTGCCAGACCCGGTGAATCAGCTGAAGATCGAAGCGGGAAGGCTGCCGCAAGAGTCCGGTGAGTGTCTGGTGGATGAGAAACTGATCGATTCTTACGGTTATCAGATCGGTGATCAGATCACAGTACAGTCCGGAAACGACACGGAACTGTCCGATATCGTCAACACCTCGGAATATACGATCGTGGGATATGGCAGCAGTCCGCTGTACCTGTCGCTGGAACGGGGAAGCAGCAGTATCGGAAGCGGGGATATGAACGGTTTTGTCGTGATTCCGAAGGAGAACTTCACGCTGGAGGCTTACACAGAGATCTGTCTGACGGCTGCGGGGGCGAAAGAGCTGACCTGTTACACGGATGAGTATGATGATTTTGTCGATAAGCTGGTGTCCAGGATCGAGGATATCTCCGAGACCAGATGTGAGGCACGCTATGAAGAGGTAAAAAAAGAGGGCGATGACAAAATCAGGGACGCGGAAGAGGAAGTAGCCGATGGAGAACAGAAGCTCGCGGACGCGAAACAGAAGATAGAAGACGGACAGCAGGAAATCAATGATGCCAAGCAGACACTGGCAGAAAAAGAGCAGGAATTAAAAGATGCCAAAAAGGAGCTGGCAGATAAAGAACAGGAGCTTGAGGACGGCAAAGAGCAGTTAGCCGACGGTTTCCGTGAGCTGGAAGAGAATCAGGACAAAGTAGCCGAGGGCAGGGAAAAGTGGCAGGAGGGTATCGGGCAGGCTTCCGATGGGGAGCGCGAGCTGGAAGAGGCGAAGCGAAAATTAACGGAAACCGAAGCCCAGTTAAAAGATGCCAGGGAGCAGCTGAATACACAGGAACAAAGCTTAAACGCCGCTCAGGAACAGTTAAAGCAGATGAAGGAGGCATACGCCCCGTTAAAAGCAGCGGCGGACGCCGGTTACCCGTTAAGCCCGCAGCAGCAGGCCCAGCTCGCCCAGCTGGAGGCCGGAATCGCTGCCATGGAACCGGAGCTGCAAAGGGGAGCGCAGGAGCTGGAAACCGGAAAACAGCAGTTGGAAGCCGGAGAACAGCAGCTGGAAGCCGGCAGAGGCCAGCTGGCCCAACAGGAAGCGCTGCTTGAGGCGTCGAAACAGCAGCTTTCCGACAGCGGCTGGGAGTTAGAAGATGCAGAGAGGCAGATCGGGGAAGCCAAAGCCCTGCTGTATGAGAAACAGGAAGAGATCCACGACGGTGACGTCAAGATCGCGGATGCAAAAGCAGAACTGCGGGATGGAGAACATAAGCTTGAAGATGCCCGGAAGGAACTAACGGACGCGGAACAAAAACTGACGGATGGGCAGCAGGAGTACGAGGAGGCCAGAGCCGAAAATGAGCCGAAGATCGCGGATGCCAAACAGGACATCGAGGATGCGAAAGAGCAGTTAAATGATCTGGAGGTTCCGGAATGGTTCGTGCTGGACCGCCAGTATCTGCAGACGTATGTAGAATACGGGCAGAATTCAGACCGTATCGGAGCCATAGGCGATGTCTTCCCGGCGATCTTTTTCCTGGTAGCCGCCCTGGTAGCCCTGACCACCATGACCAGGATGGTGGAGGAGGAGCGGACCCAGATCGGTACACTCAAGGCCCTTGGTTATGGAAAAGCCGGTATAGCGGGAAAATATATCTGGTACGCGTTATCAGCCAGTCTGTTCGGCAGCCTGCTGGGCTTAGTGGTGGGGCAGAAGCTGCTGCCCTATGTGATCATCAACGCGTATAAGATCCTATATAATAATCTGCCGGCTATCGTCACCCCTCTGAATTTTAACTATTCCGTTACGTCCACGGCGCTGGCCGTATTCTGTACGACGATCGCGGTGATTGCTGCCTGTTATAAAGAATTGCTAGCGGTACCGGCCCAGTTGATGCGCCCCGCCGCACCGAAAGCGGGCAAGCGGGTCATGCTGGAACGGGTGACCTTCCTGTGGAAGCATCTGAACTTTACCGGAAAGGCCACCATACGGAATCTAATCCGGTATAAAAAGCGGTTTCTCATGACCGTACTGGGCATCGGAGGCTGCACGGCGCTGCTGCTGGTGGGATTCGGCCTGCAGGATTCCATCATGTCCATCGGTGATCTGCAGTTTGAGAACGTCCGGGTATACAACGCGTCCATTGGGATCGATGAGGACGCGGATGCGCCGGCCCAGGAAGCGCTGGCTGATAAGATAAAGTCCGATGACCGGATCAAAAGCTATCTCCCCGCCAGGGAGGTGGCGATGGACATCGGATTCGGCGGAGCAGAGCGAAGCGGATATCTGGTGGTTCCGGAATATCCGGACCAGTTACAGGACTATATCCGTTTGAAGGACCGGATCACCGATACGCCATATGTGCTGACAGATGACACGGTGATTATAACAGAAAAAGTGGCGGCGCTGCTTGGCATATCCAAGGGGGATACGATCTATCTGAAAGACAAAGAGACCAGCCGGGTTGAAGTTGCCGTGGGAGAGATTGCGGAGAACTACTTCATGCATTATGTCTACATGACACCGGCCCTCTATGAAAAGCTATACCAGGAAAAACCAGTCTACAATGAATACCTGACCATCGACCAGGAAAAAGGGGAAGCTTTCCAAAAAGAGATGCAGGAAGAATATATCAATATGGAGGCGTGCAGCGGAGTAAGCTTCGTAAGCGATACGGAAAACCGAATCCGGGATATGTTAAAAAGTATGGACACCATCATCTATGTGCTGGTTATTTCTGCGGGTATGCTGGCCTTTATCGTGCTGTATAACCTGAATAATATCAATATCACAGAGCGGAAGCGGGAGCTGGCCACACTGAAGGTACTGGGATTCTTTGACGGGGAAGTATCGGCTTATATGCTGCGTGAAAATATACTGCTGACCATGATCGGGGCGCTGATCGGCCTGTTCATGGGAGTTGCGCTGCACCGGTTTGTCATCATAACAGCGGAAATTGATATGCTGATGTTCGGCAGGCTGATCAAGCCCAGAAGCTTCGTGTACAGTGTATTATTTACATTTGCTTTTTCACTGTTTGTTAATTTTACCATGCATTTTAAACTGAAAAAGATCGACATGGTGGAATCTATGAAGAGCGTGGAATAGAGGGAAAAGAATATGCCGGATGTGAATAAGGGAGAAAAAACAAAGTACCGGCTGGCGGACTCGATCAAGGTGTGTATGAGGACCGCCCCGGTGGATAAGATTACGGTACAGAGCATCGTGGATGGCTGTCATATGACCAGACAGACTTTTTATCGGAATTTTAAGGATAAATATGATCTGATCAACTGGTATTTCGACAAGCTGGTCCTGGAGTCATTTGCCCGCATGGGTACCGACCGTACCGTATATGAGGGGTTGGTACGTAAATTTGAATTTATCCGTCAGGAGAAAATATTCTTCACGGAGGCTTTCCGGTCGGACGATCACAACTCATTAAAGGAACATGATTTTGAGCTGATCATAGAGTTCTATCGGGAGCAGATCCAGCGCAAGACCCATCGGAAGGTAAGAGAGGACCTGATGTTCCTGCTGGAAATGTATTGCAGAGGTTCTGTATACATGACGGTGAAGTGGGTGCTGAACGGAATGAAAGAGACACCGGAGGAGATGGCCGGGGCGCTGGTGGATGCGATGCCTCCGAAGCTGCGGGAGGTGTTTATGGAGATTCATTTGGTTTGAGGGGGACGGAGCGGTCTGGCGCAGGGAATGACGGGACGGGGTGGATTAACGGTGGGGGATGCCTGCCAGCTGTCTGGGCCGGGATTGGAAAAGAGGCACCCGGCGGTGTCCCGGCGTGAGGGGGTGTCCATCCATGCTGTCACGCAAGGCTGTTACCCGGTAAAATCTAAATGAAATCCAGCCGGGCTGTTATAGGTGCGTGGCTTATTCGCTCCGAATGCTGATGCATTCGCAGCTCAGAAGCCACCGAACGGCTGCAGGGAATGCAGCCATTCGCCCATAACAGCCCGGCTGGATTTCATTTAGATTTTATACGGGCGCCTTATGTGACAGCACGGATGGACACCCCCTCACGCTGGGACACCGCCGGGTGCCTCTTTTCCGATCCCGGCCCAGACAGCTGGCAGGCATCCCCCACCGTTAATCCACCCCGTCCCGTCATTCCCTGCGCCAGACCGCTCCTGCTTTAGTGAATGCTGAGGCTGGAGGTTTATTTGAATGAAATAATAAATAATATTTGAAAATGTGACAGTTATCTAAGATTGTAACTTTTCAGGGATTCCATAGATTGTTAAAATTATATCATAAGAAACCGGGCAGTAATACGAAAAGGCACCTGCTGGCCGGGGCAATCACTGGTAAAGGTGCGAAAAGGAGAAGAGAATATGGCAAACAGAATCGTATTGAATGAAACATCTTATCATGGAGCAGGAGCAATTCAGGAGATCGTCCATGAGGTTGCAGGCAGAGGATTTCAGAAAGCATTTATCTGTTCTGATCCGGATCTGGTAAAATTCAAAGTGACGGCGAAGGTGACCAATGTTCTGGACAAAGCCGGACTGGCTTATGAAGTTTATTCAAATATCAAACCCAATCCCACGATTGAAAATGTACAGACTGGGGTAGCGGCATTTAAGGCTTCCAATGCGGACTACATTATCGCGATCGGGGGAGGTTCCTCCATGGATACGTCCAAAGCGATCGGAATCATCATCGCGAATCCGGAGTTCGAAGATGTGAGAAGCCTGGAAGGCGTAGCGCCCACGAAGAATCCAAGTGTTCCGATTATTGCGGTTCCCACGACGGCCGGCACTGCAGCCGAAGTCACGATCAACTATGTAATCACGGATGTGGAGAAAAAACGGAAGTTCGTCTGTGTGGATACACATGATATCCCGGTAGTTGCCATTGTTGATCCCGAGATGATGTCCAGCATGCCCAAGGGCCTGACCGCGTCCACCGGTATGGATGCTCTGACCCATGCGATCGAAGGCTACACCACCAAAGGTGCCTGGGAGATGACCGACATGTTTAACTTGAAGGCAATCGAAGTGATAGCGAAAAACTTAAGAGGTGCTGTGGAAAATACCCCCGAGGGCCGGGAAGGAATGGCTCTGGGACAGTATCTGACCGGTATGGGATTCTCTAACTGCGGACTCGGAATCGTGCACTCCATGGCTCATGCGCTTGGTGCCGTATACGATACCCCCCACGGTGTGGCCAACGCGATTCTGCTGCCGACCGTGATGGCATATAATGCCGATATGACAGGTGACAAATATAAATATATCGCGGCCGCCATGGGCGTGGAAGGTGCCGAAACCATGAGCCAGGATGAGTACCGGAAGGCCGCAGTGGACGCGGTCCGTAAGTTGTCCCTGGATGTGGGGATTCCGGCAGATTTAAAAGAGATCGTAAAAGAAGAGGATATTCAGTTCCTGGCGGAATCCGCAGTTGCGGACGCATGTGCTCCGGGCAATCCAAAGGAAGCAAGCCTGGATGACATTATTGGGCTGTACCGTTCTCTCCTGTAACCTAATTAAAGAAACGAATACGGCGGAACGGAATGATACCTGTTCGCCGTAAGAAGGGGCATGGCAGTGGCTGTGCCCTTTTTTTCATAGGAAAGTGCTCCTATGAAATAAAAAACGCTTTGCAGGGATCGCACTGCGTCGGAACGGAAGAATGCCGCTTACGCGGCCGGCCCGTGATCGATGAAAACTACCGGTGCGGGGGAGGGTTCATGTCAAAAATTATTGTCATTGGATGTCCCGGTGCGGGAAAGAGTACATTCGCACGAAAATTACGGGATGCGGCCAGACTTCCGTTATATTATCTGGACGTACTCTGGCACAAACCAGATCACACCAATATTTGGAGAGATACCAGGATTATCTGAATAAAATACAGACGACAATTTAAATAGATGCAGTTCGACCTTCTTTCGGCAAGTCGTGACGACCGGATGCCAAAGAGGTTCTATCCGGATGGAATAGAAGAAAATGTGGGATTGCGTGGGTTTCTGCTGAAATGTGGGTCTGAAAGGGTTGCTTTTGATTGAAAAATGTGAACGTTAACGTGGAATTTGTTGGATTTGTGTTGGGAAAAAAAGATGGAAAAAGTAAATGGTTTCATGTATAATAGGGTAGGACTTGTTGTATATAATAATGGTATGGAGGTAGATAAAATGTTAGTATCAGCAAAAGAGATGTTAGAGAAAGCGAAAGCGGGTCATTACGCAGTTGGACAGTTCAATATTAATAACCTGGAATGGACAAAGGCAGTTCTTCTGACCGCGCAGGAGTTAAATTCTCCGGTTATCCTGGGTGTATCCGAGGGTGCCGGAAAGTATATGTGCGGATATAAAACGGTAGTTGGTATGGTGAACGGGATGCTGGAAGAATTAAATATCACGGTTCCGGTAGCTCTGCACCTGGATCACGGCAGCTACGACGCATGCTATAAATGTATTGATGCCGGATTCTCTTCCATTATGTTTGATGGTTCCCATTATCCGATCGAAGAGAATGTAGAAAAGACAAAAGAGCTGGTTAAAGTCTGCGCAGAGAAGGGGATGTCCCTGGAAGCCGAAGTCGGATCCATCGGCGGCGAAGAAGACGGTGTGATCGGAATGGGCGAGTGTGCGGACCCTAAGGAATGCAAGATGATCGCGGATCTGGGTGTTACCATGCTGGCTGCCGGTATCGGGAACATTCACGGGAAATATCCGGAAAACTGGGCAGGCTTAAGCTTTGAGACCCTGGATGCGATCCAGCAGCTGACCGGCGAGATGCCTCTGGTTCTGCACGGCGGCACAGGAATCCCGGCCGACATGATAAAAAAAGCCATCACCCTGGGTGTTGCCAAGATCAACGTAAATACGGAGTGCCAGCTGTCCTTCGCAGCCGCTACCCGTAAATACATCGAAGAAGGAAAAGACCTGGTAGGCAAGGGCTTCGATCCTCGTAAAATCCTGGCTCCCGGCCTGGAAGCGATCAAAGCAACTGTAAAAGAAAAAATGGAACTGTTTGGCTCCATCGGAAAAGCTTGAGAATAGAGCAGATATCATGTGACTCCCGCCAATTGGCGGGGGCCATTTTATAAGGATACCAATTCCGCATTATTTTGCACAATCATTTGAGCCAAAGTAACTCTAATCTGTAAAAAGTGTTTAAAGTTCAGGTTTTTTGAAAGATTTGCTTGATTTTTAGAAAGAATTAGTTTATCTTATAGGAAGATTGGAAACGATGTTTCCAGAAAATGAGACAGAACAAAGGCGTTCCAGTAATTGGAATGTCTTTTTTTATGCAATGGGAAAGTGCCTCTCTTGCTGGACTGTCAAATACATATCTTAATAGAGGAAAGGGTGTTAGTTATGAGCGAACTGTTCAACGTAGCGGATATTTTCGGTGAAGATGTGTTTAGTGATGCGGTAATGGAAGAACGTCTTCCCAAAAAGGTTTACAAGGAATTGAGAAAAACCATTGATGAGGGGAAAGAACTGGATCCGATGATAGCCGAAGTGGTGGCAGGAGCTATGAAAGATTGGGCGATTGAAAAAGGGGCTACCCACTATACCCATTGGTTCCAGCCGCTTACCGGCGTGACTGCCGAAAAGCACGACTCTTTTATCTCAGCTCCCGTTAATGGAAAGGTTCTGATGGAGTTTTCCGGGAAAGAGCTGATCAAAGGGGAGCCGGACGCGTCATCCTTCCCTTCCGGCGGCCTGCGTGCCACCTTTGAGGCGAGGGGCTATACCGCGTGGGACTGCACTTCACCGGCTTTCGTCAGACACGATGCCGCCGGCGCGATTCTGTGCATCCCCACAGCCTTCTGTTCTTATACAGGAGAGGCGTTGGACCAGAAGACCCCGTTGCTGCGTTCCATGGAAGCGTTAAATACGCAGGCTCTCCGTCTGTTAAGATTGTTTGGCAACACGACTTCGAAAAAAGCGACTCCTTCCGTAGGGCCGGAGCAGGAATATTTCCTGGTGGACCGCAGGAAATATTTACAGAGAAAGGACCTGATCTTCGCTGGACGGACCTTATTTGGGGCCATGCCTCCCAAGGGACAGGAGTTGGAGGACCATTACTTTGGAAGCATCCGGGAACGGATCGCGGCCTACATGAAGGATGTCAACAAAGAACTGTGGAAACTGGGCGTATCCTCCAAGACACAGCACAATGAAGTGGCTCCCGCGCAGCATGAACTGGCGCCGATCTATGCCGAAGCGAATATTGCCGTGGACCACAACCAGCTGATTATGGAGACTTTGAAAAAAGTGGCCGAGAGAAATGGATTATACTGCCTGCTTCATGAGAAGCCCTTCGCCGGTGTGAATGGTTCCGGAAAACATAACAACTGGTCTGTCATCACCGATGACGGTATCAACCTGTTGAATCCGGGGAAAACACCTCATGAGAACATTCAGTTCCTCCTTGTACTGACCTGTATCTTAAAGGCGATAGACGAGCATGCGGATCTGCTAAGAGAATCCGCTGCCGACGTAGGGAATGATCACAGGCTGGGAGCCAATGAGGCACCTCCGGCGATTATATCGATCTTCCTGGGCGAACAGCTGGAGGATGTGCTGGAACAGCTGGTTAGCACAGGAGAAGCGACCCACAGTCTGAAGGGCGGCAGACTTCAGACCGGTGTGAAAACCCTTCCGGATCTGGCCAAGGATGCTACCGACCGGAACAGAACCTCCCCGTTCGCTTTTACCGGAAACAAGTTCGAATTCCGTATGTGCGGTTCCAGAGATTCCATCGCATCGCCTAATACCGTACTGAACACGATCGTAGCGGACGCGTTCTGTGAGGTATGCGATGTACTGGAGAAATCCGATGATTTTGACATGGCGGTACATGATCTGATTAAGAAATACGCCAGTGAGCACCAGAGAATCGTATTTAACGGCAACGGCTACTCCGAAGAATGGGTGGAAGAGGCGATGCGCAGAGGCCTTCCAAATATCACATCCATGGTAGACGCGATCCCGGCGCTCATAACAGATAAGTCCGTAAAGCTTTTCGAAAAATACGGCGTGTTTACAAAAGCGGAATTAGAGTCCCGGGTGGAAGTCAAATACGAGACCTACGCCAAGGCAATCAATATCGAGGCGCGCACCATGGTAGATATGGCCAGAAAACAGATAATCCCGGCGGTGATCAAATACACCAAAGTGCTGGCCGACTCTATCAATTCTGTGAGAGCCGCCTGTGATGCCGATGTATCGGTACAGACAGGGGAACTAAAAGATGCATCCGCGCTCCTGGCCCAGACCAAAGCCGCTCTGATCAAGCTGGAAGAGGTTACTGAAGCAGCTTGTGCCATGGAAGAAGGGGAGACTCAGGCAAAATATTATCATGACGCAGTGATGCCGGCCATGGAAGCGTTGCGCATCCCGGTTGACAAACTGGAGATGATCGTAGACAAAGACCTCTGGCCGATGCCTTCCTATGGAGATTTGATATTCGAAGTTTAAAGCGTGTTACATGCCCATTGGGCAGGGTCGCAGCATTCGCTGCTCCATAAGGTATAGAAAAATCCCGGGATTCGTCCCGGGATTTTTTTGCACGCCGGCCCTCTCGGCACGAGAGTCTTCCCAGCGATACCGGCACTAATCAGTCAGGCTGGGAATATCGGTGGATTTGCGGTTCACAAGTTTAGGGGCAATGATAATTTCGCGCACAGACTTTGTCTGGGAATCTGGAGCGGCAATCAGTTCCAGGAGGAGCTCGGCCGCCCGCTCACCGGTCTGAAACGGCCGGATATCGATGGTTGTCAGCGCTGGCAGCATCATATCGGCATATTCATTGTTATCGTAGCCGATTACAGAGATATCCTGCGGGATGCGCAGACTGTACTTAGCGAACGCGGAATAGACTCCGCAGGCCACATAATCACTGAAACAGAAAACAGCAGTGGCGCTTAGCGAGTGCAAATCCGGATGCTGCTTAAGCCATTGTTTCATAACCAGGTGGCTTCCGGAACGGGTTCCGTCACATTCCAGTACCTGCACGCAGTCAGCCGGCAGGTTTTTATCCCTCAGATAAGAGAGAAAACCTTCATACCGTTCCCGGGCGGATGAGATATGCATAGGGGCTGAGACATACAAAAATGAGCGGTGCCCCAGTTTATATAAGTGCTCCGCAGCCAGATTGCCGCCTTTGACATCGTTGCTTTGGACATAGTTGGTTGCGATGTCCGGAAATTTTCTCTGCAGGATGACATATGGGATTTTAGCCTTCTTTAGTTGGGTGAGCACCCGTGTATTTCTCATACTGGGTACAAGAAGAATTCCGTCCACGCCGTGGTCCATCATGCTTGAAATCATGGCGGTCTCCTCTGCGGAATTTTCATTGGAATTCCCCAGCATGATGGTATAGCTGGTTCGCTTGCAGGTTTTCTCCACGCCCTTGATCATTCCAGAGAAGACCGGATTGCTGATATCGGTAACCACCATACCCAGGATCAGAGATTTGTTAGTACGCAGACGACTGGCGGCCAGATTTTTATGGTATCCCAGCCGGGTGGCCGTCTCCCTCACATGATCTTTGGTTTCCTGGCTGATGTCCGGCATGTCCCGCAAAGCGCGGGAAACAGTGTTAATGGAAACGCCCAGTTCCTCGGCGATATCTTTCAGGGTTGCGCTCAATATAACATTCCTCCATTTGTGAAAATGCTTCTTTTATTATACATGTTAGCAGCGTCAGTGTCAAAAAGTGATTTGGCAATTTTGCCATATTGACAAACAGCTTTTCTGATTGTATTATAACATTAACGTTAATGTAATGAAAGCATTTTTTTACGACAGGAGGATTTAATTTGAAATTAGCACTATTAATAGCTAACCGTGGTTTTTTTCCGAGTACGGTGATCGATCTCGCCCGGGAGGATATGCAGACCGCGGCTTTAAAAGAGGGGATTCAACTGCTGGAGATGGATCCTGCCCTGACCCGTTATGGTGCGGTGGAGACCCGGGAGGAAGGCGCGGTATATGCGGATTTTTTGGCACATCATTATGGAGAGTACGAGGGGGTGATTATTTGTCTGCCTAATTTTGGGGATGAGAATGGAATCAAAGAAGCGATACGGGATGTGAACGTTCCGATTTTGCTGCAGGCTTATCCGGATGAATTGGGAAAACTGGATTTTGATAACCGCAGGGACGCATTTTGTGGGAAGCTTGGTTTATGCGCGGTGTTAAAGCAGATGAGGACCACCTTTACTTCAGGGGAACCTTTTGTTATGCATCCGTTGAGTCAGGAGTTTCAGCGGGAATTAAGTGATTTTGCAGGAATCTGCCGGATAGTCAGCAGGATGCGGCATCTGCGAATTGGGGTGTTGGGCGCCAGAACCACTGCTTTTAAAAGCGTTCGGTTTGACGAAGCTGCCATGGAGACCAGAGGTGCGGATGTGGAGACGCTGGATCTGACGCAGGTCTTTGCACGTATCCGGGAAATAACGGATGACGATCCACGGTTGGCAGATTGGCGGGAAGAATTGGAACGGATTTCCGATATGCGGGACGTACCGGATTATGCCAGCATTCATCAGGGAAAGTTGGGCATTGCGCTTCAGGAGCTGCAAAGGGAAATGGCTTTGGATGTCATGGCGATCCGTTGCTGGAGCGAAATGCAGTATGAATTTAAGATTACACCCTGCACGGTCATGGGCATTCTGAATCAGCGGGGAATACCGGTCGTATGCGAGACCGACGTGACGAATGCGCCGGCGATGATGGCACTGAGTCTGGCTTCCGGCCGGCCGGCCGGATGTCTCGACATCAATAATAACTATGGCGGCGATCCGGATGCCTGTATTATGTTCCACTGCGGACCTCTTCCTATAGATCTTCTAAGCGGACCGGGGCATATGGAAGAGCATAAAATGTTTGTCAAAACACAGGGGGAGGATTGTTCCTGGGGTGTGAACGCAGGAAAGCTGAAGCCTGGAATCATAACCGTTTGCGGTATGCGTACGGAATATGGGGAGATACGCTATTTCGTGGAAGAAGCGGAGGTGGTGGACGTGCCGGTGGATGAAGGATTTTTTGGTACTTATGGGGTTGTTAAGATTCCCGGACTGCAGAGGAAGCTGCGTCATATGAGTGAAGAAGGGTTCCGGCATCACGCGATTATTACATCAGGCGACCAATCCCGCAGAGTGAGAGAAGCTCTGACCAAGTATTTGGGATACACGGAAATATATTTATAATGAACGACACTACATAGCATTATTTTTTTTCTTAATTACATTAACGTTAATGTAAATAAAAGATGGATGAGGATTGTTTTTCATACATGGCCAGACAGTGAGGGGACGGACATATCACGTTATTAAAATGGAGGGAATTAAATGAACAAACTGGGAATCTTTACGAATTTCTGGGAAACAAACTGGAATTTTGATCATATGAAATATGTGAAAAAGGCCAGGAAGATCGGGTTTGATATTTTGGAGTTTCAGGCACAGCCCTTGCTGGAAATGACAAAAGAGCATATGCGTGACATCAGGAAGATGGCTGACGACGAGGGAATTGAACTGACCTACAGCCTGGGGCTTGATCCCAATTATGATGTATCCAGTGCAGATGAACAGATCAGAAAGAGTGGTATCGATTATCTAAAACGCATTGTGGAGTGTGTGGGCTTTATGGATGGCAGGATTATTTCGGGAGTCAGTTATGCCGGCTGGGGATCACCAGACTATATCGTAAATGACAAAACTTCTATTGTGGAACTGTCTTTGGACAGCATGCGGCAGATTGTGAAGACGGCGGAAGATTATGGCGTCATTTATTGTGTGGAAGCGGTGAACCGTTTCGAAGGCTGTGTCATTAATACAGCGGAAGAGGCGCTGGACTATGTCTCCAAAATCGACAGCGAAAATATTGCCATTTTACTAGATACCTATCATATGAACATCGAAGAAGACTGTATCGGAGACGCGATCCGCTCCGTGGGAAACCGGCTGGGTTCCTTCCATACCGGAGACAATAACCGGCGCTGTCCCGGAAGAGGACATATCAATTTTGATGAAGTCTTTCAGGCCCTTTCCGATATCGGTTATAAAGGAAGGATTGTATCTGAGCCTTTTGTGCAGATGGGAGGAGAAGTGGGAAGGGATATCAAAGTCTGGAGAAATCTCGATCCTCCGGATGAAGCCTGCCTGGATCAGGAGGCGGCGTATCTGCTGAAGTATGAGCAGGATATGCTGCGCAAATATGGGATGGAGTAGATATCCTGATTTCCGAAATCCGGATTTTAAAATCGGAAAGAAAAAGAATTCAAAATAATTGTTACAAATTGGTAAAAATTCAACTGTTTCATTGTGTAGTATTTCCTGTTGACACATTGTATTTTGATGGGATATACTTATATTATTATTTACATTAACGTTAAAGTCACTGTTTTTTGAGCATTTTGCATAAACGAAAGGAGTAGGAAATGAAAAAGAAATTAATCAGTTTACTAACGAGCATGGCGATGATAGCTATTCTATTAACCGGATGCGGGAGCACACCGGATACAGCTGCAGACAGCGATGCCGCGGCGAAACCTCAGTCAGAGGAGACTCCGAAGGCGGGACAGCCGGACGACAAAGCCGACACGAAATCCGCCCAGGAGGGTTCTTCTGATGTTCATAACGATTTGGATTATGATGCCGCTAATAAGACCTATGCTTTTGTATTTAAAGCCACAGGTAATCCAAACGGCGAAAAACAGATGGAAGGATTTAAAAAAGTAATTGAGGCGTATGGAGGAAACGTTATTTTAAAATCTCCGGAAGCCGCCACGGTAGAAGGCCAGATTACCATTGTAAACGAACTGATCCAGCAGAAAGTAGACTGTATCGCTATTACGGGAAATGATGTGGATGCTCTGCAGCCAATCCTGACACAGGCTATGGATGCCGGAATCAAAGTTCTCTCCACGGATGGCCAGGTGAATCCGGACAGCCGTATGATCCATGTGAATCAGGCAGACTCCAAATTGGTCGGACAGACCCTGGCAAAAGGGGTGGCAGATATGATCGGTGGTTCCGGTGAAATCGCGGTGCTGTCCGCCACCAGTCAGTCCGCTAACCAGAACACCTGGATCGGTTATATGCAGGATGAACTGGATGCCAATTTTAAAGATGTGAAATGTGTGGAAGTAGCTTATGGAGATGATGAATTCCAGAAATCAGTGGATCAGACGCAGGCGTTGATCACCAACTATCCCGATTTGAAGGCGATCGTGGCTCCTACTACGGTGGGAATCGCAGCGGCCGCTAAAGTGGTCAGCGACGAAGGGCTGACAGGTAAGATCTCCGTGACAGGTCTGGGACTTCCTTCCGAGATGGCGGAATATATCGAGAGCGGCGTGTGCCCTTATATGTATTTGTGGAACCCAGACTATGTGGGCGCCTTGACGGCTTATACCTCCATGGCTCTGGTGGATGGCAAGATTACCGGCGCGGTGGGCGACAGTTTCGAAGGCTACCTGGGAGATGATAAGAAAACCTTTAAAGTGACCGAAGCGCTGGACGGCGGTACGGAAGTTTTATTGGGAGAGCCTTTTGAGTTTAATTCCGATAACATCGCCGAATGGAAAAATGTATTTTAGATTCTGACAGTATAAAGTATCCAAAGCGGCAGGGCTTCCGTGTATCCGGGAGGGAATCCTCACGGAAGCCCCTAACTGCTTCATTGGGAGGAAAGAAATTTGAGCGAATACGTTCTTGAGTTAAAAGATATCACCAAGATATTTCCAGGCGTAAAAGCTTTAGATCAGGTTCGGTTTCAGTTGAAAAAAGGTGAGATCCATGCCCTGATGGGTGAAAACGGTGCCGGAAAGTCTACTTTTATAAAGGTAATTACCGGTGTACACAGAGCAGAGGAAGGAGAAATGTATCTGAACGGCAGCAAAGTACATTTCAAAGGTCCAAAAGACGCTCAGAAGGCCGGTATAGCGGCGATCTATCAGCATGTGACGGCCTATCCTCATCTGACCGTGGCTGAAAATATTTTTATAGGTCATGAGAAAATGAAACATGGATTTATTTCTTGGAAAATGATGAAGGAAGAAGCAAATCTTCTGTTAAAAGAATTGAATGCGGATTTTAATGCTTCGGATGAGATGGGAAGCTTAAGTGTCGCTCAGCAGCAGATGGTGGAGATCGCCAAGGCATTATCCATGAATGCGAAGATCATCATAATGGATGAACCGACGGCGGCCCTGACCAAACGGGAATCCGAGGAATTATACCGGGTCACCGAAAAGTTCCGGGATCAGGGGGCGTCCATTATCTTTATCTCACACCGGTTTGAGGATATGTATCGTTTGGCTTCGAGAGTAACTGTCTTTCGGGACTCAAAATATATCGGTACTTACGATGTGGACCGCATATCGAATAAGGACCTGATCACGGCTATGGTAGGGCGGGAAATTACGGAGCTCTTCCCGAAACCGGAGATTACACCCGGCGGGGAAGTCCTGCGCGTAGAGAATTTAAGCCGTTACGGCTATTTTAAGGATATATCTTTTCAAGTTAGAGCAGGGGAGATCCTGGGCTTGACCGGCTTGGTAGGAGCAGGGCGCACAGAAGTGGTGGAGACAATCTACGGCGCCGAGCGCTCAGATGCCGGAGCGATTTTTGTGGAAGGAAAAGAGGTAAAGATCAGAAATGTTCACGATGCCCTGAACATGGGGATCGGGCTGCTGACAGAGGACCGTCAGAACAAGGGACTGATACTGGACTGGGGTATAGGCAGAAACATTACTCTGTCCGAGATTCAAAAATATGGCAGCAGATATTTTACCAATGAAAAGGCGGAGGGCCAGGCAGCTAAGAAATTGGCGGAGGAAGTGGACACGAAAGCGGTCACGATCTTTGACAAAGCCAGTTCCCTCTCAGGCGGCAATCAGCAGAAAGTAGTCGTGGCAAAGATCCTGGCTTCAGACCTGAAGGTTCTGATTATGGATGAGCCGACAAAGGGCGTGGATGTGGGTGCGAAAGCCGAGATCTATGCCATTATGGGGGAGCTGGCCAAAAAAGGCTATGCGATCATTATGATTTCCTCCGAGATGCCGGAGATTATCGGTATGAGCGACCGGATCGTCGTCATGTGCGAGGGCAGGGTTACCGGAGAACTGACCCGGGAGGAGGCCACCCAGGAAGCGATCCTGGAAAAGGCGATGGCCAGAACTCCAGCCGGACACAAGGACAGGGGGGATGAAGTATGAACAGGAAATGGAATCTGAAGAAATTTACCAGTTCCCGGGAAAGCAGTCTGGTATTGATACTGATTGTTTTGTGCACGCTGATTCAACTGCGGAATCAACAGTTTCTGACCCTGAATATGTTTGAAAGCATGTTCAAGAATTACGCAGTGATCATGATTCTGGCATTGGGAATGATGTGTGTGCTGCTGATCGGGGGCATTGATATCGCCATCGGCTCTACTCTGGGGTTCGCCGGGATGTGCGCGTCCCTGATCATGCGGGATCATCAGGAGCTGCCGGTCCTGGTCATCTTTTTGATTTCTATGGGGATCGGAACGGCGGTCGGGATACTGATAGGCTGTGTGATATCATTTGGAAAGGTCCCTCCCATTATAGCCACGTTAGGGGGGATGTATGCACTGCGGGGACTGACTTATCTGGTGGCAAACAGCCAGTGGGTGGCGTCTTACCAGTTTACCAAATCCTATAAGAATTTCGCCCAGGACAGATATCTGGGATTCGGAGTGATAAATAACCTGGTGATGATTACTGTGATCATATACCTCCTGTTCTTTGTCTTTCTCAAATGGACCCGGACCGGCCGGAAGATCTATGCGGTGGGAAGCAACAGCGAAGCAGCTGCCGTAAGCGGCATTAGAATAGAAAAGATCAAGATTTTATGTTATACAATAATGGGATTCCTGTGCGGATTGTGCGGGGCGATCTATACGTCTCTGTACGCATCAGCCCAGGGCGATATGGGAACTGGACTGGAGATGGATGTTATTGCGGCCTGTGTGGTAGGCGGAGTCAGCTTAAACGGCGGGAGAGGCAGCGTATTCGGAGTTTTTTTGGGTGCGCTTACGATGGCGATCGTAGGAAAAGCTCTGCCGCTGATCGGGGTATCCCAGTTCTGGCAGACGGCGATTAAAGGTTTTATCATTATCGTGGCGATCGTTCTGAATGTAGTGGCGCAAAGAGCCATGGACAAAAATAATCTGAGAGGGAGGGAGGCGTAGATATGGCAGGAAAATCCGGGCGTGTGATCAGTGCCCAGCAACAATTCAGCATAAAAAGGTCACTCATGAAATGGGAGGCATTTCTTCTGTTGGTTTTTGTCCTTGTTAATATTATGAACGTATGTATTTCCCCTTATTATCTGAGCGTAAACGGTTTGTTTACCGCGACCTCTTCATTTCTGGAGAAAGCGTTTATCGTCCTGCCGATGGCCTATATACTGCTGCTGGGGGAAATCGATATTTCTGTAGGCGCCACTGTCGCATTGTCGGCCTGCATGTTGGGAATTACTTATAATGCCGGCCTGCCGATGGGAGCAGCAGTGGTTGTATGTCTTCTGGTCGGAACCGCATGCGGCCTTTTTAACGGTCTTATGCTGACCAGATTCACGGAACTGGCACCGATGATCCTGACTCTTGGCAGCCAGATCCTGTACCGGGGGATCGCAGAGATCCTGCTCACCGATAAAGGAACAGGCGGTTTCACTGCGGTAAAGTGGTTTCAGAACCTTTACTGGGGAAAGATCGGCGTAGTGCCGATTATGTTCCTGATCTTTGTAATCTGCGCGATCCTATTTGGCATTGTGATGCATAAGACCACATTCGGTCGGTGGATGTATGCGATTGGCAGCAACGCCAGGGCGGCGAAATATTCCGGTATCCGGGTACAGCGGATCCGATGTATTGTCTATACTTTGACCGGGGCTTTTTCAGCGGTAACCGCGGTTTTCCTGGCCTCCCGGATGGGAAGCGTGCGGTCGAATATCGCAGAAGGATATGAACTGGAAGCGATCTCCATGGTAGTCTTAGGCGGGGTCCTGACCGACGGCGGGAAGGGAAATTTTCCGGGAGTCGTTATCGCGATCTTCGTGCTGGGATTTTTGAGATATGGACTGGGCCTCGCCAATATTCCCTCCCAGGTTATGATGGTGATCATTGGCCTGCTGCTGATTGTTGCTGTTATGCTGCCGAATCTGGCTGGAAAGATAAGAAAGAGTTTATAGGGCCCCCCTTACGTTACATACCGAACCTTAGTAAACATAAATCTATTTACCTGGGCGCGCTGGATGTCGATGACATTTAATTAAGCTATTTGGTTAGATTCTATGATAGAATCAAACCAAATAGCTTAATTAAATGTTATTGGCTGTGAATAATAACTTAGAAAACGGACTTCAAATTTTTGAATCATGTTTCTAAAAATTCATTTTAAAAACGTTTCTAAAATAAAGATTGACTCTACCGCAGCGTAACGGTTTAACATGAGAGACGGAAAGGAGGATAAGTCAGCTATGAAAACAGTAAAGGAAGTATCGGAGATAACCGGAGTCAGCATCCGAACACTGAGATATTACGATGAGATCGGGCTGCTGAAACCAACACAATTGACCGACTCCGGTTACCGGCTCTATGATTTAAAGGCTTTGGAAAAACTGCAGCAGATTATGTTCTTCCGGGAACTGGAGATCCCCCTGGCTGAGATCAAAGAGATCATGGGAAAGCCAGATTTCGACAAAGAACAGGTACTGTCTGTCCAGAAATCCCTGTTGGAAAACAAGAGAAACCGTTTAAACGGAATTATTGAACTGATCAATGATGTAAGGGAAGGAGTCAATACGATGAATTTTGAAGCGTTTAACGAAGCGGATGTGGAACACATCATATCAACCATGCAGAAAGAATTATCAGAAGAGCAGTTTGAAGAATTTATAAAAACCCACGGGGACGGAAGTGTGGACAATTATCAGAAAATCCTGCTGGATGCACTGAAAAATGAAAAAGTCAGCGCAGACCTGCTGAGATGGTTCGGCAGTAAAGATAAGGTGATAGCCAGTGCGGCTCCTATCGATAAGATAGATGAAAAACGCTTAGACCACAATGAAATCTATCAGCAGCTGGCCGGGCTTCGAACTGTCGATGACGAAGAAGCGGAAAGAAAGCTGATCTCGAAACTGGCCGACAGCTATAAACAGCTGCTGAATCTGGACAATGCCAGAGCTTTCCTGATCGATCTATCAAAGGAATATCTTCAGGACGAAAAATTGGCAGAAGCCAACGATACCCAATACGGGAAAGGAAGCGCGGAATATATCGCGAAAGCGATCAGACGCTATTATGGGGTATAAAGAACCCAGCCCCCGGCCGCCCGCCTGATCGGGACAACTTATTGGGACAGGCATTTGCCCGTCACATTTCTTGATCTAGAAGCAGGATTTCCCCTTCCAGGTCGGCATAGGTTACCGGAACCGGTTCGGAGAATCCTGTCCGCCCTCCGGTCGCCTCCATAATATCCGCTTTTCGGGAGGGGAAGCTGTTCCGGGGAAACAGTACCTGCAAAGTGACAGTGTCCGTGTATACGCTGTTCAATGTGGAAATCCCATTCTGGGCCAGCAGGTACTGGATTTTCCCGACATCCGTATAGTCACAGGTTAGGATGACCTGATAGCCGGGATGCTTTTCGATCACCACACTTTGGGCAAGACCCTCCTGGACAGCCCTGGAATACGCCCTTACCAGGCCGCCGGTGCCTAAAAGGGTTCCGCCAAAATATCTGGTGACTACGACGATGACATTATGAAGGGAAGCGCCCGTCAGCACATCCAGGATGGGCCGCCCCGCGGTCTGGGCCGGCTCCCCGTCGTCGCTGCAGCGCATCAGGCTGTTCTCCTGTCCGATGATGTAGGCATAACAATGATGCGAGGCGTCCCAGTATTTTTTCCGCAGGCGTTCCAACACCCGGAGAGCCTCGTCCTCCGACGCGGCCGGTTCAATGGTTGCGATAAAACGTGATTTCTTTTCGATAACCTCTCCCTGGCCGCCGCGGTAAACGGTACAAGACTTAAGTTCCATATGTATTTATCCGATTCTGGGTATATCCTGACAATATTCCTGGGAAACTTTTTCGTCGACCAGCTCCAGCATGCACATCGGCGTTACCAGATTCTGAATAAACTGATTCAGGATCTCCAGCACAAACTCCTTTGAATAGGAGATGGCCGCGGCAGTCTTCTGTTCCCGCAGTATTCCGTCGGACGCTTTGGACCACTTCATGATCCGCATTCCGTACAGCGGCATATAATTGGATACGTCCCTGGTTTCCTCCAGCAGGTAATACTCCAGACGGATTTCTCCTTTCTCTGTATCTGTCAAAAAGCGGTTTCCTACCAATGTTAATTTTCTCATGCGAATTCCTCCTGAGGCTATTATAACGGAGGCATGTCCGCCCATAAAGCAGGAATAAACGCAGAAAAACCGATGAAACCATCTGATCTGCTATGGTTCGGAAAATTTGTTGTCCCTTTTTATGGAAATGGGGATCTTTTTGCAGGAAACTGCGATAATTTCTAGTCATTATTATACCGGCAACGGGGGAAATGTGCAAGAGGGCCGGCTGCGGTAAGATTTGCGCGAATAATGCTATTGACATACTTTTAAATTAAGTGCACTATAAAAGAGTAATAAAAAGTTGGATAACAAGAAGAAGGGAGGATGTGTTATGTTAGAGGAAAAAGATCTAAGTGCTATTGCAGAAATTGTACATTTGCAGGCTGTTGAAACTGAAAATTTGGTACTTGATGAAATGGGAAGGACTCAGGAATATCTGGACAAGAGAATAGGAGACATACAAAAAAATCTGGAAGAGTTACAACAGTATTACAGAATTACAAAACTTGAAAAAGATAATACAACCCTATTGCTTAAAATGATAGAAACGTTGCAAAAAGATGTAGAAAAGCTCAAACAAAATAGAACGGACGATCTCGGTACTGCTTTATTTATATCAGAGTAAGCAGGAGAAGGAAAATCCGTAGCACGGTGGCTAAATAATGGAGTTTATGTTCTGTCTGTTTTTCAATAGTTCTCTATCCGATAACGATTGGCTAATCAGCCATATGCCTGCCTTTGTTTCATAAAGTCTTTTGTAATCTCATCATAATCCCAAATGTTCTTTTAAAATACTTCTTTTAAAATTCTTTTGCAGAAACCCTTTTCTGCCTGTATAAAATCCCAGAAATAGCCAATTATTTATCATAAGAAAAGCTTAATTCTTTATGAAAAAAAGGGGCAATTTGTTTTTTTCCTTTATTTAGGCAGCTTTATTTGCTATAATGGATGGGATAAAGGAGGCATATTATGAATTATGGGAAAAAAGGGGCTTCGAGAAAGCAGAAGAAATTAACCTCTAAATCCGCCATGGTAGGCAAAAAACTGACGATTACATTCTTTAAAGCGTTTTTGGTCGGACTTGTCGCCGTCGCCGTTGTGTTAATTTGTGCCGGGATCGGAGTTCTGAAAGGTGTTATTGACAGCGCGCCTGATATATCTAATATAGATATTAGCCCGAACCGATTTTCCACTTTTGTATATGACCAGGATGGAAATGAGATTACTAAGCTGGTAGCATCGGATTCAAACCGGATCTCCGCCACGATCGAAGAGATGCCGCTGGATCTCCAGCATGCCTTTGTGGCGATAGAAGATGTAAGATTTTATACCCATAATGGGATCGATATCAAGGGTATTATCAGAGCAGGTGTCACAGGAATTAGAAACGGGGGGGATTTTTCAGAAGGGGCCAGTACGATAACGCAGCAGCTGCTGAAGAATAACGTATTTACGGACTGGACCGAGGAATCATCGTTCTCTGAGAAGCTGGAACGGAAAATCCAGGAACAGTATCTGGCGATTCAGCTGGAGAAACGGATGGATAAGGATACGATCCTGGAGAATTATCTCAATACCATTAACCTTGGTCAGAATACACTGGGAGTACGCGCGGCGTCCCACCGGTATTTTGATAAGGATGTAAGCGAGCTGAATCTGTCGGAGTCGGCTGTACTGGCTGCGATTACACAGAATCCTTCCAGGTTTAATCCGCTGACGAACCCGGAGAAGAATGCCGAGCGGCGGAAAAAAGTGCTGGACAATATGCTGGAACAGGAGTATATCAATCAGCAGCAGTATGACGAAGCGATGGCGGATGATGTGTATTCCAGAATTAAAAATGTAAATGACGAGTCAGATGAATCATCAATATATACATATTTTGTTGATGAACTGACCAAACAGGTAATTGCGGATCTTCAGGAATTAAAGGGATATTCCAATATTCAGGCCTATAACGCGCTGTACAGCTCAGGGCTCAGTATTTATACGACCCAGGACCCGGCGCTCCAGAAAATCTGTGATGAAGAATTTGCCAATCCGGAAAATTATCCCGACGGCACGCAGGTGTCCCTGGATTATGCCCTGACGGTGAAGAAAGCCGATGGGTCTAAGGAAAACCACAGTACCGAGATGTTTATCTCCTATTTTAAGGAGCATGAAAAAAAGAATTTCAACATGATCTTCAAGGATGAAGAGGACGCCAGGGCTCATATCCAGCAGTATAAGGATGCGGTGCTGGGCGCTGGAGACGAGGTGGAAGCGGAACGGGTCAGCCTGACGCCGCAGCCCCAGGCTTCGGTGGTGATCATGGACCAGAACACCGGATACGTGAAGGCCATCGTAGGCGGAAGAGGGGAAAAGGAAGCCAGTCTTACCCTGAACCGTGCTACGGGAACCAGAAGACAGCCGGGGTCTACCTTTAAGGTATTGGCGGCTTTTGCGCCGGCCCTGGATAAAGCTGGCATGACTCTGGCTACGGTACAGGATGACGCGCCGTTTAATTACGCCAACGGACGCCCGGTCAGCAACTGGTATGGCTCCGGTTATAAGGGACTGTCCACCATCCGGCAGGCGATCGAGCAGTCCATGAATATCGTAGCAGTTAAGACGATTACAGATATCACTCCCCAGGTTGGGTTTGATTATTTGAAGAAATTCGGATTTGATACCGAAGAATCCCTGGTGGAAAAGAAGATCGTAAACGGGGAAGTGAAGTCCGATATCGGTCAGGCGCTGGCGCTGGGCGGACTGACCAACGGTGTGACGAATCTGGAGCTGACTGCCGCTTATGCCACGATCGCAGATGGCGGTACGTATACGAAACCGATCTTCTATACGAAGATCCTGGATCATGACGGCAATGTGCTGATCGACAACACGCCGCAGCAGACTACAGTGCTCAAGGATACGACAGCCTGGCTGCTGATCGACGCCATGCGGGACGTGGTGAGCGGAAGTAAGGGTACGGCCACAGACTGTAAGATCCCCAACATGGATGTGGCAGGTAAGACGGGTACGACTACCGGCTATAAGGATATCTGGTTTACCGGATCGACACCTTATTATACCTGTACAGTGTGGGGCGGTTATGATATCGGTGGTGTGGAGCTGCCAAGCAGGGGTATTTACCATACTTACCATAAGAAGATGTGGAAGAGCATCATGACACGGGTTCATGAAAATCTGGAGCCCCGGGAGTTTGAGCGGCCGGATGGGATCGTCACGGCTTCCGTGTGCCGGAAGTCCGGAAAACTGGCGGTGCCGGGCCTGTGCGATGCGGACCCCAGAGGCAGTATGATTATCTCAGAATATTTTGCCAAGGGAACGGTGCCGACGGATTCCTGTGATGTGCATGTACAGGTGCTTTACTGTACGGAGTCCGGTATGATAGCGAATCAGGGCTGTCCGAATGTGGAAGCGAGGATCTGTATCCGAAGGCCGGACGGCGACATCGGTGTGACTGATGACACGCCGTATGAACTGCCGGATGATATCGCTGCCGGAACCTGTGTCATTCACGGAGGAGAATCTTCCTATGTACCTCCGGCCGATACCGGGCAGGGGAATGCGCCGCCTCAGGACAATGGGGGAAGCGTTTCCGACGATATCCAGGACATTCTGGATAATGCGTTCGGCGATGAAGGGGAATAAAACTCGTTAAATCAGAAACAGGAAGGGGTGTTCCGGTAAAAGGGACACCCCCTTTGTACATAAGGAGAACAGTCCATGTCTTTACAGATTATACTGGGAAACGCGGGAGCGGGGAAGTCCACCTGTCTATATGAGGAAATGATTCGTCAATCGATCGAGTATCCGGACCAGAAGTATTTCGTGATCGTTCCGGAGCAGTTTACGATGCAGACGCAGATGGATCTGGTCCGGATGCATCCCAGAGGGGGTGTCCTGAACATTGACATCTTAAGCTTCGAACGGCTGGCCTACCGGATCTTCGACGAGCTGGGCGGGAACCACTGTCTGGTACTGGAGGAAACCGGTAAGAACCTGGTGCTGCAAAAGATTGCGGAGGAAAAACGGGAGGATCTGAAACTGCTGGGAGGCAGTATCCGAAAACCCGGCTATATCCGAGAAATCAAATCCGTTATTTCCGAGTTTACCCAATACGGGGTGGAGGACGAACAGCTGGAGGAAATGATCCGGTTCGCGGATAAGAATCCCAGACTTCAGTGGAAACTTCAGGATATCCGTGTACTTTACGACGCGTTCCGGCAGTATCTGAAGGACCGGTATATTACGGCGGAGCAGGTGCTGGAAGTGTTGTGCCACTTAGTGGAGCGTTCCAGGCTTTTAAAAGACAGCGTAATTGCGCTGGATGGATTTACCGGCTTTACCCCCGTTCAGAATCAGCTGCTGGAAAAGCTGCTGCGCACAGCCGGGCAGATCTGGGTGACGGTGACCCTGGATGGGCGGGAGAACCCCATGCATCTGGGGGCAGATCACCAATTATTCTATATGAGTAAGAAAACGATAAGGGGTCTTATGAAACTGGCGGAAACCGCTGGTGCCCGGGTAAAAGAACCCATCGTGCTGAACAACCGGAAGAATCCACGATTCCGGGAGGCTCCTGCGCTGGCCTGGCTGGAACAGCATTTATACAGGTATGGCAAAGGACGCTATGAAAAGGAACAGGATCAGCTGACCCTGTACTGTTCCCAGAATCCCATGGAAGAGGTGGAAGAGACCGCCAGACGGATTCTGGCATTGGTAAGAGACCGCGGATTCCGTTATCGGGAGATCGCGGTGGTGGCTGGGGATATCTCTGTCTATGGGAATTATGTGAGAAAGGTGTTTGCGGAATACGGCATACCCTCCTTTATCGACCAGAAGCGGAATATTCTGATGAATCCGGCTGTGGAGTGGATCCGGTCCCTGCTTCAGATGGCGGATCAGAACTTCAGCTACGAGAGTGTGTTCCGGTATCTGCGGTGCGGGCTGTCCGGTTTTACCAGAAGAGAGACGGATCTGCTGGAGAATTACTGCATTGCGCTGGGAATCCGGGGCTTTTCGAAATGGAAGCAGAAATGGGTGCGCAGCTACCCCGGTCTTACGGAAGAGGAGCTTGCGCAGGTGAACATTCTGCGGGACCGGTTCGCCGGTGAAATGGCGGATACGGTCTCTGTGCTGGGGCGAAAGGGTGCTACGGTGGAGGAGATCACGAAGGCGGTCTATGAGTTGATGGTCCGCCGGGAGATTCAGCTGCGGCTGAAAGAGTACGAGGAACAGTTCAAGGCTTCCGGTAATATGGATCTGGCCAAAGAATATTCCCAGGTGTACCGGATCCTGATGGACCTGTTTGACAAGCTGATCGACCTGCTGGGAGATGCCCGGATCGTGCTGCGGGAATACGCGAAGATTCTGGACGCCGGCTTTGAGGAGGCCAAGGTGGGAGTGATTCCCATGGAACAGGATCTGGTACTGATCGGTGATGTGGAGCGTACCAGACTGAATGAGATCCAGGTATTATTTTTCCTGGGAGCCAACGACGGACTGGTGCCGAAGGCTGGAGGCAGCGGCGGAATCCTCTCGGACATGGACCGGGAGCTGCTGGCAGGAAGCGACGTGGAGCTGGCCCCGACAGCCAGGCAGAATGTGTGTATTCAAAAATTCTATCTGTACCTGGTGCTGACGAAGCCCAGCAGACAGCTGTACATAAGCTTCAGTAAGGTGGACTCAGGCGGTAAGACGCTGCGGCCGTCTTCCCTGGTAGGAACGCTGCGGAAGCTGTTCCCGGGACTTATACCGGAGGAAGCCACAGTGGGACTAACGATGGAAGAAGCTGGAGAAAACCTGGAATCAGAGGAAGCTGAAAACAGACTGGAATCAGAGGATGACCGGGCGAGGCGGATACTGGCCAGTCGTGTAATGACCCTGGAGAGCGGAATCCACTGCCTGGCAGAGCAGATGCAGGATAATCTGCAAAATCCGACTGCCCCGTATAAGGAGCTGTTCAGCTGGTACCGGAGGGATCCCGGCTGGGGTCCGGTGATTCGGGAACTGGCGGAGGTCTCCGGTATCTCCAACTCCGACTCACGGATCAGCAGGGCTGTCGCCAATGTGCTGTACGGGACTGTCCTGGAGAACAGTGTGACGAGATTAGAGCGGTACGCGTCCTGCGCCTGCGCCCACTTTCTGGATTATGGCCTGCGTCTTACGGAGCGGGCGGAGTATTCCTTTGAGGCGGTGGATCTGGGGACGGTATTCCACCGGGCGCTGGAAGTGTTTGGGAAGAAACTGAACCAGAGCGGATACAGCTGGTTTACGCTGGACGATCAGAAACGGGAGGAGCTGACCGACGCGGCGGTGGAGGAAGTGGTCACCGATTATGGAAATATGGTGCTGTACAGTTCCGCGCGCAATACGTATCTCCTGTCCAGGATGAAGCGCCTGCTGCGCAGGACGACCTGGGCATTATCCAGACAGCTGGAAAAAGGTGGATTTACGCCCGGAGATTATGAGATCTCATTTTCCAACGCCACGAATCTGGATTCCGTCAATATCGCCCTGTCTGCGGAAGAAAGGCTGCGGCTTCAGGGGAGAATCGACCGGGTGGATGTCTGTGAGGACGGGGACAACCTATATGTGAAGGTGGTGGATTACAAATCGGGCAGCACGGCTTTTGACCTGGTAGCGCTGTATTATGGGCTCCAGCTTCAGCTGGTAGTCTACCTGAACGCGGCCATGGAGATCGAACAGAAGGAGAATCCGGGCAAACATGTGATTCCGGCCGGCATTCTTTATTATAATTTGAAAGATCCGATCCTGGACCGGAAGGAGACCGAGCAGCCGGAGGAAATACAGGAGCGGTTATTAAGCCAGCTGCAGATGAACGGGCTGGTCAATGCGGACCGGGAGATTATAGACCGGATGGATCAGCAGCTGAGCGGGCGGTCCCAGGTGATACCGGTCTGCGTCAATAAGGACGGGAGTCTGTCCAAGAGCTCCAGTGTGGCCAGCAGCGAAGAATTCCGTACGATATCGGATTATGTAAATCAGAAAATCGTGGAACTGGGCAAAGGAATGCTGGATGGTAATATCAAGGCTGAGCCTTATGAGCTTTCGGGACAGACCGCCTGTGATTACTGCCCGTACCGGGCAGTCTGCGGGTTCGACGAGAAGCTGGACGGTTTTGCGCGCAGGAGGTTTAACAGCTATCAGCCGGATGAGATCTTAAGACGTATGAAAGAGGAGGTGTGAGCATGGGATTTTCCTGGACAGAGGAACAGCAGCGGGTGCTGGATGCCCGAAAGAAGAATGTGCTGGTGTCGGCGGCGGCCGGGTCCGGCAAGACGGCGGTTCTGGTGGAGCGGATTATCCGTATGGTCACCGATCCCAGGGATCCCGTGGACATTGACCGCCTGTTGATCGTGACCTTTACCAACGCGGCTGCTGCACAGATGCGGGAGCGGATTACAAAGGCGATCGAGAGCCGGCTGGAGGAGCAGGAGGAGAACAGTCATCTGCTAAGGCAGCTGACGCTGATACACAATGCGCAGATTTCTACGATAGACAGTTTCTGTCTTTATGTGATCCGGAATTATTTTCATGTCATAGAGCTGGATCCCAACTTCCGGGTAGCCGACGAAGGGGAGCTAAAGCTTTTAAAGAGCGATATGGCTGCGGAACTGCTGGAAGAGTATTATGAAAAGGGGGAGGAACATTTCCTGCATTTTGTGGAGTGCTATTCCACAGGGAAATCGGATAAAGGGCTGGAAGATCTGATCCTGCAGCTGTATGAGTTCTCCATGAGCTATCCATGGCCGAAGGAGTGGCTGCTGGAATGTGCGAAAGCCTACCAGATAGAGGAACCGGAGGAGATGGAGGAGAGTCCCTGGATGGGAGCCATACGCCGTTATCTGGATCAGGTACTGGCGGAGCTGAAGGTACAGACCAGGCAGGCGGTGGAACTGCTCCATCAGCCGGATGGCCCATATATGTATGAGGATGCGCTGCAGGGGGATCTGAACCTGCTGGAACAGCTGGCTGCCTGCGGTACCTATGCGGAATATGCGAAGGTGTTCGAGACCCTCATGTATGTCAGGATGTCGGCCAAGAAAGACGCGAACGTATCGGATGAAAAACGGCAGGCGGTAAAAGAAGGGAGAGAGCAGTTTAAAAAAGTACTGAAAGGCTTAAAGGAGCAGTTTTTCTACAGTTCTGCCGCGCAGGTACTGGCGGATATCCGGAGCAGCCGGGAAAATATGGAAGTTCTGATAAACCTGGTGCTGGATTTTTCGGAAAAGCTCTCCAAAAAGAAAAAAGAGAAGAACCTGGTGGATTTTCCCGATCTGGAACATTACGCGTTAGAGATACTGGTGGAGCGCACGGAAGATGGCTGGAAGGCCAGGCCGGCCGCAGAAGACCTGAAAAACTATTTTACAGAAATCATAATTGATGAGTATCAGGACAGCAATCTGGTGCAGGAAATGATTCTGAACAGTATATCCCGGGAAAAGGACGGGCATCCGAATATCTTCATGGTAGGGGATGTGAAACAGAGCATCTACCGGTTCCGGCTGGCGCGCCCGGAACTTTTCATAGAAAAATATGATACCTACAGCAAGGATGATACCGCGGCCTACCAGCGGATCGATCTGCACCGGAACTTCCGCAGCCGAATGGAAGTGATCGACTGTGCAAACTTTATTTTCCGGAGAATTATGTCCAAGACACTGGGGAATGTGGAGTATGACGGGGATGCCGCGCTATATCCGGGGGCGGATTTTCCGGAAGCTCCCTGGGGGAATCGGACGGAGCTGCTGCTTCTGGACCCGGACAGTGTGGAAGAGCTGGAGGAAGAAACCGAGGAAAATGCCCGGGAACTGGAGGCCAGGGCAGTGGCCGGCCGGATTCTGGAACTGAAGGGAAGTCAGAAGGTTTGGGATCGGGATCTGGGTGAATACCGTACGGCCAGATACAGCGATATGGTGATTCTGCTGAGGACGGTATCCGGCTGGGCGCAGACGTTTACCCAGATTCTTCTCGCTTACGGCATTCCGGCACATACCAGTTCCCAGACTGGATATTTCTCTACGCTGGAAGTGCAGGTGGTACTGAATTTCCTGCGCCTTATCGACAATCCCAGGCAGGATCTGCCGCTGGCCTCGGTGTTAAAGTCGCCGGTTGCCGGGTTGTGCGGGGAAGAGCTGGCGTTGATCAAAAGCGCATACCCCAATCTCCGGTTCTATGAGTGCTGTGAACAGTGTGCGATGCGGACTGCGCAGGCGGAGCCGTTACCGCATCCTGTTGAGGAGAGGGTGGAGGAGCGCCCTGTGGAGGAAGAGGCGCTACATCCCATTCCGGAGCGGGTGACTAAGAAGCTTGGAGCCTTCTACCGGCTGCTGGAGAGTTTTCGGGAGAGGGTACCGTATACGGCGATTCACGAACTGCTCTGGGAAATATTAAGAGAGACCGGCTACGGCGACTGTGCGGCGGCTATGCCGGGCGGAGCCCAGCGGCTGGCGAATCTGGATATGCTGGTAGAGAAGGCGCTGGATTTTGAGAAGACCAGCTACCGGGGATTGTTCCACTTTATCCGGTATATTGAGCAGCTTCAGAAATATGACGTGGATTTCGGGGAAGCTTCCCTGTTGGGAGAAAATGAGGACGCGGTGCGGATTATGAGTATCCACAAGAGCAAGGGGCTGGAATTTCCCATCGTGTTCGTAAGCGGTATGGGCAAAAGCTTCAATAAGCAGGATGTCCGAAGTAAGATCGTGATCCACCCGGATCTGGGCATGGGCGCGGACTACGTGGATCCTGTGCTTCGGGTGAAGACACCGACTCTGATCAAGAAAGCCGTGCAGCGGCAGACGGATCTGGAGAACCTGGGGGAGGAGCTGCGGGTGCTCTATGTGGCGCTGACCAGGGCGAAGGAGAAACTGATCATGACCGGGGCCGTTAAAAAACTGGCGGAGCGGCTGGCAGCCGGGGCCGGCGGGACAAACGGGGGCGGAGATGCAGCGGTTCAGGACGGGGCCGCCGGAACCGGTGCGGCCAGTGGCAGTGAGAGGCTGTCGTTCTTAAAAAGGACCTCGGCGGGCAGTTATCTGGACTGGATCCTTCCGGTATCGTTACAGCCGGGTTCCGGGATAGAGATAAGAGCCTTAAGCTTACTGGAACTGGTAGGATTGGAAGCGCGGCAGCAGGTGACACAGAAGCTTTCGAAGGAAGCGATGTTTAAGTGGGATCCGAATGTGGTATATGATCCACAGTTACATGAGATTCTGGAACAAAGGCTTACTTACCAATACCCGTTCCGGGAAGAAGCTGCGTTAAAAACCAAACTCAGCGTGTCGGAAATCAAACGTATGGGCCAGTATGAAGCGGATGAGCCTCAGGAGCAGATGTATGAGGAGCCAGAGATTATCCCGCTGCTGCCTCAGTTTATCCAGAAGGAAGGAAAAGAGATGACGCCCGCCCAGAGGGGGACGATTTACCATAAAGTCCTGGAGTGTCTGGAATATCAGGAGCTGCAGGCCAAAGATTCGATCCGGGAGCGGCTGCGGATACTTGAGCAGGATGGGATACTGACATCTCAGGAGATCCAGGCAGTGGACATATCCCGCATTCTGCTTTTTGGAAAATCTACTCTGGCAAAGCGGATGGCAGATGCCAAGAAAACGGGCCGGCTCTGGCGGGAGCAGCAGTTTGTGCTGGAGGTACCGGCTGCGGAGGTCTATCCGGATTATCAGGGGGAAGCGTATGTTCTGATTCAGGGGATCATCGATGTTTATTTTCAGGAAGAGGATCGGTTGATCGTCGCGGATTATAAAAGTGACCGGATACGGCCTGGCCGGGAACGGGAGCTGGCAGAACGGTATCAGGTGCAGCTGAATTATTATCAGCGGGCGTTGGAGCAGCTCACCGGTAAAAAAGTGAAGGAGAAACTGATCTATTCACTGGAAACCGGGAAGGAGATCAGGGTTCTATAGATATGCATAAAAAAGTAAATGCCACAACTATACTTAGTTAATTATAGTTATGTGGCATTTACACAAAATTAGTAATTTAAGCTCAAATTATCAAACTATTACCTCTTAGTTATTATATGATTTATTTTTATTAATGTAAAAACCGATGATTGGATAACAAATTATTATTAATAAATCATGAATTAATCCAATCAGGCAAAGACTTATATTCTGATCTAAGATTTTTAACTGTATGTTTACGGAATAGTATAAGGGGATTATTGAATAATAAGATAAAAATATAATAACACTCAATATCTTAAGCCAAGTCATATTCTTATGGAAACTAATAATGATTAGTATAGAGCATAATAATACTATGTCTATCAAAGCTTCTTGTGAATTAGTAGGTTGGGGAAAGGGATTATTTTGTAATGTTATTTCTGTTTTCGTATAAATCAAACGTAATATAATTGTTAACAATGGTATAGTCAAAACTAACATGGTTACTATTTTTAATGCATAAATATAATTCAAAAGAATATCATCTGATTTTGCAAAAAAGATATATATTATTAATAGTATCAAAATTAAAATATTTTGGGAATAAAAAATATAGCTGTATATTTTTTCGTTACATAAAAATAGACCAATTAAACCCAAAATTAGAAAGATTAGTTTTAATAAACCATATATAATTAAAATATGAGATATATAATATAATATTGATTCTTTTTTATTCATATTTAACTCCATTCTGCCACCGAGCTGGTGGAATAAATAATGAAGGTCAGCTTTTTTATATACTAAATTTCTCCATCAAATTTGGTTTAGGTTGCTTCAAAAAAGTATTATAGCGATTACTCAATATATAGGTAGTGATAGTTTTAAATTAATGAATAATCGCTATAATTAATGACTATATATATTTAATCAATCGAAAGTATTTAATCTGTGTATGTGTATTCACTTTTTATAGTCATATTTCCTATACCGTATGAATTCCCACAAGGATGTATATCACCTGTAAATGAAACCATTAAAGTTCTGCCCCCATCAATAATACTTGAACTGGGACCACTTTGATTAGCAACAAATGTACCAAGACAACCCGTGTTAACGATTAAAAGCTGAGCGCCTTGAAAACTACCAACTCTATGTTGGTCCAAATTAGCATAATATTGCGCTCTGATATTACAGTATTGTGTATTAGTAGATTTGGTTACATCCCGGAATACAGAACTTCTATTTGAACGGAATGTTAAAGTATTGTCAATTGAATTACTGTCAGCTAACTTCTGTTCTATGTAGTCTAAAGTAGCTCTTTGTTCTACAGCTATCGCACGAACAACACTCTCATAATCTGCTAAACTTATCTTATCAGGATTAACCCCCTCGAATGTTAAATCTAAATTATAATCTGTTATAATACCAGGAATACAGCTTCATAAGGGGAGGTTTGTCCCTGAAATGCTAATGCCGAGAAGTTTATCATAAGCACATTTATAACAGTAAATACAAAACAAAAAATTTTTTTCATATAAAACCTCCTTAATTGTAATTGCTGTTGACAGGATAGCTAATATTTATTTACTTATGCTAAATTCCCCATTGGTATCACCCCCTATACATTTTATATAATCTAATTATAAAATAACGGATATTATTATAATCAAATTGACCTTTAAATGATTATAATTGACAGTATAAAATCTGTATTTACGAATAATGTCTATATATAGTACCGTAAATGTAAATAAGTGTAACATTATTGCGTTGATAATTATATTTTATCAAAATTTGCTTAAAAGGTATAGAGCCAGAAGAATACAAAAATACAAGTTTTATAGTTATATGAGCTATTTATAAATATAACCTGTAGAAAATTATTAGCAAAGAGTGTATAGTATTCTTAATATATAATATAGTATTCCTATAGGAATATATAAAAAAGCAAATAGGTAACAACGAAACGGAGGCGTGAGAATGAAAATATTTGTCTATAGCTACCGGGAATTTGATGAGGCGGTTCACTTTCAGAATTTCAGTCGAGAACTGGGGATAGAGCTTCAAACCACCCCAAAGCCGCCTACCCTTGAAACCGCGTATCTGGCAGAAGGCTATGAATATATCAGCGTCATCACCACCAGGATCGATGCCGCTCTGCTGGAGAAATTCCATGATATGGGGATCAAAATGATTTCAACCAGAACGATCGGGTACGACCATATAGATCTGGAAAAAGCAAAGGAACTGGGAATCCGTGTGAGCAATGCTACCTATCCTCCCAGCAGTGTGGCGGACTATACGGTTCTGCTGATCCTGATGATGATCCGCAGGATGAAGCAGATCATGAACCGGGCGGCAGTCCAGGATTTTACCCTGCCCGGAATACAGGGCGGGGAGATGCCGGATTATACGATCGGTGTGGCCGGTACCGGCCGGATCGGAAGTACGGTGCTTAAGAGCCTGTCCGGTTTTGGCTGCAGGCTGCTGGCATACGATCTGCATCCCAATGAGGAAGCAGAAAAATATGCGTCCTACTGCAGTTTTGATCAGCTGCTGGAGCAGAGTGATATTATTACCCTGCATATGCCGGGCGGGGACGGAACCTATCACATCATGAATGAAGATACGATCGGAAAAATGAAGGCCCAAGCGGTTCTGATCAATACTGCCAGAGGAAGTCTGATCGACACCGAGGCGATGATCCGGGCCATGGAAAGCCACAAACTGGGAGGCGTCGCCCTGGACGTGGTGGAAAATGAATTCGGACTGTACTATGGGGACCGCAAATCCGATGTGATCGTCAACCGGGATCTGGCGGTGTTAAAAAGCTTTCCCAATGCCATCGTTACCCCGCATATGGCCTGGTATACGGATGGGGCGGTCAGGGAGATGGTCTACAGTTCCCTGAAGAGCTGCTGCCTGTGCGCGGCTGGGGAAAAGAATCCATGGGAGGTCTTGTAAGAATATGAAAGTTTCTACAAAAGGAAGATACGCGCTTCGGATGATGTTGGATCTGGCGCTGCACAATACCGGCGAGTACATCGCGCTGAAGGATATCTCCGCCAGGCAGGAGGTTTCTGTCAAATATCTGGAGCAGATCGTCACCATGCTCTCCAAAGTGGGTTATCTGAAAAGTGTACGCGGGCCCCAGGGAGGATATAAACTGGCGAAAAAACCGGAGGAATACACGGTAGGCGATATTTTGCGGATCACCGAGGGCAGTCTCGCCCCGGTGGCCTGCCTGGAGGATGAGCCCAACCAGTGCGGCAGATATGAGGAGTGTTCTACGATCGCGTTTTGGGAGGGCTTTTACCGGTGCATAACAGAATATGTAGACCGGTTCACGTTGGAAGATCTGGCAGAACAGCAGCGCAGAAAAATTTCCAATAATTATGTAATTTAGTATTGACAAATGGTAAAAAATCTCTTATATTAATTCCATACTAATCCTATATGAAATATGGGAAAGAAAAAAGAGGAGTGGGATTATGGAGAAAAAATTAAAATTCGAGACATTACAGCTGCACGCGGGACAGGAGGCGCCGGATTCGGCCACGGACGCCAGATGTGTTCCGATCTATCAGACATCCTCCTATGTATTCAGGGACAGCGCGCAGGCGGAGGCCCGGTTCGGCCTCTCGGAAGGCGGGAACATCTACACCAGAATCATGAATCCCACTTCGGATATATTTGAACAGCGGATGACGGCGCTGGAAGGCGGCGTAGGAGCGCTGGCCACCGCATCCGGTGCGGCGGCGATCACTTATGCGGTCCAGAATATCGCCCGGGCGGGAGATCACATCGTATCGTCCAAGACGGTCTATGGAGGCACCTATAATCTATTCGCCAACACGCTGGCGGACTGTGGGATTACAACTACTTTTACGGACGCCTCACGGCTGGAAAACATAGAGAAGGCGATCCGTCCGGAGACGAAAGCGGTCTTCATCGAGACACTGGGCAATCCCAATTCCGATGTTCTGGATGTGGAGGGGATCGCGGCGCTGGCTCATAGGCATGGAATTCCTCTGATCGTGGATAACACTTTTGCCACCCCTTACCTGTTCCGGCCTATCGAACACGGTGCGGACGTAGTCGTTCATTCCGCTACTAAGTTCATCGGCGGGCACGGCACCAGCGTGGGCGGTGTGATGATCGACGGGGGGACGTTCCCGTGGGCATCGAATGACAAATTCCCCGGGCTCTCCAGGCCGAACCCCAGCTACCATGGCGTGGTCTTTACGGATGCGGCCGGGACGGCTGCTTATATCACGAAAGCGCGGGTGACCCTGTTAAGAGATACGGGAGCGGCGCTGGCGCCGTTAAACGCTTTCTTATTCCTGCAGGGCCTGGAAACCCTGTCCTTACGGGTAGAGCGCCATGTAGACAATGCTTTACGGGTGGTGGATTACCTGTCGCATCATCCCCTGGTAGAGCGGGTGAACCACCCGTCGCTGCCGGACAGCGGATATAAAGAGCTCTATGACCGGTACTTCCCAAGGGGAGCAGGTTCCATTTTCACCTTTGAGATCCGGGGCGGAGCGAAGGAAGCGAAGGAATTTATCGATCACCTGAAGATCTTTTCCCTGCTGGCGAACGTGGCGGATGTGAAAAGCCTCGTGATCCATCCGGCCAGCACGACTCATTCCCAGATGACACAGGATGAACTGGCGGATTCCGGAATCCGGGAGAATACCATCCGGCTGTCCATCGGTACAGAACATATAGATGATATCATCGATGATCTGGAACAGGCGTTTGATAGCCTGGGACAGCACAGATGAGGCGAAATGAAATGTGCGGAAAACGCACGATTGGAGGAAAATATGAAAATAGCGAACAGCGTATCGGATTTAATTGGAAAGACTCCGCTTCTGGAGCTTACAAATTATGAAAAAAAACATGGCCTGAATGCCAGATTGGCAGCGAAGCTGGAATACTTTAATCCGGCAGGAAGCGCCAAAGACCGGATCGCCAAAGCCATGATCGATGACGCGGAGGCAAAAGGAAAATTAAAGCCTGGAGCCGTAATCATCGAACCGACCAGCGGCAACACCGGGATCGGTCTGGCGTCCATCGCGGCATCCAGAGGCTATCAGCTGATCCTGACCATGCCGGACACCATGAGCGTGGAACGCCGGAACCTGCTGAAGGCCTATGGCGCCACGATTGTCCTGACACCTGGGGCACAAGGGATGAACGGTGCGATCAAAAAGGCACAGGAACTGGCGGAGGAGACGCCCGGAAGCTATATTCCGGGACAGTTTGAGAACCCGGCCAATCCCGCGATCCACGCGGCTACCACGGGTGTGGAGATCTGGGAGGACACCGAAGGAAAGGTGGATATCTTTGTGGCCGGAATCGGAACCGGCGGGACGATCTCCGGGGCAGGCGGCTTCCTGAAATCCCAAAACCCCAACGTGAAAGTCGTCGCTGTGGAACCTGCGGACTCCCCGGTCCTGTCCAAAGGTGTGGCGGGCCCTCATAAAATCCAGGGAATCGGCGCGGGATTTGTGCCTAAGACACTGAATACCCACGTATACGATGAAATTATTACGGTGGAGAACGAGGCGGCTTTTGAAGCAGGACGGGAGATCGCCAGAAGCGAGGGTGTTCTGGTTGGGATTTCCTCCGGGGCGGCTGTTTGGGCGGCGGCCGAGCTGGCGAAACGGCCGGAGAATGCAGGGAAGATCATTGTGGTTCTGCTGCCGGATACCGGGGACAGGTATTTGTCTACGCCTATGTTTTCCTGAGGAGCATCACCATTTTAAAAGTGCAAGCACCACTAATTAAAGTACAGAAGCAGGGAAGGCTGGATTAATACAAACAAATCCAGCTTTCCCTATTTTATTTATACAGTCCGGTGGACAGTGAACCGTAATCTTTCCGTGGAATGTTTTAGTCTTTCCATGAGAGATGGTAATTGGTATAATGATAGTAATATTGACGAAAACCAGATGAATTCATTACGAACAGAATGGGAACAAGGGAAGAGGAGTAGTACGGTATGTTTCGGATTAGGGATATGATGAGGAGAAGAACAGTCAAAAAGGGAGCCGGGAGTATTAGCATGATCGGGGGCGCTGATGGGCCTACGTCGGTTTTTGTGGCTGGGAAGGTGAAGAGCAAAAAGAATGCGGATAAGAAGAGTCAGGAGCAGGAGCGTAGGATTCAGGAGATTATAGGGACGATTGTGCCCGGGAAGAGGAGTATGGAGGAAGTTTGTGAATATTTGATATCGGACTTGGGGGCGGAGGAGAGTGAGATTGACCGGGGGCGCAGGGAATGTATGAAGTTTAATATCCTGTGCAGGTATTTTCCGGAAATTTTGCCTTCGATGCCAGAAATCAAGGGCAGGCATACGCAGGCGCGGGCGGATAAGTGGGCGGAAGAATGCAGGATCAGGCATGAGGAGATACAGAATTACCCCGAGGAGAGTCTGGACCTGGATATGCATCTTTTTGAACTGCCGCTGGTGGTGAAGGGGGAGAGGATCGGCTGTTTTTATGTGGAGTTAGAAAGGAATACCGGTTATCTGTCCTGCAGCTGGAACTATGATATCGGTGACAGGAAGATGGATCAGAGGGATATCAAGGAGGCGGGGGACCGATTGATGGCAGGGATTATGAGGTTTCGGGGATTGGCGCAGGAGGATATCGATAACAGGACTCAGGAGTTCTGGTGTTATATTAGTATGGAGCAGTACTTAAGCGGACGTTTCGCACAGGAGGAAATTTGATGAGCGCAAGAAAGACATTCAGCAGGCTGGGATTTGTTTTATTGCTGGTCATGGCCGTGGCACAGGGAGGGCAGGTTCTGCTGCTGAAATTGGGATATTGGCTGCTGCCGGCGGACTGGCAGGGGGAGTGGATGACCTACGCGGTCCTGGAAATCGTTATGTGGGGGATGGCACTGCCGGTTATGTGGGCGCTTACCAGGAAGATCCCGGTCGAGGGGAAGGGAGAGGTCAGGAAGCTTCGGACCAGGGAATTTTTGTTTTTGGTTCCAGTGACGGAGGCGGCGGGATATATCTGTAATCTGTTCGGGATTATCCTGTTGATCCCGTTGATTCTTCTGTTGGTTTTGAAGGGGGGGAATCCCTCGGATATCAACCCGCTGTTTGATCTGCTGGGCCATGGCGCGGGGGTTCCTATGTTTCTTGCAGTTGTGGTTTTTTCACCTGTCGTGGAGGAACTGCTGTTTCGATGGCTGCTGCTGGACCGGTTGAGAAGGTTTGGGGATAAGACTGCTATTCTGATCAGTGCGCTGGCCTTCGGATTGTTCCACGGTAATCCACTGCAGTTTTTGTACGCGACGGCGGTGGGAACGATATTTGCTTATATTACGCTGAAAACTAATACAGTGCGCTATTCGATCGGACTTCATATGATTTTGAACCTGTTCGGGAGCCTTGCCATGTATGTGATGATGATAAAGAATCCGTTTCTGATGCTGAAGGTAACTGTCCTGCTGTTGGCGGTCATTTTTGGTATGGTGGTTACCGGGATTGTGCTCTTGTGTATTCGGTGGAGGTGGATCCGGTTTGCGCCGGGGCCTGATCCGGTCCCGCGGGGGGCGGGCTTCCGGACCGCAGTGCTGAACCCGGGGATGATCTGCTTTCTTCTGTGCTGTTTCGTGTTATTTACCGCATTTTTTGTGTCGCTGTTTATCCAACTGTAGCAGATGGGTGGGAATAGGAGTTGTGTACCGGGATGAAAAGCAGAGAACGAAGCATTCATTCTTTGAAATATATTTTATCAATGCTGATACTGGCCGTGATTCTTCCTATGTATTTATGCGTCGGTATTATCAGTGGGTTCTATATTAATCTTTATAAAGGGCAAAGCGATGCGGCCAGAGAGAATACTTTGATGATTCAGCTCAATACGCTGGAAACTTCGCTGGATAATATTCAGCGAACCGTGTCTAATTACTATACCAAAAATTTGTCTGCCGGATATAAAAAAGCGAAAAATAGTGAACTGGAGCTTTATTTTTTTCAGCAGCAGCGGGGCCAAGATCAGTGTCCGAAAGGAATCTTTTCTTGATAAACTGTTGGAACAGGAGATTTCTACTTCAGGCATTGACAGAATCTTATCAGAAAAACAAAAGCAACTAAACAGCTGGCTTCAGGAAAAAGACAGATCATGATAAAGCAGATATCAGATCACAGAGGAGGTACTTAAATTGGAACATACCTATGAACAACGGCTGCTCCACTACCGGCGGGATTTTCACCGCCATCCGGAAACCGCCTGGCTGGAGTACAGGACCAGTGCGATTCTGGCCAACCGGTTGGAGGAACTGGGCTGTGAAGTGCGGGCCGGTGAAGAGATCATTGATCCCGGATATATGATCTCGCCCGTAGAAGAGGCAGAACGGAACAGGCAAATAGATAAAGTTCAGGAAGAGATGCCGGAACTGGCACCATATCTGCAGCGGATGGGAAATGCCACAGGAGTGATCGGGGTGATGGACACTCACAGACCCGGTCCGCTGACCGCTTTCCGGTTCGACATCGATGCATTACCGATAGAAGAGGCGTATAACAGCAGCCATCTGCCCTGCCGGCAGAATTTCCGGTCGTTATGGGGACAACGGATGCACGCCTGCGGCCACGATGGGCACAGTGCCGTGGGGATCGTGCTGGCAGAAAAAATAATAAATAATTTGGACAAATTCTGCGGCCGGTTCATGTTCATATTCCAACCGGCGGAAGAGGGGGCAAAAGGGGGAAAATCCATAACGGATTCCTGGAAGTATCCCATTCCCGATTACCTGTTCGCTTTTCATATCGGTTTCGCCAAGGCCGATGAGCTGGTATGCGGCGTGGATCGGTTCCTGGTTACCACGAAATTTGATGTCACTTTCACCGGAGAGTCCGCCCACGCGGGAACCACCCCAAACAAGACCAGGAACGCGCTGCTGGCGGCAGCCGAGGCAACCCTTCGGTTTCAGGACATTCCGCCCAGTCCCGAGGGGACTACCCGGGTAAATATAGGCTGCTTTACGGCGGGGGAAGCCCGGAACGCCATTGCTTCCAAAGCGTACCTGCAGGGCGAAACCCGTGGGGAGACCGAGAAACTGGATGCCTACGTCATGGACCAGGTACAGAAGCTAATCCCTCAATGCGCAGCTCACTACCAGGCCGGATCAGAGCTTTGTGTGGTGGGCAGGACGGCCAGCGAACCAAGTGACACCCGGCTTTGCCGCCTGATCGCCCGGCAGGCGGAAGAACTGGGCATTTACCGTGAAATTACGCTCCACAAGCATTTCCCGGCCAGCGAGGATGCCACCTGGCTGATGCGGATGGTCCGGGAACATGGCGGAGAGGCCTCCTATCTGTTATTCGGTGCGGCCCTTGAGGCCGGGCATCACAGTCCGGAATTTGATTTTGATGAACAGGTGCTGATGAAAGCCCTTAGACTATTGTACCGGATGGCTTGTGTGCTTCAACAGGCAGGGAAGGACTGAGCGTTTACACTGACTAACGGAGAAAAAATACAATTGGCCAATGGAGGAAAAGATAATGGATGATACTAAGAAAGAACAAGAGCGTGAGTATGAACTGCGAATTGGCGACCACGATCTCCTTACGGAGCGGACAAGATATAACTGAAAATAGCAAACGAAACGACCATGCTTGAGCATTTCTACTCTTGCATGGTCGTCTTCTGTCTGTACCGTTTGAAGGAGTCCCCGCCCGCGCCCCAAGGTTCTTCCCGGACCATAGTCAAAAATCCTCTAACAGCCAATTTCATTGAATTTACATATAAAGTTTATATTGAGTTTAAACTGCCGTGATAATTTACTGAAAGATCTTAACAGAACGGAGGATTAAGGTGAAAAATAAATGGAATAAGGTATGGAACTTTATAAAACGTCATAAAAAGATGGAAATCGCTTTCGTGTTGATCGTGGCAGTGGGTGTGGTGATTGTCCAGGTGGTCAGCGCCATGGGGAGCAAAGCATCCATACCGGTGGACCTACCGCAGCAGACAGCGGCTGTGGAGAGGCGGGATCTGATGAATACGCTGAGCGCTACAGGTACGGTAGAGAGCCAGGAGCAAAAGGAGATCAGTTCGACGCTTCAGAATTATGAAGTGAAGACGGTGAACGTTGCGGTAGGAGATCAGGTGCAGGAGGGGGATGTGCTGCTGGAGTTCGACAGCACGGATCTGGAAGAGTCTTTGCAGCAGGCCAGGGATGAACTGGCTGTGGCCCAGGCACAGAACAGCCTGAGTCTGAAATCCGCCCAAAGGGATCTGGAAAGTACCAAGACGAATGTGGAATATCAGACCCAGAGTGATGACCAGAAGGTGGAGAACGCGGAACAGAATCTGGATGCCGCGCAGACGAAAGCGGCTGACGCGGCGGCTCAGTATCAGGCGGCTGTCGATGATAAAAATGCCAGGAAAACGGCTCTTAATGAGGCAGTGGCGGCTCAGGCAGCACAGGAGGAGATCGAGGCGCTGACCAAGGCTTATGAGGAAGCTTCCGCAGCGGAAAAGTCTGCGAAGGAGGCCAGCGAGTCCGCAGATAATGCAGTGGTTACCGCCCAGAATAATTATGATTCCGCCGTCACCGACCGGGCGAAAAGTTATGAAAGTAATGTCAGCAGTGTGGAAAAACAGGAAGATTCCGTTACGAATCAGAAGTTAAATAACTCAACCAGCCTGACCAAACAGGAAGACTCCGTTTCGTCTTACGAGGAGGACCTGGAGAAATGTACGGTTACGGCGCCATGGGCCGGAACGGTTACGGAAGTAAATGTGGAAGCCGGTGATACCTATACAAGCGGCACACTGGTCAAAATAGAAGATTGCACAGGATATATGGTAACTGCCAATATTGATGAATATGATATCAGTAAAATCAGCCAGGGTATGAAGGTCTATATAAAAACGGATGCCACCGGTGAGGAGGAACTGGAGGGGGAAGTGACGCACGTATCCCCGGTACCGGTCAGCAGCAGTTCAACCGGCACCAGCGGCGGGATGTCCACCAGCACGGATGCCTCTTATGAGATCAAAGTTTCGATCCTGACTCCGGCCGAAGAACTCAGGATCGGTATGACTGCGAAACTCAGTATTGTACTGGAATCTGTGGAAAATGTGCTGGCTGTCCCATACGACGCGGTGCAGCAGAACGCAAACGGCGACAGTGTGATCTATGTGCTGGACAGCAGCGCAGGGACGCAGAACAGCCAGGTTCCAGCTGACGGCGGGGAAGGCCGGAAAGAGGGAGCGCAGAAGGCTTCCGCTGCCGACCAGACGGCGCAGCAGAATCAAAAAGAAATCGTGGTGACCACCGGACTGGAGACCGACTATTACATCGAGGTGCAGAGTGATGAACTCACCGAAGGAATGCAGGTGATTACCCCCACATATTCCACAACGACCGGCAGCGATACAGGCTCCGCCATGTTCGACATGGGCGGCGGCATGATGGGCGGCGGTGGCGGCGGAATGCCGATGGGCCGATAGGAGGCCGCTATGGAACAGGAAATCATGTTGGATTTACAAAATATAATAAAGAGGTTCTATGTGGGGAAACCCAATGAGCTGGAGATACTTCATGGAGTCAATCTGAAGATAAAACGGGGGGAATTCGTATCCATCGTCGGCGCGTCCGGTTCCGGCAAATCGACCCTGATGAATATCATCGGTGCGCTGGACCGCCCCACGGAAGGGGAATATCATCTGGACGGCATCGATATCTGTAAGGCGAAAGACAAGGAACTTTCCAGAATCCGCAACCAGAAGATCGGATTTATCTTTCAGACCTATAATCTGGTGGCCAGAACCAACGCGCTGCAAAATGTGGAGCTTCCTATGCTCTATGGACGCAAAGGCAGGACGGACCGGAACAAAAGGGCGAAGGAGCTGCTGGAGCTGGTCGGAATGGAGGATCGGATGAACCACAAGTCCGATGAACTCTCCGGCGGGCAGAAACAGCGTGTAGCCATTGCCAGAGCCATGGCCAATGATCCGGCGATCCTGCTGGCCGATGAGCCTACCGGAGCGCTGGACTCCAAAACAGGCCGGCTGATCATGGATATTTTTCACCGCCTGCATCAGGAGCAGAACAAAACCGTCATACTGATCACGCATTCCAATGAACTGGCGGAGGAGACGGAGCGGATCCTGACGATCAAGGACGGTCTGATCACCGGGGAAAGAAAGGGGAGTCTGTCCTATGCTGGTGCTTGAAAATCTAAAACTTGCGGTGATGGGGCTTGTGACGAATAAGATGCGCGCCTTTTTGACCATGCTGGGCATCATCATCGGGATTGCCTCGGTAATCGCGATTGTGACGGTGGGGAATTCGCTGACGACTTCGATTACCGAATCCATGCAGTCCATGGGAGCGAATAACATTACGGTCGGCCTGCAGCAAAAAAGTGAAGAAACGGAAGTATCCGAGAGCGGAATGGAGTTTCGCGGACCCGGACGGCAAAAGGAACCGGCAGACGAAGACCTGATTACCGACGAGATGCTGGAAGAACTGCAGGCGGAATATACCACTGAAATTGAAGCGATATCCCTTACTGAGAGTGTCGGAAGCGGGACTGCCAAAGATGGGGACAAATATGCCAATGTCAGTATAACAGGAGCCAATGACGGATATTTTAAAACGGATGAGCTGACCATATTGAGCGGCAGAATGTTTCTGGATGTGGATCACGAAAAAGGCAAATCGGTAGCTATCGTCTCCGATAAGCTGGTCAACAATATGTTCGATGGAAATAATCAGGCGGCCCTTGGCAGCACCATCGATGTAAACATTGGCAGCCGCTATTATACCTATACGATTGTCGGAGTCTATGAGTATTCAGAATCCAGCTTTGGATTCTCCTCTTCCTCTGAGGAGGATATCACTACGACACTTTACATTCCGCTGGAGGCGGCAAAAAGCCAGAATCATTCCAGTGACGGATATCAGCAGTTAACGCTGGTTACCAGCGTGGGTACCGACGCTACCCAGTTTTTGAACCAGGTACAGTATTTCTTCGACAGCAGATACCGGAAAAACGAAGACTTCCAGGTATCCGCCTACAGCATGGAGAGTATGGTATCTTCCATGACGGATATGCTCTCTACGGTATCCCTGGCCATCGCGGTAATCGCCGGAATCTCCCTGCTGGTAGGAGGAATCGGCGTGATGAACATTATGCTGGTATCCATCACGGAGCGCACCCGGGAGATCGGGACCCGTAAGGCACTAGGCGCTACCAACGGTTCCATCCAGCTGCAATTTATCGTGGAGGCGGTCATTATTTGTTTGATTGGTGGGATAATTGGTATTATACTGGGAGTGGGACTTGGTTCGGTCGCAGCGAAGTTATTGGGATACGCGGCCAAAGCATCTGTGCTCAGTATCGTTGTATCGGTACTGTTCTCCATGGCGATCGGCGTGTTCTTCGGATTCTATCCGGCGAACAAAGCGGCGAAGCTGGACCCGATCGAAGCGCTGCGCTATGAATAGATGAGAGGGGACGATGGGAATGAATACGATCTGTATTGCCGAAGACGATACGCATATCCGCGGACTCATGGTGGAGTACTTAAACCGGGAAGGTTTTCGTATTCTGGAAGCAAATGACGGCCAGCAGGCGCTTAAGTGCCTGGAGAACTTGCAGGTGGATCTTCTGATAACGGATCTGATGATGCCCCGGGTCAATGGAATCGAATTGATCACGGAAGTGCGCAAGATAGACCGGGATATTCCGGTGCTGATTATAACGGCCAAAGAGATGTTTGAGGACAAAAAGATGGGATTCCTGGCCGGTGCCGACGACTATATGGTAAAACCTATAGATATGGATGAGATGGTACTGAGGGTCCGGGCGCTGCTGCGGCGCGCCAAATACGCCAGAGAACAGCGGATCGAATACCACGATACGGTATTAGATTACAGTAACTATGGATTCTTTATCAAAGGCCAGCCCATCGACTTGGCGAGAAAGGAATTCGAGATCCTGTTTTTGTTCATGTCCAATCCCAACAAGATATTCACACGGCAGCAGATCATGGACCACGTGTGGGGAAGGGATGCCAACAGCGTCGACCGGACGGTGGATGTGCATATCAACCGGATCCGAGATAAACTGGCGGACAATGAGGACATTAAAATCAGTACGGTGAGAGGACTGGGCTATAAACTGGTAAGAAATTATGAATAATCAGACGGATAGTCAACAAAAGAATAGTCAGCTCAAGAACAGTCAACCAAAGAATAGACGGCAAACGAAGATCCGGAACAAACATATTAAATTTTATAATTCCATAAGCTTTAAGCTGACAGTCATTGTTTTCCTGTCCTTTGCGGTGACGAACCTGATATCATCCGGTATCCTGAATCAGGTTGAGCGGCCCAGGGTAGAGGGATTTATGGAAGACCAGTTAAGAGGGAAACTTCTGGATTTTGAAAGAATATACAATGAACTGGGAATACATCCGAACGAGGCAGCCAAGTATTTCGCAGACCCTTCCATAGAGGTAAGGGTCTGTTCGGATGTCCGGGAACTAGTGGAAGAAGGCTTAATAAGTGAGGAAGGGGCCTTAAAAGTGGACAAGGGTGAAGCAGTAAATCTTCCGCCCGACAGAGACAGGCGCCTCCCCTGCTCCATTGGAAAAATTGGAAACCAGGTCGTAGTGATTTCCCCCCATGTAATGCGGAATTTTGCCAGCCAGTTTGACCGGTATCAGAAATTATTCATACTGATCACCATGCTCTTAGGGCTGATGCTGGTTTGGCTGGTAATCCATCTGGCGGTAAAGAGAATAAAAAAAGTCAATCAGGGAGTAACAGAGATCGCCGGAGGCAATTTTGACATCCTGCTTCCGGAGATGGGGAACGACGAAATGTCGGAGCTTTCCCATAATTTCAACATCATGGCGGAAGAACTTCGGTCAAACGAGTACCTGCACAAGGAATTCGTCTCCTCCGTCTCCCACGAGTTCAAAACCCCCATCGCCTCCATGAAAGGATACGCCAAGGCCTTAAAAGAGCAAACCTTAAGTGAAGAAAAGAGGTCCCAATATCTGGATATACTGATCGAAGAGAGCGGCAGGCTTTCGAATCTGGCGACCAATCTTTTAAGAATATCGGAGTTAAACCATGTGGTAATACAGAAACAGTTCCAGACAATCCAACTGGACGAGCAGATCCGGGATATCCTCATCCGCCTGCAGAATAAATGGGAAGAAAAAGATCTGAACCTGGAGCTGGAACTGGATGAAATCGCCTATTCATGCGACGAGGAGCTGCTCCATAATGTCTGGTACAATCTGCTCATAAACGCAATAAAGTTCAGCCCCACCGGCGGTACTCTCTGGATCACCCTGAAACAGCAAAACACACATATCCTATTCCGTGTCAAAGACGAAGGTCCGGGAATAGCGGAAGAAGACCAGGAACGCATCTTCCACAATTTCTACAAAGTAGACCGTTCCAGGAACACAGAGGGCAACGGCCTGGGCCTTCCGCTGGCTTTAAAAATCGTCCAGCTCCACGAAGGAACGATCCGTGTGGAAAGCGAACCCGGCCGGGGAGCCAGCTTCATAGTCGAACTTCCAGGCCATTAGTCTATGCATAAAGTGGACAAGGGGGGCCTCCGGAATAGGAGAAAAAAGTAACGGGTGCCGGATCGCTTGAGGCCGTGCCTAAGAACGGGTGACTCCGAAGAGGACGAAACCCGTTCTTTGGCACGGCCACAGGCGATCCGGCGCCCGTTACTTTTTTCTCCCATCCCGGAGCCCCCTTGCCCCTTCACACTCCGGCCTTATATCAATATATTACATTTATATTAAATCGAAAATACCTAGTTGACATATTATATTATATGATATATAGTATTGACTATAAAATAGTATTGCGAGTTGAATAATATTGAACTGTTTATATTATCATATGAGGAATACAATGTAAGGGAGTGGATTGCATGGTATTTAACACAGGTGCAGCCCTTCTGGACGCGATCGTATTAGCTGTAGTATCCAAGGAACAGAACGGAACTTACGGCTATAAGATCACCCAGGATGTGCGGCAGGTTATCGAGGTTTCAGAATCGACGCTGTATCCGGTACTGCGAAGGCTGCAAAAGGATGCCTGTCTGGAAGTGTACGACATGGAATGCGGCGGAAGAAACCGGAGATATTATAAGATAACGGAAAAGGGAACCGTTCAGCTAAACCTTTATAAAACAGAGTGGAAAGCTTACTCTACAAAAATATCAATGTTGTTCGCGGGGAGGATATAGAGGATGAACAGAGCAGAATTTATGAAAGAATTAGAGTTCCTGCTTCAGGACGTAACCGACAGTGAAAGAGAAGAGGCACTGCAATACTATAACGATTATTTTGACGATGCAGGCCCGGAAAATGAACCTGCCGTCATAGAGGAACTGGACAGTCCGGAGAAAGTGGCTGCCATCATCAAAAACGGCCTGAATTATAATGACCGGGAAGCGGGAGAATTTACCGAAACCGGCTACAGCGATATCCGGTTCAACACAAAGAAAGAGGTAAGCCGGCACGAGAACCCGAATGAAAAACAATATGAATATGACAAACGGCCGAAAGATACCGCCAAGATTATCCTGATTATCGTTCTCTGCCTGCTGGCATCACCGATTATCGTGCCTGTGGGCGGTGGGATCCTGGGACTGTGTGTAGGAATCTTCGGAGGGGCGATCGGATTATTTGTAGCTCTTCTGGTTGGAACAATCGGGCTGTTAGTAGCGGGTGTTGCGGTCTTTGTAATTGGTATCTTTAACATGTTTACCGGGCCGGCCACGGGCCTTGTTTTGACCGGGATCGGCTGTATCCTGTTTGCAGTGGGGATGCTGCTGACTATATTAGTAGTCTGGATCTGTGCAAAACTGATCCCCTGTATCATCAGAGGAATCGTAAACCTGTTCAGCAGATTATTCCATAGAGGGAGGGTGTAAGAAATGAAAAAATTTACTGGAATCTGCCTGATTGTCAGTGCGATTATTCTGGCTGCCGGTATCGCGTGCTGTACCGCCGGAGCGGCCATGGGATTTACCTGGAGCGATTTTAAATACTCTGCCCGGCTGGGTAACAGCTGGATCTTTAGGACCGTCGCTTACTGGAATGATGTGGAAGGATTTGATGATTATGATGTGACTGATTGGGACGATTACGATCCTGACATTGACACCGGCGACTTTGATGTAAATACCGGAGATATAGATATCAATGAGATGGAAACCAGAGATGGTGAGCACATGCGTGTGGGTATGGAAAATGTGCGGGAACTGGATGTGGAAATCAAAAACGGCACGCTGCGGATCGAGCCGTCGGCCGATGGCACCATGTATATGGAAGCCTGGGGTTATCTGAAAAAGCTGGATTTCGGGCAGGACGATGATGAATTTAAAATCAAGGACCGTTCCAGGACAAAGGACCGCTATAAAAAGAGTGTGGTCATCTATGTACCGGATGGCTATACATTTACCAAAACTAAGATCAGCCTGGGGGCAGGCGCGGGCTATATCGAAAGCATGACGGTCAGCGAGGAGGCAAAGTTCGAACTGGGTGCCGGTGAACTGGAGGTGAACCAATTTACCGGAGGTGAACTTAAGATTCAATGCGGAGTCGGCAGGCTGAGCCTGAACGGATCGGTAAACGCAGATGTAGATGTGGAGTGCGGAATAGGCGATACCCTGGTGCAGCTTGCCAACGCGGAGAACGAGTTTAATTATGACATGCAGTGCGGCATCGGAAGCATTGATCTGAATGGGAATTCGTATACTGCGCTGGGAGCCCGGAAAAAAATAAATAATGATGCAATGAATGAATTTGATCTTGAATGTGGGATCGGTACGATCCAGGTAGATATGGGGCGATAGCCGGGAGCACGAAAATAAGTGGTAATATATCAGTAAGCCAAAAGGGCAGGAGGAATCGAAATGAATGTAGAACAGAAAAAATTATACAGATCCAGAAGTAAGAGAATGATATGCGGAGTCTGCGGAGGCGTTGGGGAATATCTGAATATTGATCCCACCGTGATCCGGTTGTTATGGGTGGTCCTGAGCTTTGTGGGATTTGCCGGAATCATTGCCTATATTATTGCGGCCATCATTATACCGGAAGAACCATATAACCAGCAGTAACATATAGCGTTCGAGGTATAAAGGACGGGAAAACAGGCGATACTCCAGTTGTCAAATATTTGGAAAGGGGTATCGCCTGTTATGTCAAAGAAAAAAGATAAACCAATCAACCTTCATGAAATAGAACCGGAAGAGCAGCTGAAATATGAAATCGCAGAAGAGCTGGGACTTCTGGACCGGGTACTGACCGATGGGTGGAAGTCGCTGTCAGCGAAGGAGACCGGACGCATCGGAGGAATGATGACCCGCCGGAAAAAGCAGATTAAGGAGGAAGCGCTCAGAGAACTTTGAAGAAAAGAGCTTATGCGCTATGGGGCCGGGATGAGAGCGAAGCGGCAGGGATTTGCGGGACGTACCGCAATTTCTCTGCCGCCCCGCTCTCCTTTCTTATATAATGCCCCTTACCCGTCCCGCTGCAGGCAGGGGTTGCATAAAAATATTACATATGGCATAGTAAGGGTACGAAGAAACAGATAGTTTGTTGATATAGGAGGATCATATGTTTGCAGTAAGAGATATGAAATTAAGTGACAAAGAGCAGGTACTTTCTATGGTTGAGGAGTTTTACCAGAGCGACGCTGTGGATCATGCCATTTCCAAAGAGATCAGGGAGCGGTCATTTGAAGCAGCAGCCGGGACATCTCCAATGATACGGGGCATCGTGCTTGTGGAAGAAGAGCAGATTGTAGGATATGCCTACCTGACGCCATTCTATACCTGTGAGGCAGGCGGTGTGAACCTGATGATCGAAGAACTATTTCTCAAGGATGTATGCAGAGGGAAAGGGTACGGTACGAAATTTTTCCAATGGATGTTCCGGGAATATCCGGATGTGGTCCGGTTCCGGCTGGAGGTGACAGCGGCCAACGAGGGAGCAGCTGCTTTATATAAGAAACTGGGATTTGAATATTTGGATTACCGTCAGATGGTTCTGGACCGGTTGTAGAAGACAGGATATGGGATTATCTTTTTATATATTTTAAATTTGATTTTATTTCTTTTTAAAATAAAAGTCCCAATATATATATTATTTGGATTAAAAATTACCAACGGTGCTCTCGTGATGATTTATGTCGAAACGCACATACTATCTATGATTCAAAAGTTAATTCGAGATATATTCGATAGATTTATTCTAATCATACAGGATTCGAGCAGAATAACCGATGAATATCTGGAATTTATTTGAATGAATCAAGAGATGGAAGGAGCGTTTGGAATGGATACAAATTGTGATTGTACACAGACTCAGGCAGATCAGCTGCCGATCGCCATGGCATATGTGCCGAAACAGAAGTGGAACGGGACGTATGAATTAGCACAGGCGCTTGAGAAGGGGACGATATTCCCGGATCTGGACAAACCTCTTATGGTAGGAGGTGGCCTGATTCATGGATAAGAGCAAAGAGGAACTGTTAAAGGAAATTACGCAGGTCAGTTTTGCGGTGAATGACCTCACCCTGTATCTGGATACGCATCCAAATGATATGGAAGCCCTGAAGATGTTCGATCAATGTAAACAACAGCGCAAGGACGCCCTGAAACAATTTGCAGAAAAATATGAACCGCTCTGTTTGGATGACGTAGAAGCGGGCGCATCCTCATGGGCCTGGAACAACGCTCCGGTACCCTGGGAAGGAGGTGTCTGCTAATGTGGAATTATGAAAAGAGACTACAGTTTCCTGTGAATATTAAAACGCCCTGTCCGAAAACCGCGACTATGATTATTACGCAGTTCGGAGGACCCGACGGAGAGCTGGCCGCTTCCATGCGGTATCTGTCCCAGCGGTATTCTATGCCCTATAAGGAAGTGGGCGGCCTGCTGACCGATATCGGTACGGAAGAGCTGGCTCATATGGAAATGATCTGTGCTATCGTTCACCAGCTGACCAGAAACCTGACGGAAGAACAGTTAAAAACAGACGGATTCGACACGTATTATGTGGATCACACGACCGCCTGCTGGCCTACTGCCGCCGCGGGAATCCCTTTCAACGCCTGTGAGTTCCAGTCCAAAGGCGACTGTATCACAGACCTGACCGAGGACCTTGCAGCCGAACAGAAGGCCAGGACCACCTATGACAATATACTGCGGGTGGTCAAGGATCCGGATGTACTGGCTCCGATCCGGTTCCTGCGGGCCAGGGAAGTCGTGCATTTCCAGAGGTTCGGCGAAGCCCTTCGATCCGTACAGGAAAAGCTTGATTTCAAAAATTTCTATGCCTTCAACCCTGAGATCGACAAGCAATTTATGGCGTAAGCAAAATATAGAAAGGGACATGTCCAATATCAGACATGTCCCTTTCTATATTTCAAAAGCAGATTATACCTGGCCAACTTTATCGAAACATTAAATATACTTATGCTTTCCTTGCATCCGCCTTAATCTTTTTCAGACGTTTCATCACATCATTTTCACCGCGACCGAAATAATCATGAAGGAGCTTGAATTCCGCATACAGCTGCTTATAAGCTTCCACGTTTTCGGGAATCGGTTTATAATATTCGTCCTTGACCTTGCCCATAACTTTTGCCGCATCGAATATGGAATCGTATCCGCCTTTTTCTCTGCCGGCAGCCACAGCGCCGAACATGGCGGCACCCAGAGCCGGCGTCTGGTCGGAGGCGCTTAAGTAGATTTCCCGGTTGCAGACATCCGCGTAGATCTGCATCATCATAGGATTCTTGTAAGCAATTCCGCCGCATGCAAACAGTTTGTTGATCGGTACGCCATTTTCTTCAAAGGTCTGAATGATCATATTTTTGCCGAAAGCAGTGGCTTCGATCAGCGCGCGGTAGATTTCCTCCGGCTTTGTCTGAAGCGTGCAGCCGAGCAGCAGACCGGTCAGGTCCACGTCTACCAGCACAGACCGGTTGCCGTTCCACCAGTCCAGAGCCAGCAGGCCGCTTTCGCCGACTTTTAATTTGCTTGCCTTCTCGGTCAGGTACTGATGGATTCCTTTTCCTTCGGTGGCAGCCGCATCCTGGTAACTCTTTGGAACACAGTTTTTGACAAACCAGTCGAAATGATCGCCTACACAGGACTGACCGGCTTCATATCCAAAATAGCCCGGAAGAACTCCATCTTCTACGACGCCGCACATGCCGGGTACTATTTTTTCTTCGGTTCCGCATAAGATGTCGCAGGTCGAGGTTCCCATGATCATCAGCAGGTTGCCAGGCTCGGTGATGCCTACGGCCGGCAGTGCCACATGGGCGTCTACATTAGCGATGCCAACAGCAGTACCAGGGAGCAGCCCCATGCGGCCTGCCATTTCCGGGGTGAGTTCACCGGCTTTTTGCCCCAGCGGATAGATGTCCGCAGCCAATTTCTCTTCTACCACGTGATCCAGTTTTGGATGCAGGGCTTTGAAGAAGTCATTGGGGGGATATCCCTCCCGTTTACTCCACAAGGCTTTGTAACCAGCAGTACAGCTGTTGCGCCTCTCCTGGCCGGTCATCATCATGGTGACCCAGTCAGTGGCTTCCATAAAGCGGTCCATCCGATCATAGATGTCGGGAGCTTCTTCTGCGATCTGCATTAACTTGGGAAATAACCACTCGGAGGAGATCTTGCCGCCATAGCGCTGCAGGAAGCTCTCGCCCCGTTCTTTCGCGACGGCATTGAGACGGTTGGCCTGATCCTGGGCCGCATGATGTTTCCACAGCTTGACATAGGCATGAGGATTGTCCTTGAGATCCTCGTGAAAACACAGCGGGATTCCTTTGTCATCCACCGGAAGTACGGTACAGGCGGTAAAGTCAATGGCCAGTCCGATAACATCCTCTTTGCTGATTCCGGATTCTTTTAACACAGCCGGAATCGTCTGTTCCAATACCTCCAGGTAATCCTGGGGATGCTGAAGCGCCCAGTCGGGCCCCAGACGGGTAACACCGTCAGGAAGGTATTCATCCATGACCGCATGCGTATAATCTTTGACTGCCTGAGCCAGAATGGAACCATTCTCTACGTCAACCAGTACTGCCCGGCCGGACAGACTGCCGTAATCTACACCTATGGAATATTTTTTGGACATTCTTATTCCTCCTGTTTCTGCCGTATTAGCGGTACGCTGCCGCATTCCAGCGGAGCTCATTTTTAAAATTACGGATCGTGGTATCCTGATCAATAGTAACAGCTTCGATATCCATGGCAGCAGCCCAGTCACCCATCTGCTCGGAACTCAGATCATAGGAGAACGCCGTATGGTGGGCTCCGCCTGCCAGAATCCATGCTTCCGCTCCGGTGATCAGATCCGGCATCGGTTTCCACAGCGCAGTGGCCACCGGAAGTTTCGGCATCGGGATATCCTGCTTTAAGCACTCCACATCATTGATAATCAGGCGGAAACGGTTCCCCAGATCCACCAGGGAGCAGGCCACGCCTTTGCCGGGCTTGGATGTGAATACCAGACGGGCGGGATCTTCACGGTCACCCATGCTGAGAGGGCATACCTTGATGGCAGGCTTATTTTCCGCGATGGTGGGGCAGACCTCCAGCATATGGGACTGCAGGATCGCTTCGCTTCCCGGAGTCAGACGGTATGTATAATCCTCCATAAAGGACGTACCCTTGGCATCTTTGACGTTGGCGGTCATTAATTTCATCAGACGTACCATGGCTGCGGTTTTCCAGTCACCTTCCGCACCGAATCCATAACCGTCGGCCATCAGACGCTGCATCGCAAGGCCCGGAAGCTGCTGTAATCCGGAGAGCATCTGGAAATTTGTAACCACTGCCTGATAATCATTCTCCGTTAAGAACTTCCGGAAGCCCAGCTCAATACCGGCCTGCACGGCCACGTGCTGTTTGAATTCTGCCGCATCCCGGCCTTCCGTCAGGATATCATAGCTGTCATAATACTCATCCACCAGCGCTTCGATCTCGCCCAGAGGTACAGCCTGGACATATTCCGCCACATCCGTGATATTGAACGCGTCGATTTCCCAGCCGAATTTAATGTGGGCTTCTACCTTGTCGCCTTCGGTCACGGCCACGTTTCTCATGTTATCGCCGACTCTTACGACGCGGATATGGCTGCTTTCCATCACACCCACCGCGGTACGCATCCAGCTGCCGATGCGGTCCTGCACCCGGGTGTCGCTCCAGTGGCCGACCACGATCTTACGCTCGATACCCATCCGGCTGACGATATGGCCGAATTCCCGGTCACCATGAGCGGACTGGTTCGTGTTCATAAAGTCCATATCGATGGTATCATACGGTATATCCTGATTAAACTGTGTATGCAGATGGAGCAGAGGTTTGCGGTATTCCTGTAAGCCCAGAATCCACATCTTGGCAGGAGAGAACGTGTGCATCCAGGTGATGACCCCGGCACAGGTTTCATCGGCGTTGGCCTCATTGAAGAGCTTGCGGATAGAAGTATTGTCGATCAGCGTACCTTTGCATTCCACCTCATAGGGTAGGCGGCCGGATGCATTTAACCCCTCCACCATGATTTTCGAATGATTTTCCACTTCCCTGACACACTCATCACCGTACAGGTCCTGAGAACCGGTTGCAAACCAGAATTTGTATTGTTTCGTCTCTAGCATTCTTATATCCTCCTTCTTAAAATAAATGTACACTGGTCAATACGAAAGAGCTCTTTCCGGCATTGGCCGTATAATGTTCGCTTACTTTCTATTTTAAGAACCGGAGGCTGTAAACTCAATTTCCCTTTCCTACGAAAATAGTAAAATAGTTACCTATTCCGACTTTTATTCCTGGCCTGGGCAGGCGTCATGTGATATTTTGCCGTAAATATCTTATAGAAATAGCCCTTGTTCTGATAGCCGACGCTGACAGCGACCTGCTCCACGGTCATCTTTGTATCTGTGAGCAGTTCCATCGCCTTTGCCAGCCGGATATCCTGCACGTACTCCGAATAAGTTTTCCCACTCCTTTCCTTCAGCACGCGGTTGAAATAGTCTTCGTTAAAATGAAAGCGGTCCACCAGGTCACGGATCGTGATCTCACGGTAATGAGTTCTGATGTAATCCCCGATATCTTCGTAGATCAGCCAGCGCATTTTCTTTTTTTGCTGGTCGGTCAGTGAAAATTCATATTCCGTACTGATCAGATGCAGCAGGCGCAGTAAAAGGCCCTTGCAGGTATACTTCGTACCGATATCGTTGGCCTCCAGCTCGGTGATCAGCTGTTCGATCAGCTGCTCCGCTCTTGGATCATGGTCCCGTTTGGGCTTAAAATGGATAAACTGCTGGACATCCTTTTGCTTCATCAGCGCGTCGTGCAGAAACTTTACGATTTTAGGTTCCCCCAGCTTTTCTACCATGCCCTCCTCCAGGATCGCGTGATCCATTCCGATGAACAGGACACAGCTTTTCTGGCAGAACAGATAGTCCTGGTGCAGGCAGCTTTTGTCGATCAGGCACAAATCCCCCTGCTGGAATCGGACGTCTTTTCCCAGGATCCGTTGACGGAACTCGCCCTTCACCACATAGGCCAATTCAATATAATCATGGGTGTGAAGCTGGGTCTTTTCCCCGTCCGTGAATACACTGCAGAAAGAAAAGGGGGTGAGGGAGGGCTTGATCGTGGCGTATAACCGGCCCTCCCGCTCCATATTCCAGAACAGGATATAGACCGGATGTTCAGTCGTAATAGGAAACGTCTTGACATCCTGGACCTCAAGGGAGTATTCCGGACACATAATCCTCATTGCGATGCTGTGATTTTCATCGATGGGGTCCGGAATTTTTTTTGTAATCTTTTCTATTTTGTTTAACAGCAAACGTTTCAGCTCCATTCCTTGCCGGGTCATATCATTAAAGAGAATTCCTACATTTAGTATAATAAAAACCGGCGTGATTGACAACTGAATTCAGGCTGTCAGGACCCGTTCTGCAATTCCCGTTCCTGCCCTTCAGGAACCGAAAAGGGATACCAGATACATAAATGTACGGACTGAACAACAAATAACAACAAAATGTTACATTAATTGTAGCCTCATATTTAAGATGCTATATTAAAACAGAATGTTACGGCATACTGGCAGGAGGCTTACAATGAACTTGGAAGATAAAGAGAAAAGATACATACAAAGCGATAATGATAACCGCGCAGACAGTCAAGCAGACAGGGCAAACAGATCCGACGTAACAGACATAGCTGCGCGGGACAACAGCAGCGGTGAGATGGAAATCGACCTGCGGGTCCTGTTATACATGCTGTGGAGCCGGCTTTGGCTAATCATATCCTTAGGGATAATGGGGGCGTGTCTTGCCGCCGTCATCAGTCAGAACATTCTGATTCCCCAATACAGTGCGTCCACGCAGATTTATATTTTAAATAAACAGGACCAGTCTGCCGTTACCTACAACGACCTCCAGAGCGGCGCCCAGCTCACCAAGGATTATATGCAGCTGATAAAAAGCAGAACCGTATTGAAGCAGGCGATCGCGGACCTGAATCTTCAGATGACGCCCGAACAGCTCGCATCCAAAATCGATGTATCCGCCGTTTCGGACACGAGAATCATCACTATAACGCTGACAGACGCCGATCCGTACAGAGCGGCGGAAATGGCCAACCGGGTACGGGAAATATCTTCAAAGCAGATTCAGGAGGTAATGGATATCGAGGCGGTCAGCCTGGTTGATGCGGCGGATATCCCTTCGAAGCCCACGTCGCCGGATTTCAGGAAAAATATACTGCTGGGGGGACTGGCGGTATCCGCTGTGACCATTTTCTGCCTGATCCTGTTATTTCTGCTGAATGACAAAATTAAAACATCAGAAGATGTCGGGGAAAAATTAGCGTTGAATGTTTTGGGGTCCATCCCACAATTTAACCGGAAAAATCGAAAATATAAGAAACCGAAAACCAGGCAGCAGGAGGAAGCAAAAAAACATGAAAACAATATAATACCGGGCAAAATTAAAAACGATATACCTGTAAGCGAAGCTTACAATACCCTGCGCAGTAATATCCAGTTCTGCGGCAGCCATATAAAAGTGATCTCTGTCACCAGCTGTTTATCGGGAGAAGGAAAGTCCTGCGTCTCTATGCAGATGGCATTTTCCATGTCAGACATCGGAAAAAAAGTGCTCTATATCGATGCAGACCTGCGCAAGCCCGCTTCCTCAAAACAGATAAGTATAGATCGTGCGATCCCGGGCCTGACACAGTATCTCTCGGGGATGTGTGAAACCGAAGAGGTACTGTTGAATACGAACAGAAAGAATCTGGACATGATTCATTCAGGACCGGTGCCGGCCAACCCATCGGAGCTGCTGGAAAACGGAAGACTGAAAGAACTGCTTGATGAAGTAAAAACCCAGTACGATTACATATTCATCGACACACCTCCGCTGGTCCCGGTTATCGACAGCGCCATAATATCGAATATTTGCGACAGGATCATTATGGTGATCGAATTTAACCGGATCAGCTGCCGCCTGGCTTCTTCCGTGACGAAACAATTGAATAAAACCAACTGCCGGATCCTGGGAGTCATCTTAAATAAAATAGACATCAATAAAAAATCCTCTTATGAAAAGTATTATGACAGTACTTATTACAGGGAATATTACGGAAGGCATTGAGCCGTTTCGCAGAAGTGTCAGAGAAAGTGCTTCTATTATTATAGCTTGACAAGGTGGAAAAGGGGATGTATTATAATGATATCAAAATAATATCATTTTTAATCCGTGAGGAGGATTATTATGAGTACTAAAAACACCGGATTTCAGGAAGAAAAAGTATTAAAGCCCGCGAGCGGCTTTGGCATGCTGTTTTTAGTCGTTTTGGTCATGATCGTCAGCATTCTGATCCCGGCTTTGAACGCGTCCCGCCCAGTGATCGGGCCTGTACTGTGGGTGATAGGTATCTTGTTGATCTGCATAGCATTTGTGTTCCTGTTTGGGCTTAAGGTGATTCATCCCAATGAGGCGCTGGTCCTGACTCTGTTTGGTAATTATTACGGTACCTTGAAAAACGACGGCTTCTTCTGGGTAAATCCTTTCTGTACGGCGATTAATCCGGCTGCGAAGCAGGCTGTGGAGCAGACGGCTGCTGCAGGTGCCCGAAACGGAGCAGCCGCACAGAGCGTCAGCAAAAAAGTATCACTGAAGACGATGACACTCAACAATGAAAAACAAAAAGTAAACGATGAACTGGGTAATCCTATAGAAATTGGTACCGTTGTCATATGGAAAGTAGAGAATGCTACAAAGGCTGTCATGAATGTGGAAAATTTTAAAGATTATCTATCCATCCAGTGCGACGCGATTACGAGAAACGCGGCCCGTCGTTACCCGTACGATACCTGCGAGGGCAAAGATGAGAAATCTCTGCGCGGCAGCAGCCAGGAAGTAGCGGATATAATGAAACAGGAACTGCAGGAAAAGGTGGAGGATGCCGGAATTCAGATACTGGAAGTAAGGATCACACATCTGTCCTATGCGCCGGAGATCGCTTCCGCCATGCTGCAGAGACAGCAGGCAGCCGCCATCATCGATGCGCGCCAGAAGATCGTGGAAGGCGCAGTCAGTATGGTGGAAATGGCCCTGTCGAAATTAAACGATACACAGATTGTAGAACTGGACGAAGAGCGCAAGGCCGCAATGGTCAGTAATCTGTTAGTTATCCTCTGTGGAAACAAAGATGCCCAGCCCATTGTAAACAGCGGCAGTTTATATTAAACTGGTACATAAGTCTGAAAATGGCAGAAAAAAAATCCGGTTTTTTATAAGCATGGAAGGATTCGGATAAGAAACGGCAGGAAAGGTCTGACGCAGTCATGGAGAACAAACCGAAAGAGAAAAATAAAAAACAGGTACCATTACGGCTTTCGGCTAGTCTCTGGAATGATCTGGCCCAGTGGGCCGAGGACGATTTCCGTTCGATCAATGGCCAGATCGAATATCTGCTGACCGAATGCGTGAAACATCGTAAGAAAAAGCAGAATGGTGATTCTGAAGAATAAGGTCTGAAAAAAGTAACCGGAAGGTTACTTTTTTCAGAGGGTGGGGGATGCGAAGTTTCCTGCAAGCTGTAATTGCGAGCTATTTGTAAAGGAGAACGAATAACAATATGAATGGAGCCTCGGTTGTCTGGCCGGGACTTATGCCAGGGATAAAGACGCGGCCTGCGGTGTGCTGTGTCCGTCCCCCCGGCACAGAGCCAAAAGTGAAGTTTTACTGCGGGATCCGGGGAAGACGCCGGCCAGAGGTCAGAGAAGCTCTGTAATTGGAAAGGCTGGCTTTAATCTTCCAGCTTCAGCAGCCGGCAATAATCCTTCTCCGTATCCAGCACACACTGCCCGATCAGTTCGATAAAGGGATCAGGATTTTTGCGGGTCTGGGCCTCGATCAGAGCGTTCACATATTCCTCTTTCCGATCGGGAGAGATAGAGACGGCACTGTATCCGTCACGGATCAGCAGATAATTCATCAATAATCTGCCGGTCCGTCCATTACCATCGGTGAACGGATGGATATCCAGCAGCCGTTTCAGCGCCATCGCCGCCCGTTCGATGGGATGCAGCGTGGCGGCGGACGATAGGATCTGATCGATAAAGTGGGACATCAGATGAGGAACATCCTCCGACAGAGGGGGGATATATTCCGTACCCGGAATATAGACCGGCATATCCCGGTAAACGCCGGCGGCCTCCAGGTCAATCTTCTGATAAAATAGGAAATGCAGTTTTTTAATCATGTCTTCAGTCAGAACGGCCTGCGGATCTCTGGCGCAGGAAAGCATATAATCATAGGCATTGGCGTGCCCTACCACCTCAAGATAGGCTTTCAATGGTTTCTCACCGGATACCGTTCCCTTTACCAGCAACAGCCTGGTTTCCTCAAGTGTCAGTGCATTGCCTTCCAGCGCATTACTGCTGTAGGAGAGGCCGGTTCGGAAATAGCGGTCCAGGGAGGCGCGCTCGTCGGCGGGTATGGAGCGGGCGGTCTTAAGCCGGTCCCTGTAAGTGTCTGCTTCCTGAAAGAGATTCTGTTTCATCATGTCGATCACTGCCCTTTCTTGCATATATAATCATCATCGGATTCTTGTGTACAAGATTTTTGTGTTCCATATTGCTGCGGATACCGCTGTGCGGGTGTGCTTTTTGTCTTGGGAATTCTAGTTACGACTAAATTATAACACCCGGAAAAGTATGCAACAAGGGGCAGGGGAAGAAAAAGATGTTTCCTATTACCTTAGTTCTAGAAAGTCCAGTTATAAAAACGTTTTCTAAAGTTAATATCGAAAAACGGATGCCTTTTGAGCATCCGTATCCATGTGATTTCCAATAAAAAAAGCGGATAACGGGAATCGAACCCGCCTATCCAGCTTGGGAAGCTGGTGTTCTACCAATGAACTATATCCGCATCGCATATACTATTATGTGTGGTTTTGTACAAAAAGTCAAGAAAAAATTTTAATGTTTTTCTGGATGTGTGTAGGATTACAATACATGTGTGACAACTGAAGAAACAACATCCGGACATCCGGGGACAGGCCCCTTTCTCCGCGCAGCTGCTTGAGAATATGGCGATACTACCGAAAGGTGCCAGTCCCCTCTCCTCTGACTGGGAATAAGTACGTTAATTGAAAGCAATAGAAGGAGGACAGCCAAAATAGCATATTTAACCCAAGTCCGGTCATATAATGAAGCAAGCGCCAACTGAACCGGAGAACCTATGCAGGATATCGTAATCAAAATTATGAATGAATATGGTTATCTGGGCATCATATTCCTGATCTTTATAGAAAATATATTTCCGCCCATACCGTCCGAGGTCATCTTAACCTTCGGCGGCTTTTTGACCACCTGTACCGTGATGAATGTACCCGGCGTAGTCGTTTTCGCCACGGTAGGTTCTGTGATGGGAGCCTTTCTTCTATACTATTTAGGGTATTTTTTGTCTCCTTCCAGACAGGAACAGCTGATTAACGGAAAAGTAGGAAAACTCCTGCACCTGAAAATGGAAAGTTTCCAAAAAGGACAGTCGTGGTTTGAAAAGCACGGGAACACGACCGTCTTTTTCTGCCGTTTTATCCCAATTATCCGCAGCGTCATCTCCGTTCCGGCAGGGATGGCAGGAATGGACATCGGAAAATTCACGATACTGACGACTCTCGGGTCCTTTGGCTGGAATCTGGTATTAGTATCGTTAGGAGCCTGGGCCGGCAAGTCATGGGAAAAAATCGCAGACTACATGAAGGAATATGCGCTGGTCGGGAAAGGGATCCTGATCGCGGTGGTGGTAATCTGGATTTACCGCTGGCTTAAGCGTAAGAAGAAAACAGTCTGTGAAAAATAAGCGACGGATATTGGTGTTTATAAGATGCAATGTCCCTTGGGGGGAATAATACAAAACAGATGTAATCAAAGCTCCCAGCTCCCCTTTTGACACAAACGGGCATCCTTCAAGTGTTGCCTATTTTTTAATTTTCAAAGAGAATTCCTCCTATCCTATGGATGCGTAAAAAGTTTCATGCTATAATGAGACAGACTTGCAGATTCGTAATCCGGGAAAAGAACAGGAGGCAGGAAACGATGAGTTATGCAGACGAGTTATTTATCCATATGTGTAAAGACATATTGGAAAATGGGACAAGCACGGAAGGAGAAAAGGTCCGTCCTCACTGGGAGGATGGGGCCTCAGCCTATACCATAAAGAAATTTGGTGTTGTGAACCGATATGATTTATCCAGAGAATTTCCGGCGCTGACTTTAAGGAAGACAGCGATTAAGAGCGCTGCCGATGAAATGCTCTGGATCTGGCAGAGAAAATCCAATAACATTAAGGACCTGAACAGCCATATCTGGGACAGCTGGGCTGATGAGGAAGGATCGATCGGGAAGGCGTACGGCTACCAGATGCAGGTGAAACATCAGTACCGGGAAGGGCTGATGGATCAGGTGGACCGGGTGATCTATGACCTGAAACACAATCCGTACAGCAGACGGATTATGACAAACCTGTATGTACATCAGGATCTGCATGAGATGAATCTGTATCCCTGCGCGTACAGTATGACTTTTAATGTCACGAAGGAAAAGAACAGTGAAAAGCTTAAGTTAAATGCGATTCTCAACCAGCGGTCCCAGGATATCCTGACGGCGAATAACTGGAATGTGGTACAGTATTCGGTGCTGGTGTATATGCTGGCCCAGATCTGTGACATGGTCCCGGGAGAACTGGTGCATGTCATCGCGGACGCCCATATTTATGACCGGCATATTCCTCTGGTGGAGGAGCTGATTACCCGTCCCACGTATGCGGCCCCTACATTTAAGCTGAACCCTGAGATTAAGAATTTCTATGATTTTACAGTCCGGGATATTACAGTAGAAAATTATGAAGCCGGGCCTCAGATTACCAATATACCGGTGGCTATATAAGCAGATTTAGAAAAGGAGTTTTCAGAATATGAATATCATTGTAGCAGTAGACAGCAACTGGGCGATCGGAAAGGATAACAGCCTGCTGGTCAGCATTCCGTCGGATCACAAATTTTTCCGGGAGATGACCACGGGTAAAGTGGTGGTGCTGGGCCGTAAGACACTGGAGACATTTCCCAATGGCCTGCCGCTTAAGAACCGGACGAATATTATTCTTTCCACGGACCCGGCTTATCACGTAAAGGATGCCATTGTGGTGCACAGTGTGGACGAGCTGCTGGAGGAACTGAAGAAATACCCATCCGGGGATGTATTCATTATCGGAGGAGAGAGCGTATACCGGCAGCTACTGCCTTATTGTGATACGGCTCACGTGACCAAAATCGATCATGAATATGATGCCGACAGCTATTTCCCAGATCTGGATCAGATGCCGGAGTGGGAGATTACCGGTGACAGCGAGGAACAGACGTATTTTGATTTGGAATACCGTTTTTTGCGCTATCAAAAGAAATAAATGTAAGAGTACAGGATAAGGTTGGAGAAAGACATGGACGTAAGAGACAGGATCAGGCATGTGGTAGAGCCGATATTGACAAAAGAACAAAAGAGCCGCTTCCGCGAATACTATCCGGAGAAGATCTATAGAGTGGAGCGAAATATCGGTTTGGTTGTTGCGGGGACCCAGTTCTGTATGATGCTTATCTTTTTTTTCCTGAAGGGCGACTACGTAATGGAGGGAGACGGAAGATTTTATTTGTATTTATATATGTATCTGTTTCTGGTGACCGTCATCCTGATTCCAGTTTATATGAAGCTCGTGAAACAAAAAAAATATGCCGTTCTCTCCTGGCTCAGACGAGGATATGTGCTCGCCATGTGTGTCTGGGTTATGGGTATCACGGTACTTGACCAGATACATGGCAGCGGACTAGGAGTATTCTGTTATCTGATTCCTACCATGGCGGCTGTTTTGCTGATGTCGCCGGCGGAGAGTTTAGTGATATTCGGCGGACAGTGGATGATACTTTTGCTGATCCTGACTATTAGGGGTATCAATCCGGATGAACTCTTTTCCAGCATTGTTAACAGTTTCTTTGTCACTGTCCTGGCTGTCTTTATTTCTATGAGGTATTACCGCAGTATGGAGATGGAATTCCGGGACCGGGATATTATCGAGTCCCAGTACAAAGAGATCGAAAAAGTAAACGAAAAACTGAGTGTCATGGTGAATACGGATCAGCTGACCGGTTTAAACAACCGAAGGTATCTGTCGGAAGTGATCGGCTGCAAGTTTGAAGAGTATAAGAAACAGAATTGCTTTATGGAGATCCTGATGCTGGATATTGATTTTTTCAAACAGTATAATGACACTTACGGACATGTACAGGGCGACGCCTGCCTGCGGGAGATATCCGCCATCATCAGGGAATGCATCAGCCAGGAAAACATTGTGGTAATTCGATATGGTGGGGAAGAGTTTCTGATTATGCATTGCCTCCCCAAAGACTGCCATCGCATCGGTGAAAGCGGCTCCGGGGAAAGTATGGCGGATTGTATCCAGGCCAGGATACGCAAGGCGGGGATTCCAAGGAATGATACCTTCCGGGATCATGTAACCGTAAGTATCGGAATCTGGCGGGGCTGGCTGCAGCAGTCGGATAATATGGAAAAGCTTATATCCCATGCGGATGAGGCTCTTTACAAGGCTAAGAAGGCGGGAAGGGACTGCGTTCAATATTATATGGCCATGCCTTAAAAAAACCTGGCTCTGCCCATGAAAGTATTGACAATCAAAGGAAAAAGGTCAATAATAGGAAAATAAATTCAGTATACGGAAGGAAGAGGAGCAGTATGTTAGATATCAGAGTTGAGAAAACCACAAGTCCGAAGCCGATTCCGGACAAAGATAATCCGCTGGTATTCGGTACGATCTTTACGGATCACATGTTTGTCATGGATTACGAAAAGGGAAAGGGTTGGTATGACCCCAGGATCGTGCCTTATGCACCGATTTCCCTGGAGCCCTCCGCCATGGTATTCCATTATGGCCAGGAGATGTTCGAAGGACTCAAGGCATATAAAACCGAAGATGGCAGGACTCTGCTGTTCCGCCCTGATAAAAATATAGAGAGAGCGAATAATTCTAACAGAAGGCTGTGTATCCCCGAGATCAATCCGGAGGATTTCCTGCAGGCCATCAAAGCTGTGGTAAAAATGGACGAAGCCTGGATTCCCACGAAAGAGGGTACATCTCTTTACATCCGTCCCTTTGTGATCGCAACCGATCCGTTCCTGGGGGTCAGACCGTCTGATACCTATAAGTTTATGATCATCTTATCGCCGGTTGGCGCTTATTATCCGGAAGGACTGAATCCGGTGAAGATCTGGATCGAAGACGAATATGTCCGTGCGGTTAAGGGCGGAATCGGAGAGGCCAAGACCGGAGGAAACTACGTGGCCAGCCTGGCTTCCCAGGTAAAGGCCCATGACGAGGGATATTCCCAGGTACTCTGGCTGGACGGCGTGCACCGCAAGTATATTGAAGAAGTAGGGGCCATGAATATTTTCTTCAAGATCAATGGAACTGTGGTTACACCCAAGTTAAACGGCAGTATCCTTCCGGGTGTTACCAGGAATTCCTGTATCGCGCTTTGCAGGGAATGGGGCCTGCCGGTGGAAGAACGGCAGATTTCCGTGGATGAGATCCTGGAAGCGGCCAAGAGCGGCACCATGGAAGAAGTGTGGGGAACCGGAACCGCGGCAGTTATCTCCCCGGTTGGCGCCCTTCGGTTTGAAGACGAAGTGATGCAGATTCAGGATGGAGGAATCGGTCCGGTCAGCCATAAACTGTATGATACGGTGACCGGTATCCAGACAGGGAAGATCGATGACTTTATGGACTGGACTGTAGAGGTTAGATAGATAGAGACGCTGAGATCCGGAGCGGGTAGTCCTTGTGGCTGCCCGCTCCGTTTTGATGAAGGCTCAGGTCTTATAATATTTTGCCCGGGTTCATGATGTTTTTGGGATCGAAGACGGATTTTATGCCTTTCATGAGCTGGATTTGGGTATCTCCAAGGGATTCCAGCAGGAATCTTTTTTTGGCGGAGCCGATTCCGTGTTCTCCGGATACCTGGCCGCCGAATTCCTGAGCCTTTTGATACATGAGGCGGAAAGCCTCTTGCATGGATTTTTGCCATAGTTCTGTTTCCATATCGTCCCGGCACAGGTAGATATGGAGGTTTCCATCGCCGGCGTGACCGAAGCTGGGGATCCGCATGTGAAGTGTGCGGGCGATGGAGTGGATGTAGGTGAAGTATTCGGCGGTTTTATTTCTGGGGACTACTACGTCGCATTCATCCATATCGGTAGTAGAGGCTTTGATAGCTTCCAGAAAAGAACCTCGGGCATTCCAGACAGAATCTTTGCGTTCCGGGGTGTCCACCAGATAGACGTCCCGGGCTTTATTTTCCAGACAGAGATCAGCGGCTTTTTCATATTCGGTTTGTACCTGTTTGGGACTGCTGCCGTCGAAGGTGAGCAGGAGGTAAGCGTCGGAACCGGTGTCGGGAAATGTTTTGCCCAGGTATTCTTCAGAGAAGAGAATGGTTTGCCTGGACATATATTCGAGGGCGGTGGGGACGGTACGGGCTTTGAGTATAAGGGGGACTACATGCAATGCATCCTCCATGGTCCCGAACGGAATCAGAAGGCTGATGCTGTGTGCGGGGCAAGGGATAAGTTTTAATATGGCTTCGGTTATCACGGCGAGGGTTCCTTCTGAACCGATGATCAGGTTTTTCAGATCGTAGCCGGAACTGTTTTTTACTATTTTTCCGCCCAGATTTTGGATATTTCCATCCGGTAATACGACGGTTAATCCCAGTACATAGTCCCGTGTAACACCGTATTTGACAGCGCGCATTCCCCCGGCGTTGGTAGAGATATTTCCGCCGATGGTCGCTGATTTTTCACCGGGATCAGGGGGATAGAAAAATTGATGAGAGAGGGCATATTCGGCCAGATCCATTAATAATACGCCAGGCTGTACCGTGACGGTGAGATTGTCTTCGTCCAGCTCCAGGATTTTATTCATTCGTATCATGTCCAGCATGATTCCGCCGTAGATGGCGACGGAGGAGCCTACGAGGCCGGTTCCCGCGCCTCTGACTACGACGGGTATCTCTTTTTTCCAGGCGTAACGCATGATGAGAGAGACTTCTTCTGTGGTTTCGGGCCGGATCAGCAGCTCAGGATAGGCGTTAGTACCGCTTAATTCGTCATGACTGTAATCCTCCTGAATTTCCGGACCGTACAGAAGGTTTTCTCTTTTTAAAACGCTTTGAAAATAGGTATAATCCTGTTCATCTATTTTGTGATAAGACATATTAGCGCTCCTCCTTTTTTTGTATGGAAACCGCCTCGTTTCCCAGCCTGGGATGTGTTTCAGGTTTGGAATCCGGTTCCAGGATCTGAAGAAAACCGGACAGCAGCTGATATAGGTCGCCGACAAAGCCATAGTGGGCGATGTCAAAGACAGGTGCGTTGGGATCGGAATTAATGGCTATGATGCAGGCAGAATTCCGCATTCCGGCAGCGAACTGAACGGAGCCGGAGATACCGAGCGTGATGATCAGGTCCGCGTTAACCGTTCGGCCGCTTAGACCGATCTGCCTTTTGGCATCAAACCATCCGTTTTCAACCAGGGGCCTGGTACAAGCTAACTGTGCGTTCAGGACAGCGGACAGTTTTTCCGCCAGTTTCAGATCCGCCTGTTTTTTTATTCCCCGGCCGACGGCGACGATTATTTTGGACTCAGCGATATCCAGAGCCGGTGCTTTGGGCTGAATCTCTAGTATTCTGGTTTCGCTTTTGAGTAAACGGGCCTCCGGCGTTATCTCAGTGATACTTCCATGTGGCTGGTCCGATGGAGGGGGAACCGGAAATACTTTAGAGCGGACAGTACAAAACTGCGGTCTGTGATTCGGCGTCACAATCTGAGCCATGATATTGCCGCCGAATGCAGGACGTATCTGTACCAGATCGGTGTTTTCTTTCATTTCCAGCAGAGTGCAGTCCGCCGTAAGTCCTGCCCGGAAGCGGGCGGCGGTCCTTGACGCCAGTGTCCGCCCCGCATGGGTGGCTCCGATCATCACGCAGGAGGGATGTATGTTACGTATAAAATCTTCCAATAAATTTACATAGAGTTCCGGCAGATAATGTTGGAGATGGGGCGCGTCATAGAGATAAATGTGATCTGCGCCGTAGTGCAGTAACTGCTCCGCCAATGGCCGCGCGTTGTATCCGGCCAGCAGTACGTAGACCGGATGGTGAATGACGGCAGCCAGTTCTTTTGCTTTTCCTATTAATTCCAGGGTGACGTTGTGAAGTCTGCCATTCCGGCATTCTGCGAAAACGGCAATTCCTTGCCAGGCCTCTTTAGAAAAGAGCGCCACAGCAGGTTCTTCCGACATGGTGATAACCCCGGCGGGTCCTTTCTTTATACAGATTTTGCACATTTTACAGCCGGAATTGATTTCCAGCAGGCCATCGCGGTAGGAAATAGCGGAGAAGGGGCATAATGACTCCAGCTCTTTTGCCGTCTGAGGCGTAACTTTATGCTGGTGTATGGTTAATGCGGGCATGGGATCACCTCCTTGTATAATAATGATGTAGTCAATCAAGACTACTTAATTAATAATTTACTTAATATCAGATAGCAGAAGAAGGGATTCTTCCTTCATCAGATGTTATCCATAATAGTTATCATGTCTGACGGTTCCTGATAGACACCAGGTAAAACATAAGGTATCATCTCTTAGGATAGGACAAAGAATGTTCACCTCCTTGGGAAGCTGATTCTTATCAGCCCATACCTATAATTTAGTCAATTAGTCCATTCGACAGGGTTTTATGTTTTAGCTGGTTGGGAGCCTGAGGGCTATACCCGAATAACACGCAAGGTTGTGTACCTGCCAGATTGGAAATGGATTCCTATCAGAAAGGAGCTTTTGCTCATGTCAAACAAAGTTGTTTTTAATCTTGATGAATTATTCATCTCTGTTGGTATTGATGTCGGTGCTGACTTCTCTTGGATGTCTATTGCACTTCCTAACCAACAGTTTGTAGGAAAACCTTATAAAATCCTACACAGTCGCATAAATTCTCTCACAACCGCTCTTTCTAAAATAAAAGAAGCAGAAGAGTTGTATTCCTTAGAAAGTCGCATCTTTCTGGAATCCACGGGAATTTATCATTACCCACTCTTCTGCTATCTTCGTGATAAGGGTTTTAACTGCTCTGTTATCAATCCTATCATCACTAAGAATAGCACAAATATGAATATACGAAAAGTACATAATGATCGTTTTGATTCTAAAAAGGCGGCTTTAGTTGGTTTAAAGCCTGATTTAAAGGTTTCTCTTATGCCATCGGATCTTGCCTTGAACTGTCGTAACCTGTGTCGTGAATACTACGATTTAATGGATAACCGCAGTGCTTATATTAACAAGCTTCAGGGCGAACTGCGTATGGCTTTTCCACAGTATCTTGGCATCTTTTCCAAGGTTACTACCAATACATCTCTGACTTTACTGGAAACTTATACATCTCCAACTGCTTTTATTGAAGCTGACTGTCAAGAGATTATTGATACCATCAAATCGACTGCTCGTTTTGGTCTTACATATGCTCAGAAGAAGTATAATGCCATTATCCAGGCTACAAACGAAGCAAAGGAGTTCGGCTATATCATTGACAGCAATATCAAGCGGATTCGTCTATATATCAGTTTCATTCGCAAGTACGATGAAGAAATCAAAGGAATACTTGATTCCATGCATGAACTGATCAATGCCAATGAGGATACTGTCTTTGTAAATCAGGTCCATCTAATTGAAACCTATAAAGGTGCAGGTTTCTTATCTGCTGTATCCCTAATGGGTGAGATTGGAGACTTTTCAGCGTTTTCAAAACCAAAACAGCTTTTTGCCTACTTTGGTCTTGATCCGGCTGTGAAACAATCAGGTAAATTCGAAGGTACAAAAATCAAGATGTCTAAGCGTGGCTCTGCCATAGCCAGGCGTGTTCTTCATACACTGACGTTACAAAGCATCAGTACCTCACGCACTGGAGAAGCCAAAAATCCAGTACTACATGATTACTATCTTAAAAAATGTGAATCTAAGCCAAAGCTGGTTGCTATGGGTGCTGTTTCGCATAAGGTTTGCAACATAATATTTGCAATACTTCGGGATAACAAGCCATTTGAAATCATTAAACCTGAGGAACATATCAAACAATACAATGCTGCTAAATGCGATAATGCTGCATAAAATACTACTACACCACAGAATCAATATCTTTTAAAAAATGATATTTTCACCAAGGGGGAAGTGCGCCCTTTTTTAATCCAGAAATTTTTCATTTCTCTATTGACATTTATTAGCTGGACTATATGAATTTTAGCCGGGACAGCAGGGTGAATAGCTGTTGTGCCATGGGTTCCCCAAAACTGCGGTAGATAACTTTTTCCTCATTTTTCGCAGGCGGAAAGATCCGCTCTACCTGTGTGGGAGAACCGGCCAGTCCATAATGAGTTTCATCCTTGTCCTGAAAATCCGCCAGCGTGAGTATTTGGATTCGTTCGTCTATATTTCCCAGGGATTTTTTCTTTTTATAGGAGGGGAGTCTCGGGGTATTAATCCTGCTGTCGGTGCAAATCAGACATGGAAGCGGAAGATATTCGGTTTGGATGGAATCTTCCATATTGCTTCGGATCACGAGACCCTTATCGGTAATATCTGTTATCTCCACCACATAACCGGCGTGTGGAATATTCAGGAATTCCGCCAGTTCTGCCCCTACCTGGGCGGTGTCTCCGTCGGTGGTCTGTTTGCCGCACAGGATGAGGTCATAATTTCCAATCATAGGCAGAGCCTGTGAGAGGGTATAGGCGGTGGCCGATACGTCTGCACCGGCAAACCTGCGGTCGCTGAGCAAGACGGCTGAGTCCGCGCCCATAAACAGGGTTTCCGCCAGCATGTCCTGTGCTTGGGGAGGTCCCATGCTGATAGTGCGTACGGTTCCGCCTGTTCCGGAGGCCAGGGTGAGAGCTAATTCTAAAGCATAAAGGTCATAGGGATTCATTTTGGAAGGGATTCCGTCTCTTTTCAGAATACCGGTCACCGGATCGACGTCAACGCTGGCGGTACCTGGAACCTGTTTTACACAAACTACGATGTTCAAAGTATTTCCCCCTTTGGGACAAAGAGGCGTCCGATTCGATATACGGCCGCCTCTTTGCTTCAATTTTTATAGCTATGAGCACTTAGCGGCTGTATTGTAGCCGCTTACGTGCGATGCATGAAAAATAGTCAGCGAGGTTTTTTCGAGCGCTACTATTTTTTATAGCTATGCGGTTCGGGTTAGGACGATAAGGCTCCCAGTTCCTTTAAGATACCTTTGAGTTCTTTAATTTCGTCACTGTTCAGATTGTACATAGGACGCATGACATTGCCGGTCATGGGGAGCCCCACGATCTTCATGGCTTCCTTAACAAAACTTTGATAGATCGGAACGCCTCCCACCGGGAGATAAGTGCTCAGAGCGGTGGAAACGTTCTGTCTGGAAGCCACGCGGCCCTTGAACTGCTCCAGGGGATCCAGAGCCTCTACCAGTGAGGTAAGCTTTTTGAAATCCTCAGCCGCACCGGCTTTGTAGATTTCAAATGCTTTATCCGGCAGATAGTTGGCCAGATCGGACACAAATGCACGGCTTCCGTGCAGAGCCGTATACTGGAAGAAGCTTTCGCCTAATCCGGTAAATACGTTCATATCATTGGGATCTATAGTCTGATACATACGGTAGAACATCTGGGCTTTGTCCGTATTTTCCTTCAATCCGACGATATTATCGATCTTAGACAGGCGTTTCATCAGGTCCGGATAAATGTATAGCTTGGTGGTTATGGGATTGTTATAGACCACAACGCCGCACCGGACCGAATCAGCGATTGCTTTATAGTGCTCATACACACATTCATCGGTGGAGGGATGATAGTAAGTATTGACTATCATGATACCGTCGGCTCCGGCGTCCTCTGCGTATTTGCTCATTTTGATGGAATACCCGGTGCCGGGTCTGCTGGTACCGAAGATGAGCGGGAACGCGCCGTTCACCGCTTCCACGACCACGTTTACGTATTTTTTGAACATATCATCCGTCCAGCCGTAGAACTCGGATGTGCTTCCGCCGGCCAGAAAGACACAGTCGTTTCCTTTAAATTGTTTTACCTGTACCCGGATCAGCTCTTTCAGACATTCAAAATCGATCTCTTCCTCTTTGGTAACAGGGGTCATAACGAGATGGACAGGGCCTTTCAGACTTTTTCTGAGTTCGTCATACGTCATACTCATAGTTTTTTTCTCCTTTTCTTATTATAAGTTTTATGTTTTCCCCGGAAGCATCAGCCTTTGACTGCTCCGGCCGCGGCGCCTTCGATGATGTCTTTTTGGAAGAAGAGGAAGGCGATAAGCGGAGGGATCATTCCGATCAGGGCTCCTGCAGCCAGCGTGTGCCATTCGATCGTGGTCGCGGACATGATACTGTTCAGGGTTAACGTTATGGTGTGCCATTTGGCATTTCCCATCAGAAACAGGGGGATCACAAATTCATTATAGGTGTTAATAAAGGCAAATATTGCGCTGACCGCGATCCCGGGCTTTACCATGGGAACGGCTACCAGATAGAGAAGCTGAAAACGTCCGGCGCCGTCTATGATGGAGGCCTCCTCCACTTCAACGGGAACAGAGCTGAAAAAGCCGGTCAGGAGCCAGATCGTGAGGGCCAGATTTACACTTACAAACATAATGAGCAGTCCCGGCACCGTGTTAATCAAATGTATTTTGATATAAATGGTGTATACGGAAGGCATCAGGACAATACCGGCCAGCATCTGGGTAAAAAGCAGGCTGAAGAGGATGAGGCTGCGGCCCCTGAACTGGAATCTGGTGATGACGTAGGCTGCCGGAATCGCAATCAACAGATCGAGAATCACGGTTACGATGGCGTATAAAAAGCTGTTCAGCAGCTGCCGGTAGAGCAGTGCAAAAGTATCTGTAAAATTAGAAATGTGAAAATACTTCGGGTACAGCATCGGCTCCAGCATATGGGAATACGGTGTCAGCGATACGATCACCGCATTGTAAAGCGGCAGCAGCGCAAACCCCAGAATCGCCACGATCACCAGCAGTTTTAAAAGTCCCAGTGCGGGAGGAAGTCTTCGGATTCGGTTCCTTCTCATCTAATCGGCCTCCTTCAAACATTTCCAGTATATGGTGGTCATGATCATCAGGATGAGGATGGCGATCAGCGAGAGGGCGCTGGCCGCTCCGGTATCGTGCATGGAGATCAGCTCATGGTAGATAGACATAGGCATGATAGTGGTGGCCTTTCCGGGTCCGCCGCCCGTCATGGAATATACGATATCAAATACCAGGAACGTCCATACGGTAAGGATGATACCGGTAGTCAGCGTGATCGGTTTCAGCTGCGGTAAAGTGATGTACCGCAGTGTCTGGAAATGTCCCGCACCGTCCACGGCCGCTGCTTCCATATACTCAGCCGGGATGGACTTAAGCGCTGCATAATACGAGATAAATGCAAACGGCATCGATCTCCAGATACGAGCCACGATCACAGCCGTCAGCGCGGTATTTCTGGATAAAAATTGCACCGGTTTGCCGGTCAGTCCCACAGTTTGCATAAAAGTATTCAGCAGACCGAAGTTTGGCTGGTACAGCAGGTACCAACAGACAGCCACAATGATCAGCGGAATGGTATAGGGCAGCAGGCAGATACTGACGCACAGCTTTTTCCCGAAAAAATTCCGGTTAAACACCAGCGCCGCGGCGAGGCCAAGGAGCATGGAAGGGATGATAGAACCAAAGGTCCAGATCAGTGTCCTGCCAATCACCGGCCCAAGATCCTTTGCGATCTTCGCAAAGTTTCCGGTCAACGTGAAGCTGTCTTCCCCTGCGATCGTTGTGTTTTGAAACGCATGGCAGACCGTTGAGACAATAGGGACAACATAGACAAGTAATTGAATCAGAAACAACGGAACTAAAAATAGCAGAAACCCGTTTTTTAACCTTTGCAAGTATATCACCCCTTCGCGCGATCTTTTTTAGACGGTCCTTATGGTTATTGGATACCATACCGGGAGTTGATATCGTCAACAGCGGTAACTGCTTCCTCTATAGCGGTTTCAGAGTCTATGCTTCCCATGAGCATTTCCTGCCAGATCGGTTCCAGCTCCGTATAGAAAGCGGAAGGAGCAGGATGATATTTTCCGATTCTCTGGATCAGGGTGAAATCAGATACCGCCGACTTGAAAACGTTCCAGAAATCATAATGGAATGCCGGCTGTTCCAGTTCATAGGAGGTGTAAGGCATCCCTCCGTAGATACTATGATGCTGATAGCTTACTTCCGGTGAACACAGGTAGGTAATCAGGCGTCCGGCCGCTTCAGCCGTGTCTTCCTGCGCGATGGCCCAGCCGTCCAGCCCGCACCAGTTATATTTTCCGGCCGGCCCGGTGGGGGCGTCGGCGACTCCCAGGTCACTTTCATCCAGATTTTCACCAAAGGCCGCCTGGAATTCCGGAACCGCCCAGGTGCTGTCTCCTAATTCGATAGCGATCTGTCCGTCCTTTAACAGCTGCCGTACATCGCCGCGGCCGTAGTCTGTCACATTGGGATCGGCGTATTGCATTAAGTCATTGAGGTAATTTAGAGCTTCCAGCCCTTTCTCATTGTCAAAGGTAACTCGGTTGTTTTCATCTAACAGAGGTTCTCCGGTAGCCTGCGTGATAAACTCAGCCACCATTTCATGACAGCTTTCCAGCCCAGCCTTTCCCGGAAGTCCGATCGGATTCACACCGGTCTTCTCTTTGATCTGTTTGGCTGCGGCCAGCAGTTCCTCCCAGGTCTTCGGCGGAGCATCCGGATCCAGGCCCGCCTGCTCGAAGATATCTTTCCGGTAATACATGACAAAACCGTACATATCTACCGGAATATGATATAGCGTTCCGTCTATCTTACAGGTATCTAGGATATTCTGCGGGATTTCTTCCAATATAGCGGGGTCTATGTAATCTTCGATCGGCAGGATCTTTCCCTGTGCGTACATATCGCATAATGCTTTGTCCCACCAGAAAATGACATCCGGCTGTGTACCGGCCTGGAATACAGTGGGATATTTGGAGATCCAGCCGCCCCAGCTTTCGTATTGGATCGTCACTTCGATATCCGGATTTTCTTTCATGAATTCTTCTACGACCGGTTCCAGGAACGCACGAACTTTCTTTTCATCACCGGGTCTTAGGATGGTCAGCTTGGTTTTTTCACCTGTGGAGGAAGCTTCTTCCGGCAAGACAGTTTCGGCTGCAGATGAACCGTCGGCGGGTTTTGCATCGGTATCGTCACCGGGCGCCTGCGTGGCGGCGCTGTCACCGCAGGCAGTGAGTGATAAAAGCATCAGGAATGACAGGAACAGACACAACATTTTTTTCATACTATTACCCCTTTCATCGATTACGCCTTGTTTTACAAGGCAGACAGGTAAACCGTTCGTGTGAATTCATAAATGACCCTGATATAAGGCATGGATGAATGTCTCTGTGAGCTGCATATTTTTTACCAATACGACTTCATCTACAGGCACCGGCATCTTGCGCATCAGCGGATCCTGATTTGCTTTTTTTGCCACGGTCCGCATAGTAATTTCATCCTGCGGCAATCCCATCCCTTTTAAAGAGGCAGTAACCCCCAAACGGTGAAAATAATCAGAAAGCTCTTTGATTTCAGCTTTTGCTTTTCCCTCCATGAATAGTTGGACAATGATTCCGTAGGCGACCTTGACCCCGTGGAGCAGCTGGTGGCTGCCGGGTATCAAAGACAGGCCGCCCTGGATCGGATGGGCCGCAGCGCCTCTGGTGGAAGCCTGACCCAGACTCTGGATCATGGCTGTTAGGAAGATATTCACATCGATGACATCGGTTAATTCCGCTCCGGCTGCATGATTGCAAACCTGATCGGCCGCCGCCTCCCCCTTAGCCAGCAGCAGGTCGTTCAATAGCCGGGAGAGGGTGTAAGCTGATCGGGTATAGACGTCGGGAGATGTAAGCCCTTGATAGGCTGCCCGCCCTTCATACCATTTGGAGAGAGCGTCTATGATCCCGGAAGTCAGATATTGCAGCGGCGCATTGGCGATAATGGATGGGTCCACGATAACCAACTCCGGATTCCTGGGATAATAGTGATCTCTTAAAAATTCTCCGTCCGCCGTGTATATGACGGATACGGCAGAGGCCGCGGCACATGTGGCGGCAATGGTAGGGATACAGACGACGGGTACGGACAAGTCAAAAGCGGCGGCTTTTCCCGTATCCAGGGATTTTCCTCCGCCGGCGCAGATGAGAATATCGGCTCCGAACGCCCGGGCTTTTTTGGTCAGAGACCGGATATTCTCATCACAACATTCCCCGGTGAAGAGCTGGTGTTCCCAGACTATCCCATAATCGGATAAGGATTCGGTTAAATCGTGTTCGATAACAGAATAAGCGGTTTTCCCAGCGGAAATAAAAGCTCTTTTTCCCCATTCGGCAATGAACAGACCCGATTCTTTCAACGCCCCGATACGGTTGAAATATTGGACGGGTGCCGTCTGGACATAATCCGTTTGGGGATGAATTACCTGGCGCATGATATTACTCCTTTCCTGATTAATGTTTCATACAATGAAATAACTGTTTCATAATTTAATCATACATTCATAATCCTAAAATTTCAATTCGCAAACACAACAAAGATCTATAATAATATTTGTGAAAAAATACAAAAAACCGGCTGCAGACGGCATTGACTTTCCAATATCGGTTACGTTATACTTAAAAAAGCCTGTGTATAGAAATAAATACATACATTATTGAGCGGCGAATGCCGCGAACCAACCCGAAAGGTATGATTTATGGGATACTGTAAAGCATAGATCTGTGATCAAAGCCTGAAACAGTACGAAGGATATCTGGCGTGATTGGCATCTGATATACCAAAGAAAAATTGAAAATATGGCAGGGGAAGAAAATGAGTCAAATAAGTAACAATAAGACGGATCAATCCGAACAAAAAACGGGAGACAGCAGACTGCTGGTGCGGGCTGTCTCTGTTATTGAGGCGGTTTCATCTTCCACTGCGCCGCTTGGCGTACATGATATAAGCCGGCTGACGGATATTCATCCGACTACAGTTTTAAGAATCAGCCGGACTTTATGTAACTATGGCTGGCTGATCAAAGACGAGGATGGAAAATATCGAATCGGTATGAGTTTGTATTCCATAGGGTGCAGGTATAGTCAGGCGGATGATCTCAAAGAAGTGGCTTACGGCGCGATGGAAAAGCTATCGAAACAGGTAAAGCAGCCGGTGAATCTAATGATTCGTCAGAATACGCAGAGTATTTTGCTACAGCAGATCCATCAGCAAAATATCTATAACACACTGGGTTCGGTCGGCAGCAGTCTGCCTCTGTATCTCACGGCTTGCGGTAAAGTTATGATGAGTGAGCTACCGGATATTATTTTGAAGGATATGCTGCAATCCTTTAGTTATGAACCTTACACCCCTAATTCCATAATTAGCCCTGACCGGTTGTTAGAGCAGATCAAAGAAGTGCGTAAAAACGGCTATGCCATAGACGACCAGGAAGCCATGTGGGGAGCTTTTTGTGTAGCGGCGCCGATCCGGGATGAGAGCGGACAGATTATCGCAGGTTTGTCGATTACCAGCGTAGTATCTTATATCCGGTTTAAGGACGAATATATACAGGCCGTAAAAGATTATGCTGGCTTGATCACGGATAAATTGAAACAATTATATAAAGAACGGGGATATCTTATTTCTAAGGTCGATAAATCTCGGTATGAATAAAAATTAGTATTAGCGGATCGAACTAAAGTCGGGAAAAACCTAATTCACCGGGCCTGGGACAGTCTTGCCATTCGGCTAGACATGTACCGGGCCTTGCGAATCATGTCTCTCCCGACTTTTGTTCGATCCGTTCTTAGTTCTGGACTAAATGATAAGGGATTCCGTGATATAGGTAAGAGATTTACATAGTATGTTGACATGACAACAAGTCAAGTTTATAATGGATATATATTTTAAAAATTAAAGAAGGAGGATAAGGAAAGAGTTGATAGATAAGGGAAATTGAGGCGTTTCGAGGCTTTTGCATGATTTTGTTGAAGATATAACTTGATATATTAACATATCAAAAAAGTGCTTGACAAATGAAATATAAGAGGTTATTATATCGATATATCAAGTATGTCAATATAATAACCTCTGCAAAAATGATATGAGGTGAAAGAAATGATTGACAGAACGAATCCAATCCCAATGTACCTGCAGGTTAAGAGTGAATTGGAAAAGATGATTAAATCCGGGGAATTAAAACCCGGAGATAGGATTTATTCGGAAAGCGAACTGTGTGAAAAGTATAATGTCAGCCGGATTACGGCTAAGAAATCTCTGGATGAACTGGTACAGGATGGCTGTGTTTACCGTATCCAGGGACGGGGCAGCTTTGTACAGGGGCCGAAAATCGACCACAAGCTTTCGAATTTTTATTCCTTTACAGAGGAGGTGAAAGCCAGAGGGATGATCGCGCAGTCGATCATTCTGAATACAGAGGTTGTAGTTCCAAACCAGGAAGTAGTGGAAAATTTAAATTTGGAATCAGATGAAAAAGTTTACTTTATACGGCGTTTACGGATGGCAAATGATGCGATTATTGCTTTGGACCATTCCTACATTCCATGTTCCATGTGTGAACATCTGACGAAAGAGGATCTCACACACCATTCTCTGTATGAAATGCTGAATATGCAGGGAGTGGTACCGGATAAAGCGGTGGAATCTTTTCTGGCTGTAGGATTAAATGAGGAGGAAGCTAATCTTCTGGGGGAAAAAGTTGGCACGGCCTCATTGAAAGTATGTCGCAGGACTTATAGTAAGAACCGCTTGATTGAATATAATTACCGGTTCTATAAGGGGAATCAGTATTGCTATACCGTAGAGCTGAATGTGAAATAAAATAGCCGGAATAGCAAAGGAGAGAGTATTTATGAAGAAGAGAGTTACGATATTCGCAGGGCTTTTGATGACCGCAGCACTGGTATGCACAGCCTGCTCCGCGAAAGCGGAGGACGCTTCCACTCAGACAAAAGATACGCCGAAGAAAACAGCGCAGGAGGAAACGCCGGCTGCGGCAGAGACGCCGGCAGACAAGAATGATACTTCGAATGGGGAATTTAAAACAGAAGGCCTGAAGATTGCCTATACCTGCCAGGATCTGACGAATACATATTTTGTAGAGGTATCCAGAGGGGTACAGGCCCGGTGTGATGAGTTGGGGATCGAAGTCAACATCGTAGATGGAAAAGCGGATGTGGCGAACCAGATAACCGCGTTCGAAAACTTTATTTCCCAGAAGCTGGATGGTATTATCATCAGCCCCATCGACGAGACTGCCCTGGTGCCCTCCGTAAAGGCAGCTCAGGATGCCGGGATTCCTGTAATATCCGGTAACCAGCTGGTAGAGGGAAGCGATGCATTTATCACAGTACCGGAGTATGAATATGGTTTTGCGATCGGTGAGGAAGCCGGCAAGTGGATCAAAGAAAAACTGGACGGAAAAGCGAAGGTGGCAATCTTTGATTATCCGGAACTGGAATCTGTCATCGAACGAGGAAACGGAATCCAGGCTGGGATCTTAAGCCAGGCTCCCGATGCGGATATCGTGGCGAGACAGAGCGCGAACAACGCGGAAAAAGGCATGGCAAACATGGAAAATATCCTGCAGGCAAATCCCGATGTGGAAGTACTGGCCTGCGTAAACGATGCGGGAGCGTTAGGAGCTTACGAGGCTGTAATGGCTGCCCATAAGGACAGTGACCGTTTCTTTATCGGCGGACTGGACGCCACGGATGAAGCTCTGAATAAGATCAAAGAAGGCGGCATCTACCGTGCGACGGTAGACATTCAGCCCTTTGAATCCGGCAAATTATTCGTGGATATCTTGATCAAGGTGATGCAGGAAGGGCCCATCGAAGAAACGATTAACATTCCGATGAAGGTGGTTAACGCTTCCAACATCAGCGATTATAAAGAATAAAGAACGGATTGCCGTTAACAGTAAAAAATTTAATTCCCCACTGTTCTTAAAATAGTGGGGAATTCTTATACAAAAGGTTCACCTATACCTGAACTTACGCGCAGTAAATGCGCCACTGGAGGAACGGATGAACAAAAAGTGTTCCTCCATACCTGAATTTAAGGCGCAGTAAATGCGCCACTGGAGGAAATTATGGCAGAAAAATTATTGGAGCTTAGGCATGTATCCAAAAAATTCTCCGGAGTAACCGCATTAGAGGATGTTTCCATCGATATCGAACCGGGAGAGGTACTGACCCTGGTGGGAGAAAATGGTGCGGGAAAGTCAACCCTAATTAAAGTAATCACAGGTGCGCATCATCCCACGGAAGGCGAGCTATGGTTCGAGGGAAAGAAAATAGAGAACAACAGTCCTGCGAAAGCCAAAGAACTGGGAATCGGCGTCATATACCAGGAACTGAATATGATGCCAACGCTGACAGTGGCGGAAAATATCTTCTATGGAAAAGAACTGAAAAAAGGGATCGTGCTCCGGCGCAGGGAAATGCTGGAAAAGAGCAATGAAATTATACAGGAACTGGGAGCGAATATCGATGCATCCAAAAGGGTCTCTGAATTGTCCATCGCGGAACAGCAGATCGTGGAGATTGTAAAGGCAGTGTCGGAAGAGATCAAGCTGCTGATCATGGATGAGCCTACCGCTCCGCTGACCAACAGTGAAATTGAGAAAATGTTTGATATCGTGGAAAGACTGCGTAAGCGAAATGTGGCTATTCTCTATATTTCTCACCGGTTGGAGGAAGTGTTCCGGATCTCTGAACGGACTGTGGTGCTGCGGGACGGTAAGCATGTGATTACGGTTCCAACCCGGGACATAGACCGGCAGATGCTGATTAAGTATATGGTGGGACGGGAGCTGGGACAGGAATATCCGGCCCGCACCACGGAAATTGGAGAAGTGATACTGAAAGCAGATCACTTGATCAACGATCATCTCAAAGACTGCAGCCTGGAACTGAAAAAAGGGGAAATATTGGGGCTGGCTGGTCTGGTTGGCGCGGGGCGCACGGAGATGGCGCGGGCGATCTTTGGGGCGGACCCCCTAAAATCCGGTGAACTGACCCTTCATGGCAAAAAAGTCAAGATCAAGAGTCCGGAGGATGCAATCTCACATGGCATCGGGCTCATCACGGAAGACCGTAAGAATCAGGGCCTTCTGCTAAATCAGGGAATCGACTATAACGTATCCTATGCCAACTTAAAAAGTGTATGCAGATTCGGGGTTATCAATAAAAAGAAAGAAACCCAGGTCACGAAGAAATATGTGGAGGCAATGGACATAAAAATACATTCGTTGGGGCAGATGGCAAAAACACTTTCCGGTGGAAACCAACAGAAAGTTGTATTGGGAAAATGGCTGGCAACCAATTCAGAAATCCTGATCTTTGACGAACCTACCAGAGGTATCGATGTCGGTGCAAAATCTGAGATCTATCAGCTGATGCGCAGGCTAATCGAGGAAGGGAAATCCATTATCATGATTTCCTCGGAAATGCCGGAACTGATTGGAATGAGTGACCGGATTCTGGTTATGCACGACGGACGCATCACGGGTGAGATCAACGATTCGGAAGTGACGCAGGAAAAGATTCTGGAATTTGCCACTCGATGAGCAAAAGATATGATACTGGAAAGGGGTATACTGCAAATGAATAAAAAAGGAAATGGCGGCGTGTCTAAAATATTGTCGCAATTTGCTATATTAATCGCCTTAATAATTTTACTGATCTTTTTTTCTGTTACCACGGACGGATTTTTGAGTACCACCAATATTTTCAATATTATGCGGCAGGTGGCCGTCAACGGAATCGCTGCCGTTGGGATGACCATGGTTATCATCACCGGGGGAATCGATATCAGCGTCGGTTCTATGATGGGTGTGGCCTCCGTGTGCTGCGCCACACTGATGGTGCGGGGGATGCATCCGGTTCTGGCCGTCCTGCTGGTATTAATTCTGGGTCTGGCGGTCGGCACCGCCCATGGCTGCTTTGTCTATGATATCGGGCTTCCGCCAATGATCGCGACGCTGGCTACCATGAGTATTTTAAGGGGTGTGACTTATATTATATCCGGGGGACTGCCGGTCTATGGATTTCCGGAAGGATTTAACGTGATCGGCCAGGGTTATATCGGGCCGGTACCGGTGCCGGTGATCATCATGGTGATCTGTTTTGTCATCGGATGGTTCATTCTGGAACGGACTTCTTTCGGCCGATATGTATACGGCGTGGGAAGCAACAAAGAGGCGTCCCGGTTAAGCGGAGTAAATGTGCGCAAGGTAATTTACGGGGTCTATGGACTGTGCGGCATGCTGGCCGCTATGTCCGGTGTGGTGCTCTTAAGCCGTGTCAACAGCGGGCAGCCAAAAGCCGGAGAGAGTTATGAGATGGATATTATTACAGCTGTTGTCCTGGGAGGAGTCAGTACCAACGGCGGAGAAGGAAGGATTGGAAATGTTATCATCGGTCTGCTGCTGATGGGTGTTTTGTTAAACGGGATGGTCATGATGAATATTCCGGATTATTACCAGAGGGTCGTGAAGGGCTTTGTCCTTCTGCTGGCCATCAGTTACGATAAACTTAGTCAGAAAAGGGCAAATAAAAAATAGTATATAGAGAGGAACAATCATATGAAGGCAGAAGAATTGAAAAAAGGATTGATCGTTTCCTGTCAGGCTACGTCAGAAGAGCCCATGCGGGAAAGTTCCATTATCGGAAGATTTGCATTGGCCGCGGAAATGGGTGGAGCTGTAGGTGTCAGGATCAATGGTATATCAGACATCCTGGCGACCAAGCAGATCGTAAAAATTCCGGTTATCGGACTGGTGAAGCATACATATCCAGGGTACTGGAGCTATATCACACCGACGCTTCGGGATGTGGAATCCGTCTATGTCACAGGCGCTGAAATTATAGCGGTGGATGCCTGCAAATTACCTAAGCCTGAGGGAAAGGACGTACGTCAGCTCTTAAGAGAGATCAAAAAGGAATTCCCGGATGTACTGCTTCTGGCGGATGTATCCACACTGGAAGAAGGATTGGCTGCCATCGAAGAGGGCAGTGATATGATATCCACCACACTGGCCGGCTATACGGAATATACAAGGAATTACGAGGACCCCAGAATTATCGAGCTGCAGGACCCCGATGTGAAACTGGTGCGGGAACTGGCACAGAGGGTAAAGGTACCGGTGATTGCCGAGGGGCGCTACTGGGATGATACTCTGGCCATACAGGCATTTGAGGCAGGCGCCCATAACGTGGTCATCGGCGCGGGTATCACCAGGCCCCAGATTATAACGAAAAAAATCGTGGATAACATCCAGGCTTATCTGTAGTGCGCGGCATGTTAGGAGAGGAATTTATGATAGCGGCGGCAATTGACACAGGCGGAACGAAAATCAACGGAGCGGCCGTTGACGAGGAAGGGAATATCCTGAAAAAGATCAGGATTGAAAATACCGGAAGGACCGGAGCGTTTATCATGGACGCGTACCGGAAAATTCTGCGGGAGCTGACAGAAGCGTTTCCTATAAAAGCAGTCGGTATCGGAGCCGGTGGGCGCATCGATGAGAGAGCGGGAAAGGTGCTCTACGCAGTCGGAATCTACCAGGATTATATCGGCCTGCCCATGAAACAACTGTTAGAGGAAGAGTTTCAGCTGCCTACAGCGGTTACCAACGACTGCCGGGCCGGACTGATTGGGGAAAAGTGGAAGGGAAGCGCAGCAGGATATGAGAATGTAACCGGAATAATTCTGGGCACAGGAGTCGGCGGCGGAGTGATTGACCACCACCGGATCCTGGAGGGCGCCTTCAGCGGGTTCGGGGAAATCGGACATATGATCCTGCATCCTGGCGGTCGTTTGTGTACCTGTGGCCAGCGGGGATGCGCCGAGCAATATATATCAGGAACAGCTCTGTGGCAGATATATAACGAAAGATCGGGGAGCGCTAGCCTGAGCTCAGGATATGAATTCTTTGGCCGTGTTCAGCATAATGACGGCATCGCGCTGGAGGTCTTAAAGGAATTCCAACTGGATCTGGCCAGCTGTGCGGTGAGCTGTGCGAATCTGCTGGATCCGGAAGTGATTTTGATCGGCGGAGGGCTTGCGGATACGGCGGATTACTGGTGGGACGGATTCACAGCGTACTGCCGGGAAATTGGGAACCAGCACACGCAGAATCAGAAACTGATTTTGGCAGCCAGAGGGAACGACGCGGCTCTTCTGGGTGCGGCGCGCATTGCTTTTGATTTGTACAAAACAAGGCACTATCAATGAAATACCCTTCGGGTATACCTGTACGCTTTTTAATACAAAGCAACATTATGGAAAGGAGATTATCGGGATCATGTATCGTACACAGCAGGAAATAAAGGATCAATTCCAGGCATTGGATAAAACATTAAACTATATAAAAGAAAAAGAGGCTTACTTCACCCCGTTTTACCAGAATGCAAAGAAAGTAATTGTATTTGGGTGCGGTTCCAGCTATATGCTGGCTAAGTCGGTGGCTTCCCAGCTGGAGCAGATAGCGGGGATTCCGGCTGCGGCTATAGCGGCGGGAGATTATCTGGTGAATGAGGCTTCCTATAAGAAAATGGTACAGGGAAGCAGTCTGATCAGTATCTCCAGATCAGGCAGTACATCGGAAATTATTCGGGCTGTGCGGCTGGCAAAAGATAACGGAGCAGCAGCCTGCCTGTCCGTTTGTGCCAGGGAAAACGCGGAGATTGCCGCTTCCAGTGCGTATAATCTGGAGCTGCCATGGTGCTATGATACCTCCGTTTGCCAGACCCGGACTGTGACGAACCTATATGCTGCTCTGCTGATGAGTGTGGCTGTCTTCTGCAATGACCAGGAACTGATCGGGTGTCTGATGCAGGTACCGGGCGCGGCGGAGGCTTATCAGACCAGATTCGATAACGTGTTTGAAGAGATTGCCGGCTGGAACTGGAAACGGGGCATTGTGCTGGCGGATGCGGGGATGGCAGGGATCGCCGAAGAAGGAGCACTGGCCTTTAAAGAAATCTGCCAATGCGACTCTAACTATTATCACTTGCTGGATTCCAGACACGGTCCCATGGTTATGATTGGACCGGAAACGCTGGTGCTTGCCCTGGTGACGGGTCAGGCGCCCGGACTGCAGTATGACCTGCTGCGGGATGTCAGGAAAAAGGGCGCTCCCTGTGTATATTTTGACACCAATATCCGGGAGCCGGAGATGTTTACAGATGAAGAAAATATGATTCGGATCCAGCTGCCCTGTGAGAAAAGACCGGAAGCTGCCGTACTATTCATGATGTATGGAATCCAGCGCATCACTTGTGAGCGGGCCGTGAACAGCGGGATAAATCCCGATGAACCATATGGCCTGGATGCCTGGATCGAGTTAAAAGAAGGGGAAGCTTAACTATGCCGTTGACCACATTGCCGGAACTAAGGAAAGAGGCCGCATCCGTTCACGGCGCCATAGCAGCCTTTCAAACCGACTTTGTGGAGATGATGCAGGCAGTCTGCCGGGAAGCCCAGGCCGCACGGACGCCTGTAATCGTTCAGACCACGCCAAAATGCTGGGACTATAACAGGCCGGCTCTATTTGCTGCTGCGTTGAAGGAGTTGACGGCCCGGAACGATATACCGGTCTGCCTGCATCTGGAGCAGGCCAAAAGCCTGGAACAGATAGAGAGGGCAATCGAATACGGGTATACTTCTGTTATGTTTGAGGATATAGAAGAAATGGGCCTGTTCGATAAAGATCCGTCTAATGTGGGAACTATAGGTGTTAAACCGCTATCAGAGACCCGGCTGGAAGATGCGGCAGGTCTTTGCGCCGGCGCCGGGATCAGTATGGGGGTCCGCCTGCATCCGATGCTCTTTGGAAATAGAAACAGATATGCCAGGGAACGATCTGAAAGACTGGAGTATTTCCGGTCATTGAAGATAGAAATACTGGGGATTGACTTGATGGAATGTTATTTCATCCACAGAAGCGGTGGAGAAGCTGTGCTTGACGGGAATATAGTGGACGCAATACAGAGCTGCTTAAGGCAAGAGTTTTCCCTGATTCTGCAAAATGGGAGCAGGCTGTCGGACCAGGAGGTTCAGGCTGTGGTAGCTGAAGGATTTTACGCGGTGAATTTTGCGGATGAAGCGGGGAGGGTATATTGCGATGGGATGAAAGAAGCGATCAGGATAAGTCCTAGTGAGACGGATCCTTTGATTTATACTTCAGAAGCTATGAATTATGTGAGACAGCTGGTGAACGAGAGGATTTCACTATGTAAATCTATTTAACACAAAAACACAGGAAAAAGCGGTATCGCACCGAAATGCAATACCGCTGATGAAACAAGTTCTGCAATATTTTCCGGACTATTTATTCTGAGCCTCCGCCATTTTCATAGCGCGTACTTTCAACGGCAGGCCGAACAGGTTAATGAATCCTTCCGCATCGTGATGGTCGTAAAGCTCACCGGTGGTGAAGCTGGCCAGTGTTTCACTGTACAGGGAATAGGGGGAAGTTGTACCGGCTTTGATAATATTACCCTTATACAGTTTGAATTTCACTTCTCCGGTTACATATTCCTGCGTAGAGTCCACGAAAGCCTGAACAGCCTCACGCAGAGGAGTGAACCATTTCCCTTCATATACGATATCGGCGAATTTATTGCCCATTTCTTTCTTCACAGTATAGGTGGCGCGGTCCAGGATCAGCTCTTCTAACTGCTGATGTGCTTCCATCAGGATCGTTCCGCCGGGAGTCTCGTAGACACCGCGGGATTTCATACCGACCACACGGTTTTCCACAATATCGATAATGCCGATGCCGTGCTTTCCGCCCAGAGCATTTAACTCGCGGATGATATCGGAGACTTTCATTTCTTTTCCATTTACACTTGTGGGAACACCTTTTTCAAAGGTCATGCTGACATATTCCGGTTCGTCCGGTGCTTCCTCGGGGGTGACACCCAATACCAGCAGATGGTTGTAATTCGGTTCCTGGGCGGGATCTTCCAGTTCCAGACCCTCGTGGCTGATGTGCCATAAGTTCCGGTCACGGCTGTAGCTGGAATCTGTGGAAAACGGAAGATCGATGCCATGTTCTTTGCAGTAGTCGATTTCATCCTGACGGGACTGCATCTTCCAGGTCTCATTACAGCGCCAGGGGGCGATGATCTTGATATCCGGGGCCAGAGCTTTGATGCCCAGCTCAAAACGGACCTGGTCATTCCCCTTTCCGGTAGCGCCATGGCAGATGGCCACGGCGTTTTCTTTCCGGGCGATCTCTACCAGTTTTTGAGCGATCAGCGGGCGGGCCATGGAGGTTCCCAACAGATATTTATTTTCATAGATGGCGTTTGCCTTTACACAGGGCATGATGTAGTCATCGCAGAATTCGTCAACCACATCTAATATGTATAATTTCTCAGCACCGGATAATTTCGCCCGTTCTTCCAGGCCGTCCAGTTCGCTTTCCTGCCCGACATCGATACAGCAGCAGATGACTTCATAGTCATAGTTTTCCTTTAACCAGGGAATAATGGCGGTGGTGTCCAGGCCGCCGGAATAGGCTAATACGACTTTTTCTTTCATAATCTAAGTTCCTCCTGTGAATGAATCTTTCTATTTTTTATCTTTTCTTGAACTTCCTTTGAGCTAAAACTATGATACAACATTCTTTTTGATTATGCAAGTGAAAAAATATGCAAAAAATAGATTTTTTATACATTATACTTGCATATTATTCACAAAAGTTGTATAATTATGCAAATATAAGGGGCGAAATTCGGAAAATCCCTTTACTTCCGGTACAAACTGATATAATATAGGAAAAGAATAAAGACATCGTGGGAAATAGAGTAAAGAAAATACCCTTCGGGTATACCTGTATGTCTTGAAAATCAGACAATAATAAGGAAAAGGAGAAGTGGGATGATAAGAGTGGGAATCATCGGAGCGACCGGTTATGCGGGACAAGAGATCGTCCGGCTGTTGATGGGACATAAAGAAGCGAAGATCCAGTGGTATGGATCCAGGAGTTACATAGATAAAAGATACTACGAGGTATTCCAGAACATGTTCCAGATCGTGCACGGCACCTGTCTGGATGATAATATGGAAGAACTGGCGAATCAGGTGGATGTCATTTTCACCGCCACACCGCAGGGGCTATGCGCTTCCCTGGTAAATGAAGGGATACTCTCAAAGACCAGGGTAGTGGATCTGAGCGCGGATTTCCGCATCAAAGATGTGAAAACCTACGAGCAGTGGTATGGAATCCAGCACAAGACACCGCAGTTTATACCGGAAGCTGTCTACGGTCTGTGTGAGATTAACCGGGAGGAGATCAAGAAGGCCAGGCTGGTGGCGAATCCGGGCTGTTATCCTACGTGCAGTACCCTGTCGGTGTATCCCTTATTAAAAGAAGGGCTGATCGAGCCGGACACGATTATCATCGATGCCAAGTCGGGTACGTCCGGAGCAGGCAGAGGCGCGAAATTAGATAACCTGTACTGTGAAGTGAATGAAAATATCAAAGCCTACGGCGTTGCGACGCACCGTCATACACCGGAGATCGAGGAGCAGCTGGGATATGCGGCCGGTTGTGAGATCCGGATTAACTTTACCCCGCATCTGGTGCCCATGAACAGGGGGATTCTGGTGACGGCTTACGCTGCTCTTAAAAGACAGGTTTCCTATGAGGAAGTCAAAGCGGCATATGATAAATACTATGCCAAAGAAACCTTTGTCCGGGTGCTGGATCAGGATGTCTGCCCCCAGACAAAATGGGTGGAGGGCAGCAATTATGTGGATGTCAATTTTAAGATCGATCCCCGCACCAACCGGATTATCATGATGGGTGCCATGGATAATCTGGTAAAAGGGGCCGCAGGCCAGGCAGTACAGAATATGAATCTCATGTTCGGTTTCCCGGAAAATGAAGGACTGATGCAGGTTCCTATGTTCCCGTAGAGACCGGGGGTACAGACAGTTCCAGAATACAGATTGAATAGGGCGCAGCAGGTGTGCCGCAGGAGGCTAATATGGTACGGGCAATGACGATAGAAGATTATGATGAAGTGCTCCAGCTTTGGCATAGGATACAGGGACTGGGAATACGCAGTATCGATGATTCCCGGGAAGGAGTTGCCCGGTTCCTGAACCGGAATCCGGGTTTAAGTGTGGTAGCGCAGGAGGATGGAAAGATAGTAGGAAGTATCCTGTGCGGACACGATGGACGCCGCGGGTGTTTCTACCATGTCTGTGTGGAAGAGGGCTACCGGCACCGGGGGATTGGCACGAAGATGGCTGACACGGCCATGGAAGCACTGAAAAAAGAAAAGATCAACAAAGTCACGCTGATCGCGTTCCGCAGAAATGAAATCGGCAATCTGTTCTGGAATAAAGAGGGCTTCGCGTACCGGACGGATCTGAATTATTATGATATGTCCCTGAATGAAGAAAATGTCACCACATTCGTGGAATAAGAAGAGGCAAGGCTTCTGGCGGATATGACAGATAAGCTACAGAGATAAATAGGAGGAGATGTGTGTTATGAAAATAATCGATGGCGGAGTTACGGCTCCCAAAGGTTTTAAAGCAGCCAGCACAGCAGCGGCCATCAAATACCAGAACCGGAAAGATATGGCCATGATCTACAGTGAAAACCCATGTAAAGCAGCCGGAACCTTTACGACAAATGTGGTCAAGGCGGCTCCCGTAAAGTGGGATGCACAGATTGTCAAAAACTCCCCCTATGCGCAGGCGGTAGTCGTAAACGCGGGAATTGCCAATGCGTGTACCGGTGAAGAGGGAATGCGGTATTGTAAAGAGACGTCCGTGAAAGCGGGAGAACTGCTGGGGATACCGGCAGATGCTGTGTTGGTGGCGTCCACAGGAGTGATCGGAATGCAGCTTCCGATGGAACGTATCACGGCCGGAGTGACCGGTATGGTCCCGTTGCTGGCCCAGGACAGAGAAGCGGCTAAGCTGGCGGCGGAGGCCATTATGACAACGGACACTATTTCCAAGGAGGCGGCTGCCACCGTGGAAATCGGCGGAAAAACGGTTACGGTCGCAGGCATGTGTAAGGGATCGGGTATGATCCATCCCAATATGTGCACGATGTTAAGCTTTGTCACCACGGATGCGGTGATCACAAAGGAACTGCTCCAGGAAGCGCTGAGTACGGATATCCAGGATACCTATAATATGATATCGGTGGACGGTGACACCTCCACCAACGACACAGTTCTGCTACTGGCGAACGGTATGGCGGAAAATCCGGAGATAACAGAAAAAAATGCGGACTATGAGGCATTTCTGGAAGCCCTTCACTATGTAAATGAGACATTGGCCAAGTACATGGCAGGAGACGGGGAAGGGGCCACCGCCCTGTTCGAGGTCAAGGTAACAGGCGCCGCTTCGAAAGCGGACGCGGTTAGATTGAGCAAATCCATTGTGACATCCAGCCTGACGAAAGCCGCGATCTACGGCCATGACGCCAACTGGGGACGTATCCTGTGCGCGATGGGATATTCCGGTGTGCAGTTCGATCCGGAGAACGTTGATCTCTTTTTCGAAAGCGCGGCGGGTAAGATCCAGATCGTAAAGGACGGCACCGCTTTAGACTACAGCGAAGAGGAAGCCACAAGGATTCTGTCCGAACCGGCTGTGACCGCTGCCGCGGATGTGAAAATGGGCGAAGCCTCCGCAACCGCCTGGGGCTGTGATCTGACTTATGACTACGTAAAAATAAATGCGGATTACCGTTCATAAAAAGAATAGACTGCATTCATAAAGGAGTAAGTACCATGAGAGAAAATATGCATAAATATCTGGAAAAGGCGGAGGTTCTGATCGAGGCGCTGCCCTATATCCAGCGTTTTAACCGGAAGATCATCGTTGTAAAGTACGGCGGCAGCGCCATGGTGGACGGTGAGCTGAAAAACAATGTAATCCAGGATGTGACGCTGTTAAAACTGGTTGGTTTCAAACCGATCATTGTACACGGAGGCGGAAAAGAGATCAGCCGCTGGGTCGGCAAAGTCGGTATGGAGCCGAAATTTATCAACGGCCTGCGGGTAACCGACGGGGAAACCATGGAAATTGCCGAGATGGTATTAAATAAAGTCAACAAAGAGCTGGTGACCCTTGTGGAGCGCCTGGGTGTGAAGGCAGTCGGCGTCAGCGGCAAGGACGGCGGCCTGCTGAAGGTAGACAAAAAATATTCAGACGGCCAGGACATTGGTTTTGTGGGAGAGATCAAAGAAGTAGATCCACAGATCCTCTATGACATGCTGGAAAAAGATTTCCTTCCGATCGTATGCCCGGTGGGGATGGACGATGAATTCCACACCTACAATATCAACGCCGATGACGCGGCCTGTGCCATCGCCAAGACCATGAATGCTGAAAAGCTGGCATTCCTGACCGATATTGAGGGGGTCTACAAAGATTATGAGGATAAAGATTCCCTGATCTCGGAGCTGACGGTCAGCGAGGCAGAACAGTTAATTATTGATGGGAACATCGGAGGCGGTATGCTTCCGAAGCTGGGAAATTGTATCGACGCTATTAGAAGCGGAGTGTCACGGGTTCATATCATGGACGGCCGGATTCCCCACTGCCTGTTATTGGAGATCTTTACCAACAAAGGGATTGGAACCGCTATCATAGGCGAAGCAGAAAGCAGGTATTATCATGAAAAACAGTGAGATAATCAGCCAGGCCGAACAGTATATCCTGCATACTTATAACCGTTACCAGATCGTTCTGGATAAGGGGGAGGGCGTGTATCTGTACGATGTGGAAGGAAAGAAATATCTGGATTTCGCTGCCGGTATTGCCGTGTTCGCCCTTGGTTATCAGGACAAAGAGTATAATGACGCGCTGAAAGGACAGATCGACAAACTGATCCACACGTCCAATCTGTATTATAATCTTCCCGCAGCCAAAGCAGCCGAAAAGGTGGTAAAGGCAGCCGGAATGGATAAGGCATTTTTCACGAACAGCGGAACGGAAGCGATCGAAGGCGCTATCAAAGTGGCGCGAAAATACGCGTACCTCAAAGACGGCAGCACGGATCATGAGATTATCGCCATGAACCATTCCTTCCACGGCCGTAGTATGGGAGCCCTGTCCGTCACAGGAAATCCGCATTATCAGGAAGCGTTCAAGCCTTTAATCGGGGGAATCCGTTTTGCGGAATTCAACAATCTGGAAAGTGTGAAGGCAGAGCTTACGGAAAAAACCTGCGCGATCCTGCTGGAACCGGTTCAGGGAGAAGGAGGGATCTACCCCGCTGCCCAGGAGTTCCTGGATGGGGTGAAGGCCATCTGCGAGGAGCGGGATATCCTGCTGATCTTTGACGAGATACAGTGCGGTATGGGAAGAACCGGCGAGATGTTCGCCTGGCAGCATTACGGCGTTCAGCCGGATGTGATGACCTGTGCTAAGGCGCTGGGGTGCGGTATCGCTGTAGGAGCCTTTGTGTTAAATGAGAAAGTGGCGGGGGCATCCCTGGTACCCGGGGATCACGGCACGACATACGGCGGAAATCCGCTGGCCTGTGAAGCGGTCAGCACGGTATTTACTATCTTCGAAAAACGTCATATCGTGGAGCATGTCCGGGAGATATCTACCTATCTGGAAGAAAAATTGGATCTGCTTGTGGATAAATATGATTTTATCAGGGCGAGACGTGGAAAAGGCCTGATGCAGGGACTGGTGGTCGAAGGACGTCCTGTGGGAGATATCGTGAAACGTGCGCTTTATAATGGCCTGATCGTGATCACGGCGGCCTCCGACGTGCTGCGGCTGGTGCCTCCGCTGGTGATCGGGAAAGAACATGTGGATGAGATGCTGGAGAAATTGGAAAAGAGTTTCTGATTTTGCGAATAAACGGAATATACCGGGAAACGGCGATTTATCATGCCGATCCCCGGTGTGCCGGTGCCGGACATTAATCGTCCCTCTTCAGGCTTTTCCGAAACCCAGCCGGGCTTAAGCCCACCCGTTCTTTGAAACTGTTATAGAAGAACCCTTTGTTGTTATAGCCTACCTCCAGCATGATCTCATCGACGGTTGAGCGGGTAGTCTCGAGCAGATGCTTGGCGTGCAGGATCCGCACCTCAATCAGATAATCCGAGTAGGTCATCCCGGTAAAATCCTTGATCAGCCGGTTAAAATAATTTCTTTGATAGTGAAAGTGATCGATGAGATCCTGAATCTGCATATTCTGATAGTTCTGAAAGATATAATTCTTTACTTCGTCAAACAGATATTTCCGAAAGAAATCTTTTTCCTCCCGCGTATAAGAATACTCATATTCAGAGGCGATATTGTCCATCAGCCTGACCAAATATCCTTTGCAGATATATTCAAAACCCCGCTTCTTGTCCTTGATCTCGAAGAGGATATCGGAGATCAGGTTGCTGATGATCAAGCTTTCTTCCGGCTTCTTTGGGAAAAAGTACAGCATGTTCTGCTTACCTTTCTCTTTGATAAAGCTTCGGTGTAAAAAGCCCTGCAGGGTATCCTCGTTCTCATAGGTCAGAAAAATTTCATTGATGACGGATACGGAAACGGAAATATTGATGATTGTTCCCTCGGACAGCTTGATATCCTCGCAATAGTAGGTGTTGTCATCGATGAGCAGAACCCCGCCTTCCTCCACTGTAACCTGGGCATCCCGGATGTGGTACACGATTTTTCCGCACAGCACATAGCTGATCTGGAAGAAGTCATTGTACCGGTAGTTGATGCTTTTGTTGGTCAACTCGATGGTGGTGGGGCTTCCGTCTGAGTAGATAATATTTTTCATATGGCCGTTTTTCTGGAGATTATTGACGGAAGCGATGATGGGACGGGTGATCTGGTGATGTTCCTCCTGGGTTCCGGGTTCGAACACGGTCTTATAGCCCAGATCCTCCGGGAGCTGGATCAGCTCCTCATAGGCCATATACAGGTTTCGGTTGGCAGCAGCTCTGGTGCTGTCGATCTGTGATGATAGCTTCATATCTTCCTCCCCGGCCGTTTTCTGCGGCTTGTTCCGTATGCATCCTACATTTCTATTTAATAGAATCATAATTTATTTTTAAAAAAGAGTCAATAAACGGATTCAGAACAGAGTGCAATAGGTAACTTTTTTATGCAGGGTACGTGTCACTTTATGGAATAGCAAAATGGAAGAATATTCGATATGATACAGATAAGCAAACAGGATAGAACAATCTATAAAATAAGGCAGAGCAGAGGATAAAGATATGGAGAACGTATTCGTACAGGAGCAGGCAAAAAGGGTCGCGGATAAAATCCTTCGGCTGGAGGCCTACACAGAGATACAAAACAATATGGGATGCTGCGTGCTGTCCTATAATTACCGGAAGCCGGAGGAGGTACTCTCATTTTTCAGCAGCAGGGAGGACGCCTCTCTTGAAATCGCCGACGAGGGGGTCTTTCGGGGACAGAATATCCGGGAGGGAATTACTTACCTGATGCCCTCGAGGTGTGAGCCGGGAGAATTGATGGATATCCAGCTGGCCTCACCGATTATCGAGGTAGCGAAGGACCTTGCGACAGCCCGTACCCAGTGGGTGTGTCCTGGAATCGGGGCGCTGCCCCGGGAGGGGGAAGATCCCCAGGCCATCTGGAACTGGGGAATCATCGGCGCCGATTTTATCTACGAGGATGGCAGGTGGAAGATCTGGCATTTTCACTGGTTCCGGCTGATGAAGTGTGATTATCACAAAGGATGGGTACAGGATGTAAGCCTGGAGAACCGGCCAAACCTTCCGGTCCATCCGCTGGCGGAGGAGTCCACCTACCACAATCCCTATACTCCATATTCGATCAGAGAATGCATCCCCATGTATCCCAGACCCTATCAGACATGGGATGGGGAGGACTGGATGCTGAAGAAAAAGAAAGAGTGATAGAGACGGTATGAATAATAGGAAAACATTCGAACAGTTATTGCATGAGTTAAGAGAACTGCCGCCGGATCAGCTGGCGGATTGGGAAAAAAGGCTGGACCTGCAGCTGTCTGTCTGGGAGATCCGAAACCTGCGGGGAATCTTTTACCGTTATCATGACGACCAGCATATTGGGCAGAGGAGAAGAGAGCTGTATGCGGATGAACACCCTGGGGTGGATATGGAGGCTATACGCAGGGCGAGAATTCAGCCCGTAGTTGACAGCCTGGAGGGCAACACCCTGATCCACCCGCTGCTGACACCGGTCATTCAAGTGAACCGGGAAAATGACAAAGCCCGGGCGGTCTTCACCTCTTTCGGCTATGAAGGCCTTTCCATACACCGGGAACCACCCATGGCGATCTGGAGTATGGGCTACATACCAGGAGGCCACTTAAGGCAGCACGGCGAGTGGAGGATCCTATATGGGGAGTGGCAGAGAACAGTTAAGGCAGACCGGGAAAAGGGCTGGGTACATGACATGCAGCGATCCAACTGCCGTCCGCCGCTTACGCAGGAGGAAGACCGGAAATATTTGGGGCAGTTTGCATATCGAAAAGAGGAATCCAGAAAACCGGTCCCGGCCTATCCGGATGAAAACACCTGGGATGATTATCCGGATGAGATGGATACGGCATGGATCCACAGAAATCTGGAGGATAGAAGGGATGATGGAGTATGAAAAAGAGAAAAATGGCATGGCGTTACCGGTATCTGTATCTGCTGATGCTGCCGGGACTCATCTATCTGCTGATTAATAATTATCTGCCGATGGCAGGCCTGGTGATCGCCTTTAAGAAGGTGAATTTCAGAACCGGTATCTGGTCCAGCCCCTGGTGCGGATTAGAGAATTTTAAATATCTGTTTGCCACCAAAGATGCCTGGATTATAACCCGGAACACGATCCTGTATAATCTTGTATTTATTATCCTGGGTCTGGTAGTTTCGGTGGCACTGGCTATCTTCCTGTCAGAGATGAGAAGCAGGAAAATGCGTTCCGTGCACCAGGGCTGTCTGCTGATTCCCTATATCATATCCTATGTGGTGGTCAGCTACCTGGTATATGCATTTCTGGGCAGCAATGGGCTCGTCAACAAAGGGCTCCTGCAGGAAATGGGTAAGAATTCCGTCAACTGGTATCTGGAAAGCAAATACTGGCCGTTTATCCTGGTATTTGTCAATACCTGGAAGAACGCAGGGTATGCAAGCGTCATCTATCTGGCTACCATCCTGGGATTTGATGATTCCGTCTATGAGGCGGCCCAACTGGATGGGGTATCACCCTGGCAGAAGATCCGCTATATCACCATTCCGCTGTTAAAACCCACGATTATCACCTTGACCATGCTCAATGTGGGAAGAATCTTCTACTCGGATTTTGGCCTGTTCTATCAGGTACCGCAGAATTCAGGAGCAATTCTGAATGTGACCAATGTTCTGGATACTTATGTATACCGTGGTCTTCTGGAGCTGGGGGATGTGAGTATGTCATCGGCGGCAGGGCTCTATCAGGCGGTGGTCGGGTTCTTCGTAATCATGGCGGCCAATGCCCTGGTCCGTAAGATCAGTCCGGATGACGCTATTATATAGGAGATGTGAAGATGAAAAGACAAGTCGGCATTTATAGTGTACTAAAACATGCGGTTTTATGGATCTGTTCCCTGAGCTGCCTGATCCCCTTTCTCCTGTTGATTATCTCTTCCTTTACGGACGACAGCACGATCGCGCTGAGAGGATACTCGTTCTTCCCCAAGGCATGGAGCCTGGATGCGTACCGGTATCTGCTGGGGCAGGGCGGCAAGATCCTGCATGCATATGGCATATCCCTGTTTGTCACAGTGTTTGGCACCCTGGCGGGACTGGCAATGACGCTCATGCTGGCTTACCCGCTGTCCAGGCCGGATCTTCCGGGCAGAAGAGTATTTTCGTTCTATGTACTGTTTACCCTGCTGTTCAATGGGGGACTGGTTCCCAGTTATATCATGTGGACTACCATCTTCCATATAAAGAACACCATATGGGCATTGGTGATTCCCAATTTGATGGTAAAGGCATTTTTTGTGATTATGGCCCGCTCTTATTTTAAATCCAACATTCCGCTGGAGATCATAGAATCGGCCAGGATCGACGGAGCAAGTGAAATCGGGATATTCACCAGAATCGTCCTGCCGCTTGCGAAACCCATTGTCAGCACATTGTTATTGTTCATCGGGCTTTCCTACTGGAATGACTGGAACAACGGGCTGATCTATCTGACGGACTCAAGCCTCTACAGTATTCAGAATGTGTTAAATGAAATGATCAAGAGTATTACCTCGTTGTCCACCATGGGCGGATCCGTGTCCAGTATGACCACGCTGCCCAGCAATACGGTACGGATGGCCATAGCGGTGGTGGGCACACTTCCGGTTCTGATCGCGTATCCCTTCCTGCAGAAAGGATTCGTAAAGGGAATCGTAATGGGCGGTGTAAAAGGTTGATATAGAAACCTTGCATATAGAAACTTTACATACCAGAAAGCAATGATTTTTAAGGAGGAAAAACATGAAAAGAAAATTAATGGCCTTACTGATGGCGGCAGCAATGACTATGACAGCGCTCACAGGCTGTGCAGGCAGCCAGGCAGCAGAAACTAAGAACAAAAGTGCGGGGGATTTTGCAAATGAGGAGACCGCAGGAGAGACCCAGACGAAAGAGGGCGAGATGCCAAATCTGGTCGTCACCTATGCCTATCTGGAAGTACCTGCCGATATCGATGCGGTGTCGGAGAAACTCAATGAAATCACGAAAGAAAAACTGGGCTGTACCGTAACCTTTATCCCTTATACCTACGGCAATATTCAGGATCAGATGGCACTGACCCTGGCCTCGCCCAGTGAGCAGGTCGACTGTATGTTCGGCATGTTCCGCCAAGGCATCGCCGGAGCCGTCGGGAAAGGCCAGCTAAAAGCACTGGACAGCCTGCTGGATGAGTATGGGCAGGATATCAAGGCCACACTGGGAGACTACCTGGAAGGGACTACCGTGAACGGGGAAGTATACGGTGTGACCACGGTGCGGGATCTGGCTGGCCAATCCGCTTACTATTTTGACAAAGCCATCATCGATGAACTTAAGATTGACCTGTCCACAGTACATAAATACGAGGATCTGACCCCTGTATTTGCAAAAATAAAAGAAGCTTATCCCAATCTATACCTGGCCTGCAACGCCGGAGTGAAACCGGAAGGGTATTATATGAGTGATGACGGGATTCAGGATCCGCTGACGGATAAGCTGGGTGTGCTGATGGACAGCAGTAAGCTGACAGTCTCCAATCTCTTCGAGTCTTCCGAGTATAAGGATTTCTGTAAAATGATGAAAGAATGGAATGATGCGGGCTATGTGTATCCGGATATTATCACCGACGAGGCAAACGGGGGCCAGGCACTGATGAAGAGCGGCGTGGTGGCCAGTTACCAGAATGTATATAAGCCCGGAGCCCTGACGGAAAATGAATTGCTCGCCGGAAGAGAACTGGAAGTGGCGGTTCTGGGAGAGCCTATCTCCTATACCTCCAAAGTACAGAACTGGAGCTGGGTCATCCCGGAGAATTCGGTATACCCTGAAATGGCCATGCAGTTCCTGAATCTGCTGTACACGGATGCGGATCTGGTCAACCTGCTCAACTATGGAGTGGAAGGAAAGAACTGGGTACTGGATGCGGACGGCTTCGCCACGGATGGCCCTGATACGCAGGGGTATTCGGATAAAACCGCATGGAAATCCGGCAACGCTATGCTCTCCGCAGTCTGGAAGGGGGATGAAGCGACCCTTTATACGGACCTCATGGATTGGAATAAGAGCGCAAACAAATCAGCAGCGCTGGGATTCGCCTTTGATTCCGCCAATGTTACTTCGGAATATACCGCTCTAACCTCAGTTACCGCTCAGTACCGTATGATGATCGAGTGGGGATTCGCATCCGATGTGGACGCATCCATCGCTGAGATGAACGAGGCATTATATGCAGCGGGGCTGAAGGAATATATGCAAGAGAAACAAAACCAGCTGGATGCCTGGGCGGCTGCAAAATAAAAGACCCCGGATCGGATAGAGCAAAGCGTAATCTGGGAAAAGGAGATGCGAAAATATATGGTGGCATTAACAGAAAATCCGTTTTTTCTGGATCAGGATCAGAAACGCTGGGTTATGGATACTCTGGCGGGAATGACGGTAGAGGAGAAGATCGGGCAGCTCTTCTGCGAGACACTTTGGAACTGTACCTCTGAGGAGAGCGACGTGATCTTCAGCGAGATCAAACCCGGCGGAGTCATGTTCCGGCCAAACACAGCGGAGGACTTAAACAAGTTCACACAGATTGTTCAGGATCGCTCGGACATCCCGCTTCTGATCGCCGCGAATTTCGAGCGGGGCGGAAACGGGGGAATCAGCAACGGGACCTATTATGGAACACAGATGCAGGTGGCGGCCACCGACAGCGATGCGTGTGCCGAACAGCTGGGTATCATCGCGGGCCGGGAGGGAGCGGCACTTGGATTCAACTGGTCCTTCGCGCCGATCGTGGATATTGATGAGAATTATCTGAGTACGGTGACCAACACCCGTACCTACGGTTCAGATCCGGATAAAATTATCCGTATGGCAAAGGGGTATATAGAGGGTGTCCATCGGTATAATCTGGCCGCCACCATCAAGCATTTTCCGGGCGACGGGAAAGATTTCCGGGATCAGCATAAGGTAGCCACAGTGAACAGCTGTACGGTTGAAGAGTGGGATAAAACCTTTGGAAAAATATACAGGGAACTCATTGCTTTCGGCGCAGACGCAGTCATGGCGGCTCATATTATGTGCCCGGCATACAGCAGATTCCTGAATCCAGGTCTTAAAGACCGGGAGATCCTTCCGGCTTCTCTTTCAAGAGAGCTTCTGCAGGGACTGCTTCGGGACAGGCTGGGCTTTAACGGCCTGATCGTGTCGGATGATACTCATATGACGGGCTTCATGACTTCCATGGAGCGGGAAAAGGCGGTGCCCTTCTGTATCGCGGCCGGAGTGGATATGTTCCTGTTTACCATCAACCACAGGGAAGATGTGGAGTACATGCGAAAGGGAGTCAGAGACGGAATCATTACACAGGAACGCCTGGATGAGGCTGTCACCAGAATTCTGGCTCTGAAGGCAAAGCTTCGGCTGCATGAAAAGAACAATAAACGAAGAGCGGACTTTGGTCAGGAGATCGTCTGCTGTGAAGAGCACAGAACATGGGCCGCAGCATGCGCGGATCAGGCCGTAACCCTGGTAAAGGATGTAAACGGACTGCTGCCGCTGTCACCAGAAAAATATAAACGGTTGCTGCTGATTCCCCTGGAAGGAGAAAAGGCCGGACGATATGATAACAATCCCCAGTATCAGAAATTCCGTGAATCCCTGGAAGCGGAGGGATTCCAGGTGTCCGAAATCGATCTGGAGGAGATGCCGGGAATCGGCAAGACCGGTACCGGTATCCGGCCTTTAAAGGAAAAATATGACCTGATGCTCTATTTTATAGGCGCTCACACCGGATACCGGATCAACTGGCAGTCCATCGTGTGCGGGGAGATACCCTGCTACACGAAGGAGATACCGACCATGGCCATTTCCTTTAACAGCCCTTATATGCTGATGGATATTCCCATGGTCAGTACCTACATCAATGCCTACAGTGAATCCGACTACACCAGAGAAGCGGTTGTGGAAAAGATCATGGGCAGAAGCCCCTTCCTGGGAGTGAGTCCGGTGGACCCTTTCTGTGGAATGTGGGATCTGCCTCTGTAGGAGAAAGAGCGGTGTGATTATGCAGATTATGACAGATGTATATCAGCTAAGCGGGGTACCGCTGGCAACGAATTCCAACAGTTATGTCATTCGGGCAGGAGGACAGCTGATACTGATCGATGCGGGATTCTCTGACCTTCAGTGGGAGAAAATGGAGCAGATGCTCCGATTCTGGGGACTGGATGGGCTTCCGGTCACCCACACCCTGTTTACCCACTGTCATTTTGATCATGCGGGGAACGCCTGGAGGGCCAGAGAACTTGGCTCCCGTATATTGGCCGGACCGGGTGATGCCAAGGCTATGGAGGAGGGGGACAGGAATTGTATCGGATACCTGTTTGGCAGGGAGTTCAGGCCCTGTAAGGTAGATGAAGTCCTGGAGGACGGGCAGGTGCTTTCCTTCGGGGATGTAAGGATCAGAGTGCTTCACGTGCCTGGACACAGCCGGGGATCGATGATGTATGAGGCCAGCCTCCACGATAAGAAGATATTATTCCTGGGAGACTTCCTGGCTGTCGAACCGGCGGCGCCGGAGGACGATATAAAAGTGATGCTGGCCTGGACGGGCGCCCCCGATTTTTCCCGACAGGATTATCTGAAGTCTCTGGAAAAAGCGTCCGGACTGCATGAGGATATTCTGTGCCCCGGACATTACCATCTGCTGTATGGACCGGATGTCTGCAAGCGGGCGCTGCTCATGGCGTATGAACTGGGAAAAGAGACTCTGCCCCTATGAGCAGCAGAAAGTTTATCTATACAGGAAACTGGGCACAGACATACAATGAACCGGGAGAGGCGGCTGTCTGTGTCTACGAATATAAGGAGGCCCAGGGGGAATGGGAGCGGATACAGCGAGTCCCCGTGGAATACAGCATCAGCGGACTCTGGGTAGATACAGAGAAATATATGCTGTATGCCTGCCTGGAAATCTCACGGTTCCATCGGGAAGAACCCGGCGGCCGGGTGCTGTGGTTCAGGATCGATCAGGAGACGGGAACACTTATGCCGGCGGGACAGATCAATTCCTTTGGTGCGTTCCCTCTGGATCTGAAGCTGTCAGAACACTATGCACTGGTGCTGAATCATGGTTCCAACCGGACTCCCGTGTGTGGTGTGTTCGTTGACCGTGACGGCTCGATCCGGACCGGGGAGGTATTCGATGCGGCCACATTGGTGCTCTTTGAGAGAGACGATAGGGGGAATCTCACCAGGCCCAGAGATTTCTATCCGTTTACCGGGGCGGGAGAAATCCCGTTTTTCCAGGATACGGTTTCACCCCACTCCCTGTGCTGCGGTATGGAACGGACGGAATATTTGGTTCCGGAACGGGGAACCGATCAGGTTTCGATATTCCGGATCGATGAGGAAAACTGGAAGATACGCAGACGAGGGGAGATCCGGATTCCCAAGGGATATGGCCCCAGAAATGCTGTGGCGGTAAACGGGCTGTCCAGCTGTTATGTGATTGGGGAGATCACGCCAAAGGTGCTTGCCTGCACCGGGGATAGTCCGGTACAGGAATGGCCTACTGTGCCGGAGAAGGAATTGGGACATTATCGGGATCCGGTCACATCTTTTCAATATCCCCATCCGGTAGCTGTGGCTGTCAGTCCAGATCATCGTTTTCTATACACGCTGACCAGATCCGCAGATGTACTGACCATCTGTTCCCTTGATCCGGAAACCGGTAAGATGGGCATACCCCATTACCACCGGCTGGCAGGTGCCAACCCCAGACAGATGCTGCTGGAGAACAGGGATCTATATATCGTATTCCAGGATACGGAAACCATAGAAAGGATCCGGATGAATCCCCGCACGGGAATTCCGGTCCAGGAAAAAACCATAATCAGAGACATTCCACGCCTGGCGGTGATGGATCTGCTTATCATGTAGTATGTGAGGGGGGAGAAGAGAATGGAACCGATGATACCAGACAGCGGCAAAGAAAGCAGTCAGATGATCAGAGCGTTTATTTTCGATCTGGATGGAGTGCTCACAGATACGGCGGAATATCATTACCAGGCATGGAAGCAGATCGCCGATGAACACGGACTTTTTTTTGACCGCAGTGCCAATGAGCAGTTAAAAGGCGTCAGCCGAAGACGTTCCCTGGAAATTATACTGGAGGCCAATCAGGCAGGGCAGCGTTTTAACGAACAGGAGAAAGAACAGATCATCGGTATAAAAAATAAGATATACCAGAATCTCCTAAAAAATATTACGGTCAGGGATATTTTACCCGGTATCGAAGGTTTTCTGAGGGAAGCCAGGACCAGGGGGCTTTTGCTGGCAGTGGCATCGGCCAGCCGCAATGCGGATACGGTGTTGACCCGTCTGGGAATCAAACCGGTCTTTGACTACATTGCGGATGCCGGTAAGATCGCTAGAACGAAACCCGACCCGGAGGTGTTCTTAGACTGCTGCCGGAATCTGGGCGTCCAGCCGCAGTCCTGTATAGGCTTTGAGGATTCGCAGGCAGGAATTGAAGCCATTCGGTCGGCGCAAATGAGGTCCGTGGGTATCCATGTCAATGTGACATCATTGGCCCCGGATCTTCCATATCAGGGAACGGAGGAACTGGATGTACAGCAGGTACTGGCTTATTTTGAGGAGTCGGTATAGGGGAGACTGTCCGAAAACCAGGGCGCAGCCCGCCAGGCGTCCGCTCTGTACGGACGTATCCTATGGGGCGCCCGCCAGGGAGAGCGGTGTCTGGGGGCCTCTTCCTCACTTAAGGCTGTTACCCGGTTAAATCTAAATGAAATCGGGCCGTCCGGTTGCGGGTACGTGGCTGATTCACCCCGAATGCCGGATGCATTCGCGGCTCAACAGCCACCGAAAGACTGCACGGAACGCAGTCTTTCGCCCACAACCGGACGGCACGATTTCATTAAGATTTCACACGGGCGCCTTATGTGAGGAAGAGGCCCCCAGACACCGCTCTCCCTGGCGGGCGCCCCAAAGGATACGTCCGTACAGAGCGGACGCCTGGCGGGCTGCACCCTGGTTTTCGGACAGCCTCAGGGGGGATCCACTGTTCCTGGTTGGGACTTAATTTCCTTGCTATCATGCTTGCGATAATAAGTTCAGCTTTTTTGTCAAAGTGGAGGAGAAAAAAGTGATTTTTAATGGAATAGGATGTTGGAGTTGAGCATGGTTGCTTTATTTTTGCATGGAAATGCGGTATACTGATACTGTTGGTATTAGAGAATTCAGGTGTCATACCTGAATTAAGCCACAGTAAATGCGGCACTGGAGGAACGCGTAAAACGCATACCTTGAATTAAGCCGCAGTAAATGCGGCACTGGAGGAAACTATGAAAAGTTGTTTGACCACGCTTGGCTACATAGAAAAAGATGACTGTTATCTGATGCTGCACCGGATCGTGAAGAAAAATGATGTAAACAAGGATAAATGGATTGGGATCGGAGGTCATTTTGAGCATGGGGAAAGCCCGGAAGAATGTCTGCTGCGTGAGGCAGAGGAAGAAACGGGACTGATACTAACATCCTATCAGTTCCGTGGGATCGTGACCTTTATCGCAGATGATTATCCTCCGGAATATATGTGTTTGTTTACCGCAGATGCGTTCGAGGGGGAAATGATCTCCTGCGATGAGGGGGTTTTGGAATGGGTGCCAAAACGGGATGTGGAGCAGCTGAATCTCTGGGAAGGGGATCATATTTTCCTGAATCTGATTCGGGAGGGGCATCCGTTCTTTTCATTGAAGCTAAGGTATGAGCGCAATGTGCTGAAAGAAGCCATTCTGGACGGACAGGCCATGGAACTGATCGATATTCGTAATCCGGATGGTACAATTACGGGAAGAGTAAGAGAGCGCACTTTGATCCACCGGGATGGGGATTTGCACGGAACATCCCATGTTTGGATTTACAGAAAGCATGCAGATCGAAGTCATGCAGGCCAGAATCACGCAGGCAAGAGTCATGCAGAGCTGAGCTTTGACCTGCTGCTGCAGAAACGGGCGCGCGGAAAAGACGCGTTTCCGGGCTGCTATGACATCTCTTCAGCCGGCCATATTCCGGCGGGAGATGATTATGCCTCGTCAGCAGTGCGGGAACTTGGTGAGGAGCTGGGGATTTATGCAGATACAATTGATCTGCATTTTCTGGGAATGTATGAGTCCAGGGTCGAGCGGGAATTCTATGGCAGGCCGTTCCGGAATCATGAAATCAGTGCGGTGTATCTGCTGGAAAAAAGCTTGGAACCGGATCAGCTCTCGCTGCAGGAAGAGGAAGTGGAGCGGGTGGTATGGATGAATATAAAGGATATACGGCAGGGGATAGAAGAGAAAACATTGGAACACTGTATCTTTACAGACGAGCTGGATATGCTGGAGAAGTATCTGGCCTCTTCAGGCAGCTGAGCATATAGGATAGAGGGTAGCCAAAATGTAAAGCTTAGACCAGTTATCTATTCTACAATATAGCGGTCCAGGATTTCCTGATAGATCCCATTTTCCTTCAGATTCCGGAGCCCTTGATTAAAGTAATTCAGCAGCTCTTCGTTCTGTCCTTTTTTTACCGCAAACCCATAGGAGTTTCCGGCCTGTTTCTCACCGACCATCTGAATTTTCATTCCCTGGCTGATGGCGTAACCGATGACCGGATAATCCTCAAAGCAGGCAGCCGAGCTGCCGGCCAGGACATCCTGGTACATACTTGCAGAGTCATCAAACACAGTTATCGTGAATCCGTAGGTATCCGCGATGGATTCCGCGTAGGCAGCGCCTTCCGTTCCATTTTTTACCGCCACAGTCTGGCCTTGCAGTTTTTCATAAGAATCCACGGATGAATCCTTAGCTGTGGCCATGACGATACCGGAGTCAAAATACGGATCGGAAAAATCAAATTTAGCCTGTCTGTCCGGTGTGATACTCATACCTGCGATCACACCGTCTGCCTGTCCGGCCTCCAGGGCGGTCACTGCTGCGTCAAACCCCAGGCTCTGCAGTTCAAAGGTAAATCCCTGATCCTCAGAGATCGCATTAAGAAGCTCTATATCGATACCGGTAAAATTCCCATCCACATCTTCAAATTCAAAAGGGGAGAAGGTAGTGTCAGTGGCAATCCGGAAAGATTTAGATTTGCTGGGAGATTCACCAGCAGATGCACTGGCAGGTCCACCGGAATCAGCATTTTCCGCGGCATCCGCATTATTTCCGGAAGGAATCTTTTCTGTGGCAGGGGGAGTCCCCTGATCTGTAATCTGATCTGATGCGCAGGCTGCCAGTGTCAGAGCAGTCAGGCAGGCGGCTGCCAGTAAAATAATTTTTTTCATCATAAGCTTTTACCTCCATATAAGAAAAGAGAACAAGGGCAGGATGCCCATGTTCTCTTTTGTGATTGATACTAATAGAAAATACGCAATTTCCATCAGTTATATTGTCGTATCGTTCGTTCTTTCATGCGGGTTAAGCTTATCACAGCAGGCAGCTCTGCGTCAACTTGTAAAATCATCCAGCCGCATCACAGCTTCTTTCATAGACCGCACATACGCACGTACGGCCTCAACGCAATCCTTTCCGTATTTAGCCACCAGTTTTACAATCGCACTTCCAACGATGGCCCCATCTGAAACCTCAGCCATCTTTGCCGCCTGTTCCGGCGTCGATATCCCGAAGCCCACAGCACAGGGAGTATCGGTAACAGACTTCACCAGCCGCACCATAGCGCCGATATCCGTCCGGATCTCCGAGCGCACACCGGTAACCCCCAGTGAGGACACACAGTAGATAAACCCTTTTGCCTCCTTTGCGATCATGGTGATCCGTTCATTGGAAGTAGGAGCGATCAGTGGAACCAGATCCACCCCAAATTCCGCACATAGTGGGGCCACCTCTTCCTTTTCCTCATACGGCAGATCCGGGATAATCACCCCGTCGATCCCGGCCTCCCGGCATTGGCTGAAAAACCGCTCTTTTCCATAGGTATAGATGGGGTTCATATAGGTCAAAAACACCAGCGGGATCTGTGTCCGCCGCCGTACCCTGGCTGCCATCTCAAAGAGCCTGTCCGTAGTACAGCCGGCTGCCAGCGCCCGTGCGTTGGCCTCCTGGATCACGATACCTTCCGCGGTCGGATCGGAGAAAGGAATTCCGATTTCGATCAAGTCCGCCCCGGCCTGATCCATGGCACAGATCAGCTCTTCCGTGGTTTCCAGATTCGGATCTCCTCCGGTGATAAATGCGATGAATGCTTTTTTGTTCTGAAATGCCTGTGATATTCTACTCATAGATCTGCACCCCCCTGTATCTGGCGATTGCCGCGACATCCTTATCCCCCCGTCCGGACAGATTGACGACAATAATCTGTTCCGGTTTCATGGCCGGTGCCAGTTTTCTGGCATATGCCACCGCATGGGCACTTTCCACCGCAGGGATGATCCCCTCGGTTCTCGAAAGATATTCGAACGCCTGCACCGCTTCCTCATCAGTGACCGGTACATACTCTGCCCGTCCGGTCTCATGCAGCATCGCGTGCTCCGGACCGATGCCGGGATAGTCCAACCCGGCCGAGATGGAATAGACCGGAGCGATCTGTCCATACTCATCCTGACAGAAGATGGATTTCATCCCATGGAAGATGCCCTTGGTCCCCTTAGCGATGGTGGCGGCGTGCTGGTCTGTATCCACACCCAGACCCGCGGCCTCACAACCGATGAGCCTAACGGATGTCTCGGGAATGAACTCATAGAATGCGCCCATGGCGTTGCTGCCGCCTCCCACACACGCCAGTACGGCGTCGGGCAGCCGGCCTTCCCGTTCCAGCAGCTGCTGCCGGATCTCCCTGCCGATGACCGACTGGAAGTCCCGAACGATCATGGGAAAGGGATGAGGCCCCATCACGGAACCTAAGACATAGAGTGTATCATCCACCCTTCTGGTCCATTCCCGCATGGTCTCATTGACCGCATCCTTTAACGTCTGTGTGCCGCTGGTTACCGCGTGCACCTTCGCACCGAGAAGTTCCATCCGGTAGACATTTAACACCTGCCGGTCCGTATCCTCCTTGCCCATGAAGATCTCACAGTCCATGCCCATCAGGGCAGCGGCGGTGGCAGTAGCCACTCCATGCTGGCCGGCTCCGGTCTCCGCGATCACACGGGTTTTTCCCATTTTTTTAGCCAGAAGCACCTGCCCTAACACATTGTTGATCTTATGAGATCCGGTATGGTTTAAATCCTCCCGTTTCAGATAGATTCGCGCGCCGCCCAGATCTTTCGTCATCTTTTCAGCATAATACAAAAGTGAGGGCCGGCCGGCATAGTTTTTCAACAGGTCATCCAGTTCCTGATTAAATTCCGGATCATTTTTGTAGTGCTCATAAGCCGTTTCCAGTTCAATTACCGCATTCATCAGCGTTTCTGGAATATATTGTCCGCCGTAATCACCATATCTTCCCTTTTTCATTTGCTATCTCCATTCTACCGTCAGTGCAGACGGTTTAAAGTCTTTATTCCCTATTTTCATCTCACCCGGCATTCTGCTCAGGTACTCTGTCTGACTGCCGCCAGGAACCGGCTGATCTTATCGAAATCTTTACAGCCGTCCGTTTCCACCCCGCTGCTCACATCTACGCCAAAGGGCCTGCACCGGCTTAGGATATCACATACATTCTGCTCATCCAGCCCACCGGCCAGAAAGTAGGGTTTTTGCAGCTGTTCCGGAATCAGGGAAGGGTCAAACTGCTTACCGCTGCCGCCGTATTGCCCTTCCACGAAAGTATCCAGAAGAAGATAATCGCAGGGCAGTTGTTCCGCTTCCAGGATCTGGTCTTTATTCTGAACCCGGACTGCCCGGATAATTGGAGCCGATGTCTTTTCTTTAAGCCTGCTTATATAAGAGGCATCTTCATCCCCGTGAAGCTGCACGATATCGATGATCCTCTGCCTGCAGAGTGCGGCTACCGTTTCTAAAGGCTCATTGACAAAGACACCTACCGCCTGGATCTGTGGGGCCAGTCTGACCCGCATCCGGATCGCCAGCAGAAGGCTGATCTGCCGTTTGCCGGGGGCGAATACGAATCCGGCGTAATCCGGTTTTAATTGATTTACATAACCGATATCATCTGGTGTGCGCAGTCCGCAGATTTTCACTTTAGTCATAAGCATTCCCCCGAAGCGTGTGTAACATCTTCTGTTTGTCAGGACTTCGCATCAGGGTTTCCCCGATCAGTACCGCGTGGACTCCGGCATCCCTTAAAGCCTGCACGTCGTCAGCGGTACGAATCCCGCTCTCCGCCACAAAGATAATGGATTCCGGGACCAGAGTCCGCAGCTTCCTGCTGTTTTGGATATCCACGTCAAAGGTCTTCAGATTCCGGTTGTTGACTCCGATGATGCGGGCGCCGGCATCAGCTGCGGTTTCAATTTCCTGTTCGTCATGGGCTTCCACCAGAGCGGACAGGCCTAATTGCTGACAGATATCCAGGTATTCCTTAAGAACCGGCTGTTCCAGAAGGGAACAGATCAGCAGTACCGCAGAGGCTCCCAGGAGTTTGGACTGGTAGATCTGGTACGGATCAATGGTAAAATCCTTTCTGAGAACAGGTATCTTGACCGCGTTTACGATTTCTTCCAGATATTCATCTTTTCCCAAAAAGAACTGGGGCTCCGTCAATACGGAGACGGCTGCCGCCCCTGCCTGCTCATATTCCCGGGCTATCTGAACATAAGGGAAATCTTCTGCGATGATCCCTTTTGACGGGGAAGCTTTTTTTACCTCACAGATAAAGTTGATATCCCACTGCCTTAAGGCCTGTTCAAATGGAAAGCAGTGGTGCTGCGCCTTCGCTGTCCGAATGGCAGCCTCCTCCAGCTCTTTCGGTGGTATTTGCTTTTTCTGCTGCGTCACCCGCAGGGCTGTTGCTTCTGCGATTGTATCTAATATCATGCCTGTATTCTCCTGCTTCTTATTCTGAATTTGATTGCCATCCGGGCGATTTGATTGCCATCCGGGCGCTTAGATGGTATTGGATAACTCCACGAAACGATTGAGCTGTTCCAGCGCTTTTCCGCTGTCTATGATATCGGCAGCCATGGCTACCGCCTGGTCCATGGTGACATCATTCTGTGTCATATAAATGCAGGCGGCTGAGTTTAACAGTACGGCATCCCTTTTCGGTCCCTTTTCCCCGCTTAGAATATTGCGGGCGATCCGGGCGTTCTCCTGAGGGTTGCCGCCGACCATATCCTGTTTCTCACACATGGTAAAACCGTATTGCTCAGGCTTTATCATATAACATTTTACCACGCCGTCCCTCAGCTCACAACAGGTAGTCGGCGCGCTCAATGAAATTTCATCCAGACCGTCCTGGCCGTATACCACCATGGCCCGTTTGACACCCAGTTTCAGCAGTACCTGGGCTAACGGCTCCACCAGGGATTCCTCATAGACACCCAGAAGTTCGAAGTTCGCGCCAGCCGGATTGGCCAGGGGACCCAGGATGTTAAATACGGTGCGGATGCCCAGCTCTTTGCGGACCGGCGCTACGAAACGCATAGCCGAGTGGTATTTCTGGGCAAACATAAAGCACAGGTTGATTTCTTTTAAAATTTCAGCGCTTTGGGCCGGACTGATCTCAATATTCACCCCCAGCGCTTCCAGCACGTCAGCGGCGCCGCATTTACTGGATACGCTGCGGTTCCCATGCTTGGCGACCGGAATGCCGGCGGCGGATACCACCAGGGAGGAGACGGTGGAAATGTTAAAGGTATTGGCTTCGTCTCCGCCGGTTCCCACAATCTCCAATACATCCATATCGTGGAGCAGGCGGGTACAGTGCTTGCGCATTCCGGCCGCGCAGGCGGTAATCTCGTCGATGGTTTCCCCTTTCATGCGCAGAGCGGTCAGGAACGCGCCCATATGGATCTGGGAAGCTTCCCCATCCATGATTTCGTCCATCACCTGTTCCGCCATTTCATAGGATAAATCTTCATTGTTTACCAGTTTGTAGATTGCTTCTTTGATCATTTTTTCTTCCTCCGATTTTTATTATTTTCTACGTACACCATTAGTGATTTAGTTTTACGCAGTGATTATTCAGTAATTTTTCAGTATAAAACTCGGTATTCATCTCAGAGATTATAGTATTTAACTCAGAGATTACATCGCTTTTAACTCAGCAATGATTCCGCATGCAAGTTTAGAAAATTTTTCATAATAGAGGCTCCGTCCGGCGTAAGGACAGATTCCGGATGAAATTGCAGGCCGTAGACGGGGTATTCCCTGTGACAGACTGCCATAATATCCTGCTCCTGGGTCCGGGCGATGATCTGAAGCTCTTCCGGAAGGGTGTCCGGATCCGCGACCAGAGAGTGGTACCGGGCCACCCGGATTTCTTCCGGAAGACCCGAGAACAACGGATTCTGTGTGTCGATCCGGATCACGCTCTGCTTTCCATGCATCAGTTTGGGGGCATAGGTGATACGTGCGCCCAGCGCTTCGCAGATCCCCTGATGACCCAGACAGACACCCAGTATGGGAATCCTGCCTTTTAATCTGCGCACGGTTTCCTCGCAGATACCGGCGTCCTTCGGCCTCCCGGGGCCGGGGGACAGAAGAATGTGGGAGGGGGCTGCGTTTTGTATTTCCTCTACCGTCCACGCATCGTTCCGGATCACCCGGATTTCCTCAGTTATCAGACTTCCCACCAGCTGAACCAGGTTATAAGAAAAGCTGTCATAGTTATCAATGAGCAAAATCATATTCCGTCACCTCCCCGGCCCTTCGAAGAGCCTCCATCACAGCCTGGGCCTTATTGGCACATTCCTCATACTCCAGCTGCGGAACACTGTCCGCCACGATACCGGCCCCGGCCTGCACATACACTTTACCGTCTTTTTTTACCGCGGTCCGGATCGCGATGCATACATCCAGGTTGCCGGAAAAATCTATGTATCCAATGGCGCCGCCGTAGATCCCTCTGGCCTCAGGCTCCAGTTCATCGATGATTTCACAGGCCCGGAATTTTGGCGCACCGGAGAGGGTCCCGGCCGGAAGGAGGGCTTCTATGGTATCACATCCATCCATCCTCTCATCCAGCGTGCCGCTGACCACCGATGCGATATGCATGACCCTGGAGAAACGGTGTATCTTCATGTAATCCTCCACATGGACACTTCCGAATGCAGCTACCTTTCCTACGTCATTTCGGGCCAGATCCACCAGCATATTGTGCTCAGAACGTTCTTTTTCATCGGCCAACAGTTCTCTTTCCAGCCGTTCATCCTCCTCCCTGGTCCTGCCTCTGGGTCTGGTACCTGCCACAGGGAAGGTGGTGAGTTTGTTATCTACCAGTTTGATCAGAGTTTCCGGAGAGGCACCTGCGATCTGCAGGGAACCGCTCTGTATAAAATACATATAGGGGGATGGATTCGTAGTGCGCAGCACCCGGTACATATTCAGCAGGCTTCCCCTGTAATCCGCCGTGAATTTTCTGGAGATCACACCCTGAAAGATATCTCCCTCCCGAATGTAATGCTTCGTCTTTTCCACCATTTGCAGATAGTCATTCCGGGATGTATTGCAGATGAACCGGGGGATGTCAGGCTCCGGTTCTTTTGGTTTTTCCGCCGGCATGGGACCGCAGATCATGTGAATCAGCTGATCGATCTCCAGCGCAGCCCTGCGGTACCCCTGTTCCTGATCTTTTAGCTTTGCATTGACGATTACACAGATCTTCTGGCGGAGATGATCAAAGGCGATCACTTTATCAAACAGCATCAGATCCAGATCCTGAAATCCGCTGTCCTTGATCTTGAGTTTGGGTTCCGCATAGGCGATCATCTCATAAGAGAAATAACCCACGAAGCCCCCGGTAAAAGTCGGCAGGCCTTCGATGCGGGGCGCCCGGTATCCGGACAATAGTTCCCGCAGGATTTCCATGGGTCGGCCCGTTTTCCTCCGTTCGGTTTCCCCGCTTTTGATCCGGGTTTCGCCGCTCTTGCAGGTGATATGCATCAGCGGCTGGTAACCCAGAAAGGAGTACCGCCCCCATTGTTCCCCGCCCTCCACGCTTTCCAACAGGAAAAAGTTCTGATCCAGCATAGAAAGCTTTTTCAGCAGATTGATGGGAGTAATGACATCTGCATAGATTTCCCTGCACAGCGGCACCAGGTCATATTCTGTCTGAAAAGTTTTGGTTTCTTCATAGGTGAGATTCATTTTATCCATAGATCATTCACTCCTTTACCATGGGTGATCCCCATTCCATCTCATAAAAAAACAAATGTTACTATTTATACCAATAAAAAAAGCCTCCATCCCTCTAAAAGAAAGGGACAAAAGCTGCGCTTCTGCGATACCACCCTGATTGATGTCTTTTTGTGACACCCGCTCTGTTACATACTATCATATGCACCCCGTTGATAACGGATGGGGAACCCGTCCAAAGCTACTCGCGCCACCGCTTTCGCTTAAGCCCTCCCAGGCCCATTCGAATCTCTTCCGGCATACCGCGTTCTCAGCCCCTGCGGTTCTCTGGAATGCCTTTCCAAGTTCTACTCTTCCCGGTCAATGGTTTTTTACTCTAATTGCTTAAAGTATACGGACCTGCGTAGTATTTGTCAATCTTTTTTTAACTTTTCCTTTTATACTGTTTATTATGGGGCCGGGCCTGACGGAACCAGGAGGCGGGAACGTCCCTTAAGCCGGCTTCCCTTTCCCCGGGCGCCGCTGCAATTCGGATCCCTGAAAAAGCAACCTCATAAACAGCTGCGGGAGCCTCTGAAAACAGTGAGGATGTCGGCGTGTGAGCCTCCATCCTCACTTGAGTCTCCCTCCGCTATTCGGCCATGCTTTTTCAGGGATCTGAATTGCAGCGGCGCCCGGGGAAAGGGAAGCCAGGCTCAAGGGACGCTCCCGCCTCCTGGTTCCGTCAGGCCCTGCTTTAAAACAGGCGGAGGGTAACGCGAAATACTATTTTGGTTTTGTGATTTTGTCACTTTTCCAGTAATTTATTGACAGCATCAATTCCGGACCTTATTATGGATAGAATGGGAAAATTATAACTGTAATAAAACTTTGAAAAAGTAAGGATTGGGGAGGTAAGGATTGAGGAAGTCAGCATTGGATAAATAAAGGTTTGGAAAGTTAGTATTGGGAATGAACGCTTTAGGAAGATGGGTTCGATACAATAAAATCCATCTGCATATAGAGAGTTTATGCAGATGGATAAACAGTGAAAAATCAAAATCAGGATAACAACATATGCTCCAGTATAGACAGGAACCGGGCAATGTTTTCTTTTTCCAGACAGTAATATACTTTCCCCTCCTTTTTTTCAACCGTCACAAACCCACAGGTGAGCAGGGCATTCATGTGATGGGAGGTGGTGGAGGGCGACAGTCCGAGGGCCTCCGCCAATTCCAGATTATACATACTGGTATTTTTCAGAATACACAGGATATCCAGCTTACTCTTATCGCTTAAAGATTTTGCCTGTCGAATGACGGTTTCACTGGAATATTTGCCGGAGGCATCCTCTGACCTGAGGGTTTCAAGCAGGATTCCCTGGTAACCATGGGTATACAGGACTAACAGAACCATGGGGGCTGCAAGTGAGATATAGATGATGGGAGTGTCTGCGCAGGTTCCGGCAATCTTTAAAAATGGGGGGTCTTCGTATACGGCGGTGCGTTTCAAGAGTTTTTCCAGAGGTTTTTTGACAGCGGCTATGGCCCTGTCATACGCATCTGTGTTAGCCCTGACGGTGTCAAAAAGGCAGGTGATCCAGTAATCAGGCTTTCTTAAAAGCTCTAGTGTGTGCCATTTCTCTTCGGTCTTGATATCTGCGGAATCCAGAAATTGCAGAATCGCTAGTTCGTCCGGTAATCGGGGCAGATCTTTTTCATCCGGAAGATGAGGATGATCCTGGGGATCCTCTATGAGATACGCCAGACATCCCCGCAGCCGGCTACAGTCTATTTCAGCGGGATGATCATAGTAATAACGGTTTTCTATGGCCATGGCGATCAGAAGATGAAAGGAATCATCGGAAACCTGTTCAAAAAAGAAAGAATCTTGTGGCCCGTCTGTCTTATATTTTTTAAATGTATCTACGTAAGTCTCCAATATTTTCATATGAGCCTGGAAAAACTCATCCCCTTTGAGTCCATACTCATCCAGTGATTTGATGGTCTCTTCTTTCCAGTCGGGATTATGACACAGATATAACAAACCCAGTATTTCAAAAAGAGGGTCCAGCTCATTTTTCAGTATGATGTCCATAGAATTCCTCCGTTCACTATTTCTCACCTTTTGGCATCCCACTCATGTATGCCCTTCAAAATCTTTCTCCACAGTAAGCGCACGGATCGTTCCTGTCTGGCTGTTGATGGAGAAGGTATAATTTACATCCCCCACACGATAATGGAGGTTCGAATCCTCTACCAGATCCGGCTTGCCGAACAGCCTGATCATTTCATCGTGATCCAGCTCAAACAGATTCACATCATTTATCGTTATATCCACGGGCTCGTGCTCCGGATTCTGTTTGTCAGAACCTTCCAGCTGTATGGTGATTCCGTAGATCTCACAATCTTCAATTGGACATTTTTCCTCTGTGTGATTGATGAGAGTGGCGGTACCATAAGAAATATCCCCCTTCCCGATGGGAAGCAGGTTCACATACTGCATTCCACCCAATTCCGGGACACGCCTGCAGACCGGGGAATCGATCAGTTCCACATGGTCTTTTAGTTCACGCATGGTGATCCGGCCCGGTATAAAGGTTGTGCCGCCGATCTTGATTACCGGCGGTTTGGGGCTGCTGCAACCGTACACAAATACTGTAGCCAGCACCAGGAGTGCCGCTACACACACACGTTTTATCATATGCAATTCCTCCTCATAAATCTTCCCTGCTTTTATCTTAGTCAAAAATTTGCTCCGTGTAAATATATTTGTGCAATTCATTGAAAAAAATGCATCCAATATTTGAGGCAGATTTGAGCCAAAAAAAGTGATGAAACGAGCCAATGGTAGAATAATAAGTATCCATATGTTACAATTTAACTGCGAAGATAAAAACACAGTCCCGGTAGGTAGTCCGGGCGCAGCGGAAGAGATCAGTGAGACCGCTGTCAGTAACCTTCCTCCTTAGGTCGTCCGTTCTTTGCGATTCAAAATTTATGTAAGGAGGAGTCGTGATGGACAAAACGGAAACCAGATTCACGGTGTTTTTCGAGGACCCGTTCTGGGTAGCGTTATATGAGCGGATCAGCAGCGGCAGATATGAGGTGTGTAAGATCACCTTTGGGGCGGAACCAAAAGATTATGAGGTATACGCGTTTCTGCTCCAGAACTTTAGAAGCCTGCGGTTCAGCCCATCCCTGCCGTCGGACGGTTTTAAGCAGATGCCCCGGAATCCCAAACGGGTGAAGCGCACGATCTCAAAAGAGCAAAGATCGGCAGGTACCGGCACCAAAGCCCAGCAGGCGCTGGCTCTTATGAGAGAGCAAAATAAGCTGGAACGCAGGGCGGTAACACGCAGCCGGAAAGAGGAGGAAAAAGACCGCCGTTTTGAAGAGCATCGCACAAAGCAGAAAGAAAAACATAAAGGGCATTGAAAGAATGCCTGATGAAGAAACGGGGTATGCCCGATTCCAAAAGCCGGGCCTGAGTGATTCAGGTTACCGGCTTTTGAGCTGCTGGGAGATCTTCCGGATTGTCTTTTTGGTAAACGATTCTGCCGTTGATCAGGGTGTACAGGCAGGAGGTAAACACTTCCAGGGGATTGCCGTCAAAGATGGCGATATCGGCGTCCTTTCCAGGCTCCAGGCTGCCCATGCGGTCCTCCACACCACAGATTCTGGCCGCGTTGATCGTAATGGCTTTTAATCCTTCCTCCATGGGAAGGCCTTTTTTTACGGCAAGACCCGCGCAGAGGGGAAGGTACTGGATCAGGGAGACGGGATGGTCGGTGGTGATGGCCGTCAGCACACCATGCTCCTGAAGGCAGCCGATGGTTTTAAAGTCCATATATTGTACCTCGATCTTGGAGCGGGTAGTAAGCTCCGGGCCCACGATGGCAGGAAAGCCGGATTCTTTTATTTCCTCAGCGATCAGGTGGCCTTCTGTGCAGTGATCCAGAGTAAGGTCCAGATCAAATTCCTCTGCGATGCGGATCGCGGTCAGAATATCATCTACCCGGTGAACATGGGCTTTCAGCGGTATCTCCTTTCGCAGTACCGGAAGCCAGCACTCCATACGGAAGTTTTCCTTCTCAAGATCACCGTCCTCTTTTTCGTGCTGATATTGGCGGGCATTGAATAGTTCCTCCCTGAGAAGTCCGGCGATCGCCATACGGGTGGAGGGGATCTGGCTCATATCACCGTAGCAGACTTTCGGATTCTCTCCAAAGGCTATTTTCATAGCCGAGGGACTTTTGACGACCAGATCATCTATTCTGCGGCTGCCCTTGGTTTTCATGACCAAAAATTGGCCGCCAACCACATTGGCGCTCCCGGGACCGACCTGTACCGCGGTGATGCCGGCTGCTGCGGTGTCGTCAAAAGCCGCATCCATCGGATTGACAGCGTCAATGGCCCTCAGCCATGGAGTAACCGGGGTGGTGGCCTCGTTGCAGTCATCGCCCTCAGCGCCTTTTTTTTCTTCTATAATGCCGATATGGCAGTGAGCCTCTATCATGCCGGGCATTACGATCGCGCCGGCCGCGTCAATAACCGCAAGATCCGGATTATCGGGAGGCTCGATCCACTTAGCGATTTCTTTAATTTTTCCATTCTCGATCAGAACACATCCGCAATCGTAATTTTTACCTGCCATTGTCCAGATATTTCCATTTTGTATCAACAGCATAGATTTTTCCTCGCTTTCTATCCATCAGCTTTATTATTACTGCAGTAAGGGAATTTATGCATGAGCGCGCCGGGATAGCAATTCTTGTATCATTTCCGGTAAAAATGAGAAGAATTGTATCAAAAGCCTTTATATTTACGAAGAGAGGAAAGGGAACAAGAAATGACGATTCTGGAATTGATTACGGAAAATTACGCCCGGCTGCTGGAAGGAATGGGGCGGACCCTGCTGCTTACCTTCTGGTCCCTGATCCTGGCGACGGTGCTGGGACTTATCTTTGGGATGATGAAGGTGGCAAGAGGAAAGGTATGGCATATTCTGTCCTCTGTCTACGTTGATGTAATTCGGGGAATTCCTGTTTTAGTGCTGGCGTTCTTCGTATATTTCGGTATACCCCAGGGATTCGGAGTGAATATCTCCATCTTTCAGGCCAGCCTGATCGTTCTGAGCCTGAACGCAGGAGCTTATATGGCGGAGATCGTCCGGGGAGGAATCCAGTCGGTGGACCAAGGACAGATGGAGGCCGCCAGGAGTCTGGGGCTGCCATACGGCAGGGCTATGCGCAAAGTGGTACTCCCCCAGGCCATCCGCACCATGATCCCGTCTATTATCAATCAATTCATTATCACGCTGAAGGACACGTCGATCCTGTCTGTCATCGGCTATGCGGACCTGATTAAAGTAGCCAAGGCGATTATCGCACGGAATTTTGAAGCTTTCCGCATGTGGCTGATTGTGGCGCTCATGTACCTGATCGTCATTACGGTTCTGTCAAAGATCGCGAAAGCCATAGAGAGGAGGATGACCTATGCAAAATAAAGTATCGGTGAAAGGACTGGTCAAGTCTTTCGGGGATCTGGAAGTGTTAAAGGGCATGGACGTGGAGATCGAAGAGGGGGAAGTGGTGTGCCTGATCGGCCCGTCCGGTTCAGGAAAATCCACTTTCTTAAGATGTCTGAACCGGCTGGAACAGATAACGGCCGGGACGGTAGTCATCGACGGCTTCCCCATCACAGATCCGCAGACGGATATCAATACGGTACGGGAAAATATCGGGATGGTTTTTCAGCATTTTAACCTGTTTCCCCATAAGACTGTATTGGAAAATATCATGCTGGCGCCTGTGGAGCTCAGAAGGAAAACCAAAGAGGAAGCAGAAATGAGGGGCGCGCAGCTTCTGGAAATGGTAGGCTTGGCGGATAAAGCCGATGTCTATCCTGCACAGCTCTCCGGCGGACAGAAACAGAGGGTCGCCATCGCCCGGGCCCTGGCCATGGATCCGGATATCATGCTGTTTGACGAGCCCACCAGTGCCCTGGACCCGGAAATGGTGGGAGAGGTGCTTCAGGTGATGAAACAACTGGCAGCCGACGGTATGACCATGGTGGTGGTCACCCATGAGATGGGCTTTGCCAGAGAAGTATCCGACCGGGTGATCTTCATGGATGGCGGATATATCGTGGAAGAAGGTTCGCCGGAACAGATTTTCGAACATCCGCAGAATCCCAGGACCATAGATTTCCTGAACAAGATATTATAAGCGTGAATGTCCAATCTTACCCACAGAGGATTGAGATCTGAGTGATATATTCCCCCATGTCGCGCAGCACCATTTCATTCATGCCTTCTTCATAAGAATAACCTTTTAATTGGATTCCCTCCCGAAGGGAATACTGCTCCATTCGTATATAGGTATCCGGTATCCTGTCCCATTCTCCGATACAGAACGCGCGGAGATATTTTCCGGCTGGTTTCCGATGACAGTCCACCTTGGGAGAAGAGCCGGGTAACCGGACAAAGAAATAATCGTCTGTCTCAAATTCATGAGCCAGTATCTTTCGGACAGATAACATGGTTCCGCAGCCATTTCCAAATATCCGGCCCGGCAGTTCCTTCACTTGTTCCATCATAGTCAACGTTTCCGATTCCCCGGGGATACAGGGATCGATCAGCAGGAGTTCCTCAGGACAGTCCACGATGGTTATTGCCTCCAAATCGCAATCTCTGCAGTAGGCCAGCTGGTCTTTGCGCTGCGTCAGCAGATTCCTTATTTCCTGCAATTTCCGTATTGTGTCGTCGATATCAGTTATCTTTGTACTGAGGATATGGTCCAGCAGTTCCGGTGAGCTCTGGGAACGGTAACGGAGGATTTCTTCAATCGACATACCCAGGTCACGGAAAGTCAGAATCATTTCCAACTCCGGGCTCTGATGGTAAGTATAATAGCGGTAATGATTATCTCCTTTATAAGCCGGAGAAAACAGGCCGATCTGATCATAATAGTGGAGGGTCCGTTTGTTAATGTGATGGAGCCGGGCAAACTGTCCGACGGTAAATAGATTTTGGGTGAACATGGTATTTCCCCTCTTTTTTAGCCTTATAATCAAGAATTAGCTCTTACATTTTTTTATAGTGGCACTTGACTTTACAGTTACTGTATAGATTACCATACCTATCAGAGTAAGAAAAGTCAAGGAGGAAATAAAATGGATCTTAATCAAAACATAAAAAACAACATGCATAACAAAGTCACATACAGGCCGATTCAAAAATCTGATTACCCGGTACTGGCCGATCTGATCAGCAATACCTGGGGATACAAAAAGTTCAGTTCTCCCCGAACCGCTTTCCGTATGGGGATGCTATATCTGAGGGGATGCCTGGCGGATCAGACCTATTCCTGTGTCGCCGAGAAGCGCGGCACTCCGGTAGGACTTATCCTGGGCCGTGGTAAAAAGCCGGGAATTAAGACTCTGCATCACCGCCTGGCTCAGCTGCCATGGATTCTGGCTCTTCTGCTGTCCAGAGAAGGACGTTCTATTGCAAGAATGTTTGGGGGATTTTCGGATATAGACAGCAACCTTCTGATAGACAGCGGAAAGCAATTTGACGGTGAACTGACCCTGTTCGTAATCCGCAGCGATCAGAGAGGAGCGGGGATCGGTAATAAACTGTTCGGGAATTTTATGAATTATCTGAAATCACAATGCGTTAAAAATTTCTATTTATTTACTGACACCACCTGTAATTACGGTTTCTATGAACACAAGGGCTTGTCACGGATCGGGGAAAAAAGTGTGAAAGTACCGATTCAGCCCGATAAAGAAATGCAGTTCTTTTTATACGAGTACAGCGCATAGTAACTGCGGATAGAAAATTGTCCAATTATGCGGAAACCGTCGCGTCTGGTTTACCGATCCGCGGGCTTATCAGATGAATTCTTTCCGGTTTTATCCCCGGCGTTGAAGCCGGAGCGGAAAAACCGTTTCCGGTACTCGTTAGGGGTAAAGCCGTAGATATTGCGAAACAGCTTGGTAAAATAACTCTGAGAGCTGAAAGCCAGGATGGATGAGATCTCAGCGCAGCTGGTGTCGGAATATAAAAGCATGTTCTTGGCCGCCTGCATCCGCCGGCCTGCGATGTAATCCGATATAGTCTGACCGGTTTCGCGTTTAAACAGGCCGGACAGATAATTGGGATGAAGATTCACATGCTCGGCCAGCAGCACCACGGTTATCTTTTCGTGCAGATGATAATAGATATAATCCATGCATTGAATCACAGGCTTGGAAAATACGCTTTTTTTCCTTAGCAGATTCATGGAGTTGGTAAAATAAGTGAGCATATCCCGGTACAATATTACGATGCTTTTCACATCCTCACAGGAATCCATGCGCTGGATATACAGATCACTGGCCGTGTAGGCTTCCTCCTCATCCATGCCGCCCTCGATGGAAAACCGTGTGGTCAGTGTGGTAGAGGCCACAAACATATATTTATAATTCCGAATAGGATCATCGGAGAGATGCCCGGGCAGGTCGGAGGTGAACATCCTGACGCTGCTCTCGATCTCCTCCATATTCCCGGATTTTACCCGGTCATAAAGAATCAGTTCTTCATCATATCTGTGATGTCTGGTATTATTTTCCCGTCTCAAAAAATCCTGATAATAAAGCTTCTGTTTATCTACATATGGCATATCTCATTCCTCGTCTATTGTAATATTTGCACAAAAAAATCCCTAAAATTTGTCTGGTTCGTCAAATAAACAATCATGTGAGAATTATAACATAAATATGAGTAAAATGATATATAAGTTTGGAGCTTTTTGTTAGTCTGTATCCAAGTTAAGAAAAAGCGTTTCGTTCAGGCAGAAAATGATAACTGTTGGAATGGGAACGGGGAGTGAATGATGATGAAATGTTTGGCTTGTGATTTTGGCGGAAGCTCAGTAAAATATGCACTGGTAGACGACCAGGCACAGATGGAAGAATCCGGGAAGCTTCCGGCGCCGTTAGACTCTGCGGAACAATACGTGGACACCGTGGGCCGGCTGTATGATGAGTACCGGAACAGGATAGAAGGCATCGCCATCAGTATGCCTGGTTATATTAACCCGGAAAACGGCTACCTGTCAGACGCGGGTGCGTATATGCAGTTATATGGAAACAGCATTATAGATCTGCTTAAGAACCGGTGTCCCATTCCCATTGCCGTGGAAAATGATGGAAAGTGTGCTGCGCTGGCGGAAGCGTGGAAGGGCTCTTTGGCAGGATGCAAAAATGCAGTAGCCCTGGTGCTGGGCTCCGGTATAGCCGGAGGGATTATCAAGGACGGGAAGATACACAGCGGCCGGGACTTTGCGGCCGGGGAGCTGTCGTACCTGATTACGGATCCCACTAAGCATAACGAGCTGGGGTGCGCATATATGTCCGCCGCCATGCACGGTCTCACCTACCGTGTGTGCAAGGCTAAGAATATCGACTTGGCAGTCCAGGACGCGGCGTCCATATTGAAATGGCTGGATGAGAATATACGGATGCCTTATGTAGAGCCTGATAGAGAATTGAAGAAGATCAAGGCCGACGGCATCAGCATATTTCAGTGGCTGTCGGAGGGGGATACCGATATATTGAGCATATACCGCAATTTTATCAGAACCCTGGCTCAGGTAGTACACAGCGTTCAACTCTGTTTTGCTCCGGAGAAGATCTCCATTGGCGGAGGCTTAAGCCTGCAGAAGAGGATTTTCAGGGATCTGGAGGATGAGCTCCAAAGCTACTATCAGGGAATGCGCTTAGGCAGGCAGCTGCATGCTACAATTGTGAAGAGCCGGTACCTGAACGAATGCAACCTTGTCGGAGCTATGTATAACTATCTGCTTCATTTTGGTTACTCTTAAATTTACATATAAAATATTTAAAAGAGAGGATGAACACAATGGAAAAAGGAAAAATCACTTACCCTAATCCCGGCCGGCGGCCCAAAAAGTTCACAGCTAAGAGCCTGCATGGCAGAACCAGACTGTATGTCATTACCTACAAGGATCTGCGTCGGTTCCAGAACTTCTATATCAATGTATTTGGCTGGGACATGATCGAGATGCCGGTAGCTGCCAGCGGCGTTCCTGCCGGTGACGAGCATCCGTCGCTGCTCATGGCCACCGGGCCCGCGCAGTATGATTATGAGGGCTGCACCCCGGGGCACATGAATATGTTTGTACACTGGGCTCCCGGAGAGATTGAGAAACCCGGTCCCTTCATGGAGATCCATATGGACAGACCCCTGGAGGAAACCATCCAGAAGATCATCGATCACGGCGGCAAGCTGATTCTGGATAAAACAAAATCTGCACTGGCCAAGCCTCTGGACGATAGCAAGCAGAGCTGGGAAATCCATGCGGTCATAGAGGATCCGGCAGGTAATTATCTGTATCTGTGGAAATGCCCGTCCTCCCGTACCTGGGATGAGTTGGAGGCGGAGTACGATATTGAGGATGAGGAGGAATAAGCTATGAAGAAAATATATACCTGTTTTGCATGCGGTTTTCCCATTGCGTTTGAGGAAACAGAGGTTCCCGCACATTGCCCCGGCTGCGGCGCGCCCAGAAGCCAGTTCCTGGAGGAACCCTGGTGCGGCAGCATAGAGAAGAGAAGAATCCATGTAGATCCGCCGGAAGTGGACCCGAACCGGGATCCTTTCGATATCTCCTTCCATCCGGCCAAGGACTTCGCTCCCCAGAAGGGAGACGGCCGTAACAGAAGATGGGTGATGGGATATGAGGAAGGACAGGCAGATGAGATGCGTTCCTTCTACACCGACCTCTTTGGCTGGGATATCATCGATACGGAAGAATCGGACCCGGAGAATCCTGCCATGTACTGCGCTACCGGCCCAGGCACGCCGGACTGGGAGCCCCGGGTGGCCTCCTTTGGCTATGGCTTCCTGAAGCCAAACAAGAAGGACAGCGAGATCACGCCCGCTCCTAGCTTTATCGTGGAAGTGAAAGATATTGAGGATACCCTGAAGAAGGTAAAGGAGTTCGGCGGCAAGGTGCTGCGGGAGCGGTATACGGAAGAAGGAAACGATTATGCAGTTGTCCAGGATACAGAAGGAAACCAGATGTATATCTGGGAGCAGAAGGATCTGGTGCCTGAGTATTGCACCAATCCGGTGATCAGAACCGGCGCTCAATAAAAGCTTGGATCTGTCAGGGATTGGCCTAAGATGAGGTGAAATATGTTAAGAGATGATTTTATGTGGGGAGGCGCCCTGGCAGCCCATCAGTTTGAAGGAGGTCTGCATGGGACTTCTAAGGGCTTAAGTGTGGCGGATGTGATGACATCCGGCGCTGCGGACCGCCCCAGAAGGATTACAGAAGGCGTGCTGGAAGGGGAATACTATCCAAACCACGAGGGTGTGGATTTTTACCATCATTATAAGGAAGATATTGCGCTGTTTGCCCAGATGGGGTTCCGGTCTTTCCGCACTTCAATCGCATGGAGCAGGATCTTTCCGAACGGCGATGAGGAGGTGCCCAACGAGGAAGGACTGGACTTCTACGACCGTGTGTTTGACGAACTGTTGAAATACGGTATAGAGCCGGTGGTAACCCTGTCTCATTTTGAAATGCCTTACCACCTGGCGAAGGAGTACGGAGGATTTACGAACCGTAAGACGATAGACTGCTTCCTGCGGTTCGCCGAGGCCTGCTTTTGCAGATACCGGGGAAAGGTTACCTACTGGCTCACTTTCAACGAGATCAATAACCAGATGAACTATAAGGCGGATATATTCGGCTGGGTCAGCGCCGGAGCACACTATCTGAGGTATGAGGATCCGGAGCTTGCCATGTACCAGAGTGTGCATTATCAATTAGTGGCCAGCGCTTTGGCAGTAAAATTAGGACATGAGATTGATCCGAACTATAAGATCGGAAATATGATCGCCATGACGCCGTTATATCCGCTGAACTGCAAGCCGGATAATCAGCTTCTCACGATAAAGAGGATGCACGAAAAATGGCTGTTCTGTGACGTGCAGTGCCGTGGGCATTACCCTGCTTATGCGGAAAAGCTGTTTGCGCACAAAGGCTTCCATTTGGATATTACGCCAGAGGACAGACAGGCGCTTGCGGCAGGGACTGTAGATTATATAGGGTTTTCCTACTATATGTCCAATACGGTGGATATAGATGCGGCAGAGCAGGAGGGGGCCATGCTCTCGTCTGTAAAAAATCCTTACGTTCCCACAACGGACTGGGGGTGGACCATTGACGCCAAGGGGCTGCGTTACGCGTTAAACTTGCTCTATGAGCGTTATGAAAAGCCGCTGTTCATCGTAGAGAACGGCCTGGGGGCGGAGGATGTAAAGGAACCGGATGGTTCCTGCCATGACTTTTACCGTATTGAATACCTGAAGGCGCATATTCAGCAGATGAAGACGGCTGTGGAGGAAGACGGCGTAGATGTCATGGGCTATACGCCCTGGGGATGTCTGGACTGTGTTTCCTTTACAACCGGCGAGATGAAGAAGCGTTACGGATTCATCTATGTAGACCGGGATGATGATGGAAATGGAACCATGGAGAGAAGCAGGAAGGATTCCTTCTACTGGTATCAGCAGGTAATCGCTTCCAATGGAGAGAACCTATAGTATGGGAAAGAAGGTGTGAATACAGTGGAGGGAAAGGTAGTCCTGAAGGTAGAAGGGCTGAACAAATCCTTCGGCCCGACAAAAGCGGTGGTGGACATGCATCTGGAAATCCATCCCGGCGAGATTCACGGACTGATCGGAGAAAACGGAAGCGGCAAATCAACAGTCACTTCCATGATCGCAGGCTGCCTGAAGCCGGACAGCGGCGTCATGATCATGAATGGGAAGAGGCATGAACCGAAAAGTATGCTGGAGGGCCGTGCCAGCGGTATCTGTATGCTGCTTCAGGAAAAGGGGACGATCAATCATCTGACTATCTCAGAAAATATATATTTGGGTGAGGAGAACCAATTCAGCAAAGGCGGCATTGTCAACCGCCGCAGGATGAACCAGGCAGCCAGAAAAGTGCTAGAGAGCATTGATCTGGGGCATGTGGAGCCATCCCATCTGATTGATGAATTGAGCTTCGAGGACCGGAAACTGGTGGAGGCCGGTATGGCCATGAAAGAGGATCCCAAGATTCTCATTGTGGATGAAACGACCACGGCATTGTCTCAAAAAGGGCGGGAGGTACTTTACCGCATCATGAGTCAGATGAAGGAGAAAGAAAAATCCGTGATCTTTATTTCCCATGACCTGGATGAATTAAAGCAGGTGTGTGACCGGGTGACGGTTATGCGCGACGGTGCCTATATCACGACCCTGTCGGGTGAGGAGATCACTGTGGACGCCATGCGGCATCATATGATAGGCAGGGATTTCAGCGATGGTTATTACCGCGTGGATTATGAGGACAATTATGACCATGACACGGTGATGCTGGAAGTGGATCACGTGAACCTGGGCAAAGCGCTCAAGGATGTGTCCCTCCAGCTTCACAAGGGCGAAATACTGGGCATCGGCGGCCTGACCGACTGCGGTATGCATGACCTGTGCAAGGTGATATACGGGCTGGTAAAGCCGGATTCCGGCGAAGTCAGACTCCCTCAAAAAGAGATTACGATACGAAATTCTACGCAGGCAGCGGAGAACGGCATGGGATACGTGCCTAAGGACCGGGAACTGGAGGGTCTGATGATGGCCGCCAGCATCAGGGATAACATTAACCTGATGTCCATGGACAAGGTGAAGAAGGGATTCCTGATCACTTCCGGCTCGACCCGGAAGCTGGCGGAGGAACAGGTGGATATGCTCCGCATTAAGATTGGGGGTCTGGAGCTACCTGTGTCCAGCTTAAGCGGCGGTAATAAGCAGAAGGTTTCTATCGCTAAATGCATGGCCAATGATGTGCAGATCTTTATCATGGATTGTCCCACCAGAGGCATTGACATCGGAGTCAAGGCAGCCATTTATTGTTTGCTGGAACAGTTTAAGGCACAGGGCAGAGCCATTCTTATGATATCCGAGGAACTGCCGGAGCTGCTGGGGATGGCGGACAATCTGTTAATTATGAAAGACGGCGAAATCACGGCACACATTCGGCGAAGCCCCGAAGTATCGGAGCATGATGTCATCGTCAAGATGATATAAGGGAGGTAGAGGTGATGAAGGAAAAGAAAGAAACAAAGAATAAATGGATTACCAAGGATTTGGTGAGAACCTATCTTCCCATATTGGCACTGGTATTCGTGGTTGCGCTGTTTGCCGCCTTAAGCGGGGGAACAACCCTGAAAATGACTAATATTAAGCAGATTATGCTTCAGTCCTGCACCTATATTGTGGCGGGCCTGGGAATTATATTTACCATGTCGCTGGGAAATATGGATATGTCCCTGGATGGAATTGTATGTCTGGGGGGCTGTCTGGGTCTGTTGGCGGCAGAGAGCCTGGGATCCTGGGTGGTAATCCCCGTGATATTTTTGGTTACGATTCTCTGCGAGATGGCGATCGGAAGCCTGAATATACTGCTGGGAATCAATAGTGTGATCGTGTCCTTTGCCGTATCCTTCTTTGGAAAGGGTGTGGCGGGATATATTATCGGCAGCCGAACGAAGAGCTTAAGCCTGCCGGGATCCTTAAGCTTTTTGTATAACCGGTCCCTTTATTTTGCAGTGACTATTGTGGCGATTATTGTGCTGTCCATACTGTTCCATTACACGAAGCTTGGAAAACGGGCCATGGCTATAGGATCAAACGCCAGCGCGGCAAAAGCGTCTGGTATTCACGTGGTGAAGTATAAGCTGCTGGCTTACCTGGTGGCAGGCGTTATGATGGGACTGGCGGTAACGCTGGTGGTGCTGCGGGCAGGATCTGCGGGAGCGACCTCCGGGTCCGGATTCCATGTGACGGTGCTGCTTATGATGGTTATCGGTGGAGCTTCCCTGACAGGCGGTACGAAAGAGAAGGTTTACAGTGTAGTAGTAGGCGTATTATTATTTTTGTGCCTGGAGAACGGACTGACAGTTCTGGGCGTGGATCCGAATATGATCGGCTTGATCGAAGGAATCATCTTTCTGGGGTCGGTGACCTTAACCTTCGACAGAGACGGTGTGCCATATATTTTATAAAATTATAAGTGAGAGAAAAAGGAGAAGAAGATTATGAAATCAAAAGGTGTGAAGAAGATGCTGGCGCTTGTATTGGCATTGTCAATGTCCATGGCGCTGCTGGCCGGCTGTGGAAATAACAAAGACAGCGAGGCGGCTGACAGCCAGACGAAGGACGGCGGCGCGGGGACTGTTTCGGAAAGCGGGAGCGGGGAAGAGGATTCGAAAGCTGCTGACAGTGATATCAGCATTGGTGTGGTTATCTGGTCTACGGATGACGGCCTGGGAGCGGACTCCAAGACTGCCCTGGACGCAGTGGCTGAGGATCTGAATGTAAGCCTGGTTTACCGGACCGGCAGCTATGACGCGGAGTCTCAGACAACGGACTATGAGAATCTGCTGGCGGCCGGCGTCGATGGTATCTTGTGCTGTGTAATCAATGACACCTCTACGGATGACTTGTTAAAGATATGTGAGGAAGCAGGAATTCCTATGCAGATTTTCTTCCGTAATATTATGGATGAGGATGCGTACAATTACTGCATGGCCAGTGACCTGTTTGCCGGATATATCTGTGAAGATGAGGGCGGCGCGGGCGTAGATATGGTAGACGAGCTGCTGGCTTCGGGCTGCACCACCTTCGGGCTGCTGAACCGCGAGGCTGGCAATGGCGTTATCGACCGCCGGCAGGCAGGCGTAATGGAATATCTGGATGAAAAAGGACTGACCTACTATGTATCCACCAGCAGCAATACCGCAACTGCTACCGATATGGTGGACGCTACCGACCAGCTGCTGGCTGCGCATTCCGATATTAACGGACTCATCTGTTCCTCTGGTTCTAACGGAGCGATCGACGCTATTATAACAGATCTCCAGGGCTCCGATATCAAGATTACCTCCTTTGACACACCTGTGGATATCCCTGGTTCCTTCGAAGCCGGTAACCTGGTAATGCTGACCACCGGCGCTCAGATTGACCCGGTATATGCGCTGATCAACTTGTACTGTAAGATTACCGGTAAGGCCAAGTCAGATACGCCTGCTGAGTACGGTTCCAATTATATCTACATGAAGTCTGCAGAGGATGCGGCAACCTATGAGCAGTATTTCAGCGAATTTAATACCTACACGGCAGAAGAGGTGCAGGGTTTAGTAGAGATGGATCTGGATTCCTTCGTAGCGGAGATGGGAAATTACAGCCTGGAAATGGTAGCGGAGAAGATGAAATAGGTATCTGCCCTGCAGTTGTAATTAGCAATACCAGCTGGGACTGCGTCAGCGCTGCGGTACCGGCCAGAGGAGAAGATTGGTATGAGTAAAAAAATCGCCTATAAGGCAAAAAATATTTTGATAGCAGTGGCAATCCCGCTAATTTTATATATTGTTTTGCTGTTGGCAGCGCCGCAGGCCATGGGAGACACACAGATCTTTGGAATTCTGCGTCAGGCCATGCTGCCCGCGATTCTGGCATGGGGTGTTGCATTTGCCTGTAAGCTGGGACTGTGGCATTTTGCGGCAGGGGCAAATGTGATTACGGGGATTATACTGGGTGCGGGAATCGCAAACCGGCTGGGAGGCGGTAATGCGCTGATAGCGATCAGCATTATCCTCATGTGTACTCTGATAGGACTCCTTTGCGGCCTTATCTATGTGTGGATAAAAGTCCCTTCAATCATTTCAACGGTGGGATGCATGCTGATTCTGGAGAGCGTGTCTGCACTGGCCTGGGGCGGCGGAGGCGTCAGCGTAGATAAGTCCTACGGTATATTTAACGGAAACGTGGTAGTGATTGCATGTACGGTAATTTGCTGCCTGATCGCATATTTCGTCTATTCCAGAACCAAGTACGGATTCAACTTGAAGGCTGTGGCCAGCGATATTAAAGTGGCGGAGCAGCAGGGTATCGACGTAAGGAAGGTGAAAGTGATATCCTTTGTTCTGGTCGGCCTGTTCAGCGGATTCTACGGTGTGCTGACCCTGGGCAGATCCTTTGTTCAGAATCCGACCACAAACATGGGAAGTATGGATATGGTATTCAACGCTATAATGTGCTTCTTCGTGGCGGCCGCTATCGAGAAGAGAATCAACCTGATTGCTGGCGTATTTATCGGCGCTGTGACCGTACAGCTTATAAAGTTCGGTATTGTAGCTATAGGCATTTCAGGTCAGTTCAACAACGCGGCAGTGGCAATCGCCCTGTTGGTATTCTGTGCCATCAGCAGCGAGAGCGGGCCCATGCTGAAGCTCCGGTCGAAGCTGCGGGTGTCCTTTGACAGAAGCCGGGCTTAAAATAAGTATGCTATAACCGAATAAAAGAGAAACCCTGAATGCGGAAGTTACGCCGGCGCAGGGGTTTCTCTTTCAATTTAAGCTCTGTTCATAATTTTGGGCTTTTGTAATCCGTTTTTTATTCCTCGGCTGTCCGCTCTTACGTCAGCTTACAGCCATTTCTTTTCCTGTCTCTTATCATATTTCTCTTCGCAGTATTTACAGCGGTAGACTTCTTTTTCCGGGTCTGTCAATACAAAGACCTGATCCAGTTCCTGTTCGATCGAGGAAATACAGCGGGGATTGTTGCACTTTATCACATTGCGGATCTCAGAGGGCATCTCCAGCGCTTTTTTGGCCACGATCTCACTGTCCTTGATGATGTTGACCGTGATATTGTGATCGATAAAGCCCAGGATATCCAGATCCAGCATATCGATGGGGCATTCCACCTTGATGATATCTTTCTTTCCCATCAGTTCGCTGCGGGCGTTCTTGATGATCGCCACACAGCAGTCCAGTTTGTCCAGATGCAGATAATGATAAATGGCCATGCTCTTTCCGGCCTGAATATGATCCAGTACGAAGCCTTCCTGTATACGTCCTACATTTAACATCAGTTTATTCTCCTTCCTCTACGTGGATGTCCAAAAGGGTCAGAATCAACGCCATTCTGGCGTAAACGCCGTACTGCACCTGCTTAAAATACGCAGCACGGGGATCATCATCCACTTCCACGGCTATCTCATTGACTCTGGGAAGGGGATGCAGGACCAGCATGTCCTCTCTGGCCAGGGCCATTTTTGCTTTGTCCAGGATGTAGAAATCTTTTAAGCGGACATAGTCTTCTTCATTGAAGAAACGTTCCTTCTGGACTCTGGTCATATAGAGGAGATCCAGTTCCGGCATGGCGTCTTCCAGACGTTCCACCTCTTTGTATTCGATATGGTTATTATTTAACACATCCTCCCGGATATAACTGGGAATCCGCAGCTCGTCGGGAGAGATGAAGACAAATTTTACATTTTCATAGCGGACCAGGGCATTGATCAGGGAATGAACGGTACGGCCGAATTTCAGATCGCCGCAAAGGCCGATGGTCAGGCTGCCTAACCGCCCCTTCAGGGAACGGATCGTATGCAGGTCGGTCAGCGTCTGAGTCGGATGCTGATGGCCGCCGTCACCGGCGTTAATCACCGGGATGGAAGATTTCGTGGCGGCTACCATGGGGGCACCTTCTTTTGGGTGACGCATGGCGCAGATATCCGCGTAGCAGGAGATCATGCGGATCGTATCGGATACGCTCTCTCCTTTGGCGGCGGAACTGGAACTGGCGGATGCGAAACCGATGACGTTACCGCCCAGATTCAGCATAGCTGTCTCGAAACTTAAACGGGTTCTGGTGCTGGGTTCGTAGAACAGGGTTGCGATTTTTTTACCGTCGCAGGCGTGGGCATATTTGGCCGGGTGCTTTTCAATGTCTGTGGCCAGATCTAACAGCTGATCTAATTCTTCCACTGAAAAATCCAAAGGGCTCATTAAGTGTCTCATTTGTTTTCCTCCTGTAGATATGTGAGTAATTGTTCTGTAGATTTTCGTCTGGGCGCATCCGTGGCATCGTCTGGGTAACCGACCGCAATCAGAGCCGCCAATTCCTGCGTATCCGGCAGGTGCAGCAGCCGGCTGATTCCCTCTATGTCAAACACGCCCATTATGACACTGCCAAGGCCTGCTTCGTGAGCGGCCAGACAGAATGTCTGGGCGGCGATTCCGGCATCGAACATCTGCCATTCCCCGTTTTTGGGCGTAGAAAAAGAACCGTCTCTTTCAAAACCGCTGCGGTTTTTCAAAAAGGTAAGCGCAATTAATAAAGGCGCGGAAGAAACAGTTTTGGAATTGAAAGCGGGTAAGTGGTCAGAAGCGATTGTCTGAAGAACCGACGAATCATCGATGGCGATGTATCGGGCGATTTGAGTGTTTTTCCAAGAGGGTGCGTAGGATGCGATAGAAATAATATGTTCCAACAGAGAATGTTCGATTTTATCTGGTTTAAATTGCCTTATGCTTCGTCTGGTACGAATACAGTCGAACGTGTTCATGTGATCCTCCTTGTAACATTTCTTTATATCATATACTAAATGTTTCGGAATTTCAACACAATTCTGACGGAAGTTTTTTCGGACGGTTTTGTGAAGTTTCGGAAGGCCGGGGACTTGGGACAAATCCGCCATAGGGAGGCCCGGACAGCGTCCCGGGCCGTGAGAAAGATACACAGGCCGGCTTCCCGGGAGCGCAGCCGGGCCAATAAACTTTTCCGGGAACTGAATATCAAAGCAACCGGGATTGATGACCTGGCGGACCAGGGGTTCGGAATTCTCCTGGTTTCTTCCGAGATGCAGGAAGTACTGTCCCTGTGTGACCGGATTCTCGTAATGAAAGAGGGGAGGATCCGGGGAGAATTAAGCGGACAAGAGGCGACTCAGGAAAAGATATTGGCATTGGCAATGGCGAGTGCGGCGGAAGGAAGTGAGTAGATCATGAAAAAAAGTAATCGAAACCCGGCGCTTTTCCGTGAAATGGGGATGATCGGAGCGATTCTGCTGCTGTGCCTGTTCGTGCAGATAAGAAATTCCAACTTCTTTACATGGGAAAATGTAGATGACGTGCTGACCAATACGGCTATATTGTGAATTTTGTCCGTAGGGATGATGATGGTGATTATCACCCGCGGAATTGACTTGTCCCTGGGATCAACACTGGCATTGGCGGGTATGGTAACGACAAAGGTGATGATTGTGTATCCCGGCCTTCCGATCCCGCTGGCTTTTTTGATGGGCATTGGGATTGGTACCCTATGCGGTTTTATTGTAGGCGCGATGGTGTCATGGGGAAGCGTTCCGCCGATTATCGCTTCGATGGGAATGATGAACGCCTACCGCGGGATCACTTTTTTGGTCAGTGACGGCCAATGGGTCAGTGCGCATCAGATGACCAATCCGTTTAAGGCGATTGCGACGGGACGGTTCCTGGGAATCAACAATCTGGTATTGATTGCGGTGCTTATCTTTATTGCCGCGTATGTGTTTTTGCAGCACACGAACCCGGGGAGACGAGTCTATGCAGTCGGGAGCAATCCGGAGGCGGCGGATGTAAGCGGGATACCGGTCAAAAAAATATTGTGCATGGTCTATATGATCATGGGAGCCCTTTCCGGGCTGTGCGGTATCCTCTGGGTATCCAAATATGCGTCCGCCCAGGGAAATACAGCCGCGGGTTACGAGATGAGCGTCATTGCCGCTTGTGTGCTCGGCGGTGATCATATTAATGGCGATTATCCTGAATGTATTGATTAAGCGCCGGATGGATTTCATGAATGCGAAAAGGAGGAAGATCTGATGAAAATCAAGCCTGGAAATTTGAAGCTTAAAAAATTTTTCCTTCAGTGGGAATGGATGCTGATTCTTATTTTCCTCATCATTAATATTGTCAATGCGTCAATCTCCGAATACTATCTGAATCTGTCTGCGCTGGTGGGGATAACGCAATCTTTTTTGGACAAGGCGTTTATTGTACTTCCCATGACCTTCGTATTATTATTGGGAGAAATCGATATCTCTCCGGCATCCACAGTCGCATTGTCCTCTGTGATTATGGCGGTATCCTATAATTATCTGGGAGTCCCCATGGGTGTGGCTGTTCTCATCTGCCTTGGGGCAGGGCTTTTGTGCGGAATGTTCAACGGGCTGGTCCTGGTCAAGTTTCCGGAACTCCCTCCCATGATTGTCACCCTGGCGACGCAGCTGCTGTACCGCGGAATTGCGCTGCTGATCCTGGAAGATCAGGCCTGCGGCGGATTCCCGGATTGGTTTCTGGAGCTGGGCTGGGGAGAGATCGCCGGAATTCCGCTGGTGCTGTTCCTGTTTGTCCTCTGCGCGGTGATTTTTACCCTGCTGCTTCATAAGACGAACTTTGGAAGATATGTCTACGCCATCGATGGACAGCACCAGGCCGAACGTGGCTACCGGATACGAGCTGGATGTCATAGCGATGGTGGTGTTAGGAGGAGTCAGCAGCCTGGGCGGAAAGGGCAGAATGGGGGGGCCGCTGATCGCTATTTTTATCATCGGGTTCCTGCGCTATGGGTTAGGGCTTATCAACCTGCAGTCGGAAGTGATCTTAATCGTGATAGGATGTCTGCTGGCAATCTCGGTATTGATTCCGAACATACACACAAGGCGTAGCAAAAAGCCGTCCCACACGGATGGAAGCCGGTAAATGAAAAAATACTTATGAAAATGTGATAGAACCTGGGAAAATAACCGGATCATACAAGGAGGATAAGTATGAGAAAGATAAGAAGATGGCTGGCTATATTAGTAACGGTAACTTTAAGTATGGGAATGCTCTATGGATGCGGTTCCGCTAAGGATACCCCGGCACAGGGGGAGAGTGATGCAGCGGGCGGTAAGAATATGAAATTCGCCATGATCAGCCGGATCACAGGAAATCCTTATGAGGAAAAACAGCTGAGCGGTTTCGCTGATGCAATCGAAGAACTGGGTTATGAAGCAATCACGAAAGCACCGGAAGCGCCTACGGCGGAAGCCCAGATCCAGATGATCGAAGACCTGATCAACCAGAAGGTGGACGGCATTGCCGTGGTGTGCAATGACCCGGAAGCGCTTTCCCCGGTCCTGAAAAAAGCCATAAAGAAAGGAATCAAAGTGATCTCCATCGATGGTCCGGCTCCCGTGGATGCCAGAATGATACATGTAAACCAGGCGGACTCTGAAGGAGTCGGCAGGATGCTGGTAAAAGCGGTGTCGGAGATGATGGAAGGGGAAGGACAGTTTGCCATATTAAGCGCCACCGCCCAGTCAGCCGAACAAAACGTGTGGATCGATTGGATGAAGGAAGAGTTAAAGGACCCCAAATACGATAAGATCGAGCTGGTGAAAACAGTATACGGCGATGACCTGCGCGATAAGAGTATCTCCGAGATGGAAGGCCTGCTCAAAAGTTATCCGGATCTGAAAGCAGTCGTGGCTCCCACTACGGTGGGAATGGCAGCCTGCGGTAAAGTAATTACGGATAAAGACCTAATCGGAAAAATAAAACTGACCGGGCTGGGTCTTCCCAGTGAGATGGCAGAATACATTACCAACGGCGCATGTCCCTACATGTATCTGTGGAATCCCATCGACAACGGCTACCTGGCGGGACAGACCGCTTATGCTCTGGCAGCAGGCCAGATTACGGGAGCTGAGGGGGATACGTTTACGGCTGGCAGGCTGGGCGAGAAATCTGTAATTACCATAGGAGACGGGACAGAGGTAACCTTGGGAGAACCCTTCGAATTCAATCCTGAGAATATCGAAGAGTGGAAGGATGTCTATTAAGGGATAGCTATTAAATATCATTAGTATTGCATTCATATTTCCTTTTGCGTATAATGTAGATAGTTTGACAAAGTGAAAAGCGGAGGAATGTGTATGGAATATAAGGAGAGGAAACGTGTGTTGTTTTTCGGACTGCCGTGGACCTTTACCAAATATATGGTGACGGAAGATCTGATTACGATCGACGAAGGTATCCTGAAAAAAGTGGAAAATGACTGCTATATGTATAAGATCCAGGATGTTACGCTGAACAATAGCCTTCTGGAGCGGATCTTTGGGCTGGGAACCGTCGTCTGTCATACCGGTGACACGACGCATCCGAAGCTGGAGCTTGTGCATATTAAGAACGCCAGGGAGATCAAGGATTATATACTGGTGGCTTCTGAGCAGGCGCGGATGAAGCGCAGGACGATGAACATGCTGGATATCGGAGCCGGAGATGAGTTCGATCTGCCCGACGACAGATAGCGGATGGATCAGCAGGCCGGACAGTTAAAGAAAAGATTACAACAAGGACGTGAAAGTCTCTCAGGATTTCACGTCCTTGCATAATACCTTCTCGTATAAAAGACCGGTTAAAAACCAGAGGGGCAGATAGTCCAGACGGACCAGCCCTTTATAATTGAGCTTTGCCTTGCTGTAATCCCAGGGACAGAGGTTGTATTTTTTCAGGAAGCTTCCGGTGAAAAACTCTGTCAGATAGATGCATACGGTGTAGATCATACCCCGCAGCCAGATGCTTTTGCTGCGGATACGCCGGTAGACGGGAGCCAGCAAAGCGGCGCTGCCGTAGATGGGGAACATCCAGATGGAGGTCTTGCCCATCAATTTTAATTCACGGCGGCGGAAGGAATTGAACGCCGTCCAGAAGATTTCCATGCACCAGCCAATGGTGCCGCATAAGATAAATTTGTGTTTCATAAACAATAGTATGAACACAGGAAATGAGAATTATTCGGAAATTAAAAGAAGGACCAGAAAATGGATTATAATGAGACCAGAAAATATATACAGAAGATAAGTTCTTATGGCAGTGTGCTGGGACTTGAGAGTATCCGGGAGCTGCTTAGAAGGCTGGGGAATCCGCAGGACCAGCTTAAATTTATTCATATTGCGGGTACCAACGGCAAGGGTTCCACGCTTGCTTTTTTATCTACGATACTCCTGGAAAGCGGTTATCGGGTCGGTAGATATCTGTCGCCGACTGTTTTTTGTTATGAGGAAAGGTTCCAGGTGGATGGAGCGCAGATATCGGAGGAGGAACTGGCCGCTTGTATGACGGTTGCGGCAGATGCGGCGGCAGAGATGGTTTTGGACGGCTGGGATCATCCGACGGTATTTGAAGTGGAGACCGCAGTTGCTTTTCTCTATTTTCTGCGGAAGAAATGCGACATTGTGGTGCTGGAAACCGGTATGGGCGGGAGCACGGACGCCACGAACATCGTGACTACCACGCAGTTAGCGGTGATCACTTCCATCAGTATGGATCACGCCCAGTGGCTTGGAAATACCCTGGAGGAGATCGCGCGCAAGAAAGCCGGAATTATGAAAAAGGGGATACCGGTTGTCTCAGCGGATCAGCCGGCCGGCGTGCTGGAGGTATTACAGGAAGAAGCCGGGAAACGAAACTGCCCGTTTACGAGAGTGGATATGCCATCTGTGAAAATTGCGTACAGCAGTTATCATATACAGACGTTTCAATATAAGAAATATAAGGAGCTTAACATTTTTCTGCCGGGATTATATCAGATTCCGAATGCGGCGCTGGCTGTGGAGGTGGTAGAGGTGCTCAGACAGCTGGGCTGGCGGATTACGGACAGGCAGTTGAAAGAGGGGCTTATGAATACCAGGTGGCCGGGACGGTTTACCGTGCTGTCAGAGAATCCGGTTATGATCATGGATGGGGCGCATAATCCGGATGCGGTCCTTATTTTAAAAAAATCCCTGCAATACTATTTTACAAATGCAAAATTTATTTATATAATGGGAGTGTTTGCAGATAAAGAATATGATAAAATGGCTGAAATCATCGCTCCCATGGCGGACAGAATCTTTACGGTGACGCCTCCGGATTCGGCGAGAGGCCTGCCGGCGGAAGAGCTGGCGCAGGCGGTACGAAGATATCAGCCGCGGACAGAAGCGGCGGGAAGCCTTGAGGAGGCTGTGGAACTGAGTATAAAAGCGGCGGGAGAGAGCGATGTGATCGCAGCGTTTGGTTCCCTGTCCTATCTTGGGGAACTGGCCGGTATTGTGAAGCGCAGGAAGGAAGAGATCCATGATTGATAAAGAAAAAGTAGAGGCGGCCGTACGCCTTTTGTTGGAAGGGATCGGGGAAGACATCCACCGGGAAGGCCTGGTGGAAACGCCGGCCAGAATAGCCCGGATGTATGAGGAAATCTACGGGGGAATGGATGAGGATGCGGCTTTGCATTTGTCCAAGACCTTTCAGGTGGACAGCCACGAGATGGTTCTGGAAAAAGATATCACATTCTACTCCACCTGTGAGCATCATCTGATGCCGTTCTACGGAAAGGCGCATGTGGCTTACATTCCGGACGGCCGGGTCCTGGGACTTAGCAAGCTGGCCAGAACGGTGGAGACGTTTGCCAGACGCCTGCAGATCCAGGAACAGCTGACCGTGCAGATCGCGGATGCTTTGATGGAACATCTGGCTCCCAGAGGCGTGATGGTAATGATGGAGGCGGAGCACATGTGCATGACTATGCGGGGGATCAAGAAGCCCGGCAGCCGTACGGTATCCATCGCAACCAGGGGTGTTTTTGAGGGGGATATGCAGCTTCAGAATACATTTTTCCAGATGATCAGGTAGCGGTGGGATACGAAGGCCGTGCAGTTGGCAGGATGTACGCCCACGTTTGGAGGACAAATGCGGTATATGGAAGAGATGAAGCGGGTCAACCGGATTCTGGCGCATCCGCGATTTCAGATATATAAGGAAGAGATCAAGAAATGGGAAGAGGAGAGGCCTTATTGCGGCCATGATGTCAGCCATTTGCTGGATGTGGCAAGGATCGCATGCATACTGTCGTTGGAGGAAGAATGTGAGGTAAGTAAGGAATTTATCTACACGGCTGCCCTCCTGCATGATATCGGCAGGCCGGAACAGTATGCCCATGGAACCCCACACCAACAGGCCAGCGTCAAAATCGCAGCCGGGATTCTTAAGGACTGTGGATATGATGAGGAAGAGAACGCCGCGGTTCTGTCGGCTGTCGGGAATCACCGGGACGCGGCCCGGGCGTCGCAGACACCGCTTGACTGGCTGATTTACCGAGCCGATAAGTTATCCAGAGGCTGCTATGTCTGTGAGGTGGAAGAGATCTGCGACTGGGCTGCCGCGAAAAAGAATCAGGTTCTTACCTATTAAAAGGGCAGCTGGACTGAAAGGAAGGACAAAGATGATGAAAATCGGAAACCGTGAATTTGATACAAAAAATGAGACTTATATCATGGGGATTTTGAATGTTACTCCGGATTCCTTTTCGGATGGAGGAAAATATAATTCGCTGGATGCAGCGCTGGTTCATGCGGAGCAGATGATTCAGGACGGTGCAGACATCCTGGATATAGGCGGAGAGTCCACCCGGCCCGGCTATGTAATGGGACTGCCGGAGGAGGAAGAAATGAAGCGGGTGATCCCGGTTATCCGGGCGGTCAGGGAGCGTTTTGATGTACCGATATCCGTGGACACCCATAAGAGCAGAGTAGCGCAGGCCGCTATAGAGGCAGGAGCTGATCTGATTAACGATATCTGGGGCCTTAAATATGACGATAAGATGGCGGATGTGATTGCTGAAAGCGGCGCTTCCTGCTGTCTGATGCACAACCGGAAAGAAGCGGTCTACGATCATTTTCTGGAAGAAATGTGTGAGGATCTGCGACAGACCCTGAAGATCGCGGCCCGGGCGGGAATATCGGAGCGGCAGATTATCCTGGACCCGGGAGTGGGATTCGGCAAGACCTATGAGCAGAATCTGGAAGTGATCCATCATCTGGAAATCCTGCATACGCTTAGCTGCCCGATCCTTCTTGGCACTTCCCGCAAATCCGTTATCGGCCTGACCTTGGACCTGCCGGTGGATCAGCGGATCGAAGGAACGCTGGTCACTACGGTGATGGCGGTTATGAAGGGCTGCGCGTTTATCCGGGTGCATGATATCAAAGAAAATAAAAGGGCGGTGCAGATGGCCAGAGCTATACTGGCACAGGAGGCCTGTTGAGATAGGACAACACATGGTAACAGATGGGGACATGTCCAAACTGAAACGGACATGTCCCAAACTGGAATGGACATGTCCTAAACCGAAATGGACATGTCCCCAACCGTGGGGTAGAGGAGGTAATGTACCTTGGACAAAATTCATATCCATAATCTGGAGATATTCTGCAATCACGGAGTATATCCGGAAGAGAATACGCTGGGACAGAAATTTCTCGTATCGGCGTCTCTTTACACAGATACCAGGCAGGCCGGTCTCACAGACGATTTGAAGAAGTCGATCCATTACGGGGAAGTCTGCCACATGATAAAGAAATTTATGAAAGAGCACACCTTTAAGCTGATCGAATCGGCTGCGGAACAGCTGGCGGCTTATCTGCTGATCCATACGGCGAACCTACAGAAGATCCGGCTGGAAGTCAAGAAGCCGTGGGCTCCCATTGGCCTGCCGTTAGAGACGGTTTCCGTGGAGATCGAGCGGGCATGGCATACGGCCTATATTGCTCTTGGTTCCAATATGGGGGATCGGGAAGGGTATCTGCGACAGGCGGTTACCTCTTTAGATGAAACCACCGGCTGTCAGGTAGAACGTGTATCGGAGTTTGTGGTAACGGCTCCTTACGGAGGTGTGGAGCAGGAAGATTTCCTGAACGGATGTCTTCTCCTTAAGACGTTGCTGCCGCCGGTAGAGCTGCTGCACAGGCTTCAGGAGCTTGAGCAGGCGGCGGGGCGCGAGCGCCTCGTGCACTGGGGGCCCAGGACACTGGATCTGGATCTGTTGTTCTATGATGATGAGATATGGGATACGCAGGAGCTGACGATCCCCCACCCGGATATGCAGAACCGGGATTTTGTATTGGCGCCGCTGGAGCAGATCGCTCCGTTGAAACGGCATCCGCTGTTAAATAAGACGATACGGCAGTTAAAGGGAGAATTGAGCGATGGATGATTTATTAGAGTTAAGACAGGGAATTGATGAGATCGACCGGCAGATCGTAGAGCTGTTTGAGAAGCGGATGGAGATCAGCAGCCGGGTTGCCGGTTATAAGATTCAGACTGGCAAGAAGATTCTGGACAAAGGACGGGAAGAGGAAAAGATCCGCGCGTTAAAACAGATGACGGATGACGATTTCAACCGGCATGGCATCGAAGAGCTGTTCAAACAGATCATGTCCATGAGCCGTAAGCTGCAGTACAGGCTGTTGGCAGAGAAGGGCGTGACCGGCCGCTTAGCGTTTACCCAGGTGGAAAACATGGGATTTGACCATGCGCGGGTGGTATTCCAGGGAACGGACGGAGCGTACAGCCAGCGGGCCATGGAAACCTTCTTTGGCGAAGGAGTCAGCAGTTTTCACGTGGATACCTGGCGGGACGCCATGGTGGCGATCCAGGAGGGAATGGCGGATTTTGCAGTTTTGCCGATCGAGAATTCCACGGCCGGTATCGTAAGCGAGGTATATGATCTGCTGGTAGAATTTGATAATTATATTGTGGGGGAGCAGATTATCCGAATCGAAAATGCATTGATGGGACTTAAGGGAGCCGAACTTGCCGATATCCGCACCGTTTATTCCCATCCCCAGGCGCTGATGCAGTCGTCCAGATTCCTGGCGGAGCACCGTGACTGGCAGATCATGAGTATCCGCAATACGGCAGTGGCTGCCAAGAAGGTTGTGGATGAGCAGGATAAGACCCAGGCTGCCATAGCCGGAAAGCATGCGGCAAAATATTATGGGCTTCATATTTTAAAGGACAGCTTGAATGATGATAAATCCAACTCTACCCGGTTCATTGTGGTTACCAACCAGAAAATCTACCGAAAGGAAGCGAAGAAGGTCAGCATCTGCTTTGAGCTGCCTCACGAGAGCGGAAGCCTGTTTAATATTCTTTCCCACTTTATCTATAACAATCTAAACATGACTAAGATCGAATCCCGGCCGCTGGAGGGAAGAAACTGGGAATACCGGTTCTTCGTGGACTTCGAAGGAAACCTGTCGGGGAGTTCTGAGAAAAATGCGCTGCGGGGAATCGCCGAAGAGGCGATCAATATGCGGATTCTGGGTAATTATTAAGCCGCAGTAAATGCGGCACTGGAGGAAACTATGAGATATGATGAATTGATTTTGTATAGAAATCTGGAGCACGGGGAGATCCTGGAGCAGATGTCGGAGATTATGGAAAACGTCCGCCTGGAGTTTAAGGAGGACGGAATCCGGAAGGAGCTGCGTACTAAGCTGTACTGCTGTATGAACGGCCTGGTAGAATTGGCGGGGAAATATGGTTTCCAGGGAAATCTGTGGCACAACTACCTGGCGCTGCTGCTGGTGAACAACGAAAACGCATTCAGCACAGCCAGTGAAATCATTGGTTCCATCGAGGGAAGCATCAATGAAGTGGCGCGGCATGACTTTGCGATTTTCAAAGAATATTTTGATTATCCTCTGATGGATCTGGCAGATTCCCTTGGAGTAGATACGCTGAGTGTATTTTTAAACTATCATGTGGAAAATGAAAACAGCAAAATGTACAACCAAAGAATCCGCGAACGCATCTGTGAATTAGGGGTAAAGCTTGCAGAAGCGCAGGATGACAATGATTTCCTGCATATTATGACCTCTTTTTATCAAGACTTTGGAGTCGGCAAATTGGGTTTACATAAAGCATTTCGCGTGATTCATCACAGCGAAGGTGCTGAAATCGTCCCGATCACAAAAATAGCCCATGTCCATCTGGACGACCTGGTTGGATATGAACTGGCTAAAAAGAAGCTGATCGACAATACCGAAGCCTTTGTGGAAGGCCGCCGTGCCAACAACTGTCTGCTCTTCGGCGACGCCGGCACCGGAAAGTCCTCCAGTATCAAAGCGATTCTGAACCAGTACTACGACAAAGGCCTGCGAATGATCGAGATCTACAAGCATCAGTTCCAGGACCTGAACGATGTCATCGCCCAGGTCAAAGACCGGAACTACAAATTCATCATCTATATGGACGATCTCTCCTTCGAAGAATTTGAGATTGAATACAAATACCTGAAGGCGGTGATCGAAGGCGGCCTGGAGCGAAAGCCCGACAATATCCTCATCTACGCTACCTCCAACCGCCGTCATCTGGTCCGGGAAGAGTTCGCCGACAAGCAGGGCAGGCGGGATGACCTGCATGCCTCCGACACCGTGCAGGAGAAGCTCTCCCTGGTGGCCCGGTTCGGAGTACAGATCTTCTTCTGCGGACCCAGTCAGAAAGAATACATGGGTATCGTGTCCGAGCTGGCAAAGCGTAATAAAATACTCATGTCCGAGGACGAACTCCATCTGAAAGCCAACCAATGGGCCCTCAATCACGGCGGTCCGTCCGGACGTACCGCCCAACAATTTATAGATTATCTGCTGGGCACCGAAAACTAAACAAAATGATCAAAAGGGGACATGTCTATTACAGTTTGGGACATGTCCATTCCGGTTTGGGACATGTCCATTTCAATTTGGACATGGCCCCCCATGGCCCCATGGTATCTTCCGAAAGTAACAGAACCGGCTCGGCTTTAGTACAGATTCCCGGAGCCCTTTTATTCAGATTTCAGCCGGACCAGCGTTCGTTCGATCCGGTGATTGATCACTTCTTCAACCTGGATTGAGAGCCTGCAGTAGTCACAGGTGAAAGTCTCTCCATTATCCGGAATCCTGCCGATAGTACCGCAGATAAATCCACTGAAGGTGTCATACTTTTCTGTTGGAAGAGAGATTTTAAGCTCTTCCGCCACCTCATCCAGTTCCGCAGAACCGCGGATCGCCCATTCATTATCCCTGAGCTTAACGATTTCTTCCACGGGCGGCTCGTCATCGCTCTCGTTTAAATCTCCCACTAATACTTCCATTAAATCATGCAGTGTAACGATACCGGTTAGCCCCCCATATTCATCAATGGCAACTGCGAAGTATACCCCCGATTTCTGCATATTCTGAAACAGAGTACTGGCCTTCATGCCTTCTGGAATGAAATACGGTTCATCCATTGCGTGTTCCACGAGATAGTTTTTGGATTTATCCGGGGAACGGAAATAATCCCGCGCGTCCAGGATGCCGATGATATTATCCGGATTATCCTGACAAACCGGATAATAGGTATGTCTGTTGGTGTAAATGACCTGTTCCCACTCCTCAATGGAATCTTCCATACTGAGAAGAACGATGTCCACCCGGTGCGTACAGAGCTGTTCCACGGAGATATCATCAAATTCAAACACGTTTTGGATCATTTCGGTTTCCCGTGAATCAATGGTACCCTGCTCATTTCCCGCGGCCAGCATCATACGGATCTCTTCCTCGGAAACCTTTTCCTCTTCTTCCTCGGGATTCATGCGCATCAGCCGAAGGATCGCATTGGTGGAGACCGTCAATAAAAATACCAGCGGCGCAAAGAGCTTGGATACAAAGTACAGCATACCGGACATGCCAAGCGCCATGGATTCGGCCTTTTTCATAGCGATTCGTTTTGGCACCAGTTCTCCGAACACCAGGCTGAAATAAGCCAGGATCAGCGTGATCAGAAAGACGGAGATGGAATTCAGGATATTTTCCGGGATAGGGACGCCGGCGTTTATCATAATATCAACCAAGGGACCAGCAAAGTTGTCTGCGGCGTAGGCGCTGCCTAAGAGGCCGGCCAATGTAATCGCGACCTGTATGGTGGCCAGAAAACGGGCGGGCTGCTCGGTAAGCGACCACAGCTTGGCGGCGCGTTTATCCCCGTCGGCGGTTAATTTTTTGAGTTTTGTGTCATTCATGGAGATTACGGCGATCTCCGCGCTTGCAAATGTAGCGTTTAAGAAAATTAAAACAATCTGTAAAAGTATGGGTCCAACCATAATAAGATTCCTCCTGAATCAAAAAGTCATTGGTCTCTAAAAGTAAGCTGCGAATTTGCCCGAAGGGCATGTATTAATGGGATATAGAAAACCACAAAAAGGTATAGTCTGCCGCGGATTCCCTTTCGGGCAGACTATACCTTATCTATTTTTGGCTCTGCATAGAAAAAATGGTCCCTATGTTCGGCTGCAGTATCTCCGTCACTGCTGTCGTCCATGTGCGAAATCACATCCTTACCTGATAATAAACTGGTTTATAAATTAACATATCACCTACCGGCTGTCAATCATTATTAGGAAAAATTAACGAATTCTTAATAACCTCTTTTCCGGAATCTAAACGGATACCCAATATTAGGAAAGGAGACGGAACGGTCTTGGGATATTATTGTAGTTTTATGGATAGCGGCTGCCGTCCAAAACTGTAAAATAAGGATTACGGATAAGAAAAAAGGCAGCAGACAGGAGAACGGGAAAAGTAATGACAGGAAAAGGAAACAACTATCAAAACCAAATAACCCGAAGAAGGTAAGAGGAGGAAGCGTATGAAATTCACGGAAGGATACTGGGAAAAAAATGAGCGGGCTCATATGATATATGCAGCCCAAGCATTTCAGATTGAAGAAATTCCATTCGGCATTAAAATTACAGCTCCCACGAAAAGAATCGAAAGTAGGGCGGATGCCCTGGATACGCCGGTAATTACGACGCTGATCACCAGTGCTGGAGAGAATATCCTCTCTGTTTGCAGTTATCACTATCAAGGTTACCAGAGAAAAGATCCGCGTTTCCCAAAATGCTTAAAATCCATACAGACAAAGGTCGAAGATTTTGAAAAGGAAACCGTTCTTACTTCCGGACGTTTCCGGGTGCACGTTGATAAAAAAGAATGGAATCTAAGCTTTGAGGCAGACGGGCGTCATTTGACTTCCTGCGGGTACCATGGCTTGGGTTATGCTCAATATGACAGAGAGCCAGCTACGATGTTTCCGGAGCAAGAGTATATGAAGGCGGAATACCGACCTTATATGACGGCCAGCCTGTCGTTGAATCCAGGAGCATGTGTTTACGGTCTGGGTGAACGATTTACTGCTTTTGTGAAAAATGGTCAAGTGGTAGACTGCTGGAATGAAGATGGCGGAACCTCGTCTCAGATCGCTTACAAAAACATCCCGTTTTATATGACAAATCAGGGATATGGTGTTTTTGCAGACCATGCAGACCCGGTTTCCTTTGAGGTGGCCAGTGAAAAAGTGGAGGAGGTGGGATTTTCCGTTCCGGGTGAGGAGATCCGTTATTATCTGATCTGCGGAAAAGATATGAAGGAGATCCTGGAAGGTTATACTGGGATAACCGGGCGAGCCGCATTGCCTCCGGCCTGGTCCTTTGGTCTATGGCTGAGCACCTCTTTTACCACTAACTATGATGAAGAAACCGCGAATTCCTTCTTAAAGGGGATGAAAGACTGCGGTGTTCCAGTTCGGGTATTTCATTTTGACTGTTATTGGATGCGCGCTTTGCACTGGTGTGATTTTGTATGGGATCCAGAGACATTTCCGGATGTACCGGCCATGCTGAAACGTTATAAAAATCAGGGACTGAAGATCTGTGTGTGGATCAATCCCTATGTGGCACAGGGAACAAAATTGTTCCAGGAAGGGATGGAGCGGGGATATTTTCTACAGCGAGCGGATGGCCGGGGAGTCAAACAGTTGGACAATTGGCAGCCGGGTATGGGGCTGGTGGACTTTACCAATCCGGATGCAGCAGCCTGGTATGCGGATCAATTAAAAGGATTACTGCAGCTGGGAGTGGACTGCTTTAAGACAGATTTTGGAGAGAGAATCCCCATCGATGTCCGCTATGCAGACGGCTCCGACCCGATGGCGATGCATAATTACTATACCTATCTCTATAACCGGTGTGTCTATAAACTGCTGGTAAAAGAAAAAGGGGAGCAGGAGGCTGTACTATTTGCCCGAAGTGCCACAGCCGGCTGCCAGCAATTCCCGGTACACTGGGGCGGAGACTGCTGTGCAACCTACGCATCGATGGCTGAAACCCTGCGGGGCGGGCTTTCCTTTATGATGTCCGGGTTTTCTTTTTGGAGTCATGATATGGGTGGATTTGAGATGACATCCTCCCCTGATCTGTACAAACGCTGGGTTCAGTTTGGACTGTTGTCCACTCACAGCCGGCTGCATGGCTCAAAGAGCTATCGTGTCCCATGGCTGTATGATCAAGAGGCTTGTGAGGTGTGCAGGGAGTTTACACAGCTAAAATACTCTTTGATGCCTTATCTCTATGATTGCGCTGCATATGCGCATGAGACGGGAATCCCGGTAATGCGCCCGATGGTTTTGGAATTTGAGGAGGATCCGGCCACTGCATATCTGGATATGCAGTACATGCTTGGTAATAAGCTGCTGGTAGCGCCTATATTCCGGGAGAACCAGCAGGCGCTCTATTATCTGCCGGAAGGGACATGGACACACCTGCTGTCGAACGAGCGCAAAAATGGCGGCCGTTGGTATCAGGAAACCTATGATTTTCATTCTCTGCCTCTGTATGTTCGGCCGAATTCCATCCTGCCTATCGGCGGCCGTATAGACCGACCGGATTATTCATATCTGGAAGGACTGAGTCTGCACTTTTATCAGATCGAAAATGAGAAGAGCGCATGTTGCAGGATTACGGATACAGACGGCAAGTCCGTATTTTTTGTACAGGCGGTATATCATGCGGGATGCCTGAAAATAACGATGTCGGAGCTTTTAAAGGATCTGCGTCTGATAATCCATGGAATTGCAGGGCCAAAGGAGCAGATCTGCCTGGTGCCAGAGGAGAAGGAAGTAACCGTAAGGTGTACATTTTTGTAGTTTTGTGGATATGGATCGTATTTTCAAACGATTATAATAAGGATAGAAAAGATAAAAATCTGGAAAGAGAAGTGATCTGATATGCGGAAACGGAAAAAAAGGACGAGACTTTTACTGGCCGTTGGGTTTATGCTGCCTGGCTATGCATTCATTCTGTTTGGGTTTCTTATCCCAGGCGCCTGGAATATTGTACTATCTTTTCAGGAGTGGGATGGCTTTAATGAAAAAAAGTTTGTGCTTTTTCAAAACTACGTCAAAGCATTTCACGACAGTCTTTTTCTTAAGAGCATCTCAAATTCTGTAATAATTGCAGTGGTTACCATGATTGGGGCCGTGATATTGGGTCTTCTGCTGGCAATGATGCTTTACTGGTTGGGAAAGAGAGAGGGAGCTTTATATCGGTTGATTATATTTATGCCGGCTATGATCCCGGTATCGATTATCGGTTTACTGTTCACCTTTATCTACAATTCAGATATGGGCCTTCTGAATCAGTTACTGCGTCTGATCGGACTGACCGGCCTTACCAATGCCTGGCTGGAAAATTCTGCCACAGTTCTGCCCTGTGTGATCGCTGTGGGAATCTGGAGACTTTTGGGAATGCCGATGATGCTGTGCTTTGTGGCATTGCAGGCGGTACCGCCCACATTGCTGGAGGCCGGAAGAATTGATGGAGCCTCTTACAGACAGCAGATGATTCATATCCTTCTGCCGTTAATCAGACCGACCATCGCGCTGTCCATGGTATTTGTACTGCTAAACGCCTTCAAGACCTATGACCTGGTCTATGTACTGACCAAGGGAGGCCCGGCTAACGCCTCGATGACGGTTCCGATCTATATGCAGAAAACCGCATTCACTTACAGCAAATTCAGCTATTCCTCCACCATGGGAGTATTGACGGCGATAATTATCATCGTAATTGTGCTGCTTACGCAAAGGATAATGAAAGGGGAGACCTATGAATTTTAAAAAATTGAACCACACCAATCTGGTCTGCAGAGGTGTGGCGCTGTTATCCGTTCTCATTACACTGTATCCAATTGTTTTTGTCGGTCTTACATCGCTTAAGGCCACGTCCGAATTCTACAATAATATCTGGGGGATTCCCAGGGAATTTAAATGGTCGAACTACTACAGCGCCTGGGTAACCAGCAGAATCGGTCGATATTTTAAAGCCAGTGTGATCGTAGTGGGGATATCGGTAGTAGCTGTTCTTATTTTTAGCGCGCTGGCAGGCTATGCACTCTCCAGGTTAAAGGTTCGTTATGTGAGCGCTGCAGCCATCGGAATTATCGTAATTACGCAGCTAATGCCGTTAGAATCCGTTATTATGCCCCTGTATCTCATCATGAGCCGCCTGAGGCTGCTGAACGGATATGTGACGCTGATTTTGCCCTATATAGGCTGGGGAATGCCACTGACGATTCTGATTTATAAGAACTACTTTGATACAATTCCGCAGGAACTGATGGAAGCGGCCAGGATCGACGGCTGTTCTGAATTACAGTGTTTTTGCCGTATTGCGGTGCCGGTTATGAAGCCGGCTACAGCAACCAACGCGATCTTTAATTTTGTGGGGCTTTGGGGGGAACTTTTATGGGCATCGGTTTCCACGGCAACTTCTCAGTTTGGAACTCTGCCGGTGGGGATTATTAGCTTTAAACAACAGTTTTCAACAGACTGGGGGCCGATGTCTGCGGCGATCTGTATCGTTATTTTGCCGCTGATTCTGATCTTTAGTTTCCTGCAGAAGTATTTTGTACAGGGCTTATCAAATGGTGCGTTAAAAGGGTGATCCTGTTCCCGGAAAAATGGGGATTTATATAAAAGATATACAGCAAAACTAATGCTGCCGGACACAGGAAACGGCAGCGCCAGAAGGGATTGAAAGGAGAAAGGTTATGGGAAAAAAGTTATTGGCAGTATTACTATCGGTGGTTATGACTCTGGGGATGATGACAGGGTGCGGCAGCGGGACACAGGAGAACAGCGGGAACGACAGTGAGTCAGGTAATCAGCAAGGGAGCCAAACGGAGGAAAATGGGAAAGAAGCAACAGGAAAGGAAGAATCCGGGAAAAAGACGAAGGTGGTCTGTTATGTGGTAAATACTGCTACAACTTCACAAGAACCTATCTGGAATTCCATAAAGGAAAAACTGTCCGACCGATATGAGATTGAATTGCTGGAGGTTGATACTGAAAATCTGGATACAGTGATTAAGACCGGAATCGCATCCGGAGAACCGGCGGATATTTATTTCAAACAGGGACAATATCTGAAACCCTATGTGGATGCAGGACAAGCGTTGGATCTCACGCCGTATCTTACGGAAAATAACGGTGAATGGCTGAATTCCCTGGACCAGAGCCTGGTGGATGTGGGAAAATATGATGGAAAATACTATTCGGTGCCTATGACAGGCGTCTATGCTAATTTTTATTACAATGCCGATCTACTGAAAGAAGCGGGAATCGAGATTCCTTCGGAGTGGACCTGGGATCAGTTCATGGAAACCTGCGCCCAGATTGATGAGAAGACCGAGGCCTATCCCTATGCCATCTGCGGCCTGTGCAACGATTTTATGGCCAGAAATGCGTTGTTGAGTAAATCCAATGACGCAGGGACTATGGAGGCATGGGGGAATGCAGAAGTGGCTGTGACCGACCCGCTTCTTCAGGAATGCCTGGAACAGACTAAGGAGTTGTATGACAAGGGCTACTGGTATCCTAAGGACGGCGCCATGATTACCACCAGGGATGAAGTGATCGCTGCATTCCATCAGGGAAAAGTGGCAATCATCGGGGATGTAAACGCGGTATCCGGTATGGTAGCGGAAGGCTGTGATTTTAATGTCGGAATTGCCGCGTGGCCGAAAGCCGGAAAGGAAAATATCAGTCTGGGCGGAGCTGATGCGTATTTTATTCCCTCGAATGCACAGCATCCGGACGCTGCTATTGAAATTTTGAAGGAATTTACAAGTGAAGAGATGCAGCAGATTCACGCAGACTATGGTTTTGCCCCGGTTAACGTTAATGTTACCTCTGAAGATCCGCTGGTACAGCAGTTTGCGGACCTGAAAACCAGGATTTATGGATCGGAGCTGATGTATATTTCCACGGAAATGACAGCATTCTGGCAGGATGTTTTGATTGAGGATTACTGTCTGGAGACAAATGGCCTGGATGAATTACTCAACCAGATGGAGAAAATGCGCCAGGAAGCAGTGCAGAAATAACGGGAGAGAGATGACGATGGAAGAAAAGGAACGCTTATATCCGTTGACGGATCTATATGCGGATAACACACAAAAAACCTACGGGCGGGAGGCAGAGTCCTGCGCTTTCCTGCTTGGAGGGATCGGCACGGGAAATATATCGGTCGGTGCCAGAGGGGAGCTTAAGAGTTGGCAGATCTTCAACCAGCCAGCGGTGGAAAATATAAACCCTTATACATTCTTTGCCATTCGTACGCAGGAGGAAGACGGTACAATTACAGCCAAGGTCCTGGAATCCGAATATACGCCGCCTTTTGCAAAACCACAGGGATTTCTGCGGTGCGAAACTGCCGGATGGCCCAGATTGAGCGATTCCAGACTATCCTCCAGGTATCCTTTTGTGCAGGTGGAGTTTCAGGATAAAGATCTGCCGGTCCAGGTTAGCTTGGAAGCTTATACTCCTTTTATACCGCTGAATGCGGATGACTCCGGTATTCCCGGCGCCTGCCTTCGGTATCGGGTGAAAAATCCAACGAACCGACCCGTTACGGTATCGGTAGCGGGTTCCCTAAATAATGCGGTGGGATTTACCGGTTATGATATGTTTGATATTATGACATTTCAGGGTGAACGTCGGAATGAGAAGAGGGAAAGCGGAAGGTTAAAAGGCGTGTTCATGCGGGGAGATAAGTTGCCGGACAACCTGCTTTCCAACGGAACGATGGCACTTGCAGTCACAGATGAGAAGGCTACGGTCCGGCCATACTGGCTGCTGGGACAGTGGACGGACGGTGCGGAGGACTTTTGGGAGGATTTTACATCGGATGGAGAGCTGGATGAGTCCTCTTCGGTAGAGGCAAGAGGATGCCGGATGGCGGAATTATTTGATTATACATATCTGCACTTCTTTTTCCGGGTGGGAGCAGTATGCAGCAAACGGGTGGTGAAACCTGGCGGAGAAGAGTTATTTGAGTTCATGATTACCTGGAGTTTTCCCAATAGGGTAAAGGGATGGCCTGATTCGATAGGGGCACTTGAAGCTGTTAAAAATGGCGAATACGAGACGATCCGTAACTATTATGCAGCCCGTTTTCCGGATGCGTGGAGTGCGGCGGAGTATCTGGATCAGCAGAAAGAGCGACTTGAAGCGGGATCCAGGATGTTTTCCAATGCTTTTTATCAGACCACACTGCCTGGATATGTACTGGAAGCGGCTGCGGATAACATAACGGTGTTAAGAAGCCCCACCTGCTTTCGGATCGAGAACGGTGATTTCCTGGGTTGGGAAGGGGTGGATCGGACTGCTGGCTGTGGTTCCGGAACCTGCACCCATGTATGGAATTACGCGCAGACTGTGGCTTTCTTATTCCCCGAACTGGAGCGCTCCATGCGCAGAATCGAATTTTTGAAGGAGACCCGGGAAAATGGACATATGGCTTACCGGACCTACCGGGGCTTGGGTCTCGAACAGTGGGATATGCTTCCATCAGCCGATGGCCAGTTGGGAACGGTTGTGCGTTTCTACCGGGAATGGAAGTTAAGTGGTGACGATGAATTCTTGAGGGAAAGCTGGGAAAAAATAGTAAGCTGTATGGAATTCGCGGAGAACACATGGGATCAGGACCAGGACGGCGTATTGGAACAGGCACAGCATGTCACCTATGATACGGAGCTTTATGGAATCACCAGTATGGTAAGCACGATCTATTTGGCCGCACTGAAAGCGTCTGCTGAAATGGCCGGCTATCTGAAGGATGAGAAGCGGGCAGAAAAGTTCAGAGACAGGTTCGAAGCCGGCAGCAAAAAACTGGATGAGATCAGCTTTAACGGAGAATATTATATACAGATTCTTGACCGCCTGGAGAATTACCGTTACCAATATGGGGAAGGCTGTCTGTCGGACCAGTTGCTAGGACAATTTATGGCACACTGCGCCGGATTAGGGTATGTACTCCCGAAGGAACATGTAAAAAAAGCATCGGAATCTATCTTCAAGTATAATTTTATCCGTCATGCGCGGGATTATGTTCACGGTGAGCGGGCGTTTATCCTGAACGATGAGTCCGGGCTTACTCCGTGTACCTGGCCAAAAGGCGGTAAACCCAGATTTCCCTTTACCTACTACGGAGAGGTCTGGACCGGAATTGAATATGAGGCGGCCACGCTTTTACTGTATTCGGGGCTGATCGATGAGGGCCTTACCGTGGTAAAGGCAGTCAGAGACCGACATGATGGATATAGACGGAATCCGTGGTCCGAGGTGGAATCTGGCAATTATTATACGCGTTCCATGGCAAGTTACGGTGTCCTGCTGGCGTTAACCGGATTTGCGTTTGATCACAGGACGGGCACAATCTCCTTTAAGCCGCAGATCAACGGAGATGATTTCAGCAGTTTCTGGTGTAACGGAAAGGCCTGGGGAATCTACCATCAGAAAAAGGATGCACAGACGGGAGAACTGCATAAGGAAATGGAAGTGCTGTACGGACAGGGAGACGATATTCGGGTTATATAGATTTTGCCTTATAGGAAATACCTGGAGGGAGGGGATGGTATCCATGCAGATGCCATCCCCAGATGTATTTCTCTTCGGATTAGTTGAGATGGGAAAATATGGAATATCTGCAGAGGCCGACTTTAAAAGTCTGAGCCATGTTATAATGACGGTAGACATTATAACAGCGGATTAGCCAGTACAACGGGGGAATGTGCGTGAGAAAATCTATTGGTCAAAGATTCAGGGATATGTCGATAATAAAAAAGTTCCGGCTCAGTGTTCTGATAATTATCGTCGTCCCTATGATCCTTATCTTTTCCGTTATATTCTACCGGTCTTACTCGGAGTTAAAGAGTAAAATGATCGAGAATTCTAGAATATCTATGAAACAGGCGGAGCGCAGCATAAAAAGTATTGTAGAAGAAACACAGTATCTCTCCTTATCCATGCTAATTGACGACAATATCCAGAAACTGTGCAAACAATATACACTAAAAAACAGTACAATGGATTCGGCCAAACGACAGCTATATGTTTCCATGCAAGATGCAGTAAATTCCAAATCCTACATCGATTCTATCAGTATTAGTTATAATAGCGAGGTGCTGTTCCAGTATGGTAATAAGGTGGAGAAGGAAGACGGGATGTTCGAAAAACAGGCCATGGAAATTGGAGGACGGGCATTCTGGACCCGGGCATACCGCCTGCAGTACCGGGAAAAGACTGCAGACCCCCATTATGTCATATCCTATATACGCGCATTTATGGATGTCTCCAGGTTCAATCAGCCGATTGGACTACAGAGGATCAGTATCAACGAGAAAGAATTAAGCCAGACTTACGCATCGTTAGCTCCGGATGATCAGTCAGAAGCTTTCCTGGTAGGTCCGGATGGCTGTATACTCTCTGCGCTGAATGAAACGTTGATCGGGCGGGACCTTAGGGCGGCTTTCCCCGGATTTGAACAGGTACTCAATGACGATAACGGATATTTTGGAACTAAGGTCAACCAGGTAGGAGTGCTGGTGATCTATCAGGATGTGGAAGGGACAGACTGGAAACTGGTGCAGGCGGTGCCGCGGAGAACACTTCTGAATTCTTCTGGTTCTCTGTTTTTGTTCATGCTTTTGGCACTGCTGCTGCTGATCATCTTCAGCGTGATTTTTTCCGCTATCCAGAACCATACCATCATTCATCCGATTTATAGACTTTCGAAGGAACTATCCCAGGTTAAGGACGGCAATTTTGACATACAGGTTAACAGTAACTGCCGGGACGAGATCGGCTGTCTCACGGAAGCATTTGAAGAGATGCTGAAACGTACGAAAGAGCTGATTAACCGGGTTTATCTAAGCCGGATTCAGGAAAAGGAATCGGCCTTTAAGGCGTTGGAGGCGCAGATCAACCCCCATTTTCTCTATAATGTACTGGATTCTATTCATTGGGCTGCGATAAAACAGAAGGACTGGGAGGTCAGCGACCGGATCGAAGCGCTCTCGGAGCTGTTTCGGCATGTACTGAACAAAGGCGATTCCATTACAACGATGCGAGCGGAAGTCAATTATCTTCAAAATTATTTGTTTCTGCAAAAAAACAAATTCGCCGGGAAAATCTGCGTATGTATCGATGTAGAGGAAGAGCTGATGGAGTGCCAAACCTTGAAGCTGATCTTGCAGCCTCTGGTGGAGAATGCGATCCAGCATGGACTGGCGGAGAAAGACGGAACAGGGAACATCAGTGTCTGGATCGAACGTAAAGACGGGAGCCTCTTTCTGCATGTGGAGGATGACGGTTGCGGTGCTGATGAAGATGCTGTCCGCAGTATGATCTATGCTGAGCAGGAAACGGGAGGGGCCTTTGCCCTGAAGAATATCCACGACCGGGTGCGGATGCGGTACGGAGAGCCATATGGACTCACTTTTGAGAGCCTGGAGCAGGTAGGGACTGTCGTAACTGTTAGAATTCCTGAATTGCGGGAAGGAGCGGATGAAAATGAAACTGATGATTGTGGATGATGAACCGGATATCCGGGAGGGGATCCAGGATGGAATTGAGTGGGAAGAACTGGGAATCCATAAAACACTGACAGCCGCTGATGCTTTTGAAGCACAAAGGATCTATAAAAGAGAACAGCCGGAGATTGTCATTACTGATATCAGTATGCCGCGCATGTCCGGAATCGACCTGATCGGGAAGCTGAAGGAGTGGAATCCTCATGTCCGATGTATCCTGCTGAGCGGATATTCAGAATTTGAATATGCGAAAAAGGCCATCCGCCTGGGCGTGACCGCTTATGAATTAAAACCGATCAAGGTCGCCCGTTTAAAAGAATTGATCACACAGCTGATGGGTGAAATTGAGGCCGAATCCAGCAAAGAAAGTGCGCTTAAACTTAATGTTTATACAGACGGACAGTATTTTATCAAAAGATTGGTGAAATCAAAGGGTGTTGTCGGAAGAGATGAATATGCTGACGGGATGAAGGATCTCGGATTAAATGATGAGGATCGGGTCCAGTGTCTGTATTTGCAGACCGACCGGTATTTTCACGAACAGGAACTGCCTTTTGATAATAAAGGACATATGGAGAAATTCATGGGTATCTGTGGTAAATGGTTTGGGGAAAAGGCTTTTCATTTCGTAAAGCTTCATTCTGATGAAGGACTGATCCTTTTACAGACCGAGCATTCATGCAAAGAGATTCCGCAGCTGTTTCATGAGTTAAATGAAATGACGACGGCAGATTACCAGATTACATTTTCGATGGGAGCCAGCTGTGAAGGCGGTATGCAGGATTTTTATATACTGTACACACAGAGCAAAACTGCTGTACGCAATAAGATCTATACAGGCCGGGAGTCCTTGCTATATTATTCGGATGAGAGCAATAATAAGAAGATCAGCAATCATTATCTGGTAGATACGAAAATGTATGAGGACATTAAACAAAATTACCTGGATGGAGATTTAAAGAACGTATATGGGATTTTGGATGCAAAATTTGAGGAAATACAGAAGCAAAGATCCTATACCTATTCGGCTCTCCGGGATTTCTGCGTGGATCTTATCAACCTGTTGTACCGGATCTGCCAGGATTACGCGTTACATCAATGCAGAAGTCGGGAGGCTGTAATCGAACGTATGGATGATACCTGCGATACAATTGCAGAATTCGGTGCTTGTATTCGGACGGCCTACGAGGAGCTCTATCAGCGGATTAAAGAGCAGCATTATCCTACGGGCAACAAAGTAGTAAAGGAAATGTTGGATTATATGAAGAAACATTACACGGAGGATCTCATGATTGAGGAGATTGCAGGGAATATGGGAGTGACACCGAATTATTTAAGCCATTTATTTAATAAGGAAATAAAACTGACCTTCCGGGAATTTCTAAATCAGTACCGGGTCTGCAAGGCGAAATGGTATTTGGAAAATACCAACGATAAAGCCTATGAGATTGCGGAAAAAGTGGGATTCCACGAGTATAAGCATTTTGCTCAGATTTTTAAAAAATATGAGGGATGTTCCACACTACAGTACCGGAATCAGATCGGAAGAAGAGGAAAGGAAGGAAAAGGATGAGACAGGAAAAGATTTTGTTGGATACGGATATGGGAACGGATGTGGACGATGCGCTTGCACTGATCTATTTGCTGAAGCACCCTGCATGCCGCATGATGGGTATTACCACGGTTGCCGGAGAAGCCGGAGTGCGGGCGGAGCTGGCTCAGACATTGTGCGGAGAATGTAATGTGCAGGTTCCGGTCTATCCCGGATGCGAACAATGCATGATAATTCCTCAGCGGGAGGTTTCGGCCCCACATGGCAGACTACTTCCCCACTCCGGATCGTCCCGGCGATATCCGGCCGGACAGGCGCTTTCCTTTATGCAGCAGGTTATCCGGGAGAATGAGGGGGAAATTACGCTGATCGGTATCGGTCCATTTACGAATATTGCCATGCTGTTTCGGATGGACCCGGAACTACCGGGTATGCTCAAGAAGCTGGTATTGATGGGCGGCAGATTCTTTCCGGATTGCCAATCATTCCAAACGCCGCAAGAACGGCATACGCCCGACCGAAATCCGGCATTTGCAGATGTATCGATAGCCTCCATGTTAAGAGGGGGAATGCTGGAAGCCAATATGGCGACCGATCCTCATGCGGCTGCCGTAATAGCCGGCGCAGCGTCGTCACGCACCAGAATCATCAGCTTGGATGTGACACGTCAGGTAGTTATGAAGGAAGAGAGTTTTCGTCAGAAATTTGCGGCGAAAGAATACACGCTACTGATGAAAATGGCCCAAATGTGGCTTCAGGTAGACGGACAGATTACCTTCCATGATCCGCTGGCTGCTGTCAGTGTCTTTTGTCCGCAGGTGTGTACTTATCTAAATGGTAATCTGGAGATAGAGCTTTCCGGAGGAAAGATGGATGGTTGTACCTATCTGGAGGAAAATCCTGGAGGACGGTTTGAAGTCAGCAGCCAGGTGTATCCTGAGACATTTTTTCGGGAGTATTTTTCCGTGATATAGTATGATAAAAAATTAGTCCAACGGCGTCAGCCAGAACCCACCCAATCGGAATCGCCCACCAGACAGCATTCAGCCCAAACGCAGGCAGCGGCGCCAGCAGATAGGCAAGCCCCACCCGGGTACCCAGGGAAATGACAGTGAGAATAACGGAAATACCGGGCCGGCCCAGCCCGCGGTATAGCCCGTACAGCAGAGAAAGACAGCCGATCCCACAGTAGCAGGCGCCCTCTATCCGCAGGTAGCCGGTTCCGATCCTTATAATTTCCGTTTCTTCCGGACGGATGAAGAGCGTCATCAGACCCGGAGCGAAGGTAAACACCACAAAGGAGATTAGTGCGCAGAATACGACCACGATAAGGATCGAGGATTTCAATCCTTTTTGGATACGGCCGGCTTTCTCCGCCCCGCTGTTCTGGGCGATATAGGTGGCAAACGCATTGCCAAAATCTTGTACCGGCATGTAGGCGAAGGAATCGATCTTTACCGCGGCGGCAAAGGCGGCCATAACGGAAACGCCGAAGCTGTTCACCAGTCCCTGTATCATAAGAATGCCAAAATTCATAACTGACTGCTGTACGCAGGTCAGCAGGGAATACTGGGCGATCTGCCCGGCGATCCCATGGTCAAAATACATATCCTCTTTGGTCCAGAATAAATGCGCAGCGCGGAACCGGCAATAAAGAAAGAGCCCGCCGGCCGAGATACCCTGGGCGGTAACCGTAGCCACGGCGGCCCCGGCCACTCCCATGTGGAAGACAAGAATAAATAAAAGATCCAGCACGATATTGATCAGGGCCGACGCGGCCAGGAACATGAGGGGCACGGATGAATTCCCCACAGAACGGAGAAGCGCCGCGAAATAGTTGAAAAAAAACGTGAAAACAATACCCAGAAAAATGATAAAAAGATAGTCCCTGGTCAGCGAGAAAATATCCGCCGGAATCTGCAGAGCCCGAAGCAGCGGATCGATCAGAAGCAGCGCGGCAGCCTCCAGGATCAGTGTAATTCCCCCAATAAAAAGGAAGGAGACAAAAAAGCTCTTCTTCATATCGCGTTCCTGATGAGCACCGTAAAGCATGGAGAACAGTACCCCGCTTCCCATGCATAAGCCTAAAATAATCGAAGTCAAAAAAACCATGACGCTGTAAGAAGATCCAACAGCCGCTAATGCGTCGGCTCCCAGAAAGCGTCCGACGATCAAAGTGTCGGCGATATTATAAAATAACTGCAACAGGTTACCGGCGATAATCGGCGCGGCAAACAATAAAATTGACCGTGTAACAGATCCCCGGGTCAAATCTCTTTCCATAAGAACACTTCCGATACGTAAGTTTTGTATTTCGTTTAGTAATCAAATCATAGAATAAGATCCGCATAAAGTCAATAACAAAGTCGGGGATGAAGCAGATTAAATGCGATGCCGAGCTTTCGGTATAAAAATCATTAACGATTTCGATAATTACTTCTATAATTCCTAAGACGCATTTCTATAATAAATGATACATGCATATCCTGCTATTTGACAGCGACTTAAGACTTGCCTTTTGAAACAGACCGGGCTATTATGAGAACAGAAAATACCGGAAAGAAAGCGGGGAAGTTCAAATGTTTTTAGACGGCCTGGACGAAATCGATCAGAAAATACTGGAATTGCTGATCCACAATGCCCGGATGTCCTACTCCGACATCGGCACAGAGGTAGGCCTGTCCAGAGTGGCGGTGAAAAGCAGAATCACAGCGCTTGAAGAGCGTGGGATCATTGAGGAATATACCACAGTCATCAACCCCCAAAAGATAAACGGGGCGGTATCCTGTTATTTTGAGCTGGAAACAAAGCCTTCTGCTTATCAAGAGGTGATCCGTATCCTGGAAGAGAACGACACGGTTACCCAGATCTATCAGGTATCCGGGAAATGCCGGCTGCATGTACATGCGGTGGCCGCGGACCAGGAGGAACTGGAAGCATTTCTTGAAAATGTAATGCATTCCCTCCCGGGCCTGACAGATTTAAGCTGCAATATAATTCTCGCCCGGATCAAGGACATCAAGGGACTTCGTCTGTAGGCGGACGATAGAGGGGCCCGAAAATAAAACCAGGCCGCCCAATATAGACAAAAACCGCCTGAAATCCCTTGATTTCGGAATGATTTCACGAATTTTTCACTATACATTCCGCAAAAGGGCATGCTATAATAAAAAATAGCGGCGCTCGAAAAAACCCGGCGCTGCAGCCGGCCGAAAGGGCAGGGCTGATACAATAGAATTACCCATTAGGGAGTGATGATGATGAAAAAAGAATACGATGTAATTATTGTGGGGGCGGGGCCTTCCGGAATCTTCTGCGCATATGAGCTGATCCGGCAGAAGAAAGATATGAAGGTGCTGATGATTGAAAAGGGCAGGCCGATCGAGAAACGGCAGTGCCCGAAGCGGATAACAAAAAAGTGTGTAGGATGCCAGCCGTGTTCCATCACGACTGGTTTTGCAGGAGCGGGAGCGTTTTCCGACGGGAAGCTGTCCCTGTCTCCGGACGTGGGAGGAAATCTTCCCGAAATCCTTGGTTACGATAAAACGGTAGAGCTGTTAAAAGAATCCGATGATATTTATTTGAAATTCGGTGCGGATACGAACGTATACGGCATCGATAAGGCAAAAGAAATCCAGGAAATCCGCAGAAAAGCCATCACGGCCAACTTAAAGCTGATCGAATGTCCGATCCGCCATCTGGGTACGGAAGAGGGATATAAGATCTATACAAAGCTCCAGACACATCTGCTGGACGAAGGAATTGACATGCTGTTCAATACCATGGTGGATGACATCCTGGTGGAGAATAATAAAGTGACCGGTGTGGTAACCGATGCCGGGGATACCTTTACGGCACCGGAGATCGTCTCCGCAGTGGGCCGGGAAGGCGCGGACTGGTTCAGTCATATCTGCCAGAGCCACGGGATAGAGACGAAAGTCGGTACGGTGGACGTGGGAGTTCGTGTGGAAGTCCGGGATGAAGTTATGGAGTTCCTGAATAAGAACCTGTATGAAGCGAAGCTTGTCTATTATACGCCTACCTTTGACGATAAGGTGCGGACCTTCTGTACGAATCCGTCGGGAGAGGTGGCCACCGAATATTATGAAAATGGACTGGCGGTTGTCAACGGACATGCCTATAAGTCCCAGGAATATAAGACCAATAATACGAATTTTGCCATTCTGGTGTCCAAGAATTTTACGAAACCCTTTAAGACCCCGATTGAGTATGGCAAACAGATCGCACAGCTGAGCAATATGCTCTGCGATGGTAAGATCCTGGTACAGACCTTCGGTGATTTTCAGAGAGGAAGGCGTACCACGGAAGAGCGCCTGTGCCGGAATAATCTGATCCCCACATTAAAGGATGCGGTACCCGGAGACCTGTCCCTGGTATTCCCGCACCGGATTATGGTGGATATCGAAGAGATGTTGCTGGCCCTGGATAAAGTAACTCCCGGTATTGCCAGCGATGAAACGCTGCTGTACGGCGTGGAAGTGAAGTTCTATTCCAACAAAGTCGTGGTAAATCAGGATTTTGAGACCAGCGTGGACGGTTTGCGGGCGATCGGAGACGGCGCGTCTGTGACCAGGGGCCTTCAGCAGGCTTCCGCCAATGGAATCAGTGTAGCCAGAAGTATTTTAACGAAGTTATATGGAGTCGGCAATGAAGTTGAGGCATAAAAAAGCGGCGGCCGTCCTGGCCTGCCTTTGTATATTATTTACTATGGCCGGCTGCGGTAAGGGGAAAGCGATCGTCCTTACCACCGGTCTTGGGAAAAACGACGTGTTTCAAATAGGCGAGGCTGTCTGCACGCTGCCGGAGGCCAAATACCTGCTGATGCAGATGCAGCAGGGGTACGATCAGGTATATGGCAAAGAGCTGTGGAAGCAGACGGTCAATGGAAATACCATCGAAGAGTATGCGAAGGACCGGGTGATCGACAGGCTGGTGGAAGTCAAATGCATGAATCTTCTGGCAAAAGACCGCCAGATCGAACTGACCGAAGAAGAGAAGAAGACGGCCTCCGATACCGCGGATCAGCAGTACGCTACCCTGGATGAGGAGACCATAAAGAGCCTGGGCGTGGACCAGGAGTCTTTGAGGAGCTTTTACCAGGAGTTCGCACTGGCAGATAAGGTCTATCAGGAACTGACCAAAGATGTGAATACCGAAGTCAGCGACGATGAAGCCAGAGCCGTGTTAGTACAGCAGATCTTCACCAAATCCGAATCCGTGGCAAATGAAGTGGTTCAAAAAGCCCAGGCCGGAGAGGATTTTGCCGCCCTCGCGGAAAGTTATAACGAGAGCGATGAGATGCAGAAGGCTTACGGCAGAGGAGAAGTGGACAGCAAGCTGGAGGAAGCGGTCTTTGCCTTGGCCAACGATGAGATCAGCGATGTGGTAGCCACGGACGACGGCTATTACATCCTTAAATGTATGAATAATTATGATGTAGACGCGACCGATGCCAATAAAGTGGTCATCGCAAACCAGCGGAAGGAAGATGCTTTCCGGAAGGTTTACGATCCCTTTGTGGCGGGCCTTGATTCTGAGTTCAATCAGGAGCTTTGGGATTCGGTGGGGAATGCGCAGTAGATTCTTTAGGGAGGGCCGGGCCTGATGGAGCCGGGAGGTGGGAACGCCCCTGTCTCCGGCTGCGGTAACCGGGGCATCTGCGGCCGGAGACAGGGGCATTCCCACCTCCCGGCTCCTTCAGGCCTGGGCTTTTTTATTTTGTTAATAGCATCATGATGTCGTTGCTGCGTTTTACGAATTTGGTCATTTCCTCGGGGGTGAGGGGCTTGTGGGCAAGCATGGCCAGATCGTAGAGCTGCTGGCAGATTACAGGAGCGTTTTCTGAATCTTTCTGGTTCAGGACGAACTGGACTAACGGGTGGTTGGCGTTGAGCACCAGGGTGGAGTCGTTGCCGAACATTCCGGGATCCATGCCGTACATGTTGTACATTTTCATCATATCCTGCATTCTGCGGGTTTCTTCGGAAAGTGTGATCAGGGAAGCGATATTTTCGTCCTTTAATTTTTCAACTTTCACATTCAGTTTGTCATTGTTTAATGATTTGCGGAAGATTTCGGTGAGGGCGTCGGTGGTCTCTTTCAGCTCTTCCTCGGATACCTCTTCCTTGAAGTTGTCGGTTACATCAGAGTCGATGCGCTGGAATTTCAGTTCTTCGTGCTGGCGCTCCAGCTGGCTGATGAACGGGGAGTCGATGTTGTGGGACAGGATGAAAGCATCCATGCCTTCGTTTTTAAACATGTTGATATATTGGCTCTGCTGTACCTCGTCGGTGACATAGTGGATGATTGTTTTGGGCTTTTCCTCTTCCTGGGAGGATTCGGAGTCGGCGGGTTCGGAGCTGTCGGCTTCCGAATTGGTTTCTTTGGGCTCTTCGTCTGCGTTGGAAGTGTCCTCGGAGGTAGCGTCGGCGCCGTCGGCGGATGAGGTTTCTTCTTCCTCCTCTTTTTGGGCATCCAGATATTCTTTCAGGGTCAGGTACTTGTGATCCAGGTTTTTGAACAGGATGTAATCGCCCATCTTTTCACAGAATTTTTCATCCTTGATGCAGCCGAATTTTATGAACGGATTGATGTCATCCCAGTATTTTTCGTAGTTCTCGCGGTCTGTTTTGCACATGCCGGTGAGTTTGTCGGCTACTTTCTTGGTGATGTAGTCGGAGATCTTCTTCACGAAGCCGTCGTTTTGCAGCGCACTTCGGGATACGTTCAGCGGAAGATCCGGACAGTCGATGACGCCTTTTAACAGCATCAGGAACTCGGGGATGACTTCTTTTATGTTGTCGGCGATAAATACCTGGTTGTTATAGAGTTTGATCGTTCCCTCGATCGAATCGTACTCTGTGTTGATCTTCGGGAAATAAAGGATTCCTTTTAAATTAAACGGATAGTCCATGTTCAGATGGATCCAGAACAACGGCTCCTTGTAATCCATGAATACTTTACGGTAGAATTCCAGATATTCCTCCCTGGTGCACTCGTTGGGATGCTTGGTCCAAAGCGGAGTGGTGTCACTGATGGAAACCGGGCGTTTCTGGATTTTTACGCGTTCTCTGGCCGGGGAAATCTCTACGATTTCTTTTTCGCCGTTTTCATTTTCCTGCTCCTCGGTTTTGGCTTCCTCGTGGATATGTTCCACGATGACATCGTCTTCCCTTAAATCGGCTTCGTCGATAGTCTCATACTGAGGCTCGGCGTTTTCTTTGGAAAGGAAGATCTCGACGGGCATAAAGGAGCAGTATTTCTCCAGAACTTCCCGCATCCGGTACTCGTTGGAAAATTCCACACTTTCCTCGTTAAGGAAGAGTGTAATCTCTGTTCCCACGGTGGCCTTGCTGCCGTCGGTCATGGTGTACTCGGTGCCGCCGTCACATTCCCAGTGTACGGGCATTGCACCCTCCTTGTAGGAGAGGGTATCGATATGGACATTGTCGGAAACCATAAAAGCAGAATAAAAGCCCAGGCCGAAATGTCCGATGATCTGATCATCGGTGGTCTTGTCCTTGTATTTCTCGAGAAATTCGGTAGCACCGGAGAAGGCGATCTGTGTGATGTATTCCTCCACCTCGTCCGCGGTCATACCGATACCGGTATCGATGAATTTCAGTGTTTTTTCTTCGGGGTTGACGATGATCTGAATGCTGTTTTTGAAGTTGTCCGGGTAGGTGTATTCTCCCATCAGTGACAGCTTTTTCAGCTTGGTGATGGCGTCACATCCGTTGGATACCATCTCACGGACAAAGATATCGTGATCGGAATAGAGCCACTTCTTGATAATGGGGAATATGTTTTCACTGTTGATGGACAGGCTTCCTGTCTTGTTGCTCATGCGTTATTCACTCCTTTTATGTTTTTGTATCAATTATTTTTCTTCTATATCAGTTATATTAATACCCCGCATATCAAAAGTCAAGAAAAAATTAGCACTCAATGAAAAAGAGTGCTAATAATGAGCCTGTACAATGAGTATATTGATAGAATGTGCCGGCCCCCTTAAATATGTTAAAATAATATGCAACGATTCTTACACATTTTACGAATATATAAATGACAGGGATAAAGAGAAGGAGGCCGGGAATGGAACAGGAACAAAAGTGGATCCGCTCTATTTTACACAGGGGAAGCAGAAAAGCCGCGGATCAGCTGGTACGGGCTCATTACGATAAGCTATATGCATTTATTTACCGGCAGGTCGGGTGCAAAGAGGATGCGCTGGATCTGACACAGGACAGTTTTATCGCAGCTTTACACTCCCTTGCCTCCTACGATCCGTCGAAAGCGGGGTTCGGCACCTGGCTGTGCCACATTGCGGCGCATAAGGTGATAGATGCCAGAAGGAAGTACAGGCCTGTGACTGTTTTGCTGGAAGAGGAGGATATCCCGATACAGGAAGACTTTACCGACAGTCTGGCAGACCGGGAACTGGTCCGGCAGATGGAGGAGTATGTGTGCCGGCTGGGCCCACAGCTGCAGGAGATTTTCCGATTGCGGATATACGCGGATCTCTCCTTTCCGAAGATCGCCTCCGTGACCTTGCAGCCGGAGGCAAAGATCAAAGCACAGTATTACAGGTTAATTAAACGGTTGAGAAAGGAGTTTGAAGATCATGAATGATTTTGAAAAGATCCAATTCCCTTCCGGGGAAGAAAAAAACAGAAGTATCCGGATGATACTGGACCGGGGAATCCCGAAACCGAATCGGATGTTGGCGGATCTGTGGGAGACCGCATGCAGGATCGGGGTAAAGGGGCTTTTCTTCGGCGTGGGAGACTGCATGTTTCTGGCCCTTTTGCTGGGAGGATTACTCTGGGCGGGGTGCTTTTTCGCCATGGCTGCCGGCCGGGGCCAGTTCAGTGTACTGCTGTTCCTGGTATCACCGTTTCTGTATGCGCTTCTGCATCTTTTGAGTATATGGAAAGAAATCATGACAGGAACTTATGAGACGATGATGGTCTGCCGGTGCTCCCTTCGCCAGCTGATGGTCCTGCGGATGCTGGTATTCGGGGGCTTCGCGGTCATCCTGCTGACCGGGGTAAGCGCAGGGATCGGGTGGCTGCTGGAAGGAAGCCCCTCCATCCTGAACCTGATGGGCATCTCATTTTCCGCCCTGTTTTTGTTCGCGGCCGCATCTGCGGCGGCGGAATGGAAATGGAGGGCGCCGGGAGCATATCTGGTGGTACCGGCCTTTTGGGTCATATTCAGCCTGATCCTTCTGGTGCTGGGGGAACGTGCGGAGGCTTTTTTGCGGGATATCCCGGCCCTGGTATTCTGGATAGCCGCAGCCTGCAGTGCCGTTTTATATGGTAAAACCCTGAAGCATTACTATTTTGATCCGAAGGAAGGAGCGATTGCGCATGCTGACCGTTGAACATGTGACGAAAAAATATGGAAATTTTACGGCCCTTGAGGATATCAATCTGGATTTTGAGAGCGGTGTCTATGGCCTGCTGGCTCCAAACGGCGCCGGAAAGACCACATTGATCAAGATGCTGACCACCCTGCTGTTTCCGACGAAGGGCAGGATTTTGTGGGACGGACAGGATATATTGTCCATGGGCGGCGAATACCGGGGGCTTGTGGGCTATCTGCCGCAGGAATTCGGTTATTATAAGAATTATTCACCCAGGCAGTTTTTAAGATATATGGCTGCATTGCAGTGTATGGAGCGAAAAGCGGCAGAGGAGCGGATCGGCAGCCTGCTTAAGCTGGTGGCGCTTTCCCACGTCGAAGATAAAAAAATGAAGCAGTTTTCCGGCGGAATGATCCAGCGGGTAGGAATCGCCCAGGCCATGTTAAATGATCCGAAACTGCTGATTCTGGATGAGCCGACAGCGGGTCTGGATCCTAAGGAACGGGTCCGTTTCCGGAATCTGATCCACAGCCTGGCGAAGCAGCGCATCGTCATTCTGTCCACACACATCGTATCTGATATCGAAACCATCGCCGGTAAGATCATTATGCTGCGGGATCATGCCCTGTATTGCTGCGACAGCCCGGCCCGGATCTGTGGGAACCTGAATGGAAAACTCTATGAGGTACCGGCGGATACGGAATTGACAGAGCAGGAGCTGCTGCTCAGTGAACGTCAGGGGGGAGAGAATACTGTGCTGCGGATCGCAGCCGATTTCCCTGTAGCGGGCGCTGTGCCGGTGAGCCCGAATCTGGAAGATGCGTTTCTATATATCTACAGGGAAGATACGCTATGAAGAGAACATGGATTTGCTGGGAAGTGCGCAAACTGTGGGAAATGCCCATGATTCCCATATTTCTGCTGTTCTGCCTGGGATTTAACACCCTGATCATCGTGGGAAACCGGTCTGGCAGTGACGCAGATTCCTACGTAAGCTATGTATCCGGGATAACACAAATAATCGGAGGGCAGATGGGAGAAGGGTTCAGCAGGGCGCTGGCGCAGCTTCCCGAGGAGAATAAATACAAAGACCAACTGATATCCGAGACACTGGGAAGGGAAGATACCCTGGATCAGTTCGACACCAGCCGGTTAAGTGGCCTGTATATCGGTAAATTCCGCATCCAGGGTCTTGCCGCCGGTTTTCTGGAACAAAAATACCGGATATTGGATACGAAAGTAAAAAAACTGGCAGATGAGGACGCGTCCATGAGCCTGGCCGCAGCCGGAAAGACCAAGGAGCTGATGGATGCGCTCTTCCTGAAAATGTGCCGGGCTGTAATCACAGAAGGAATCCTGCTGGCTGTGCTGCTGGCCTTGTATTCCAGCGGGTGCGATGGATTAAGCCGCACAGCCCCGGTCCTTTATTCCAGCAGGGCCGGCCGGCGTATCCAGCTGTCCAAAGCAGCCGCCAGCGGCCTGTCGGCAGCAGCAGCTTATGCGGTCCTGGCTGCCTGCGCGGTTCTGGTATTTGCATGTGTATGGAGACTGGGATCTATATGGGATGCTAATATGTCCAGCCAGTTCAACTATATAACGGCCTTTGGGATGAGACTGCCATTTCTCACCTGGACCTCCTTCTCTGTGGCCGGTTACCTGTGGGCAACGCTGGCACTGGGGCTGGCGGTGGTGATAATCTTTCACGGCCTGGGCTTTGCGGCGGGTCTGATCGCCAACAGTGCTTACAGAGGTTTTTTGCTGTTGCTTGTACCGGCAGCCCTTAATTTTGAAATTATGATGCTGGCCGGAGACAACAGCCTCTGGCTCCTGTACCAGCTCATCCAGTGGTCTCCGGTCACCCTGTGGTGGTTCCAGCCATTGTGGTTCACGGATCTTGGGACGGTTACGGCCCTGCCCTGGCAGGAATGCATGGAAGCGGTGTTCTGCATGGCGGCAGGGGCTGGTATACTCTGGGCGTCCTATCGCCATTATCTGAAAAGGGATGTGATATGAAATGTTAAAAGAAGAGATGAAAAAAATCTGGCGGCCGGGAATCCTGGCAGTACTGATACTGTTAGGATTCGTCTACTACACCATGTATCTGGAATTCTATATTCAGTATTTTCCGAACGGCCCGGAATACAAAGGGATCTACCAGGTAGCCGCCGATTGGGTAAAACGATTCGGAACTACGCTGGAACCGGAAGAGGAGGCGGAAGCAGCCCGGGAGATACCGGCTTTGGAATCCGAGGCTTCCGGATACCTGTCCGTAAACCCTGTCGCCCGGCAGTACGGACTGGCCTCTTATGAAGAATATGAACAATTTTATAACCGGTCGGTACAGAGGATGCAGGGTGAAATGACCACACAGGAACGGGACCGGTACGCAGACGCTATGATTCTGTCTAATTATCTGACCGGAGAAGAAACGGATAATATAGATGGCCGGATCTATGCCACGAGACTCTTTACCCAGATGTATGAACTGTGGGAACAGGAGGGGGTCAACTTCAGGAATAAGGAGTTTATGGACGGATATACGCAGAGGGAATATACTCACGCTGCGGACAGCTTCTTTGGGGAGGATCACGCCTGGAGGAATATTTTGCCGGCTGAATTGCCGGAGGCCTTCTCGACCTATCTGGGCTATGTGCTGATCTGGGTCTGTGTCTCCTGCTGCCTGCTCCTGTCGCCCATGCCGGTTCGGGATCGGATGCGTTCCATGAGACCCCTGCAGTGGAGTTCCAGACACGGCCGGGATATACTTCGGACTCAATTCGCAGCCTCCATGCTGTCCGGCGCAGCATTGACCGCCATCAACCTGCTGGTATTCGGCGGCCTGTTTATGACACACGGGATCCATACCTTCTTTGGGTGCAGGATGTTTTCTTTTATGCACACAGGTTTTTCCTGGATCAATCCCACTTTCGGTGCCTGGTGCCTGCTGCTGGTCTTTCTGATCTATCTGACCGGCATGGGAATAACCGCCATAGCTTTCTTCCTGTCCCTGCACAGCACAAACTATGTGGCCATGCTGCTGAAGCTGATTCCCCTGGTAATCCTAACGGCGCTGCTCTGTCCGCGCCTGTTAATCCGGCTGTTCTATTACGGTAACAGCCTGTATCAGCTGACATCCATCCCGGGGATAGAAGGGTACACGGCCCTGTTAATATTGGCAACGGGCCTGATCCTGTTCATGATCACCAGCCATCGCCAGAAAAGGCAGGAGCTGCTCTTATAATTCTGACCGGCCTTTACGCGTTCTCATCGGTCATTCCCCATCGAAATCTATTTCCTGTTTCCGGAAAAACTTCTGCACCATCTGATCCCAGCTATGATCCAAAGACTTATCCAGGGTGAACACTTTCAAAGATGTCCCGGTGGTACAGCTGACGTTCGTCCCATTATATTTAAAATTAAGAAACAGCCCATTCACATCGTCCGCCGAATAGGGAAGCTGCGTCTGCTCCAGCAGCTTCCCTATATTCGCGGGTGCCAGCAAGAACACAAATTTAAAATTAAGCGGAGTTTTCTTCCCCTTGATCAATTCCAGACAGAAAGGCCGGATCTCCTGCCAATATGAATAGAAACGATCTGTATACTCCGGCGCCTCCAACTCTTCCTTCGTAAAAAAATCCCGTTGCAGCCTGCCATCCACAGTAAAAGTATTAAAAGTAGTTACAACAGCCTCTGACACCAAAAAATGATCAAAGGTGTCCTTCAGCAATAATTTATTCATAAACTTTTTTGTATCTTTTATCTGTAAAGCTATCAAAATCCCACCTCCAGCGCCATAACTCCCATCATTATACAATGGAACTCAGCCGCAGGCAATTTCTTTTTGCACTGGTGTTATACGATGGATCCCTGCCATAAAAGCCTCTGCATTAAAGTTCCCCAAGCATCTGCAGCAGCAGAGAGGATTTGGGAGCTTCTTCTTCCAACTGTTCCGCTCCTTCCTCTATAAGCCGGACCTGAACGGAAGATTTCCAGGCATCAAAGTATTCCTGGCCGGTAGCGGCTTTCAGATCCAGGGCTTCCCCGCCAATGAGGGCATCCATCACATAACGCATGAGATGGCCTTTTAAACCGGTCTGTCCACCGGTTAAAAATTCTGAAAAGATGTAGCGTAACGTAGCGTCCCCGTAATACTTAAGCTCACGGAATTCGAGCGGATGCTCGTCAATATAGCTGGCGGGGGTAGAGGCTGCGGCAGGGGAGGATAGGATCGTGTCAAAAAGCTGTCCGATAAAGGCGTCTGTATCCATCTGCCAGTACTCTGCCGCCTGGGCATAGCATCGCTGGGTCTGGGCAAGGATATGCATTTGTGAATCTATGGCCCCGGCGATGGCTGTGGCAGCGGTCTTTGATGGAAGCCGGCCGAAACGTTTTTCAATATCGGGCCCATAATAACTGCCGTCACGGGGCTCCCAGTAATTTGTCAGATTATAATTTCCATTTTCATCCAGATCAAAGGAAAGAACACAGGGAATATGACTGCCGCCCGTATCGGTGATAGAGGTTCCGTCGTATTGGAACTCCATATAAAGAGCCATGGCATAAACCTCCATCGTCGAAACAGAGGTGTCTGCTTCTTCGGAATAGCGTTCACCCGGCTGTGTCGCCAGTGTCACATGACTTTCGCAGGAATATTCCCCGCCGGCGTGGCTGTCTTTGTTATGCTCCAGAATGGCGGCGGATACGCTCTCATCCAGAGTGGGAAAAGCGTTGTTTTCCGGTGCTTTTGGTTTTTCCATCTGTTCCGTATTCCCAGGATCTTCCTGTAGCGTGTCCTGACCGGCGCAAAGGCTGTTTACATATGCTGAAAAACCGGAATCGGTTATGATATAGCGTTTATCCCGGAAGATAACGTCCGACTTGCCGCTGTCAGGCGCGTAACCGTTTATACGGATCAGGGATCCATCCGCAAGCTTTGCCTCAATGTAGTAAAACGGCGTAAGATCTCTGTATTCATCGCTTTGCGGGGCACCGGATATCCCCATAAGACGTGAGGATAGCTCCTCTAACTCCCCGGATTTCAATTCTCCGATGGAAGGGCCGGAGGATTTCCGCAGATCGCAGGCTGAAGCAGATATCATACCGTTTTCCTTAAAATCGAACCGTAAGCCGGGAGGGTCCGTTAAAAAACATACAGCCAAAACCACACAAGACAAAAGCGCCGCAAGAATCAGCCAAAAGGTGGGTTTCTTGTAATTCAATACATTTTTTATCCTTTGCTTAACCCCGGCTTCCCCAAACGCCAGCGGGCAGGCAGCTATGGTATGGCGGGGGACACTTAAGGACAGCAGGGCCTCTGAATATTCTTTTTTATTCTCCTGGTCCATTTCTTTTACTACCCGCTCATCACAGGCCAGCTCTATATCCCGGCATAACAGGATATACGCCAGCCAGATAAGGGGATTGAACCAATATACAGCCAGGATCAGAAAAGCAATTGGCTTGACCCAGTGATCGTGTCTTTGGATATGAGCCTGTTCATGGGCTACCACATGGGAAATCCCAGGTTCGCAAAGATGGTAAGGCAGATAGATACGCGGCCGGAACAGGCCCAGAACGAAAGGCGAGGCCGCCTTTTCGCTCTGCCAGATATTGTCCCGCAGCCGAATCGCATCAAATAAACGGCGGCGCAGCCGGAGATAGCTGATCGCGCTGTATAGCAGCAGGACCGCAATCCCAAATACCCAGACCATAGCGGCCATATAGGTGAGGATCTGCACAGGATTGGCACTGGCATATGGATCCGGTGCCAGGGACTCGGATAGAACCGGATTGACTGCCTGGTTGAGCATACCTATCCCGCTGTGTATCGACGGTGTTTCGGAATAAAGAATATCGGTGCGGATCACATCGGAACTGGGAATCAGGCTCCAGACACTTTCCCATGAAATCGGGATGACCAGACGTATGCCCACAAGCAGCCAGAGGAAGCAGCGGATGGCTTTCGGCGCTTTCCTTAATAAGAAGCGCAGCAGGATCACGGCCAGAATCATCCAGCCGGCTGTAATACTCATGTTTAGCAGTTTGATAAATAAGATTTCCATCTTCAGCCCTCCCCGTAGGAATCGATCATATGCCGGATAGCCGCGATCTCCTCCGGTGACAGGTCTTTGCGTTTTGAAAAAGAAGCGACAAAGGCCGGTAGTGAACCTCCGAACGTTTTTTCCACCAGTTCATCGATTTCGGCAGCCTGCACCTCTTCCTGAGTGACAAGGGAGGTGACGACGGCATTTTCATTTTTGACCACGCCGCGCATGGACAGACGTTTGATGACCGTATAGGTCGTGGCCTTGCTCCATCCCAGCTTTTCCCGGCACAGCCGTACCAGCTCCGTGCTGTTCACGGGCTCATCCTCCTGCACTATAGAAGGGGCAACTTCCATGGTCGATTGTTTTTGGTGTTTAGATGTTATAGTCTAGTTTTTCCGGGTGATGGTTAACCAATAGTTTTGTATTATTTTTTTGTGCCATGCCAGGATGAGGTTCAGGAGAAATAGTAAGAGCGCTGTTAGTATGACAAGGAGGGGAGAAAGACCGGAGGCATCCAGAAACTGTGTTGCATCATCGCCTACAGGAGCTCTGCCGTTTAAATAAAGCAATGGAACTAGTATCCAGGCAAGGATCGAAAACGTAGGCAGCGCCATAAACAGAAAGGAGAAGAGACGATAGAATACCCCTGCTCTTTCCTTCTGGTAGCATAGCATATACAGGACGGATACCAGAACCGGCAGGAGAAGTCCCGCTGAATAATGCAGCGATGATGTAAATGAAGTATAAACACCGCCAACTGAACTCACATGGGCTCCGAGAATACTGAAACTTGTGATTTTTGCTCCGCATAAAAGGGCGACCAGTGCGTGGCCTCCTTCGTGGAGAACAATATACAGCGGTACCATGATGAATGCACTTAATAACAAGAAGCTGACGGTTTTGACTTTGCTATTCATTGCTGCCTCCTGATTATTAGGGGTGGTTTCTTTTTTGTTCTCTGGGTAGCTGCAGCGTTTAATTGGAGTTAGCTATGGCGGTAAATTGAGTGTGCAGCGCGGTGAACAATTCTTATTTGTTATATTGGTGAATTTATAAGTTTTTCAACCTGTTTTTTTAATGCCAGGAATTCTTCCAAATAGTTCCCAATGATCCGGACGCAATGTTCCTTTACGATCAGGCCATCATAATCATGTACCAGACTGTTTCGCACTTTTAACATTTCCATCCAGATATCATCCTGGATCAAACCTGCCTGAAAGGCACTCCTTAGTACTTCCCTGGGGGATTCGGCCACAAAATCCGTGATCATGTAATACTGGACCAATAGATCCTTCATCACCTTCCATGCCAGATCAAAGGTTATGCTGAACTTCGCGCTGGTTCCGCTGAGTACAAAAGAATCCGACAGGTCACGTTCCCTGGCCTCTGCCAAAGAATTTAAGGAATTTTGATAACTCTCAACCCTTTTCATAAATTTTGCATCCATACAGTTCTATATCCTCCTTCAGCAAAACGTTCCGGCAATTGTCCAGATTCACCAGATCTATGGTATATAGGGTTTCAATATTTTCAATCTTTTCCTTCAGCTCATCGAATTCCGATACCCCGCTTACCGCGATATCGATATCGCTTCTCTCCCTTGCGGTATCCTTCGCACGGGACCCGAATAACACCACTTCCTTGGCATCATACAGGCGGCAGAGCTCCACTACTTTTCCTATTATCTGTTCTACCCGTTTATCATATTTACGATTGTTCATGAACACCCGCCTTTCTGCCATAGAGCTGCCTGTCACTGCGGAATGCTGCTAATATAGGTATTCTGTCAATTGCAGTTCCCGCTTATGTATCAGAGCAATTTTTATTTAAAACTTTTACGGCTTATAACAAAGTATAGACGATTTTTTTGTCTTAGACAACATAAAAAACAGGATCACAGCATCCAAAATAACCGTTGACATAATCTATAGTGCATTATATGATGAACATATAACAGAATATAGGCTAATCCAGAACTTGTACTACAATATCTTGTGAGAAGGATGTGGTCGTATGAACCAGGTTTACAGCAAACAGGCATACAACATTTATCAGGCATCGGATGGTTACATTGTTCACAACACTTTAAAAGATTTTCAGTCGGGGCACACCCATCTGAACAGTTTCAAGTCTGCCAAATATCTGATCGATCTGGCACTACATCGAAGTATTCCGTATCATCTCGACCGTTATCGGTTAATCAGCCTTTCCCGAATTACAGAAGATGAATCCTATAGAGAAAAAATTCTGGAATTAATTCAGAACAAACGTGAGAAAATGTCCTATATCAACTGTAGGAAATGTTGTTAAATTATGTTTGGAAAAATGCAGGAGGAAATACCAATGAGTACAATGGAACATGCGGAAAAATTATTACAGCTGACGGAGACGGCCACCTCATCATTTCATACCGTGGAGGCCGCGGTGCGCCAGCTGAAGGATGCGGGGTTTACGGAACTGGACAGCCGGGATGACTGGGGGCTGACGAGCCAGGGAAAATATTATGTCGTTCATCATGGTTCCAGCCTGGCCGCCTTTACGGTGGGATCTGAATTTTCATTTCGGGAAGGATTCCGGATCGCGGCGGCCCATACGGATTTTCCGGGACTTCGGTTAAAGCCCCATCCGGAGATGGATGACGAGGGTTACGGCCGGGTGAATGTGGAAGTCTACGGAGGCGCGATTTTAAATACGTGGCTGGACCGGCCCCTTTCCATGGCCGGACGCGTGGCCTTAAGAGGGGAGGATGCTTTCCATCCGGTGGTTAGGCTCATGGATGTGAAGCGGCCGGTTCTTACGATCCCGAACCTGGCGATTCATTTGAATAAGGAGATCAACAAGGGGATCGAGCTGAATAAGCAGACGGATATGCTTCCGGTGGCCGGTATGATCGGGGAAAAGCTGAATAAAGAAGATTTCCTCATCCGATTCCTGGCGAATGAGCTGCATACCAAACCGGAGAATATACTGGATTATGAGATCGGAATTTATAACGCGGATGCGGGCGATGTGATCGGTATGGACGGGGAGTTTATCTCGGCTCCAAGGCTTGATAACCTGACCAGTGTGCAGGCGCTGCTGACCGGTTTGATGGAAGGGGAGCGCAGGCAGGGAATCAATGTGATCGCGCTGTTTGACCACGAGGAAATCGGCAGCAGGACGAAGCAGGGAGCGGGTTCCCTGTGGCTGAACACGGTTCTGGAGAAGATCATGGCTGGTTTCGGAAGAGACCGGAATAAGTATCTGGGCACATTGGAAGAAAGTTTTCTGCTGTCTGTGGATGTGGGGCATGCCATCCATCCGGGCAGCCCCGCGAAGAGCGATCCGACCAATAAAAATAAGCTGAATGGAGGCGTGTGTATCAAGGAAGCCAGCGCCCAGTCTTATGCCACAGACTGTGAGGCCATCGCAATCGTGCAGCAGATCTGTGAGCAGGAGGGTATTCTATATCAGAAGTTTGCCAATCGGTCGGATGGGACATCAGGAGGAACCCTGGGTTCCATAGCCTCCAGCGTGCTGCCGGTGCGTACCGTGGATGTGGGCGTACCGCTTCTGGCGATGCATTCCAGCAGAGAGCTGATGGGGACGGAGGATCAGGAGAGCCTGGTCCGGCTGGTACGCGCATATTTTGGCCTTTGAGGAACATTAGTAACACAGAAAAATAGCCCCTATGCGGTGTTGGCCCTGTTTAAAAGGGCAAACCCGCAGAGGGGCTTTTTTATTTCATAGGAAAGTGCTCCTATGAAATAAAAAACGCTTCGCGGGATCGCACTGCGGCGGAAAGGAAGATGCCGCTTACGCGGCCCGCCGCAGGCGGAGAGTTTCGCAAGCGAAACTCTTTTTTATTTTCTTCTTTGTTTTCGGACTATATTACGAATAGCGTTTTACTTTGCTTTTCCTTTTCGCCCGGGCAGCAGCGTAATCCACTTGATAGATAAAATAATAGAGAACCCAGGCCATCCCGATTCCGAAGATCACATCCCAGACAGAATGCTGTTTTAAAAACATCGTGCTGAGAATAATCAATATCGAAAGGATCGGAGCGCCGATGCGAATCAAACGGTACTTTTTCAGTGCGTCACACCGCAGAATGGCAATGCAGGCCCCGATGGAGTTATAAACATGGATGCTGGGAAGAATGTTGGTCGGGGTATCACTTTTATATAAGACCCGAACCATATCGGTGAAAATATTCTCCCTGGGGAATACCTGGGGACGCAGCAGCTGTCCATTGGGATAGAGCGCGGAAACGATCAGGAATATGGTCATTCCGATAAACAAAAAGGCGGTTAGTTTATAATACGCCCGGACGTCGGTAAAGAAAAAATACAGAATCGTTCCGGCGATATAAGCGAACCAGAGTGTATAGGGAATGATAAAAATTTCAAGAAAAGGTATGTAGTCATCAAGCGGCATGTGGATGACATTAAAATCTTTTGTTATATGCTTTTCCAGGTAAATAAAGCATGGAAAATAGAGGAAAGCGTACAGCAGCACCCAGGCATGCTTGTATTTCTGTAACAGGTTTATCTTCATTTTTATTCAGACCTTTCTTAGCATCCGGCAATGATACGCAGTGTTTCTTTTGAGCACTCGATGTCCAGGTCCGTCTGGAAGCCGCAGGATTCGCCGTCTATATGAACGGCCAGGGGAGTATCCACGTGAATCCGGGCTTTTCGGCATCGAAGGGTATCCACTCCTTTAAAACGGGTGTGATGGCCCTTCTTGGCAGCCAGAAGAGGAATCGGCACCTCCCATTTATGAAGTCCGTGTACGATACAGAAGTCCAAAGCCTCCCGTTCGGGGCTGGCCTTCGGGCAGAAGCGGTAGCCTCCCCCCTCGTAACTGCAGTTCATGGCAGCCAGGAACAGGGTGCGGGGAAACTGGAAGGTTTTACAACCGTCGATATGCAGCGTCAACAGCTCCGGTTTGCACAGTACAATTTGGTGAAAAGCGATACCCATGTAGGTCAGCTTTCCCAGTTTTATCCGGTTGAGAAAATTTTTCAACCTGGATTTCAGTGCTTCGTGGCAGATTGCGGCGTCAAATCCAATACCGGAGCTGACCGCGAAGCGCCTGCGGGTGTCCGCATAAATGATCTGCCCCAGATGGATATTTTTATAATATTTTGGATGCAGGATGTTGTGCAGCGCTTCCACGGGATTCACAGGTAAATGCAGATCCCGGATAAAGTCGTTGCTGGAGCCGGCAGGAATGTATCCGAACGTGATCTGCTCCAGACGGACGACACCGTTTAAGACCTCGTTAACGGTACCGTCACCGCCGATGGCGACCAGTGTCAGGTAGTCTCCGCCTTCGGTTACCACGCGGGCCAGATCGGTGGCGTGATGGGGATATTCGGTAAAATAGACCTCGTAAGAGACCTGTTCTTTTTTCAGTTCTTTTTCAACTACGTCCCAGATGCGCATTCCGCGATTCGATCTTGCTTTGGGATTCACAATGAAATAGTACATCATTGGTACGTCCTGCCTTTTTCTTTCTATTTTAAATTGGAAGGCACAATAATGCAATAGCAGATTTTGGACAGGGGGATGATTTGGAAAATCTGAGAGGGAGTAAGGGACACCCGGTTCCGGGGCTCTTCCCAGCTCTTACCAAATATAAAATATTTAAAGCATAATCCCTAAAGGAAAAAGGTGGTGTATCGTAAGTGGCTGTGTTACAGTCCAGTTAATGGAATTTGGAATGTGGGTGCACCGGGCGGTAAGTATATATGGAAAATGGGGGATGCGTTTGTGGAGACGAGAAAGTATACGAGAATACGGTTGGAAGGTACGGATTTACTGAATAGGCTTGGAGTGATTTATTCGCAGATTGTCAATGATCTGCTGATGAAAGTGGATGATGGGAATGGTAATTATCCACGGGGATTTTTGCATACCTCTACGACGCCTTTGTCTACGCCGAATTATTATGATCAGATGTGGTCCAGAGACGTGGGGAGGGGGATCCAGGAGCTGGTGGAATGCGGCCTGATCGATGATGCCAGGAGCGTGGCGGAGTGTGTGCTTGGTTACGATAAAAGTTTTGGAAATCATTTTGGCCGGGTGGTGAATCAGGATTTTGGCTGTTATGAGGTGGATGGGAACGTCAGCCTGCTGATGGGAGTTTACCGGGTGTGGAAATATTCGGGGAAAAACCGGGGAATGGGAATAAGATATTTGGAACGGTGTGCGGAGGTTTTTGGATGGTTTGAAGAATTGGCGGAGGAATCCCCTTATGGCGGTTTGCTGAAAAGTAAAAGCGAGCTGTCGGGTAATCCGGATACGGATTATTTTATTTTTGCGCTGTTTGGGACTTACGGGGCGATGATCGCAGCGCTGGCGTTTCGGGAGATGGCTGATGACTGCGATGACCAGGAACGAAGCCTTTGGCTTACCGGATTGGCTGACAGATTTAAGGAATCACTGCTTCAGTGGCTGCTGTCCCGGGGGAGCAAGGGGGATCAAAAAACGAAGACGCCTACAGGGGTGTGGCTGAACGGGATCGATGAGCGGACCGGACTGGCGGCTGAGACCGGCGATTTTGGTCCGGAATTTGATATTTCGAAATGGACAAGGCAACTGCCGTTTATACTGGATTATGACTGGGCGGACGGGCTTTGGGATGAGATAAGGCTTGCGGAGGTGAACCGGAGTTCTTATGAGTATATCAAGCGGGAAATGTGCAAAGGGTACTTCTTTAGGAAATATGGATTTGTCAGTAATACCTGCTTTGTAGGGATGGGGGGAAGACATGATGATACCATGGCGGGTTATGGGCAGAATTATTTTACCCAGGCGGCTCTGCTGCAGGGGGATGTGAATGTGTATACCAAATGCCTGGACGGGATCGCCAGGCTGGCCTATGATGGTGATATCGTAGAGCCTTTGACCTTGGACCTGAATCCATGGGTGATGCATGAATGCTTTACTTATGAGAATTATGAGACGGGGTTCGATCATACCTTCGGGAAAAATGGGGTGCCGGAAAAATGTATTATGCATAATCCGGGAGATGAGGGGAATCTGGTACAGTCGGCGGAGACTGTGAAAACCATGTCTTTAGTTGCGGGTATATTCGTGAAGGGGAATGTGCTGCACGTGGAACCGAGGCTTCCATGGGAATGTACCCGGGCCCGGGTTAAGGATTACCCTGTGGTAAAGAACGATGGGAGCGTACACAGAATTTCTTATGTATTTTGTCTGGACAGATGGAAAAACAGTTACCGGCTGCAGGTGTCCGGCGCAGCGGATTTTGAAGCGGTTGTTTTTCGGATCGGACCGCTTCCAAACGTGTTGTGCAATGAGCGCGAACTGAGCGGGGAGTGGCGGATCGATAGGAAGTATTCGGCTTGTTTCGCGTCGAAGCGTGTGAAACATTCGGGAAATGACCGTTTGGAGGTGACACTTGTAAATGAGATAAAAATAGTCTGAAAATTTTTATAATAGTTGAAAATAGTCAGATAAACTGACAATTCTTCAAAAATTTCCTATTTACAATCAAAAAAAATTGTTGTATAGTGGGGACAAATTAAAAAGGGATAGCCGGAAAGGGGTATATGATGCGGTACGAGCAAGCGGAGGGATACACAGCGAACAGCCTGTACGATCCCAAATACGAACATGACAACTGCGGAATCGGCGCGGTGGTGAACATTAAGGGGGCCAGGAGCCACGGGACAGTGGAACAGGCGCTGAAGATTGTAGAAAATTTAGAACATAGAGCGGGCAAAGATGCCGAAGGTAAGACAGGCGACGGAGTTGGAATTCTTTTACAGATTTCCCACAAATTCTTCGTAAAAGCGGTCAAACCTTTCGGCATCTTTTTAAATGGGGAAAAAGAGTACGGGATCGGTATGTTTTTCTTCCCTCAGGATGAACGGAAACGCAATCAGGCGAAGAAGATGTTTGAGATTATAGTGGAAAAGGAATGCATGGAATTCCTTGGCTGGAGGGAGGTTCCCACCAGCCCGCAGGTTCTGGGACATAAGGCGGTGGAGTGCATGCCCTGCATCTTGCAGGGATTTGTGAAAAAGCCGGAGAATGTGGATAAGGGTCTGGATTTTGACAGACGCCTCTACGTGGTACGCCGGGTTTTTGAACAGAGCAATGAGGATACGTATGTGGTATCTCTCTCCAGCCGTACCATCGTATATAAGGGAATGTTCCTGGTGGGGCAGCTGCGGCTGTTCTTCGAGGATCTGCAGTGTGAGGATTATGAATCCGCCATCGCCATTGTTCATTCCAGGTTCAGTACGAACACGAATCCCAGTTGGGAGAGAGCGCATCCGAATCGTTATATTGTGCACAACGGGGAGATCAATACCATAAAGGGGAACGCGGATAAAATGCTGGCCAGGGAAGAAACCATGGAATCCGGCTATCTGAAAAGCGAGCTGCACAAGGTACTGCCGGTGGTGAATACGGCGGGATCTGACTCGGCCATGTTGGATAATACACTGGAATTTCTGGTTATGAGCGGCATGGAACTGCCGCTGGCTGTTATGATCACGATCCCGGAACCCTGGGCGAATAATAAGGCCATGAGCCAGAACAAAAGAGATTTTTATCAGTATTACGCGACTATGATGGAACCCTGGGATGGGCCGGCCTCGATCCTGTTCTCGGATGGGGATATGATGGGAGCGGTGCTGGACCGGAACGGCCTGCGTCCTTCCAGATACTATATCTGCGATGATGACACGCTGATCCTGTCCTCCGAGGTGGGGGTGCTGGATCTGGACCCGTCGCATATTCTGGTTAAGGAACGCCTGCATCCGGGGAAAATGCTTCTGGTGGATACGGTGGCCCAAAAAGTGATATCGGACGATGAGCTGAAGGAGCGGTATGCGAACCGGCAGCCTTACGGAGAATGGCTGGACGGGAATCTGGTGGAGCTTAAAAATCTGAAAATACCGAACCAGAGAGTGCCGGAATATACGCAGGAGGAACGTTCCAGATTACAGAAAGCTTTTGGCTATAGCTACGAGGAGCTGAAGACCTCGATTCTGCAGATGGCCCGCAATGGGGCGGAAGGGATCGCCGCTATGGGTGCCGACACACCGCTGTCGGTCCTGTCGAACCAGCATCAGCCTCTGTTTCACTATTTTAAACAGCTGTTTGCCCAGGTGACGAATCCTCCCATCGACGCGATCCGGGAGAAGATCGTTACCAGCACTACGGTTTATATCGGAGAAGATGGAAATCTGCTGGAAGAAAAGGCAGCCAACTGCCATGTGCTGAAAGTAAACAATCCGATTCTGACCAACACGGATCTGCTGAAAATCAAGAATATGCAGGTGGAAGGCTTCCGGGTCGAAGTGATTCCGATCACCTACTATACCAATACCAGGCTGGAGCGGGCGATCGAGCGCCTGTTCGTGGAAGTGGACCGGGCATACCGGGACGGAGCGAACATCCTGATCCTTTCCGACCGGGGCCTGGACGAAAATCATGTGGCGATCCCATCCCTGCTGGCGGTGTCCGCGCTCCAGCAGCATCTGGTCAAGACGAAAAAGCGTACGTCGGTGGCTATGATCCTGGAGAGCGGCGAACCCAGGGAGGTTCATCACTTCGCAACACTTCTGGGCTATGGCGCATGTGCCATCAACCCGTATCTGGCCCAGGAAAGCGTCCGGCAGCTGATCGATGAAAAGATGCTGGATAAAGACTATTACGCGGCCGTTACGGATTATAATAATGCAGTCCTGCACGGGATTGTGAAGATCGCTTCGAAGATGGGAATTTCCACGATTCAGTCCTACCAGGGATCACAGATCTTTGAGGCCGTCGGTATCGACGGAAGCGTGATTGAAAAATATTTTACCGGTACAACCAGCCGGATCGGGGGAATCACCCTGGAAGACATCCAAAGAGAAGTAGTAGAGCTTCATGACTCCGCCTTTGATCCGCTGGGGCTGTCTGTGGATTTGACGCTGGACAGCATCGGGCGCCATAAAGCCAGAAGCGGCGGGGAGGAGCATCTGTACAATCCTAAGACCATCCATCTTCTGCAGGAAGCCGCGAAACGGGAAGATTACGGTATGTTTAAAGAATACACTTCGCTGATTAACGCCCAGTCCAATACCGGCACGCTGCGGGGACTGATGGACTTTCACTATCCGAAAAAGGGCGTGCCCATCGAAGAGGTGGAGCCTGTGGATTCCATCGTGCGCCGGTTCAAGACAGGAGCCATGAGCTACGGCTCTATTTCCCAGGAAGCCCATGAGACACTGGCTGTCGCCATGAACCGCCTGCATGGAAAGTCAAACAGCGGAGAAGGCGGAGAGAGCCTGGAGCGTCTGACCATCGGCCCGGACGGCGAAAACCGCTGTTCAGCCATTAAACAGGTGGCATCCGGACGCTTCGGCGTCACCAGCCGCTATCTGGTCAGCGCCAAAGAGATCCAGATTAAGATGGCGCAGGGGGCGAAGCCCGGTGAGGGCGGGCATCTGCCCGGGGCTAAGGTGTATCCGTGGGTGGCGAAGACCAGACATTCCACGCCCGGCGTCGGCCTGATCTCACCGCCGCCCCACCATGATATCTATTCCATCGAGGATCTGGCCCAGCTGATCTATGACTTAAAGAACGCCAACAGGGACGCCAGAATCTCCGTGAAGCTGGTATCTGAGGCGGGAGTCGGAACCGTGGCGGCCGGTGTGGCCAAAGCGGGCGCGCAGGTAATTCTGGTATCAGGGTATGACGGCGGCACGGGCGCTGCTCCCAGAAGTTCCATACACAATGCGGGACTGCCCTGGGAGCTGGGTGTGGCGGAGACACACCAGACCCTGATCCTGAACGGTCTTCGGAACAAAGTCGTGATCGAGACCGACGGTAAGCTGATGAGCGGCCGGGATGTGGCCATAGCCGCCATGCTGGGAGCTGAGGAGTTCGGTTTTGCCACCGCTGCGTTGGTAACCATGGGCTGCGTGATGATGCGTGTCTGTAATCTGGACACCTGCCCGGTGGGCATCGCCACCCAGAATCCGGAACTGCGCAAGCGCTTCAGGGGCAAACCGGAATACGTGATCAATTTTATGCGCTTTATTGCCCAGGAACTCAGGGAATACATGGCGAAGCTGGGTGTGCGGACGGTGGATGAGCTGGTAGGCCGAAGTGATCTTCTCTGTAAAAAAGAAGGGCTGCTTTCCGAAAAGGCCTCTAAAGTAGACCTGTCCAGGATTCTGAATAATCCTTTTGCAAGGGACGGCCAAAAGCACGCCTTTGATCCCGAGCAGGTCTATGACTTCCATCTGGAAGATACGGCAGATGAAAAAATATTAATTAAGAAATTAAAACCGGCGCTGGCAAACAGGCAAAAAAGAAGCATCGAGGTGGATGTCACCAACATCAACCGGACCTTTGGAACGATGTTCGGCGCCGAGATTACCAGAATGTACCAGGATACCCTCGAGGAGGATACCTTTACGGTTAAATGCAAAGGGTCCGGGGGACAGAGCTTCGGCGCCTTCATTCCCAAGGGCCTGACCCTGGAACTCATCGGCGACAGCAACGACTATTTTGGGAAAGGGCTGTCCGGCGGAAAGCTGATCGTCTACCCTCCCCGGGGAGCCAAATTTGCCCAGGATGAGAATATCATCATCGGAAATGTGGCCCTCTACGGAGCAACCAGCGGAAAAGCCTATATCAACGGCGTAGCGGGCGAGCGGTTCTGTGTCCGGAATTCCGGAGCCAGCGCGGTAGTGGAAGGCGTGGGCGACCACGGCTGTGAATACATGACCGGAGGCCGGGCCGTAGTCCTTGGCAAGACCGGGAAAAACTTCGCGGCCGGTATGAGCGGCGGCATCGCCTATGTATTGGATGAGGACAGTGATCTCTATAAAAAGCTGAACAAGGAAATGGTATCCGTAAGCGAGATCACATCCAAATACGACGTACTGGAATTAAAGGATATGATCCGGGAACATGTGGCATACACCAATTCAGAAAAAGGCAAGAAGATACTGGCCGATTTTGGAACCTATCTGCCCAAATTCAAAAAGATCATCCCTTACGACTACAACCGGATGCTGCTCACCATCGTACAGATGGAAGAAAAAGGCCTGAGCAGTGAACAGGCATCCATTGAAGCATTTTATGCAAATCAGAACAAATAGGAGGACGGATCATGGGAAAACCTACCGGTTTTATGGAATATAAAAGAGAAGTGAGCGGCGTGCAGGACCCCAAAAGCCGTATCGGGAATTTCGATGAATTCCACACACCGCTCTCTGAGGAGAAACAGCGGCAGCAGGGGGCCAGATGTATGGCCTGCGGCGTACCCTTCTGTCAGTCAGGCGTGGTCTTAAACGGAATGGTAACCGGATGTCCCCTGCACAACCTGATCCCCGAGTGGAACGATCTGGTCTACACCGGAAACTGGGAGCAGGCATACAGACGTCTCAAGAAAACCAACAATTTCCCGGAATTCACAGCCCGGGTCTGCCCGGCTCCCTGCGAGGCCGCCTGCACCTGCGGTCTGAATGACAGCCCGGTGACCGTCAAGGAAAACGAATACGGGATCGTGGAACACGCCTACACAGCCGGCTATGCCGCCGCCAATCCACCCAGGGTGCGGACCGGGAAAAAGGTAGCCGTCATCGGCAGCGGACCCGCCGGGCTGGCAGCAGCGGACCAGCTAAACAAAAGAGGCCATCTGGTAACCGTATTCGAACGCAGCGACCGTGTGGGAGGCCTGCTGATGTACGGCATCCCCAATATGAAGCTGGATAAAAAGATCATCGAGCGCAAAATCAAGATTATGCAGGAAGAAGGTGTGGAATTCATAGTGAATGCCAATGTCGGAGCCGGTCACGGATCAGCGGATACGAAAACTGCCAAAATCAAAGCTTCCGACATACGAAGGGAATTTGACCGGGTCATCCTGGCCTGCGGCGCCGCAAACCCCAGGGACTTAAAAGTACCCGGCCGGGACGCTAAAGGTATCCACTTTGCCGTAGACTACCTGAAATCCACCACAAAAAGCCTGTTGGATTCCGGACTGTCCGACGGACAATACATCTCAGCCAGAGATAAAAAAGTCATGGTCATCGGCGGCGGGGACACCGGCAACGACTGTGTGGGCACAGCCATCCGCCACGGTGCCCGCTCCGTAATCCAGTTGGAAATGATGCCCAAACTTCCGGATGAGCGGTCCGAGGACAACACCTGGCCCGAGTGGCCGAAGATCTGCAAAACCGATTACGGCCAGGAAGAGGCCATCGCCCGGTTCGGCCATGACCCCAGAATCTACCAGACCACAGTAAAAGAATTCCTGAAAGACAAGAGCGGAAACGTCTGTAAAGCCAGACTAATCAGCCTGGAACCCAAGAAAGACGAGAATACCGGCCGCACAATCATGGCAGAAATCCCGGGAAGCGAGACACTCCAGGATGTAGACCTGGTCCTCATCGCGGCGGGCTTCCTGGGGGCCCAGAAATCCATCGCGGACGCCTTCCAGGTAAAACTAAACGACCGCGCCAACGTAGATACCGCCCCCGGAAAATACCAAACCAACATAGAAAACGTCTTTACCGCCGGCGACATGCACCGAGGCCAGTCCCTGGTAGTCTGGGCGATACGGGAAGGCCGCGAGGCAGCCCGGGAAGTTGACGAAAGCCTCATGGGCTATACAAACCTCTACGTTCAATAGTATTCTGACCCGATAAGCGTTTCCATAATTTGGCGGAGATTTCTCCGCCTTTTTATATTAGGAAAGAATTGCCGTTCAAGGCCACTCAAGGAAAATACATTGCACTGAACCCGGGAAGTGAGTATAATGGATGGGTAAGTGGATGACGATAAAGGAGTGACCTTATGCATAGAGAACATACGAAAGTGATACGGATCGGAGACCGGGTGATCGGCGGCGGGAATCCAGTGCTGATCCAGTCCATGACGAATACGAGGACAGAAGATGTGGCGGCCACGGTGGAGCAGATTCAGAGGCTTGCGGAGGCGGGCTGTGAGATTATACGGTGCGCGGTGCCTACGATGGAGGCTGCGCGGGCTTTTAAGGAGATTAAGAAGCAGATCGGGATTCCGCTGGTGGCGGATATTCATTTTGACTACAGGCTGGCGATCGCGGCTATGGAAAACGGGGCGGATAAGATCCGGATTAATCCGGGGAACATCGGCAGCCAGGAGCGGTTGAAGGCTGTGGTTCAGGAGGCAAAGAGCCGGGATATTCCGATCCGGGTGGGTGTGAACAGCGGGTCCCTGGAAAAAGAACTGGTGGAGAAATATCATGGGGTGACCGCAGAGGGAATCGTTAAGAGCGCTCTGGATAAGGTGCACCGGATCGAGGATATGGGGTATGACAATCTGGTGATCAGTATTAAGTCCTCGGATGTACTGATGTGCGCTAAGGCCCATGAGCGGATCGCCCGGGAGACCAATTATCCGCTGCATGTGGGGATTACGGAGTCCGGGACGGTGCTGTCCGGAAATATTAAGTCGGCGGCGGGACTTGGGATTATTCTGTATCAGGGGATCGGGGATACGATCCGGGTGTCGCTTACCGGTGATCCGGTGGAGGAGATTAAGTCGGCCAGGCTGATCCTTCGGACGCTGGGGCTTCGCAAGGGCGGGATTGAGGTGGTTTCGTGCCCGACCTGCGGCAGGACCCAGATCGATCTGATCGGGCTGGCGCACCAGGTGGAGACGCTGGTGTCCGGTATGCCGCTGGATCTCAAAGTGGCGGTCATGGGCTGCGTGGTAAATGGCCCCGGTGAGGCGAAGGAAGCGGATATCGGGATCGCCGGAGGCAGGGGAGAAGGCCTGCTGATCAAAAAAGGTGAAGTGGTAAAGAAGGTTCCGGAGGACCAGCTTTTGCAGGTGCTGAAGGATGAGCTGGAGCATTGGAGTGAAGTGTAATGGCTAAACCGTTTTTTGAAGTATTTCCGACTCTTGAGTTAAAGGAAGATCTGCGGGACATGATGGAATGCACGCAGATCAGCAAGGTGTCTACAAACCCGAAACGGGATGCGATTCGAATTCATATAAATAGTAAAATCCTCATACAGAAGGATCATATTTTCCGGCTGGAACGCTCGATCAAAGATCAGTTGTTTCCCAATGTGCCGATGCTGATTAAGATCTATGAAAAATATGAGCTGTCGGATCAGTATACGCCCAGAAAACTGATGGAAATATACCATAACAGTATCCTGGATGAGCTGCGGGAATACAGCATGGTGGAATATAATCTGTTTCGGAAAGCGAAATGGGAGTTTGTAGAAGAACAGATCATGGTGCTGCATCTGGAGCAGACGGTGGTGGCTGCCAGCAAGACAGATGAACTGGTGCGTATCCTGGAGAAGATTTTTCATGAACGCTGCGGCTTTCCGGTCCAGGTACGGGTCGAATTCGAAGAGGTGAAGCCCAGCAAGTACCGGGAACAGAGCGATCAGAAGATTAGGCAGGAAGTCGCAAATATCGCATCGGTGATCCAGGGTGCCAAGGGGCCGGAGAAGGATCCCGGCGTGCAGGAGCAGCAAGGGCATCAGGGCCAGCAGGGGAGAAAAGGACGGGAAGACAGACAGGACACCTCATTTCGGAGGGCGCCCCGCGGTTTCAAGCGGTCGGACAACCCGGATGTGCTCTACGGCCGGGATTTCGAGGAGGATGCGATGCCCATCGAACAGCTGGTGGGTGAGATCGGCGAAGTGGTACTGCGTGGCCAGATCATGACCCTGGATACCAGGGAGATCCGGAACGAAAAGACGATTATTATTTTCAGCATCACAGATTTTACCGACAGCATCAATGTAAAGATGTTTGTGAAAAATGATGAGCTTTCGGATATCCTGGAAGGAATCAAAAAGGGCGCATTTATCAAGATTAAAGGGGTCAGCAATATCGACCGGTTCGACGGCGAGCTTTCGATTGCCTCTGTGGTCGGGATCAAGTCCATCGCGGATTTCAGAACCGGTCGGATGGACGTAAGCCCTGTGAAAAGGGTGGAATTGCACTGCCATACGAAGATGAGCGATATGGATGGAGTCTCCGATGTGGGGGATATTATTAAGCAGGCCGTCAAATGGGGACATAAGGCGGTGGCGATTACGGACCACGGTGTCGTTCAGTCTTTCCCGGAAGCCAACCACGCTATCCCCAAAGACTCAGATTTTAAGATTATCTATGGAATGGAAGCTTATCTGGTCGATGATTTGAAAGAGATCGTCACGGATTCCCGGAATCAGAGCCTGGATGATACCTATGTGGTGTTTGACCTGGAGACGACCGGTTTCAGTCCGGTGAATAACCGGATCATTGAAATCGGCGCGGTAAAAGTGGTGGAAGGAAGGATCACGGACCGCTTCAGCACCTTTGTGAATCCGGATGTGCCGATTCCCTTCGATATCGAGAAGCTGACCGGGATCAATGACCATATGGTGCTGGATGCCCCGATGATCGATCAGGTGCTGCCGGAGTTCCTGGCGTTCTGCGAGGGCGCTGTTATGGTTGCGCACAACGCTGGTTTTGATATGAGTTTCGTGCTGCGAAACGCGAAGCGCATGGGGATTTCTTTACATAAAACGGTGGTCGATACGGTCTCCCTGGCCAGAGTGCTGCTGCCGCAGTTAAACCGGTTCAAGCTGGATACGGTGGCCAAGGCGCTGAATATTTCTCTGGATAATCACCACCGGGCAGTGGATGACGCCGCCTGTACGGCGGAGATTTTTCTGAAATTCGTGGAGATGTTAAAGAACAGGGATGTGACGACGTTAGACGGCGTGAACAGCATCAGTACGTTGGATCATACCGCGATTAAGAAACTGCCCACCTATCATGCCATTATACTGGCGAGAAATGATGTGGGCCGTGTGAATTTGTACCGCCTGGTATCCATGTCCCATATCGATTATTATGCGAAGCGGCCCAGAGTGCCGAAAAGCCTATTTATGAAATACCGGGAGGGGCTTCTGATCGGATCAGCCTGTGAGGCCGGTGAGCTTTATCAGGCGCTGCTGCGGGAATCACCCCAGGAGGAGATCGCGAGGCTGGCCCAATTCTATGACTATCTGGAGATACAGCCCCTGGGAAATAACGAATTCATGCTCCGGGATGAAAAGTCCACGGTGAATTCCAGGCAGGATCTGATCAATCTGAATAAACGGATTGTGGAGCTGGGTGAACAGTTCCGTAAGCCTGTGGTCGCTACCTGTGACGTTCATTTCCTGAATCCGGAGGATGAGGTATACCGAAGGATTATCATGGCGGGAAAAGGATTCAAGGACGCGGATATGCAGGCGCCGCTGTTTTACAGGACGACGGAGGAGATGCTGGAAGAGTTCAGCTATCTGGGCAGTGAAAAAGCGGAAGAGGTAGTGATTACCAACACAAATAAGATTACGAATATGATCGAGCGGATCTCTCCGGTACGGCCGGATAAATGTCCGCCTGTGATTGAGGATTCGGATAAGACACTGCGGAATATCTGCTATAACACCGCTCATGAGATGTACGGGGATGAACTGCCTCAGGTGGTAGTGGAACGGCTTGAGAGAGAACTGAATTCCATTATTTCCAACGGATTCGCCGTGATGTATATTATCGCTCAGAAACTGGTATGGAAATCCAATGAGGACGGGTATCTGGTAGGTTCCCGTGGTTCCGTAGGTTCTTCTTTCGTGGCTACCATGGCCGGAATTACGGAGGTTAATCCGCTGGCTCCTCATTATTATTGTAAAAAATGCCACTACAGCGACTTTGATTCGGATCTGGTGAAGTCCTTCAGCGGCGGCTCCGGCTGCGACATGCCCGACCGGAATTGCCCGGAATGCGGGGAGCCTTTGGTGAAGGCGGGTTTTGATATCCCCTTTGAGACTTTTCTGGGATTCAAGGGGAACAAAGAGCCGGATATCGACCTGAACTTCTCCGGTGATTACCAGGGAAATGCGCATCGGTACACGGAGGTTATCTTTGGAGAAGGACAGACCTTCCGTGCGGGAACCATCGGTACTCTGGCGGATAAGACGGCGTTTGGTTATGTAAAAAATTATTATGAAGAGCGCGGGGTGCGCAAGCGGAACTGTGAGATCACCCGGATCGTGGACGGCTGTGTCGGCGTGCGCCGTACCACCGGCCAGCACCCGGGCGGTATTATTGTACTGCCCCACGGGGAGGAGATCTATTCCTTCACGCCGGTTCAGCGGCCTGCCAACGATATGACGACGGATATTATCACCACCCACTTTGATTACCATTCCATCGACCACAACCTGTTAAAGCTCGATATTCTGGGCCATGATGATCCCACCATGATCCGTATGCTGGAAGACCTGACGGGCCTGGATGCCAAGACGATACCGCTGGATAATAAAGAGGTTATGTCGTTGTTCCTGAATACGGAGGCGCTGGGGATCAAGCCCGAGGATATCGGGGGCTGTAAGCTGGGATCATTGGGTATCCCGGAGTTCGGTACGGAGTTCGTCATCCAGATGCTTCAGGATACGAAGCCCAAGACCTTTTCCGATCTGGTCCGTATCTCCGGCCTGTCCCATGGTACCGACGTGTGGCTGGGGAATGCGCAGACGCTGATCGAAGAGGGGAAAGCGACGATTTCCACCGCTATCTGTACCCGTGACGATATCATGATCTATCTGATCCATATGGGCATGGACAGTGAGCTTTCTTTTACCATTATGGAGAGCGTCCGTAAGGGGAAAGGCTTAAAGCCCGAATGGGAAGAAGCGATGCTTAAGGCGAATGTACCGGACTGGTATATCTGGTCCTGCAAGAAAATCAAATACATGTTCCCGAAGGCCCATGCGGCCGCCTATGTTATGATGGCCTTTCGGATCGCCTATTTCAAGGTGTTTTATCCGCTGGCTTATTACGCGGCGTTTTTCAGTATCCGGGCCTCCTCGTTTAACTACGAGATCATGTGTCTGGGACGGGATAAGCTGGAATATTTTCTGGATGATTACAAGAGGCGCAGCGATACCCTGTCCAAGAAGGAGCAGGATACCCTGAAGGATATGAAGATCGTTCAGGAAATGTATGCCAGAGGATTTGACTTTATGCCCATTGACATTTACAGGGCACAGGCTTCCAAGTTCCAGATTATCGATGGGAAGCTGATGCCGTCCTTCTCATCCATCGACGGACTGGGGGATAAAGCGGCGGATGCCATCGTGGATGCCGCCAAGGATGGGAAATTTCTATCAAAGGACGATTTCCGGACCAGAACCAAGGTTAGTAAGACGGTTACAGACTTGATGGATGATCTGCACCTGATGGGTGATCTGCCGGAATCAAATCAGTTGTCCTTATTTGATTTGTAATATAGCCGCAGTAAATGCGGCACTGGAGGAAACGGTTACACCATACCTGAATTTAAGCCGCAGTAAATGCGGCACTGGAGGAAACGGTTACACCATACCTGAATTTAAGCCGCAGTAAATGCGGCACTGGAG
>NZ_JAHQCX010000001.1:489558-647725 GCF_019042245.1 Diplocloster modestus
GAAACATGAATACTCGAATTATATTGGCTTCGGCTTCACCTAGAAGACGGGAATTGTTAACGCAGATCGGTCTGAACTATGAGGTGCTGCCGAGCCGGAAAGAAGAGGCGTCCAAAGCTCTCGAACCGGCGGAGCTGGTAGCGGAACTGTCCGCTTTGAAGGCGGAGGATATCGCGTCATCCATAGAGGCTCCGGCCCTGATTATCGGGGCGGATACGATCGTTTGCCATAACGGGCGGATACTGGGCAAGCCGCAAAGTGAGGAGGAGGCCGCCGGGATGCTGGCACTTTTGCAGGGAGATACCCACCAGGTATATACGGGGGTAACGATGATTCAAAAATCCGGGAATGAAAATAGAGAGATCCATTTTGCCGAGATGACAGAGGTGGAGTTCGGGCCGATGGATGAATCTGAGATACGGGAGTATATAGCCACCGGGGAACCGATGGATAAGGCGGGGGCTTACGGAATACAGGGATTTGCGGCCCGCTATATTGTATCCGTCCGGGGAGACTACAGCAACGTGGTGGGCCTGCCGGTAGCCCGCCTCTATGGGGAACTGAAAAAGCTGGGTGTATTGTAGAGGGGAAATAAAATCGAAAGTATTACCATATAACCAAAAAGAGGAGAATGATACAATGTGGAAAGCAGTACTATTTGACCTGGACGGAACACTTGCGGATACGCTTAAATCTCTGCACTACTGCACCAATCGCTCGCTGGAATACTGCGGCCTTGCCGGACATCCCATGGAAGCCTATAAAACCATGGTCGGAGACGGCGCAGCCAAGCTTTTGGAGCGGGCGTTGATCGCAGCAGGAGATACACAACTTAAGAACATGGAGAAAATAACCGCGAAATATAAAGAGGTATTCGCTAAGGATTGTATGTATGAAGTGAAACCCTATGACGGAATTCCGGAACTGCTGGACACTCTGAAGGAGCGGGGGATTAAGATCGCGGTCTTATCCAACAAACCCCATGCCCAGACTATTAACGTGGTGGAGACACTGTTTGGAAAAGGCTATTTCGATCATGTCCAGGGACAGCAGGAGGGTATTCGCAGAAAACCTTATCCGGACGGAGCTCTGGCGATCGCCGCGGAATTCGGGATAGAGCCGGCCGACTGCCTTTATCTGGGAGATACGAATACGGATATGCAGACGGGAAATGCTGCAGGGATGCATACGGTAGGCGTTACATGGGGATTCCGGGACAGGGAAGAGCTGGAAGCTAATCACGCGCAGGATATTATCGATTATCCTATGGATCTGCGCAGGCTTTTGTAAGCATTGAAAATGTATTACAGCATGTAAGGGTTAGGAGTAAATAGATATGATACGATTAGTTGCCAGCGATCTGGACGGTACTCTGCTGTTAAACGGCAGTCAGAAGCTGAATCCGGAAGTCTTTGACCTGATCCGGGAACTTAAGAAAGCGGGTATTGTGTTTGTTGCTGCCAGCGGCAGGCAATATCCGAATTTAAAAAGACTGTTTGCGCCGGTGGCGGATGAGATCGCCTATATCGCGGAAAATGGGGCGTTGGTGCTCTATCAGGATCAGGTGCTTTCCCGAAAAACCATCGATCGGAGCCTGGGACGTGAGATTCTGACTGCCATCCAGGAGCGGGACCAGTGTGAGATTCTGCTGTCGGGCGTGAAAACCTGTTATCTTCAGCCAAAGATCCATGACTATGTGGATCATATGAAATATGTGGTGGGAAATAATGTCACCATTGTGAATGATATCATGGAAGTAGAGGAAGAATATTTAAAGATATCCGTCTATGAAAAAGGAGGCGTGGACCGGTGCGAAACTTATTTCCGGAAGCGCTTTGAGGGTCGGGTCAAGGTGGTTACCGCGGGACATGCCTGGCTGGATATGATGTCTCTGGATGCCGGAAAAGGTCCGGCTATAGATACGCTGCTGGAACATTTTAAGATCAGCCCCGGGGAAGCCATGGCTTTCGGAGACAATGAAAATGATATTGAAATGTTAGAGAATGTATTTTATAGTTATGCTATGGAGAATGCAAAGGAAAGCGTAAAAAAAGTCAGCCGGTTCCAGACAGATCTGGTGGAAAAGACACTGCGGAATCTGCTGGATGGGGGATTTCCGGTGGAATAAATGCGGCACTGGAGGAACGCGTAAGACGCATACCTGAAATAGAGCCGCAGTAAATGCGGCGCTGGAGGAACGCGTAAGACGCATACCTGAAATAAGCCGCAGTAAATGCGGCACTGGAGGAACGCGTAAGACGCATACCTGAAATGAGCCGCAGTAAATGCGGCGCTGGAGGAAATTATGATTAAATTGGTAGTTACGGACATCGATGGAACCCTGACCACGGAAGGAACTGATCAGGTCAGCGAAGAGATTTATGAACTGGTGCTGGAGATGAAGAAGCTGGGGATCGTGTTTGCGGCGGCCAGCGGACGGGAATATGACAGCATTTACCGGGTGTTCGAGCCGGTTAAGGACGAGATGATATTTATCGCGCAGAATGGCGCGTATGTGGTGTGCAGGGGTGTGGAAATTTCCAGGAAGCCGATCCGGCGGTCTGTCTTTGAAGATCTTTTGCGGACTCTGAAAGCCAGAGATGATTGTCAGTATTCTACTTCGGCGCCGGAAGGCATATATCTGGATTATCAGAATGATTATTTTTATGACGTGCTGACGAAGGGTTATAAGAATAACGTCTATATGGTGGATGATGTAACTAAGGCGGATGCGGATTTTGTGAAGGTGTCTGTGTTCCAGAAGGACGGTATAACCCAGCAGATCCGGGATGACCTGCTGATTCCTCACTGGCAGAAGGATCTGCAGGTGGTGGTTTCGGGAAAATACTGGATCGACTTCATGGACAAATCTGTGGATAAGGGCCATGCGGTGGCAGATATCCAAAAGGTACTGGGAATCTCCCGGGAGGAGACCATGGCTTTTGGAGATAACGGTAACGACATCGGGATGCTGAAACAGGCTGGTGAGAGCTATGCGGTGGCCAATGCCAGAAACAGTGTGAAAGAAGTTGCCAGGCACGTGGCCCAGGCCGGTCCCGACGGAGGCGTGATCAAAGTTCTCAAGGAACTAATCAATACAATGAAAAACGAAAACAAGTAGGAGGGTGTATCGTATGTACGAGTATGATGATGAGTGTTTGGCTACATTTCTGAGGAAGCAGTCGCAGCTGTTTGATGAACCGGTCGCGGAGACACTGGAGGAGGCGGAGGCTTTCCTGGAAGACTGTATGGCAGTGGTACTGGATTCACTCAGTGATGTCCGGGATTATTTTGATGAAAATGGTATGGATATCGATGGTATGAGCGATGATGACCTGGAGGACGCATCGGAAGTTTTCTCCCTGCCGAACGGAAAGTATCTGGTAGTGGAAGGATAGTAGCCGCAGTAAATGCGGCACAGGAGGAACGCATGAAGTTTATTCATACGGGGGATCTGCATATCGGGAAGGTATTGCATGAATGTGACTTGCTGTCTGACCAGCGGTACATACTCGGTCAGATCGCCGGGCTGGCGGTCAGGGAGAAAGTGGATGCTGTGGTACTGGCCGGGGACATCTATGACCGTTCTATTCCCACGGCGGAAGCGGTGACGGTTCTGGATGAGTTTCTGACGGATCTGATTGAGCAGGGGATCTGTGTGCTGGCGGTCAGCGGCAATCATGACTCACCGGAGCGTTTAAGCTTTGCCGGGAATATCCTGAAGCGGCAGGGGCTGCATCTGGCCGGGGTCTGTGAGAAGGAGATTCGGAAAGTCACTTTTTCTGATGATTTCGGAGAAGTGGCTTTCTTTTTGCTGCCGTTTATGAAACCGGGAGACATGAAGCTGTATCTGAAAGAAGAGGTCAAAAGCTGCAATGAAGGTGTTCAGAAAATGATCGGCCAGCTTCAGCTTGATCCAGCCGAGAGAAATGTACTGGTTACTCACTATTTTGTGACCGACGCGGGCAGTGAGCCTGAACTTTCCGACTCGGAGACGCGGGTGGTCGTGGGAGGGCTGGACCAGGTTGAGGCTTCGGTCTTTGCGTGCTTTGATTACACGGCATTGGGACATATCCATAAGCCCCAGCAGATGAAAGAGCGGCCGGTCTATTATGCGGGAACTCCGTTAAAATACTCTTTTTCGGAAGCGCTGCAGGAGAAAAGCGTGAATCTGGTGGAGATGGGAAAAAAGGGAGAGGTCCTGGTGACAAAGATTCCGTTAAAACCGCTGCGCGAGATGCGGATTCTGAGAGGAGAACTAAAGCTGCTGCTGGCCGATGCGGCTTATCAGGGTGAGGGGACGGATGATTTTATCCGCGCGGTGCTGACGGACAAGGATGAACTGGACGATCCGATCGGCAGGCTTCGGACCGTGTACCCCAATGTCCTGCAGGTCGTGGTGGAGCGGCATTACCGGGATACGGACAAGCTGAAACTGCAGGAGATCGAGAAGCCGGACAAGTCCATTCTGGAGCTGTATTCCGACTTTTATCAATATGTGACGGACGAGGAACTGGATGAGGAACGTCGGCAGATCCTGACCGAAGTCATCCGTGATTCGCTGGGGAGGGACTGCCTATGAAACCGGTCATTCTGACCATCAGTGCCTGGGGACCTTATAAGGACCGGGAAGTGATTGAGTTTGAAAATGTGGCGCGAAAAGGACTGTTTCTGATCTCGGGTCCCACCGGCGCCGGTAAGACCACGATCTTTGACGCGATTACCTTTGCCCTGTATGGGAATGTGAGCGGAAGTATCCGGGAGACCAGGCAGCTGCGCAGTGACTTTGCCCAGCCAGAGACAGATACCTACGTGGAACTGTGCTTTCTGCATAAAGGGGAAGAATACCGGATCCGGCGGACCCCGGAATATGAACGGCCGAAGCGGAAGGGAAGCGGGATGCTCCTGGCTAAGCCCACAGTGTTGTTGACGATGCCGGACGGAAAAGAGTATGACCGGCTGCTGGACGTGAAGGCGAAGGTGGAAGAACTGCTGGGCCTGGATTATGGTCAGTTCAAACAGATCTCAATGCTGGCCCAGGGGGAATATACACAGCTTCTGGTGGCGGAACCGAAAGAACGCCGTAAGATACTGAGCAAAATATTCGATCTGAATATGTACCAGCAGTTAAAATTCAGCCTGCGGGACAGGGAGCGGCGGTTGAAGGAACAGATGACCGAACTGATCAATAAAATCGATGAAGCCCTCTCAGCCGTGGTGACGGACAGGGAAGACTGGCATGCGGCTTACCGCTCTGAGAACCGGAATTATCAGGAATTGAGCCGGATCCTCCTGGATCTGATCCGGGAGGACCGGGAGAAAAGACGGATACAAAGGGAACAGTGGGAACGGCTGGAAAAGGAAGAAAACTCCATGGTGGCAGAATACACCAGGGCCCGGCAGACGAACCAGCTTTTCACACAGCTCACCCAGGTAAAAGAAGAGCTTATCCGCCTTCAAAAGCGGCAGGATGAGATAGGGCAAAAGAAAGAAAAACTCTCTTCAGCCGGCCGGGCCCGTCTGGTCAGACCATATGAAGTGGCGTATGAAAAGGCGGACCAGCAGTATAAAGAGGCGGGAGAAAAGCTAGAGAAAGCCAGAGAGAACTGGGTACGGATCAGCCGGGAAGCCCAGGCTCTCGAACTGGAGAAACAGAAGCTGCTGCCGGATGGGGAGGAACATCTGGTCCCTTTTCTCACAGCGTGCAAGGATCGTCTTACGCATATAAGTCTGTTGGAAGAACAGCAGAAGCTGCTGAAGCAGGCGGAGCAGAAGCTGGCCCAGAAGCAGAAGGAATACCTACGGCTGGAAGCGCAGGAAGAGAGAAAGCGCAGACGGTACGAGGATAAGGACCGGGCTTACCGCAGAGCCGCCATCGGTCTGGCTGCCCAGGAGCTAAAGGAAGGGGAGCCCTGTCCGCTGTGCGGTTCCACGGAGCATCCGAAGAAAGCGCGGGTGACGAAGGAGGTCCCGGACGAAGAGACCCTGAAGCGGCTGAAGCAGGAATATCAGGAGGCCGGGGAACAGCTGGCAGCAGTGCAGCAGGAAGCGGCCGGCCTGAAAGGGGAACGGGACCGTACGAAGCTTACGGTGGATCAGCACCGGAACCTGGCGAGAGTGGCCATGGATCAGGATGCTTCCGCCCTTCGAAAAGAAATCGCACATCAGATCCGGGAACTGGAGAAATTACAAAAAGCACTGCGCGCCAGCCAGCTGAAAACAGAAGGCCAGCGCACGATTCTGGAACATATGGAAGAAGAGCTCCCCGAAGCGCTTAAAAACCTGGAACAGGGGGAGAAGGAATTTCAAAAGATCCTGAACCGGCAGGGCTATGTAAGCCCGGACAGCTACCGTCTCAGCTTTCTGGACGAGAAGACGGCCGGTGCCCTTGAACGGGAGATCCGAAGCTATGAACAGCAGCTGCATCTGGCCCTGGAGAATCAAAAACGTCTGGAGCGGGAAACGAAGGGAAAAGAGATCAAAGATCTGACAGAGCTGACCCTGGCCCTGGAGGAAAAGCGCAGGGAAAAACAAAAACAGTCCAAAGAAAAGGAGACGCTGGCCGCCAGGCTGGAAGGCAACCGGCGGGCCAGCCTGTCTCTGGGAGAAAAACTGGGCGAGTGGGAACAAAAAAACGACCTGTTCGGAAAAGTCAGCGATCTGGCCCAGGTGACCAGGGGGGATGGGAAGAACCATTTGAAGCTCTTATTCGAGGATTACGTCAGCGGCAGTTATTTTGATCAGGTGCTCTATGCCGCGAACTTCCGTCTGCGGGATATGACCACCGGGCGCTATGAGCTGTCCAGGATCGACCGGGCCGCCCACGGACATGACAGCCTGGAACTGATGGTCTTCGACGCCCATACGGGAAAACACCGTCCGGTGCGGACTTTGTCCGGCGGCGAGGCTTTCCAGGCGGCCTTATCCCTGGCATTGGGGACGACGGATGTGATTCAGAATCATATGGGCGGAATCCGGATCGAGACGCTGTTCGTAGATGAGGGCTTCGGTTCGCTGGACTGCGAGGCGCTTGACCAGGCGGTGCGCACCCTGATGTCCCTGGTGGAAGGTGACCGGCTGATTGGGATCATTTCCCATGTGGGGGAATTGAAGGAGCGACTGGATAACCGGATCGAGGTGGTCCGGACACCGGCTGGAAGCCATATCAGAACCTGACGGAATTTGGATCAAGTCATGTCATCCCGCAGTGCGTCTATAATATTTTCTTTTTTGATCTTGCCGACGGCATACATCATGGTGACAAATATTACCAGGAGAACGCTGCATACGCTGATCCCGATACTGGCCCACGGGAGCGCAAAAGCAATGCTGTCTGCTCCGGCTATGAACATCCCTCTGTGAATAAGCAGGGAAGAAACAACTGCTAAAGGAAGCCCGATAAGCAGAGCTCTCATACCGTAGAATACACACTCAAAACGCATCATTTTGTTGAAATCCCGGTCGGACATACCCACAGAGCGAAGCATGGCCAGCTCCTGCCGGCGCAGCTTGATATTCGTTGAGATCGTGTTGAACACATTAGCTACCGCGATCAGGGAAATCATAATAATAAACGTATAAGCGAACACATTGGCAATAAAGACATAATTTCGGCTTTCCTCAAGCATCTCAGATGTATTCAAAAGGATATATGCGGATGTGATACCCGCGCCCTGAATCACGGTTTTCATTTCCGCCGTCGACTTCGAGGGATTTTCTGACTGAAAAGTAAGGCCTTTGACCCTGACATCTGCCGGGCTATCGGATGGAGCGAGCTTATCCTTAAGCGACCAGGGAGCCAGCGCTTGGAAAAAGTATGGTGTCTGTTCAACAGTACCTGCGATCGGGGGAGTATCCGGAGGCACTATATCCACAAAGGTAAGATTTACATTTTGTCCTATTTCCGTTTCAGACCCGTTGTTTGTTTGAGGGAAGATGGTAAAATCCATGGAGGGATCTGTGAACAGAGCGCGAAGCTGTTCAACCTTCTCCACCTGACTGCTGTTGCTCTGCATTTTGGCAACGGCGATGATCTTCCCGCTCTGCCCGGTATATTCCTCTTCAGGCAGTCCCAGGCTTTCCAGAATGCCTAGGTAAGCGCTGTCATCCAGAAACTGGATTCCCATGGACAGATGCACCGTCCCATCCGCCGACATCGCATCCGGAGACTCATCCGGAGAAATCTCATCCGGCGAACGTCCTCCAGCAGATTCCCAATAATCCTCTGAAAGTCCGTCTGCGGGGACAATACAAGAATACTCCATATATGCCTGATAGGAGCTTTCATAAACACCATCAGCGTTTTTAAGCTTGTCGTAAAGCTGCAGCATTTCGCCGTCATCCATTTCCTGTGTACCAAAACCGATGTCATAGCTGGTAACCATTTTTGTCTGATCCGAAGCTTTTTTCAGATCCATTACGAAGGCACTGGTTGATATAAACAAAACGATGCTTAAAACTAGTGACAGCACAATACTGCGATAACGTTTCCTGTTCCTTTTGAAATTCTTCAGTGCAAGGATTCCCTCCAGGCCGTATATGCGCTGCGATAGTTTTGAGGTTTTCACGGATTTGGATTCCATTTTCACTTCGTTCGTCTGGCGGATACATTCCATCACCGGCGTGCCGGCGGCCTTTTTAGCCGGAATATAGGCAGAAATCAAAATCGTAACGATACTGACGGCCGCTGCTCCCGCAATAGCGAGAGCGGATACATGCAAGGTTAAAGGAACATCGGCGTAGAGAAGGGTTCCAAAATTCTTGGCGACAACGATAATCACAAGCCCGATACTGCCAATGCCGACGAGAACACCGATGGGGATGCCGACCGCTCCGATGCAAAGCCCTTCAAAGAGCACCGAATTACGCAGTTGTTTTGCGGTGGCGCCCACAGAGGAAAGGATCCCAATCTGCCGCGTACGTTCGTTCAAGGAGATGCTGAAGGAGTTATAAATCAGAAAGATTGAGCCTATCATGATAATGGCTATCACAATTCCGCCAACTGTGTACAGAAGTCCATTGAATATCTGATCGGATGGATCGTCCGATAATCCCATAAAACGTAGAACATCATTATTCAGAATATAAGAATGGCCGTCCGCCGCAGTATCTACATACGAAAGAACCTGGCGCGGATTTTTCAGGGTGACAAATAAACTGAGATTATCCGCCGTGTCTGCAGTATCTGTCCTGGTTATCAAAGTGTAACCCGGCGAGGAATCTTTCTCAAAAACAGGTGTCTGACAGATACCGACAATCCTGTAGGTTCTCTTGGCTTCCGGCAGAAGAGTTTCATCCCCGGCTGTGTACGGATCACTCTGACCCAGCTTCTCATCTCCTTTCATGCGGCTTCCCACGGCAAGGGAAATCGTATCGCCTACCGCGTAGGATACACCGCCGTTGGACGCGACTTTCCCCGAGACCAGGATCTCGCCGCTGTTTTCAGGAAGCCTGCCTGAGAGAAGGGGGATGGGCAGGGCATCAAAGGTTTCCGGATGGTAGCCGGCTATGAAAAGATACGGTTTATCCGGATCCGAGCCGCTGTCAAGCGCTGCATAACCGATATTTTCAAAGGTTACCGTGTCTTTCACTTCTTTATTCAGCTGTTGCTCCTGTACAAAGGAAGAATCTACGTCCAAAAACGCGGCCTGCCAACCACCGTATTTTTTGGCCGCGCCCTTTGTCATATAATCCAGCAGAGAAACGCCAAAAGTGGCGACTGCCGTAATCATGGCGGCAGACAAAATAACGCCGATAATTGTCACAATCGTTCGTGTCCGGTTCTTTTTCAGACCTTGCAGGGCAACTTTATTGAAAATATTCATTACCCTTCCACCTGCCTTTCATCCCGCATCACTTTACCGTCTGCGATGGTAATGATCCGGTCTGCCTGCAAAGCGATATTTTCGTCGTGGGTGACGATGATCAAAGTCTGGTGATACTTCTCGTGGCTTTCCTTCAGCAGATGGATGATTTCCTGTCCGTTGCGGCTGTCCAGGCTGCCAGTGGGTTCATCGGCCAGCATAACTGCCGGGGCATTCATCAAGGCGCGCCCGATCGCGACACGCTGCTGCTGACCGCCGGAGAGCTGATTTGGCAGATGGGTTTTGCGGTCCTGAAGCCCTAACAGATCCAGCAGATCGTTCAGCCTTTCTTTGTTTACTTTTCGTTTGTCCATCAGAATTGGCAGGGTAATGTTTTCCACCACATTCAAAGTGGGAATGAGATTGTGAAACTGATAAATCAGACCAACCTGCCGTCTGCGGAAAATGGCAAGTTTTTCATTACTTTGCGCATATACATCCTGTCCGTTCAAATACACCTTCCCGCTTGTCGGTACGTCCACACCGGCGATGGTGTGAAGCAATGTGGATTTGCCGGAACCGGAGGAACCGATGATTGCGGTGAATTCCCCCTTTTCAATGGTAAGAGAAACATGATCCAGCGCGATAACCTGGTTTTCGTCCCTTCCGTAGACCTTGCACAGATTTTCAATTTTCAAGAACTCCATTATGTGAGCCTCCTTACTTGTGGTTTACCCATATAATAGATCTTTGCCCTTACATCATTGTGACTTTTCGGTGAGAGATTCGTCACTTTGGGAAACGGATGGTAAATACAGCGCCGCCCTGGGGATGATTTTTTGCGGTAATTGTACCGCCCTGACGGATGATAATTGTCTTGCAGAGGGCCAGTCCGATCCCATACCCCGTCGTGCTGGAATTTTTCCCGCGGTATAACCTGTCAAATACATGGGGCAAATCTTCCTGCGCAAAGCCTGCTCCGCTGTCATGGAGGGTAATACGCGTAAACAACAGGGTGTCCTCACAGACGATTTGGATCTTTCCGTCCTCACCTGCGCTTTCGATGCAATTTTTAAGGATATTTTGGATTGCCTCTGAGAGCCAGCCGGAATCGCCGGTGACCGAGATTCCTTTTGGTATTTCCGTTTGTACCTGAATATTGTGCAGCTCCATGGAAATCAGAAATGGCCGGAGTGCGGTCTGTATCAAGTCGTTCACGTCTGTTTGCTCACTTTGGAAAACCACAATACCGGCGTCCAAACGGGATAGTTTTAACAGAGAGGTAATCAGCCAGTCCATCTGTATAAACAACTCATCCGTCTCACGCAGCAGAGCCATCCGCTCTGCTTTTTCGGGGTTATTCTTCAGCAGAGAAAGAATGAGGTTCGCGGAGGTGAGGGGGGTGCGCAGCTGATGGGCAATGTCGGCCAGAGAATCCGCGAGGCGGGTTTTCTCTTTTTTCAATGCGTCGTTTTGTTCCCGGATGCGCAGCGTCATTTTAGTAATTTCGCTTTGCAATATGGAAAGCTCGCCCTCGTCCGATTCGCTGATAAATGTATGGCCGGCATTGTGAAGTACAAGATCGATCTGATCGGTAATCCGAGCAATACTTCGGTAGCGGGCTTTGGTAAACAGAAAAAATGCTGTTCCAAAGGCAATGGCTGTGACAAGAGCCAGTATCCCCGCTGCCGGATGGACAGCGAACCCCGCCGCCGCAGAGGCGGCGGTTATTAGGGCTAACAACACGGCAAACTGCCGGATCTCTCTATTCCGAAACATAGCATCCTCCCAGCCTATACCCAGTACCGCGCACGGTGAGTACAATCTGCGGATCAGCCGGGTCGTCCTCGATCTTTTCACGCAGCCGTTTGATGTAGACAGTTAGGGTATTATTATTGACAAATTCACCTGCGGCATCCCATAATTCATCCAGCAGCCGGTCACGCGTGATAATGCTTTTGGGATTATTGATGAATACCAGCAGCAAGCGGTATTCCAGTGCGGAAAGATAAACCTCTTTCCCATATTTTTTCACGACCCCGCTGGCGGTATCGGCCTGAAGCCCGTGAATCTCAAATACCGACCCGGGGCGCACGCTTCTTCGCAGAGCAGTTCCGATCCGCGCGATCAATTCACGGGGACGGAAAGGTTTGGTGATATAGTCATCCGCGCCAAGATTCAGTCCGGTAACAACGCTCCCCTCATCATCGGAAGCCGTCAGGAAGATGATGGGAATGTCCTGAGCATCTTTGATTTCCGTGCAGACCGTAAAACCATTTCCGTCAGGCAGGGAAATATCGACCAGCGCCAGGTCGAAATGATTGCCCCCAAGCGCGGCAAGAGCCTGCGCCCGCGTAGGAGCGTGGGTAACCGCGTAACCCTCAGAGCGGAGCAATCGGATAAGGTTCCTGGCGATCGCTTTATCGTCCTCGACTAAAAATATCTGTTTCATGTATTTCCTCCATCGTCAATAGGTAGTGCAGTGTAATAGGGGGGACTGCTTTCTCAGATCTATTATATTTCTTTTGACGCAAATATACCAGCAGGGGATAAAATTATCGGGGCTGCTAAAGTGTTGAAAATAAAAAAAATCTATTGTATACTTATAAAAAGAGTTTTGTAAAAGATAAAATAAAGCGGGAAGATTGAATTAAGACGCATTCACTGCGTCACTGGAGGAAATGGTTACACCATACCTGAATTAAGACGCAGTAAATGCGTCACTGGAGGAAATGTGAAAAGTTCTGGAGTTAGCATAGAAATAAAAAAACAAAACCGAAATAATATATTTAAATATATCCTTCGGAGCAAAACAACCTCACGGCAGGATATTTCTTTGGCACTGGGTCTTAGTATGCCGACGATTCTACAGAACGTTAAGGAATTGCAGGAGCTGGGAGTCGTGGAGGAGAGCGGCCGGTTTGAGTCCACAGGCGGAAGGAAAGCGAATGTAATTACAAGTATCTCAAACGCGGCGTTGTCCATCGGGGTTGAAATTACAAAGAATCACGTTCGTATCGTTCTAATTGATCTGTCGGAAAATATTTTGTTTCATAAGAGGCTGGTGTTGCCATATAGGAATACCAATGATTACTATTCAAAATTAGCCGTTATGATACAGGCCTTTATAGGTGAACATCCGATCGATACAAGGAAAATAGTCGGTCTGGGTGTTTCCATACCCGGAATATTAAATGAAGATGGAACCATCATCGCAGACTCCCATGTGTTAAATATCCGGAATGTATCCTGCAAAGCAATCAGTTCCCTGTTACCTTGGAAAACTTACTTTGTAAATGATGCAAATGCGGCGGCTTTAGCGGAATTAAGAAATCTACCGCAGGACAGTACAATGGTGTATTTATCACTTAGTAATAGTGTTGGCGGTGCGATTTTTATTAATGGAAATATTTATAGAGGGATCAACCAGAGAAGCGGTGAATTTGGGCATTTGCGAATCGTGAACAATGGCAGACAGTGCTATTGCGGACAGCAGGGTTGTGCGGATGCTTATTGCTCTGCGCTGGTGCTGACCCCTAAGGAAGAAAAACTGGAAGCCTTTTTTGATAGTTTAGGTGAAGGAAATGAGGAAAAGCAGGCTGTTTGGAATGAGTATATCGATCATCTGGCCAAACTGATCATTAATATCCGCATGTCTTTTGACTGTGATATTATTTTAGGAGGATATGTTGGATGCTATATGGATCCATGGCTTCAGGAGCTTCAGTCAAAAGTTGCCGAACTTGACCCGTTTGAACAGCCAGGGGACGTGTTCCTGTCTGCCAGCAGACTTAAGCAGGAATCAAGCGCTTTGGGCGCTGCTATTATCCCTATAGAAGAATATATTGACCAATTATAAAAGCTGCATGCAATCCTATATTAGAATTGGAAGATAGAAGGTTGAGTAAAAGATAGCAGGGTGAGTAGAGAATAGTAGGTTGAGTAAAAGATATTAGGATGAGAGTTAATAGGAAACGGGGCAGGAAAGTGCCTGTCCCCGGTTGTCCGGCTGGATGGGCCGGCTTCCGGGGACAGGCACCTTTTTCTGTTGCTGCCCCGTTGTTTTGATGTTCATCTGAAAGGACCGGCCTCCGGCATCAGTACCCTGACTGAATTCCCCTCCGGCAGAAGGCGGAGAGCGTACGGAGACTGTTTATAGGCATGAAAATTATAGCATTGTGTATTGACAATATTTTCGCAGCATGCTATTATAAAAATACTTTTATAAAACATTTAATAAAACTTTATCTAAAAGAACTGAGGTGGAAAAATGATCCAACAAGTGTTGACGGAACCTGGTGAGATCCGATTTCAAAATATTCCGGATCCGGTTGCAAAAGAAAATGAAGTAGTTGTAAAAATTAAGCGGATTGGTATCTGCGGTAGTGATATTCATGTATATCACGGCAAACATCCATTTACAAAATATCCGGTTACGCAAGGACACGAAGTCAGCGGCGAGATTGTGGAGGCAGGCAGAAATGTCAGGAACCTGAAGATCGGACAAAAAGTTACGATTCAGCCACAGGTTTTCTGCGGTAACTGTTACCCGTGTACCCACGGAAAATATAATCTCTGTGAAAATTTAAAAGTTATGGGCTTTCAGACGACAGGAGTGGCTAGTGAACTATTTGCAGTTGACGCTTCCAAAGTAACACCGCTGCCGGAAGAGATGAGCTATGACGAAGGAGCGATGATAGAGCCGCTGGCGGTAGCAGTTCATGCTGTGAACCGTGCAGGAGATATTACCGGCAGCGATATTGCTGTTATTGGCGCCGGGCCAATCGGGAATCTTGTGGCACAGGTGGCAAAAGCAAAGGGCGCCGGCAAAGTGATGGTGACAGATGTGAGTGATATCAGACTCGGCATCGCGAGGGAATGCGGGATTGACTATGCGGAGAACACCTTGGAAAGAAACTTTGGGGATGCTGTCCTGGAACACTTTGGTCCAGATAAAGCGGATGTCATATATGATTGCGCCGGAAATGATACTACGATGGGCCAGGCCATTCAATACGCCAGAAAAGGAAGCACGATTATTCTGGTCGCGGTGTATGAAGGTATGGCAAATGTGGATTTGGCGGTTCTGAATGATCATGAATTGGACCTGAACACGACGATGATGTATAGAAACGAAGACTACACAGAAGCGATTAAACTGGCAGAAGAAAAGAAAATCCGGTTACGCCCCTTAATGTCAAAACATTTTGCGTTCCGGGAATATTTACAAGCATACAAGTACATCGATGAGAATCAGGAAAAAACTATGAAGGTCCTAATCGATGTGCAAGATTAAATGATAAGGTGCGGGAGAAACTGCAGGCGGAATTCTGTGGCAGGGATAAGAAAAATATAAAAAAATAAAGTTGTAGTGTGTTCGCTTCTGTTGAAAAAGTATGCTCGTCAAATCGGAATTTAGGAGAGGGCGGTTCAATGCGGTGTCCTGTTTGCGGAAAAGAGATGGTGCAAGGTTATTTACAAAGCGGTCAACGGATGGCATGGGTCAAAGCACCACATAAAGTATCCTTACTTCCCCAAAAGGATGAGGTGCTCTTAGGCAATAATATGTTTCGTGAGCTTTCATTTGAAGCATATATTTGTAAAACATGTAAAAAGATAATGATCGATTATTCCAAAGCGGATTATAAAGAGAAATAAGAAAGTTTTCATTTAGCGGACTGTTAGCTAAGCCTTAGTGGTATCATGTATACTTGCGTTTTACTCCTTCTAAAAAGTGGCACCGGAATTGTCTGAACAGGCAGTTCCGGTGTTTGTATATGAATAAAAATGTGAATGAAACGAGAGGGAAAAAGTTATTATCGGTAAACTGCAGGCGAGACAGAGGTATTCATGAAAACCCGGTAAAAGACGAATTATTGCAAAAAAAATAGAAAATACTTGCAATTTTACTGTAAAAGAGGTATTTTATTAGCGTGTGTTTCTTGCAAAAACAAATGTACATATTATAAAGACATACGGAAAGATAGGATTACAGAGTAAGAGGGAGAAAAAGAGTAATGAAGAAAGTAGTAAAATTTGGCGGAAGTTCCCTGGCCAGTGCGGAACAGTTTAAAAAAGTAAAAAATATTATCTGCCAGGAGGATTCCAGAAGGTATGTGGTGCCATCCGCTCCCGGAAAGAGATATTCCCATGACACAAAAGTTACGGATATGCTCTATCAGTGTTATGAGGCAGCAGAAAATGGAAAAGAATTCAAAGAGTTGCTGAAAAAAATAGAAGCCAGATATGAAGAAATTATCCAGGGATTGGGCATAAAACTGTCTCTGGCCGCTGAGTTTGATAAAATCGCGGAGATGTTCGCAGGCAAAGCCGGCAGTGAATACGCGGCCTCCCGTGGGGAGTATCTAAACGGGATCGTGCTGGCGGCCTATCTGGAATACGAATTTATCGACGCGGCCACGGTGATCTTTTTCCAAAAAGACGGCAGTCTGAACGCCGAAAAAACAGATAAAAAACTGCATGACCGACTGAAGTCTGCGGAGCATGCGGTCATACCCGGATTTTACGGGGCGCTGGACGACGGTACTATCCGGACATTTTCCAGAGGGGGATCCGATATCACCGGTTCCCTGGTGGCGAAGGCGATTCATGCGGACCTTTACGAGAACTGGACCGATGTGTCCGGCTTTCTGGTTGCGGATCCCAGGATCGTCAATAATCCGGAGGTCATTGAGACCATTACCTACCGGGAATTGCGGGAGCTGGCTTATATGGGCGCCACCGTACTTCACGAGGATGCCATTTTCCCTGTGCGCAAGGAAGGGATTCCGATCAATATCCGGAACACCAACGCGCCGGATGAGAAGGGCACGCTGATCGTGGAGAGTACCTGCCGCAGTTCCAAGTATACGGTAACCGGTATCGCCGGTAAGAAGGGCTTCGCCTCCATCAGCGTGGATAAGGATCTGATGAATTCGGAGATTGGGTTTGGCAGGAAAGTTCTGGGAGTATTTGAAGACAATGGCATCTCTTTTGAACATATGCCGTCCGGTATCGATACGATGACGATTTTTGTGCAGCAGTCAGAATTTGTCGATAAAGAGCAGCAGGTGATCGCTGGAATTCACCGTGCGGTGCATCCGGACATCGTGGAACTGGAATCAGACCTGGCGCTCATCGCTGTGGTGGGACGAGGCATGAAGGCTACGCGGGGTACTGCGGGACGTATCTTCTCGGCTCTGGCCCATGCGCGGGTAAATGTTAAGATGATCGACCAGGGTTCCAGCGAATTAAATGTTATAATTGGTGTGAAAAACAGTGATTTTGAGACTGCGATTCGTGCAATTTATGATATTTTTGTAACCGCCCAACTGTGAAAATCCTGTTTTTTGTGAAATTTAGGACTTTCACAATTTATTGTGGAAAATTCTTTGGGTAACTTGACATAATGCATAAAAAAGTATAAAATTTAAGTGTTGTATTTTTACGTACAATGAAAACTAAATAAGGAGGTGCTCCTGTGCCAACTACGATCATTGTTGCTGTTGTAGTCGCGTTGGTTGTGGCTGTTATTACTTGGATCGTCGCCACTGCCTATCGGAAGAATGTAGTTGAATCCAAGATCGGTAGTGCGGAAGACAAAGCAAGAGAAATAATAGATGAAGCATTGAAAACCGCGGAAACCAAGAAAAGGGAAGCCCTGCTGGAAGCCAAAGAGGAATCTTTAAAGACCAAAAATGAACTGGAAAAAGAGACCAAGGAACGGCGGGCTGAGCTGCAACGTTATGAAAGAAGAGTACTTTCCAAGGAAGAATCTGTTGATAAAAGAGCGGACAACCTGGAAAAGCGCGAGTCTTCTATTTCAGCAAAGGAAGAAGATTTAAAAAAGAAAAAGGCAGAAGTGCAGGAACTTCATGCCAAACGTGTACAGGAACTGGAAAGAATCTCTGGACTTACCTCCGAACAAGCAAAAGAATATCTGTTGAAAACTGTTGAAGACGAAGTAAAACATGACACAGCTGTTCTCATCAAAGAGATGGAGAACAGAGCAAAAGAAGAAGCATCAAAGAAAGCGAAAGAGTATGTGGTAAACGCCATACAGAAATGTGCGGCAGACCATGTGGCTGAGACGACGATTTCCGTGGTTCAGCTGCCGAACGATGAAATGAAGGGCAGGATTATCGGCCGGGAAGGCCGGAATATCCGTACATTGGAGACGATGACCGGGGTGGATCTGATTATTGACGATACGCCGGAAGCGGTAATCCTATCAAGCTTTGACCCGATTAGACGTGAAGTAGCGAGAATCGCACTGGAGAAGTTGATTGTGGACGGTCGGATTCATCCGGCCAGAATCGAAGAGATGGTCGAAAAAGCGCAGAAGGAAGTAGAGACCATGATGCGCGAAGAGGGAGAGGCTGCGGCGCTGGAAGCAGGTGTTCACGGCGTTCATCCAGAACTTATCAGATTGTTAGGAAAGATGAAATTCAGGACGAGTTATGGCCAGAATGCTTTGAAGCATTCGGTTGAAGTGGCACTGCTGTCAGGTCTGTTGGCCAGTGAGATTGGCGTGGACGTTAGAATGGCAAAACGTGCCGGTTTATTACATGACATCGGAAAATCCATCGATCATGAAACAGAAGGCTCACATATTCAAATCGGTGTTGACTTATGCAGAAAATATAAGGAATCGGCCACGGTGATCAACGCGGTTGAATCCCACCATGGGGATGTGGAACCGGAAAGTCTGATCGCATGCCTGGTGCAGGCGGCCGATACGATTTCGGCGGCGAGACCGGGAGCGAGAAGAGAAACGTTAGAAACATATACAAACAGATTGAAACAGTTAGAAGATATCAGCAATGCCTTTAAGGGAGTGGAGAAGTCTTTTGCTATTCAGGCAGGTAGAGAGATTCGTGTAATGGTAGTTCCGGAAATGGTCAGCGATGCCGACATGGTATTAATGGCCAGAGATATATCCAAACAGATCGAGTCCGAACTGGAATATCCGGGCCAGATCAAAGTAAATGTAATCCGGGAATCCAGGGTTACAGACTATGCGAAATAAGAATATGAGAGATGCCCCAAACCGCGGTAGCGGGTTTGGGGTGTTTTTTTGTTTGCTAAGGGCCGGAGAAGGCAGGCGCGGGGCGGGACGCCGGGAGCTGGGGGACACAAGGATCGGCGGCCAAATCGCATCGGCCGGACCTAAGAACGGCTAACTACGATGGCGGGAGAACCTCTTATTGGCAGGGACCGGAACAAACTCGCCAAAAGGGCGGCTCGGACAGTGTTCCGGGCCCTGCGTGGTTCTCCCGCCATCTCCGTAACCCGTTCTAAGGTCCGGCCTCAAGCGATTTGGCCGCCGATCCTTGTGTCCCCCGGCTCCCGGCGTCCCGCCCCGCGCCTGCCTTCTCCGGCTTTGGAGAGAACGAATTTCCATGTTCGAGGACATAGTGTAAATAACCATTAATTTAGCCGGCAAATATACTTGTAAGCGACCCTGGCCGGTGGTATAATGACGCTTGGTTACTATTGGAGTTTAGAGGTTTCATTATAAGGAGCGTGTCAGATGGCGGAAGTGTATAAGAGATTAAAGAGAGAACTGATCCATAAGGGAGCGGTGATCGACTATTATAAGGACTATGTGCAGATACCCAACGGGAACGTGGCGGAGTGGGATTTTATTAAACATAAAGGGGCAGCGGCGGTGGTTCCGGTTACGAAGGAAGGGAAGATTCTGATGGTACGGCAGTATCGCAACGCCCTGGACCGATTTACACTGGAAATCCCGGCGGGAGGCAGGGACAGCGAGGCGGAAGAAACCATCGTGTGCGCGGCCAGGGAGCTGGAGGAAGAGACCGGGTACCGCTCTGAGAACCTGGAACTGCTGCTGTCGCTTCGGACAACGGTTGCTTTTTGTAATGAGTTTATCGATGTCTATGTGGCCAGAGATCTGATTCCCTCCAGACAGCATCTGGACGAGGACGAGTATGTGGATGTGGAGGAACACGAGATTGATGAGCTGGTTCAGCTCTGTTATGACGGCGTGCTTCAGGACTCGAAGACTGTGTCTGCCATACTGGCGTACAAGCTGAAATATTGCAGTTAAGACTTCAGGGTTCCAGTCTAATTCCTGCACCGGATGCATAGAATGAAAAGAGTAAGTTGGAAAGGGGCATCCATGTGCAGATTTTTCGGACAGGAAAGACAGCGGTAAATAAAAAACTGTTTATTCTGCTGTTTATGGCAGGACTGATCGGCGGAGTGCTGTTCGCGAATTTATTCGGTAAAAATTATCTGAACCAGACCGGAATTCTGAGTGATTATTTTCTCAGCAAATATAAATATATGGAAATTGATTATGGAAATCTGTTTTTCTACATATTGGGGAAACGGTCTGTGGGTATTCTTTTCCTATGGATTATGGGAGTCACGGTTTTAGGGTGCCCGGCGGTCTGGCTGTATCTCGTCTGGTACGGATTTTCCGCGGGAATGATTCTGTCCATGTCGGTGATGAAATTCGGGGTAAAGGGGCTGATGCTGTGTGTGGGAGGAATCCTGCCGCAGTATGTAGTCTATGTGCCGCTGTTGATATTCTTTCTGGTTAAGGTTCATGGGATGTCTGCCCAACTATATTATGGCAAATACCTCTCCGGCAGCAGTTACCAGCCGAAGAAGCAGCTGATTGTTCCGTATATACTGGTTTTGGTAATGACTATGGGAGGAATCCTGGCCGGGACTTTCCTGGAAACTTATGTAAATACCGGTTTTTTAAAGCTGATATTAAAAAATTTTTAATGAAATATAAACAACATATTGTGCTGCCCCCAAATGGGTCGCCGATATGTTGTATTTTTATGTCAAACCCGCATGAAACCTGGGTTTTTAAGTAAATTTACATTTGATTTTCTCGGAATTTATGCTTATAATACTAAATATAACGCAATATTATGTAAATTATACAGGGGCGTATCAGGAGAAGAGACAGTAAGGAATACAGAGGGTGTGTCAGCCGGAAAGCAAAGGATGAGTGTATGGAAAAAGAAATACAGGAATTTATTTCGTATTTGCATGAGGTAAAGAAGACCTCGAACAATACGGAAATTTCCTATCAAAGAGATTTATTGAAAATGGCCAGATTCATGTATGGTCAGGGGGTTATGGATGTAAGGAATATTACATCTACAAATATGAACTCATACATTCTGTATCTGGAGAAAAAAGGCTTTGCGGCGGCAACTATTTCCAGGAGCATCGCGTCGGCAAAGGCTTTCTTTATCTACTTATTCCGCCAGGGAATCGTAAAAGAGGATCCGGCGGAAGTGTTAAAAGCACCCAAAGTAGAGAAAAAAATACCGGATGTGCTTTCCACGGATGATGTCATTCTGCTGTTAGAGCAGCCACATGGTACCACTCCGAAGGAGATCCGGGACAAAGCCATGCTGGAACTTTTGTACGCCACCGGTATCCGCGTGACTGAGCTGATCACGTTGAAAGCATCAGATGTAAATATTCAGATGAATTATATCGTTTGCCGGGAGGGTGAGAAAGAGCGGATCATTCCGTTTGGACATGCTGCCCAGCTGGCGCTTGAGAATTATATGGAAAATGCACGAAGCCATTTCATCGGTTCAGAGGGCTGTGAAGCCTTGTTTACCAATTGTTCCGGTAAGCCTATGAGCCGTCAGGGTTTCTGGAAGCTGATCAAATATTATGCGAAGAGGGCCGGGATCGAAGCGGATATTACCCCTCATACATTACGGCATTCCTTTGCGGCCCATCTGGTGGAGAATGGGGCCGACTTAAAAGCCGTACAGGAAATGCTGGGGCATTCCGATATATCCACAACCCAGATTTATACGCATATTAACAGCAGTCATATACGGGAGGTATATGCGAAGGCTCATCCCAGGAAATAGACGTAGGCTGAGGGAGGAAGAGGCTAAGGAACGGAGCGTAGTGACGAAAGGGCTGCCGCCGCGGGAGGGATCAAATGGAACAGGTTCCAAACCGCGTCGGCAGCCCTTGCGTCACTGTGCTCCTGCATTGGTGAGAGTTTTATTAGTCCGGTTTTTACTATACGAATCGGTTTTTTTACATATAATAGTTTATAGGAGAAAGGGAGGCTCATATTATGGCTGAAACGACCAGTATCCAGGTACGGATTCATCCGGACACTAAGGAAAGAGCGGAAAAATTGTTTGCAGACATGGGTATTACTTTATCGGATGCTATTGATCTGTTTTTACGCAAATGTATAATGGAGGGAGGTCTGCCTTTTGATATGAAACAGCCTCTTTATAATACGGAAACAGAAGTTTCCATGCAGGAAGCACGAGATATCCTGGATGGAAAGGTATATACGAAAACCTATGCTTCGGCAGGGGAATTGTTTGAAGAATTAAATAAAGAAATGGGCTAAGAAGAATGCTGCAACTGGAAACCACCGGCCAATTCCGAAAGGATTATAAACGGCTGAAAAAGCGTGGCTATGACATGTGCCGGCTGGAACAGGTGATCGATATGCTGTTAGCGGAGAAGGAGCTGGCAGAGCAATACCATGATCATGCTCTGTCGGGAACTTATGCCGGATTCCGGGAGTGCCATGTTTCGAGGGATTGGCTGTTAATTTATGTAGTCAATCGGAAGAAGCTGATTTTGACCGCTTCCCGGACAGGGTCACATTCGGATCTGCTGGGAAATAGATAGAAGGGCGGCATACAGCCGCCCTTCTCATTTACTCAGCAGTACTTTTGTCAGCATAATTCTGCGATGTCCAATATTAAGCGTTTCGATTCCGGCCAGCCCAGGCAAGGATCTGTGATCGATTTTCCATAGATATGTTCTCCTACCAGCTGTGCACCGGGTTCTATGTAACTCTCGATCATAACGCCCTTGACCAGACGGTGAATACTATGGGAATGCCGCCTGCTGTGCAGAACTTCTTTTACGATACGGATCTGTTCCGCATATTGCTTATTGGAATTGGCATGATTGGCATCAATAATCGCCGCCGGATTTTTTAATTCCCGCTCATCATACATCATGAGGAGCCGGTTCAGATCCTCATAGTGATAATTGGGTATACAGGAACCATGTTTATTGACAGCTCCGCGCAAAATAACATGAGCCAGTTCATTTCCGTCCGTCTGAACTTCCCATCCCCGGTAAATAAAGCTGTGTCCGTGCTGGGCAGCCACCACCGAGTTCAGCATAACCGAATAATCTCCACTGGTTGGATTCTTCATTCCCGCCGGCACGTCAAAACCGCTGACTGTCAGCCGGTGCTGCTGATCCTCCACAGACCGTGCGCCGATGGCCACATAAGATAAAATATCCGAGAGATAACGCCAGTTTTCAGGATAGAGCATCTCGTCCGCGGCAGTCAGTCCGGTTTCCTCAATGGCCCGGATATGCATCTTCCGGATCGCGATGAGCCCACCCAGAAGATCCGGATTCTTCTCCGGGTCCGGCTGGTGTACCATCCCCTTATACCCCTCGCCGGTTGTCCTAGGTTTATTCGTATAAATTCTGGGAATCAGAATAAGCCGTTCCTTCACTTCTTCCTGAAGTTCAGCCAGCCGGCTTACATAATCGCACACCGCGTCCTCATTATCTGCGGAACAAGGCCCCACGATGACCAGGAACTTATCCGAGACACCTGTGATCACATCACGGATCTGCGTATCTCTCTGTTCCTTTATTTTCTTAATCTCTTCGCTGATCGGATACTGTTCCCGAATCTCTGAAGGGGTAGGTAATTTTTTAATAAAAGTAAATCCCATAGTTAGCACGTCCTTTCGCAATGATTATAAACTAATTATCCAGGCTTGTCGACTATTTTTTAGGGACCTTTTCAAGGAGGCGGGCGTTGGAGGGGCCGTTGGGAAAGCGGTCTGGGTGATCAGAGGCAGTACAGTACGGGCAGGCTTATAGCGGGCAGGGAATCCCCGTGCTCCCGTCTCCGGCCAGGTTTTTGTTTACCATGAAAAGACAAAGAAACGGTTACAAGTTACACTAGCTCCGGAGTCCGGAAATCCCCTATTACATTTTCCAGGGCAAACTCGCCCTGCGGGCTCTAACAGTGCCCTGAAAAATGGGGATTTCCGGACTCCTCCGCAAGTGTAACTAGTAACCGTTTCTTATGTCTTTTCATGGTAAACAAAAACCTGGCCGGAGACGGGAGCACGGGGATTCCCTGCCCGCTATAAGCCTGCCCACACTGTCTGCCTCTGATCACCCAGACCGCTTTCCCAACTACACTGGTAAGGGCTGACAGGTGAACGGCGGCCGACTGGATATAACAGGAGGAATATTGAATAGGATAGATTATTAATAATGTTAAGCTTAAACCAGTGTAGGAGAGGAAAGGGGGAGCCGGCCCTTAATATAGTTTATAAAAGTTTAATATTTGAAAGGATTGACTCAAATCAGAGGGCCCATTATAATGAGGAAAGTGACCGACCGGTTGGTCGGTCGGATTATTTTGACAGAAGAGCCAAGCGCAAGGAGGAGCGGAATGTTATCGAAGATTAGCGTGAAGAAACCGTATACGGTAGTGGTGGCTGTGGTGCTGATATTGATCCTGGGGTTCGTTTCTTTTTCGGAGATGACCACGGATCTTTTTCCAAGTATGAACCTGCCCTATGCGATCGTTATGACGACAGACCCGGGAGCCAGCCCGGAAGAAGTGGAAGAGAAAGTGACCAAACCGGTGGAATCGGCGATGGCCACCATCAGTAATATAGAGAATATTAATTCGGTTTCTTCTGATAATGTTTCCATGGTTATTCTAGAGTTCTCGGAGACCACCAATATGGATTCCGTTACCATTGAGATGCGTGAAAGTCTGGATCAGATCAAGACGTACTGGGATGATAATATCGGAGATCCGCTGATTATGAAGCTGAACCCGGATATGCTGCCGGTTATGGTGGCGGCTGTGGACGGCGCGGGTCTGAGCGCTTCGGAGCTTACAGATCTGGTAAATGACAAAGTGGTACCGGATATCGAGAGCCTGGAGGGGGTGGCCAGTGTTACAGCTACTGGTGAGATCGAGGAGAGCGTCCAGGTGATTATCCGTCAGGATAAGGTGGATGAGGCCAACGCGAAGGTGAGAGCGGCGCTGGATGACAGTTTCTCAGATGCCGAGTCGGAGATGGAGGATGCCCAGTCTGAGATTAAGGATGGGAAGAAGAAACTGGAAGATGGGCTGAATGAGGCTTCCGGTAAGATGGCGGAAGGAGAGACCCAGATTCTCAACGGAAAGCTGGATATCGCCAAGGGCGAAGTACAGATCGCAACAGCCCAGAGTCTGGTACAGATGGGTGAGAAACTGGTAAGCACGCTGGAGGATACGCTGAACGAGACGAAAGGAAAAGCTTCGGAACTGGAACAGCAGCTGAAAGCCGCAAAAGAGGGTCTTGAGGCTCTGGAACAGGCGAAAGCGCAGATACAGCAGCAGCTTGATTTCCTGAATTCCATAACACCAGGAGCGATTACACCGGAACAGGCGGCGGCCTTGCAGGGGATGTTAGCCTCGATCGATACCAGTGCGCTCACGGAAGAACAAAAAGCGGCCATGAATCAGGCGATTCAGATGGGAATCCAGAATATGCCCGTGGAGGTCCAGAAGGGGATACTGGATGCGTTAAAGAGCGGACTTCAGGGAGCACTTGATCAGATCGACCAGCAGACATCCCAGCTTCCGGTTACGAAAGAGGAACTGGCTCAGATACAGGCGGCTTATGATACCGCCAAGGCGGAGATCGGTAAACTAGAGGGGAAACTGACCGAGGCCAAGAAGGAGCTGGCGGATAATAAGGTCAAGCTACAGGAGGCACAGGATGCTTTCCCGGAAATAAAAGAGAAAACGGACGATGCAATGAAGCAGCTGGTGGAAGGACAGTCCAAGGCTGCTGTGGAGATGGGCAGTGCCAAGGCTATGCTGGAAATGGGCGAAAAGCAGATGGACACAGCCAAGGAGCAGTTCGATGATACGAAAGATACGGCGTATGATAACTCTGACCTGAATAATATAATTAATACGGATTTGATCAAGCAGATCCTGTTGGCCCAGAACTTCTCCATGCCTGCTGGTTACGTCACGGAAGACCGGGTGGATTATCTGGTAAGGGTCGGTGATAAGGTAGCTGATACGGAAGATCTGGAAAATCTGGTATTGCTGGATATGGGTATGGACGGGCTGGAGCCGATCCGGCTTTCCGATGTGGCGGATGTTATTTATACGGACAACAGTGACCAGGTATATGCGAAAATAAATGGAAATCCGGGTATTATGTTCAGCATTCAGAAACAGACCGGGTATTCTACAGGAGATGTGTCGGACCGGTTGCAGGACCGTTTCGATAAACTGGCGGCAGAAAATGAAAACCTGACGTTTACGGCCCTGATGGACCAGGGAATCTATATCGACATGGTGATCAATTCTGTCCTGGAAAATATGCTGTTCGGCGGACTTCTGGCGATCCTGATCCTATTGCTGTTCCTGAAGGATATCAGGCCCACACTGGTCATCGCCTGCTCGATACCGATCAGTATCCTGACGGCCATCGTGCTGATGTATTTTTCCGGCGTGACGATCAATATTATCTCTCTGTCCGGTCTGGCACTGGGAGTCGGTATGCTGGTAGATAACTCGATTGTTGTCATTGAAAATATCTACCGGCTGAGGAATGAGGGCATACCGGTCAAGAAGGCGGCTATTGACGGAGCGAGACAGGTGTCCGGAGCAATTATGGCGTCCACGCTGACAACCATATCCGTATTTGCGCCGATTATATTTACACAGGGAATCACGCGGCAGCTTTTCGTGGATATGGGCCTGACGATCGCTTACTCGCTGCTGGCCAGCTTGTTGATCGCGCTTACTCTGGTCCCGATGATGTCGGCCGGCCTGCTTAAGAATACCAAAGAGAAAGAGCATAAGATTCTGGACCGGCTGCAGGGCGTGTGCGGAAAAGGAATCGCATGGTCACTGCGGCATAAGGCTGTGGTCCTGATCACAGTGGTGATCCTGCTGGCAGTCAGTGCATTTGGAGCCATTTCCAGAGGAACGGCGTTTATGCCGGAGATGGAGAGCACCCAGGTGTCCGTGGAGGTGAAGATGCCGGATGGGTCCCCGCTTTCGGAGACGGCAGCTATGACAGATCAGGTGATCGAGCGGTTAACCACGATCCCGGATGTGGATACCGTGGGCGCTATGGTCAGTTCCGGTTCCATGATGGGAATGGGTAAGAGCTCCACAGACGCGGCATCCTTGTATCTGATTCTGAGGGAAGACCAGACCATGACGAATGCCGAAGTGGCGGACAGCATAGAAGAACTGACACAGGATCTGGACTGCGAAGTTACTGTAAGTACGAACACCATGGATATGAGCGCTCTGGGCGGCAGTGGGATATCCGTCCGGGTAAAAGGCCGTGATCTGGATAAGCTTCAGGAGATGGCCGGTGATGTGGCGAAGATTATAACCGATACCAAAGGGACTACGGATGTCAATGACGGTATGGATGAGACCACGCCGGAGTTCCGGATTATTGTAAATAAAGAGAAAGCCTCGGAATATAATCTGACTGTGGCGCAGGTATACCAGAAGATACAGGCCAGGCTGGCGGATGCCAAAGCGGCTACCATTCTCCAGACAGAGGCCAAGGATTATGATGTGGTCGTGAAAGATGGGGAAGATGAGGAGCTGACCCGGCAGGATCTGGAGAAGCTTACCGTAAGTGTTACGAATAAGGACAAAGAGAAAGAAGACGTGCCGCTGTCGGAACTCTGTACATTTACGGAAGGAGATGGGCTGGCGTCCATCAACCGGATTGGGAACGAACGCTGTATTACCGTATCCGCTTCCATTGATAAAGATCACAATATCGGCCTGGTCAGCAGCGAAATACAGAAGCAGCTGAATCAGTATCAGGTTCCGAACGGTTACAGTATCGAGATGGCTGGTGAGGATGAAACGATCAATGAAGCCATGGTTCAGGTAATCAAAATGCTGCTGCTGGCGCTGGTATTCATGTATCTGATCATGGTTGCCCAGTTCCAGTCACTGCTGTCGCCGTTTATCATCATGTTTACCATTCCTCTGGCCTTTACCGGCGGATTTATGGGACTGTACCTGTCCGGCAGTGAAGTTAGTGTGATTGCAATGATCGGTTTCGTCATGCTTTCCGGAATTATCGTAAACAATGGTATCGTGCTGGTGGATTATATCAATCAGCTGAGAAGAGAAGGAATGGAGAAAAAAGAGGCGATCGTGGAGGCCGGAAAGACCCGTCTTCGTCCGATCCTGATGACGGCCATGACGACCGTTCTGGGACTCTCCACTATGGCGGCTGGATTTGGCATGGGCGCGGACATGGTGCAGCCCATGGCGATCGTCACGATCGGAGGCCTGACCTATGGCACCCTGCTGACGCTGTTCGTAGTGCCGTGTATCTATGACTTGTTCAACCGGAAAGAAGACATAACGGAGGAGGAGATTGAGTAATGGAAGTGTCTGCCAAGAAAATCGCACTGTTTGACGCGGTGATCGCACTGATCGAAGACGGCGTGGATATCAATACGTTAAAAGTATCCGACATTACGAACCGGGCCGGAATCGGTAAAGGTACTGCGTATGAGTATTTCCGAAGCAAGGAAGAGATTATTATACAAGCGCTGTTCTATGACGTAGGGCAGCGCATCGAGAAGATCCGAAGGTTACTGAGGCAATATACGAATACGAAAGACCGGATCCACGCAGTTTTTCAGTGGATTGAGACCGATGCGAGACAGAAGAGTTCCTTTACCCAGCTGTTCCGAATGGCAAACGGATCGTTTGAATTTTCCAATTCCCTGAAAGAAGAGATGGCCCGCCAGGAAGGATATTGTAAAGAAATAAATGACATCCTGACGGCGTTCGTGGAAGCTGGAGTCGCTGAGGGTGTGTTTCGGCGTGAAATATCGCCGGTGCTGCAGCGCACGGCTCTTCTGTCCCAGATTATGAGCTTTATGATTTATTTCCATCAGGAAGATATTTCAGAGGCAGTGACTGTGGAAGAGATGAAAGACTTTTTATACGAGAATATCATGAGAATGTTAGGATAACTTATTCGGAAAAGATGTGATAGGACCGGAGCAAAGGTAAGGATTGGTCTTATGTAACATGGACATCCGAAATGGACATGTCCCAAACTGAAATGGACATGTCCCCTTCTGGTCTTTTATTTCTCTGCCAGATTTTTCTGGGCGGTGGAAAGCATGAGTTTGATACGGTTCAGCTGGTTTACCTCGCTGGCACCGGGGTCGTAGTCGATGGCCACGATATTTGATTTCGGATGCCTTCTGCGGATTTCTTTGATGACACCCTTTCCCACGATATGGTTCGGCAGGCAGGCGAAAGGCTGTGTACACACGATATTGTTGGTACCGCTGTGAATCAGTTCCATCATCTCACCGGTCAGAAACCATCCTTCCCCGGTCTGATTACCAAGCGAGACGATCGGCTCCGCCATTTCCGCCAGGTCTTCGATACGTGCCGGAGGGGTAAAGTGCTGGCTGGCCTCTAATGCCTTGCATGGAGCGGAACGGATCCAATTCAGGCCTTTGATTCCCAGATTGCAAAGCGCCGCGGTTTTTTTACTCATGCCCAGTTTACTGGCCTTGAAATTCGAATTATAGAAGCAGTACTGGAAGAAGTCCAGAAGGTCGGGGACAACCGCCTCTGCTCCCTCGGATTCCAGTAATTCTACCAGGTAGTTGTTTGCCGCCGGCAGGAATTTTACGAGAATTTCGCCGACCACGCCGACCTTGGGCTTTTGCACATCGGTAATCGGCAGTTTATCAAAATCCTGAATGATCTCACGGCATAATTTCTTATATTCCCCGAAGGACGGGTGCTTCTTTTGTAGAAATGTGATGCATCTGGCCTCCCATTTTTTGTGCAGCGCGTTTGCAGAACCCGGTGTGGCCTCATAGGGGCGCATCCGGTACAGGCAGCGCATGAAGATATCTCCGAATACCAGACCGAATATAGCCTTTTTCAATAATGGAAGTGTAAAGGAAAACCCCGGGTTGCTCTCTAATCCGCTCAGGTTGATGGATATAACCGGAATCTGTGGATAACCGGCTTTTTCAAGAGCCCTGCGGATGAACCCGATATAGTTGGAAGCGCGGCAGCCGCCGCCGGTCTGGGAAATTACAACCGCAGTTTTGTTCACGTCGTATTCACCGGATAAGATGGCTTCCATAATCTGCCCGACCACCATCAGAGAAGGATAGCAGGCGTCATTGTTTACATATTTTAACCCCACATCCACCGCTGCTTTATTGTCATTGGGCAGAACACGGATATTAAACCCGCAGGATTTTAACGCCGGCTCGATCAGAGCGAAATGGATCGGCGACATCTGGGGGCAGAGGATCGTGTAGTCTTTTTTCATTTCTTTGGTAAATACCACCCGGTCATAGGCGGAAGATACCACAGTCCGGCAGATCGATTTCTGTTCCCGCACCCGAATGGCGGACAGCAGCGAACGAATCCGGATTCTGGCGGCGCCCAGGTTATTTACCTCATCAATTTTCAGACAAGTGTAAATCTTACCGGACTTGGACAGAATATCGCTTACTTCGTCGGTGGTAACCGCGTCCAGACCGCAGCCAAAAGAATTTAACTGAATCAGATCCAGATTATCCCTTGTTTTTACATAATTCGCTGCCGCGTAAAGACGGGAATGATACATCCACTGATCCATAACGATCAACGGACGCTCCACCGGATACATATGGGAGATAGAATCTTCCGTCAGCACGGCCATCCCATAGGAGGTGATCAGCTCGGGAATACCGTGATGAATCTCCGGATCTACATGATAAGGACGCCCGGCCAGAACGATCCCGCGCCTGCCGTTTTCGTTCATCCAGGCCAGGGTTTCCTCCCCTTTGCGCATCATTTCCTCCCGGAAGTTCTCAAGTTCCATCCAGCCCGCGTGTACGGCCGCCCCCACCTCTTCGGCCGGAATCTGCATGTACTCCGCAAACTCTTCTTTTAACCGGTTGGAGAGGACTTCCTCACTGGTAAATGCCAGAAAAGGGTTCTTGAAATTTACCTGTCCGGAACGGATTTCTTCTATATTATTCTTTATATTTTCCGCATAGGATGTGACAATAGGGCAGTTGTAGTGGTTATTGGAATCCGGGAATTCGTTCCGCTCATAGGGAATACACGGATAGAATATCATATCCACATGCTGCTTGATCAGCCACATTACATGTCCGTGAGCCAATTTGGCCGGATAGCACTCCGACTCACTGGGAATGGATTCGATACCCAGCTCATATATTTTCCGGTTGGAAGAAGGGGATAGCACCACCCGGAATTTAAGTTTTGTGAAAAACGTATGCCAAAACGGATAATTGTCATACATATTCAATACCCTGGGAATCCCCACGGTCCCTCTCGCAGCCTCATCCTCCGGCAGAGCCTCATAGGCGAACAGCCGTTTATTCTTATATTCAAACAGATTCGGGATATTATCCTTGTTTTTTTCCTTTCCAAGCCCCCGTTCGCAGCGGTTACCCGTCACAAACTGCCGCCCGCCGGTAAAGCGGTTGATGGTCAGCAGACAGCTGTTGGTACAGCCTTTACATCTGGCCATGCTGGTGGAAAACTGAAGGGTGTTGATCTTCTCAAAGGGAAGCATGGTGGTATCCATACCTTCCTCATAGCGTTCTCTGGCGATCAGTGCCGCTCCAAAGGCACCCATAATACCGGCAATATCAGGCCGGACCGCCTCACAGTCCGCGATCTTTTCAAAGCTCCGCAGCACCGCATCATTGTAAAAAGTACCGCCCTGCACCACGATGTTCCGACCCAGGGAAGACGCATCGGAAACCTTGATTACCTTAAACAGCGCATTCTTAATAACAGAGTAAGCAAGGCCCGCAGAGATATCGGAGACCTCGGCCCCCTCTTTCTGTGCCTGCTTTACTTTAGAATTCATAAATACCGTACAGCGGGTGCCCAGATCGATTGGATGCTTGGCGAACAGCGCTGCTTTGGCAAAATCCTCCACACTGTAATTCAAGGATTTGGCAAAGGTTTCAATAAAAGAACCACAGCCTGAAGAACAGGCTTCATTTAACTGTACACTGTCTACGGTCTGATTTTTAATCCGGATACATTTCATATCCTGTCCGCCGATATCCAGAATACAGTCCACAGCTGGCTCAAAAAATGCCGCCGCATAGTAATGGGCTACGGTTTCCACCTCGCCCTCATCTAATAACAGAGCTGCCTTAATCAAAGCTTCCCCATACCCGGTAGAACAGGACCGGACAATCGAGGCGCTCGGCGGCAGCAGCGTGTAGATTTCTTTTATAGACTTAATAGTGGTAGCCAGCGGGCTGCCGTTGTTATTGCTGTAGAAGGAATATAATAAAGAACCGTCCTCACCCACCAGGGCGACTTTTGTAGTGGTAGAACCCGCATCGATTCCCAGATAGCAATTCCCCTCATAAGAAGCCAGATCTGCCGTAGCCACACAATGGCCGTTATGTCGATTTTCAAAAGCCTCATAATCCTCTGCAGAAGCGAACAGAGGCTCCATTCGTTCCACTTCGAATTCCAGTTTAATATTCCCGGATAACTTATGAATCAGGGCAGTCAGGGTAGTGCTGACCTCAGGCTTCGCATTCAGCGCAGAACCAATGGCAGCGAACAGATGAGAGTGATCCGGAGCGATCGTATGCTCCTCGTCCAGTTTCAAAGTCCTTACAAACGCCTGTTTTAACTCAGATAAAAAGTGAAGCGGCCCTCCCAAAAACGCCACATGCCCCCGAATCGGCTTTCCACAGGCTAATCCGCTGATCGTCTGGTTTACAACGGCCTGAAAAATAGAAGCGGACAAATCTTCTTTGGTGGCACCCTCATTAATCAGAGGCTGAATATCGGACTTGGCGAACACCCCGCACCGCGCCGCGATGGGATAAATGGCCTGATAATTCCTGGCATACTCATTAAGGCCGGAAGCGTCCGTCTGAAGAAGAGAAGCCATCTGGTCGATAAATGAACCGGTACCGCCCGCGCAGATACCATTCATACGCTGTTCGATATTTCCACCTTCAAAATATATAATTTTCGCATCTTCCCCGCCCAGCTCGATCGCCACATCCGTCTGGGGAGCTTCCGTCTGCAGCGCCGTAGACACGGCGATCACTTCCTGAACAAAAGGAACTTCCATATGCTTAGCCAGTGTCAGTCCGCCGGACCCGGTGATCATAGGCCAAACCTCAAAATCGCCCAGCTGTGCATGTGCCTTCTCCAAAAGAGATGCCAATGTCTCCTGAATATTAGCAAAATGGCGTTCATAATCAGAAAACAATATATTTTTATCCTGGTCCAGAAGGGCAATTTTTACCGTAGTAGAACCAATATCGATGCCCAATGTATGTAATATTTGTTTATCCATAAATAACGCAGTTGCCTGCTGTACCTCCTTACTCTAATATCAGCCTACATTATACGACAAAGTCCCCGAAAAAACAACCGGAAACATCTTCTGAGACTGGCTGGGAACTTCTGGGGGGTGGCTTTTTGGGGGGGCGGGAAGAGAGGTAAGGGGACGGGGACGAGGCGGAAAGACGCCGGGAGAAAACCGGGGGCATACTAGCCGTGTCGGAGAAACGCTTCGGGCGGGCATAAGCGGATCTAGTTCCGAAGGAGCCAGAACCCCCTATTCGCGGGTCCGGGGCAAACTCGCCAAAAAGCGGCTCAGACAGTGCCCCGGACCCGCAGGGTTCTGACTCCTTCTCCACAAGATCCGCTAATGCCCGCCCTCAAGCGTTTCTCCGACACGGCTAGTATGCCCCCGGTTTTCCCCCGGCGTCTTTCTGCCTCGTCCCCGTCCCCTTGCCTCTCTTCCCTTGTTTACAGAAAGCCGATTTCCATGTTCTTCAGCCATGAATCCATGCAAATGCCCAAAATATGGACGAATCGAAAGCCTATTTCCATTTCCTGGCCGATAGGTTACTAATATTACTAAACCCGATTATCTGTAAAACCTAACCCGGATTCACCAGAACTAAAATTTTGCCATTTTGTGTAGAAAATCATTTATAAGTGCCTAAATCATCCACAACTTTGATGCATACACTAATTGGCATTTACCAGAGCAGGAGGGAGCTGGGGCGGGGCGGAATTCCGGGCGCCCGTTACGTTTATCCCGCCCCGCCCGGAATTCCGCCCCGCCCCAGCTTCCTCCGTCCCTAAGTAAGCCTCCCCAAGTAAGCCTCCCGTAGTGATTTATCACATTCTATGCCGGAAGGCATATAATAATGAAGAAAGTTTTATGGAAAGGCGTGATGGTATGTGCAGTACGGATGTTTCTTTTGACCCGGGGAAATGGTCGAACGGGATTACTTGTGAAGGTGAGATGTATGTGGTGAAGGAAGGGGATACGCTGTACCGGATCAGCAGGCAGTTTGGCGTGAATCTGGCTAGTTTGATGGCGGCGAATCCTTATGTGAATGTGTATAATCTGCAGGAGGGGGATGAGATTTGCATCCCAAATTTTTCAAATTTCTATTAACAGGAATGGGATTGTGTGATAAAATAGGGCACATATGAAAATTATTAAAATACCGATGTGTAGGAGTGTATTAGGATGAATAAAGTAAGAACGAGATTTGCACCCAGCCCGACCGGGAGGATGCATGTGGGGAATTTGAGGACAGCGCTGTATGCCTATCTGATTGCGAAGCACGAGGGCGGGGATTTTATCCTGAGGATCGAGGATACGGATCAGGAACGGTTTGTGCCGGAAGCGCTGGATATTATTTACCGGACACTGGAGAAAACGGGGCTTAAGCATGATGAGGGCCCGGATATCGGCGGGCCTGTGGGTCCTTATGTGCAGAGTGAACGGCAGGAACAGGGGATCTATCTCGAGTATGCGAAGCAGCTGATCGAGAAGGGAGAGGCTTATTATTGCTTCTGTGATAAGGAACGGCTGGAGTCGTTGAAGCAGGAGATTAATGGAAAAGAAGTTATGGTTTACGATAAACACTGCCTGCATTTGTCGAAGGACGAGGTGGAGGAGAAGCTGGCGGCGGGAGTTCCTTTTGTGATCCGGCAGAATAATCCGCAGACCGGAACGACCACGTTCCAGGACGATATTTATGGGGATATTACCGTAGATAACGCGGAGCTGGATGATATGGTACTGATCAAGTCCGATGGGTATCCCACTTATAATTTTGCCAATGTGGTGGATGATCATCTGATGGGCATCACCCATGTGGTGCGGGGAAATGAGTATTTGTCTTCTTCCCCGAAGTATAATCGTCTGTATGAGGCGTTTGGATGGGAAGTGCCCACGTATGTACACTGCCCTCTGATTACGGATGAGGAACATAAGAAGCTGAGTAAGAGAAGCGGTCATTCTTCTTACGAGGATTTGATCGAGGCCGGTTTCCTGAATGAAGCGGTGGTGAATTTTGTCGCGCTGCTGGGCTGGAGTCCGGAGGAGAACCGGGAGATTTTCTCCCTGGAAGAGCTGGTGGAGGCGTTTGACTATCATCACATGGGTAAGGCTCCGGCTGTATTTGACGTGGTGAAGCTTGGCTGGATGAATGGGGAATACATGAAAGCCATGGATTTTGATGTCTTCTATGAGAAGGTGGAGCCGATTCTTAAGGAGGCGATCGGAAGAGACGTGGATTACCGCAAGGTGGCGGCTATGGTGAAAACCAGAATTGAGGTATTCCCGGATATACCGGAGCTGGTGGATTTTATCGCGGAGCTGCCCGAGTATGACACCGCCATGTATGCCCATAAGAAAATGAAAACAACACCAGAAACTGCCTTGGTTGTGTTAAAAGAGGTTCTTCCTCTGCTGGAGGCGCAGACGGATTACAGTAACGACGCGCTCTATGAGTCGCTGGTCGGTTTCATTAAGGAAAAAGGCTATAAGAACGGCTATGTTATGTGGCCGATCCGCACCGCTGTGTCGGGAAAACAGACTACTCCGGGCGGGGCTACGGAGCTTATGGAAGTCCTGGGAAAAGAAGAGTCTCTGAAGCGTATCCGAGTAGGGATTGGAATGCTGGAAGGCTGATTTTTTAGGAGGAATGGGCCGGGTTTCCTCCTCTTCACCGATACCGATATGTGCGGGAAAATGCACGCATGGAGGAAATATGAGAATTAAGATAAGAGCTTATGATAAAAATGATGTAAAAGACGTGGCAAAGATATGGAACCAGGTTGTGGAAGACGGGATTGCTTTTCCACAGTTGGAGATGCTTGACGAAACCTCGGGAAATGTCTTTTTCCAGGATCAGTCGTTTACCGGAGTGGCTTATGATGCGGATAACGGAAAAATCGTCGGGCTTTATATTCTTCATCCCAATAACGTGGGGCGCTGCGGCCATATTTGCAATGCCAGTTACGCGGTAGAAAAAGAAATCCGGGGACAGCATATCGGTGAAAAGTTAGTGCTTCACTGTCTGGGAAAAGCCAAAGATCTCGGTTTCCGCATTTTACAATTCAATGCGGTTGTAAAATCAAATAAATCCGCGCTGCATTTATATGAAAAACTGGGCTTTGTCAAGTTAGGCACAATTCCCGGAGGCTTTCTGATGAAAGACGGCACATATGAGGATATAATTCCCCACTATCATGTTTTATAATGAATAATATCCCGATCCCAATCCTAACCCGAATAAACCGGGCACCGGCAATAGCATCTGGGAAATCTCTCCTGATTACCCAAGTGTTATCCCGGTGCCGTTTATTGTTATATCGTGCCTGACCGCAATTTTATTTACTCGTCTTCCTCCAGTAATTCATCAAATTCTGCGCTGTCCAGAAGTTCATCGAAGGCATCCGCTACTTTTTCATATTCATCATCGTCTTCGATATTCTCCAGTTCCGGCTCACCGTCTCCGGTTTCTTTATAACGATACAGATATACTTCGCCTTCTTCGTCATCTTCTTCCGGCTCTAAGGGAAGCAGTGCGATATATTCGTTCTCACCGGCGGGGAAGATAGTCAGTACGGCGCATTCCATTTCGGAGCCGTCATCCAGTGTCAAAGTTACGGTAACTTCTTCTTCCTCGTGGCCGCATCCGCATCCACATCCGCATTCACAGTCGTGATTATGTTCACTCATATTAATACCTCTTTTCTTTCTTTGTAGGTATTTCCACTGTAGCAGACTTGTCCTGCAATTGCAAGGATTTAAATATAGAAACGAACAAAAAATTTATTGAAAGGAAAGCTTTGCTTAACGCGGCTGATTCACAGAAAACGGCGGATATACCCGGGGACTCATACCGCGAAGCAAGTCAGGGGATTTTATGCCGGATACCTGCAAAAACTGTCGGAGCTGTTCAAAAGATGTTGAACGATCTGGATAAAAATACCAGAAGGAAATAGGGTTTTGGCTTGTATAAATTCCGAAGATGAATTATAATAAGTTCATGTAAAATTATGGAAAAGCTGGCTTTCGTTACCGGTTGTGGGGGGAACACATCGGAGGATGGAAAAGGGTGTAAATACTGATTATAGGATGAGAATAGATTAAATGAGAATGAAAATGGACCAGGAGTGGGAATGGGAGTATTCCAGGGAAAAAATTAAGAAGCAGAAAAGACAGAAGAGAATGCAGCTGATCGGGCGCATGCTGTTCTTTTTTTGTGTCCTGATTGGCGGATTTGCCGCGCTGGAATTTGCATGGGGAGCGTTCGGACAGGAAGGGCCTGCCAATAATCTCCTCGGACAAAAGTATGAATTGAACGAAGTGTATGCCGCGGAAAACGTGACAGGTGGTGCTTTGGAGAAATCGGAATCCGCTTCCGGTATCGAAGCGCCGGCGGAACCGGAAGTGCAGAATCCCTTTGGGGAGTTCTATTATTACGAGAAGGACAAGCAGTACCGCTATGAGGATTATCAGCTGGAAAATCCAGATCTTCCTGCCGGGGAAGTGGTATGGAGGGTAAATGTAGGGCTGGATCAGAAATTCTATACCATGGCGGAAGCAGCCGAGGTGGTTGAGAAAGGCCCCATGCTGGTCAACAAATACCGCTATCTGCCCAAGGATTATGCTCCGGAGCAGCTGGTCAGCGTCGGAAAAGGGAAACGAATGGAAAAGACGGCGGCAGATGCCTTCAAAGAGCTGAAGAAGGCCGCGAAGGCAGCGGGGTTTTATCTGCAGCCGGTATCCGCCTTCCGTACTTATCAGTATCAGGAAAATCTACATAATAACTATATGAAGCGCCAATCAGAGGCGGAAGTGGATACCTTTAGCTCCAGAGAAGGATACTCTGAGCATCAGACCGGGCTGACGGTGGACATTAACACCGGCCAGAGCACCCTTCGGGCCTTCGCTGGAACGCAGGCCGCTGAGTGGGTGGAACAGAACTGCGGGGACTTCGGCTTCATAGTTCGTTATCCCGAAGGGGAGGAAGAGATCACAGGATATGAATACGAGCCGTGGCATATCACCTATGTAGGCGTTGAAACTGCTGCAGATATGAAGGCCAGGGGGATCAGTACTCTGGAGGAATATTATGTGAAATACATAGAACACACACCAGAGCAAACATCGGAGCAATCGGACAGTCTCCCCTAAATCCTCATTTACGAATGGTGTGAACAGTGAAATTCATCAAATTACGGCCAGGGTCTTGACTTATGGCGGATTTTGTATGATATTATTTAGAATAAGAGTGTAATGCCGGGGGCTGTGAGTACGCAGCTCCTTTTCTACGGCAACAGTGAAAGAGATTGGTAGGAGGACAGCTTAATTGGCGGATAATAAAAAAGAAATACAACGAAGAAGAACATTTGCGATTATTTCCCATCCCGATGCGGGTAAAACGACGCTGACGGAAAAACTGCTTTTATATGGAGGCGCCATTAATCTGGCGGGAAGTGTAAAAGGAAAAGCAACAGCGAGACATGCGGTGTCTGACTGGATGGAGATTGAAAAAGAAAGAGGAATCTCCGTAACGTCCTCGGTACTGCAGTTTGAGTATGACGGATATTGTATCAATATTCTGGATACCCCGGGGCATCAGGATTTCTCCGAGGACACATACCGGACGCTGATGGCGGCGGATTCTGCGGTTATGGTTATCGACGCGTCCAAGGGTGTGGAGGCCCAGACCAGAAAGCTGTTCAAGGTCTGTGTCATGCGGAAAATCCCGATCTTTACCTTTATCAATAAAATGGACCGGGAAGCCAACGATACCTTCGACCTGCTCGATGAGATCGAAAAGGAACTGGGAATCGCTACCTGCCCTATGAACTGGCCCATCGGTTCCGGGAAAGCGTTTCAGGGAGTCTATGACAGAAATGACAGGGAAGTGTCCCTGTTCAGCGATACCCAGAGAGGAACCAAAGAAGGTGAAATTACAAAGGTTTCCATCAATGACCCGAAAATCCAGGAGATCATCGGAATAGATGCATTTGGTAAGCTGACGGATGAGATTGAACTGCTGGACGGCGCCAGCACGCCATTCCGGCTGGATGAGGTCCAGGCGGGAGAACTTTCCCCGGTATTCTTTGGATCTGCGCTGACCAACTTCGGAGTCCAGACCTTTTTGGAGCATTTCCTGAAGATGACCACAGCGCCGCTCCCCAGATTTGCCGACAGCGGGATTATCGATCCGGTCAGCGAAGATTTTTCCGCCTTCGTATTTAAGATACAGGCCAACATGAATAAAGCGCACCGGGACCGTATTGCGTTCATGCGGATCTGTTCCGGGAAATTCGATGCCGCCCAGGAAGTGTACCATGTGCAGGGGGAGAAGAAAATGCGCCTTTCACAGCCCCAGCAGCTGATGGCCCAGGAGCGTAAAGTTGTGGAGGAAGCTTATGCCGGTGATATTATCGGTGTGTTTGATCCCGGTCTTTTTTCCATAGGAGATACGTTTTGCAGCCCCAGCAGGAAATTCGCATACGAGGGGATACCTACATTTGCGCCGGAGCATTTCGCCCGTGTCCGTCAGGTGGATACCATGAAGCGGAAACAGTTCGTCAAGGGGGTAACCCAGATCGCCCAGGAAGGCGCGATCCAGATCTTCCAGGAACTGCACAGCGGGCTGGAAGAGATCATCGTCGGAGTGGTGGGTGTTCTGCAGTTTGACGTCTTAAAATACCGCCTGAACAATGAGTACAACGTGGAGATCATTTTGGAAAATCTTCCTTATGAATATATCCGCTGGATCGAAAATACGGATATTGATATGGATTCCCTGACCGGAACTTCCGATATGAAGAAGATCCAGGATCTGAAGGGCCGGCCTTTGCTGCTCTTTGTGAATAGCTGGAGCATCGGGATGACTCTGGACCGGAATAAGGGGCTGATTCTTTCAGAGTTTGGGAGGTCCTAAGGCTTCGGCATTTTCGGGATCAGTATATTTTAGAAGCTTATATATATTTGGAAACGGGAGCTATAGGTTCTAAACGGAGGAAAGGAAGATGCCGCTCGCGCGGCCTGCCGCAGGAGGAGAGTTTCGCAAGCGAAACTCTCCTTTATAATTAAATGAAAGTTTATTATTAGCTATTAGAATTCCTTGCGGTGATAGAGCAGGACAGTGAGAAAGAAGGAAAGGAGCAGGAGCAGAAGAGCAGGGAAAAGCAGCAGCGGGGATGAGGCGAAATCGTGTGGGAGGATAAAAGTGATGGGCAGGGACTTCAGAAGACGGGGAAGCAGGTTGATCAGCAAGACCAGAATGATGAAGGCAGTGGTAGTCCACTGGCTGGGGAGCAGGGTGTAGCAGGGGATCAGAAGTGCCTGGAGCATGGTCAGGAAAGCTGCGGCACAGAGGATGTCGGACAGCGGGTAATAGACGGTGGGAAGAAAGGAGAAGGGAAGGGCATAGAGCAGCCCGGTGAGCAGCAGGGAGAGGAAAAAGATGGCATAGCTGTAGCCGCACCATCCCAGATAGCGGGCCAGAAGCAGACGGAGCCGGCCATAAGGGGATGTGATGAGAGTGGGGAGGGCATGGCTTTTTTCCAGGATTTTGGCGAGGGAGGAGAAGCCAAGGAATGTGGCTACGATGGTGGCGATAAATAGTCCCAGGGCGTTGGCGGGTTCCATCAGGTAGATGCCGCAGCTGATGAGAGCACCGATCAGAAGGATTCCGGTGAGAGTGTCACCGCAGAGGAGATAGTCTTTTTTGATCAGGGTACGGTACATAGAGCAGACTCCTTTCTACATAAATTTACTTTTGAGCGCTACTAATTTTTATAAGGTTCTGATTCTGCTATACACTTAATACTCTTTCGCTTTTAGACGCGGCAGGGTAAAGCGGCTGGAGAGACAGGTTACCAGGGCCGCTACTGGTATGAGGATCAGGATTAATACAGGATAGTGAAGGTGCGCAAAGAAATGGGATGCGGCCTCGCAGAGCAGGAATACCAGCAGGAAGGCCGGTAATAGGACGATCATGCCCAGGAGTGAGGCTTTTGTTTCTTCCAGCAGCATGTGAAGCGGCACAAGCAGGGCACACAGGATCGTGGTCAGCAGCAGTCCCCCGGCGAGCATGTGAAGACTCAGAGGGGGGAAAGACCGGCGGACTGATGGGATGAAACCCGGCAGGGTATACAGGAGGGTGGATGATATCCAGGTTCCGTATCCTATGAGATAACGGCTGTATAGAATGCTGGAGGGTGTCATCGGCGTGGAGAACAGCAGGGCATGGATGTGGTATTTGCTGTCGGCTTCAAACAGAAGATTGAAGATCAGGCCGGTGGTGATGCTGCAGCAGAGAAGGTATCCCAGGGAGGGGAAGATAGCGGTCACCGAGGGCAGCAGGACTGTGCTTACGAGGAGAGTCAGATAGTACTGCAGGAGCACCATTGGCAGGCTGCGCCTGATCAGGATCAGATCTTTTTTAAAAGCAGTCAGGATCATGTCAGGACCTCCCGGCGAATGCCATCATGATATCCTCTATGGTGGGTCTGGCGAAGACGGCTTTTGTCAGGCCGCGTTTTGCAGCTGCGGAATCGCAGGTCAGGCCCTCGAAGTGGAAACCGTGTTCTTCCAAATACAGGAAGGAGCTCCGCAGTTCGTGGGTCAGTTCTTCTTTACTGCCCTTGACCAGCGTATATTTTTCCAGAAGATTGTCTTTGTATTCGTCCAATACGATTTTCCCGTTGTCAATCATGACGATGCGGTCTGCGGTTTTGTCCAGGTCGGTGGTGATGTGTGTGGAAAAAAAGACGGATTTATCCCCTTCTTCCATGTATTCGCGCAGGATTCCCAGCAGTTGATTCCGAATCAGAGGATCCAGGCCCGAGGTGGGTTCATCCATGATGAGGAAGTCCGCGTGGTGGGATAGGGCCAGGGCGATGGCGTATTTCATGGTCATACCTTTGGAAAGGTCGCTGATGTGGTAGCTGAGCGGAAGCTTGAACTGGCGCGCGTAGCGTTTGAAGGTGTTCTCGTCCCAGTTTGTATAGGCCGGTGCCAGTATATTTTTCATATCGTTCAGGGACAGGTTTTCATAAAAGTAACCTTTGTCAAATACAACGCCGATGCGATTTTTAATTTCCCGCTCGCTCTCTTCCAGTGTCTGCCCGAAAAGGCGGATTTCACCCGCATCTTTTTTTACCAGACCCAGGATGGATTTGATCGTGGTTGTTTTGCCCGCCCCGTTGACTCCGATGAAGCCGGTGATCTGGCTTTGTTCCGCGGCGAAGCTGATGTCATTTAATACTGTTTTTCGATTATATTTTTTTGTAAGATGGCTGATTTCCAATACATTGCTCATAGGGTAACTTCCTTTCTGTCAGGACTCATAGAGTATCGACATCATTTCCAGCATCTCATCTTTGGTAAGGCCTGCGGATTGGCCGGTCACGTAGGCTTCCAGCAGCTTGGCTTCGACGAGCCGCAGCTTTTCTTCCCGGAACAGCTCCATGTTCGTGGAGGAGACGAAAAAACCTTTGCCGGGCACGCTGTTTACATAGCCTTCGGCTTCCAGCTCGTCGTATGCCCGCTTGGTGGTCAGGACACTGACCATGGTCTCGTTGGCCAGCTTCCGGATAGAGGGAAGTATTTCGCCCTCTTTTATCTGGCCGGTGTAGATCGCGTCCTTAATCTGATCTTTGATTTGACGGTAGATTGGTATTTCTGAGGTGTTATTTATCAGGATATCCAAAAAGTTTCACCACCTACTGTAATAGTCTGTATATAACTGTATATCATATTAATATACAGTTGTCAATAGATTTATTTTATTTCATTTTATTACAGATTTCATTACCGATCCATAATTACAGAAAGATCCGTCGATCCGATCACAGCCAAGGTTTACAGCGGCTGATAGCGGCTATATAACCGCTATATAACCGCTATAGGAGGGTTTCCTTGTCAACGGAATCGTGTTATAATAGCGGCAGACATTATATTCGCCGGAGCGCTCTCCTTAGCACGGAGTGTGTATCCTATGAAGTTATTTTGATTGCACGTAAGTGCTATATGTTACTTAGCACTGGTTTTTTAGAAGGAAAGGTGTGGTGCAGTGAAACAGACGTTTGCGGAACTGATTGAAGATTGCCCGGTAATAGCTGCGGTGAAAGATCCGGATGGATTAGAACAGAGTCTGCGGGCGGAGGGGAATATTATATTTGTTCTGTATGGAGATTTAATGAATATACAGGAGATTGTGGAACGTATTAAAGCGAGCGGGAAGACCGCCATGGTTCATGTGGATCTGATCGCTGGGCTTACCTCCAGAGAGATCGCGGTTGAATTTATCCAAAGACATACCAGAGCGGATGGTATTATTACCACGAAACCGGCTTTGGTGAAAAAAGCCTCGGAACTTGGCCTGTATACTGTTCTGCGCCATTTTATCATAGATTCCATGGCGCTTTCCAATATCGAGCGGCAGAATGACAGTGTACATCCGGATATGATTGAGATACTGCCAGGAGTCATGCCGAAGATTATACGGAAAATATGTACCTTGTCCAGGGTTCCGGTCATAGCCGGCGGACTGATCAATGATAAAGAGGATGTGATGGGAGCGTTAAGCGCGGGTGCAGCTGCGATTTCGTCGACGAATCCGGATGTTTGGTTTTTATAAGTGCAGGCACGATGGAACTGTAAGATCAGCAGGAGATATGGATTATCGTATGGAAATGATATTATCGGAACCGGATGAATGGCGTACAATGGTGTATATGAAACTAAGGGGGTAAGCATGTATGAAATGTCCCTTCTGTAATCGGGAAATGGAGAATGGATATCTCACATCAGATGCCCGTGCTATTGCATGGAGAAAAGAAAGATATCAACCAGCATTAATAAGAAAAGGCGGCGGGATCCAGTTGGCCCGGAATCCTATGGGTGGAGCAGCTGCCATAGCGAATGCGTTTTGCTGTCAGGAATGTAAGAAAATTGTGATCGATTATTCTGAAAAAGAGGGAAATGAGTAATCCATGGCGAAATAGCATGGGAGATGATTCGTGACTCCGGAACGATAAACACAAATATTTTAATAAGAAAAAGGTTGTGGCAGTTATATATTTGTGTTATAGTAAATAAAGAAAAATAGAATACATATTTGCATGAGATTAAGAGCTAAGCAAAAAACGGATCCTGGAGGATCTATTTTGGCTTAGCTTTTTTGCGTTTAAAATTAAAGATTAACCGGATTTTATAACGCAAATGAAAATTAGGATAGAAGCGAAAGAATAACTAGAAAAAAAGGAGAGAAGAAGGATGTATGATGTAGTGATTATCGGGGCCGGGGTCACCGGCTGCGCCATTGCCAGAGAACTTTCCAGATACCAGGTGAAGGCCTGCGTATTAGAAAAGTGTGAGGATGTCTGCTGCGGAACATCGAAAGCCAACAGTGCTATCGCCCATGCCGGATTCGATGCCCTGCCAGGGACGAAAAAAGCTCATTTCAACATCAGGGGAAGCGAAATGATGGAGTCGGTCTCCAAAGAGCTGGATTTTCCATTTGTCAAAAATGGATCACTGGTAGTCTGCCGGAAAGAGAAGGATCTTTCAAAACTGCAGGAGCTGTACGACCGCGGTGTCCAAAACGGTGTGAAAGATATGCGGATCATCGGCCGGGAAGAAGTACATGAGATGGAGCCGAATCTGGCAGACGGTGTGCTGGCGGCCCTCTTTGCGCCCACAGCGGGCATCGTATGTCCCTTTGGAATGACGATCGCCTATGCGGAAAACGCAGCCGTAAACGGAATTGAATTCCGGTTTGACACGGAGGTGAATGCGATCCAAAAGGAGGAAGAGGGCTATGTGATCCGTACATCCCGGGGGGATTACCGCACCAGAGCCATCGTGAACGCGGCCGGTGTCTACGCGGATGCCATCCATAATATGGTCAGCCGGGAAAAGTTACATATCACGCCCAGACGCGGGGACTACTGCCTGCTGGATCATACGGCCGGCCAGCATGTAGCCCGGACGATTTTCCCGCTGCCCGGCGAATATGGGAAAGGGGTCCTGGTAGCCCCTACGGTTCATGGCAACCTGATTCTGGGGCCCACTGCGGTAGACGTGGAAGATAAGGAAGAGACCTGTGTCAGACAGGAGGAGCTTAACTATCTGCTGGGTAAGGTGGGGCATTCTGTGAAAAATATTCCCATCCGCCAGGTGATCACTTCCTTTGCCGGACTGCGGGCTCACGAGGATTCGGATGATTTTATACTGGGGGAAGCCGGGGACGCGGAGAATTTCTACGACGCTGCGGGAATCGAATCTCCGGGATTGACCAGTGCGCCGGCTGTCGGTGTCTGGATGGCAGAGCAGCTTAGAGAAAGTCTGCGGTTATCGGAAAACCCGGAATTCGTTCCCAATAGAGAAGGAATCCTGAATCCGGCGGAACTGTCTGTGGAAGAACGAAATGAACTGATCCGGCAGCAGCCGGAATATGGAACCATCATCTGCCGTTGTGAAATGATCAGTGAAGGGGAAATTATGGACGCGATCCACAGACCCGTGGGAGCCAGATCCCTGGACGGAGTCAAGCGGAGGACCAGGGCAGGGATGGGCCGGTGCCAGTCGGGATTCTGTTCCCCCAGGACAATGGAAATCCTGGAGCGGGAACTCGGGCTGCCGATGGAAGAACTCACCAAAAGCGGCGGAGAATCGAAGATCATTGTGGGAATCAATAAGGACAGATGGTAAAGGAGGATATGAGCATGCTTTCATATGATATCGTCATCGTCGGAGGCGGACCGGCCGGGCTTGCCGCTGCGGCTTCGGCCAGGGAACAGGGGATAGAGAGTGTTCTGATACTGGAACGGGACCACACACTGGGAGGAATCTTAAATCAATGCATCCACAATGGATTCGGGCTGCATACATTCAAAGAAGAGCTGACCGGACCAGAGTACGCGGCCAGATTCATAGAGCGGGTGAAGGAGCTGGACATCGAATATAAGCTGAATACCATGGTTATGGATATCAGCAGCGGAAAATGCATTACCGCCATGAACCGGGAGGAAGGATTGTTCCAGATCCAGGCGAAAGCGGTCATACTGGCCATGGGATGCCGGGAAAGGCCAAGAGGCGCGCTGAATATTCCCGGATACCGGCCGGCCGGGATATTCTCCGCCGGAACGGCGCAGCGTCTGGTGAATATGGAAGGGTATCTGCCCGGCCGGGAGGTGGTTATCCTGGGATCAGGAGATATCGGCCTGATTATGGCCAGGAGAATGACACTGGAGGGCGCGAAGGTGAAGCTGGTGGCTGAACTTATGCCCTATTCCGGCGGATTGAAGCGGAATATCGTGCAGTGTCTGGATGATTTCGGGATACCGTTAAAATTAAGCCATACGGTGATCGATATCGACGGGAAAGAACGGGTAAAGGGCGTCACTGTGGCACAGGTGGATGAACATAGAAAGCCGATACCCGGTACGGAAGAATATATTTCCTGTGATACCCTGCTGTTATCCGTAGGCCTGATTCCGGAAAATGAATTGTCCAGAGGTATGGGTGTGGTTATGGAACCGGTCACCTCAGGTCCGGTAGTGAATGAAAGCCTGGAGACCAATGTGGAAGGGGTATTTGCCTGCGGTAACGTGCTGCATGTACATGATCTGGTGGATTATGTATCGGAGGAGGCAGCCGCAGCAGGAAAGAACGCGGCCTGCTATATCCGGGAAGGGGCGAAACGTATGGATAAAGCCGGCTGCGTGGAACTGGCCGCGGAGGATGGCGTGCGTTATACCGTACCGAAGTATATCCATACGGACAGGATGGAAGAGAAGCTGACGGTACGCTTCCGCGTGGGGGATGTATACAAAGGCTGCTATATTTGTACATATTTTGACGATACCTGCGTCAAACGGCAAAAGCGGCCGGTCATGGCGCCTGGAGAGATGGAAGAAATCAAGTTGCAAAAGCAGAAGCTGGAAGAATATCCGGATCTGAAAAAGATTACCATCCGGATCGAGAAGGGAGGGGAATGACATTGAGAGATGATTTAGCAGAGAACGGCATGAGAGAACAAAATATAGAAGAGAACAGTGGGAAAGGAAATCATTCAGAGAAAAGGGAACTGGTCTGTATCGGCTGCCCACTGGGATGCATGGTAACCGTCACATGTCAGGGTGGACAGATTCTGGCGGTCAATGGAAATACCTGCAAAAAGGGCGAGCAGTATGCGAGAAACGAAGTGACAAACCCGGAACGGATGGTGACGACCACGGTACGTCTGGCAAACCGGCCCCATGAGACCGTTTCATTAAAGAGTGAACGGAGCATACCAAAGGAGAAGATTTTTGACTTTGTAAAAGCTCTAAAAAAGGTAGAGGTGAAGGCTCCGGTCCACATCTCGGATGTCATACTATCCGATGTGGCCGGAACCGGTGTGTCGGCAGTTGCTACGGTGAACCGTTTATAAATATATTTTACAGCATTCCTTAACGAATGCCCTTTGGGCAGGATTACAGTATAGCTGCTTCATAAGGTATGCTATTTGACTAAAATCTTATACGTAAAATGAAGCAGATACATAATAACACTTGTAACGTTACACAATATCAATATCGTCCTCGTGGGACATATAATATGCCATGACGTAGATGCCGGCAAAAAACAGAGGATCCGTCTCCGGGGACAGACTCAGGATTTGATGACCCATTTTGAAAAAGGAAGAGATACTTCCCAGATCTTTCTTTGGGCTGCTGACATTTACACGGCCATCCTCCAGCCTTTGGAGGAGATAGGGACCGCCGGGAGCTTGGACGCTGATCTTTTGAATCCTTGGGGGCCGAAATAAGAACGATGGGGATACAGGTATATCCTGCAGGCTCTCCTCCGGATTCGGTACATCGGCCACGGCGAAGAGGGAGGCGCCGCGGTACATTTTATATTGTAATCCCGTATTTGGAGCCGCCGCCGGTCTCTTATCGACCGTGTATACGGCAGTACCGTCCGGGGAACAAACCGTCTTCGCCGGTCCGGTAATCCGCCCTAAGAGGCGTGCCACAACCTGATCCTGTTCATCGACCAGCTTCCACAGCAGAGGTGTTTTGACTATTTTCAGATTCATTCAGATCCCGCCTTTCTATGGTATAAAATAGAGGATACCGCCGATTACCCCGCATCCGGCCATAACCATGATGGGACTCAGTTTCCATTTCCGAAGGATAAAGAGTGCGGCGGAGAATAAAACCACCGAGGATATGTGAAGTGCGCCAAGATCTGTGACGAAGCCGCCTTCTCCCCAAAAGGCCAGGATAATCATAGTCAGTCCTGCGGAGGCGATCAGCGCCACGACTGCCGGGCGGAGTGCGTTCAGTACACCCTGGATGACGGTTAACTGCTGATATTTAAAATATAGGAAGGCCAACAGGGAGACGATGATACAGGAGGGAAGGATGCATCCCAGTGTCGAGATGACCGCCCCGCCAAAGCCGGCGATCTGGATACCGACGAAGGTGGCGGAATTCACAGCGATAGGCCCGGGGGTCATCTGGGATATGGTGATCAGGTCGGTGAATTCCGTCATGGTCAGCCAATGATGCAGATCTACCACCTGATTCTGGATCAGGGGCATGGCAGCGTAACCGCCTCCGATACTGAATAATCCGATCTGGAAGAAACTCCAGAACAGCTGCAGATATATCATGGCTGGACACTCTCCTTTTTCTTATTTTTCCAGTGTGTAATCAATGTCTGTAAAGCGCCCAGAGCACCGCAGACCAGTATGATGTACATGACGTTGATGTGGAACAGATAGGTGGCCAGAAATGCCCCGGCCATGATCAACAGATACAATAGCTTCTTTTCTTTGATAATATTGCCGCCCATGCTGATAACGACATCGGCGATGACGGCGGCTACTCCGGCCTGCATCCCGCCCAATACCGCGCTGACAATCGGATTACTCCGAAAGGCGGTATAAAAAAGCGAGAGCACGGACAGCAATAACAGCGGCGGCAGAACAGTGCCCAGAATCGAGATACCGGCCCCAATGACGCCTGCGACCCGGTAGCCCAGCAGTATCGATGCGTTGACAGCAACGGCTCCCGGCGAGGACTGGGCGATAGCGGCCATGTTCAGCATATCTTCCTCTTCCAACCACTGCAGATCATCCACGAATTTTCTTTTCATCAGCGGAATGATGACATAGCCGCCTCCAAAAGTGAAAGAGCTGAGGAAAAAGGTTGAGGTAAATAATTTCCAATATTTTTTCGGTTTATCGGTCATGAAGATTCCTCCTTGCATTTTTATTTTATACTTTACAGCCTTATATGTAAAATAATATAATAATATAAATATTATAATAATTTCTTATGAAACCAGGAGGAAGAAGGCTGAACAAAAAATGTTCACCCTGCCTGTATGTGTGGAATAACGCACGTGTGGAGGAAAAGATGACCTTACGTCACATGAGAATCTTTGTAGCGGTCTGTGAGTGCGAAAGTGTCACGGCTGCCGCGGAAAAGCTCTTTATCGCGCAGCCGGCAGCGAGCCTGGCTATCGCGGAACTGGAAGACTATTATGGAGTCAAACTGTTTGACCGGATCGCCAGAAGGCTGTATATTACAGAAGCCGGGAAACAATTTTTGCAGTACGCTATCCATATTGTATCACTGTTTGACCAGTTGGAACAGGATGTTCGGAACTGGGATCGGATCGGTGTCCTTAGAATCGGGGCCAGCATCACCATCGGAAACTATCTGCTGCCAGAGTACGCAAAGGAGTTCCAGCAGATCTATCCGGCTATGCAGATGCACGTTCAGATCGATAATACGGAAGCTGTGGAAAGGGCGGTACTGAAAAATGAGATCGATGTAGGACTGGTGGAAGGGGAGATCGCCAGCTCCTATATAGAGAAGATCCGCTTTATGGAAGATCCGCTGGTATTGATCTGTTCTGTAGATCACCCGTGGGCTGGTCGGGAGGAGATCGATATCAGCGAGCTCAGGGGAGTGAACTTCATCATGCGGGAACGGGGAAGCGCGGGCAGGGAGATCTTCGATCAGGCACTGCGGGTGAGAAAGGTAGAAGTGGTTCCCTCCTGGCAGAGCGTGAGTACCCAGGCGATTATACGCGCGGTAGCGGAAGGACTGGGCGTGTCGGTGCTGCCGAACCTGTTCGTGAAGGAGAGCCTGGAAAAGGGTGAGATCGCCAGCACCAGGATTCGGGGGCTGGATTTAAAAAGGTCCTTTTCCGTGATCCGACACAGGAATAAATTCCTCACCGAAGCGGCAAAATCCTTCATCCGTCTATGTACGGGGGAGGATAGTATGATATAATGTCGGTAGACATTATATCTGCGCCGGAGCGCCTTCCCTGGCGCGGAGTGTGCATCCTACGGAGGTATCATGATTGCGTGCAATCGTGATATAATGTCGGTAGACATTATATCTGCGCCGGAGCGCCTTCCCTGGCGCGGAGTGTCCAGCGTTTAGGGGACGGAATGAGTAGAGATTTTATAGAGTAAAACGGGGTAGTTGAAAACTATATACAGACGGAGGTTTGATCAATGAAGTACATAATGGCGTTGGATCAGGGAACCACAAGTTCCCGCTGTATTTTATTTAATGAAAAGGGCCAGATGTGCAGCGTGGCCCAGAAGGAATTTACCCAGATATACCCACAGCCCGGATGGGTAGAGCACGATCCGTTGGAGATCTGGAATTCCATGACGGAAGTGATGAAATGGGCGATGTATCAGGTGAGCGCCACAGCCGGAGAGATCGCCGGTATCGGAATCACGAATCAGAGAGAAACGACGATCGTCTGGGAGAAGGAGACGGGCCGTCCGGTGTACAATGCGATCGTCTGGCAATGCCGCCGTACCTCCGGTATCGTAGATGACCTAAAGGAGCGGGGATATGTCCCGATGATCCGGCAGAAAACCGGACTTATCCCAGACGCTTATTTTTCCGGGACGAAGATTAAGTGGATCCTGGATCATGTGGAAGGAGCCAGAGAGCGGGCGCAAAATGGAGAGTTGCTGTTCGGTACCGTGGATACCTGGCTGATCTGGAACCTGACCAAGGGCCAGTGCTTTGTGACCGACTATACCAATGCATCCCGTACGATGCTGTACGATATACATAACCTTTGCTGGGATAGGGAAATCCTGGAGCTGCTGGATATTCCGGCGGCGATGCTGCCGGAAGTGAAACCGTCCAGTTGTATCTATGGCTATACGGACACCTCGGTAATCGGCGGGCAGATACCGGTGGCGGGAGCAGCCGGAGACCAGCAGGCCGCGCTGTTCGGTCAGTGCTGCTTTAAACCGGGAGAGGTCAAGAACACCTATGGTACCGGATGCTTTCTGCTGATGAATACCGGTGAAGAAGCAGTAGCTTCCAGTAACGGACTATTGACCACAATCGCGGTTGGTCTGGATGGAAAAGTGGAATATGCGCTGGAGGGCAGCGTATTCGTGGCAGGTGCGGCGATCCAGTGGCTGCGGGATGAACTCAAAGTGATCGATTCCTCTCCCCAGTCCGAAGAATACGCCATGTCTGTATCGGATACGGAGGGAGCTTATGTAGTGCCGGCGTTTACAGGGCTGGGCGCCCCCTATTGGGATCAGTATGCCAGAGGTGCGATTGTGGGACTGACCCGTGGATTTAACCGGGCTCATCTGGTGAGAGCGACCCTGGAATCTCTGGCCTATCAGACCTACGATCTGTGTAAGGCCATGGAGAGCGATGCCAATATTAAGCTGGTGAGCCTCAAAGTGGACGGCGGAGCCTGTGCCAATAACTTCCTGATGCAGTTCCAGGCGGATATCCTGGATACGGATGTGCTGCGGCCGGATTGTATCGAGACGACTGCTTTGGGAGCGGCATATCTGGCCGGATTGGCGGTTGGATTCTGGAAGAGCAGAGAGGAGATTCGAAGTAATTGGGCCTTGTCTCAGACGTTTAGCCCGAAGATCGAGGATGAGAAACGGGAAAAACTGCTGCGGGGGTGGAAAAAGGCTGTGAAGTGTGCGTTTGGATGGGCGGAATAGAAGGTGCATTGTAAATAAATTATCTACCAGTGTGATATGGCATATCGTATGTTGATGGATAGCTTAGATTGTACGGTTTATGTCAACTGATTTAACAGAAAGGCAGCTGATGTAATGGAATCCTACCCGATGAAATAGAAAACCAGCCGATATAACTATCTTTATATGTCATGAAACTGATAATAGAATAATAATTACGGTATTCAGAGGTTGCCCAAGGGGGCAGACGGATGGGTACCGTATTTTTATTCGTATATGAAAGAGATGCTATGGGATAAAATCACTTGTGGGCTTCCAGGTGCTTTTGGAAGAGAGTCGGCTTGTCCTGGTGGCTTCCACGAAGCACCATCTGGAAAACTTATCAATGGCAGTGTACTGGAAGAACTGCTTCCCAATGACCCTGCTGTTTATAAGACAGGCGGAAGGGACAAATTTCACATCCACCGGGATACGCTGACCGGGATACTCTATCTTCTCATTCTCCTTTGTTTATGTTGTGGTTGTGGTGACTAAAATACAACGCAAAAGAGAAATCCCTACATTTTAATTATTCAGTTGTAACACATGTATTGTAATCCTACAATTTATGGATTGAGCTTGACTGATATTTGGTTGAATGTTAAGCTGATTTCATAGGTTGCTTCCTGATCAGAAGTAAGAGGGAGTAATTTCTTTGAATTTATTACTGATTATAGTTGGCTTGATGGTATGTGTAAGGTGCAGAATTTCTATAAGAGATTGAAATTTAGTTATTGATTAGTATATTTTAGTTATACCTATAAGGATTGTGTAAAGAGTACTACATAGGAGATAGATAGAATTGCACGATGGAAACCAGCATGGTTGTGAACGAAGGATTCATATGACGGAATTTATTGGGTATGAATAAGTAAATAAATATATTAATTTATTAGTAATGGAATAGTAAATATAAAAGTTCTTGACGGCAGAACCAACAAGTGCTATTGTTAATTTAAGAAGTTTATACGAAGGAGAACAATTGATGAAATACAAATTTACATTTCCTTTAAAAGATCCTCTAACTTTGAATACCAGCTACAATCATATATTACAGGCGGCGCTGTTAACCTGGTTAAATGATAAAAATTACCAGAGCTTTCTCCATGATACGGGGTATGAAGCGGGAAAAAGAAGTTATAAATTATTCTCGTTTTCAAAGATTTTCGGTAATCATCGAATCATTCCCGGGCAGCACAAGATCATTTACCAGGATCAAATTCATTTTTATATTTCTTCTTACGACTCTAAATTCGTGACCTATCTGGCAGAAAACATTATATCCCAATCACAATTAAACTTAAACGGTACTTACTTGACACCTTCCTCGTTCGAAACAATAGCAGAAGAATATGATGATCGATGTGAAATACAGACTCTCTCCCCCATTTGTATCTATTCTACACTTGCAAATCACGAAGGAGTAAAGAAAACCTATTATTACACACCTTATGAGCAGGAATATTCAGAGCTGATTCGTAAAAATTTAATACATAAATACGAATCCTATTATGGTACTGCGCCTGAGAATACCCAATTTCGGATCAAACCCATGAATCGGTCCTGTCGGGAAAGCGTCATATTTTATAAGAAAACAGTGATAAAGGGATGGAACGGAAAATTCCTGCTCACCGGCTCGAAAGAACTGATGGATATAGCAGTCAATGCGGGGCTGGGTTCCAAGAATTCTCAGGGGTTTGGCTGTGTCATTGTAAATAAACGATAGGAGGCGAAAAGAGATATGCAGGAAGGCATGATACAGATCGGAAAAACACTTATGAATGACGGAAGCAGTATTCTGGATAACCTCATCACAGAATTAGCTCCGGTACGCCGGGATGCCAAAGGAAATGAACTACAGCTATATATGCTGAAATTTGATTTTTCAACAGATGAATGCCGGGTATCAGTTGATGTCAATGAGCAGATGAGTGAGAATTCCGCAAGAAGGTATTGTTATATCGGTTCAGCTCCGGGAGCCAATTCCAAACAATGGTATTGTACATCGGGCAATAGTTTTTATCATCTCTCAGAGACAATTCCGAACTTATGTGAGTTAGATTTAGGCGACGAGTTAAATAGTAAGCTTACATTTATCAGGGATACCTATTTCGTAGATCTGGGTGAAGATTTTAAGAGTAATAAGAACAGGTATACTTTTCATGTAGGACTTCTATCAAATGATAATTATGATATCAAGGCATATCGGGATACTTTGCGTGACTTACCGGAAAAGGAACAGAAAGCGCTGCTGAAGAAGGAAGTGACAGAAGCTTTTGATCAGTATCTGGCAGTCCACTATGGAATGAAACTTCAGAAGAATTTTGGATTATTCACTATACTCATTGATGCTGAGCCATTGTGTGAACGTGAGGAATATAAGGCAGCCATATTGAAAGAAAAGGAGGGGACATCGGGTAAGCAGGATAACAAAAAGAATTTGATCGAGGGGCATTGCTACAACTGTGGAACCACGACGCAGCTGCGGGATGATATTATAATAGAAATCAAAAGCTACACTACAAATTTATACGGATTTGCCAGTGGGGTGGATAAGAAAAATTATCGAAAGAATATGCTTCTGTGTCAGGATTGTTTAAATGCGTATCTGGCAGGTGAGAAATATGTAAAAAATAATATGAATTTGTCTCTGGCAAGATTCCACGTATACCTGTATCCGCATTTTATTTGGGGAGAACCTTTGGACAGGGAAGGACTCGACATCATCTGTGACCGTATTAAGCATAAATTTAAAACGATTTCCAATGTAGAAACGGTGCAGCAATTAAAGGAAAGTATTGATGATGAGTTGGCTTATCAGGAAAGAGAAGATGAGACCTGTTATTCGATCAATCTTATATTTTACAAACAGGCACAGAAGGCCACTAAAATCCAAAGATTTATTAAAGACGTGGCGCCCTCCAGGTTCGATTTCATTGCTAACTGCCTGGATCGAACTCAGGATCTCTATTTGCGGTTGTTGGGAGGCAGAACAGATCGGACGATATTGAATCTTCGGATGATATATTACCTTATGCCAATCCGGCTGGATGAAAAAAATGAGGCAAGAGAATTCAGAAATCTTTTAGGATTATACGACGCTATATTATCAGGAAAGTTGCTGAAAAAGCAGTATATTATCAGGAATCTCAATGCATGTGCGAAAGTTATCTATTATGAGGAAAAGGGGTTTAATATAAGCGGCAGTGAACTGGAAGCCACAGTAGTAAGAGGTACAGCGCTGTTGAAGTTTCTGGAATTTATGCAATTAATCAAAGGAGGAGTGGAAATGGAGGTAAAAAGTCTGCATTGCGGGGATGAGCTCAAAGAATTTATCCGTGAAATGGGATATAAGCAGGAGGAGGCGGCACTGTTTTTGTTGGGTACCCTGATGGGTACCATTGGTGTGGAGCAATATAAAAGAACGAAGAATACTTCCTCCAAGAATAAGCCGATTTTGAACAAGCTTAATTTTGGGGGGATGGATAAAAACAAAATACTCCGTTTGGCGGGAGATGTATTTGCCAAGTTAAAGCAGGAAAAACTGCTGGAATCTAAGACAGAGCTGATCTATTCCGATTTTACAGAGCTTTGTACGCCCCAGTTATCGAATTGGGGCTTGTCAAAGGAAGAAAATTTGTTCTGTATTTTAAGCGGTTATTCTTATACGACCAGAAAAGCTATTTTAGGCAAGAAAAAAGAGAATGGAGGAAAGGAAAATGAATAACAGTGAAATCCTATTTTTGTATGATGCGAAATTAACAAATCCAAACGGTGATCCTGACGAGGAAAACCGTCCCCGTATGGATTATGAAAGAGGGATCAATATGGTGTCTGATCTGCGGCTGAAAAGATATGTCAGGGATTATCTGGCCGACCAGGGGTATCCATTGTTTGTACAGAAAATGGATGGCTCACCAGTTACCGCAGAGACTAGGATTAAGAAGCTGGGGACTTCAAATGATCAGGAAATATTGGATCAGTTGATTGATGTGCGGCTGTTTGGGGCTACGATGCCTATAGCGAAGGACAATAAGCAGTTTATTGGACCAGTCCAGTTTAATTGGGGATATTCCCTGAATACGGTAAAGGTATTGGAGTCTAGCATTACTTCTACGTTTGCTTCCTCTGATAATAATAAGCAGGGAGCGATTGGCAAGGATTTCAGAGTCGCATATTCTTTTATCGCTTTTTCCGGTGTAATATCTGCAAATCGGGGAAAAGCAACGTCTTTGAAGGAAGAGGATATCGCTGAACTGGATCGGGCGCTCAGATATGCGATTCCGCTTCAGGTAACAAGAAGTAAGATTGGACAGTATCCCAGGCTGTATCTGAGAGTGGAATATAAAAGCGATATGACTATTTTAGGAGATATGCGGGATTATATTTCATTAAAAGAAAAGACGGAAGATATTCGGGATATTTCAGAAACAGCATTAGAAGTTGGAAAACTCGTTGATTTTCTAAAGGAAAATATTGGTAAAATTGACTCGATTCACTATTTCTGTGATAGCAAATGTATATTGTTAAACCATGATGTGGAAGTCACTTTCCAACAGGCTTTCGATGGTTTTACTCTGATCGAAGTAGAATAGGATGATGAAAATGAAAGTACTGGTATTCGATGTCTCGGGCCGATATGCCCATTTTCGAAAATACTATACGAATTCTTCTTCGCTCACATATTTGGTCCCCCCGAGAACGACGTTATGCGGTCTGGCTGCAGGAATCCTTGGTATAGAACGGGATGCGTATTATGATCAGTTTGTACCTGGAAAGGTGGATATAGGTGTACAGATTCTGAAGCCAGCCAGGAAAATCATGCAGACAGTTAACTATATGAAAATCGAAGGGCCAAAGGATTTTATCCAACCGAAGAACCATACACAGATTCCGTTCGAAATTTTGACTGGGGACGATGGAGTAGCATACCGGATTTATTTTTCCAGTAACCAGGCAGAGATTATGGACAGGATGACGGAATCTGTCAGGGAAGGATGGAGTTGGTATCCCCCATACCTCGGATCTGCCCCATTTCAATGTTCCTTAACATATGTCTGCGATACAGAGGCAGACTATGGAGTAAAAGATGGACGGATACGAGTATCTTCGCTGGTACGTGTAGAATCCATAAAGGAGAAGACATTAGACATATTATCAGAGCCAGTGAGTCTGTATCGGGAGAATATGCCCAGATACTTTGACAATGGAAGAACTTTACACGAGACCGCGTCATATCTTTATGATGTAAATGGAAAAGCGCTCAAAATGGAGGTTAAGGAGCCTGTTTTGAGCTTGGAAATTTGTAATGAGCAGGTTTGTGTCACTTTCATGTAAAATAGAAATTGATATTATGAATAAGAGGGAATACGATCATGATTCGGTTTGAATCACATATTGATAAGCTGCTTAAGGTCCATTTACAGGAAACGATGGAAAATGCGAAATACAGTTTAAAAAGCGGCTGGGATAAAACTGCAGAAGTGGCCTGTTTGAGCCATGATTTTGGAAAGTATACTATCTATTTCCAAAACAGGCTTCATTACGGAAACCGGAATGATGAAAGGGCGGATCATAGTTATATATCCGCCCTTTTTGGAGCTTTTGCGGGAATGAGACTGCTAAAGGATGAGAATCACGTATTCTACATCTATCATGCGATTCTCTGCCATCACAAGAGCGTGAGCGGCTTGCGGGATGGACTTCTTGAAACAGATAAAAAGGGAGTGGAAATACCGAAAGCGTTTCAGCATAAACTGGATATTGTCTGTCAACAGATTGAAGACATGAAGAATCACAGAGCTGAGATTATACAGGATTATTCTTCATGGAATTATGAAGAGATCGTAGATGAATTCCTCGATCATAGCGGCTTGGAAAATTTGATACGTAAATTAGGAAAATTAGCTTACGGAATTGAGAGCAGGTTCAAAAAGTATGCAGATAATTATATTTATTTTCAAAGTCTGTATTCTGCTTTGATTTCGGGGGATAAATTCAGTGCTTCCGACACGCCAATGATTTTGCCATGTGAATTGCCATTTGTTACTCTAAACGGGAGTAGGAGAATATCAGTTGAGGAACGTACAAAAGGAATAAAAAGTGAAATGGGTATTGTCAGGGAAGAGATATTTACAAATATTATGAATTCGATCGAAGAGCAGCCAGAATATTCGTATCTATACTCCATAACATCCCCCACTGGTACCGGTAAGACTTATGCGGGATTCTTTGCAGCTGTTAAATTAAATGAACAATTGGGAGGCGGCAGAAAGATTATCTACGCTTTGCCTTTTACGTCGATCATTAACCAAAACTTTAATGAAATATATAAATTATATGCAAGGGAGATCCGGGATTTTGAGAAACGATCAGGGCCCTATCTGATGAAGCACCATTCACTGGCGGATGTTGATTATCAGACGAAAAGTATGATGTGGATAAACAAAGGGCCGAGATGCTTCGGGAAAACTGGATGTCCAATGTAATCGTCACCACATTTGTACAAGTGTTGGAGACGCTTGTTGGTAATCGAAATCGTATGCTGAAAAAATTTAATGAATTTCGCCATTCTATATTAATATTGGATGAAGTACAGGCAATTCCCATTGAACTGTTAAAGGTGGCCGACTATATTTTAAGGGAAGCAGCCAGGTTATTGGACTGTAAGATTATATTGATGACTGCTACAAGACCTTTATTTCTAACGGAAGCAAAGGAGTTACTACCGGATTATGAAAAGTATTTCCGAATGTTTTGCCGGACAAAGCTTATCTACAAGCCGGGAAAAACGACCATAGACGAATTTATCGAAGATTTTTTAGGCCAGGTGGAGAGTAAATCCTATCTGATTGTATGTAATACAATAAAGGAATCTTTGTTGATCTATGATGACTTAAAAAAAGCTTTGCCGGAACGGAAATTATTTTACTTGTCAGCGAACCTTTTGCCCTGTGACCGAGTTGAAAGGATAAAAGAGATTGAAAAATCTTTTGATACTTTAAAACCGATGGTAGTTTCTACTCAAGTGATAGAGGCTGGGGTGGATCTGAGCTTTGATTATGTTATAAGAGATTTGGCACCATTATCCTCTATTATTCAAGCGGCTGGCCGTTGTAATCGACATGGAAAAGAGGCGCTGGGCTTTGTTCGGGTAGTAGAATTGACGAATGGCAAAAAAGCGTATGGGCAAATGATTTATGGAGATATGCAAATTAATGTGACGAAACAGCTGCTAGATCAGAAGCGGGAGATATTGGAATCGGATTATTTAGAGTTAATTCATGAATATTATGAAAAAATAAGTGGGTATGTCAGTTGTGATTCTGAAAATTATATCAAATCTATACAAAAATTAATATTTACCGGCGAAAAATATGCGATCGATCAATTTCATCTGATAGAGGAAAAGGGAGCGTATGTGGAGGTTTATTTTCGAATTGATGAAAATGCGGAATGTCTATTTCAGAAATTTTTGCATGCGGTACGGGAAAAGGATATGAAAAAGAAATATGATTCTATGCTTGAATTGAATCCAAAGATGAGTGCATATACATTATCGATTCCGGAAAAATATGTTTCTAGAATTAATCATGTACAAGAGGAAGTTATTTGGTCTTTACCTATGGAAGGCTGTAACGACAATTATTGTCGTGATACCGGTTTTAAGAGAGAGGAAGAGGATTATCTTGTATTTTGATGAGAGCACGGTGGAAATTACAGGTACATTAGTCTGGTTTTATAAAATCTGTGAGCGGGAAGTTTGGTTGATGGCCCACAGCATAATACCAGATCAGCAGGATGATAACATTGATATAGGGCGTTTTCTCCATGAGAATACATATCAGCGGAATAAAAAAGAGATAGTCTTTGGAAATGTAAGATTTGATGTCGTTTTTCAGAACCAAGACAAGCTGGTGATTGGGGAGACGAAAAAGTCTTCTAAATATGAAGAAGCCTCCAAATATCAACTGGCCTATTATCTTCAGCAGATGAAAGAGAGTGGCCTCGATGCGCAAGGGCAGCTGCTATATCCGGAAGAGAAGAAGAGGGTCGACGTTATTCTTACGGAAGATCTGGATAAAGAATTAGAGGAAATAAAAACAGAAATCATCAGAATCGCTGAATTAAGGAATCCTCCCAGAGTGAAGAGAATCCCGTTTTGCAAAAATTGTGGATATAAAGAATATTGTTTTTCATAAAGGAACGGCTAAAGGAGAAGGAGTATGAAAAAAGATATCTATATTTTTAATGATGGAGACCTTCGCAGGAAGGATAATACCTTTTATTTCCAAAATGGAGAGTCTAAGAAATATCTTCCGATCGAAGAATTGGACTCTGTATGGGTATTTGGTGAAATTACGGTGAATAAAAAGTTTTTAGATTTTGCCTCGCAGAAAGGGATACTGATCCATTTTTTTAATTACTATGAGTATTATACCGGTACATTTTATCCCAGAGAGCATCTTAACTCAGGTTTTGTAATATTAAAACAGGCGGAGGCTTATCTCCAGGAAGAAAAAAGAGTCTTAATAGCCAAGAAGATAATAAGGACAGCGATTAGTAATATTCTGGTGGTTTTAAAATATTATTGTAAGAGAGGCATAAATCTACAGGAGACTATAGCTGATATTGAAGAAAAATGGATACAGATGGAAAATTGCTCCAGTACTGCGGAACTGATGGCTTATGAAGGAAATATTCGGGAGAGTTATTATAAAGCTTTTAATGTTATACTGGATGAGCCGGATTTTGTTTTTACAATTAGGAGCCGTCGACCGCCTAAAGATAAGCTTAATGCGTTGATCAGTTTTGGAAATTCTATGATGTATACGACAGTCCTCAGTGAAATTTATCAGACAAATTTAGACCCGCGGATTGGATATTTACATTCAACGAACAACAGAAGGTTTTCTTTGAATCTGGATCTGGCAGAAATATTTAAGCCGGTAATAGTGGACAGGGTGATATTCTCACTAATAAATAAAAGAGTGATTACAGCAAAAGATTTTGATAGTAATTTTGGAGGTATTCTATTAAAGGATACTGGTAAAAAGAAATTTGTAGAAGAGTACAATAAAAAATTACTTACTACGATACGCCATAAATCAATCGGTACAGCTGTAAGCTACAAACGATTGATAAGGCTGGAAGCATATAAGCTGCAAAAACTGATTACAGAAGATGCGGAATATGAAGGATTTGTTTGTGAATGGTGAATGACGAGATTTTATCTGAATAGGACGTAATTGGAGTTGGTTTTGGCCAAAGTGTTTAATGTATGAAGAGGAAAAAACAAGGGGTGTTGTGATGTTCGTGATTCTGGTTTATGATGTAAATGAGAAAAGAGTGGCGAAAGCATTAAAAACATGTAGGAAATATTTGACGTGGATTCAAAATTCGGTGTTTGAAGGGGATATCGGAGAGGCTAATTTGAAAAAGTTGAAGTTGGAACTGAATAAGATGCTACATAATGATGAGGATTCGGTTATTCTTTACAGATTTGAAAGCTTGAACTATTCTAGACGTGAAGTGATTGGTCAAGAAAAAAACGCTCAGGAGTTTATTATTTGATTTTGGGGTCGACCCATAATGGTGTAAAAAATGCGGGGGATCGACCGGATATAAGATCGGCTTGGAGAGCTGGATAGAAAAAATTTGGTGTTTTTGGGGGAGGGGATGGTGGGGGAGGAAGGGAGTATTTATGCGGTGTGAATGGGTTTTAGATATACCTATGAGGATTTGAAGCTTTTTTACACCATTATGGGTCGACCCCAAAATCAAAGTTTTAGATATACCTATGAGGATTTGAAGCTTTCCTGCGGTTGTCGGATGGGTATAGTTTGTCAGCGTTTTAGATATACCTATGAGGATTTGAAGCTTTCATCCATGTCCTCACCGCCTCTCTGCAAAATAAGTTTTAGATATACCTATGAGGATTTGAAGCCTTGCCATTGTCTGCCATCATCAGAGCCAGGAGACTAGTTTTAGATATACCTATGAGGATTTGAAGCGTTGTACAAATGGCCTTGTAAGTGTAACAATGATAGTTTTAGATATACCTATGAGGATTTGAAGCGCGGCAACAGGAGTTGCCAGTGTTGAGATTGAACTAAGGTTTTAGATATACCTATGAGGATTTGAAGCCCAGGATCACCAATGTTACGCTTCCCTTTCATATCAAGTTTTAGATATACCTATGAGGATTTGAAGCTTCAGGATACAAGAGTAGTGCCATACCCCATCCTCGTTTTAGATATACCTATGAGGATTTGAAGCACGGTTATGAAATGGTAGGAGTAACAGCGGCAGACAAGTTTTAGATATACCTATGAGGATTTGAAGCTGTGCTTCCTACTCTCACAACGCTTGCGTAACCTCGGTTTTAGATATACCTATGAGGATTTGAAGCTTTTGCGATTTAAGGCGATTTTGTACTAAATGGTATAGTTTTAGATATACCTATGAGGATTTGAAGCATGGTCAGGTATTCCGGGTATGCATTAGCAATCCCGTTTTAGATATACCTATGAGGATTTGAAGCCGTGGTATAAAAGCGACTGATGGGACTCCGATCTTGTTTTAGATATACCTATGAGGATTTGAAGCTCAAACCGGTAAACTGGTCTATCGCTGACGCCGGGGTTTTAGATATACCTATGAGGATTTGAAGCCCATTGGAGACGTCACAACCGCCACAGCGGGGAATACGTTTTAGATATACCTATGAGGATTTGAAGCCCTGTTAATTTTGTTGCATCTAAACTTGAAATGTCGTTTTAGATATACCTATGAGGATTTGAAGCTCCTATACGATCAATAGTGGTGTTCTACGTGATTTATGTTTTAGATATACCTATGAGGATTTGAAGCTTGAATGCATCCTGTACCTGACGCATTGCCCAGTGTTTTAGATATACCTATGAGGATTTGAAGCTTGCGATAGCGCCGAACAGACGTTGATCGCAGGACTTGTTTTAGATATACCTATGAGGATTTGAAGCCTCCTCTCATTTGTACTTGGCGTTGCACCGCCTGGTTTTAGATATACCTATGAGGATTTGAAGCCTGGTCAAGGCTGGCTATACTGTCCGAGTAGGAAGTTTTAGATATACCTATGAGGATTTGAAGCTGATTTATGTAGTTTTCAATGTGCCAGACAATCCGGTTTTAGATATACCTATGAGGATTTGAAGCTTTTGATACCGTAGACCTTATGCTTCTGCTCGAAGTTTTAGATATACCTATGAGGATTTGAAGCCCAAGTGAGCGGTACTGCTGCCCAAATCTTTGGCCAGTTTTAGATATACCTATGAGGATTTGAAGCATAAACAAATTTGGGGGACTGTTAGGATCAATTAGGGTTTTAGATATACCTATGAGGATTTGAAGCTTTATTGTGTGGTTTGTGTGTGACCTCGCCTGTTGAGTTTTAGATATACCTATGAGGATTTGAAGCCCGGCAAAACAAAGCGGCAGACGTCAAAATCCGGGAAGGTTTTAGATATACCTATGAGGATTTGAAGCTTTCTACCATCCTTTCTGTTGGCCGAAGCCAATAATGGTTTTAGATATACCTATGAGGATTTGAAGCTTAAGTCAACGCGTGATGAGTTAGGTCCTCCGCGTCTGTTTTAGATATACCTATGAGGATTTGAAGCCACGGGATCGGGTTGGATAAGATCGCCGGAACATCAGTTTTAGATATACCTATGAGGATTTGAAGCGAAGAAAAGGATCTACAAGCAATAGCCGGATTGAGTTTTAGATATACCTATGAGGATTTGAAGCCTGGTTCTGCAATGAGATGATGAAAGAGCAAGAAAGCGTTTTAGATATACCTATGAGGATTTGAAGCCACGGGATCGGGTTGGATAAGATCGCCGGAACATCGTTTTAGATATACCTATGAGGATTTGAAGCCTATAGCAGAACGCCAAAACTGATATGTGCGAGAGTTTTAGATATACCTATGAGGATTTGAAGCTATAAAACTGCAATCTTAGCAAGTTCTTCGCTTTGGTTTTAGATATACCTATGAGGATTTGAAGCAATTCCCCAGGAATTTTGCCAATCCTCCTAACGCGTTTTAGATATACCTATGAGGATTTGAAGCCCGTTCAAATACTGGCACAAGCCGCAGGTGTTATGTGTTTTAGATATACCTATGAGGATTTGAAGCAAATCCCAACCTTATCCAGCCTGTGTACCGGATAATCGTTTTAGATATACCTATGAGGATTTGAAGCTTGTATTGGTCTGCCGTTTCTGTTCTGCCGCTGATGTTTTAGATATACCTATGAGGATTTGAAGCCCCGGGCCATGCCGAAGAATCTTCTGGAGATAAGCCAGGTTTTAGATATACCTATGAGGATTTGAAGCTCTTGGGATTATGGGTGGCGGCAGACGGTCTGATCGTTTTAGATATACCTATGAGGATTTGAAGCCCTCCACCTTAAATGCATATGGCTTGAGCGCGGATGAGTTTTAGATATACCTATGAGGATTTGAAGCTTACTTAGCCTCACTTTTTTTAATTTTTCTCTCATGTTTTAGATATACCTATGAGGATTTGAAGCTTTATGCGAATAACGGGAGCCTGGCGGAATGGTTCGCGTTTTAGATATACCTATGAGGATTTGAAGCTCTGGATAATAGTGCTCTTACGCCTGCATATCTTGTTTTAGATATACCTATGAGGATTTGAAGCCCTGAGCGGCTCCTCCATCCCTTCATCCATGATATAAGTTTTAGATATACCTATGAGGATTTGAAGCTGACTAAGAGCAGCTATGATAAAATGTGGTCCCGGGTTTTAGATATACCTATGAGGATTTGAAGCACTTATCCGGTATCGGCACAAATTCAGCTGCATTTGTTTTGTAAGCGCCAAACAATAAGGCGGTAAAATTTAAAATACCCCAGCCCTTTGCGAGTTGGAGTAATTTACTATAATTCACATGCGATTTTTGATAGATTGGAGTTCTTCACTCCAAGGTGCCAGTTCGACCAACTGCTCGTCGGTCATGTTTTGGTTCGGCCTGCGTTCCAGCAAAAATTTAAGGTACCCATAAATATTCAGATTGTGTGCTTTGGCCATCTCGACTATTGTGTATACAACTGCGCTGGCATTCGCTCCATCTACAGAACTGCTGAACAGCCAGTTCTTCCGGCCTACTGCAAATGGACGGATTGCATTCTCGCTGAGATTGTTGGTTAAGCTGCACCGTCCATCTTCCAGATAGGTCTCCGCTGTTTCGCGCCGGTTGAGAACATAATTGACTGCCTTATCCATCCGGGTATTCCGGACGGGCTTTTGCTGGTCAAGCCACGCCCAGAAAGCCTCCAGAACGGGCTTTTCCTTCTCCAGACGCAGCTGCTTGCGCTTTTCATAATCACCGGGGTGCTTTTTGTTAATGGAATCCTCTATGGCAAACAAACGATTGCAATACTGGACTCCCTGTACTGCTGGCTGGCTATAATCATACTGCTTTCCTTGCGGAACGGCATCGATAAAATACCGACGGATATGTGCCCAGCAGGAACAGCGTTTGATCCCTGGCAGGTTGTTGTACCCCTGATAGCCGTCGGTTTCCAGATACCCGCTGTAGCCTTCCAGGAACTCCCTTGCCTGACTGCCGCTCCTGGTCGGGGAATAGCCATACAGAATCAGTGCCGGAAGTCCATCCTCACCGCTTCGGAACAGCCACATAAATGATTGAGACTGGGCTTTGCGTCCTTCCTCATTCAGCACCTGGACTCTTGTCTCATCTGCCATCGCAAAGCCGCGCTTCAACAGTTCCCGGCGGAAGTAATCATACAGCGGCTGGAAATAGCTCCGTGAGCAGTAGATAATCCAATTAGCAAGGGTGGTACGGCTGATCTGGGCGCCATACTGTTTCCAATCCTTCTCCTGACGGTAAAGAGGAAGCCCATTGGCATACTTCTGGTACATCGTCCACGCAACCGTGGATGCCGAGGCAGGGCCTTTCCCAACCAGGGCCATCGGAACCTTGGACTTTATGATTACAGGTTTTTCTGTATCTCCAAGACCTTCTTTGCAGGAGGGGCATCCGTAACTCTGACTGTAGTATTCAATCACTTTGCATGTGGCCGGAATGAATTCCAGCTCCCGGCGGACATACTCCTCGCCGATCGGGACCATCTGCGTACCGCAGATTGGACAGGTCTGTTCCTCTTCCAGAAGAGGGATGCTATGAGTACCGGCTGAAGCCTTTGGGTATTTTAAGAAGTCCGGTATTCCTGATAGAATAGAAGAAAGTTCCCTTGAAGAAATTTTTATTAATTCAGTGTTGTTTAAAAATCACGGGAACATGTATAATAGCGGTAAGGATATATAATTACCGGAAGGGAACTCCGGCTGAAAATGAGAAAGAAACGATAGGAGAGTGAGCTGATGACACAGACATATACAGCTGATGACAAGCGCTATGAGACAATGGAATATAATCGGTGCGGTACAAGCGGAATCAAGCTGCCGATTATTTCTCTGGGCTTCTGGCATAACTTTGGAGTGCACAATGACTTTGATAATATGAGAAGGATGTGTTTTACGGCGTTTGATGAAGGTATCACCCACTTTGATCTGGCCGATAACTATGGACCGTATCCGGGCAGTGCGGAGGAGAATTTCGGCCGCATTTTGGCAAAGGATCTGAAGCCATACCGGGATGAACTGATCATCAGTACAAAGGCAGGCTATGAAATGTGGGACGGCCCTTACGGAAACTGGGGGAGCAAAAAACACCTTGTCGCCGGTTTAGATCAAAGCCTGCTGCGTATGGAATGCGATTATGTGGATATTTTTTATCATCACCGGATGGACAGGGAGACACCTCTGGAGGAGACGATGGAGGCCCTGAACGGTATCGTTAAGAGCGGCAAAGCGCTGTATATCGGAGTATCCAACTATGATCAGGAATACACCGAGAAAGCTATCAAAATGTTAAGAGAGCTGAAATGTCCGTTTATCATTAATCAGAGAAGGTATTCCATATTTGACAGGACTATCGAAGAAGACGGAGTAAAAGAATTCGCGTATAAAAATGGGATCGGCGTGATCGTATTCAGCCCTCTGGCTCAAGGGCTGCTGACGGACAAATATCTGCATGGAATCCCGTCGGACAGCAGAATAGCCCGAGATCCCCGCTTCTTAAAAGCCGATAGCCTGACGAAGGAAAGGCTGGATCAAATCGAGGCGCTGAATGAGATTGCAAAAGAGCGTGGACAGTCTCTGGCCCAGATGGCGTTAGCCTGGACAGTGAAGGACGGCAGGATCTGCAGTGCGTTGATCGGGGCATCTTCTCCGGAGCAAATCAGGGAAAACGCAGCCGGTATCATGAAGCATACCTTTACGGATGAGGAAATCAGGAAAATCGATCAGATCAGCTGCGGGGCGGGTGCATAGAATTCTGAATGAGCGGTAATGTATGGGATTTCGCAGGACGGCAGGCTATAGTAACTGTATAGCACGCTGATATAGCGGAGAGTCTGGTAGGAGCAATTGAAAATCAGGAATTAAAGAAATGGTTCATGCCCGAAAATTTATATATATATAGATTTACGGTAAGAACCATTCTTTCGCTATGAGCACTTTAGCCATTGCCTGTCCTAAAAAGAGTATTCAAGACGAAAACCATTTTAAATGTCTCCCCATAAATTAAGCATCAAATATTCATAAGAACCACAGAGTTCAGATATTTTTTTTACAGCAGTGAACCGATATGGTGTGGGTTATAACCGGTAAAAGTCTAAAATACCCGGGAATCCCCCATTTTTTGTAAACTGCTTTTGATAACCTACTCCCTGATCCACAGCCACAGCCTCCCAAACCAGGAACGCTTGGAATACACGCTCCCGCGCAGCATCCCATATTTTTGTATCATAAATTCCAGTGAAAATTCCGGAAGCTGTTTTTCTCCATAACAGGCTTTCCGGGTATCTTCCAATATTTCCTCAAATATGCCGGCGGGCAGATCCGGATATTTGCCGGAGAGAAGGAGTACCCATTCTTCATTCGGATACTCCGGTTTCTCTTTCAGACCATCCAGTGTAAGCAGCCGGCTGATACTCAGATAAGTTTTTCGAATCCGGTCATTGATATTACTTTTAAGATTCCCGAACCGGGCGTATGCCCGTAAGGATTTTAAGATTCCCAAACCTATGGCGGGGAGCAATAAGGCACCCAAAATGATCCAGCCAATGTATGGGAATACTACTTTCCATAAATGGGAAGTTCTGTCCGCTAAATCAGAACCGCCATACGCGCCATCCTGGGAGGCATCGGCATCGGAAGCAGCCGAGGGAGCCGGCGTCACCGAGGGAGTCGGAGTTGGTGTGGTTTCAGCCTCATTTGTGCCCGGATTTTCAGGAGCCTCGGGAGCTTGTGATCCATCACCAAAATCGACCCGTTCAAATCCTGGCGTAGCTTCGGCCACGAGCCATCCGACATGATCAATGTAAACTTCCACCCAGGCATGAGCGTCTTCTGATGTGACAATGGCCTGATAAGTTCCGTTATCCTTCTCATGAAATTCACTGGGAGAAACCCGATATCCAGAGACGAATCGCGCGGGGATGCCGTTCATACGCAGCATCAGAACAGCAGTGGTTGCGTAGTGTACGCAGAAGCCTTTTCTGTTCCGGTAAAAGAAATATTCTGCAAAATCCCTGCCTACCGGTACACGTCCGGGCGAGGTATCATAGGTGGTCTGTTCCCTCAGAAGAGAGAGCACATTCCGTATCGCAGTAAAAGGATCTGACGAAGCGGTATGGGCGATATCGTCCTGGAAGCGTTCCCGGACGTGGTCAGGTACCTGCAGATAAGTCTTGTTTACATAATCGTTATACCGTGTTTTAATATTCGAATCCGCAGTTCCTTCGGCCTTCGCGCCGGGCGGAATATCATTCACTATAAAAAGCGGATTATAAAACACAGAATAGCTGGATTCCTGATTTCCGTAGATATAGGAATCCGCGCACAGGACCATATTGTCCTCGTAAAAACTGGTGTATGGCGTATAATAATAGGATGGATCGGCGTTGATCAGTTCTACATCCATAGACTGATACCGGTAGAGCTGACTGACAGCCTCCATATTCATATAATATGGGGGATAGGATAGGTTCCTAATAAATGCCCCCGGATTAGCGGCCCGGACAGTAGAGAAGTATTCCTGGAATGTGTCAGAATCAGCTGGGTCCCATCCCAGATTTGTATATTCCGCACCGATATAGCCTTCCAGGTAGATATTAATCACAGGAGGTTCGTCTGTCAGAGTCAGCCTCAGGTGATTGGTCACCGGTCCTGCCAGGCTGGATATCTGGGCCAGGCTTCCGGAACCTACCCCACGCTCTGTATAAGAGCTGCCGGGACGGAAAGGATCGATCGCAGTCAGGTAACCATTGATGGTCCGTTTTAGCTCCAGACGGTTTCCAAGGCTCTTTTCAATCAGCGGTGCCAGGAAGGCCAGTCCGATGGAAAGACTTAAGACGATCATTAGAAGGACAACCGGGCCGGTTTTCTTCTGAATATGAGTTTCTGTTGTGCGGTCCCGTTTTTTGCCGCCGCTTCTGACTGCGACAGAGAGAAGGACGGATAAGAAAACCAGAATACCGGATGCGGTATCCGCAGATGTCCCCAGACAGAACGGCCAGAGGAAACCAAAGCCCAGAGTCAGAACATACGCATAACTGCGCTTCGCCCGAATAAGGCACCAGGAGAGCAGCGGACATAGCGGAAGACATACGGCTAACAACCCTGCTGTCCCGGAAGAAGACTGGATCTCGTTGTATAGGGGAGGCAGTGTATAAGAGCTGCCAAGGTATTCATTTACCTGGGTCAATATGGAACCGGCGATCCAGAAGAGCCCTTCCTGTACGGACTCTTCAAACAACCAGAAGAATAGTAAATAGAGCAGAACGCCCGCAGGCAGCCAAAGACGCCATGCCGAATTAAAATAAAAAGTCAGGCAGCCATAGAGTGCTGCCAGGGCCAGCACATATACGGTGAGCGGTACGTAAATGGGGATGGAAAAACAAGAGGCAACAGTAAACAGCAGCCCCAGAATGCCCAGGCACAGGATGACGGATAAAAAGAAATAGTCTATAAAGGAACGGCGGTAGAGACTCTCTTCAAGTCCAGTATAAGAGGTATGGATTGAGAGACCATTCCCGGTTTTTCTGTTTTTTTTCTTAAATATTTTCATAGGCATTATTAAAGATAAAACTCCAACGATTCCAGCTGAGATTTTAAATCGGCCGGAGAAAATTCGGCGGTTACGTCGCCGTTTGTTATCAGTTCCAAATCCGTATTCAGAACCAGTATGCTGGCAAACCTCATATTCGGATAGGCGTCTTCATATTCGAACAGAGCATTCTGGCCAAATGTGGAAATATCTAAGGACAGAAGCCTGCGTATCATTTCGTAAAAGGTTTCCTCATCTTTCACCAGACATCTGACGATTTCCCGCCCAACCCGATCCGGCCAGGCGATATAGTGGCTGCAGGAGAGTGAGAGCAGTGATCTTGAAAAGGATACGGCCGTTTCCAACATACCGTTCCACTGTTCCGGTGTGGCCGGCCAATCCTTTCCCTCCAGAAGCAAAAGGACAGCGGCTCCCACAGGCTGACTGAATTCTTTGACATACAGCTCGTCCTCACGGGCGCTTAATTTCCAGTGTATTCGTTCCGGCCGGTCCCCCGGACGGTATTCCCTGATATCAAATATTTCAGAAGGATCATCCCCGGGCCGGTCTTTGGCGTATTCATCACTGTCCATCAGAAAGTTCTGAATCTTATTTCCGGCATGGATATTGACAGGATAAGCGGCGGGAAGGATGTAAACCTGGGATGGCTGTTCTACGCGTATGCGGAAAAAGAGAAGCTTCAGGTAATCATAGATCCGGAAGGAATGAATCCGGATATCCAGCCGCCCGCAGTAAGAAGGGATGATTCTATAGGTAGCCTTTCTGTCAGATTTCCCGTCGATACTGGCCTCTATTTTCAAACGCTGTCCCTGATCGGAATTACCGTATCTGCACTCCAGACTGATCCGAATATACGAAGCCGGAAGGAGAGAGCGGTTTTGGATGCGCAGTTCGACTGGAATATCCTCACCGCGTTCTGCCATGACAACAGGCGTACGGCATTCTGCTCGGATACAGCGGTGCAGATACCAGGACAACAGCAGACAGAAAACAGGGAGAACCAGTTCACAGGCCAGAAGAGGGATGCCCCCAGGCCACCGGAACATAATCTGCAGATAAAAAGTCCCCGCAAGCAGAAGCAAATAGATCAGGATACTCATTCCGATACCTCTTTTTTGGCTGTTTCTTTACGCCCGGACTTTTTGGGAGTTGGTGAGGGGGTATTTTTTAAGATATCCCGAATTACGTCTTCTGTCCGCGTATGGCCCGCGCGTGCTTTGGCGTTTAGATGGATACGATGACATGCCACATCCGGAAATGCATAGGCCACATCCGCAGGTATGCAGAAATCCCTTCCGTCCAGATAGGCGGCGGCTTTTGCCATTTTAGCCAACGCTATGGTACCTCTGGGGCTTAGACCTGTCTGAATCAGCGGATGGGTTCTGGTGGCGGTGATCAGCCTGCCAATATAGTTGTACAGTACATCATGTACAAAAACTGCCTGCACCTCACCCTGCATTTGGATCAGCATGTCCGGACTGATTACCGGTTGTATTTTCTCATAAGCCTTTTTATCGAAGGTCCCTTTGACGATCTCAATTTCATCCTTGATATCAGGATAACCCATGGTGATACAGATAAAGAAACGGTCCAGCTGGGACTCAGGCAGCATCTGGGTGCCCGCGGAGCCAAATGGATTCTCCGTGGCAATGACCACAAATGGATCCGGGACCGGATGGGTAATCCGGTCTACCGTGACCCTGCCTTCCTCCATGACCTCCAGCAATGCGGATTGGGTTTTGGGGGAGGCCCGGTTGATCTCATCGGCCAGAAACAGATTACACATGATGGCTCCCGGCTGGTACTCGAACAGGCCGGTATCTTTCTGAAACATCGTAAAACCTGTGATGTCCGCCGGCAGGACATCCGGTGTAAACTGAACCCGGTGCTGGAGCATACCCATGCTTCTGGAAAAGGCTACGGCCATGGTGGTCTTGCCAACACCCGGGATATCTTCTATTAATATATGTCCTCCGGCCAGGATGGCGGACAACACTTTGCGGATACAGTCGTCCTTGCCGATGACGGCTTTTTTTACTTCATCCATAATCTGAACAGCGGTACTGCTGGTTACTGGCATATCGGTTCATCCTTTCTGGTGAGCTGCTGTGTTACGGCTTCCTTCGTCTATTCTTATACAATTTTATCTGGATATCAAAAGTCTTTCGTTAACAAGATTATAGCATGCTTGATTATAGTTATCATATACTTTGGAGTCAGGTTCAGGTCAAGAAAGTTTTTATTAATGTTTTGTGAATATTGATAATGTTTTAACAATCAAACGAAATGGGACATGTCCATTTCGATTTGTTCCTTTCTATTTGGAATATATCTGGTTCTGATTGAAATATGTTTATTTCCTATTGGAACATATCTATTATCTTGTCTATCTATTTCGTTATTTCCCGGCAAACCATTGAAAACAATCAGAAAGCAATTTATAATGACATTTATAAGCATACACATAATATAAAGTGCGCATACCGTAACGCGCATGGAAAAGGTGACGAAGGAAAGGAGCCTATAAGGATTCTAACATGACAAAAGAAGAATTGGCACTGGAAATCGTAGAACGTTTAAAAAAGGAATACCCGGATGCCGGATGTACGCTTGAGTACGCCCCGGATCAAGCATGGAAACTTCTGGTAAGCGTCCGTCTGGCGGCACAGTGCACGGATGCCAGAGTGAACGTGGTGGTACAGGAGCTGTATAAAGAATTCCCCGACGTGGAAGCTTTGGCAAATGCCAGGGTGGAGGAGATCGAGAAAATCGTGAAACCCTGCGGCCTGGGCCATAGCAAGGCCAGGGATATAAACGCCTGTATGAGGGAGCTGCGGGATCTGTATGGCGGCAAGGTGCCCGATGATTTCGATGCGCTGTTAAAGCTTCCGGGAGTTGGGAGAAAAAGTGCGAACCTGATTATGGGGGATGTGTTTGGCAAGCCGGCGATTGTGACCGATACGCATTGTATCCGCCTGGTCAACCGGATGGGACTCGTAGATCAGATCAAGGAACCGAAGAAAGTGGAGATGGCCCTTTGGAAACTGATCCCTGCTGAAGAGGGCAGTGATTTTTGCCACAGGCTGGTTTATCATGGCAGAGATATCTGTACGGCCCGGACAAAGCCCCATTGTGAAAAATGCTGCCTGGCCGATATTTGTGCCAAAGCCGGAGTATAGGAATGATGTGCTGAGGAAATGGAAAAGATTAAAAATGCTTTGGAAAAGAGTTAAAAATGCAAGAGCTTGACAAAAACATAAAATCCGATTATGATAGGCGTATCTTATTTGAAACTCTGTTGATGTCAGCAGTCAGACTGAGTTGAACAGAGAAGTCAGTATCATATAGAATCAACGGTAGCGAAAAAGAGGAGTACGTATTACACGCCTGTCAGAGAGGACGGTCCATTGGCTGGAAGGCTGTCCGGGAAACGGGATACGGAAAGTAGCTTTGGAACCGGAAGGCTGAACCGCGCTGATGCAGTAAGTCTTACCCGTCTTGTCCGCGTTAACAGACAGACTGAGATATATGCCGTACAGCGGCATATAAGATAAGGTGGTACCGCGAGACATTCGCCCTTTGCTTTGTGCAGGGGCGTTTTTTATTTCATGGGAATCACCATTGCGCACCTTCAGGCGCGGCACAAATAGTAATGAAAGTTTTGCCTTCTTTCACACTAAAGTGCTCCTATGAAAGAAAAAACGTTCCGTAAGTTGTAAAAAAACAGCAGTTAATCGTACAGAGTTATAAAAAATGAAAGTTACGTAATAAGAGAGGGAGAAACCAATGAGTAAAGAATTAAGCAAGACCTATGATCCGAAGGATATTGAGCCCAGGTTATATGACAAATGGGAGACCCGCAAGTATTTTCACGCAGAGGTGGACAGGAGCAAAAAGCCATTTACCATCGTGATGCCTCCGCCCAACATTACCGGTCAGCTGCATATGGGACATGCGCTAGACAATACCTTACAGGATATTCTGATCCGCTATAAGAGAATGCAGGGTTATAACGCGCTGTGGCAGCCCGGCTGCGATCACGCCAGTATCGCCACTGAGGTCAAGATCACGGAGCAGCTGAGAAAAGAGGGAATTGACAAGGAGGATCTGGGCCGGGAGAAATTTCTGGAAAGAGCCTGGCAGTGGAAAGAGGAATACGGTGGACGGATCGTCGGCCAGTTAAAGAAGATGGGGTCTTCTGCGGACTGGGACAGAGAGCGCTTTACAATGGACGAGGGCTGTTCCAAAGCGGTGGAAGAAGTATTCCTGAAATTCTACGACGAGGGATTTATCTATAAAGGGAACCGGATCGTCAACTGGTGCCCGGTCTGCCAGACGACCATATCCGATGCGGAAGTGGAACATGAGGAACAGACCGGCCACTTCTGGCACATCAAATATCCTATCGTGGGAAGCGATGACTTCGTAACGGTAGCCACGACAAGGCCGGAGACCATGCTGGGAGACACGGCGCTGGCGGTTCATCCGGAGGATGAACGCTACAGCCATCTGATTGGCAGGACTGTAATCCTGCCGCTGATGAACAGAGAGATTCCGGTCGTGGCGGACAGCTACGTGGACAAAGAATTCGGTACCGGAGTGGTAAAGATTACGCCGGCCCACGATCCGAATGACTTTGAAGTAGGAAAACGTCATGACCTGCCGGTGATCAATGTGTTAAACGACGATGCCACCATCAATGAAAACGGAGGCAAATACGCCGGGATGGAGCGCTATGAGGCCCGGAAGCTGATCGTCAGGGAACTGGAGGAACAGGGTCTTCTGGTGAAAGTGGAAGAGCATGTTCATAATGTAGGAACCCATGACCGCTGCGGGACCACCGTAGAACCCATGGTAAAGCAGCAGTGGTTTGTAAAAATGGAGGAGTTGGCGAAGCCGGCCATCGAAGCGCTGAAAACCGGCGATCTTCAGTTTGTGCCAGAACGGTTTGACAAGATCTATCTCCACTGGCTGGAAAATATCCGTGACTGGTGTATCTCCAGGCAGCTGTGGTGGGGACACCGGATACCGGCCTATTACTGTGACCAGTGCGGTGAGATGGTAGTGGCAAAAGAAGCGCCCGGAGTCTGCCCGAAATGCGGCAGTACGCATTTTACACAGGATCCGGATACGCTGGACACCTGGTTCAGTTCGGCACTGTGGCCCTTCTCCACACTGGGATGGCCCAAGAAGACAGAAGACCTGGATTATTTCTATCCGACGGATGTACTGGTGACGGGATATGATATCATCTTCTTCTGGGTAGTCCGCATGGTATTTTCAGGTTATGCGCATACCGGGAAATCCCCGTTCCACACAGTGTTGATCCATGGACTGGTGAGGGATTCACAGGGACGTAAAATGAGTAAATCCCTCGGAAACGGCATTGATCCGCTGGAAGTGATCGACAAATTCGGGGCGGACGCCTTAAGGCTGACTCTTGTAACCGGAAACGCGCCGGGTAATGATATGAGGTTTTATTGGGAGCGTGTGGAATCCAGCAGAAACTTTGCCAATAAATTATGGAACGCGGCCAGATTTATCATGATGAATCTGGAGGACCGGGTAATCGATACGCCGGAAGATTTCCATCTGAAACTGGCGGACCGCTGGATTTTATCCAAAGTAAATACCCTGGCAAAAGAAGTCACCGATAACATGGACCGGTATGAACTGGGAATCGCTGTGCAGAAGGTATATGATTTTATCTGGGATGAATTCTGTGACTGGTATATTGAGATCGCCAAGTACCGGATGTACAGCAGGGAGTACGATGAGGACTCTGCGGATTATGCGCTGTGGACCTTAAAGACCGTATTGACGCAGGCGTTAAAATTGCTGCATCCGTTTATGCCGTTCATTACGGAGGAAATCTTCTGTACACTGCATCCGGATCAGGAGTCGATCATGATCTCCGACTGGCCGGTTTACCAGGAATGCTGGAACTACGCGGTGGCAGAAGAGATGATGGATGCGGTAAAAGATGTGGTCAGGGGCATTCGAAATGTCCGCGCAGATATGAATGTTCCAATGAAGAACAAGGTACGGGTATTTATCGTTTCCGATAACCGCGGCACCTGCGAGATGTTCGAGGCGGTGAAAAGCTCCTTTAAGATTCTGGTGGGAGCCAGCAAAATACGTGTCCAGACGGATAAAAGAGGAATCGGTGAAGACGCGGTATCCGTAGTGACTCCGAAGGCGACCATTTACATGCCGTTAGAAGAACTGGTGGATATGGAGAAAGAGAAGGCCCGTCTTACGAAAGAAAAGGAACGGCTGGAAAAAGAGCTGTCGAGAGTGAAGGGGATGTTGAGCAACGCTAATTTCCTGAACAAAGCGCCTGAGCATAAGATAAACGAAGAAAAAGAAAAGCTCAATAAATACGCGCAGATGATGGAGCAGGTTATGGAGCGTTTGGCTTTCTGGAAATAAAGATGGAGTCATAAGTATGAAAAAAGAATCGATCGTAACCGTTATGAACCGGCTGTCGTTACTGTTCCAGGCAATTTTGTCACTTCTGGTCTATTTTATCATTGAGGCAGCCTCCAGGCATTCCGCGGCGGCTGCCTGGGTGTTCATGACGAAGAGTCCGCTGGTATTTCTGTATAATGCGTTTATGATTTTTATGACGATGATGTTCGTATATCTGTTCCGGAAAAGAACTTTTGTAAGGGCATTGATCGCCGGACTCTGGCTGATTCTGGGGATCGTCAATGGTATTGTCCTGGCGAACCGGGTGACACCGCTGACGGGACCCGATTTCAAGCTGATTTTTGACGCGGCGGAGGTTTTGGGAGCTTATATGAGTCCCCTGAAAGTAATCGGAGCGGCAGCAGGTTTGGCGGCCGTGGTGGCGGGAATGGTGATCTTATTCCGGAAAGCGCCGAAGTTTCAGGGGAAAATGCACTATTTGCGAAATGCCGGGATGGTGGCTGCAGTCTGCCTCCTCTTTGGACTGGTTACCCATTTGGCCCTGAACAACCGGGTGCTGTCGTCCTACTTTGGAAATATTGCGTTCGCCTATGAGGATTATGGATTTCCTTATTGTTTTACCAGCACGCTGTTTGGAACCGGAATGGACGCGCCCCACGATTATTCAGACAAATCCATCCGTAAAATTCTGTCCAGCGAAGGTGAAGTAAAAGAAACCATGCCGGGAGATATGGATTTCCCGAATATTATATTTGTACAGCTGGAGTCTTTTTTTGATCCGAAGGAAGTGGAGTTTTTAGAAATGTCAGAGGATCCGATACCGAATTTCCGCGCTTTGATGCAGAAGTATTCCTCCGGCTACTACAAGGTGCCGTCTGTTGGCGCCGGGACTGCGAATACAGAGTTTGAGACGATTACGGGGATGAATCTGAGGGATTTCGGACCGGGAGAGTATCCTTATAAGACGATCCTGCAGAAAACCACCTGTGAAAGCATGGCGTATGTCCTGAAAGAGCTGGGATACGGCACGCATGCCATTCACAACAATACGGCCAGTTTCTATGACCGGCGGGATGTATTTTCCAAACTTGGTTTTGATACATTTACCTCCAGGGAAATGATGGATATCAAAGAGATGACGCCCAATGGCTGGCCTAAGGACGAGATCCTGGTGGAGTGTATTCTGGATGCGCTGAAGGCAACCCCGGATCAGGATTATGTATTTACCATAACGGTCCAATCTCATGGGGATTATCCGGAGGAGCCGCTGCTTGAGAATCCGAAGATCAAAGTCAGCGGGCCGGACACGGAAGGACAGCGGAACGCGTGGGAATATTATGTGAATCAGATTTATGAGGTGGATGCCTTTGTCGGCCATCTGGTGGAAGCGCTGGAAGCTTACGGAGAGGACACCGTACTGTTTCTGTATGGGGATCATCTGCCTACGATGGGCCTGAAGGTAAATGAGGTCAAAAGCAGGTATCTGTTCGAAACCGAATATGTCATCTGGGATAATATAGGACTTGCGAAAAAAGATCAGACGCTTACGGCCTATCAGGCGGGGGCGGAGGTGTTAAAGCAGATCGGGATTCAGAAAGGAACTATATTTACCTACCATCAGACCCGGAGAAAAACCAAGCATTATCTGGTGGATCTGCAGGAACTGCAGTATGATATGCTGTATGGGAAGCAGTATGTGTATGGACAGGAGAGCCCTTATGAGCCTACGGATCTGCAGATGGGCGTGAAACCTGTGATCATTGATCAGGTGTTTACAGGACATAATGGCAACGTTTATGTCCAGGGTGAGAATTTTACCGAGAACAGCCGGATCGTGATTAATGGAGAGCAGGTGGAGACCTTGTTCATTAACTCGGGAGTATTGAGGCCGTTGGATGTAAAGCTGAAGTCTGGTGATCTGGTGCAGGTGCAGCAGGTCAGTTCGAAGAACACTTTGCTGTATTCTTCCGGGGAGTGGGCATATCGGTAGAGGATAATCCAATTCTGTTAAGCGTGTAATCTGGCGTGTAGAAAGACCAAGAAGCTCAGCGGCTTGTTGTCTGCTCCTATTCTATCAAAAAGCCCTCCGGGCAGGAACACCATTTACGTGGTCTGCTGCAGGCAGGCTTTTTTGTTTCATAGGAAAGTGCTCCTATGAAATAAAAAACGCTCCGCGGGGATCGCACAGCGGCGGAAAGGAAGATGCCGCTTGCGCGGCCCGCCGCAGGCGGAGAGTTTCGCAAGCGAAACTCTTTTTTACATGCAAGCCACTAATTTACATCTAAGGAGAATATAGAGTGAATGAAAATAGATTACAAGGGGAATGGCGGGGGAAAACAATTCGTTTTATGACCGCACAGACGATATCCCTGTTCGGTTCCTCCCTGGTTCAATACGCCATCATCTGGTATATTACCCTGGCTACTTCTTCGGGCATTATGATGACGATCTCCACCGTGTGCGGGTTCGCGCCTCAGATATTGATATCTCTTTTTGCCGGTGTCTGGATTGACCGCTATGACAGAAAACATATGTGTATGCTGGCAGATGCTGTCATTGCTGTTTCCACATTCATCCTGGCTCTGTTGTTTCTGAACGGATACCGGAGTGTCTGGCTGCTGTTCTTGGTTCTGCTGATCCGTTCGGCGGGTACGGGGATCCAGACACCGGCAGTGAACGCGCTGATCCCGCAGTTGGTACCTGCGGAACATCTAATGAAGATAAATGGGATAAACAGTACCATCAATTCCCTGATGATGTTCCTGTCGCCTGCGGTCAGCGGGGCGATACTCTCGGTGACAACCGTAGAGGCCGCTTTCTTTATCGATGTGATAACGGCGGTTATCGGTATCGGCATTATGTTTACCATAGCGGTGCCGCCTTTGCAGTCACCGGATGCGCAGAGAAACGGCGGGCAAGAATCCGTGATACAGGAGATAAAATATGGATTCCGGTATCTGAAGGAGCAGCGGTTTATCCGGAATCTTCTGGTGTTTCAGATAACTGTTCTGATATTGATCAGCCCGTCGGCCTTTTTGACGCCGCTTATGGTCAGCAGGACATTCGGGACCCAGGTGTGGCGTCTGACTCTCAGTGAAATGACGTTCAGCGCAGGTGCGGCGGCCGGCGGCCTGTTGATCGCGGCCTGGGGCGGATTCCGCAGCCGGATGCACACCACGGTTCTGGCCGGTTTCCTGTACGGAATCCTGATGGTCGGGCTTGGTGTATCGCCGGTGTACCCGGCCTATCTGGTATGCAACTTCCTGATTGGAGTGACGATGCCCTGCTACAATGCACCGATCAATGTCATGATACAGGAGAAAGCAGACCCGGCCATGCATGGCCGAATCTTTAGTTTTATGCAGATAACCAATGCCTGTGCGCTGCCGCTGGGGATGATGGTCTTCGGTCCCCTGGCGGATGTGACCAGGGTACAGAACCTGCTGGTTTTCGGTGGAATCGCAGTTGTATGCTGTACCCTGTACGCGGGGAAAAAGAGTACTTAGCAGATATAAGCCGCCTGCGTGCAGGAATTGCACTTTATCGGTTGCTATTATACGGCAGACCGTATATGATTGTGGATAAGGCAGGCGAAAGGCCGGTAGTTTTAAGCTGAACAAAGGAGGGCATCTATGAACTGGGAGCCGTGGACAGGTTGTTACAAAATAAGTGATGGCTGCACAAATTGCTATTTTTATGGACCCCATGCGAAACGCTGCGGTCAAAACACCATACAAAAAACAGATAAATTCGATTGGCCCGCAAGGAAAAATGCAAAGGGCGAGTACAACATTAAAGGCAACAAAATTCTCGCTACCTGTTTTGCAACTGATTTTTTTCTACCTGAAGCGGATGATTGGCGCAAAGAGGTGTGGGCTATTATCAGGGAAAGAACGGATATTGATTTTCTGATTTTGACAAAGCGAATTGACCGTTTCCTGATATCGCTTCCATCCGATTGGGGAGCAGGCTATGACAATGTGAATATAGGCTGTACGGTTGAAAATCAAGCATTAGCCGATTACAGGCTTCCGCTCTTTTTATCCTATCCGATAAAGCGGCGTTTTATTGCTTGTGCCCCACTTTTAGAGGCGATAGATTTAACACCATATCTTCATGGGGTAAATCATGTTACTGTTGGCGGCGAAACTGGACGGGAAGCTCGTGTTTGTGATTATAATTGGGTGCTTCAGATCCGAGAACAATGCGTGAAAGCAGATGTAACCTTTTGGTTCAAAAATACAGGCTCACTTTTCAAACGTGACGGTGTAGTGGAAAAAATAAATCCATTTAAGCAAAGCGGTAAAGCAAAAGAGCTTGGTATCGATATATCAGATGGGAAAAGGCTGTTCTGATCTATCCGCAGTGCTTGTAATTTTGGCACTTACGTGCGATGCATGAAAAATAGTCAGCGAGGCATATAATATAGGAATATAAATACGAGAAAAAGGCTGCGGAATCTTATGAATGACCAAAAAATTGAAAATCTGTTAAACCTGGCGCTGGATGCCACGGAAAATGAGAGGGAACGGTCGCTGGAACTGGATGTGGGTTTTGATGAACTTACCCGGACCTGGGAACTGATCGTAAAATACTCGGGGGATATCGGACGGCTGACCAGAGAAAATGAAGAGATCACAGTGGTGGAAATGCTGAATAATTTTGCAATTATCACTGTGCCTGAGCATCTGATTGACCGGCTGGCCGACCAGCCGGAGATCGAATACATAGAAAAACCAAAGCGGTTATTTTTCGCTGTGAACCAGGGCAGAACGGCATCCTGTATAACTCCGGTTCAAAACGAAAGGTTTAATCTGTTTGGACAGGGGGTTCTGGTAGCCGTTATCGACAGCGGAATTGATTATGCGCATCCTGATTTCAGAAATGAAGACGGGACTACGCGGATCGTGAACCTGTGGGATCAGACTGTTTCCGCAGGACCATCCCCTGAAGGTTATCTGATTGGAACCGAATACACCGCGGAACAGATCAACGAAGCGCTGCAAAAAGCTACCCCCCAGGAACAGTACGCGGTGGTCCCCAGCCGGGATCTGAGCGGGCATGGAACCCACGTAGCCGGGATCGCGGCCGGAAATGGAAGGGCGAGCAGCGGTGTTTACAGAGGCGTGGCATCCCAAAGTGAGCTTTTAATTGTTAAGCTTGGAACTCCGAGGGAAGATTCATTTCCCAGGACCACAGAGCTGATGCAGGCAGTGGACTATGTGGTTCGTAAATCTATAGAGCTGGAAACACCGGTGGCTATCAATATCAGCTTCGGCAATACTTACGGATCCCACAGCGGCACTTCTCTGATCGAGACTTATCTGAATAATGTCTCCAATCTGGGCCGGACCACCATCTGTGTGGGGACCGGAAACGAAGGGGCGGCAGCTGGGCACACGGAAGGAGTATTGAGGGAAGGGATCCCGCAGGATATAGAATTTTCGATCTCCAATAATGAAACAGTCATGAATCTTCAGATCTGGAAATCTTATGTGGATGAGGTAAACATTGCCATTGTTCACCCGTCGGGAATTGTAGCCGGACCGATTCAGCCGTTCCTGGGCCCCCAGCGGTTCGTAATGGGAGGTACGGAGCTTCTGCTATACTACGGAGAGCCCAGCCCATACAGCGTTTACCAGGAAATCTATATTGATTTCCTTCCCAGAGATCAGTATCTGGATAGCGGGATCTGGAAAATCCGTCTGATACCCGAACGGATCGTGTCCGGCCGTTTTGATATGTGGATGCCAAGTGAAGGCGCGCTGAATACCGGCACCCGTTTCCTGGCACCTACAGAAAACATTACCCTCACCATTCCCTCCACGGCTCCAGGCGTAATCAGCGTCGGTGCTTATGATTCCAGAAGGCGCACTTACGCTGCCTTTTCCGGAAGGGGATATACCTGGATGACGAACCAGCCAAAGCCGGATCTGGTCGCCCCCGGTGTGGATATCATGAGCGCCGCCCCCGGCGGGGGGTATACCTCAAGGTCGGGGACTTCCATGGCTACTCCTTTTGTATCCGGTTCCGCTGCGCTGTTAATGCAATGGGGTATTGTAAATGGAAACGATCTCTTTCTCTATGGGGAGAAATTGAAGGCATATCTGCAGCGCGGGGCCAGTGAATTGCCGGGATTAACGGTATATCCGAATTCGCAGGTGGGGTATGGGGCGTTGTGTGTGAGGGACAGTCTGCCTTTGTGAAGTAAGCTTTGAGACAGTCTGCCCATTTAAATTTTGGAATATTGAGGGCAGTCTGAGTTTTTTGGTAAGAAACACAAATACTTTCAAAACTTGCAAGCGAGATTCGAGGTGCAGGGCTTCCATCCAAACAAAGCTCATCAGTTTCAGCATCAGGCAAGCAAAACACGCCTCACTACTGGCTGTGAGCCATTCGTGAGGCGTTCTAAATTCACATACTTCTGTGACACATTAGCTATTTCTGTGTTTTCTTGCAGATATGCAAATGATGCCTACAAATGATACGGCAAGTGCAAGTACCCACATCATTGGGAAATCAGCATCTCCCGTCTCAACTGCAGTAACTTTCTGATCCGCTGAAGTTGGCTTTTGGCTATTTATATCTTGATCTGCACTGCTAGCTTCTTTTCCTTTGATCGTAAATTCTGTCTGTGCACTTCCGCTTGCAGAATGAATTGCAAGCGTATGCTTTCCTGCTGCTAAGGTTGTAAGATATTCCGGCTTCAGTTCTACAATGATACTGCCGGACACTGCCGTATAATTTTTTTGCTCAATAACTGTACCATCTACCGCTACATTCAGCAAATCAGCAAATGCTGCATCGCTCAGGAAAGAAAGTCCCTGATTACTGCCTTGTGTCCATACGCCATTCTCTCCTTTGATGATGGAGGGTTCAAGTTTATGTATAGATTCCGTCCTCGTCGCCTGACAGTCAGCTGCTGTACATGTAAATACCTTTTCTCCCCTAACTGACGCTGTTGGCTGTTTTGTAACAATTCCCTCGTCCCAGGTGTGAGCCGCCAATTCTCCATATTCCATACCACAGACTTCACACTGTGATTTTGCTTTACATGTAGCTGTGCCGCCTGTATGAGCGCTCCTTGCTGCTGTAGTTTCCCTGCCACATACACGACAGGTAATGGCAGTCGTACAGTCGCCATCATCAGGTTTTGGTGTATGTCCGGTTGCAGGAATCACCTTCCAATTCGCAAGGTCCGTAATCTCTGTTATGCAGTCTGCATCTTCAAAATACTTTCCGCACTCGCAGCTATAATATGGTTTGCTTCCTGCCTCTTCGCATTTTGCTTCCACCTTTTCACTCAATGTACCCACATGGACATGATCCAGCTTTGCCTCCGCTATATAACCACAAATCTCGCAGTGCTTGTCCGTCTCTTCCGTTGCTGCATCTACATTCCAGCTATGGTTCTCGCCTGCATCATCCTTTACTTCGCAGACAGAGCATACATGATAATGTTTCTCTGGATCGGCATTTTCAGCTTCGTAATTCGCAGACATTGTGTGCGAAGCGAATTCACCATATTCCATGCCGCAGACTTCACACTGTGCTTTTGCTTTACATGTAGCTGTGCCGCCTGTATGTCCGGTTGCAGGAATCACCTTCCAATTCGCAAGGTCCGTAATCTCTGTTATGCAGTCTGCATCTTCAAAATACTTTCCGCACTCGCAGCTATAATATGGTTTGCTTCCTGCCTCTTCGCATTTTGCTTCCACCTTTTCACTCAATGTACCCACATGGACATGATCCAGCTTTGCCTCCGCTACATAACCACAAATCTCGCAGTGCTTGTCCGTCTCTTCCGTTGCTGCATCTACATTCCAGCTATGGTCCTCGCCTGCATCATCCTTTGCTTTGCAGACAGAGCATACATGATAATGTTTCTCTGGATCGGCATTTTCAGCTTCGTAATTCGCAGACATTGTGTGCGAAGCGAATTCACCATATTCCATGCCGCAGACTTCACACTGTGCTTTTGTTTTACATGTAGCTGTGCCGCCTGTATGTCCGGTTGCAGGAATCACCTTCCAATTCGCAAGGTCCGTAATCTCTGTTATGCAGTCTGCATCTTCAAAATACTCTCCGCACCCGCAGCTATAATATGGTTTGCTTCCTGCCTCTTCGCATTTTGCTTCCACCTTTTCACTCAATGTACCCACATGAATATGTTTTCCTATCTCTATTACTGCACTTTCCGAAGCAAGAACTGTTTCGTTTGCTTTCACTCGAACCTGATAAGTTCCATTTGAAAGTCCGGTCAATGTGGACTCGGTAACTGCTGTCCAGCCGCTTGCTGCTGACAGTTTGTATTCCATTGTGTTGTCCACACCAGTAATTTTACCGTCATCCTGGTTGCTCGTAGTACATGCGACACCAGCAAGATTCATCGGTTTTGCCGCCTGTGTTACCGCAATTTCCTGCAAAGGAGAGTCTTTCGTTGTCGTTCCATTTCCGGCACGCTTGATTTGAATTATATTTCCAGCGTCTAGCCCTGTGAGCGTTACCGAAGTATTTGAGATATCAATCCACCCACCTGCTGTGCTGTTTTTGACCACTTGATACTTCATGCTGATGTCAACATCAGTCAATGTTCCACCGTTAGTACCCTCAGCCGTAAAAACGGCGTTTGGTGCTTCTGCGTCAATGAAGTCCGTAGCAATTGTTCCGGCCGTTATCGTCTTCGGGTCCTCTGAAATTTCTTTTAGTGACAAAAGATAACCGGCGCCGCCGTTCCAGGTATCGCCAAGGAACACTGCATATCCTTCCAACACATCGTATGAAATAACAACCCCATAAGCAACATGTGTTTCATTCTCTTTCAACTCATGGATCACAACAGATTTTTCATTCAATTCATACTGCTCTGCAACCTTACTTACAACAGATTGTAACCTTATATTATCCGTATTGTTCATACCAGCATAAGTTCCGGCCTTGGAAAACTTCCAGCTTCCATGATTTTGGCCTCTTGTACCATCCGCCAGCAATGGAGTTATAAGGCGACTCATCACTATCTTCGTATCTGCCTTAGCCGGATAACTCGGGTTTCTCTGTGCATCATAGGCATAAGCAAACGTAACTGCTTCCAGATCAAGGCTGACAACTGCACTAAAATCGTTTTCGTTATAATCATTCCTACCGGTAGCCGCCGTATACTGTGCTCTTCCATCCTGCACCCGAACCACGCATAAAAGATTGTCCGGATAATAGTGATTGTTATAATAAGTCCAGAGATAAATATAGTAATATCCATCATCACTCAGGGGGATATCCCCCTCCTTGAGGGATATTGTTAATTCATTATCCGAAGAACCTCCGGTAACTTTTTTTGTATCAGAAGCGGCGATAATACCGAAAATTCCATTCTTGCCCTTATCATATGCAACAGCATCATCATATGTCCCAAAAGAATTTCCATAAGTACCAAAATCTGTGAAATCACCGTGGGCTGGTTTCTCAGCTGTGGTCGAATTTAACTGCTTTTTCATCAATACCAACTGAACATTTGCGGCTGCTTTCCCAGATTCCCATCCAAAGATCGGTGTAATACTTTTTAACGCACCATTTGGATAATATGTAACATCCTTCTTTACTGTGACATTCTGTGCTGCTGCAGATACAGATAATGGCAGGGCCCCCACAACCATAACAACCATCAGCAGCATCATTATTAGCGACTTTATTTTTTTCCCTATTAGATTTCTTCGTTTTTTCAGCTTCATATCCGTCCTCTTTTTACGCTCCTTTTCTTTTTTTATATAAGCAGTGTCTGCTGGGCTTTGACTCTTGCATCTAATGCCCAACTCGCTATAATAAATTTACACCGTACATCAATGTGCGAGTCAATGCATTTCTTAAAATTGATAGTGTCAAGTGATGTATGAAAAAACTGAATCAAAAAAATAGGCTCAAATGAACCTTGAAAACTGTAGATATTGATAACAATAAGCTTACAAGATAAAAGGGATTTTTGAAGATTTCTTCAAAAATCCCTTTTATGCATCCGCATTTGCTACTATATGATAAAAATAGTGCGCCTGTCCTCAGGCGTTGGGGGAAAGAAAGTAATGAGAAAACATGATGGAAGCCTTTTCCAGATTGGAGAAGTAGCAAAAATACTCGGCCTCAGCCGGAAGATGATATTGAATTATGAAGATCAGGGGCTGGTGGTTCCCGCTGTCAAAGATGAGGTCAGTGGCTATCGCTACTACACTGCCGATAATATGACTCGGCTCCGCTCAATCCGGACCCTGCAGTCTCTCGGACTGTCGCTGAAAGAAGTGGCAGAGTATTACTATGATACAACAAACATTGACAGACACCTGCAGCGATTGATGGAAATGCGGGATGCATTGGACAAAAGTATTGAGATGCTGCAAGTCCGCTCGGCAAAATCTGGGGATTTCACCATACACTCTGTGGCTCTGCCCAGACAAATCTGCTTCTGCCGCCAGTATACATGCACAGATGTTTCCGAAGCCGCGATTCATTTGCGAAATACTTACATCGCTGCAGCCCGTACAGGGTATATGTCCATGGTTCGCTGCATGTTTACTGTTCGTCAGACTGCTAAGCCAGATACGCTCCATCTACTGTGTTCCATACCTGTCGAAGATTGTTTTAATGGACCGGAACGTCGTGAATTTCCGGAAACGCTTGCTCTATGCATCTACTATCGAGGTCCTTATGAAGGTATCGGAGATGCCAGACGTGCATTAAAGCAATATGTGAAAGAAAATAATATCTCTGTAAGCGGCTATTTTCGCTCTATTTTTTTAGAAGGCCCACCCACCCGCGGAACAAACAGTGCTGACTACATTACGCAGGTCGCTGTTCCAATTGCAGACAGGTGAAAGCAAAGTTAATTTGCGATGTCTTTGCTTACTACAAATTGCTTTGCTGTCTGTCTCGTGTTGTCTATTTTCGGTTTGCCTCCACGCCGGGAGTGCATCTGCAAATTGGTAATCAGCCCCATCCAGCCGTAGAAGCGTTCTGTGATAGGAAGGAACCTGTTGTTTTGACAGTATTAAATCTGAGAAAAGCAACCGCGGCCTGGACAGATTCTTTTTGGGAGCTAAATTATTTTTTTTCATATATTAGTCCATACTTGACAGCAGCATATCCGAATTCGCAGGTGGGGTATGGGGCGTTGTGTGTGAGGGACAGTCTGCCAGTATGAATTCATCTGGTAATGGGAAATGATTGTGGAAAGAAATACAGATACGACTGCTGCGGTAGAAAAAAATAGTGAAAATATTTTGACACGTAATGTAGGATTCGCTATAATAAAAGTGTTTCATCAAAGGGTTTTATATAAGTGCGTTTTACGGAAGTTTTGTATGGACCCGGGACTGGGCCGCCGGCAGTTAATTTGAAAAAGGATAGTGGAGGATGAAGACATGGATGTAATTTGTGTAGGGGAAATGTTGATTGATTTTATACCGGGCAGTGAGCCCTGCAGTTATGTAAAAAATGCAGGAGGAGCGCCAGCCAATGTGGCGATCGCGGTGGCCAGGAACGGTCTGGATTCCGGCTTCTGCGGTAAAATGGGCGATGATGATTTTGGCAGATTTCTGGCTGACACGCTGAAGGAAAACGATGTGAAGGTACTGTGTCCGGAATTGACCAGGGATGCGGTTACCACTATGGCGTTTGTTACACTGTCCGGGAATGGCGAGCGCACGTTTACATTTGCCAGAAAACCAGGGGCGGACATGCTGCTCACTGTGGGAGACATCGACCGCGCGAATCTGGATGCCACGAAAATGATCCATGCCGGCTCCTGCTCCCTGTCCAAAGGAAGCGCGTCTGACGCCACTATCTATGCGCTGAAGGCCGGACATGAAAAAGGAAAAATCGTAAGCTTTGATGTGAATTATCGGAATGTGATGTGGGATGATGATCAGGAAGCCGCAGCCAGAAAAGTATTTGAAATCCTCCCTTATGTGGATCTGCTGAAGATATCGGAGGAGGAAGTGGAAATGATGGGTGGGGAAGAGCATATTCCGAAGCTGATGGAGCAAAACCAGATCGCTTTGGTAGTGGAGACTCTGGGAGCGGAAGGAGCGAAATGCTTCTTTGGCGGCAAGGTTTTGAGAATTCCCGGACGCAGAGCCAAAGCAGTGGATGCCACCGGGGCAGGAGATGCGTTCTGGGGCGGGTTCCTGTCCAGCCTTTTGATCCAGGGCGTGGATCAGATCGATAAATTGGATGAAGCGAAGCTGCTCAAGGCGATGGAATATGGAAATGTCAGTGGATGGATCTGTGTGCAGAGTAAAGGGGCAATCTCTTCCCTTCCGACCAGGGACCAGATTGAAGCGGTATTGAACCAAAATTAATGGTTCCCGGATGCTATTACGTGTGCTATAATCGGTTCATGATGCAAAAACAAAGCGAATCTCAAAAAGAAAAACAGTATAGGATAAAATGGTATAGAAAAAGAATCTATAAAGAAAAATTATATAAGGCGGGGATATTGCTGATCCTGCCGGCAGGATTGGTTACTTTCCTATTTTTACATCAGTTTGGTGGCCGGATGGCCGAGCTTTTTCCGGCGTGTCTGTTCCGCAGGATGACGGGTTTTTATTGCCCCGGCTGTGGAAATACCAGGAGTGTGCTGGCTCTGCTGCATGGGGATATCTTTACGTCGCTTCGATATAATATTACCCCCGTGGTGCTGGGAATTGTACTTTCCCTGCTGTATGTGGAAGGGCTCACTTATGTATTCGGACGTCACAGGAAGATCCTTCCGCGGGACTGCCGGTTCTGGTGGGTTGTGCTGAGCCTTATGTTTTTATACTTTATAGCACGGAATTTTTTTCCATATCTCATACCATAAGAGAGGATAATAAAAGGAAATCATAACAGGAACATTTTTTCACTCACGAAAAAGGACCGGAAAGCATATACCGGTCCTTTTTCTCATTCATTTTTTTAGTACATACTATTAATGTCATATCCCATGTTGGTCAGGTAGCTGACTGCCGCTACGCCGACAATAAGTAGTACGATCGCTAATACCAATGAGATGATGGATGTAACAATACCCGCAATCGCCATGCCTCTTCCGGGAGCCTGTTTTTTTAACGCGATAATACCTAAAACGAGGCCGATAATACCGGTTACAAATGCCGCATATACATAACAGCAGGATACTACGATTGATACGATACCCAAAACCATAGAGGCGATCGCCATTCCTTTACCGCCCTGGGGCTGTTCGGGTTCGTAATAAGCCTGAGGCTGCTCATATACCGGCTGGTCGAATTGAGGCTGCTCAAAGGTTGGCTGTTCTTGTGTGTCTGGTACCTGATTGTTGTTTTCGTCCATTATGATATCCTCCTCATAAATTTAATGACGCTTTCATACTATCATAATTAATTAAAATTTACAATAAATCGGGCTCGACTGAATCTAAATTTTTCCTTAAGGTTTGTCAAAAAATGGACGGAAAGTGTTGATAACTTCGGGGTTTTCGTCAAAAACAGACCATCTTTTAGAGTTGTTAAATTTCTGTTAACTGAGAAAAATAAATGCCGGAACCTGCATATCCGTCAAATTTTATCTATATTTCCGGAGAAATCTTTGCTATAATGAAAGCCGTAGCAGGGAACCAAGAAGACAGGAGCAGACTACTGGAGGTTATTTATGAAAAGATTTCTCACCTGGTTATTGATTGCCGGAACGGTGCTGATGCTGTCCGGCTGCTCTAATACAAAACAGGAAATGGAACTGACGTATCGGGATCAGGGGATCAAGCATATGAATTCCGGGGATTACACGGCGGCGGTCACATCTTTTACCAAGGCGTTGCAGCAGGCCCCGGGACGTGTTCGGGAGCTGGAACTGGATATTTCCTATTATAAAGCAGCGGCTCAGTATAAGAGCAATGATTACAGCGGAGCTATTGATACCTACACGAATCTGATTGATTATAAAGCCAGTGCGGATCTTTATATTTTACGGGGATCGGCCTATATCGCCGCGGGTGAGACAGAGAAGGCCTATGCAGATTTTGACCAGGCGATGGAAATGGACGGGAAAAATTATGAGTCTTATATCCGCATTTATGAATCCTTGGTTCAAACCGATGCGGAGAAAGCAAAGGGATATCTGAATCAAGCGTTAAAGCTGGAGGGAAAGAAGGACAAAGACTACCTGAAACGGGGAGAGATCTATTATTATCTCGGAGATTACCAGAATGCGGAAAAAGAGCTGAAAGCGGCTCTGGAAAAAGAGAACACGGAAAGCCTGCTCTATCTGGGAAAAACCTATGAGGCGGTACAGGACCCGGACACTGCGTTAGATTACTACCAGCAGTATCAGGAAAAGGGCCAGGAAAGCCAGGAAGTCTACAATATTATGGGCGTGTGCAAAAGGAACAAAGGGGATTACGAAGGCGCCTTACAGAGTTTCCAGGCCGGGCTTACCATGACCGGAGACACTTCCTTCCGCCAGACTTTACTGTTTAACGAAGCGGTTGTGTACGAATATCTTCTGGATTTTGACACAGCGGCGTCTAAGATGGCTGCTTATCTTGAGGAATTCCCGGAAGATACGAAAGCGCAGAAAGAAAATGAATTCCTTCAGACCAGACGGACGAAATCAGCCGGGGAAGGCGATAATCCGGGAGAAAGTGGAGATACTGATGAAGGAGACAGCCAAAATCCGGAAGGACAGGATGGCGAAGGCGGAGAGGCATAAATGATAGAATTTGAAGAAATTAAGGAAAAAGTAATTTTAGTCGGAGTATCCTTAAATGACGGAGACGACACGCAAGACTCCCTGACAGAGCTTGAGGAACTGGCTTCCACGGCGGGGGCGCAGACGGTAGGCGTGTTGATTCAGACACGGACGCAGATCCATCCGGGGACTTATCTGGGGTCCGGAAAATTAGAGGAACTCTCGGAGATGATTTACGAGACTGGGGCAACCGGTATCATATGTGACGACGAACTCTCTCCGGCGCAGCTGCGGAATATGGAAGATGCACTGGACACCAAGATCATGGACCGCACGCTGGTGATCCTGGATATTTTCGCTAAGAGAGCGTCCACCAGCGAAGGAAAGATCCAGGTGGAGCTGGCCCAGTTAAAATATCAGCTGGCAAGACTGGTGGGGCTTCGAAGCTCCCTGTCCAGGCTGGGCGGAGGTATCGGCACCAGGGGCCCGGGTGAGAAAAAACTGGAGATGGACCGGCGGCTGGTGAAAGAACGGATCGCGCAGCTAAACCGGGAACTAAAAGAGGTCAAACGCCACCGCGAGGTTACGCGCAGCCAGAGGCAGAAGAATAGAATCCCGGTGGCCGCCATCGTAGGTTACACCAATGCGGGGAAGTCGACACTTCTGAATACGCTCACCGGCGCGCAGGTACTGGAAGAGGATCAGCTTTTTGCTACACTGGACCCCACTACCAGGAGTTTAATTCTGCCCAGCAATCAGCAGATACTGCTGACAGATACCGTAGGATTCATCCGTAAGCTGCCTCATCATCTGATTGAGGCATTCCGCAGCACATTGGAAGAGGCGAAATACGCGGATATGATACTACATGTTGTGGATGTGTCCAATCCACAGGTGGAAAAACAGATGTACGTAGTCTATGAGACACTGGCGGATCTGGGGATCGCGGGCAAGACTATAATCACCTTGTTTAACAAGCAGGACAAAGTGGCCGAACCTGTCGATTTACGCGATTTTAAAGCGGATAAGACATTGAAGATTTCAGCCAGAAGCGGCGAAGGGTTAGAGCGTCTGAAAGAAATCCTGGATGAGGTGCTCCATGAGCGCCACATGCTGTTGGAGCGGGTCTTTCCCTATGAGAAAGCCGGGCTGATCGCGCTGATCAGGGAGCAGGGAGGACTGATCAGCGAGGATTATCGGGATAACGGGATTTATGTAAAAGCATATGTGCCCAAAGAGCTTTATGCAAGAGTTTCTGGGTGATTATCGACACTAACACTATATTTTGTATGAAATTAATAAAACATACAAGATATAGTGTTTTTCTATTGACTCCCAATTAGAAATCTGCTACAATTTGATTGCTGACGTAAAGAGATTAATTGATGACATGGGAAGGATGAGAGTGAGATGTTTCGTGTAGTAAAGAGAGACGGCGAAGTGGCAGATTTTGATCTGGCCAAAATCAGTGGCGCAGTTCAGAAGGCATTCACCGCAACGGAAAAAGAATTTAATCAGGATATTATCGATTTGCTGTCCCTGAGAGTGACAGCAGACTTTCAGTCTAAGATCAAGGACAACCTGGTTCACGTGGAAGATGTGCAGGACAGTGTGGAGAAGGTTTTGGAACAGGCCGGCTACACCGATGTGGCAAAGGCCTATATTTTATACCGGAAGCAGCGGGAAAAGATCCGTAATATGAAGTCCACGATTCTGGACTATAAGGAAATCGTAAACAGTTATGTAAAAGTAGAAGACTGGCGTGTAAAAGAGAACTCTACCGTGACTTATTCGGTAGGAGGGCTGATCTTAAGCAACTCAGGAGCCGTGACCGCCAACTACTGGCTGTCCGAGATCTATGATGAGGAGATCGCCAGTGCGCACCGGAACGCGGATATACATCTGCATGATTTATCCATGCTGACCGGATACTGCGCGGGATGGTCCTTAAAGCAGCTGATCGAGGAAGGGCTGGGGGGTATCCGCGGAAAGATTACTTCCTCACCTGCGAAGCATCTGTCCGTGCTGTGCAACCAGATGGTAAACTTTCTTGGCATTATGCAAAATGAATGGGCCGGCGCTCAGGCGTTCTCATCCTTCGATACCTATCTGGCGCCCTTTGTTAAGGTAGATAACCTGAACTACCGGGAAGTGAAAAAATGTATTGAGTCCTTTATCTACGGTGTGAATACGCCCAGCCGCTGGGGTACTCAGGCTCCCTTCTCCAATATTACGCTGGACTGGACCGTACCCAACGACTTAGCGGAGCTTCCGGCTATCGTAGGCGGCAGGGAGATGGACTTCAAATATAAAGACTGTAAGATGGAAATGGATATGATCAATAAGGCCTTTATCGAGACTATGATCGAAGGCGATGCCAACGGCCGGGGCTTCCAGTATCCGATTCCCACCTACTCTATCACCAGTGATTTTGACTGGTCTGATACGGAAAATAACCGTCTCTTGTTTGAGATGACTGCGAAATACGGAACCCCGTACTTCTCAAATTATATTAACAGCGATATGCAGCCCAGTGATGTCCGCAGTATGTGCTGCCGTCTGCGTCTGGACCTGCGCGAGCTGCGCAAGAAAACAGGCGGGTTCTTTGGTTCCGGCGAGAGTACCGGAAGTGTGGGCGTTGTAACCATCAATATGCCCAGAATCGCTTACCTGGCCCAGAATGAACAGGATTTCTATAAGAGACTGGATCGGATGATGGATATTTCCGCCAGATCTTTAAAGATTAAGAGGGAAGTGATTACAAAGCTTCTGAACGAAGGCTTATATCCTTACACCAAACGTTACCTTGGTACTTTCGACAATCATTTTTCCACGATCGGCCTGATCGGTATGAACGAAGCCGGTTTAAACGCCAATTGGCTGCGCAAGGATATGACCCACGAAGAGACCCAGGAGTTCTCCAAGCAAGTATTGAACCATATGAGAGAGCGGCTGGCTGACTACCAGGAAGAATACGGTGATTTGTATAACCTGGAGGCTACCCCTGCGGAATCCACCAGCTATCGTCTGGCGAAGCACGACAGAAAGCGCTGGCCGGATATCATTACCGCAGGAAAAGAAGGGGATACTCCTTACTATACCAACAGCTCCCATCTTCCGGTGGATTATACAGCGGATATTTTTGACGCGCTGGATATTCAGGATGAACTGCAGACCCTGTACACATCCGGAACCGTATTCCACGCATTCCTGGGAGAGAAGCTTCCGGACTGGAAAGCGGCCGCGGCCCTGGTGCGTAAGATCGCGGAGAATTATAAACTTCCTTATTACACGATGTCACCGACCTACTCGATCTGCAAGACCCACGGCTATATCAGCGGCGAGCATTTTACGTGCCCTGAGTGCGGAGCGGAAGCGGAGGTTTACAGCCGTATCACCGGATATTACCGGCCGGTACAGAACTGGAACGAAGGAAAATCCCAGGAATACAAGAACCGTACCCTGTACGATATCGACAATTCCTGCATGAAGAGAGTACGGACCAATATCGTAACGGTATCCAAAGAGGATGTGACGATCACTCCGGCCCCCTCCATGAAATACCTGTTTACTACCAAAACCTGCCCGAACTGCAAGATTGCCAAAGAGATGCTGTCAGACGAACAGTATGAGCTGGTGGACGCGGAAGAAAATGCTGAGCTGGCCAAAAAATACGGTGTCATGCAGGCACCTACCCTGGTGGTAGTGGACGGCGAGGATACTCAGAAATATGTTAACGCATCCAATATTAAAAAATATGTGGACAAAAAATAGGAGTGATAAAGAATGCCCTGCATTAACGTCAAGACCAACGCGGAGATAAACAGTGATCAGGAGCAGACGGTTAAGGAGCAGTTGGGCCATGCCATAACCTGCATTCCCGGAAAAAGCGAGAGCTGGCTGATGATTACCTTTGAAGATCAGGTTCCTATGTACTTTAAGGGGAAAGCCGACCAGAGGATGGCGTTTGTGGAAGTGAAAATCTATGGCAGTGCTTCCGCGGAAGATTACGACCGGCTGACCGGTGAGATAACAAAGATATTGGAAACAAATCTAAGCATTGCTCCATCACAGATCTATGTAAAGTACGAAGAGGTCAGCTATTGGGGATGGAATGGCAATAATTTTTAGATGATTTAATGGACTTAGTCCCGCGAAACCTGCGATGTGTGCAGGTTTTGGCGGGGCTTTTTTTGTTTCATAGGAAAGTGCTCCTATGAAATAAAAAACGCTCCGCGGGATCGCACAGCGGCGGAAAGGAAGATGCCGCTTACGCGGCCCGCCGCAGGCGGAGAGTTTCGCAAGCGAAACTCTTTTTCAGCTGACCTAAGTTTTAAGCCGCTGACTCACCCAGCCCCGGGGAAAGTATCGTATTGAACAAAATTTATTTGCAATAATGATTGACAAGATTCGCAAAGAGAGATACTATTATATTTATAAAATGTGCTCGAGCACAAACGTAAACGATGCCTAAAATACTAGAAAGAAAAGGAGATTAGAACATGAATAACATACCAGTTGTAAAAGCAGGAATCGTAGCGGTATCCAGAAATTGTTTTCCCATGTCGCTGTCTGAGAACAGACGGAAAGCGGTAGTGAAGGCTTATCAGGACAGATATGGTGATATCTATGAATGTCCGACCTGTATTGAGACGGAAGTCCATATGAGAAAGGCTCTGGCTCAGGTCAGGGAGGCAGGGTGTAACGCTTTGATAGTATATCTTGGCAATTTTGGCCCTGAGTCGGCGGAAACCTTGCTGGGGAAGGAGTTTGGCGGACCGGTTATGTACATAGCGGCGGCGGAAGAGACCGGTGATAATCTGGTGGGCGGGCGCGGAGACGCTTACTGTGGTATGCTGAATGCCAGCTATAATCTGGATCTGCGGAATATAAGGGCTTATATTCCGGAAAATCCGGTTGGAGATGCACAGGACTGTGCGGACCGGATCGCAGAATTCCTGCCGATTGCCAGAACGATAATCGGTTTGCGGAATTTGAAAGTGATTGGTTTTGGTCCCAGACCGCAGGATTTTCTGGCGTGTAACGCTCCGATCAAACAGCTTTATAACCTTGGCGTTGAGATTGAAGAGAATTCAGAGCTGGATCTGTTTGAGGCTTATCATAATCACGCCGGTGATCCGAGGATACCGTCTGTGGTGGAGGAAATGGAGGCAGAATTAGGAGCGGGAAATAAAAAGCCGGAGATTTTAGCCAAGCTGGCGCAGTATGAGGTTACTTTGCTGGACTGGGTGGAGGAACACAAAGGTTCCAGGGATTATGTGGTAATCGCCGGGAAATGCTGGCCGGCTTTTCAGACACAGTTCGGATTCGTTCCCTGCTATGTGAATGGACGCCTGACTGCCAAGGGGATTCCGGTGTCCTGCGAAGTGGATATCTACGGAGCTTTAAGTGAATTCATCGGAATGTGCATCAGCGAAGATACAGTGACTCTGCTGGATATCAATAATACAGTTCCTAAAGATATGTATCAGGAAGAGATCGCCGGTAAGTATTCTTATGGCCTCAGCGACACTTTTATGGGATTCCACTGTGGAAACACGGCTGCGGGAAAACTGAGCTTCTGCGAAATGAAATATCAGATGATTATGGCCCGTACTCTGCCTGAAGAAGTGACCCAGGGAACTCTGGAGGGAGATCTGGTTCCGGGGGAGATCACCTTCTACCGCCTGCAGAGTACCGCGGACGCAAAATTGAAGGCATATGTGGCCGAGGGCGAGATCCTTCCGGTAGCGACCAGATCTTTCGGCGGAATCGGAGTATTCGCTATTCCCGATATGGGAAGATTTTATCGTCATGTACTGGTGGAGAAACACTATCCGCATCACGGAGCGGTAGCTTTCGGACATTTTGGGAAAACCTTGTTTGAGGTATTCAAATATTTGGGAGTGGAGGATATCGGATTTAATCAGCCGAAAGAGATGAGATATCCTTCGGAAAATCCATTTGCATAGTAGAATTTAACGGAGACGAGCTTATGTCGGTGACAATCAAACAGATCGCGGAAAAAGCGGGTGTATCCAGAGGGACCGTAGACCGGGTCATTAACAATCGGGGCCATGTCAAGCCTGAGATAGAAGAACGCATACAAAAGATCGCGGTAGAACTGGGATATCGGCCGAATGCGGCCGGGAAAGCCCTGGCGGCTCGGAAGAAGAGTTTTATCATAGGTGTGATTCTGTGTGCCAGAGGGAATGAATTCTTTGATGATATCTTAAAGGGAATCAAAGGAGCGGAACAGGAAGCTTCCGAATTCGGCATTCAGGTACAGGTGATGACTATGAAGGGATATCAGGTGGAAGAACAGCTTCGGCTTATGGATCAGCTGGAAGAACAGATTCATTTTCTCATCCTGAACCCGATCAACGACGAGCGGATAGCCAGAAAAATCAATGATCTGTCAGAAAAAAACATACCGGTGATCACCGTGAATACGGATATCGAAGGCAGCCAAAGACTCTGTTACGTGGGCTGCGACTATCTGAAAAGCGGGCGAACGGCATGTGGAATCCTGGGTATCGCGACAGACGGCAAAGGACAGGTGGGCATCGCGGCCGGCTCCGTGAAAATTCTGGGTCATAATCAACGGATCAGAGGTTTCTTCGAGACGCAAAAGAATAGATTTCCCGATCTGCGGATTCTGGACATCATAGAGACGGAGGATGACAAAGAGACCGGCTATGCCCAAACGCTTGCCATGCTAAAACGGCATCCCTCTATGGATGCGGTATACATAGCAGCGGCAGCGGCCGATGGGGTGTGCCGTGCGGTGGCTGACTGGCAGAGACAGAATATGGAAAGTCCCCACCCTGTAAAAATAGTTGGCAGCGACCTGACGCCGGCCATAACGAAACTGCTGAAAGAAGAAAAAATTCTGGGCACCATCTGCCAGCAGCCATGGACCCAGGGGTATCAATCCGTTACCCTGGCTGTTCATTATCTGGTCAACGGACAGAAACCGGACAGACAATACTTCTATATGAAAAATGAAATAAAAATACCGGAGAATCTATAGCGAAAGTTACTCAAGTTCGCTGTGAGTTTTGAACGCCTGCCTTCTGCAGGATAAATGAAAGGAGGATATTATGCTCTATATAGGTATTGATCTGGGAACCTCGGCGGTTAAATTACTGCTGATGGACGCCCAGGGCAGCATCCAAAAGATCGTATCCCGTGAATATCCCTTATATTTCCCACACCCGGGGTGGTCGGAACAGAACCCGGAAGACTGGTACGAGCAGACGATAGAAGGGATTCGTGAACTGCTTGCAGGCACGGACAAAGAACAGGTAGCCGGCATAAGCTTTGGGGGCCAGATGCATGGTCTGATTATTCTGGATGAAAAAGACCAGGTGATCCGCCCGGCTATTCTCTGGAATGATGGCCGGTCCATCAAAGAATGTGAATATCTGAACGGTGTGATCGGAATGGAAAAACTGACCGGTTATACCGCCAACATCGCGTTTGCTGGTTTTACCGCTCCAAAACTATTGTGGGTAAAAGAAAATGAACCGGAAAATTTCCAGAAAATCAGCAAAATAATGCTTCCAAAAGATTATCTAGCTTACCGTCTGACCGGTGTCTTCTGTACGGACGTATCCGATGCCTCCGGTATGCTGCTCTTTGATGTCAAAAACCGCTGTTGGTCCAAAGAAATGGAAGAAATCTGTGGAATACGGGAAGCGCAGCTGGCTCGTGTATACGAGAGTTATGAATGTGTCGGTACGATAACAAACAAAATCGCTGAGACGCTGGGCCTGCCCCGGTCAGTCATCGTAGCCGCGGGAGCAGGTGACAACGCTGCCGCAGCAGTGGGAACCGGAACTGTAGGCGACGGTATGTGTAATATATCTCTTGGGACTTCCGGAACCATCTTTATTTCCAGTAAAAACTTCGGGGTGGATGCCCACAACGGCCTTCATTCTTTCGCCCATGCCGATGGGCATTACCACCTCATGGGCTGCATGCTCAGCGCCGCATCCTGCAACAAATGGTGGATGGATGACATTCTGCAAACCGCTGACTATCAGGCAGAGCAGGACAAAATACCGGCGCTTGGCCGCAATCACGTGTTTTTTCTGCCTTACCTGATGGGAGAGCGTTCCCCGCATAATGATCCCAATGCCAGAGGAACCTTCATCGGAATGACGATGGACACCACCCGGTCCGATATGACACAGGCGGTCCTGGAGGGGGTAGCCTTCGCTCTGCGCGATTCCCTGGAGATCGCCAAAGACCTGGGTATCCACATGGAACGCACTAAAATCTGCGGCGGCGGGGCCAGGAGCCCTCTATGGCGGCAGATGATCGCCAATATCCTCAACCTGAAAGTAGACCTGATCGAGGTGGAAGAGGGGCCTGCTTATGGTGGAGCGATACTGGCGGCAGTAGCCAACAAAGAATTCGAATCCGTAGAGGAGGCTGCCAAAAAACTGATCCGTATCACCGCTACCATAGAACCGGATCCTGAAACGGTGGATCTCTATGAAGAGCGCTATCAAAAATTCCGCAGGATTTACCCTGGACTTAAGGAGATTTTTAAAGAGATTATGATATAGTTTAACTTGCAGTCTCCCGGAGACAGGAACAGAGCCTTTGAACCGGGAACACATCATGTGTTCCCGGTTCAAAGGCTCTTGCTGTCGGATCGTTTTTACATCAGTCTTTTCTACAAAGGAAAAACCGCTTGTCAATTTTACTTCCTGTGTGTATAATAAAAATAATTGGAAATTAAAGTCATAGTCGTTTCTGACATGAATCCCAGCATGTAAACCAAAACGGTAATACAGAACAGAATAAATAAAGGAGAATAGCATGAATCGGGAAAAATACGAATCGTTATCACTGGCAGCGCTGAAAGACATCGCGAAGGCCCGCGGCATGAAAGGGACCTCCGGGCTGCGTAAAGGCGACCTGATCCAACTGATGCTTGTAGAGGATCAGAAGGCGGAAGGGGAGTCGGCCAAGGCAGCCGAACAGGATGAGAACAGGCAGGAAAAGGAAGAACTGAAACAGCATAAAGAAGGACTGAAACAGGATAAAGAAGAAAAACAGGCGGTAAAGCCGCTGAACGAGACGAGGAAGAGAGTCGTGTCCAGCCAGCAGCGACCGCGATATAAGAACCAGACCAGGGAAGAGGTAAGATCCCAAACTTCGCCCCGGGAAGAAACAAATCAGGCCACGGCTAGGGAAGAGACAAGAAATCAAGCCTCGCCCCGGGAAGAGACAAGAACTCAGACACCGTCCAGAGCAGAAGAACGAAACCAGTCTCCGTCCCGGGAGGAGACCAGGAATCAGGTGCAGACCCGGGAAGAATCAAGGAGTCAGACGCAGTTCCGAGAAGACTCAAGAACCCAGGCACAGTCCCGGGAGGATATCAGAATCCAGCCGCAGCCTGAGCCCAGGGAAGATAGGAAGCAGGAAAACCGGGAAGACAGGCAGGATGGAGAGAGCAGAGCGAATGTCCCGGATATGGAACAGCTGGACAGTGGTGTGACGGCCAATGGAATACTGGAGGTACTGCCGGATGGCTATGGATTTATCCGATGTGCTAATTATCTCCCAGGAGAAAATGATGTCTATGTATCCCCATCTCAGATCCGCAGATTTAATCTGAAAACCGGTGATATCTTATGCGGCAATACCAGGATTAAAACCCAGCAGGAAAAGTTCAGTGCGTTACTTTATTTAAAGAGTATCAATGGCTTTCATCCTTCAGAGGCGAACCGCAGATTTAATTTTGAAGACATGACGCCTATATTCCCCAATAAAAGACTGCGTCTGGAACGTTCACAGTCCAGCATTGCCATGCGTATCGTGGATGTCATTTCTCCGATCGGAAAAGGGCAGCGTGGTATGATCGTCTCTCCCCCGAAAGCAGGTAAGACGACCCTGTTAAAGGATGTGGCCAAGTCGATTATAACCAATAATCCGGAAATGCATCTGATTATCCTGCTGATCGATGAACGGCCGGAGGAGGTTACAGATATCAAGGAAGCGATCGAGGGACAAAACGTGGAAGTGATCTACTCCACTTTTGATGAGCTTCCGGAACATCACAAACGGGTGTCGGAGATGGTGATCGAGCGGGCGAAGCGCCTGGTGGAACACAGGAAGGACGTAGTGATCCTGCTGGACAGCATAACGAGACTGGCCAGGGCCTATAACCTGACAGTGCCGCCCAGTGGAAGAACGCTTTCCGGAGGTCTGGACCCGGCGGCCTTACACATGCCAAAACGATTTTTCGGAGCCGCGAGAAACATGCGGGAAGGGGGGAGCCTTACGATTCTGGCTACCGCTCTCGTGGATACGGGCAGTAAGATGGATGATGTGGTATATGAGGAGTTCAAAGGAACCGGTAATATGGAGCTGGTTCTGGACAGAAAGCTTCAGGAAAAACGGATTTTCCCGGCCATCGACATACAGAAGTCCAGTACCAGAAGAGAGGATCTGCTCCTGACCAGGGAAGAACAGGAGGCGGTTTATCTGATGCGCAAGGCGCTGAACGGCCTGCGCACCGACGAAGCTGTGGAAAATATACTGAATATGTTTGTGCGGACCAAGAACAATATGGAGTTTGTACAGATGGTTAAAAAAACAAAATTTATTTAAGAAAAACTTGCAATCAGCTCGTGGGTATGATACAATATGAAAGCTGTTTATTAGTAACGTATGTAAGATCCCCAAGGGGACAGAAAGTAGATATAGAGAGGTGAAAACAATGAGAGAAGGAATTCATCCGACATACCATCAGGCTACGGTAACCTGCAACTGCGGAAATACTTTTGTAACCGGATCCACAAAGAACGAAATCCACGTGGAAGTTTGTTCCAAATGTCATCCGTTCTACACCGGACAGCAGAAAGCAGCATCCGCTCGCGGACGTATCGATAAGTTCAACCGTAAGTATGGCATGAACGAAAACAAATAAGGCAGATAGAGAAGGTTGAGGTTATTTAATCTCAACCTCATTTTTTAAGAAAATGAAAGGGAGTTTCGCAGGGAAACTCTTTTTTCCGTAAAATGTATGGCGCAGTCATGAGCCATTGGAGGTAAACATATGAAATCTTCAGGAATCGGCGGGCAGGCAGTGATCGAGGGTATCATGATGAAGCATGGGGATGAATACTCTGTTGCCGTGAGAAAGCCCGATGGGGAGATAGAATTACAGATTAGTAATTATGAGGGTGTAATAAAGAACGCAGGGATTAAGAAATGGCCGTTTATCAGAGGGATATTTGCATTTATCGATTCCCTGGTGCTGGGAATGAAGACGCTGACCTTTTCGGCCAGCTTCTATGAAGAGGAAGAAGAAACCCAGGCATCCAAGGCGGATCAGGTCATGGAGAAGCTGTTCAAAGATAAGGCGGAGAAGGTAGTCATGGGACTGGCTATCGTTCTGTCGGTGGTATTGGCGATCGGGATCTTTATGGTACTGCCGCTTTTGATTGCCAACTATTTTAAGAAGTACATCATTTCCTATACAGTGCTTGCGATTATAGAAGGGGCTATCCGTATTATCCTGTTTATATCCTATGTAGCACTGATTTCCTGTATGAAGGATATCAAACGGGTTTACATGTATCATGGAGCCGAACATAAATGTATCAACTGTGTGGAGCATGGAAAAGAACTGACCGTGGAGAACGTGCGCAGCAGCTCAAAACAGCATAAGCGCTGCGGCACCAGTTTTCTTTTGATGGTTGTTATTATCAGTGTATTTTTCTTCATGTTTATCCGGGTGGATTCGCCGGTACTGCGCCTGCTCAGCAGAGTTCTGCTGGTGCCGCTGATCGCTGGAGTGGCTTACGAATTTATCCGCCTGGCCGGCAATACGGACAATAAGCTGATCGAAATCTTAAGTAAGCCGGGCCTCTGGATGCAGGGGCTGACGACGAAGGAACCGGATGACAGCATGATCGAGGTAGCGATTACCGCTGTGGAGGCTGTTTTTGACTGGAAAGCATATCTGACCGAAGAATTCGGCGCAGAACAGTTGGGAGATAAGCATGACGTTTCAGGAAGCAAAAGTATACGGAGAAAAGAAGCTGGCACAGTCACAGATTGAGGAATACCGGTTTGACGCGTGGTATTTACTGAATTTCGCTTCCGGACTCACGAATGCGCAGTATCTGCTGCACCAGCGGGAACCCATGGACGACGGTATGTGGGAGAATTATGACCGGCTTCTGGATGCGCGCTGCGCGCATATCCCGCTTCAGCATCTGACCGGGGAACAGGAATTCTACGGCCTTGCGTTTCAGGTGGACCGACGGGTGCTGATACCAAGACAGGATACGGAAGTTCTTGTGGAGGAAGCGAAGCGAAGGCTGATGCCGGGTATGAAAGTGCTGGATCTGTGTACGGGCTCAGGGTGCATTTTATTAAGTTTATTATATGGAAGAAATGATATATTCGGCATAGGTACGGATATATCCGCAGAAGCGCTGGAAGTTGCAAAAATGAATTCCGGACGGCTTGGTGTGGATGCAAGCTGGCGTCAGGGAGATCTCTTTGAACAGATAGAGGGGCAATTCGATTTGATTGTCTCGAATCCTCCCTATATTCCCACGGAAGTGATCGAAGGTCTGATGCCGGAGGTCAGGGATCACGAACCCTTATCAGCTCTGGATGGCGGAGCGGACGGACTGGATTTCTACCGGAGGATCGGCGCCGAAGCGGACGGTTATCTCACGCCGGGTGGATGGCTCTATCTGGAAATCGGATATGATCAGGGAGAAACGGTGTCGTCACTGTTGAAAGAGCATAATTATGAAGAAGTCCGGGTGATCAAGGACCTGGCAGGTTTAGACCGCGTAGTGTGCGGGAGATTAAAGGAGGAATTATAGATGTTTGACAAACTGGAAGACTTATTGATACGGTTTGAAGAAATCATGAGCGAACTGAATGAGCCTTCGGTAGTCAATGATCAGAATCGTTTCAGGACGCTGATGAAAGAGCAGAACGATTTGGCGCCGATTGTAGATGCCTATCAGGAATATAAAAACTGTAAGCAGAATATCGAGGACAGTCTCGCTATGCTGGAGGAGGAATCCGACGAGGAGATGCGGGAGCTGGCTAAGGAAGAGTTAAATGAATCCAAGGACCGGATGACGCAGTTAGAGCATCAGCTAAAGATCCTGCTGCTGCCCAAGGACCCCAACGATGAGAAGAATGTAATTGTGGAGATCCGGGCCGGTGCAGGCGGAGACGAAGCGGCGTTATTTGCTGCTGAGATATACCGGATGTATGTCCGGTTTGCAGAGCGGAACCGCTGGAAAACAGAAATGATCAGTGTGAATGAGAATGGAATCGGCGGCTTCAAGGAAGTCATATTTATGATTACCGGCCAGGGTGCGTATTCCAAATTAAAATATGAGAGCGGTGTACACCGTGTGCAGAGGGTGCCTGAGACTGAATCCGGCGGCCGCATCCATACTTCGACCATTACCGTTGCGATCATGCCGGAAGCGGAAGAAGTGGACGTGGAGCTGGACATGAATGACTGTAAATTTGACGTGTTCCGGGCATCCGGAAACGGCGGCCAGTGTGTCAACACGACGGACTCTGCCGTGCGTCTGACCCACATCCCCACAGGGATCGTGATTTCCTGCCAGGATGAAAAGTCCCAGCTGAAAAATAAAGACAAAGCGCTGAAAGTGCTGCGATCCAGGCTATATGAACTGGAGCTGGCGAAAAAACATGACGCCGAGGCGGAAGCCAGAAGAAGCCAGGTGGGAACCGGGGACCGTTCCGAGAAGATCAGAACCTACAATTTTCCGCAGGGACGTGTAACGGACCATCGGATTAAGCTGACTTTACACAAGCTGGATTCCGTGTTAGACGGGGATCTCTATGAGGTCATCGACAGTCTGATCGCCGCAGACCAGGCGGCTAAGCTGAGTAATCTGCAGGAAGCCTCCTGAACATTCCTGAACAGGAATGTGAAAGAAACGTTCTGATGATATAACATAATTTCATGCAGTTAAAATGGTTTGGTTTTTACAATCAAACCATTTTTTATAGCTATGAGCACTTAGCGGCTGTCTTTGGCCGCTTACGTGCGATGCATGAAAAATAGTCAGCGAGGCTTTTTCGAGCACTACTATTTTTTATAGCTATGAGCACTTAGCGGCTGGATGAGTCATACGGTATAAAATATTGAAAAATCTGTGAAATGAAAATAGAGCATTTACTTTTATATAAGAAGATGATTATAATAGTTGTTAAGGCTGTGAAGCGCTGGGCAGCAAAAGAGGATAGAATTATGACAGTGTACGTGGGTCATGCTGAGGAAAGGAATGTATGTTTATGCCGAAGGAAACGATAGAGAAAACAAAGCTGGACGATGATGCTTTGTTATATCAGAAACGGGATGAAAAGAAAGACAGGGAAAAGTTCAAGGAGCTGGACGGAAAGGGAAAATTACAGTTTTTTAGAGATTACTATCTGCTCAAAGTGGTCATTGTGGTGATAGCGGCAGTTCTTCTCGGTTCGGTGATTTATACGGTGGTGAAGCCGAAACCGGAAGCGGCTCTTAATGTGGCGGTAGTCAATGATCAGTGGGAAGAACAGGCCCTGGAAGATTTTAAGACCAGCCTGCAGGACTATCTGGGGCTGGATGCCAGTAAGAATACCATAGAGGTCATGGATGCGCTGTGGCTCAATGATGACGGCTCCGATATGGCGACCCGGACGAAGCTGATGGTCAATATCTCCGCTGGAATGGTAGATGTGATGATCGCGGACCAGGAACAGTTTTTGAGCTACGCACAACAGGGACTGTTCGTGGATCTTACTGAGGAACTGCCGGCGGACCTGTATCAGAAACTGAATGGACAGATACTGACCAGCGGTGTGATAGAAGAAGAGGGGCAGGAGCCAACAGGAGAGTACAGCGTCGGTATTTCACTGGAGAACAGTCAGCTATACGGTTCTTTGACTAATCAGACGGAACCGATGTATATCGGAATCACGACCAGCACGAAGAATATGGAAGATGCTGTAAAAACGCTTCAGTATCTTTTCCAGTAACGCCAGATCATTTTGATCCGCCGCAGGGGACTGTTGTGAAAGGGAATTTGCCGGGAGCATTCCTTTTACAGCGTCCCCTTTGCTATGTCTTTGCAGCGCATCGAGGAAAAAATGAGGGAGAGAATGGAAAAACTTAAGATAGAGAATGAGAAAAAAACACAGATACTCGGCCATACATTGGCCTGTCTCACGATAATTGTATGGGGAAGCACCTTTATCGCTTCCAAAATTATGCTGGCCTACTTTACGCCGGCCCAGATTATGGTCATGCGCTTCGGGATGGCATATGTGGTTCTGGCACTGCTCAGCAGAAAATTTGAAAAACCAAAAAGTCTGAAAGACGAACTGGGAATTGCCGGTTTGGCCGTGATGGGAAGCACGCTTTATTTTTTGTGTGAAAATGTGGCCCTGACTTACACGCTCACATCAAACGTCAGTATCATTCTGGCCGCGGCGCCGATCTTCACAGCCGTACTGGCCCACATTATGACCAAGGATGAGAAGCTTAAGAAGTCCGCCTGGGGCGGGGCGCTGATCGCATTAGCCGGAGTAATGCTGGTAGTGTTTAACGGGACCTTTGTGTTAAAATTGAATCCGTTGGGCGATCTGCTGACCGTACTGGCGGCTCTGTGCTGGGCCGTCTATTCCGTGAATCTGAAAGCATATGTGCACCGTTATGATAATCTGGTACTGACAAGAAAAATCATGCTCTATGGATTCCTCACTACGTTGCCGGTGGTAATCGTCCAGGGCGGTGAATTCAACCTGCCGGCGCTGGCCTACCCGGATGTGCTGGTGAGCCTGCTGTTCCTGGGATTGCTGGGCAGCGCGGCAGGTTATGTGACATGGAATGTGGCAGTGAAGTCGATCGGAATCATTAAGACGAATAATTATATCTATTTGAATCCATTTGTAACGATGGTTGCGGCCTGGTTAATTCTGGGTGAAAAAGTTTCCTACATGGGATTCGCCGGTGCCGTTCTGATCATCGGCGGAGTGTTTCTTGCGGACCGATAAGTACGTAGGTATCAGCATGATTTCGTGGGCCCACAGCGGCAGGGATGCCAGGCACAGCAGGCGGCCCCATTCTCCGTGGGATAGTTTCGCAGTGCCGAACATGGTCACCAGGGAGGGAATCTCTGTTACGGAGAACTGCAGCAGAAAACCGAGGACGAAGGAAAGGATCATCAGTTTGTTGTTGAACAGTCCGATCTTGAATACAGATTCCTCCACATTGCGCATACCGATCGCATGGAAGAGCTGGGAAAGGCCCAGCACGGTAAAAGCATAGGTCTGTGCTCTGGCCAGCAGATCCGGGACTGCCAGAACCGTCATGATATTCGTCATAGTAAATTCCGCATGGTTGACCTGAAGGTAGACATAGGGAATCGTCATAAAGGCAACCAGGCTGATCAGAGCAATCAGTGTACCGTAAAATAGGGTGCAGAACAGCCCGCCGTGGGCGAAGAGATTCTCCTTCGGATTCCGGGGCGGCCGGGACATCAGCAGTTTCTTATCGTTTTCGTCCACACCGAGAGCCAGAGCGGGCAGTGAGTCTGTGATCAGATTGATCCACAGGATATGACTGGCTTTCAGCGGACTGGGCAGTCCGATCAGGATGGATAAAAACATTGTAATGATCTCTCCGAAATTGGAGGAGAGCAAAAACAGTATAGATTTCTTTATATTTTCATAAATCCCCCGGCCTTCGGAGATCGCCTTTTCAATCGTGGCGAAATTATCGTCCGTCAGGATCAGGTCGGAGGCGTTCTTGGCCACATCTGTGCCGTTCATTCCCATGGCGATTCCAATATCCGCTGTCTTCAGGGAGGGCGCGTCGTTTACGCCGTCTCCCGTCATTGCCACGATATTGCCCAGAGATTTAAACGCTTTGACAATCCGCACTTTATGTTCCGAAGATACCCTGGCGAAGACAGTTATATTCTTAATCTTGGAAGGCAGTTCCGCTTCCGGAATCTTATCCAGCTCCGCGCCTTCCATGCACTGTTTGGGCTGATCGGCGATTCCGATATCCCTGGCAATCGCATAGGCTGTGTTGACATGATCACCGGTGATCATCACCGTGCGCACCGAAGCATGCCGGAACTGTTGTACCGCGTCGTAGACTTCTGGCCGTACCGGATCAATCATTCCGACCAAGCCGACAAAAGTCATGCCCTTTTCCACAAGAGATGTACTGTCCCGGCGCATAGCGAGAGCCAGTACCCGCAGGGCATCCGCCGACATATGATTCATAGCGGAAAGGATTTCTTTTCGGTGTCCGGCTGTCAGGGGCACCGATTTTCCATGCAGAAGAATATGAGTACAGCGCTCCAGAATTACATCTCCGGCTCCTTTGGTAAAGGAGATGGTGGTGCCGGAGCTGCGGTGCATGGTCGTCATCATTTTTCGGGAGGAATCAAAAGGAAGTTCATTCATCCGCGGCATTCGGTGCTCCAGCACGGGTTTGGATTTATGGCATTTGATTCCCATCTCGACCAGGGCCAGTTCGGTGGGATCTCCGATCCGTCTGGAATCTTCCACTGTGGCATCGCTGCAGAGAACCAGCCCTTCCACCAGATAGCGGTATTTCTCATCGTCCAATTCTTCCGTCGTATGAAATTCCAGATTTACAAAGCTTCGAACCACCGTCATTTTATTCTGAGTCAGAGTCCCGGTCTTGTCCGAGCAGACGATGCTCACTGCGCCAAGTGTTTCCACCGATGGGAGCCGCCGGACGATCGTATGTACTTTTACCATACGTGACACACTGAGAGCCAGTACGATGGTGACAATGGCAGGGAGTCCCTCTGGAACTGCTGCTACCGCCAGAGAGATCGCCGTAAGCAGCATATCGAAAATATTCCGGTGCTGCAGTATAGCGATGCCGAATAACGCCACGCACAGGAATACCGCCACGATACTGAGTAGTTTACCCAGATCAGCCAGCCGTTTCTGCAGCGGGGTGGGCTCATTATGGGTGCGGGATATCATACCCGCGATCCGGCCGATCTCCGTGTGCATTCCGGTTGCGGTGACTAAGCCGCTGCCTCTTCCATATACGATGCTGGTGGACATATAGGCCATATTTCTGCGGTCGCCCAGAGGAAGTTCTTTGGAGGCCAGAAAGCCGGAATCTTTCTCTATGGGATGTGACTCACCGGTGAGAGCGGATTCTTCGATCTTCAGACTGGCGGAGGAGATGAGACGCAGGTCTGCGGGAATCTGCCGTCCGGCTTCCAGGATCACCAGATCACCCGGCACCAATTCCTCAGACGGGATCTCATAGGTCTGTCCCTCTCTTTTTACCAGAGCGGTCGGGCTTGTCAGCTTTTTCAGCGCATCCAGCGCCTTTTGCGCCTTTCCCTCCTGGATGACACCGACAATGGAATTCAGCAGGATTACAGCCATAATGATCGTAGTATCTCCGAATTCCCGAAGCAGCATGGAGACGCCCGCTGCAACAAAGAGAACGAAAATCAGAGGTTCGTTCAGCTGCTCCAGAAACATCTGGGCAGAGGATTTCGGCTTTTCCTCCGCCAATGCGTTTTTACCATATTCCTGTAGTCTGGCCGCCGCCTCCACTTCTGTCAGCCCGGCGGAGGTATTGGCTCTCAGATCTTTTGTAAGTTCCGGTATTGGTTTCCTTTCGAACATCGTTCCACACTCCTTTTCCTTATGCACTAATGTATGCGGACAGGTTGTGGATTATGTCCTCGCTTTTGGAGGGTATTCCGGCGTTGGGGAATCAAAGTGGCAGGTCAGAGGGATTCGTCTGGCAGTTTATTTTCGTGGCCGGTATGCCGGTTATCGGCGAGAAGTTACATATGGCGTTTTTACAGGTTCCGTGGCTTGGCAGGGAAGAGACGGCGTTTTGGGGCACTGGTTATCGTGTTTGTCTGGCAGAAGCTGGGGTATGTGATGGTCATTATGACATTCTCCGTCGGATCCAATTCCAAGAATCCCTATTGAAAATAATCCCTTAAGGAAGTATAATTTTTACATACAATGTGAAGGAGACCGGCTATGGGAGATACGAAAGTATTATGCTTTGCCAATAATAAGGGCGGAAGCGGTAAGTCCACCACCTGTTCGAATGTTGGATTCGGGTTGACAAAACTGGGATATAAGGTGCTGCTGGTGGATGGGGATATGCAGATGAACCTGACGCTTTCCTTTTTTACGGAGGAGGAGGCTTTGGGGTTCGCCAGTGGGAACCAGAACCTGTATCATGCGATTCGGAATCAGAATGATCTGGAGCACTATGTGCAGCATACCCGTTATGAAGGGCTGGATTTGATCCCTTCTTCCACACTGATGAGCGGGATCGAATATGAGTTGTTTACAAAATGGCAGAGGGAATATATTTTGAAGAAGTGTCTGCGGACAGTACTGGATTCAGGGAAATATGATTATATTCTTATTGATGCGCCGCCGACTCTGGGCGGATGGGTTATGAATATCCTAGCCGCTTCGCATTTTTTGATCATACCGGTGGAGGCCAGCCCCTGGGGATTATTTGGACTGGCTAACATGTTTGAGTTTTTAAGTGAGGTAAAGGAGATCACTCCGGACCTGAGACTGATGGGAATTGCGGTAACAAAGGTGGATACCAGAAAGAACTATTTTAAGCAGACGTTGGAAACACTGCAGGAAATGGATGATGTCCACTTATTTGATACATATATCCGGGTGGACAGCTCGATCGAATGGGCGCAGGATAACAGTCAGCCTGTGATAGCTTTTAAGCAGAGCAGCAGAAGTGCACAGGAGTATATGGAACTAACGAAGGAGGTAGTGAAAATTGCCAGTAGGTAAAGGAAGTATTCAAAGGGCGAATCAGATCGCAAAAGAACAGGATCTGAAAACGGAAGAAAAAGTGGTCGAAAAGCCGGAAGGGAGCGACGTGGAAGTGGCTAAAGCAGAGGTGAGCGAAAAAGAAACTGCCGTTTCGGATAAAAAAGAGGGAACAGCGGTAAAAACCGTGGCAAAGGCAGCGGAAACAGCTGCGAAAGCGGCAGCCAAGCCGGTGGAAACAGCTGGGAAAGCAGCAGCCAAACCGGCAGCTAAGAAGCCCGCGGCGAAAAAACCTGCCGCGAAAAAACCGGCTGCAGCAAAGGAAAAAGTTGAAACCGCAGTCACTCAGCCGGCAGAGAAGAAGTCCGATAATATTCATGAGAAAAAATTTGAAGTTATCTCAAATCTCAGATGTGATTTGCCGACTTATCTTCTTTAATGATTAAATTATAGAGTATAAAAAACTGTGTTGCGTTAGACGTGATACAGTTTTTTTGTCTATTGTTCTCACGAATGAATGATTTACCTGGTGGACGCCTTATTGCATTGCTGAAGTAGAGCCGCAAGAGATAACAGTCACCATAGTAGGATATCATTATCCCAGAAAGCTGTTTCTGTTTCTAAGAGAGCGTTATGGTGCTGAGATTAAAGAAACATATCCAGGTATTTATTATATTCATGGCTTTTTGTTCCCACTTCAGGTGTTGGTGACAAGAGAACTATCAAAAGAGGAAAATATCTGGCTTAGCCGGCTGCATAGTGATCTGCAGCTGCATGAGGATATTGAGCCGCTGGCAAAAGCCTATAAAGGGATGGAAAAGAACCCGCTGTACGCAGCTGCGATGGACCTGATCGTACGGGCGAACTGGAAAAAGTATCAGGAGGGAAAAGAAATGTGTGAAGCACTGCGCGAACTATTCGCGGATGAATTGTCCGAGAGAGAAAACCAGGGAATCGGTAAAGGTATAGAAAAAGGTATAGCACAGGGAATAGAAAAAGGAAAGATAGACGATATTCTGGAATTACTGGCAGAGCTTGGGCCAGTTCCAGATAGGCTGCGCAAAAAAATTACCTCTCAGTCTGATTGCGATATCTTAACCAAATGGTTGAAACTTGCGGCAAAGTCGTCGAGCATTGAAGATTTTACCAACAATATGACTCAAGCTAAGTGATTTATGGCTTATTTCGATGCTTGTGGATTTCTGTTGTTTTTTGTGGAATTGATCTTGATAAATCGGACAAAGAATGTTATAATATTCACAATGCAACGAAAATGCTTATTTCTGGGAAGGAAGAGAAAACATGAAGAGTTTTGATATCAAGACAAAAATCTATTTTGGTGAGAACTCCCTGGACAGACTGGTTGATATTCCTTATAAAAAAGTTATGATTATTACCGATCCGTTTGTGGTGCAGAGCGGAATGATCAAATTGATTACGTATCGTCTGGACAGCGGCGATATAGAGTTTGATATTTTTAAAGACGTGGTACCGGATCCCCCTATCGAGAAAATCGTGACGGGCGTTCAGGCTGTCGTTGGGTACAAGCCTCAGGCGCTGATCGCAGTAGGCGGCGGTTCTGCCATCGACTCCGCTAAGGCGATTAAGGATTTTGCCTTAAAGACAGGAGAATTGGATGAACTGGCGCTGATCGCGGTTCCTACCACCAGTGGGACAGGCTCGGAAGTAACTTCTTTTTCAGTAATTACGGACACACAGAGCCATGTAAAATACCCGCTGGTCGCTGAATCGCTGATCCCTACCGAAGCGATTCTGGATGCGGAACTGGTTCGCAGTGTTCCACCGGCGGTTACGGCAGATACCGGCATGGATGTATTTACCCATGCATTGGAAGCTTATGTGAGTATCAATAATAATGAGTTTTCGGCAGCTTTGGCCGAGAAAGCTATTGAAATATGCGGGGTATTCCTGTTAAGAGCTTTTCTGGACGGCAATGATACCCATGCAAGGCAGAAGATGCATGTCGCCTCCTGTCTTGCCGGTCTGGCGTTTAATTCCGCGTCCCTTGGTCTGAATCACGGTATGGCACATCAGCTGGGAGCGAATTTCCATGTTCCGCATGGCCGGGCCAATGCTATGCTGCTGCCTCACATTATTGAATTTAACAGTGATATTAATATCCACAGCCGCAGCAGAAAGGATTATCTGCCGCAGGTAAAAAAATATGTGAATATTGCTAAAATTCTGGGACTTCAGAACTTTAACACCATCACCACCGTCCGGGCACTGGTAAACTGGGTGCAGTTCATGCTGAAGGAAATGGATATTCCGTTATCCATGTCCCAGTACGGCAAATGTACGGAAGAGGAGTATATGTCAAAGATCAGCATCATGGCAGAAGCTGCGCTGGCAGACAGCTGTACCGCTACAAACCCCCGGATCCCTAATAAAGCGGATGTCATGGATATCTATCGTAATCTCTGGTAAATAGACTTACATACTGAAGCCGTAATGGCAATCACGATCTGTTAAGCATAAGAAAATGAAAGAGGAGTCAACAGACATAGCTGTACAGGCTATGGATGTTGACTCCTGTTTATATAGACAAAACTACCATTACATACTGGATTACTCGGTTCTGGATATCAACTGACAGTATACAAATACATTTTCAATCTTTTTCGCCTCACTGCCAAAATAAGGATTAATGACCGGCTGGCTCTCAGAAGGCATAATATAGAGCCGGAATATCAGACCATCCTGCCCTACCTCCATCTGCTGTGCATTCGTATATTCGAATTGCTTCTTTTCCACATGCAGATAGGTGTATATGATGTTTTCAATATTTGTGTTTTCGAAGCAGCATATCATATCCTCTTCCCGGTGCAGATCCATGATCGCTTTGACCTCGCCGAAAGTCAGATTGACCACGCGGTATGAACCCTGAGAGATCGCAGAAGGCAGCGATTTGTCATCCAATAAAAATAGAGGATGTTTTAGAGTGCTTGTCATAAGAATTCCCCCTTTTATTATATAAGAATAAAATATTATCTTTCTAAATTCAGTATAATATAAAAAAGTTGGATACACAACAATTGTTATTTTTTAAACTGGAATGTTATTTTTTAAACCAGCTTGTTATTTTTTTGACCACATAATTTTGATTATTAAGAAGAATCAATGAATTATGTACTGCAAGTTTGTTTATAAAATTTACATCGCAGGCGGATGTTAAGCAAAATAAAAACAGAAAATGTGGATAAGATGGAAAAATTTTTCTCATACTATAAGCGAATACAAGCTTATGTAAGAAAGAGAGGGCATCTTTGTGAAAAGGTTAAAAAAATTGACGGTTGTCACAATGCTGATTGCGGTACTGGCAGGCACTCTGACTGCCTGCAGTAAAGAAAAGAAACCGGAAAACGGGCAGCAGAATACAAATCAAAATGATACAGCACAGAATAATACCAATACGGACAATAACCAGGCAGCAAATGGAAAAGGCCGTGTATATTATCTGAATTTTAAGCCCGAGGTTGCGGATGTCTGGGAAAAGATAGCTGCAGAATACACCAAAGAGACCGGCGTATCGGTCAAGGTGGTTACTGCAGCCAGCGGAGAATATGAAAAGACCTTAAAGTCTGAAATGGCAAAGAAAGAAGCGCCCACCCTGTTCCATATCAATGGGCCGGTCGGATATCAGACCTGGAAAGATTACACCATGGATTTGAAAGATACCAATCTGTACAGCTGGCTGAATACTCCGGATCTGGCCATATCGGAAGGCGGAGGAGTTTACGGAGTACCATTTGTTGTAGAGGGCTATGGTATTATCTATAACGACGATATCATGCAAAAATATTTTGCACTGAGTGACAAGGCAGTAGATGTAACCGGTGTGGATCAGATCAATAATTTCACAACTCTAAAAGCCGTCGCCGAGGATATGACGGCGAAAAAAGATCAGTTGGGAATTAAAGGTGTATTTGCCTCCACTTCATTTTCCGCAGGAAATGACTGGAGATGGCAGACCCATCTGATGAACCTTCCGATGTATTATGAATTTAAAGACAGCGGTAACAAAAACCCGGACACCATTGAGTTTTCTTACAACGAGAATTTTAAAAATATATTTGACCTGTATTTGAACAATTCTCCGACTGCTCCGGAAGCACTGGGAAGCAAATCCGTGGATGACTCCATGGGCGAATTCGCCCGGGGAGAGGCAGCTATGGTACAAAATGGAAACTGGGGCTGGAGTGAGGTACAGAAAGCGGAAGGCAATACGGTAAAAGAAGAAAACATCAAGTTCCTGCCCATCTATATCGGTGTGGAGGGAGAAGAAAAACAGGGACTTTGTATCGGAACGGAAAATTTCTTAAGTGTAAACAGCCAGGTGTCGGCAGACGATCAAAAGGCTTCCATCGATTTTATGGAATGGGTGTTCAGCTCTGATAAGGGAAAAGAATTTGTGGCGAAAGACCTGGGCTTTATCACTCCATTCAGCACCTTTGAGGATGCGGAAAAACCGGTGGATCCTCTGGCAAAGGAAGTGGACCGCTATATGAAGAATGGGGATCTGTATACGGTAACCTGGGATTTTACCGCCTTCCCCAGCCAGGAATTCAAAAACATGCTGGGCGCGGATCTGCTTTCTTACGCGCAGGGCAATCTGAAATGGGAAGAGCTGGTTACGAATACCACCCGGAACTGGGCGGATGAAAAGGAAATGTCAGCTCAATAAAAGCCGTCTGTCAGGCGGGGTATTCAAAAGAGAAAATGTCGAGAAGGGTGAGTACCGATGGAAGAATGCTCACCCTTTTTCCGAGCATCCATACAAACAGACCTATAAAGAAAAGGAGAAGTAATTTATGCAGAAAACGTATAAAAAATACTTTCCGGTATTTGCCCTGCCGACACTGATCGCTTTTGCTATTGCATTTTTGGTTCCGTTCCTCATGGGCATATATTTATCATTCTGTAAATTCACTACGGTGACTAACGCAAAATGGGTAGGAATCGCCAATTACACCCGCGCGTTCTCCAACCGGGATTTCCCCAACGCTCTATGGTTTACGGTCAAATTTACGGTGATTTCCGTAATCCTTATCAATATTCTTGCCTTTCTGCTGGCTTTGCTGCTGACCAGGAAAGTAAAGGGGACCAATGTGTTCCGCACGATCTTCTTCATGCCGAACCTGATCGGCGGCATCGTACTGGGTTATATCTGGCAGCTGATCATTAACTCCGTACTCCTATCGACAGTCGGTGCGGATATCACGGCCAGGGCAGGCTACGGCTTCTGGGGGCTGGTGGTTCTGATGTGCTGGCAGATGATCGGTTATATGATGATCATCTATATCGCGGGAATTCAAAATGTGGCACCGGAGCTGATCGAAGCCGCCCAGATCGATGGCGCCACCAGATGGCAGGTCCTCACCAAGGTGACCATCCCCATGGTCATGCCGTCTGTTACGATCTGCCTGTTCCTGACCATATCCAATTCCTTCAAGCTTTTTGACCAGAACCTGTCGCTGACGGCGGGGCTGCCTGGGAAGCAGACCCAGATGATGGCGTTAGACATCTTTAACACGTTCTATGGCAGAAACGGATGGGAAGGGGTCGGACAGGCGAAAGCCGTGATTTTCTTTATTATCGTAGGAATTATCACTTTCTCCCAGCTTTGGCTGACCAGACGAAAGGAGGTTGAGGGCTGATGGAAAAAAAGCAGTCTGGAAATACTATATTATTTCTATTCCTTTTGCTTCTGTCGGCGGTTTTTTTGGCGCCGATCCTGATGGTGCTCATGAATTCCTTTAAAGGAAAGCTGTATATCAGCGACGCTCCGTTTCAGCTGCCTTCGGCAGCATCCTTTGCCGGTTTATCGAATTATTTTCAGGGTGTGGAGAAAAGTGGATTTTTTTCGGCTTTTGGATACTCCCTGTTTATCACCGTTTTCTCGGTAGCTGCCATCGTATTACTGACTTCCATGACTGGATGGTGGCTGACACGGGTTAAGGGCAGATTTACAGGAGGCTTGTATTACCTGTTTGTATTTTCCATGGTAGTACCGTTTCAGATGGTCATGTTTACCATGAGTAAGCTGGCTAATATGCTGTATCTGGATAATCCTGCCGGTATGATTGTGCTGTATGTGGGATTCGGTGCGGGTCTGTCTGTGTTTATGTTCTGCGGGTTTGTAAAATCCATACCCATCGACATCGAGGAAGCGGCGATGATCGACGGCTGTAATCCGATCCAGACTTTTTTCCGGGTGGTGCTCCCCATCATGAAACCCACGGCTATCACGGTGGCGATCTTAAATACGATGTGGATCTGGAACGATTATCTGCTGCCCTATCTGGTTATCGGGTCGGACTATAAGACGATACCGGTAGCAGTCCAGTATCTGCGGGGAGGCTATGGGTCCGTCGATATGGGACATATGATGGCCGTGCTGGTTCTTGCAATAATTCCTATAATTATCTTTTATATTTTTTGTCAAAAGTATATAATTGAAGGAGTGGTCGCAGGAGCGGTCAAAGGCTGAAGGAAAGCCATAATCATAAGGAGGATATACAATGAGAGCGAATGGAATATTACTGCCGGTTTCCAGCCTGCCCTCCAGATATGGAATCGGCTCGTTTTCCAAAAGTGCCTATGAATTCATTGATTTTCTGAGAGACGCGGGACAGGCATACTGGCAGATTCTGCCCCTGGGCCCTACGGGATATGGGGACTCCCCGTATCAGTCTTTTTCCACGTTTGCTGGAAACCCATATTTTATTGACCTGGATGAGCTGATCGTGCAGGGGCTTCTCACCCGGGAAGAGTGTGAGGCCTGTGATTTCGGAGACAACCCGGTCTATATCGATTATGAAAAGATCTATCTGTCCCGATTCCGGATTCTGCGGCGGGCTTTCGAAAGAAGCCATATCCAGCAAAATCCAGATTTTCAGAAATTCTGCCAGGATCAGGCCCTGTGGCTGGAAGATTACAGCCTGTACCGGGCGGTAAAGGATTCCTGCGGCGGTGTCAGCTGGATCGAATGGCCGGAAGGCATCCGTCTGAGAAAACAGGAGGCTCTGGCCGATTACGAAAAAAATTATGCGCAGGAAATCGATTTTCAGAAATATCAGCAGTATCTGTTCTGGACTCAGTGGAAAAAATTGAAAAATTATGCCAATGCAAACGGCATCCAAATCGTCGGTGACCTTCCGATCTATGTGGCCTTTGACAGTGCCGACAGCTGGGCCAACACAGACCTGTTCCAGTTCGATCTGGAGCTGAAACCCATAGCGGTGGCCGGCTGTCCGCCGGATGGATTCTCCGCAACCGGACAGCTCTGGGGAAATCCGCTCTACGACTGGGAATACCACAGGCAGACCGGCTTTGTCTGGTGGATGAAACGAATCGCTCACTGCTTCCAGCTATACGACATGGTCCGGATCGACCATTTCCGTGGCTTTGATGAATATTACTCCATTCCCTACGGCGAAAAAACCGCAGTGAACGGAACCTGGAAACCAGGCCCGGGTCTGACATTATTTGAGACTTTGCAAAGAGAGATGGGGGATCTGAACATCATAGCTGAAGATCTGGGGTATTTGACCGACTCCGTCCGTAAGCTTTTAAAAGATACCGGTTATCCCGGCATGAAGGTCCTGGAATTCGCCTTTGATTCGCGGGAAGAGAGTGACTACCTGCCCCATAATTACACCAAAAATTGCGTTGTGTATACTGGGACCCACGATAACAACACCGTTCAGGGATGGTACGATGAACTGTCAGACCACGACCGGGAATTCTCAGCCAGATATGTTGATAACAAAGATCATACCAGAGGACGCATCCACTGGGATTTCATTCGTCTGGCCATGGGAAGCGTAGCAAAGTTGTGTATGATCCCGATCCAGGATTTCCTGGGACTTGGAAGCGAGGCCCGGATAAATACGCCATCTACGTTGGGAGATAATTGGAAGTGGAGACTTACCGATGGGCAGCTGACTGTGGAATTGGCCCGGGAGGTCCGTGAGTTGACCTGGCTGTATGGGAGGGGATAGGGGAAGGCAAGCCAGTCTCCCCGCCTGCGCAGCAGGATTGCAGGATTTATAAAACTTAAACCGTAATCTTCCCTGTAAACAGCTGATCCAGGACGATACAGACAGATCCGTAAAGGGCACTGTTGTCCTCGAAGCGGGTCTTAAAGATCCGGATCGTGCGGTTGTTTTTGAAGATGCTGATCTGATTGACCGTGTAGGCGATGGAGGCCAGGATTTCATCGGGAAGATAGAAGGCTGAGTGGCCGAAAACCAGGGTGCTGATATCTATGATATTGATCAGGTTGTTCAGCGCATAGGCTAACTGCTCGGAGACGTTCTCAAGGATGCTGTATGCCTTGGGAGAAGTCTTGCAATATTCCATGGCTTCCCGGAAAACGGTAAATTCTGTTCCGCAGGCCTCGTTAATTTTGGAAAGGATCACAGGTACACTGGCGTACAGTTCCAGACAACCCCGGCTACCGCAGTTGCACTTGGGACCGTCGAAGTTAATCGTGGTATGGCCCAGCTCCCCGCAGGAACCAGTGAGATTGTTCACCAGCTGCCGATTGGACACGATGGCGGAGGCAATCCCATTTGCCAGTCCGATATAGAGAAAATTCTCTTTTTCCTGACCGATGCCGTAGTACATTTCACACAGAGCGGCGGCCTGCATGTCGTTTTTTACGAAAACAGGAACCGGAAGGCGGGATTGTAAATATCCCAGGATGTCCAGCTCTTTGATATCGAAGAAATTGGTTACGTTTTTAATGATACCGTGGATTGTGTCCACGACACCGATCGTGGAGATCCCTATCCCCAGGATCGGTCTTTCGCTCAGGTGAAGCAGATGATCCGCCAGATGCCAGATCTTTTGCAGAATCGTATCCGGAGTTTCATCCGGCTGAAATTCCTCCCGCTTAGCAGCGATCAGTTTAAGGCTGAAATCACTCAGAATTCCGAATAAAAAATCCTTGGAAACCCAAATCCCGGCAACTAACGGGGAGTGTGGAGAGATGGTCAGATACTTCGGATTCCGTCCCACATTTTTAACGTCATTTTCCATATCAGACTCAACAATTATTTTCTGCTGCAGTAATTCCGATGTTATGTTGGTCAGGGTCATAGAGGTCAGTTTCGATGCTTTGGCCAGATTATTTCTGGTAGTCTTGCTGCTGGTCGAAATCAGTTGCAAGATCAAAGCACGATTAAATTCCTTAACACCGATAAGATTTAATCCTGACTTTTTCATAAACAAATACTCCTGATTAGTAAAATATTTTTATTATTTTATTGTAACTCATTTCAAAGACGATGTAAACCTTTTAAGAGAAAGATATTACCATTGAAGGATGAAAAGTAACATGAATGGGGAGAGTACGGAACATCAAACATCCCGCAAAAACTGCTTAGGAGACAACCCGGTTTCTTTCTTAAAGACCTTACTGAAATACAGCGGGTCATCATAGCCCACGAAGGCGGCTACGTCTTTGATCATCAGCTTTGGATCGGAGGTGAATAGTTTTTTTGCCTTCGTGATTCGCAGCTTTACAATATCGTCCAACAGGTTGGTGTTTTTGTTTTCACGGTAAAGCTTGCTGAGATAGGCCGGAGTGAAACCAAAATGATCGGAGATCTGTTTGATGCTGATGGGTTCGGTGTAGTGCTGATGGATATAACTGTCAATGCGCAGCAGAATTTCGTTTTTGTCATGGCTGTTTCCCTGGGAATTGCTCATCTCACAGAAAAAGTCGTAGAAGACGGAGATGATATTTTCATAGAGCGCCTCGTAGGATTCGGAGAAGATAACAGCGTCATTGACCAGCTCCATGGAGGAAGCGCCATTGGTTGTAAGCTGTTGGTTGTTCAGGCAGTTGCTCATCAGGACATTTAAGTATTCGGTCACACCAAACTGTGTCATTTTCCGCTGGTGTAAAGCCTGCAAAAAGTGCCGCAGCACAGTTTTAAACAGCGAGATGTTGCGCTGGGTAAATAAATTGGTCAGCTGATTTAAATAATTATTGAGCAGTTCATCGTAGGGAAGCCGGTAATCCGGCTGCTTTTTCTGATAGAATAGCAGCTGGGATTTGCCGATGATGATACCTCGGCTTAACTGGAAACGAAGGTTTTGAATTGACTTGCCTACAGAGTGGATGCTGGGAGCGTCGGCGCTGACGATGACGGTCAGCGGAATGGGATGTTTCAGAACCGGTTTGAAAATATTGCGGATCTGCTCTTCGCGGTTGAGGGTCTGGCAGGTTTTTAAAGAAAACATCAGGTTTTTTTCAAATATGGACTTTCCTGGAATAATCCAATAGTCCTGGACCATGTCCGTATTCTGGTCAAACAGCGCGTTGACGTCAAAGGAGTCGCAGTAATTCTTTGGAACTGCGTCAAAAGCGGTGGGGAGAAACGGAAAATTACCCATACATAGAATGGCCAGACAGTATTCCGGATTCATCCCGTCTTCCCCGACCGGGGGGAGGGACGATGCGGGGTTGTTGTTCTGCATCCCCTCCAGACATTTTTGCTCATAAGCCTTCTTCAAATGTTCCTGGATCTCATTTTCATCAATGGGCTTTAGAAGGTAGGCAAATACCCGGAGCTGGATCGCGCGTTTCGCATAGGAAAATTCACTGAAACCGGTCAAGATCATACACAGGATATGGGGATAGTGTTGATTGATATGTTCAATCAGTTCCAGACCGTCGACAACCGGAATGTGGATATCGGTGATGACCACGTCGATCTGATTCCCTTTTTCAGACAGAAGGTCGATTGCTTCCTGGCCGTTGTAAGCGCTTCCCGCGATTTGATAATTTTGCTGAAAGGCTTCTATGGTACATGACAGACTTCTGAGAATCAAAGGCTCGTCTTCAACAAGTAAAATATTCATCATCTAATTTTCCTCCTATCTTGATCATGGTGCCGCCTTCAGCGAGAGACTGGATTTGGAAAGTCAGACTGTCCGGATAGCGCATTTTTAACCGGGCGATCGTGTTGATTAAACCCATTCCGCCGATTTTCAGGGAGGCTATGGTATTGGATGAATTATCCATGAATTCCGATAACTTCTTCTGAATCTTTTCCGCTTCCTCATCCGTAATCCCCAACCCATTATCCTGAACCGTAATGGACCAGAAATAATCATTTTTAATCGTGCAGCTGATCTTCAGGTGCCAGGGAGGTACCACTTTCTTAAATCCGTGCTGGAAACTGTTCTCCAGAAGCGGCTGAAGGAAGAGCTTGGGAACCCGGAAAGCATCTATATCCAGCTTGGAATTTATGTACAGCTCATAGTCAAACAGTCCCTCATAGCGGATTTTCATCAGATTCAGATAAGTTTCCGCGTCGGTGATCTCCTCGCGCATCGGGACGCCTTCCTCGTCATAGGCCGAGATATACCGAAGCATACGGGCCAGATAGTCGCAGATCTGCCCTATTTTTTCCGTATCCTGCTCCTTACTCATCGCCTTGATGATGGTCAGGATATTGCAGATGAAATGTGGATTTACCTGGGACTGGAGGGCGATCATATTGGCCCTGGCCTCATAGGCCTTGGTCTTGACATTCTCCTCCATGGAATTTTTCAGCCGTTTCATCATTTCGTCAAAGGCCATGGTGAGGCCGACCAGTTCGTTGGAATACTGGCTGGTGTCCACATTCAGGTACGGAGAGTTTAAGGTGATCATGTTGACGGATGCGGTCAGCTGGCGAAGGGGTTCCGTTGTATTCTTCATAATTTTAAACAGGACTGCAAGGCAGATCAAAAGGATGCAGACGCTGATAAGAAGTACGGATATGCACAGCCGGGATACGATCTGGAAAACCTGATTCTGGTGTTGGGCCAGCATCAGGAACCACCCGTTTTCCAATCGAACGGCACTGTATACATGATTATCCGCTATGGTATAGACAGGAGTCAGATCAGGGGTGGGTTCCTCCTGATCAAAGGGAAGGCCGGCCAGAGCAGGAATTTCATCCGATGTTCCGTAGATCGCTGCGCCGTCGGCTGTATATAGGTAACTGTCCACATTGGGGACATCCAGTGTCATGATCTGGTCGATAAACTTGGAGGGACACTGGATTTCCACAATTCCGGTAGGCAGATCGATGATCAGGGAATCAAAGATTTCCCGGTACAAAGATATGTATTGGATCGGTTTGGAGTTCCAGGTGTCCGGGGATAAGGGAGTGATATTGGAATTACTGTGAATAATCGGGAGCGAATGGTACCATTGCAGATAATCATCGGAGCGAAGCTTCTCTTTCACCATCGATTTGCTGTAAGGGATACCGGTGGATATAAAGTTGCGCTTGCCGTTAAACAGATTGATGCGGAAACGGGAGGAAGAGTTAGGAACCGTGATGGAAGTAATAATATTATAGATAGACACAGAAAGTTCCTGGTTGGTTACCTCACGCATCCGGGTATCATGAAAGGCGCTGATAATGTCCGGATTCGTGGACACATACAGGGAGATTTTGTCCATGTCATCAAATAGAAGCGTCAGCTCATTGCCCGTTTTGGCAGCCAGTTCATTCAGGTTATTCCGGGATGTTTTGGATATCTCGCGGTAAACATAATTGGAGAAAAAGATCAGGAAAATCAAAACCATGGAAATGATAATGATAGAACTTTTCAGGAATAATTTTTTTTGAAAACTACTTTTCATAATAACCTCCGGAAGTAGGCATTTATAAACGCTGATATTTTATAGCATTATTATAGAATAAGGAGATGAAAAAAGATACTTGATGCAAAATATTTCCATATTTTAGGCTGACATTTTCCATTTCGATTTTGGGAAATAGCTCCTATAATAAAGGACATGAAAGAAATGTAAATTTACACGATTTCAAGGGCACTGTAAAAATAGCAGCGCTCGAAAGCACCTCGAAATGCAGTGCAGGGGATATGCAGCTATCAATAGCCCCGGACGCTTTCCGTTACTGGAAAGAGGGAAGAATCTAAAGGAGGATTCAGTATGAAAAGAAAAGTTTTAAGCAAAATTTTAGCAGTCTCTATGGTGCTGGCTATGACCGCAGGCATGACAGCCTGCGGCAGCAAAAGTGAAGAACCTGCGCCAGCAGCCACACCCGCAGCAGAACCGGCAGAGTCTAAAGCACCCGCCGCGACCGACAGCGGATCGGACAGTGGGCAGGCAGGGGACACAGATTTCTCGATTCTGGAAGGAAAGACCATTTCCTTTATGACCAGCCAGGCGAAGTTCTTTGACGCTTATAATACCATGGCGGAAGCAATCAAAGCAGATTACGGCTGTGAAGTAGAATTCCAGGTAATCCCGGATGAAGAATATGACTCATTAATAAAAGTAAAATTATCCACTTCAGAAGTACCCGATGTGTATGAGGCGAACCTGCCCAGTCTGAACGAGGCGTACGGAGCTCCCCAGTACTGCGAGGATCTGAGCAATGAACCGTGGGTGGCAAGACTTGTGAATCCGGACCTGATCAAAGATACTGTGGACGGCAAGATCTATGGCATGCCCAAGGAATCATCCTCCGGGTATCAGGCAGTATATTACAATAAAAAAGTAATGGCAGATTGTGGAATCACAGATCCCCAGCCTAAGACCTACCAGGAGTTCCTGGACATCTTAAAGACTGTCAAGGAAAAAGGAAACGGTGTGGTTCCTTTCTATCAGACCAACGCGGACAACTGGACCACCCAGATCTTCATGACAGGAGGAATCGCCTGTGCACTAGGAGATAAAGCGGTCGAGACCACAGATAAATTATTGAAAAATGAGATTAAATGGACGGATATTCCCGAGACCTCCCAAGTGCTTCAGAATTATGTAGATCTGTACAAAGATGGATATATGAACAATGATATGATGTCTGTCGGCTATGACACAGCGGCAGAAGCCATCTGCACCGGCAAGGCTGCGATGTATTTAACCATCGAGCAGTGGGCGGCCGACGCCATGAAAAAATATCCAGACTGTGAAATGGGTTCCTTTGTAATCCCTCATGCAGACCATGCACTGCTTCCTACCGGAAATTATGTACAGGGCCTGTTCGTACCGAAAGCCGGCAAGCAGGTAGACGCGGTAAAAGCCTTCCTTCAGGTATGGTCCATGCCCAAATACCAGAATCTGTACTATGAAGAAAATCCCGGATTCCCCGCCTACAACGACGTGGACGGCGGTGACGTAGTACCTGTTGTACAAAGTCTCGTAGACCAGTATATCACCACAGGGAACTATGTATTTGAAATGAACAGCCTGATGGCTGCATCCAGCGGTATCAATGTAGATGTCTGGAACTATTATATCGAAGCACTTCAGGGCGACAAGACACCGGATGAGGTGTTCAAAGCAGTCCAGGCTGACTATGTGGATTACATGGAACAGCAGGGGGCAGAAGGATTTTGAGTTAGTTGATTAAAGGGACTGAAACGGTCTGGAGTGGTCCGGAGCGGTCCGGCGCAAGGGGTGGCTGTGCGGGGAGGAACCAAAAAGTAACGGGATCCGAATCGCATCAGCCAGGCCTAAGAACGGGTAACTCCGATGGTGGGAGAACCTCTTATTAGCAGGGCCTGGAACAAACTCGCCAAAAGCGGCTCGGACAGTGTTCCAGGCCCTGCGAGGTTCTCCCACCATCTGCGTAACCCGTTCTAAGGCCTGGCTTCAAGCGATTCGGATCCCGTTACTTTTTGGTTCCTCCCGCACAGCCACCCCTTGCGCCGGACCGCTCCTGCTTTACTATTAGTTTCGTTAGATGTTCAAATTCAAATTCCGTCTATTTTATATCCTGCATAATTTGACTGACAGAAATACTTTATTATAGTTATAGTTCCAACAAAATATAGTTATAGTTCCAACAAAAAACAGGAAACCCATTAGTGTATTAGGAATTTTGTTTTTCAATCTTTCAGGGACACTATTGAATAGATTGTAAATATGCTGCGAAATCAACAAAATATTACTATGATAACACGGTCCTGAAAATTCCATTTCAGAATACATACCACAGCGTCCGAAATTTTTAAAGGACCATATAAATAACATTGCAAATAACGCTGAAAAGCCATATAAAACCAGTTAGAACATGGCGCTTCGCTTTCACCAGGAAAGGGAGCGTGGAGTCCAACGGGCGGGACAGAAGTATCGGGGGCCAAACCGCTTGAGGCCCGGCCGATGCGATTTGACCCCGATACTTCTGTCCCGCCCGTTGGACTCCACGCCCCATCCCTCAGCAGCCCTCCCCCCAGACTAGCTGAGCAAAATAATCCAAAAGGGGACTGCAGTAAGGAGGAATCTATATGGAGAAAAGAAAGAATAAGTTTTATCCGAATTATTTTACATTTCCGGCAATTATTATTTTTAGTATATTTTTTGCGCTGCCGATTATTGCCGGGTTTGTCTTAAGTTTTACGGACTGGAATATGAAACGGCTGTATGAACCCCATTTTAATGGGTTGAAGAATTTTATTTATCTGTTTCAGGATGAGTATTTTCTGCTGGCTTTAAAGAATACGTTTATCTTTGCGATCATTACCACGGTTCTGATTGTGGTGCTGGGACTGCTGTTAGCGCTGGTTTTGAATAACGCGGTGAAGGGAAAGAGTTTTTTCCGAACGCTGTTCTATCTGCCGGCAGTGCTGAGTTTTATTGTTATTGGTATTATGTTTACTTCGGTATTTAAGATGAATAACGGGGTGTTTAATCAATTTCTGACCATGTTGGGCCTGGAAGGGCTGGTGACTGACTGGCTTGGAAATAAGACCACGGCCATGGGATGTATTATCTTTGTTCAGGTCTGGAAATGGAGCGGGTTTGCCATGGCGATTTTCCTGGCAGGACTGCAGGGGATATCCAAAGACTATTATGAAGCGGCTCTGATTGACGGCGCTAACAAATGGCAGCAGTTCAAGTCGATCACATTTCCACTTCTGGCGCCGGCTTTCACGGTAGTCGTTACGATGAATACGATCGGCGGTTTCAAAGTGTTTGAGCAGGTGTACGTTATGACGGGCGGCGGTCCGGGTAACGCCACACAGGTGTTGAGCACCTATATTTATAAAGCGTTCTCAAAAGGGACTCTGGGAAGATCAACGGCTATGGGCCTGGTTCTGTTCCTGATGATCGCGGTGATCTCGGAGGTCATTAACCGGATGCTGCGTAAGAGGGAGGTGGATCTGTAATGAGTGCAAAGACCAGAAAAATAATGAGTTCCGGTGCCCTGACGTTTCTTATGGCTGTGATCAGCCTTGTGATTATTATTCCGTTATTGGTGATGATTCTGGGATCCTTTAAGAATCCGACGGAAGCGCAGCTGTTTAATCTGCATCTGCCTACGGAATGGCATTTTGACAACTATAGCTATGTGATTCAGAAGGGCGGGATCGGACTGGCATTTGTCAACAGTTTGATTATTACCGTGGTTGTGACGGTATTCGTCCTGATCAGCGGGAGCCTCTGCGCGTTCGTGGTTTCCAGGAAAAATACCAGATATACGAATTTTGTTTACAATCTTTTTTTGCTGGGTATGATCTGTCCCATCCAGATCGTTACCACCTTCGGTGTGTTAAAAAGCCTGAATCTGGTGGGTACTTTCCTGGGAGTTATGGCGGTGGAAGCTGCCCTGCAGCTGCCCTGGACGATATTTACACTGTCGGGATTTATCAAGAATGTACCCAGGGATCTGGATGAGGCGGCTTTCATCGACGGGGCTTCCCCGGCCCGGATGTTCTTTACGATCATTATGCCGCTGATGAAGCCGATCCTGGCTACCGCGCTGGTTACGACGGCGATGTATGCGTGGAATGAATTCATGATCCCCATGTATTTCTTTAATTCCTCATCAAAATGGACCATGCCTCTGACCGTTTATAATTTCTTCGGGCAGTACGCCAGCAACTGGAATTATGTGTTCGCGGATCTGGTACTGACCGCTCTGCCTATCGCGATCCTGTATCTGTGCTGTCAGAAATACGTAATTTCCGGGCAGACGGCAGGTGCGGTGAAAGGTTAATTTGCATAAAGTAAATGGTACACGGTGTTAAGAAGTAAGCTCAGGGAAAAGCGTTTATAGGCGCGGCAAACGCGCCGCTGGAGGAAAAAATGGATATGCGGTTTCGTCAGGTACATCTGGATTTCCATACTTCGGAACAATTAGAACATATAGGGGAGAAATTTGACAAGAAGCAGTTCCAGCAGGCACTAAAAACAGGACATGTGGATTCCGTCACGGTATTTTCCAAATGCCAGCACGGCTGGTCCTACCATCCGACAAAGGTGAATCAGATGCATCCGCATCTGGAATTTGACCTGCTGGGGGCAGAGCTTTCGGCATGCAGGGAAATCGGAGTAAATGCCCCGGTATATCTATGTGCCGGCCTGGATGAGAAGGAAGCTGTGCGCCACCCGGAGTGGCTGGTCAGAAACCGGGATGAGAGCTGCGGATGGACAGGAAATTTCTCAGGGGATGCCGGGGTGCATCTGCTCTGCTTTCATACAGGGTATCTGGAACTTCTGCTGGAGCAGATCGGGGAGGTTATGCAGAACTACAGCCCGGATGCGCTGTTTCTGGATATTGCCTCGGTTCATCCCTGTTACTGTGCAGCCTGCAGAACTGATCTGATAAAGAAAGGAAAGGATCCCCGTGATGAACAGGCCGTCATGGAGCAGGCGGAGGAGGTATACCGGAATTATGCCCAAAGGGTCCGGGAAACCGTGCGCCGTTACAGCGGTACCTGTGAGATCTTCCACAACGCCGGGCATCTGATCAGAGGCCGGAGGGATCTGGCTGCCTATAACACCCATTTGGAACTGGAAAGCCTGCCTACCGGCGGCTGGGGATATCACCACTTTCCGATGTCTGCGTCCTATGTGGCGAATCTGGGTATGGACTATCTGGGCATGACCGGAAAATTCCACACCACATGGGGAGAATTCGGCGGATTCAAGCACCCCAATGCACTGCGGTATGAGACCGCTCTTTGCCTGGCTCTAGGAGCCAAATGTTCCGTGGGAGACCAGCTGCATCCTTCCGGGGAGATGGATATGGCTACCTATGAACTGATCGGGAAAGCTTATGGGGAGGTAGAAGAGAAGGAGAAATGGTGTCTGGACGCACAGAATTGTTATGATATCGGGATCCTGGGGGATGAGGCGGTGAACTGCCGGGTATCCGACAAAAGTGTCCGGTCCTTTGCGGATATCGGGGCTAACCGGATTATGCTGGAAGGACATTACCTGTACCGTTTTATTGATCTTGAGGAGGAGTTTCATTCATATAAACTGTTAGTTCTTCCGGATACTATAAGGCTGGATGATAAACTGGCCAAACGTCTTAAGGAGTACGTAGACGGCGGTGGAAAACTGCTGATGAGCGGGCAGAGCGGCCTTGAGAAGGATCGGGAACATTTTGCCCTCGAATTCGACACCGAATACAGGGGAGAGAACCTTTATAAGCCGGATTATATGATCCCCAGTTTTGCGTTGAGTACCGGAAACAGTGCCCATGTGATGTATGAGCGCGGATATCTGATCGAGCCTGGACATTCGGCACAGGTATTTGCCGGGCGGCAGAATCCATATTTTAACAGGGATCTGCTTCACTACAGCTCTCATCAGCATACCCCCAATGACAGCCGGGTGACTATGCCGGCTGGGGTGATAAACGGGAATATTGCCTATATCGGCTGGGATATCTTTACGGATTACGGAAAATTAGGATCACTGCACCATAAGGAGATGGTACGGTACGCGATCGACCAGTTACTGGGCCAGGAGAAGACACTCGTGACTGACCTGGTGGACCGGGGGATCACCACAGTGACAAAACAGCCCCGGGAAAACCGCTATATCCAGCATCTGCTGTTCGCCCACACGACAAACCGCGGGACATTTACCTGGGAAGGCAGGGAGAATCCCATGGAAGTGATCGAAGACATCGTGCCGCTGTACAGGGTAAATGTGTCACTGAAGCTTCCGGAAAAGGTGAAAAGCATTTATCTGGCGCCTGGGATGACAAAGCTGGATTTCCAAAAAGAGGACGGACGGATCGTCTATCAGGTACCGGAGGTGGAGTGCCATCAGATGGTCGTTATAGACGTGGAACCCGAGTAAGATAAAATCGTTGCCAAAGGAGTATAAAAATGACTGGCCGAAACTTTTTAGTCACTGCGGAAGCAAGTATTCATAGAATTGTGCAGGAGGAGATGAGACAGCAGCAGTTTGCCGGCGCGTCTGTCCGGATCCTGCACAAAGGTGTGCCGGTTTTATGCGGAAACTACGGATACGCGGATCGGGAAGCGGGAAAAGTAGTCCAAGACGACACGATATTCAGGCTCTATTCTTTGAGCAAACCCATAGCAGCGGTAGCGGCTTATATACAATTAGAGCGTGGGCTCCTGGATCTGGAAGCACCGGTTGCCAGGTATCTGCCGGCATTTTCAAAGATGCAGGTTTATACGGATAAAGGGCTGGTACCGGCCAAACGGCCTATCCTGGTCCGGGAATTATTGAGCATGACATCGGGATTAGTCTATCCGGATCCAGACCCGGTAGGGGCGTATATGCAGGAAGTATTTACCAGGTCGGGGACCAGGTACCGGGACGGGAATCCCATGAGCACGGCAGAGGTCGTTGACGCGATAGCCGAAAAGCCTCTGGCGTTCCAGCCGGGAGAACAGTGGAGATATGGGACCAGTACGGATGTGATGGGCAGGATTATTGAGGTGACAGCGGGGATGAGTCTGGGAGAATTCTATCGGAATGAGATCTTTGAACCGTTGGGAATGAAGGACACCGGATTCTATGTCCCAAAGGAAAAAACAGACAGGCTGGCACAACTGTACTCCATGGAAGCTCACGAAGATGGAAGCCAGAGGCTGGTTATCGAAAAAGAGAGGACCATGGGACTAACGGACTGTCTCTCTTTGCCGGCTTATGAATCAGCAGGAGCTGGCCTGTTGTCCACGATGAGTGATTATGCCAAATTTGCCGTGATGCTGTTGGGAAATACACAGAGAAATGGAACAGGGATACTGGGACGTAAAACTCTGGATCTTATGTTAAGGCCGCAGCTTACACAAGAGCAGGATAAAACCATCTATTTTGAACATCTGAAGGGATACAGTTACGGGAACTTTATGAGATTTTACAAGGAGCCCAACGAGGCGGCCAGCAGCGGCTCACCCGGTGAGTTCGGCTGGGACGGCTGGACCGGTCCTTATATGGCGGTGAACCGGGAAGATGATTTTATCCTGCTCTTTATGACACAGCGCTGCGGTTACTGTAATCCAGCTTTTATCCGGAAGCTTCGCAATATTGCCTATGCCATACTATAATGACAGGGAGGAAAAATATGCTGACAGATACATTACCACAAATCAGGGAAGACATAGAACTTAAACTTCCCCATTTCCCCACAAGAATGCAGGCTGCCGTTTTCAGACTCTGGGAAATGGTGCCGGCCTTTAGGCTGGCAGAAGTTCTGGAGACCGATGAGGCCCATATCCGGCAGCTGGCACAGGATATGGCGCTTCCGCCGCAGAAAAATACCGGCGAGTGGATGGAAAAAGGATATATAACCATAATTCGCAGCGCCTGGTATCTGCTGCCCTATGAACAGCTGCTGAAGCTACTGGGCTGGGATTCTGAACAGCTGGCTTTTATTCTGAAGGAGGACGATTTCCTGGATATCAAGCTGGGAAGTCTGAAACCAGCCTGTAAGCCGGTTTTATACCGGGAGCTGAACCAGGAAGAGCGCCGGGAGACGAAACAGCTGCGGGAAGTGATGGAGCAGTACATCCGGAATTTTGACGGGGAAGACTGCACCCTGCCCTTTGCATTTTTTGAAAAAAAGGACTTGCATGCAGGGATGATATCCGGCTGTGCAGACAGATGGGTGTTAGAAGCAGACCCGGAATGTCTGCAGTCGGAAGCAGTCAATCAGTTTTTTCGCGATTTTAAAATAGATTATGGATTCGCATTTTCCGCGCAGGACGAGAAAAACCCTGTCCCTGAGGGGCGGCTCACACTGCGCATTCACCCGGAATGGCAGAAGCAGCGGGAATATCATGAACTTACCATCGAAAAGCACCGGATTCTGATAGAGGCGAAAGCGCCGGATGGAATCTTCAGGGGGCTGCTTTATATGGAAGCTCTATCCCAGGGCCCCGGACATTTGGCATTGCCCATAGCATCTTATAGAAGAACCCCCTCCTTTACTACCCGATTTATCTATTCTTACTGTGGGATCTATGGGAATGCCTTTGATGTACCGGTCTCAACCTCTTATCCGGAGCAGCTGATGAAATCCTACGCCAGGTTGGGAATCAACGGCGTATGGCTGCCCGCCGTCCTATACAAGATGGTGCCGTTTCCATTTGAACCTGCCCTTTCGGATGGATGGCAGGAGAGGATGGGACATCTGAACGAGCTGATTGCCCTTGGACAGCGCTACGGTATAAGGATATACCTGTACTTAAACGAACCGCGCTCCATGCCGCTGTCCTTCTTTGAAAAATATCCGGAACTAAAGGGACATACCTTTGGAGAAAATGCCTCCCTTTGCACGCAGTCGGAAGGAGTACAGCGGTATATCCGGGATGCGGTGAGAATGCTCTGTGAAAAGGCCCCTGGGCTGGGTGGATTTTTTACCATTACCCGCTCCGAAAATCATACAAACTGCTATTCCCACGTCGATACACAGGAAGCACAGGAATGTCCCCGCTGCCGGAACAAAAAACCCTGGGAAGTGGTCGCCGAACTGAATTCTCTCATAGCCAGCACGGCCCGGTCTGTGGATCCGTCCATACAGGTCTTTGCCTGGACCTGGTCCTGGTCACCCATGGGAAATGACGGCGTCCGCCGTTGCATCGAAGCGCTGGACCCGGGAATTACCCTGATGTGCACCAATGAGGAACATCTGGATTACACGGTAGGGCCTGTGAAAGAACACCTGCGGGATTATACCTTAAGCAGAATCGGACCCAGTGTCCAGAGCCGTACGTTCTGGGACTATGCCAAAGAGAACGGCCATGCAACGGCGGCCAAAGTCCAGCTGAACAATACCTGGGAGGCATCCACAGCCCCTTATATCCCGGTCTACGAAAATATCCTGAAAATCATGCGGAACCTGAAGGAGCTGGGTGTGGAAAACCTGATGGTGAGCTGGACATTAGGTGGATATCCCTCGGAAAATTTAAAATTCGCCTCCAGCTTTTTCTTTGAGGAGGAGAAAAATAAATCCTTTTCCTATGAGGAAGCCTTAAAATTCCTATATCACGAAAATGCACCGGCGGTAAGCCGGGCAGTACACAAATTCTGCGAGGCATTTTCCAACTATCCGTTCTATGTGGAAAGTGTATACAACGGCCCTCACAACGCGGGCCCTTCCAACCTCCTGTACAGCGAACCAACGGGGCTAAAAGCGACTATGACCTGCTATGCGTTTGATGATCTGGACAGCTGGAGAACTATCTTTGAGGAAGATCTCTACGAGGACTGTTTCCGGAGGGTGGCCGAAGGCTGGCAGGATGGCATGCAGGAACTTACATCCCTGGATGAATGTGAATTTAAGGATACAGCTCATATGTGCGGTATTCTATTTCGCTCCTCCTATAACCAGATCCGGTTCATCCGAATCCGGGACGGCCATATAAAGCTATCCGCACAGGAACGGCAGAGTGCGCTTTCCCAACTCGCAGAACAAGAACTGGAACTGGCCGTAACCACATACCGCCTGATGCTGCGCAATCCCAGTATCGGCTACGAGGCGGCGAACCATTACTACTTCAACCGTTCCATGCTGATGGAAAAAGTCCTAAACTGCGCGGAACTGATCCGAAAATACAATTCATACAACCAGAAGTGAACAATCCTTTAAACACCGTCCGGTTCAACGGACAAAAAGGAGAGATTACATGCGTACGGTCTACGAGATGGAAGAGAGCGCTGCCGCACTCTTTCTGGAAACAGCCCGAAACCACAAAATAACCTGCGCGGCCAGACCGGCACAGTTTACCAGAATTATGCGGCAGAACACCGGTATGGTAGGAGAATTACTACCCTGGGGCCATGAAAAAGACGGCCTGGAGCGGCACAATCCATTGATCGTGGCAATAGGAGACAGCGTCACAGCCGGACATTTTGAAAATCTGCAGCCCTTAAACGGCCCATTTGACAAGACGAGGCCAATCGAGATCGCAGATCCCAGGGAAGTATACCACGAAAAATTCCGCCGAAAACTGATCGACACATATGAGCAGACCTCGGTAAGTGTTCTCAACGCCGGAATTGCCGGAGATACCATATTCGGCATGGAACAAAGGCTGAAGCGGGATGTACTGTCCCACAACCCGGATCTGGTCCTTATAAACGGAACCATTAACTGGCAGCCGGACAAAACCACCGCCGATTTCCGTCAGGCTCTGATCCGCATGATCGATCGGGTCCGTTCGGAAACCCAGGCCGATCTCATCCTGATGACGCCCAACCCTGTCATCTGGAGCAGCCAGGACATGCACCGCCTGTTCCGGGAGCGGATAGACTGCGTCCGTGATCTGTCAGCGAAACAGAACATCTGCCTGGCCGATATCTGCGGCATCTGGGAAGAATTCCTGAAATCCGGCTATCCGCTCCGGAAAATGCTGTCCAATAAAACCAGCCATCCAACAAAGACCGGTCATGAAGTATGCGCCCTGGAACTGATGAAACTTGTAGTGGAGGCGGAATGAATGGATAATAGGGCCGGGAATGTGGGAGCCGGCGGAGGAACAGGACACCTGGAAGGGCACAAAAGGATTCCGTGGACTGGGGAGAGGAGCGAAAAGTCCGGTGCTGCGGGATGCATCGGGAAAACCGAATCAGATCTAACTACGAAGAAAAAAGAACCCTTTATTACGCAGGGCCGGGACAAACTCGCCGTTCGGCTCAGACAGTGTCCCGGCCCTGCAGGGTTCTTTTTTCTTCTCCGTAAGATCTGAAACAGTTTTCCCTCAAGCATTCCGCAGCACCGGACTTTTCGCTCCTCTCCCCAGTCCACGGAATCCTTTTGTGCCCTTCCAGGTGTCCTGTTCCTCCGCCGGCTCCCACATTCCCTGCACTGGTACAAGCGACGGCCCCTTCGGGACCACCAGCCCTTTGCCCGGCACCCGGACCTATGAAAAAACCAAGTTATAATATGCCCAAAATAATACCTGAATCATGGAATAAATTATGGAAAAAGTCCTATTGACTTTTTGGAGTGTCAGTGATATTATTTTCATGTGATGAAAATAATTTCACAAACACATTGCAAACCAAAATGGAGGAATTAAAATGAGAGCGATTCAGATGACAGAAGTAAAACATTTACAGCTGATTGAGACAGCGAAGCCTGCACCGGGCAGCGATGAAGTCCTGCTGAAAATTATGGCAGTCGGTATCTGCGGTTCCGATATTCCCAGAATCCTGCAGTTCGGTTCCCATGTACTTCCGATTATCCCTGGTCACGAATTCGCCGGAGAAATCGTTGAGATCGGATCTGAAGTAGGCGGATGGGAGATCGGCGACAGAGCTTGCGCAGCTCCGTTACTTCCCTGCCACGAATGCGAGTGGTGCCAAAAGGGTGAGTACTCCCTCTGTGAAAAATATAAATATTATGGTTCCAGAAACGACGGTGCGTTTGCGGAATATTTGGCGGTAAAAGCGGAGAACCTGGTGAAATTGTCCCAGGATACGCCTTTCGACTGGGGCGCAACCGTTGATCCCGCGGCCAATGCGATCCACGCGTTCTTAAGAGGAGATGTGACACCGGAGGATTCCGTTTGTGTATTTGGTCTGGGGGCCATCGGCTTATTCGCGATTCAGTATGCGAAGGCAATGGGAATCAAAACGATCGTTGCTGTGGATATCGATGATTCCAAACTGGAAAACGCAGTGGAGTGCGGCGCTACCTTTACTGTGAACTCTTTAAAGAATGATGCGGTGAAAGCGGTGCTGGATCATACGAATGGTAAAGGAGTTACGGTATCCTTTGATATGTCCGGTGCTCCGGTTGCGCAGCATAACGCGATTTTGGTTACCGGCAAGATGGGAAGAGTCGTATTTCTTGGGATTTCCCACAAGGGATTGGAATTATCCGAACAGGCCGTGGACAATATCTTAAGATATCAGCTGGCTATAAAGGGAAGCTGGAACTCCTTCTCCAATCCTTTCCCAGGAAAAGAATGGACTGAGGCAGCCAGACTGATGGGCGAGAAGAAATTGAATCCGGATCTGCTGATTTCCCACAAATTGCTGTTGGAGGATGTGCCGGATACGTTCAAAAAGATCGATGAGAAATCTATTATTTTTAATAAGATTATGTTTTATCCCAACGGTTTCTTAAAATAGAAGCAAACATATGTAAATGTGGATTAAAACAATAGCATAGCCGGATACATAAATGAGATTAAATCAAGAAAAAGCGTAAACGAAGATAGTGTAACTTTTCAATGAGATAACAGAAAAACATATTAAAAAAGGAGATATTATCATGAATACAAATATTGCAGGTTATGTAGATCACACCATTCTGAAACCCCAGGCTACCACCGAGGACGTTAAAAAATTATGCGAGGAAGCGAAAAAATACAGTTTTGCTTCCGTGTGCATCAATCCGAAACATGTAAGTTTCGCTTATGACATCTTAAAAGATACCACTGTCCAGGTTTGTACCGTGATCGGTTTCCCTCTGGGAGCCAACACTTCCGAGATCAAAGCCCTGGAAGCTAAGAAGGCAGTGGAAGACGGAGCGGGCGAAGTGGATATGGTCATCGATATCGGCGCTGCCAAAGAGCATGATTATGCGCGGGTGAAAGAAGATGTGGCCGCGGTAAGAGCAGCGGCAAAATCCCCCACGATCCTGAAAGTGATCATCGAGACCTGTCTGCTGACGGATGAGGAAAAGGTTGAAGTATGCAAGGTTTGCAAGGAAGCGGGAGCCGATTTCGTCAAGACCTCCACCGGATTCTCCACCGGCGGCGCTACCGTGGAAGACGTGGCTCTAATGTATAAAACAGTAGCACCGGAAGTGAAAGTAAAAGCATCCGGCGGTATCCGGAATAAAGAGGACGCGGACGCCATGATCAAAGCAGGTGCTTCCAGGCTTGGAACCAGTGCAGGAATCAAGATTGTAGAAGGTTAATTATATACTGGGAAATAAAATACGCCTGAGGGTAGTGCCAAATGGAACACATTTTGCCGATCCTCAGGCGGCTTACCACTGTAAGGGATAGGAAGCGGGCGTATATCCCGCGATTGGAGGAAGATTATGAAAGCATTTATTATGGACGAAGAACGTAAGCTCAAGATCAGCGATATGCCGGATCCGGTGCAAAAAGAAGATAATTTGATCGTTCAGATCAAAGCGGCGTCTATCTGCGGCACGGATATGAGAACGTTTTTAAAGGGCAGCAGTAAGATTGCAGTTCCGCGTATTCTGGGCCATGAGTGTGCCGGAGACATTATCTATGCCAGCCCCTACGCGAAAGAATTCGGCTGGAAGGAAGGGGACCGTGTCACGGTGGCACCTGCGATCGGCTGCGGGGAGTGTTATCCGTGTAAATCCGGACATACCAATATGTGTGATCATCTGGAAACCATCGGCTTCCAGTATGAAGGGGTTTTCGCTCCGTACCTGGAGGTTCCGGCCAAAGCGATTCGGATGGGAAATGTTTTAAAATTACCTGATACCATCGAATATGACGACGCTACCCTGATCGAACCGGCGGCCTGTGCGTTAAATGGCCAGAGCTATATGCATGTACAGCCGGGTGATGATGTGGTAGTCTACGGAAGCGGTATGATCGGCTGTCTGCACGCAGAGCTGGCTCTGCGAAAAGGCGCACGCAATGTTATCGTAGTGGAGCCGGTGGAAAAACGCGGTAAGATCGCCATGGAAAAAGTACCGGGCGTGAAATGGATCAATCCGTTCACCCAGAATACCAAAGAAGAGGTTATGAAGCTGACGGACAACAAAGGAGCGGACGTGGTGATCACCGCCACCTCGGTGCCTTCTGTTCAGACGGAGGCCCAGGAGATCGCAGCTAAGATGGGAAGAATCTCCCTGTTCGGCGGTCTTCCGGGTGAGAGCAAGGGATTTATCGATTCTAATCTGATTCATTATAAGGAGCTTCAGATATGCGGAGTTCACGCGACGACACCCGGGTTTATGCAGCAGATCATGGATATGATGGAGGCTCATGAGCTGGACGCGAAAAAATATATCGAGAAAATTGTCACTCTGGATGATATCGAACAGGGCTTTACATCCATCCGGGATGAGAATATTATGAAAGTAGTGATCCATCCGTAACAGCAATACACAGAATCCGTAAGAAAATACATAGATAAGGGAAGGGATTTTTATGGATAATTATATTATTGTGGATCTTGGAGCCAGTAACGGCAGAGTTATCGTAGCAAATTATGGGGATGAGAAGTTTGATTTTGACATTGTCTATCGATTTGACAATGTTCCGGTGTTTGCCAATGAGGGAGAGTATTTCTGGGATATCTTACGAATCCTCTCCGATGTCAAGACAGGAATTCAGAAAGCACTGAAAAAGTATCCGGATGCACATTCCGTAGCCATCGATTCCTTTGGCTGTGATTTCGGTTTTATCGATGAGGAAGGCCGCCTTATGGGGAATCCTCTGCACTATCGGGATGAAAGCCAGCACCGGCTGTCCGCTCAGATGCACTCGATTCTGTCCGAGGAAGATTTGTTTGAACTGTCGCAGGGCCCCTGCAACCGGATTATGGGAATCTATAAGCTGTACTCCTTGAAAGAGAAAAACGCTTCCGAATACAGGTATGGCGCGCATCTGCTGATGATACCGGATCTTCTGAATTATTTTCTGACCGGCAAGGTGACCAATGAATTCACCAATGCCACCATGACCCTGATGGTTGACCAGAAGAACCGCTGCTGGGAGACAAAGATATGTGAAAAACTGGGACTTCGGTCCGACATCTTCACTAAACTATCCGAACCCGGAACGCTGCTCGGGCCGATCAAACCTTCGGTCTGTGAGGAACTGGGCATTAACCCGATCAATGTGGTTATACCGGCGACCCACGATACCGCGTCCGCCGTGTCTGGAATTCCGGTAGTAGAAAATGATAAGACCTGGGGATTCGTAAGCCTGGGCACCTGGGCCCTGGCCGGTTTGGAGCTGGACGGTCCTATGACGGACCCGGCAGTGGTTCCGCTGGAATTCGGAAATGAAGGCGGTGTGGCCGGCAAGAGTATGCTGCTAAAGAATATCAACGGCCTGTGGGTAATCCAGCAGTGCAGGAAAAAATGGAACCACGATGCCGGAAGAGAGATTTCCTGGGATGATATCGTAAAAGAAGCCCAGGCGGCCGATGATCTGAACTGTGTGTTTGATGTGGATGAAGGGCCCTTTGGCGAATTCCAGCCGGATATGCCCGGAATGATCCGGAAATACTGCCGGGAAACTTATCAGGATGTTCCGCAGACACTGGGTGAAGTGGCCCGCTGCGCCTATAAAAGCCTGGCGCTGACCATCCGGAAGAATTTTGAAGCTGTGACCAGCGTGACCGGCGATAAGCTGGAGCTTCTCCAGCTGGTGGGCGGCGGTACCCAGAATCATATGCTGTGCCAGTGGATCGCAGATGCCATGGGTATTCCTGCCGTCTGCGGGCCTACAGAGACTACGGCTGTCGGAAACCTGATCTTCCAGCTGATCGCGGATCAGAAGATTAAGAATGTGGAAGAAGGGCGCGCGCTGTGCGCAAACTCCAGCGAGCTGTATCACTGTGCCCCCGCGGATAGGGAATATTGGGAAAATCAGTATAAATGCTATATTAAAATACTGGATAGAAGAAAATTGTGATACAATACCAGGAGGAAATGGTACCACCATACCTGAAATAGAGCCGCAGTAAATGCGGCACTGGAGGAAATGGTATCACCATACCTGAAATAGAGCCGCAGTAAATGCGGCACTGGAGGAAATTATGGATAAGATTGAGAACCTGATAGAAAACCTGAACCACGCACAACGGGAAGTACGGCTCCAGGCGGTCCGGGATTTAAAGCAGGCTGTAGATAACGGGGAAATCCCGAGTGTGCCAAGACAGGATGAATGTAATAACCATGTGCATTCCCAATATTCTTTTTCTCCGTACAGCCCTTCCAAAATTGCATGGAAAGCGTACACGGTAGGTTTGGCCACCTGCGGGATCGTAGACCATGAATCTGTAGCGGGCTGTCTGGAATTCAAAGAGGCCTGTGGAATTTTAGGCGTGATACCTACGGTTGGTTTTGAAGTGCGGTTAAACTGGGATAATACTCCGCTGAAGGGAAAGAAGTTCAATAATCCGGATCAATTATCCGTGGGCTATTTCCCGGTTCATGGAGTTCCCATCCGTTCGCTTGGGCAGATCGAGGAATTCCTGGTCCCGATCCGGGAGGCCCGTGAGATCAGAAACCGGGCGATGGTGAAAAAAGTTGACGCAATCTTAAGTAATTACGGCATGAATCTGGATTTTGACGCCCATGTGGTTCCGGTATCCCGCTGGAAGGAAAAGGGCACGATCACCGAAAGGCATCTTTTGTTTGCCACCGGCCAGCGGATGATTGAGAAATATGGCAGGGGACAGGCTCTTGTGGATTTCCTGGAGAAGAAACTGGAGATCCCGTTGTCCGGGAAGGTGAAGGAGTATCTGTTGGATACAGCCAGCCCGATTTATGATTATGACCTGACGAATCTGTTAAAAGGATTTTTCTCTGAAAATATGTATGTGCCGGCCAATGCGCAGGAGACGCCGGAGGTGGAAAAGACGATCCCGTTCCTGAATTCGCTGGGATGTATACCGACCTATACGTACCTGGGCGATGTCCGGGGAGAATCCGTTACCGGAGATAAGAAAACTCAGAAATTCGAGGATGATATCCTGGATGATTTGTTCAAATACGTATCCGAGTACGGAATGCAGGGATTCAGCTATGCGCCCAGCCGGAACAGCGAGGATCAGGTAAAGCGGGTCCGTGATCTGTGTGCCCGCTATAATATGCTGGAAGTCTGCGGGGAGGATATCAATCAGCCGCGCCAGCCGTTCATCAACACCACGCTGACCACAGAAGAAAAGAAATATTTCGACGATGTGGCCTGGGCGGTCATCGGACATGAAAAGATGGCTGACAAAGCGCTGGAAAGGGGCATACTTTCCGAAGAAACCAAACGCAAGTATCCATCCGTTCAGGAGAGAATCCGGGTATTCAGGGAATATGTCACAAATAGTCAGTGCTAAACATAAATAAAAATTCAGAGTATTAAAATGGGATGCGCAACGGGGGTTATTACATGGATACAAATAATTCGGTACAGCTTTACCGGGTATTGAAAAAATATTTTCTACTTCGGATGAATCAAAAAGAGATCGCCCAAAGCGAAAATCTCTCCAATGCCACCATATCACGTATGATCAACAAAGCGGTCGATATGGGATATGTCAGCTATACCCTGAATCTTCCGGTTATCACCCAGTTCGACCTGGAACAGGAGATCAAGGAAAAATATCATCTGGATTATGTTTCGGTTGCTCATGTGGATATCGATGAACCGAATATCATTGCCCGGGATGTCTCGTTAGCGGTAGCGGATTATCTAAACCAGATCGTCAGGGACGGGGATATCATCGGACTTTCCTGGGGCAACACGCTGGCAAGAGTAGCCGAAAACCTTCGGCCCAAGAATGTGTCCGATGTAACTATAGTGGGATTGAACGGCGGTGTGTCCAGAAACGCTACCAGCACAGGCGCGGAAAATATCCTGGCCAAGTTTGCCAAAAACTACCGCGCAGTCGGATACAGCCTGCCCGTACCGTCCTTTGTAGACAATTCCGAAATTGCGAAGGCGTTAAACAGTGATTCGAAGATCCGGGAAATATTTGAACTGATTCACAAAGCGAATATCCTGCTTTTCAGTGTAGGAAAGATCCGGGAAGATTCCGTCCTGATCCAGTCAGGGTATTTTACGGAGCAGGACTACAAGACCCTAAAAGAAGAAGGATATGTGGGAGATATCTGTTCCCGCTATTTCAGGCAGGATGGTACCCATCTGGATAACGAACTTTACAACAGGGTCATCGGAATCAGCCTGGAAGAAGTAAAACAGAAAGATAAGAGAATCTGCGTGGTCATGGACGAGGATAAAATAAAGGGCCTCAAAGGAGCATTAGCCGGAGGATACATCAACTGCCTGTTCCTGGATGAAAAATCAGCCCGCAAATTAGTGGAAGAAATGTAGAGAGGGGACTGGCACATTCCGTTCAGCATGATAGGATACCTCCTAAGTAGACAAGGTAAATAACCAAAATCTACTTAGGGGGTAATTTTTATGCCAAAATCAAAACATTCTCCTTAATTCCGAGCTAAAGTTTCACAAGAATATCTAGATGGGCAGGATACACACTGCACATGTACAAAAAATGAAAGAATACAGCCGAAATGTGAATAGAGATTTCCTTCCGGAGCGAGTATGCTGAAAATACAGGACAATAAAATAACGCTGGCTTCAGAAAAATATAAGGCGAAGGATTACCGCACTGCGGGTTCAATGAACGGTCGTCGCCATTCGTGGAAAGGGGTTTACAGCTATGAGAAAACTAAAAATCGCAGTCATCGGCGCCGGGAGTACGTACTCTCCGGAGATGATACAAGGATTTATCGACCGAAAAGAGGTTTTGGACGTCGATTCCTTTTACATGATGGATATTGACAGAGAAAAGAATGAAATTGTGGCCGGACTTACCAAACGAATGCTGGAAGCGAACGATATGCACCCAAAATTTGTTTTGACCGAGGATCTCGGTGAAGCGGTCTCCAACGCGGATTATGTTTTGGGACAAATCCGTGTTGGAAAACTGGAGGCCAGAATCCTGGACGAAAAAATCCCCTTGAAATATGGGCTGCTCGGGCAGGAGACAACCGGCGCGGGGGGATTTATGAATGCCCTGCGGACGCTTCCCGTCATTCTTAATATTGCGGACACCATGGAAAAATTGGCGCCGTCCGCTTGGTTTATTAATTTCTCAAACCCATCCGGTATCATGGCGGACGCGGTGCTGAACCTTACTAAAATTAAGATGATCGGGTTGTGCAATGTGCCCACTGGGATTTTGCGGGATGCGATGCCGCGTGTGCCAAAGGGTACAAAAACAGTGGATTACGATTATGTCGGCCTGAACCACCTGGCTTGGCTGACGGGCCTTTACGCGGATGGCAGGGAGATTTTGCAGGAGCAGCTGGGGAACGAAACCGAGATCAGCGGGATGAAAAACACGCCGGTAATTCCGTATCCGCCGAAGATGCTCCAGCAGATTGGGGGCATCCCGGCGAATTATCCTTCTTATTATTATTTCCGGGACGAACATATTCAAAAATGCAGAGATGCAAAGCTTTGCCGCGGTGAAGAATGCGAGCAGATTGAAGCTCAGCTTTTAAAAATGTATAAGGACGTCTCTCTGTGCGGAAAACCAGACCTTTTAAACCAACGCGGAGGAGCGTACTATTCAGAAGCGGCGGTCTCTTTGATAGAAGCGCTGGAAAACGATAAACAGGAATATCATGTGGTGAATGTGCTGAACCAGGGCGCTTTTCCTTTCATGGCTCCCGACGACGCCGTGGAAGTAAAATGCGTTGTCGGGAGAGACGGCGCGAAGCCGGTTCCTCTTGGACATTTTGATAATTGGCATATGATCGGATTAATGCAGGCGGTAAAAGCCTATGAAAAGCTTACGATCCGCGCCGCCGTTACCGGCAGCTACACCGATGCGCTGCAGGCGCTTCTGGTTCACCCGTTAATCGGGGATTACAGAAAGGCGAAGGGTGTGCTGGATGAAATGCTTGAGGCAAACCGGGCTTTTCTGCCTCGATTCTTCTCCTGAGGCAATGAGTATGGATTACTTTCTGGGAGTGGACGGCGGCGGTACAAAAAGTGATCTGGCGCTGTTCGACAAATTTGGAAAACTGGCGGCGCGCAAGCGCATAGGCTGTACCAACCATGAACATCTTTTGGGCGGCTATGCGGAATTAGGCCGCATGCTGAAGCAGGCAGCGGAAGCCCTTACGAAGGATGCGATGGTTTCCATCAATCAAATCCGCGCCGGGGTATTCGGCCTGGCGGGAGTCGATACGCCCAGGCAGCAGCGGGAAATAACTTCTATCATCCAGACCGGTATTTTAAAAAATGCCTATGTTTACAACGACGCTTATCTGGCGATTAAAGCCGGATGCCCAAATGGGTTCGGCGCGGCGGCGGTCAATGGCACCGGCTGCACCGTGGCCGGAATCGACCGCAGAGGAGAGCAGATGCAGATAGGCGGACTGGGCGACGCATCCGGCGACTGCGGCGGCGGTGATTATCTGGCCGGCCAGATGCTCGCTTCTGTCTATGCTTCTTTATATAAAAACGCGCCTAAAACCGTAATGACCGACCTTCTGCGAAGAACCGTTGGGGCCGCGGCGGAGCAAAGTGTTTTTAACGAAGTAATGGATCTTATGCAATCCGGGGATCTTCTCCGGAGTGATCTGAATAAGATCGTATTCCAGGCTGCAAACCAGGAGGATTCCCAAGCCAGGGAAATTCTTGTTAAAATGGGTGTGGAAAATGGGCGCTCTCTCAATTCCCTCATCGATGTACTGGATTTTGGGAGTGCTTTTGACGTCGTTTTCGGTGGTTCGATTTATGTGAAAGGGGAAAATCCGACCGCAATTGAAATGATTAAAAAAACAGTGACGGAAGCCCACCCCGACAGAAGCATCCGCTTCCATTCCCTCGGATATCCTCTGGTGGCCGGGGCCGCGATATGGGCCGCGGAAATTTTTCTGCCTCCGGAGCTTTACGCGCCTTTTTACAGGCAAGCGCTGCATAGCATCACATAAGAAAGAAGAGCATCTGAGAGCATCCTTTGCGGAGTTGTTTCTTTGGCGCATATGTGCTATTATGATTTAACGAAATAAGTGAGAATTCTCCCATCTCTGCAGGTGGCGAGATGAATCACCCAAAACAAGATTAACGGCAGTGGTGGGCGGAGAGAAATCGGTATCCCCCACTGACATGAGGTCAAGACACGCAGCAATAAAAGTCGTATTCTGTGAAATTACCGAGCGTGGATTGAAACAACAAAATCAATTGTATTCTCTATATTATAAAAGTACCGCAAAAGAAATGGAATTCTGTTTCTTTCGCGGTTTTTACTAAGTAATTTACCGCATATGAGGGAATGAAATGAATCTGTTTATGAGGATGAAAAATAAATATTTGGATATGCGGATCGGGACAAAGCTGATTTTGCTGTACCTATGCTCGATGCTTCTGATAATCGCGGGGGTCAGCGCGATCTATCAGATGATTTATGCCAAAATATTGTATGAAAGGGTCAGTTCCTCCGCTTCCCAAACCCTGTCCACCGTGCGGATCGGCATTGATTCCATCCTTGAAAATGAAAACGTGTTTTCTAAAATCATAATATTTGACCCCAACGTGCAGTACCTGCTGAATAATTCTCAGGAATTGGACGACTATTCCTATTTTGGAAAGCTGATGCAGTCACTTTCACGCCATTTAGAGGTAAATTCCTCAGTGTCGGCGATTCATATCATGGATCGCTCGGTACAGGGGTATGGAGTGGAGCGCTCCAATAAGCGGAGCATTGATCCGGCCATCACAAGTTTTTCCGACATTCCTTGGTATGATGAAGTGATCAGAAAAGCCGGAACCTATATTCTGGTGACCGATGGAGGCGGAATCTTCCAAAACAGCGATGAGGAACAGTTTGTGACGATGGCCAGAGTGATTAACGACATAAATAACTTCCGTCCGATTGGCATCCTGATGCTGAATATCCCCATCACCACCTTTGAAAAATCTTATCAGGAAATTTGTGTAGAATACAACACGGGAATTCTGATTTTGGATGAGAACGGTACCAAGGTGACGCAAACCCTGCCTCCCGGCCTGGAGACGCATAAAGATCTGATAGCGGGACAAATTCAGCTTCTTTCCGAGCGGGAACTGGGTCACAGCACCATGGAGGCGGATGGGGTACGCTATCTTCTCACGCGGGAGTCTCTTGCACAGGCGCCCTGGACGGTCGTCAGCATTATGCCCTACCAGAGCGAACAAGTGGATCTGAACGTATTGGGCGCCGCGACACTTTTCATTCTGTTTGTAACATTTCTGCTCCTGTTTGGGGACGCGGTTTTCGTATCTAAGTTTGTTACGCATCCGCTGAAGCGTTTGATTGCGTCGATGGGGCGGGTTGAGGATGGGAATTTTCAAAAAATTGATATTATTGTAGGAAGGGATGAAATCGGGCAGTTTAAGGATCGATACAACGCGATGACCGAACAGATCAAAACCCTTTTGGAGAAAGCGGTGGAGGATCAAAAGCGTATGCGAACCATTGAACAGGAGCTGCTTCAGGCCCAGATCAAGCCTCATTTTTTATATAATACTTTAGATACGATCAGCTACCTTGTGCTCTCTGAAGAGAATAAGAAGGCTTATTCTGTAACAAAATCTTTGGGCAGCTACTATCGGACTTGTCTTAGCAAGGGGCAAAAGATGATCACAGTACAGGAAGAGGTGGATTCGGTTCGCAATTATCTGAAAATTCAAAAAATGCGTTACGGAAAGCTGTTCCGCGTTTATTTTCATGTGGCAGACGCGGCGAAGGAGTGTATGGTATTGAAGCTCCTCTTGCAGCCCTTGGCAGAAAACTGCCTGTATCATGGCATTAAGCCCAAGGGCCGCGGAGTCATCCGTATAACAGCGGAGCGGATGGGAGATATGCTGGAGCTTGTTGTGGCTGACGATGGCGTTGGTATGAGCGCCGGCTTTTTGCAGACGCTGCTGTCCGCCCAGGAGGATAATAATAAGGGAAGTTTTGGGCTATGGGGGACGCTGGAGAGGATCCGTATTTTTTATGGGGTTGAGGACGCGGTAAAAATTGAGAGCGCAGAGGGGCTTGGCACTAAAATCACAATTCGGGTTACTGCTATGGGGGGGAATTCAGATGACAAAAACAGAATGGTTTCGTTTGATGATCGTTGATGACGAGAGGTTTATCCGAAATCTGCTGAAAAAAAGTGTGGCATGGGAAAATCTGGGGATAAAGATCGTTGGGGAAGCGGAGAATGCAGAGCAGGGACTCCCCATACTGGAACGCCTTCGTCCGCACATCGTTATCACGGACATTTGCATGGCGGAGATGGACGGAATCTCCTTTAGCGCGGAAGCGAAAAAGCGGTGCCCCGAGGTTAAAATCGTCGTCTTAACCGGATATGAGGAATTTGAATATGCGCAGAGAAGCATCGAGGCGGGGGTATCCGCGTTTTTATTAAAACCAATCGATCCTCGGGAGATCAAAAAAACCATGGGACGTCTGAAGGAGCAGATCAAGAGTGAATGGGAAAAGCGTGAAGAGCTGAATAAGCTGCGCGCTAAGAGTACAGACGAACCGCAGCAGAAGGCGCATATGTCCGGCTGCCGGCCTGTCGTCACAGAGCTGCTGGGCGATTACATTATGAAAAACCTGTCCTGCCACGATCTTTCCCTGTCCGACCTGTCACGCGAGGCGCATCTGAGCACGGGCTATTTGAGCCGCCTGTTTAAGCAGGAATTCGGCGTTACGTTTGTTCGGTATTTGCTGTGCGTCCGTATCGAAAAGGCCAAGGAATTGATGCAGGACGGCAGTCTGCCGTTTTACCAGGTGGGGGAGCTTGTGGGAATTCCTGATCCGCATTATTTCAGCATTTGTTTTAAAAAGCAAACAGGGATCGCTCCGGCGGATTATCGTAAGAGCCTTATAAAAGGAAAAGGAGTGCGGGAACATGAGGAATGTCAAAACAAGGAAAAGGATTAAGGAAGCATGAGGAATGTCAAAATAATGAAATGTTACGTACAAAATGTGAATGGAGAACAGCCTGATCCGTATATATACTAAATATATAAAATAAATTAATAGGGGGAGATAAAAATGTTGAAAAAGATTTTAAGCGTAATAATGTCAGCCACTTTGATGCTTTCTGTTGGAGCATGCGGTTCCGCTGCCACTCCAGCGGAGCCGGCCGCACCCGGCACATCCAGTGAAACGGACGCGCCCGAGTCCGAGGAGCCTCAGAAGCCGATCACCTTAACACTTTGGTCCCAATGGCCCTCCGATTCCGACGGCATGAAAAAGCCGCTGGACAATGTGATCGCGGCATGGAATGAAGAAAATCCAAATGTACAAATCGAAGTGGACACGATCAATACAGAATCTTATAAGCAAAAAATTAAAATAGCGTCTTCGTCCAACGAGCTTCCGGATATTTTCTTCAGCTGGGGCGCCGGCTTTGCAAAACCCTTTGTCGACGCAGGGCGGGTGCTGGAGCTTACCCCTTATATCGATGATACGATCAAAAACAATATCCTTCCCGGTACCCTGGAAAATTATACATACGACGGAAAGGTGTATGGACTGCCTTCTTACATGTGGCTGGGGGTACTCTATTGCAATCAGAAGCTGTTTGACGATAACGGTGTAAAAGTACCCGATACCTATGATGAACTGCTTACCGCAGTGGAAAAATTTAAGTCCGTGGGCCTGACCCCTATTGAATGCGGGGAGAAAGAGCTTTGGACTGGAATTCAATGGCAGAACGCCTTTGCGCTGCGCACCGCCGGAATGGAGGAATGCGTCAAAGCGCTGTCAAAGGAAACCAGCTTTGACACCCCGGAATTTGCGCAGTCCGGTCAATTGCTCGCGGATCTGGTTTCCGCCGGAGCTTTCTCTGATGCGGTCATGGGACGTGAGGAAGCGGAGGCCGAGGCGAATTTCGCTCAGGAGAAAGCCGCGATGATCCTGATGGGCGACTGGGCGGCGACCACCTTTATGGCGGAGGATTCCTTGGCCCGCGATCATATTACGGTAAAGAACGTTCCGTCTGTAAGCGGCGGTAAAGATCCTGACGTCTTTTTGGGCGGCGCCATCGATACGTTTATGGTCAGCGCTCAGACCGAGCATCCGGAAGAGTCCGTGGCCGCGCTGAAGTACATCTGCGAAAATTTGTGCCGTGAAAGCTATCTGGCCGGCGCGAGCCTGCCCGCCTGGAAGCTGGATGTGGATATGTCGGAAATCGATCCTCTGACACGTCAAATCACCGAATTGTCACAAACAGCATCGGGCTTTATGCTGGCATGGGATACGTTTCTTGAGGGGGAGGATGCTGACATCCACCTAAGCGCTGTTGCTAATTTGTTCGGCGGTAAATCCAATGGAGAAGAATTTGCGAAAGCAATGGATAAAATATCCGATTAAAACAAATGGGCAGTCGGGGGCAGTCGGGGAAAAGCCCGGCTGCCCATTGCTTTCTCTGCCAAGTAATATAACGGAAAGGTTTTGGCGGCTCAGCCTCCATGAGAAAAGGTGCTCCTATGAAACAGACACTGGGAAATAAAAAGGTTATATGTTTATTTGTATTGCCTGCGTTGACCCTCTTTCTTCTGATTGTTCTATTCCCGATTATCATGTCTGCCTATTACAGCCTTTTGGACTGGGATGGGATCGGCGAAAAGATGTGGATTGGTATTGAAAACTACAAAACGATGTTTGTGGGGAATACCGACGGATTTTTTCAGGCGATTGGGAATTCTATCCTGCTGGTTGCTTTATCCGTGTTAGTCCAGCTTCCGATCTCTTTGCTTTTAGCGCTCGTTTTGGCCAACGGTGTGCCGGGCGAAAACTTTTACCGGACGGTCTATTTCGTTCCGGTCATTCTCTCCACAGTGGTAATCGGCCAGCTTTGGACTAAAATCTATCAACCCGAGTATGGCCTTTTAAATACCTTGCTGAATGGGATCGGGCTGGACGGTTTGGCCCATCAATGGCTGGCTGATCCTAAAACCGCGCTGCTGTCTGCGTTTGTTCCAACCGTTTGGCAATATATCGGATATCAGATGCTGATCATGTACGCGGGAATCAAAGCGATCCCAACCGAAATTTTCGAATCTGCCAGAATAGACGGGGCTTCGGGTCCGAGAATAGCCGCCAAAATCACCATTCCCTTAATCAAATCCACGCTGACAACGTGTGTTATTTTTGCGGTGATCGGTTCTCTGAAGGTGTTTGACATTGTATACATCATGACAAAAGGCGGCCCCATGCACGCGAGCGAGGTTCCAAGCACTGTAATGTACAGCGCAATCTTTCAAAGGAATCAATATGGGTACGGAAGCGCAATTGCAATCTTTATTGTGATCGAATGTCTCATTTTCACTTTGATTATTCAAAAAGCTTTACAGAAAGAAAATAATTGAGGAAAGGAGAATAAAAATGTCCGCAAATACATTCCAGTCCCGCGCCCGTCATCAATGGCCACTGAAAAAGTGGCTTTTGTGGATTTGCTTAGCCCTTGTGGCAGTCCTTCAGATTTATCCTCTAATATGGCTTGTGTTTTTCTCCCTGAAAACCAATATAGATATCTATTCCGGAAATATCATGTGGCTTCCGTCTAAATTCATTTGGGAGAATTATGCAGTTGCCTTTCAGGATTCCGACGTTGGTGTTTATTTGCTGAACAGCGTTATTGTAACCGCCGCCACTTTGTTTTTTACACTGACCTTAGCTTCCATGGCGTCCTATGCCATTGCAAGGATGCATTGGAAGTTAAAGCAAACGGTTTTTAATATTTTTTTACTGGGAATGATGATCCCGCTGCATGCGGCGCTTTTGCCCGTTTTTCTGGTACTTAAAAATATCCATCTGTTAAATACCTATTGGGCGCTGATTATCCCTTATGTGGGCTTTGCAATCCCTTTAGCGGTTCTTTTGCTGACCAATTATTTTAAAACCATTCCTAACGAGATGGAAGAGTCGGCGGTAATTGACGGGGCCAGCGTTTGGAGGATGTTCGTATCCATCATTTTTCCCTTGGCGAAGCCGGCAATTTCCACGATTATGATTTTCACTTACCTTTCTTCCTGGAATGAGCTGATGTTCGCTGTCACCTTTATCAATAAACAAAAGCTGAAAACCCTGACCGTAGGGCTAATGGCAATGGTGGGGCAGCATAGCACGGAATGGGGGCCGATTGGCGCGGGTCTTGTCGTGGCGACGATTCCCACGATGCTGATATACGTTCTTTTAAGTAAGCAGGTACAAAACGGCATGATTGCCGGCGCTGTAAAGGGATAAGCGCGCGGGAAAGCCGCACGCACGGTTCTGAAAAGGAATAACATTGCGGAAAGTGTATTTACTAGGCGCAGGAAGACGAAAGGAGAATGAAAAGCAGTGAAGCAGAAGAGGAAACAAATGAAGGGTAGTATTACGGTTTTTCTATGTGCTTTTTTTGTATCAGCCTTAGGGTTGGTCTGTTCCGCACAAGCGGCCGAACCGGTTTCCGGTGAAAAAATACTGGTGGTAGCGCCTCATGAGGACGACGAGATGCTTGCCTTTGGGGGAATTATGAGGCAGGCCCTGATCTGCGGGGATGAATTGCGGGTTGTTGTCGTCAGCAACGGCGACGCAGAGGGTGGGGCTGAAAAGGGAAAAACGCGCATTGCGGAAACGACGAACGCCCTGCTTAAAATCGGTGTACCCCGGGAAGCGGTTATCTTTTTGGGATATGGCGATACGGGCTGGGCAGTAAGCGGACTTCATCCCAGCTTTATGGGTAAGCTGTATCAGTCAACGGATCCGGAGAAGATTTATTCCTCTCATGTGGGAAGCAGTACTTACGGGAACCCTGCTATTGGCAAAGATGACTATCACTTTACCGTATATGGGGAACACGGAGCTTATAACCGCACCACATTACTTGGCGATCTGCAGAGACTGATCAATGAATACCGCCCGGACCGTATCTATACAACCTCGATTTATGACTACCATTGGGGACACAAGGCGACCGGACTCTTTACAAACGAAGCCGTTGTCAACATCAAGCGGGGGGATCCAAGCTATTCCCCGATCCTGGGCAGCAGTATTATCCACGCGATGCTTACTAATGGGAGCCAGGACAACAACTGGCCCAAGGTGATCACGGATCCCAATGCCGCGCTGGAGTCCTTTACTCCGCCCGGAGACTTGCACGCAAACTCGCCGCTGGAATGGAGTGACCGCATTACAGTGCCCGCCCCCGTGGGAATGGATCAGGCTCCTTTGTCGGGAAATCTGAAATACCAGGCGATTCAATTATATCAGTCTCAGCTTGGAAGCACATTTGAAAAAAATTATTTGGCATCTTACGTGAAAAGTGACGAGTTCTATTGGGAAAAAGACTATTCCAATATCGCTTTGTGCGCGTCCGTTACAGCTTCCTCGGAAAACACCGGGACAGGCCAGACTGGAGAAAAGGCTATTGACGGCGTTACGGATGGCAATCCCCGCTTTCCGGACAAGGAGTGGGTCACCGCAGGGGAAGGAAGCGGGGCATGGATCCAACTGAACTGGGAGAAGGAGCATGAAATTGACCGAATCGCCTTATATGACCGCCCCAACAGCGTTGAATGGGTGCAGGGCCTGGATTTGACCTTCAGTGACGGAACCACCTTAGCGGTTGGGGCTTTGCCTAATAATGGTAAGGCTAAAATTGTAAGCTTTCCATCAAAAAGGGTAACATGGGTGCGGGCCACAATCAATAAATGTCAGGGAATGAATATTGGGCTGGCCGAATTTGAAGTCTATGAGAGAGGCGCGCAGCTATCGGAACCGGGAGAGAATCTGGCGCTTGAAGGGCTTGTTAACGCTTCCTCGATGCAAAACGATAGCTACTCGGCCATTTACGCCTGCGACGGCGGATACGATACCCGCTGGGCCAGTAAAACTGGAGAAACCGCGTGGATTTGCGTGGATTTGCTGGAACAAAAGCCTATTAAAAGGATTGTATTAAATTGGGAAAAGGCTTATGCGAAGGACTTTGATATTGAAACCTCCAGCGATGGCATGACTTGGGAGGTGCTTGCTAATGTAACAGGCGCCGGCGGCGGGGAACAGGAATATCAGTTTGAGAACGCCTCCGCGCGCTATGTAAGGATTTCCTGTAAAAGCCGCGGAACTATTTACGGTTACTCCCTGTGGGAATTTCAGATCTATTGATCAGAAAGAGAGGACGGTTTAATGAATAGTTGGAAAAAAACATTACGGAGGGTCTTAGCGTGTGTCCTGGCGTTTTCCACGGCGGCTATTTCCGCTACAATCCGGGCGGATGCGGCAATGGTGCCCAATGCGGAGGTTAGGATTTCATGGAACGACACCGCGCAGGAGATTGATGGCTTCGGCGTCTCCCAGCCCTGCGACGTATATGGAGATGAAATCTATAATCATCCAAAGCGTGATGAAATCATGGATCTGCTTTTTTCAAAAGACAACGGAATTGGCCTGTCCCTGCTTCGATGCGAAGTGGGAAATGGGAGAAATATGCCGACGATAGAACCGCAGGACGGCGTTTGGGATTTTTCCGGGTCCGCCGCGGAATTATGGGTGATGAATGAAGCGAAGACAAGAGGGATTGATAAAATATACAGCACGGTATGGAGTCCTCCGGCATGGATGAAAACAAATAACAAAGTGACAAATGGAGGTTATCTGCGGAAGGATTGCTATCAAAAATATGCGGAATATTTAAAGAGATATGTGGAAGGGTATAAACAGTATCACGATATTGATATTTATGCGATATCCATTGCCAACGAGCCGGAATATGCAGCAATTTGGCAGTCCTGTTTATGGAAGCCGGAAATGCTTACAGACTTTTTGGCCAATTTCCTTGCGCCGGCGCTTGCGGCAAGCAATACCAATGTGAATGTTATCGTTGGCGAAAAAGGCCAGTGGAGCGAATCCATGGTAACGAACGCACTTAATACGAAAGAAGCGTGTGACCGGATTGATATTGTGGGCGGGCATCAATATAGCGGTACGATCGGCCCCTTTACGCTTGCGGAAAGCAAAGGGAAACGGGTTTGGGCAACCGAAGTATCCAGTACCGGCACGTTCACGGCCAGTATGAAGGATGGGATTAGCTGGGCTGAACGGGTTCATGAATTTATGACCACAGCAAACGCGAATGCTTTTACGTACTGGCTTGGCGCCTGCCAGACCGCAAGCAACGAGGCGTTGATCCGGCTTTATACGGACGGCACCTTTGAAACGACAAAAAGGCTTTATACGTTAGGAAATTTCAGCCGCTTCATCCAGCCCGGTTCGGTCCGTTTAAATGTGGATTCCTCGCCGGCAAAGGGGATCAGCCTTTCGGCCTATAAGAATCCGAAAACCGGTGATTTTTCGCTGGTGGCTATCAATAATTCCAATACCAGCCAAGTACTGGATTTCATTCCGGATGGTTTCGCGGCCGGCAAGCTCACACCATATGTCACCAATGAGGCCTGCAGTCTGGAGGAGTTTCCTTCTATCCCGTTAATAAACGGAAAATTTACGGTGACATTAGGAGCGGGCAGCGTTACCACCTTTACGGGAACAGAAGGTTCTTCCGTACCGGTGCAAAAAGACTGGAGCTTAACGGATGAATTAGATGACTGGAGTCTTATTTACTCTGCTTCCCCAGACTGGATGCTGGAGGGTAATAACCCTTACGGCGGATTTGACGGCGATCCGTCGCGCTTGCGCCGCACAGCCCTTTCACGGCAGGAGGTTATTTATCATTTTAATCATATTACCGATTTTGAGGCCGATGTTTACTTCCATGATTCCCTTGAAGGGCTTAAATTTTATACCTCGCCGGATAATAAAGCCTGGAGTGAAGTGAATTTCAATTTAGACAAGGCCCTTTCCACCGGAGGCGGCTGGAATAGGACAAAGGCGGCGCCGGCGGATTTGCTGCCGCCGGATACCAGCTATTTCAAGGTTGAGTTTGATAAAGGCAAGGATTCTTGGGATAAACATTTGGCGTCTATCCGATTTGTCTGCGATGCTCCCGAGAAGCCTTACGACACCCTGGAGGATTGGTCGAAAACGTATGAACATACGGATAATTGGATGCTTGACGCTGAAAATCCGGACTATTTTGAGGGTGACACAGCCCGGGCCCGCAGGACGACGGCGACCACGGAGTCCATCATCTATTCCGTGCCCGAAGAGAAAACCCTTGCCGATTTCACCGCGAAACTTTTTTATTTTAGAACCTATCGCGATCCTATGGCTTTTTATCAATCCGCGGATGGAGTTATATGGACGCCGGTTGAAATGGATTATACCGGCACAGTGGACACGGGAAACCATTGGAACCGTATGTATGCCACCCCAGCATCTGACCTATCCGATTGTAGGCTCCTGAAAATTGAATTTTCAGGCGGTGGTCTTTTTCAGTGGGATAAGCAGCTATCGGAGATTTACTTTACCTATTTTTAAACGGCAGCTAAAGCGCAGCCCTGAGTTAAGCCAGTTTTGGCCGGAAGGTCAAGGCTGGCTTTTTCCGGTGCACCTGGCGGCGCACGTTATAAGTTTGGTCTCGTCGTTGTCAAAAGAGATCCGTACGCCCTCATAGGATTTCGGCAGATGCCCGATCCCCATACGCATACCGTCAGACTCTGGAGATCCCGAAAATATTAGGCGCGAACGACTGTAAATGTACTAATTTATTTTCAGTTATGTGCAGTTTTATGATATCCTCAACGGTTTCCGCATCCTGATTATTCAGCGCCTGAACCAGTGAGACATGTTGTAAATGAGAACGCTTTACATTGGAGGAATTGACCAGGATCAGATTCGTGATCCGCTCGATCTGTCCGGATATCTGTGAATACAGCTTCTGTAGTATCAGGTTGTGACTGGCTTCAATCAGTATGCGGTGAAAGATGATGTCAGAACGGGTCAGTGAATGATAATGGTGTTCTTCGATATCCCGCTCCATCTCATCACAAAGCTGTCTCATGGCTTCCAGTTGATTCGGATGCATCGCGAGAGCCGCCTGCCGGGCGGCAAAGCGCTCCAGATATTCCCGGACTTCATACAGCTGAGTAATACTTTCATAAGAAATATCGGAAACCAGATATCCTTTGGACGGAATGGATACCACCAGACCTTCACTGATTAACGCCTGGATCGCCTCCCGGATTGGTGTGCGGCTGCTGTTTATTTCTGCCGACAATTGCTTCTCGCTGATCACAGATCCGGGCATGAGCCGCCGGCAGATGATCTGTTCCTTCAGATATTGATATGCCTGCTCTCTTTTAGACAGCTGTACATTTTCATTCATTAAAAATTCCATAACAGTTCCTTTCTGCCCTCCTCGGATGTAACTTCCTTAAGCAGAGCAAAAATGTCAAAAACCCCTCCGGGGAGGATCGCACAACGGCGGAAAGGGAGATGCCGCATACGCGGCCCGCCGTTGGCGAAGAGTTTCGCAAGCGAAACTCTTTTTATTCAATAGGAAAATACGCCTATTGAATAAAAACCCCTCCGGGGAGGATCGCACAGCGGCGGAAAGGAAGATGCCGCATACGCGGCCCGCCGCCGGCGAAGAGTTTCGCAAGCGAAACTCTTATTTTATTTCCGTATACTCGTGATCGTGATCGATTTCTTTGTAACCTCTGGACTCCAGCGCGTAACCCGCTTCTCGCAGGGAGGCTTTCGTATAGATCCACAGCATAACTAACGGCTCGTCAAAGGGATTATAGAACCAGTGCTCCACGCCTTTGGGTGCGAAAATGGTATCTCCGGCGCGCTGCTCGGTTTCGATATCGCCTACCCCTCCGATTCCTTTGCCGGAAAGGATGTACATAATCTCTTCGCAGCCGACATGGGAATGTTTTTTGTGCAGTGAGGTACGCGGGGCGAAGGAACAGATGCCGAAGGTAAGTTCTTCAGATGGCACAGGGGTCTGGCCATCCACCAGTATCAACCGTTCGGCCCCGATCAAATCAGGAATCGGAAAGTTCTGTCCGTCCTCCTTGGTAATCAGATAAGGGGATTTCTTTCTTCGTTCTTCCATTTCCTCCGCAGTAAGACTTAATGCATCCTTGTTCATTTCTTCTGACATTGTAAAAACCTCCTTGTGTGGTGTGCTAACATGTATTTTGAATGTATGCCTTATGAATACCCAGTGTATACCACAAGCGTAATATATCATATCACCACCTAAAAAGCAAGCAGAATTTCTAAGAGTAATTCTCTAGAGGTTACTGTTTACAGATAACTTTAATAAAGGGGGAGTTGATTTGACTAAGGGCCGGGCTGAGAGGGAGCGGGCGAACCCGGGCGGCATCCGGCGGCAGTTCTCGTGGTACCAAATCACTTCGACCGGCCCTAAGAACGTCTAACTCCGAAGGCAGGAGAACCTCTTATTGGCAGGGCCTGAAACAAACTCGCCAAAGGGCGGCTCGGACAGTGTTTCAGGCCCTGCGAGGTTCTCCTGCCTTCTGCGTAAGACGTTCTAAGGCCCGGTCTCAAGTGATTTGGTACCACGAGAACTGCCGCCGGATGCCGCCCGGGTTCGCCCGCTCCCTCTCAGCCCTATTTTACTATAAGCTTATTTACAGATCTCACTTGCCGGATATTTTATACTTAAGATTCATATACCAAAAACGACGGCGGCCGTCGAGCTGCAGTACATAACACAATCGATAAGACCATGGAAAAAGGCCATTTGTAAAGCAGGGATGAAGGGAAGCGGCGTATCCTGGGGAACCGGGCGGCAACTCCTGGGGGGCCAAATCACTTCGGCCGGGCCT
>NZ_JAHQCX010000010.1 GCF_019042245.1 Diplocloster modestus
AAGTCTATAATTTACTGCAACTTTTAACCGCTGGTGGAATTTAGTCTTGCACTGGAATTTACTTTTTCAAGTCAGCTACTTAATTTACTTCATTTACTTTTTTATAGTTTTTCTCTAAAAGGCCGACATACGGGGACAGGCCCCTTTCTCCACGCAGCTGCCGGATGGCCCGGTTCTCTTACCGAAAGGTGCCAGTCCCCTCCCATTAGCCGAGAATAAGAGGGCCCATCGTAAAGCAGGGCTGAGAGGGAGCGGGCGTACCCGGCCGGCATCCGGCGGCAGATCTCGTGGGGACAAATCACTTGAGGCCGGGCCTTAGAACGACTTACGCAGAAGGCGGGAGAACCTCGCAGGGCCCGGAACACTGTCCGAGCCGCTTTTTGGCGAGTTTGTTCCGGGCCCTGCCAATAAGAGGTTCTCCCGCCTTCGTAGTTAGTCGTTCTTAGGTCCGGCCGAAGTGATTTGTCCCCACGAGATCTGCCGCCGGATGCCGGCCGGGTACGCCCGTTCCCTCTCAGCCCGGCCCTCCCAAGCCCGGCCCTCCCAAGCCCCGGCCCTCTTACATCTGCAGCAACCGGTCCACCTGGACCAGTCCCCATCCCTGCTGCTCCCTGGCCAGGCCCAGATCCTCGGAATATTCCCGCAGCCGAAGCTTTACCTCCACATTGGTCATATCCGGGTATTTGGAAAGCAATAGCGCAATACAGCCTGATACCACCGGGGTAGCCATAGACGTGCCGCTTTTGGATGAATAAAAAGGCCGCCCCCGCCGGATACAGGCGGCATTACAGGATACGATATTCGATCCGGGCGCCACCACATCCGGCTTCTTCACACAGGACATGGTCGGACCGCGGCCGGAATAATTATAACGCCGGTTTCCGAATACATCCACATATTGCTGGTCGTCGGAAGAACCGATGGTGATCACCTTCCGGCTGATGCCGGGCGTCGTGATACTCTGGGGCTTCGGCCCGTTATTCCCGGCCGCCACGCATACGACCAGCCCGTTGTCCCAGGCCTTATCCACCCCCCTGACCAGCGCAGATTCCTCGCCGGTCCCCTCTTTTGGTTTTGTACCTACAGATATATTAATAATACGGATATTATACTCTTCTTTATGGGCGATCACCCAGTCCAGGGCTGTCAGCACATCCTTGGAATTACCATTTCCCTTCTGATCCAGCACTTTTATGGAGATTAGCTGGCATTCCGGGGCAATTCCCCTATATTTTCCATTGGAAGCCTGACCGCTGCCGCCGATGATACCGGCTACGTGGGTGCCATGACCGTTATCATCATAGGGTCTTGTCTTTTGATGCAAAACATCATAAAAACCCATAATCCGGCCCTGCAGATCCGGATGCGGATTGACACCCGTATCCAGGATCGCAACGCCGATTCCCTGTCCCAGAACGTGCTGCCTGTATGCACTTTCACATCCCAGCAAATTTCTGACTCGATTCACAAGATAATTCCCTCTTGATTCTTTTCTATTACAATATTCAGATCAAGGGAAAAAGTTCTTTATTCCGCCGCACGCAGCCGTTCCACCAGGCTGGCCTTCTCGATATTTTTAAAGCAAATGCAGGGAACGATGACCGCGAACAGCAGCAGTACCGGCGTACACAGGACCAGAGGCATGATGGTAAACTGGAAAGTGCTGCTCCAGCTGGAAGCCACCATCACGCGCACCCCGATCCCAACGGCCAGCGTTCCGATCAGGTAAGAAGCGGCAAGGGTCAGCACCGCGTAATCCAGTCCTTCAAATATCAACATTTTCCGAAGCTGTTTCGTCGTCATCCCCACGCTCTGGATCATGGCAAACTCTTTCTTTCTGGACACGATGGCCGTTACCATGGAATTGATAAAATTCAAAATACCGACAAACGCGATAATCACGCTGACTGCCATTCCGGTGATAACCGTGGACATGGTCTCCGACTGGTACTGTTCGGCCAATGTTGCTTTGGATATGATCGGAAGGTTTTTATCGGTATTCTTGCGGTAGTCCTCCAGGAATTTTTCCGCATCGGCCTGATTTTCTTTTGCCACATTAAAGAAATATTTGCATAAGCTGCTGTCCGGGAATAGGCTGTGGTTCCTTTTTGCCTTCCGTATCATAACCGCCCGCAATCACATAATCGCCGGACCTGAACTTCTCCGCGTCAAAGGTACCCTCCAATACATAGGCATCTTCTGTGAGCATTTCCGGCAGGAAACCGTCGATTCCAAAGACGATAGCCTTCACTTTCTTTTGCTTCTTCGCGTCATTATAGCTCTCGATCCAGTACGGATCATATTCCATGGCCTCATAGCGATACTTATTCTCCCGCTCAAAATACGATTCGATTCTGTCCAGCACATCCGGGGTCAGCGCCAGATCTGCCTTCTGCGCGTAGAGTGCGGCCGTATCCTGCAGGCCGTTAAGCTTTCCGATCTGTCCGATCAGCTGCTTGGACAGCGTCAGGCCGTATGGGTTAAAGGCGGCAGACATAGCGCCCAAAGAAAGATCCTCCACCGTAAAGTCGCTGATTGCCTGGCTTCTCATGTATTTATCAAGGTCAAAACTTTTATTTTTTGCAAAAATGCAGCAGAGCAGCACCATACCAAGGGTCAGGGAACAGATGACCGTAGCCGTACGTTTTTTATTTCTGCCCAGATTCGAAAGAGCCATACGGAATAAGGAAGCTCCCTTTTTCGTCTTCCTGGTTTCCGGGCCGTGGACCAGGGCATCGGAATAATTCATCGCTTCCACCGGAGAGATTTTTCCCGCTGCCTTCGCAGGCTTGCGGCAGGAGATACGGACCGTCACCCAGGCAAATACGGCTGCTCCCAAAAAGATCAACGGGCTCGTGGATACGAATGGACGTTCACTTAAGATCAGAACCGGTACCAAAAGGCTTCCAAGCCCATAGCCCAGCAAAAGCCCGATCGGTATTCCCCACAGACAGAGCCGGCCGGCCTGGGCATACAGCAGTTTTCGTATCTGTTTTCCAGTCGTTCCCAGCGTTTTGAGTTTCCCGTAAAATTGAATGTCGTTAACGACCGAGATCTGGAAAATATTATAGATAATCAGATACCCGCTGACAAATACCAGGATCATGCCAAGCAGCATGGGAATCAGTTCTGAAAGCCCGGTAAATCTCAATTGCGGGTCGTAGGCCCAGTTAATCCCATATGGGAGGTCCGGAACATTCAGGTCGGAAAGTATCTGCTGCGCGGCCTCTTCCAGGTTCGATGCATCCTTTACCATGACGCTTAACATATGGGTGCCGCCCACCTGGTTTTGTGCGATCCGCCCGGCTATATCGGCTCCGGCATATTTGTCCGCTGTGAACTGCCTGGATACAAATGCCATGCTGGCCAAAGAAGAAGCATTTCCTTCCCAATATCCGCAGAGCACGAATTCCTGCCCGGTAAGCGCTTCGCTGTACAGGTCATCCCGCCAGTGAAGCGTAACCTTCTGACCCAGTTCATGGGGAAGCCCCATCACATCCAGAATAGCGGTATCCAGGGCGATATCATATTCTCCTGCAGGCATGGTACCGGTTGTCGGTATGGCATAGGAGTATGTTGCATAGGCATCGTCCGCGTAGCGGATCTCCACCTGGCGGTTTTTAAGACCCTCATCCTCGGCGATACCGATGACAATACTTTCTCCCCAGCTGGTAATCTCCGGGTGGGTTTTAATAAGATCCGCCTGATCCCCAGTCAAATATTTAAAAGATATATGGTCATAGGTCCCTGCCTGCCTGAAATTCATCTGTCTTATATTTTCCATCATACTCTCGGATAGAACAAACAGGGAGGTAAACATCACCGTGGTCAGGACAATCGCCAGGATCGTCACCAGATTCCGGCCTCGGTTGGCGCGGTAGCTGGCTTTTGCCAATGTTTTTAGCATCTTTACGTTCAACCTCGCCACCCCCTACTCAAAGATCCGGCCGTCTTCAATCCGGACGCTCCTGTCTGTCAGCTCCGCGATGTCATTGTTGTGGGTAATCATTACAATGGTCTGGTGAAATTCTTTTCCGGTCATTTTCAAAAGACCGATCACATCGTCACTGGTCCTGCTGTCCAGATTCCCGGTCGGTTCGTCGGCCAGAACGATGGAGGGCTTGGACGCCAGCGCCCGCGCGATCGCCACCCGCTGCTGCTGTCCGCCGGACAGGTGATTCGGCATATGGTACAGTTTCTCATTTAGCCCTAACAAAGTTACAATCCGGTCGATAAAATCCTCATCCGGTTCGCGTGCATCCATAGATAACGGAAACACGATATTTTCCCATACGTTCAGAACCGGAATCAGATTGTAATTCTGGAAAATAAAACCGATCTGTTTTCTTCGGAATATGGTAAGCTGCTCCTCGTCCAGACCGGTCAGCTCAGTTCCTCCTACGATTACACTGCAGTCGCTTGGATGATCCAGACCGCCCAGCATGTTTAAAAGCGTCGATTTTCCGCTTCCGGAGGTTCCGACGATGGCCGTAAAACTTCCTTTTCCAATGGAAAGGTCAATACCGTCCAGGGCTTTTACCACCGTTTCCCCGGTTCCATAATATTTTTTCAGATCCTTCGTCCGTAAGATAGTTTCCATTTCACAGTTCTCCTCATCTCTGTTTTTCTGGAACGTCAGCTGCTTTTCAAACTCAACGAAATCCAGCTGATCTTAAACAGTCTAACCGATATCGCGCTCAGCGAAGACCGGCAGGATATAGCCTACGGCATAGCCGGACTATCCCAGCAGGCCGCAAGATTGTTTGAGATGTGGGACTATTACTCCTACACCACGCTCCTGCATGTCGCTCTTGAACAAAATAATGTAAAAGACAGCATCTCCATAATCAGCTCCATGCTCCTGGCCGCTCAGGATCCATGGAAGTATCACTCTGTCTTTTTATGATCCGGTAACACAGAAAAGGAATCCCTGCCGCTGCCACCAGCATAATCGGTGTACAGATTAACAGCGGCCATATGGAAAATCGGTACTGATATGCCCATAGATTACTGACTTTGGTAAGATACAGATACATTCCGGGACCTGCCGCCAGCAAGGCCAGCGGATATACAACAGCAAGCACCAGGCCGATCTCGCAGACACCTTCCCAGATCATCATATACAGCAGCTGTCTGTCTGACATTCCCAGTTTCAGGCAGGCCGCGAATTCCTGACTGCGGGATAAAAGTCCTGCAATCAGCGTATTGGCCAGATTAAATATGCCGATCACCCCAAAGGTCAAAGCCATCAGCGCACCGACCGCTGCACCGGAACGGATCTGCTGGTCAAAGGTTTCTTTCAGCGCTTCCCTGGACCGGATATCCAGAAACGGATCCTTCGTATTCTGGTAATCAGCAAGCCAGCGGTCAACTCTGGCGCGTTCCTCTTCCTCCACATTCAGATGGAGCTCACGAATCCCCCTCTGCGGATACAGCTGTCTGAAACTCTTCTCGGGAATAAACAGGCCCAGGGAAAAAGCGGATTCCGCGCTGTCATTGTCTGCTCTTAGATAGGCAGGTGCTATGGACAACGCCATGATTTCGAATGTCCTGCCTCCGATCTCCACCTGTTCCCCGACTTGATAATTCGGCTGTCCGCCCCCGCCCTCCACTCCCTCGGCTATGGCGTAGGCGCCGAATGCAAATAGTTCCGCGTCAAAGGTTCCGTCTATCAGCTGTTCCGGCCTGGCCAGCAATTCCGTATAGCTGCTGTCTATGCCATAGACCATACCGATGCAGGTATGATTCTTCCGCATATTTTCGTAGGCTTTCGTCCAGTAAACATCGGATTCCATCTCCCTTAAACGCCAGCCCCCCTCTGACTCAAAATAATTCGTCAGCCTGCTGTAGACATGCTCCCCCAGGTCCAGCCATTCTTCCTGTTTATAGAGCGCTCCTTTGCGGCTGACTCCCGGCAGCGCTTCCACCTGCCGGATCAAAGACGGTTCCAGATCACGGCTGATATTGGCCCCGTCCGCGCCGGCTCCCTCTACAGACAATGTATAATCCGAAAAAGTGATAAAATGAAGATAAATATCGTGATCCGCGCTTATATATTGGACATAGACACAGCTCAGCAAAATGAAAGCCAGCGACAGCGAGGCAATCACAACCGCAGTTCTTCTCTTGCTGCGGGCCAGATGGTAAACAGCCATTCTCCTGGGCGTTATCCTCTTTTTCCTATCATCTTCCCCCACTTGATTTCCTGTACCAATCGATATCGGGAAAAATTTATTTTTCTCCTTCTTTCTTTCGAATCCCGACAGTTCCATATAGCGGACGGCTAGTGCCGGTGATATGCCAGCCGTGATCCGGGCCGGCCGGAAGCTGGAAACGAATACGGTCAGAAGGGACAGCACTCCTGCCGCGGCTATCGCTTTCAGACTCACAATCATCCCAATCGGGATTTTAGAAAAGTTCAGGATTTCATGTTCAAAAACCACAGCCCCGCCGATTCCCAGGGCCGCGCCAGCCGGTATACCCAGCCCGCAGACGGCAAGCGCCAGCCCATACCAGATCACACGGACCTGTCTGGGTGTCATTCCCAGGGTTATGAGCTTCCCATAAAAACGAATATCCGCGTCCACCCCGATCCGGAAAATATTATAAATGATCAGGAAGCCGCAGACAAATACAGGAATAAAACTTAAGAAATAGGGAAACAATTCCGGCAGCTGGCTTACCAGAAATTGCCGGTACATTTCTTCCGTTGCATGCATATCATGGATGCAATAATCACGGACACTGCCCACCAGGCTCTGTATTATGACGGACAACACGGTAAATAACGCCATCGTCAATGCCACGCTTAAGACAGCCATCAGATTTCTGCCCTTATGGAACCTGAATTCCCTCCTGACCAGCCGCCAGCATACGGACAGGTTATTGTTCCGGAACATTCCCGTTTCCTCCTGATGATATGATTTTCCCATCTTCAATACGGATCAGTCTGTCCGCCATCTGGGCTATGTCCTCATTGTGGGTGATCATAACCAGTGTCTGATGGAAGCGATCCGCCATACTCTTGAGCAGTCCCATCACATCCTGGCTGGTCCTGCTGTCCAGATTCCCGGTTGGCTCATCTGCCAGAACGATAGCCGGCTTTACCGCCAGGGCTCTGGCGATCGCCGTTCTCTGCTGCTGGCCGCCGGACAGTTCATGGGGAAAAGCTGTGAGCCTGTCCTCAAGTTTCAACATCTCCACAATCTCACCGACCATCCTCCGGTCGATGCAGCTGTGATCCAGATCCAGCGGAATTGTAGGCCGCCATAGCGATATATCCGTCCGCCTGCAGTTCAAAGCACAGTCCGGCACTTAAGGCCAGATCATCTTCCACGATCAGTATTTTTTCCTTCATCCATCTATCCTTTATTTGTCTTTTTTCCTTTATCTTTTATTCCTTTATCTTTTATTCCTTTATCTTTCATCCCTTTATCTGTAGACTGCAGGCCAATTGTTAGGCATATCCCATATCTTTCAGCATCTGTCCCAGGACCCGAAGCCGCTCTCCGATCATCTCGCCATCGTCGCTCAGCGTCTGGGAAAACAGGCGGATATCTTCATCGATCATCGGATTCTCCGTACACACCGCCACCGTCATGGCATCCCCCTGCAGGCCCACCCGGTCAATCGTGGTATGCGCTGAATCGTATAGCTTCGGATAGCGGTAAGCCTCCTGGAAATACTGCATGGTTCTGCAGATCAGAATAGACAGATCAAGTACCCGGTGCATCGGCAGTTCCTCCGACTGGCGGGACCATTTTTCTCCGGTATAGCGCCAGACCTTGGCTGAAATGTCCACTTTTCCTCTGTCGTTCCACTGGGCCAACCCCAGTGACAGCCCTTTGGCATCAGTGTGATACGCTTTTCTCCCATCGATATTTTCATAGTTTTCCGATACGATGACCGGTTTATGTTTTAAGGTTACCGGTATTTTCATATTATAATTCCTCCGCTTTCTCAAGTTTGCTTATCCATTTTAGCTGTAATTCCTGGAGTTCTTTTGTGTAGTCCATCTTGTTCTCCTCTTTTTCATCGTAAGGCAGTTGTTCCAGGACTTTCATTTCAAAGGCCTGTTCTCCATATTCCTTCCAGTCCGCCAGCATTCTGCGGTTTGGATGAAATCCTGAACTCACTTTAAAATAATGCCCATTCATCTTTCCTTTCAGATCCTGGGCGTATCCCACGTAATGTTTTCCATTCCCGGAACAGGAAATGGCGAACACCCCCATATCCGGCTTACGTAATTTATATTCCATTTGAAGTTCTTTCTTTCTGGATTTATCCATCGCTGCTTGCTCCTTTCCCATTTTCAGAGATCTTGTTCACTACTAATTTAGTAATTTACTAAATTAGTAGCATCATATCTGTTTCTCTCTTATTTGTCAAGTGGAACCGGCGGGTATCCAGCTGTACATATTTACGGGCAACTGGGAGGGGACTGGCATCTTTCGGCAGTAACGCTAAATCTTCAAACAACAACGTGGAGAAAGGGGCCTGTCCCCGGATGCCGGTCCATTCGAAGAAATAAAGAGCCTGTTTCCCCGGAGGTGGGACTATTCCAGTCGACATCCGGGGACAGGCCCCTTTCTCTACGCAGTTGCTTGAAGATGTAACGTTACTACCGAAAGATGCCAGTCCCCTCCCAATCTTGACTGCCGGCTTTCGGATATATCGCTGACTTCAGGCCAGCAGCGAGGCTATATAAACCACTCCCACCGCAATCATAATCTGGATGATTGCGAACCGATATACCGTCTGGGTATTTGACCATCCCCACACCTTCCTGACATGATCGTGCAGCGGTGTCCTGACATTTTTCAGGATTTTAATTTTCAGGAACCGAAGGAGGGAGACTTTTAAGAGCCCCAGTCCCCCGTCCAGGATCAGTACCAGTGCCAGCAGTATATACAGGAAAGGACTTCCCATCTTCAGCACTGCGATACTGATAAATAATCCCATGGCCCGGGATCCCGCATCTCCCATCATCAGCTTGCTGGGAGCCGCGTTAAACCACAGGTATCCCAGCAGACAGATTACAAACAGAAGAATCAGATAATTATAGTTTTCATCCATCCCTTTCATCCGGTCCAGCACATAGATGGAAAGGAGGGTAACGATCGTCAGCGTTCCGGACAGTCCGTCCACTCCATCCGAACAGTTGGTCACGTTCACCGATACCCACACCAGAATTACAATGAGAATACCGAACACCACCGGGGGAATCGTTAGGCTGGTCTGAAACAACATCAGTTCAACCGTATTGCTGTTAAAATTCAGAAATGTCACAGCCACCATTACCGCAATGATCAGATCCAGCAGGCCCTTTTTATACTCTCCCCACGGCGCCTTCGAGCAGTCATCCAGAAAACCAGTCATCATGGCGGCGGCCACCAGAATCAGATAGATCACCATTTCCCGCTCGATTCCGATAAACAGCAGCGCGGACACCAGGAACACCAGAATAAATAAAAAGCCGGCCCCTCTCGGTTTCCCTGCGGACAGCTTGCCATCATGGGCGTATTCCCTGCCCTGGTCCGTGGGCAGCAGGCCGCTGAATTTCTGAAGTAAAAAGCAGGTAGCGGCAAACGCAAACACTATTCCGAAAAATGCCGCCAGCCGGATATCGATCTTATCTCCCAAATATGTAATCATCCTCTTTTTCTCCCTTTTCCTTATAAATTCACTAGCTTCAGTCGAAGACGGTTACCCAGTCCGGATCCTGGCTGGCCAGAAAGCATAATCTTACCTGCTCGGCGGTGTTTTTCTCATCTGCCAGATCCGGCAGCTCGTCCGGTCCGAAGAATCGGCTTTCCTGCGTCTCGATATTTTCCACAAACTGTCCTTCTACAATCTCACACTGCACAAACGCTTTCAGTATACCGTAAGCATAGGGAGGCGTATTGTGGAGGTTCCGGTCCTGGACCGCGATCAGCCGGCTGGGAACCACACAAAGCCCCGCCTCCTCTTCCACTTCCTTCACCGTGTTTGTCCGGATGGACTGATTCACATCCACCCATCCGCCCGGCATGGACCAGGTACCGTCCCGCTCTTTTACAAGAAGAATCCTGCCGTCCTGGAAGATCGCCGCGCGGGTATCCATCTTCGGCGTCTGGAATCCCGTCTCATTACAGAATAAATCTTTCACCTTAGCAAGCGGGACTCCCGACTGCATATGAAGTATCTCCGCAGCGATCTCCCTGATCCTGGCAAACCGCTCCAGGTCAAAAGGATCCCTGGAATAGGTGATTCCCGCCTGCCCGATGAACTGCAGTTCGATCGCCCAGGACAGCCACCGTTGTCTGTCCCACACCTGCGGGTCGGTATCCAGAAGATTCAGGATATCGAACGGCTGTATAAAATAGTAATCCGCTTTTGTATGCCGTACCGAAGAACATCCCCACAGCGCCAGACCGGATTTTCTTCCCGCCGCACGCAAAGCAGGCATGTCCTCCGCCCGGTTGGATACGCACAGGACCCGGCCAGGCTCTATTCCCTGAGGGATCTCCTCCGTCGAATATACAGTCGGATATCCTGTCCGCGTAAGCTCCTTAAGAAGTTCATCCATTCGGTAATAAGGCTTTCCTCCCTCCTGCATCACACAAGCTTTATCCAAACATATAATATCAAAATTCATATTTTCCTCCTTGCACTCGTACGTGTTTTAGTTTATCACAAAGCGTTCCCTGTGAAAACAGCCTTTTCAAAGAATCTGATGATCCGGGTCAGCATTTAAAATATCCTGATATTCCGATACGATACCTAAAACCTATCATAAATAGAAATAAAAAATTATTTTAAATTTTGTAAACATAATCAAGCCCACCTACATATTATGAAGTGTAAACAAAATATTTGTTGGAGGAACAAAACATGAGTGATTTAGCTGCTACAAACTGCGGATGTGGATGCGAAGGAAACGTAGGCTTCGGAGGCAATAGCTGCTGGTGGATCATCATCCTGCTGTTCTGCTGTGGCGGAATGGGCAATGGTGGCGGTGGCTGCAATGGCGGCTGCAACGGCGGCTTCGGCGGCGACTGCTGCTGGATTATCATCCTGTTACTCTTCTGCTGCGGCGGCAATAGCTGTGGTGGAAACAACATCGGATGCTGCTAATCAGTTAAAAAGAGTTTCGCTTGCGAAACTCTCCGCCTGCGGCGGGCCGCGTAAGCGGCATCTTCCTTTCCGCCGCAGTGCGATCCCCCGGAGGGTATTTTTATTCCATAGGCGCACTTTCCTATTGAATAAAAAAAGGTATTCCTGCTTTCGCAGGAATACCTTTTTAATTTCTCCGGGAACCGCTTTCTCTTTGCCTTGAGATCTCCTGCTGTTTTAACTCCTCTTCCAGCCTTTGTTTTTTACGGCAGATGCATTCCTCATCCAGCTCATATACAGCGGTCCCATCTATTATTAATTGGTCCATGTCAAACTCCTCTTTATTATCATATAATACATTATATTATATGATTACCCGGGAAATCGGTCATATCTTTTAGGCCTGGCACATATACATTTTTAAACAAGACCTTAGGAGGTCTCCATGGAAGAAAATGAAAGACTCACAATGACGGCCCTGGACGCCCAGGTCTCACCGCGGCATCTGCAGATGATCAAGGCGGCTATTCCCTATGTACATTTAACGGAACAGCGCTTTCTTTCTATTTATGTTAAATTTCTGGAATTTAAAAATACGATGGATTTCTTCAACGTAGACGATGAACAGCTGCAGGCATGTTCTCTGAACGCAGATTCATCCGATCCCCTGAATATGCTGAATGACATCCGCCCCTTCTGCACGGATTCCGAACGGGAAACCATGGATATGCTGCTCAATGTATTTCAGGCTATGAACTTATACCAGGCATACCAATCGTCCACCTCATCCTCCGGAGAAAATGCGGGCCCTGCAAACTCTATGGATGCCTTAAAATCCATGCTCTCTCCGGAACAACAGGCAATGTTCGATACATACTCAGCCATGCTGGGTAATATGGCCTAAGGCCTTTCAAAATTATGATAAGCCACAAGGAGGTTCCTATGTCAGAAGAAAACTTAACCAACAACCCGAAGCTCAACGGAATAGACCCGGCCAAGCTTCAGATGCTGATGGCCCTGGCCAATCAGGGAAAAGGAAAAGGGATGAACGAAATGGCTCCCTTTATGATGGCCGCCATGTCACAGGCCCAGAACAGCGGCATGTCTTTCAACAACAATGAGATGGACCTGATTATCGAAGCCCTGAAAATGGGGAAATCCCCGGAAGAACAAAAGCAAATCGATTATGTTAAAAATATGGCTGCCATGATGGCCCCTAAAAAGCCCTGATGGAGTCGTCCGGGTCAAGCTAAAAAGCCGGCAGAATTCTGCCGGCATACAAATTGGACTCTTTGAAACGGCGGGGAGTCCGGTGAGTTCCGCGTAACGTAACTCACCGGACTCCCCGCCGGATTTGTTTTAGCTTCGTATCGGAACCCAGAACTGTATATCGCTCAGGCCATTTTCATCTGCTGCTTCCCCGTATTTTACCAGGTCATAACGGTTATTCTCGTTGAAATGACAGGTGGAATGGGGAAACCATTCCTGATATATATATTCCACAATGGGTTGGAAACTATCTTCTGTTTTTCCGCGGAAGGAAAAGACCACATAGGTACTCGGAGGTAACGTGAAGCATCGCATTCCTTCGGGTATTCTGGTGAAGGTATCTACCTGTGCGGCGGCAATATAGTTGAAGTCGGGGTTTTCGCAGCTTTGTTCCTGGGATGAATAGTCATCGATGCCGATTAGATACGCAGGATCAGTTCTGCTGCATATTTTGCTTTTATTTTTGTGCAGGATTCTCCAGCATTTTCCAATTACCCGGAATCCCTTTTTAGTACTTTCCCTATATCCCACCAGCTTTATCTGACCGGAGTTTATTATTTTAACGTCCTGTATCCGGTCTGCACGCAGCTCCTCCCGTCTTTGGACGTCATATTTTAATTGCAGGGGAAGAAAATCTTTGCGCTTTCTAAAAACGGCAGGGCTATCCTTATACAGGTTTTTGAATCCCCTCGAAAAAGAGCGTTGAGAATCATAGCCCGAGCACAGGGCAATCTCCAATATGGGCCTGTCTGTAGCGACCAACAGACGAGCCGCTTCTGTTAATCTTCTCCTCTGTATATAATTGTGAATCGGAAAACCCACAACGGCTGCGAACATCCGATGCAGATGGTATTTTGAATATCCGCTTTCTGCGGAAATGCTATCCAGATCTAATCTCTCATCAAAAAGATGTTTCTCAATAAAATCCAGAATCCCTTCGATCTCCTGCAGGTTATTTTTCATGGGACACCTCCTTTTAATAACATAGCACAATAACAAGATAAATGTTTCACATTTCTTGCTAAATCGAATCGAATGCATTAAAATGATAGGTTTTCGTCCCAATTCCTATTAGAAACTATTTCCCCTCAGCAAAAATCCCGCAGACCATTTTCTGAATCAGTTCAGCCATCTCCTGATGCCCTTTCAGGGTATAGTGGATTCCATCCTGCTCGTTTAGTTCCACCTGCCCCTCAGGATTCAGGTAGTGAATCTGATACTGCCGGGCGATGCGCTCATAGTAAGACGCCAGTTCACGGCTCTTGGTTACCGCCCCCTGGAGCATCCGGTCCAGGTCGCGGTTTCCCACGCTGCGGATCGGGACCGGGGTAATCAAAAGAATCTCCGGGGCGGCTTGGTTCCGGCCGGCCTCCGATTTTAAAATTGTTTTAACCAGGTTTTCCATGGCGGAGCCCACGTCAAAGCTGGAGACGGAGAAACGAAGCTTTAAATCGTTGGTGCCTAACATCAGGATCACCAGATCCAGAGGTTTATGGCTTTCCAGACAGGGAAGCAGGTAGGTCTTACCGTTTTTATGCTCCTCCACCGGGTCATCCCAGACGGTCGTACGGCCGCCCAGGCCTTCCTCGATGACGTAGTATTCGCTTCCTAAACGTTCCTGGAGGATTCCGGTCCAGCGCTCATGCCTCTCGTAACGGCTTACCAGGTCGGATTTCAGTCCGTAGGTGTTGGAATCCCCATAACACAGTATATTTTTCATGGTACATGGTTCCTTTCTGTTCCGTATTATTCTCAGGCGGATTTTACCTTTTTGATGCGGTCCGTGTTGGTAAATACGTCAAAGGCTACCGCCAGGATCAGGACCAGGCCTTTTACCACCTGCTGATAGTATTCGCCGATGTTCATAATGGTCAGTCCGTTGCTTAAGACACCGATGATCAGCGCGCCGATGAAGGCGCCGGAGATCTTGCCCTTCCCGCCGTTAATGCTGACGCCGCCGATGACGACCGCGGTAACCACATCCATTTCCATGCTGGTTCCGGAAGCTGGTGCGCCGGAGCTGACACGGGCCATCAGGGTCACACCGGCGATGCCGGCCAGAAACGCGCTGGCGGAATAGAGAGACACTTTAATTTTATCGACAGCGACACCGGCCAGCCTGGCGGCTTCCTCATTGCCTCCGATGGCATACACGTATCTGCCGTAGTAGGTGCGGTTCAAGATGAATGCGGCAATGATGACGATGACCAGCATAGTGATGACCGGAATGGGAATAGCCCCTACATAGCCCTGTCCCAGCGTAACGACGCCTTCGGGAATGTCATAGATGGGAAGCCCGCCGGAGATGATAAAGGCCAGGCCTCTGGCTACGGTCATCATGCCCAGGGTAATGACGATGGCGGCTACATGGAGCTTCACGATCAGCATTCCCGTGATCGTTCCGAATAAGGTTAAAATAACCAGTGTCAGAAGGATAGCCAGCACACTGTTCATCTGGTATTCCACCAGGAACTTGGCACAGACCACGCCGGTCAGCCCCAACAGGGAACCAACGGTTAAGTCCATGCCGCCGGAGATGATGACGAAGGTCATACCGGCGGAGAGGATTCCCAGGACTGCTACCTGGCGCAGGATATTGATCATATTTTTGGCTGCAAAGAACGTATCTGTCATGACGGCAAAAAAGATAACCATAATGAACAGTAATATAATGGTACTGAATTGTTTTAAAATATTTTTGCTCATATTTTCCTCCTTGCGTGCGTATTTCAGCACATATAGGTATACTTTGTCATCAATTCTTTCCTGAGGCCAGCTCCAGAATCTTCGTCTGCGTCGCTTCCTCTTTGGATAACTCACCTGTCACTTCCCCCTCATGCATGACCAGAATCCGGTCGGACATGCCTAACAGCTCCGGCATTTCCGAGGATATCATAATAATCGCCATTCCGTCCTTTGCCAGCTGGTTCATCAGCATGTAGATCTCCTGTTTGGCACCCACATCGATCCCACGGGTGGGCTCGTCAAAGATCAGGATATCCGATTTGCTGGCCATGGATTTGGCTAATACTACTTTCTGCTGGTTTCCGCCGGACAGGTTCTTAGCCAGCTGTTCCATGGAGGGTGTCTTGATTTTCAGCCTGTCAATGTAGGACTGGGCCAGATTCCGGTCGGCTTTGCGGTTTACGACAGCTGCTTTGCAGATATCCCGGATGGATATGAAGGAAATGTTGTCCCGGATACTCATCTCCAGCAGGACTCCGTGCTTCTTCCGGTCCTCAGGAATGAGGGCGATTCCGTCTCTGATTCCATCCCTTGGCTTTTTGATCTCCACTTTTTTGCCGTGGACATAGACTTCACCCGTAGATTTTGGGTCCGCACCGTAGATCGCCCGGACGGTTTCCGTCCTGCCGGCTCCCACTAGGCCCGCCAGACCCAGGATCTCTCCCTTTTTCACACTTAAGTTTACATTTTTGAGCAGAGCAGGGGTGGACAGGTTTCTGACTTCCAGCACGGTTTCTCCGATTTCTTTGTCCACCGCCGGATACTGCTGGTCATCCAGCGTGCGGCCCACCATCATGCTGATCAGCTCGGCGCGGCCGGTCTTCTGTGTCTGCCTGGTACCCACGTATTCACCGTCCCGCATGATAGTCACCCGGTCGGCGATCTGGAAGATCTCCTCCATACGATGGGATATGTATATGATCGCCACTCCTTTTTTCTTCAGCTGTTCCACGATCCGGAACATAGCTTCGATCTCCCGGTTCGTAAGCGGAGCGGACGGTTCGTCCATAATCAATACTTTTACGTCATTGGATATTGTCTTGGCGATTTCCACCAGCTGCTGGTAGGCCACGGTCAGGCTCCTGACCGGTTTTGTCACATCGATTTTGATTCCAAAGCCTTCCATGATCTCCCTGGCTTTCTGGTTCATCATTTTCCGGTTGATCGTAAGGCCTTTGGTCAGTTTATTTCCCAGAAATATATTCTCCGCAATGGATAGCTCCGGCACCAGATTGAATTCCTGGTAAATGACCCCGATACCCAGCTTCTGGGACAGGATCGGATTCATTTCTCGGTAGGATTTACCTTCATATATAATTTCTCCGGCATTGGGTCTAATGGCTCCGGAGATAACCTTGATCAGGGTGGATTTCCCGGCTCCATTCTCTCCCATCAAGGCGTGGACTTCGCCTTTATAAAATGTAACATTCATATCACTCAGCGCTTTCACACCCGGATATTCTTTCGTGATATGCTTTAATTCCAGAATTGTCTCCATATCCACTCCTCCTTCAAGAAGTTCTCTACATACTACAGGCACCGATTCCGCCGTTTTTCATTTTTATCCTCTGGTCAGCCCAAAGTACGGTGTTGAACGATCGGTGCCTGTTCTGGTGTTTTTCTTATTTGTAATCAGCGATATTGTCAGGGGTTACTGCAACCAGTTCCTGATTAAAGTCTTTCTCAAACTGTCCGCCGTCGATGACCGCGATACAGGTATCCACTAACTTCTGTCCGGTTCCGGTCGGGTTCTGGTCTACGGTGAACTGATAGATCGTTGCTTCGCTGATTTTGTTCAGCGCTTCGTCTGTGGCATCCACACCGGCGATGATGTATTTTTCCGGATCGGTCATCTGGTTCGCCTTAAATGCCTCGTATGCGCCAAGAGCCGCTCCGTCACTGACTCCGCATACGATTCTAAGTTCCGGATGTGCCTGCAGGAAGTTCTCGGTCGCGGTCATACCTTCCGTCTGATCCGCTGCAGTGGCATCCGCCACGAATTCCACATTCGGGGCATTTTCCTGAACCCCTTCCATAATTCCCACTTTTCTTTGGATAACGGATTCCAGCAGATCGTAATTTAAGGTTCCCGCTTCGATCTTCTCATCGGTTCCCCATTTATCCGCGATCCATTTTCCAACTGCAAGGCCCTGGGTATATCCCAGCTGATATTCATCCGCACCGATATATGCGTCATAGCCGTCAACTTTTGAAGTATGGCACACAACTGCGATCCCCGCGTCTTTGGCTTCTTTTACCACGGGAGCCAGAGCGGTGGGGTCTACTGCAGTTACGATGATTCCATTGACACCGGCCTGGATGAAGTTTTCAAGCGCCGCCACCTGGGTCTCAGATGAGTTGTTGGCGTCGTTGACGATCAGCTCACCGCCCACTGCGTCTACCGCTTTCTGCGCGGAGGCTACCATGTCGATGAAGAACTGTCCGGACATGGTAAGCACGGAGATGCCGATCTTATAGCTTCCGCCCTTTGCCTCGCCTTCGCCGGCCTTCGCTTCATCGCCGGCTGCGGTTGCCGCCGGCGCGGCTTCTTCTTTTCCCGCTTCCGATGCCGGTTCCTTTGCTTCTTCTTTGCTGCCGCATCCAGCCAGCATGGAAACTGCCATGGTCATGCATAATAATACGCTTAATAATTTCTTTTTCATTTCATATCCTCCTTGGATTGTTTTTGGTTTATATCAATCTCGCCTGTGGAGATTCATATCATTAATTCGTCGTGTCCCGTATGACCAGTTCCCCGTCATAAATTACCTGATGGTCGATTTCTTCCCCGTTGATTCTGGCAATGACGATCTCTCCGGCCTTTTGTCCCAGTTTCCGGATCGGCTGCGCGATCGTGGTGAGGGACGGTTCGATCAGCTCGCTTAGAGAAATATTATCGTATCCCACTACATTGATCTCTTCCGGTATCCGCACGCCTTCCCTTCTCAACTGCAGCAGGCATCCGATCGCAATCGTATCGATGGCCGCCATGATCGCGTCCGGCCGCCTGCCAAGCCTCAGATAATGCTTGGCCGCCCGTCTTCCGAGCCTGATGTAATCCGGTTCGTGCTCATGCTCGATCCGGTAGATAAATTCCTGCTTCACAGGAAGCCCGCAGTCCTTTAACCCCTGCAGGTATCCCTGATAACGCTCTTCTATGACAGCGATATCTTCCGTGTTCCGGATATACCCTATATTACGTTTGCCCCGTTCGAACAGATAATGTACCGCCTTGCGGGTACTGTTATAGCCGTCTGTCAATACATAGGAGATTCCTTCATTCTTTTGAAAGATCCGGTCCATGAAAACCACCGGTATTTTATCCGATATTTCCTGGAGATAACAGATCGTTTTTTCATTTATCTGGTAAGTATTGTAAATAATACCGTCCACATTTCTGCGAAGCAGTTCTTCAATGTACTCTTCCTCGGAATTGGAATGCCGCTCCGTATTGCAGACCAGCACCATATATCCGTGGGCCAGGGCGATATCTTCCACTCCCCGGAACATTTCACTGTAAAACATATTACTGTATTCCGGTACCAGCATCGCGATGGTTTTGGTTTTCCCGGTCCGGATTCCCTGGGCAAAATAGCTGGGGGAATAATTCAATTCCCGGATAGCCCGTTCGATTGCTGTTCTGGTCTTTTCCTTCACGGAATCCGGATGATTTAAAACCCGGGACACGGTAGATTTTGAAACCCCCGCCCGCTTCGCCACATCAAATATCGTTGCCATTGCATTCCTCTGCTCTTCTTTGTCCTGGGTCGGCTCGTTTATGGGAACATTCCCAATTTAGACTAAAAAAAAAGTTAGTAATACTGTATATATTATGAGTATTTTTATTTGGGAATGTTCCCATTTCTTATGGTTTTATCATAGCAGACACCATTTATGTTGTCAATTCCAAAATTATTTTTCATCATTTTCCCTATTTTTTAATCCGAATTCGGTTGAAATCTTTCCGATTTTTGTTCTTTTTTCACAAAATTTCACAATTTTTTGTTTTTGTCCCATCGGATTCCATCCCCCATCTCCTCCTGGAATCTTTCTCATTTTACACGGATTATCCACCGCTTAAATCAACTCATGGCACCAAAAAAGGGGCTTTAAAAAACTCGATATATTATCGATTTTAAGTAAAACAATCCCGCTAAAACCTGGATTTACCGTGGCTATGGCGGGATGTTTTTTGTTCTGAGAGGAGTTTTTTTAAAGCCCCCTCACTTTCCTAAATTACCATGGGTGTTCCTCGCACCGGGCTTTCAGGCCCGTTACTTCACCGTACTCTTTGCGCGGCTCCTAAACTCTTTCCAGGATACCCACAGCGGTCCGGCGACGCAGACAGAGGAATAGCATCCGCTGATAATCCCCACCAGCAGAGGCAGGGAAAATACCCGGATGGACTCTATGTGATAAACCAGGGAAAAGACTAACACGACCGCCACGCAGATTGCCGTGGTGACTGCGGTCTTTACCGAACGTCCGATGGTCTCCGTAATACTGCGGTCTACCAGCGCGCACAGGGATTCTTTCTTTCCGGTGTTCTGCTTTTTTATATTTTCCCGAATCCGGTCGTAGAGAACGATGGTATCATTGATGGAATAACCGATAATGGTCAGGGTCACCGCCACAAAAGCGTCGTTGACCGGTATCCGGAACACTCCAAAAACGAAGAATACCAGGATCACGTCATGAAGCAGGGCCGCGACTGCGGATACCCCGGCCGACAGTCCAGACAGGGACTGAAAACGCACCCAGATATACACGATGATAAAAAGCGCGGACAGCGCGATGGCCAGCACAGAGTTCTTAAGCGCTTTTGCCCCTATGTATGGTTCCACGGCAAAGGTTTCCGACAGCTCGTATTGGGTATCGCTTAATTGATTGATCTCCTCGGATACTTTTTTCTGATCATCCGGGCTGATTCCCTCGTTTCCGGCCAGGGTCAGCACCAGCTTCTTATCCCCGGTAGCGGAATCCTCAGATGTCTGTACACTGACCGGGCGCCCGAGGACTTTATTCGCCGATTCTTTGATCTTTTCCGTATCCGCGTCGCCTGTATACGTATATTTTAAGACAACCCCTCCGGTGAACTGGGTATCCAGCTTCACACCGTTTACCGCCGTGATCGCCCCGCCGATGAGAAGGACGCAGGCCGTAAAGAGAAAAACCCATTTTCTCTTTTCCGCGAACCGGATCATTTTCCGTTCTTTTTTCTTGCGGAAGAGTTTTTCTTTGCTGCATTTATCATAACGGATTACAGATTCCAGCATAAATCTGGACATCCAGACACCAGCCAGCAGGTTAATGATAACACCGGTAAACAGGGTATAACCAAAGCTCAGCATGGTTCCCGAACCAAAGATCATCAGGATCACCGCCACCGCCGCTGTCGTCAGATTGCCGTCCAGCACAGAGGAGAACGCGTTGTGATAACCTTTCTTCACAGCGCTTCGGATACTGGACCCGGTCTTTAGTTCCTCCCCGATCCGCTCACTGATAATAATATTGGCATCCACCGCCATGCCCACGGAGAGGATCAGTCCGGCGATACCCGGCAGCGTCAGCGTATACTGCGGTATGGATAGGGCCAGGATCTGAAGGCACATCTGAAATACCAGGGTCAGGCAGCTGATCACTCCGGGCAGCCGGTAAATGCTGATCATGAAAATAATCACCAGCAGAATCGCTACGATAGAAGCGGTTACCATTGCTTTTAAAGCCTGGCTCCCAAGTGTCGGGCTGATGGTATTATAATTGCTGGTCTCCATCGAGAACGGCAGGGCGCCGGAATTGATCTTATCCGACAAAGCCTTGGCCTCCTCATAATCCGCCATGCCGTTGATCACGGCCTGCCCTCCGCTGATCGCCTGTTTGACTTTGGGATTCGATATCATCTGTTCATCCATATAGATCCCCATCTGTTGTCCGACCAGATTCTGCGTGGCCTTTGCAAAGGCTTTCGCTCCGGTCGAATCAAACTGGAGCTCTACCTCATACTCGCCGGTCTGGGTATTCCGCGTAACGGAGCTGTCCGCTACGTTCTGCCCCTCCACCAGGACATTTCCCTGCGGGTCCCGGAAGGTTAGTTTCGCGGTCTCCCCTAATTCAGAGATCGCCTGTTCCGGATTAAATTCTTTTTCGTCGGATTTCCACGGGAAACGCACGATTATATGCCCTTCACTTTTATCGACAGTCACTTCCCGGTCCGTTATGTTCTGGGCGTCCAGCCTGCTCTCCATGACATTTCGCGCCGCTTCCATCTGTTTTTCCGATGGAACCCCGGTTACCCCAACCGGTTCAAACACCGCTTCCACTCCGCCACGGATATCAATACCAAAACGCATATCCCGGATACCTTTCACGTCACTGCCCGCTCCGAAAATAGTTAACAAAAGAAAGCCTGCAATGAGTATCATCGCAAACCATATATGATTTTTTTTATCTTTCAAGGTACGGTTCCTCCAATTTTTATTTTCCTAATAATTAATAAAATCAGATAAAAACCGCACGTTTTTTTCCATCCGACCGGTGTATGATAAAGACCTGATTCATCAGAACACATAAGAATGTAAGGCAGACAGAGCGTATCCATAGAAAAATGTTATAGATACGTCCTAACAGGAATTCCATCGACAACAGCAACAGAGCGGCCAGTAAACCGTCAAAGAAGAATTCTTCATCCCGTTGTGACAAAGGGTTTGTAATTCTCCCGTTCCCCTCCTGTTCCTGCATGCCCATTGTAATCTCCATGGGAGATACCACGGTAAATATCGGAGTTCTCTGATAACTGTAAGCAAAAATCTGCGTATCCTCCGAAACGGCAGCGTAAGTCCCCGCTTCAGAACCTGTCCCGGTTTTCACCAGGGCAAGCAGAACGAAAACCAAAACCATATAAAGAATCATGCTTCCAGACTTTTTCATAGCGTCGCATCCTTTGCCAGACATAGAGCAGTTCCGCTTCCTTAACTCTACTTACTCGTTTTATTATATTTTATTTCAAGCGGTTTTGCAAACTATTTTGGCGGTCTTTTGACCGCCGGTCTTTTTACTGGCATGCAAGGTACGCAGCACGAATCGTTCTCCCCTTTCTCCAATCAGCTTCCCAATTGACATCCCTGTTCCTATCCGCTAAGATTAAAACAGACACACGGCTCACAGATCCCGTACCCCTAAAAAACCTCATACCTAAAGGAGGACCTAATATGAGACGCTCCAGTATCCTAATACCACTCTGCCTTATCCTGGCAGCAACTGCCTGCGGCCCGGCTTCCAAAACCCCCGCCTACAGCTATGGCGGTGAGACCGAATATACCGTAGATGACCGAAGTCTGATTCTGGAGGACATACCGGCATCTGCCGCGGAAGAGACCGTAATCCTTGAATTTTTATATACAATACAGGGGGAATTCGATAAAAAGAAAGAGATCCTGGCGGATATCGAACCGCATAACATCTCCATCGATAATGAAAAAGACAATTTTAACGACGGTATTTACCTCAAGACCTACACCGTACACCAGATCGACACCTTAACTCCGGAGCAATATAAAGAGCCAAAGTCAGAGAATGGCTCCGAGAATCCTCTCTGCTACTATGGAATCGGGGATGAGATCGAACAATTTAAGCTAACCGACTATGCTGTCATCCACGTAAAATTCTCCTGGGATTATTCAGAAAAAATGTTGGAAAATGGCCCCCAATGGGGCCCCGGTGAACACGAGCGAAGCTTCCTTGTAGGAAAATCCAAAGACGATAAAAATTACAAAATCTACAGTTTCGGTATTATGTAATCCAGAACTTTAATAACTATCTAGCCTTTTCTTCCGGCTCTCAAACGGCGCAAAAACCGAATCATCACGACTCCGGCCAGTGCCGCCATAAATACTTCCGTCAGTGCCTGCGCAAAGGGAAGGCCATAAAGAGGAAATAGAAAGTTCAGAAGATACATAAACGGAATCTCCAAAACCGGTTTTCTCATGATCGCAAAGATCAGGGATTCCTTGCCCATTCCCACCGCCTGGAACGTACTCACACACAGGAAATCAATAGCCAGAAACGGCTGCGCAAGACAGAATCCCCTCAGGAAAAGGGAGCCGAAGGCCACGGTATCCGCATCCTCGATAAAGAACCGGACCAGTGGATTTGACGCAAAAAACATCACGGCCGCAGTCACGATCAGCAGACACTCCGCTATTTTCATGGTAAATCCCATGGCCGCCTTCATACGCTTCGTATTGCCGCTGGCGAAATTATAGCTGATCAGCGGCATGACGCCCTGGGCCAGCCCCATAGCCAGATACATAGGCACCATATTGATCTTAGAGCAAATGCCAATAGCAGCAAGCACGGAAGCCCCAAACGGCGCCGCCAGATTATTCAGCACCGTACTTCCTATCACATTTAACAAATTCTGAATCGCCGCCGGAATACCCACGGTACAAACGCCGAACACCACATTGCGCCGCAGCTTAAACGACCGCGGTGATATGCTGACGCAGCTTTTCCCACGCTTCACCATCAGATAAACCAAAAAATAAACAAGAGCAAAACAATTCGAGATACAGGTCGCCAGTCCCGCCCCCTCTGCCCCCATATGAAATCCCCAGGGCAGCACAAAAATAGGGTCCAGCGCGATATTCAAAAGGCAGCCGCTCATCGTACCGATACTGGCATTTACAGAAGCGCCCTCCGAACGGATCATATAGGCCATCACCACATTCAGAATAGCCGGGACCGCTCCGATCGTCACCGTCCAGTCCAGATACGCGCTGGTAGCCGTGATCGTATCCACCCCCGCTCCCAGCAGTCCTAACAGCCCGGGCCGGAACACGGTACACAACAGGGAAAACAAGATCCCGCAGATCAGCGCACCGTAAAACCCGAACGCCGAACTCAACCGGACCGTCTCTATATCTTTTCTCCCCAGAGAACGGCTCATCATACTGGAGCTGCCCACCCCGAACAGATTATTCACTGCATTAAAAGCCAGCAGCGCCGGAGCCGCCAGCGTAACCGCCGCCGTCTGCACCGGTGCATTCAGCAAGCCGACAAAATACGTATCCGCCATACTGTATATCACCGTGACCAGCGAACTGATAATCGTCGGAACCGACAACGCAGCAACTGCCCTTGGTATTGGTTCATGCTCAAAAATTGCCTCTTTTTCGACTGAAACTGCCATTTCCTCTACTCCCCTATTCTATTCCTAAACTCCTCCACATCATCACATAATGCCGCCTTGCAGCCCGTCCCCAAATACCACCAAAACAGGAGCGGACTGGAGCAGGCCGGAAGCAAAGCCCCAAAAGAAGCGGGCGCCAAATCGCTTCTTTTGGGGCTTCGCTGCCGACCTGTCCCAGCCCGCTTCTGCCCCTCCTATTATCCTCCAATCTGCACATCCAGCCCGGTAGTCTTCGCCACTTCGAACAGCTCCTGCATCCGGTCATTCTCCGGCGGCACGATATTCGGCAGCAGATACTCCCTGCTCAGCTGTCCATACTTATCCTGACCAAGTCTGTGATAGGGCAGCAGATGAATTCTCTTCACTCCAGGCAGCGAACGTGCAAACTGGGCGATCTCCAGGATCTCCTCCGGCGTATCATTGAAGGTTGGAATTACTGGAACCCGGATGATCAGATTCTGTCCTGTTTCGGCGATCTTCCTGGCGTTTTCCAGTATTCTCCCGTTACTCTGGGAGGTGTACAGCTTATGCTTCGCCTCATTGATGTGTTTGATGTCCATCAGGAATACATCCAGATACGGAAGGATCTTGTCCCGGATCATATCAAAGTCTGCAAATCCTGTGGATTCCAGCGCGGTGCTGATCCCCGCCTCTTTTGCCGCCTGAAGCAAGGCACTCGCGAAATCCGGCTGCACTAATGCTTCTCCACCGGATAATGTAAGACCTCCCCTGGAGCGCCAGAAATGAGCACGGTCTTTTAAGACCTCATCCATCACTTCCTCCACCGTCACATCCCGTCCAATGGTTTTTTCCATACCGTCCACTAGCATCGTCTCGATCTGATGACTTTGAGATTCCGGATTACAACACCACTTGCACCGCAGCGGACACCCCTTCAGGAATACAATTGTACGGATTCCCGGACCGTCGTGGATGGAAAATTTCTGGATGTCGAATATTCTGCCTGTCTGGCTGCTAATGCTTGTGTCCATCATTTTTCTCCTGTCTGCTTTCTATCTTTTCCCAGCGCTTATCTGACAGGTACTCCCTGTCTATTTTCACTTTTTGTTAAAATCCCTGTACGGTACGGTTTATGATATCATCCTGAAGCGATTTGGATAAAGTGGTAAATAATGCGCTGTAACCTGCCACACGCACCACCAGGTTTTTATATTTTTCAGGGTGGGCCTGCGCATCCAAAAGTGTCTCCCTGCTTACTACATTGAACTGCATATGCATACCTTTCTGATCGAAAAACGCCCGTATCAATGACACAAACTTTTGAAGTCCCTCCATACCGCTCAGCGCTGACGGATGGAACTTCTGGTTAAACAAGGTTCCGTTGGAGGCAATGATATGGTCCAGTCTTGCCACAGAATTCGCTGTGGCAGTAGGACCCATTGTATCCTTTCCCTGTACCGGTCCAACACCATCGGCGATCGGAGTATTGGCAAGCCTTCCATCCGGCGTTGCGCCGGTCTGGGCACCCAACGGCACGTTGGCCGATACCGGATATAAGCCAGCCTGATACAAGCCGCCTCTGGGATTCCGATAATTCTGCAGGGGCTTCGTATAGTAATAAGCCACTTCCCGGGCAAATGCATCCACTTCGGGAATATCATTCCCGTACTTGGGTACCTCCTCAATCCATTTGAGAAGCTGGTCATATTTTTTCTTATCCGCTTCGGATACGCTGTTCTCCTTGACCGTATTATAGATTACGCGGATTTCATTCGCTCCCACCGTTTGGCCTGCTTCTGCCATTTCTTTGGCAATCTTGGTGGTCAGTGCCTGAAGCCGTTCTTCGCTTAATCCTTTTCCAAAATTATCATCCAGCGCCTTTTTAAATTCCGCCAGCGTCAATTTTTTCTCGTTAAATACAAGCTGTTTGATGGCCAGCAGCGAATCCGTCATATTCGCAATACCGAATCCCTGAGGTCCGGTAAAGTTGTAAACCGCCCCACCTTCCTGTATCGATTTTCCACGTTTGATGCAGTCGTCCACCATACAGGATTCAAAAGGCAGCGGACAGCGTTCCGCGTGGGCCACATCGATGGCGTTATCTGCATTTACCATCAGTCCGATGAAATAATCCATCTGCTCCTTATAGGCACGCAGTAATTCATCAAAGGTCTTCATCGTGTTGATATCCTGCGTCCGAACGCCTACCTGTACGCCATTTTCCATTCCGCTTGAAAATACCATCTCCAGCGGCCGGCACATATTGAAGAATGCCGCATCGTGCCAGCCGTCTGTTTTTCCCGCCTTCTGGGGTTCCACACATCCAATAATGTTATAGGTTCTGGCATCCTCTATGGCAACACCGCGGCTCATCAAAGCCGGGATAATTACCTCATCGTTATAATAAGCAGGCAGTCCCACACCGGTTCTGGTCAGCTTCGCCGCTTTGATCAGAAATTCATTCGGCGTACCGTTCCATACTCTCACAGAAAGGGACGGAGCCGGCAACTGTGTATGCATGGAGGCTTCAATACACATAAACGAAAGATCGTTGGTCACATCATTTCCTTCCTCATCCTGCCCGCCTGCGATCAAGTTCTGGAACATGCTGTAGCCCGCAAAGCCTTCCGCAGAATCCTTATCTCTTACCTTACTCAGATCGTTTAATTTTACCCAGACACAATCCATCAGCTCCTGGGCAAATTCACGGGTAAGCTTCCCGGATTTACGGTCCGCATCATAAAACGGATACATATACTGATCAAACCGTCCGGGAGAGATCGAATGGCCGGAAGATTCTGTCTGAATCAGCATCTGTACAAACCAGAAAGACTGGCAGGCCTCATAGAAAGATCTGGCTGGTTTTGCCGGTACCCGTGCGCAATTCTGGGCGATCATTAGCAACTCTAATTTCCGCTGTTTGTCGCTCTCTTTTGATGCCTCTTCCAATGCCAGCGCAGCATAACGGTAGGCGTAATCAATAGCGCCTTGGCAGCATAAGATAACGGCTTCCAGAAAATGAGACTTTTTCGCATAATCCGCATCTGTTATTTTGCAGGCATCCAGTTCAGCCTGTGCTTTCGCCTTGATTCCCTCGAAGCCAATCTGCAGCACTTCTTCGTATTTCACTGTCACGTGCCCGATACCATTGTAAAAATAATTACCAGGCGTGAAAATATTATGATCAATGGCAACCAGTGTTTCCGGTGCCATATAAGCGGTAGCCAGTTCACTGGTGGTCTTACCTTTCCAATATTGATAAATCTCATGGAGCTTTTTCTTCGTGTCTTCTGACATATAAAAGGGATCGGCGTCCCTCGCTGCAACAGTATCAAATTCGTTTTCCAGCCATTCAAATGAATACTCCGGAAAAACCTGACAGCTTCTTGGCGCTATCGAATTACTGCCCACGATCAACTCATCCGGACGAATAGTAATCGGAAGCTCCCGGCAAATTTTATAGAAAGCCTTCGCCCTTCTGGTAATGACCGGTTCCCCTTCTGTTTCCTTATAACTATCCGTCAGCAAAACAGCACGATCCGCCTCAATCACCGGCATTTTCCCATATAGATGATCAATCAGTTTCTGAATTCTCGGACTCTTTTCAATGTCTCCATCATAAAATTTTTTCACTACTTTTACCTCCTAAAGTATTATTTTATCGGACATTTTACCTGCATTTTTCTCACTGCTGCAATAAATCCTTTAATATCTGCTGACCATACTGCGCCAACTCATGATCCTGTTCGCCTGTTCCACCGCTGATCCCTAGTCCGCCGATAATCGTATCCCCTGCTTTTAAGGGGATGCCGCCGCCAAAAATAATCAGCCGGCCGTTATCGGCTTTGTCTACACCGTAGAAGGTACCGCCCGGCTGCGCTAACGCGCTCAATTCCATCGTAGACATTTTCACCGCTACCGAGGTGTACGCCTTCTTCATCGCTATATCAAAGCTTGCCAGGAACGCGCCGTCCATCACATGAACCGCCACCGGATTACCCTCCGGCGTACAGATGGCGATCACGGAAGGAAGCCCCATCTGCAGCGCATGCAGCTCTATTTTCTCTATCAGCTTTTTCGCCAGGTCCAGACCCACACGACCAGGAGTTCCCAGCCTGTGCAGAACAGCCTGCACCAGCGCCTCATTCATTTCTTTCATCTGCATTCCGTCCTGTCCCTTCATTTGTGCATCCCCTGCCGGATTCTGCAAAGCAGCGGTTTCCTGGGTTCTCTTTTCCTGGGATTTCTGACTATCTGCAGGCTGATCCTGCTGCCGATTACTTTCGGAGTAGTCCGTATACCTGGCCAACACATAGAGATAATCGGCCAGCCGGTTCATATACTGTTTTATGATCAGGTCGCCGCCGTATTTTTTATCCACAGCCACCAGCCAGCGCTCCGCTCTTCTGGCCACGGTCCGGGCCACATCCATCTGCGCCGAACGCCTGGTCTTACCGGGAAGGATAAACTTCTTTTCCCGCTCAAACAGGCTCTCCAGGCGGTTGATCTCCTGTTCCAGAGCCGTGACTTCATCCTTACTCAGCCGGTAATCCTTATTGAACGGATCCGCCACCTTCGCCATCACCGTCATCAGATTATTCTGAATCCGCTCCAGAAACTTAACAACATTCGTCTGGTCCGTATCTGCCTTGACAAGCCCCAGGTTGCTGGTCAGCTCATCAATGGTCCCCAGCAGCTGGATCCGGTCATCGGATTTTGATATATTTTTTTCTTTCATAAGACTGGTCATTCCACTGTCGCCGGTTCTAGTATAAATGCTCATACGTCATTCCCCTTAAATTTCTGGCGTTTGACCGCCCTGGCACTGTTTGCCCCTAATGCGCGGCACTGTTCTCTGCCGGGATGTACGATCTTGAATATATTCTGCCCTTTCGGAATCTTCCGAAGCTGCATCGCAGCCGTATCCCCAGCGATCCCGATTCCGGAACCGAGAACCGACTCCTCCGCGGCGGCATATGCTAACGCGTCCACATCCTGCACCGGCATTTCCCGCACCTCGTAGGGTACACCCTCTTCTTCGATTCCCGCGCAGATCTCATGGAGCAGATCCGTCCGGGCATCCGATATATAGATAAAAATACTTGGTTTATTCATCATCAACATGGCTATCACCCAGATAAGATAAAACCAGTCCGGTGGCCACCGCATTCCTGGGGCCCTCCGTCCGGCGGATATTGCCGCGGCCGCAGACGATCCGGTATTCGGCAAATTTCTCCATCAGCATTTCCGGTATTTCAAAATCCTCCGCCGATCCGCCCACCAATACGACGTTCGGTATATTCCTAAGATCCTGTTCCGGCGCCACCGCCTGAAGCGCTCTGACGGCATTGGTCACGAAAACTTTCCGCTTGGCTTCCCGCCGCACCGCAGCGATCTTTTCCATCGGGATATCCTCGTCAATCCGGATCATTTCTTTTCCGGTCAGCAGGACTACGCTGCCGAAATATTTCGGTTCAATCGCATCCGGGAAAAACTCAATGGCTCCGCTTTCCAACCGCATATGGAACAGGCTCTCCACTTTAGCCAGCGGATACCGCTTAATCTGTTCCGCTGTGTTTTTGCTGTGAAGCCCCAGTTCGACCTGAATCAGCATGGTAACTAACTCTCCGGCTCCTGCCTGATGCACCATCCGCACGGTTCCTTTCGGGGTCATTACCGCCGCATCGGTGGAACCGCCTCCCAGATCCAGTATCGCCAGAGGAAGCCTGGTTCCCGGTGTCGTCATAGCGCCCAGCGCAGCCATAACCGCCTCCACGCCCGCCACCTTTACCTTCGTCTTAAGCTGTCTTCGCAGCTCATCCGCGATCTTTTCCATGGGAAGCTGTCTGGTTTTTACCATGGCGGCGATTCCCACCGCTTTCTCCAGACAGGTTTCCCCTGCCAGGGCACCTGATATCACCACCGGCGCCAGCGTATCCACGGCCAGCAGATCCGTGATGCGGATTTCTTCCTGATTCTCGTCGGAGACCGTGCTCATTCCCTTTTTGATCCGGGCCAGCATGTTTCCTACATTTGTCTGCTCCTGCCCGCGAATATCCCTGATCTCGCCGGCCTGTGCAAGCGCCTGCATGATGGCGTCCGCTCCCGCGTCAATATTTACGGTCTGGTCTTTCTCTGCCTCTATGTAGATCTCACCTGCCGGCAGGATCTGTTCCCGGACATTGCCGTGAGGTGTCTTTATCACCACGGCGCTGCGTTTCCCGATCAGGCTCTTGGCTATGGGTGTAACCGTTTTTGTCTCCTGGGCGTCAATCTCCAGAAGCGTGGCGATTCCATATGGGTTCGACAGCATACGCACGCTGGAACCGGCCATAGCCACCTCCAGTGCCGCCAGCTTTCCCTCCGGGATCTTTTCTATATACCGGACTTCATCCACGATAGGAATCTTGCGTTCCAGCCGGTTTTCCACCAGCACGGCCTCGTCCGCCTGCAGAATCATCCCGGTTACATTTCTGGCCTGCGCATAGCGGTTCAGCGTATCCGCCACCTCTTCATAGGAGCAGCTCTTATCCGCCATGACAATATAAGGCGTGTAGGAATTGCCCTGTTTCAGATGTCCGAGGGAAATCGTGCGTCCCACTGCCTGCCCCTCACCTGCCGGGGTGGAGGGGTTATGCCCGATCATGGAGGATTCCGTGATAATCGTCTCCGTAATCGTCTCCATTGCGGTATCCCCGATTACCGGAGCCGCCTCATTGATACGAATCAGCGATATCTCACCGGCAGACATATTCAGTTTTTCACAGGCCTCTTTTAAAGCGGCCAGAATTCCTGCGACATTGGCCTGGGTCCCCTTGGTTCCGGTCGTCATCTTCGATGCGCTTCCCAGAAAATGTAGCCTGCCGTTTTCTAAAGCCGCGATACAGACTTCCGTTGTGGAATTGCCAATGTCTACGCCTGCAATATAGTTCAAAGAAGAATCCCTCTCTTTTCATAGATATCCGCCGCCTCCAGCACAAGCTTCGCACAATTCGGCGCGTGATATTTTTCCAGAAGATCCTTTGCGATCGTCACCAGCTCTAATTTCGTCGAGCGGTTCGGCCGCAGCTTGTCATACATGTGTAAAATCACATCGTCCGGTACATCCACCAGTTCAGATGCCCGTTCAAAATTCGCTGCCAGCGCAGGATTATCGCTGTCTTTTGCTACCTGCCCCTGATTATACAACATTTCCTTGGATATCTTTATATCCTCCGGAGAGACATGCCCTTTGCGGATCTCATCCAAAGTGATTTCGTCTAATTTTTTTCCTGTTTTGGAGCGGATCGAATCCGCTTCATATTCTCCTAACGGATATCTCATGCTCTATACCTCCGCCCATTCGATATAGGGAATATTCTTATCTACCTGTTCCGTTTCCTTAATATGCATCAGCGCTGCCTTTACCTGATAGGAAGCCCGGACCATCGGATCGTTTCGTCCTTCCATCGGAGTAACCTTCTCCCCTTTTCCGTACTTAGCCGCGTTGGCTCCGATCTTCCGGTAACTTTCAAGCGTCATCAGCGGCGCCTGAGGAAAAAGCTCCAGATTGGACAACGGATACAGATCTTTCTGGTGGATAACCGCCGTCCCTTTGGACTGCAGGCCGATTCCCACGCCGGAACCGCTCAGTTTGGCGGCTTCCAGACCCATGAAGCAGACGTCAGAGGTTTTCAGGATCTTCACCACTCTGGGTACCATCCCTTCTTCCTCGATTCCCGCCTCGATATTTTTCAGCACTTCCTTTAAATCAAGGCCGTTGATGGTATGATTGATTTCTCTTTGAAAAGCCGGCCCTACGCCGATCACCACTTCCTTGGGATCCGTGCCTTTATGGGCCGCAGGATATCCTTCATAGGAGGTTTTCGGATTCTGGGGATGCTGATTTTCGCTCCCCTGACCGTTGATTTGTTTTACTACGATTTCCGTAATCTGTTTGATCAGCTGCTCGTTGATTTCCATGGATACACCTCCTAAAATTGATTCGGGTCGATTCTGTGCGGAATCGCCTTAATCTCTTCCCAGCGTTCACCGCTGACCCGGTATCCGGTACCCGGCCCCAGATAATCATTCGGCAGGTTTACTCCGGACATCACATGGAAATCCGTATCCAGGATCGCCGATGTCTGCATGTAATCACCGGCCACACGCTGCTTTAACATACTCAGGATGCTTTCCGCCACATCAGAAAAACCACTCTCATCCAGCGCTTTTACAATATCGATGCCAGTGACGCCCCGGTTCATCATCTCTTCCACAGCGATCAAGTCCGCAGCCGCATCCCTGGACAGCGTATCCTTACTTCCATGGGCATAGGTGACGGCTTCCACCTGTTCGTCGGTGATCTCGGTCAGCCCCAGGTAACGGAACACAGCCTGAACCGCTCTGGCCGCTTTATTCCTGACGGCGATCACTTCCTCTTCCTTCACCGGGCGCAGACCGCCGTCCACCTGCATGTCCCGCTGTAATACATTATAATCGTCAAAGTCCTCGGCGTCAAAATTTGACCCTGCGAACATATTATCATAGTTGGGTTCTCCCGCGTAACCGGAGAATATAAAATCGGTACCAGGCATGAACTGCAGCATGGTTCTCGCCGTACGCCGCATATCGGAATGGGAAAAGCTCTGATCATTGGAGGACGCGCACTCCAATCCCAGCATGGAAGCCACCAGATTCTCTCCCAGCACTTCCCGGATCCCCGAAGGCACGCTGGCCGGGATGCCGATACAGCTGACCGATCCGTTCTGGATCCCCTGGGAGCCGCCGCCTTTGGTCACATACAGGCATCTGCATTCCAGATACAGCATGGACTTTTGTTCCGCATTTCCCATCAGCACCTCCGAGCCCGCCCCGGATGTAAACCGGGTCTTTAATCCTCTGGATGCGTAAGCCGCGTTCAAAAACGCCTTGGAATAAGGGGTGTCATCCCCGTCCACAAACACCTGCTCGGTTCCATACACAGAGATCGTCTCGGCATAGGTGGTAAATCCGCGGATTCCCAGTTCCAGCTCCGTCGCTTCCTCCGAAGAACACTGGGTGAGCACACCCCTTCTGCCGGCCTGGGCCCCGATCAGCAGGGCGATCGCATTAAACGGGGCGTATCTGGCGGTACTCATGGTGGTCTCCTCTTCCCGGAAACCTCTTAAGGCTCCCTCCGCCGCGTCCGCAGCGATCTGAGCCGGATCATCCTTCAGATTCGTAATGTGCGCCTGGTTCGCAGGGGTCTTTCTGGCCCGCATCTTCTGCATGGCCATCATCATTTCCACTACATTTAATTCATTGATCACTTCCACCATCTTGGCGGGGGTGATCCCGGATACCACTTTCATTATCTCTTTCCGGGAAACGCGGATGTCTACCAGCATCCTCGCGATTTCCAGAGAGGAGATCTCCATGGATGCCTCGGCCCGGTCGATCCGGATCGCATAGTCCGCAATAAACTGGTCGATAAAGTCGAAGTCTTCCCGTTTCTTTCCATCTAATTCCACGATCACACCATCCCGGATGGAAATGGAAGGCTTCGGATCGTAGGGGCTTTTCATAGCGATAAATCCTTTTTCCGGCCATTCGTCAATAAATCCGTCCTGATTCACCGGCCTTGCATTCAAAACATTGATTCTCTTTGATCTGCTCATAGATTTCACCTTTATTTTAGTTTCATTTCTCTGATTCGTATGTATACTTTTCAGCATACCGTAACACATGTGATTCTATTTTCACCTGGAAAAGAGGATACTTCTCCGAGTTTTCTGTTAGTACAATTATATAAAAAACCAACTGAAATGTCAACACGAAACAAAGAAATTTCCACACAAACCCAACACAATCCAACAAGTATTGAGGGGAATTGCTGCTCGCAAGCTGGAAAACACGGAAGCCGGATTCAGGTATCAAGAATCCGGCTTCCGTATTTTCCTAAGCTGCTGTTCAGCCGCCTTTCTCCGTTTTTTCATTTGTCTGAAGCATGGATAATAGTTCTTCTACGGCTGCACGCGGGAATCCTTCTCCATGCTGTGTGTCCAGGAGTTTTTCCAGGAAAGTGCGGGTATTGGCACTTTGGGGCAGCATATATCCGGATTCCCGGATCATATCCTCTGCCATAATGCGGTTGGACCGCTCTATAGCGGCTGTCAGTCGCCCCGGGAGTGACGCCGCAATGCTTTCCTGCTCTGATTTACTGTGCATAATAGCCCGGAGAGCCGATGTAACCGCTTCCGTGTGTCCCTGCTGGGGCGGAAGTTCCACCGGTACCATAGAAATCGCGCCGGACGGGCAGGCATCCCTGCATATTCCGCAACCAATACATTTCTTGACATCTATGATGCTGTTCTCCGTATCTGTTGCACCTGTCGGGCAGACATAGAGGCACAGACAATCCTTGGTGCATAGCCGTATATTTCTAACTGCGTACTGTTTTGTCATCAGGATGCCCTCCCTTCTATTTTTTCAAATTTCCAATTCGGAACTTTACATACCGGGCATATCTCCGGGGGAGTATCCCCAATATATATAAACCCACAGATCGTACAGACATATACACCTGTGTGTTCCAGCATGGCATCCCCCTCTTTTTCATATCTGGTCAAAAGGGATTTTAGGATACGGGTCACTTTTTCACTCCATACCAGCGCACGCATTGCACCACGGTCTTCTGCATCGGCGGAAACCGCATTGGCCAGAGGGAATCTTTCCTCCAGGTCTTTTTCAATGAGGGATATTAGATTCTTTGTCTCCGCTTCCTCTGAAGGGGTCAAACCTGCCTTAAAAGATTGGGCGAGCTCCGTGAACAGGGCTGCCTCCCGGGCTTTATACTGCTTTTCACATCCTTTTGCCAAATTGGAACACAATGCACTCATTTCTAATGGGGTAAGTTCTTTCCTGTCTTGATCCGCCTCTAGCACGGCGGTTGGTTTTTTTGCGGGAATAACGGATCCCTGTTCCTTGAATTCTGACTTTGCCGCCCCACACAATGGGCATACCCAGTCCGCCGCTAATTCATCCCACCTGGTTCCCGGTGCAATTCCTGCGTTCGGGATGCCTCCGGCCTCATCATAGACGAAGCCGCAAATAGTACATACATACGTTTTCATTGTAACGAACCTCCTTTTTGTTTTATTTTACCATCTTGCAGTCCTTAGTTCTGTGACTTAATCACAGTAATAGTAATTATTACTATTTTATAAATCGGCTTTTTTCTACAAATCCTATGTTCGGATTCGTTTTCGTCCCAATTCTTTCAGCGGTGAAATCTTGAAAATATGTGAGATTGTATTATAATTAAGATATTGGATTTAAAAATTTATAGTACTCATTTATTACTATTTTTTACTGTTGTTGTTTTACTGTTATTTCTATAATATATGGGATTCGAAGGAGGTATTGCTATGAGTCAGGTTATGGATGCTATTTTAACCAGAAGAAGTATTCGCTCTTATAAGCCGGATATGGTTCCAGATGAACTGCTGGATCAGATTGTGGAAGCCGGGACTTATGCGGCTACCGGTATGGGCGCCCAGTCTCCGATTATTGCAGCAGTGACGAATAAGAATATCCGGGACCGGCTGTCCCGTATGAATGCAGGTATTATGGGGACCGGGACGGATCCTTTCTATGGAGCGCCTGTAGTTTTGGTCGTACTGGCAGACCGGAACCGTTCTACTTATCTATATGACGGCAGCCTCGTGATAGGAAATATGATGCTGGCGGCTCATGATCTGGGGCTTGGCAGCTGCTGGATTCACAGGGCTAAGGAGGAGTTTGACAGCCCGGAGGGAAAGGCATTGCTGAAGGAATGGGGTATTGAAGGCGATTATGAGGGGATCGGGCATTGTATTGTTGGATACGCGGACGGCGCTGAGCAGGCAGCCAAGCCCAGGAAAAGTTCCTATGTTTATCATGTGAAATAAGCGGACCGTATCATTCTTGTACTTTTTTTAGTTCTTGACAGCAGCTGGTGAACAGCGTATATTTGTAGCCATACAATTTCATATTTTTAATTAGAATTCTAGGGGAACTCTTTTGAGCTGAGAAGATTTAATTCTGACCCTTTGAACCTGATTTGGTTAGTACCATCGTAGGGAAGCAATTCTAAAACATCGTATTTATTGATACCTTGATATTGAAGGATGGTGTTTTCTTGCGGAAAATGCCATCCTTTTTATTTTATATTTTTTTACCATTTAAACATTTAATATTGAACATTTATCAGGAAAGGATGATGTGTGATGCAACAATCTTGCTGTTGCGGCGGGCAGGATCTGCCGTGGTCCGGGAGGGGAACCGGGTTAAATATCTCGGGATGCCGTTTTTCTCTGTATCCGATGGATCGTGATTTTGTACCGATTATTCTGGGGGCGCTTGAATACACCGACACTTCCGCAGTATGGAGTGAGTCGGACGCCCTGTCTACGGTTTATCGGGGGCGTCTGCCCTATGTGGTGGACGCCGTGCGGGGACTTTTTGTCAATGCATTTAAGCCTGGCATACATATGGCGATGGAGGGACAATTTTCCAAAGGGTGTCCCGGAGACTGCGATGGCGACAGTCTGCTGAGTTTTGATGGCCCTGCTCCCAATTCACAGGTCAGGGAGAAAGGCTTTCCGGCGCTTTGTAAGCTGGCTCTTTATCCTATGGGCGTGAGTGATTATATTGATCACATTGCCGGTGTCTATCATATGGCGGAAGACGCGGGGCTGCATCCGGAGTCGATTCATTATGCGACCAGGATTTCCGGGGATATCCATCAGATTTTTGATTATCTGGAAAATGTCTGCCATCGGATGGAACAGGCTGTACCGCATTATATTCTGCACTTTACAGTCTCAGTCAACAGTCCCACAAATGAAGAAGATTTATAAAATAAATAGAATAGCTTTAGGAGGAATGAATCATGAGTAAATTTAAATGGAAACTTCACGAAGTAATTTTTGTTGCAATGCTCTGCATTGTCTTCGGCGTCGTCTATCTGGCCGGTGTGTATCTGGCTTCTTTCCTGAGCACTGCTCTAACCCCTTTTGGACTGGCGCCTCTGGCCAATGAGATTGTCTTTGGCGTCTGGTTTATGGCTTCCACACTGGCTGCTTATATCCTTCAGAAACCAGGCGTTGCGATTGTCTCTGAGGTGCTTGCCGCACTGATCGAAGTGCTGATGGGAAATATGTACGGCCCTATGGTAATCGTGGCTGGAATCATCCAGGGCGCAGGCGGCGAAATTGTCTTTGCGGGTTGGCGTTATAAAAGATTTGACGCGCTTACCATGAATCTGGCCGCTGTAGGCTGCTGTATCACCAGCTTTTTGTGGAGCTTCGTCCGCTCCGGATACGGGCTGCTTTCTGTGAAGCTGCTGATCGTAATGTTCCTGATCCGTCTGGTCAGCTCCGTCCTCTTCGCCGGTATCTTGTGTAAACTGATGGGTGACGGCCTGGCTAAGACAGGGCTTCTTAAGAGCTATGCGCTGGGAAGAGCACATGCATAGCAGCCGTCCGATCCTTTCCTGCCGGAATCTGACCTTTCGCTATGGGGCCCAGGCTGGACCTGTGTTCGAGAATCTTTCTTTTCATGTGGATCAGGGGGAGGCGGTCCTTTTTATGGGGCCCTCCGGCTGCGGAAAGAGTACCCTGGCCTATTGTCTGGCCGGCTTGTACCCGGAGTACGCAGGCAGTCTGGAAGGAGAGATCCTGATCGGTGAACGGCCTGTCTCACAGATGCCGCCCAGCAAGCGGGCTCAGGAGATTTCCATCCTGTTTCAGAACCCGGATAACCAGTTTTGTATGGGGCGGCCGGATCATGAGATCCTGTTTGCGCTGGAGAATATGAATTATGACGGCGACCTGCAGGAGCGGATGCAGGAACTGCTTCATTTTTCAGGGCTAGAGGCTATCGGCACGGCCCCCATCCATATCTTATCCGGCGGAACCAAACAGAAACTGGCCCTGGCCACCTCTCTGGCTACAAACGCCCGGATTCTTGTGCTGGACGAACCGTTTGCTAATCTGGATCCTGCCGCCTGTGTACAGTTGGCAGGGAAACTTAAGGAGCTGAACCGGCAGGGGCTTACCCTTTTGATCGTGGACCATAATCCCGGCTACTGGCGCTCTTTTATCAGCCGGATCGCTCTGATGGACGGGCAGGGAACACTGGTAAATGAAAATCTTCTGCCGGATCAGTTGGAATCCTATCGCGAACTGTTCGACAGATACGGACTGTTTCTGGATAATCACTGGCTTACCGGCATTACACCGCCGGAGACCGTCCCTGACTCTCCCGCTATCGTCCGGGCCAAAGACCTGGCTCTTAAGTATGAAAAGGAAACTGTCATCGACCGCCTTACCTTCCAACTGAAGAAAGGCAGCGTTACGGCTCTGATTGGGCCAAATGGCAGCGGAAAAACCACCCTCTTATGCGCACTGGCCGGAGTGGGTAAATACAAAGGCGAGCTGCTGGTAGGCGGCCGGGCCGGACTGGTATTTCAGAATCCCAGGTTTCAGTTTCTCACACTAACGGTCCAGGAAGAGGTGCTGACTACCCTGCATGTAATCGATCCCCCCGCCGACGCTGCCATTCTTCAGAAACGGGCGGAGGATCTTCTGGATGAATTCGGGCTGCTCCCCTATAAGGAAGTATCTCCCTATTCCTTAAGCCAGGGGCAGCAGCGCCGGCTGGCCCTTTTGTCTATGCTGGCCGGGGACCGGCCTTTACTGCTGCTGGATGAACCCACTTATGCCCAGGATGAACGCTCCAGCCGAAAGATACTCAAGCTTTTGAATCAGCGGGTCCAGCAGGGCCTGACCGCTGTAATTGCCACCCACGATCTGGCTTTGGCCAGAGCTTTCGCTAATCAAATTCTATTACTTGAGAACGGCCGCCTCACACCGATGTCAACCGAAGATCTGGATCATTACGCCGCCGAAAGAGGGATTCTATTATGATTAAGACCGCTGAAAGGGGAATTGATTATGACGAAACTAAATCCGGGTTTTAAACTGCTGACCCTGATCATTGCCTCCCTGCTGCTGTCCTTGACTTATTGCACTACACTGAATGTCCTGGTCGCGCTCACTGCTCTGACGGTAACCTTCCTTACCCCAGGCGTAAACCGCCGGCGTCTGCTGCTCGCCCTGCTGCCATTTCTGCTGACTGCAGCCGGAATGTTCATGACTGGACTGTTTTTTCCCTCCTCTGGGGAGGCTGAGATCGCTGTACGCATGGTCGATCAACGGACCCTCTATGCCACTTCCTGGTCTACGGCTCTGAAACTGGCGTCACGTATTATGGCCTTTGGAGGGCTGGGTATGCTCTTTGCCTTCACAACGAATTCCATGGAACTGGTTATGAGCCTGATGCAGCAGTTTCACCTTCCGCCCAAATTTGCGTATGGCATCCTTGCGGCTTATCATTTCTTTCCTACGGTTCGAAACGAATACGCAACCGTGGGCGCTGCGTTAAAGGTACGGGGGATCAAAGCTTATGTATTTTCTCCAAAAAGGATCTTCCCTATGCTGGTCCATGCCCTGGAGCGCTCGGAAAGCCTGGCTATGGCTATGGAATCCCGCGGCTTTGAGGGCGGGGTGCAAAGGGCAGTCGCTTTTCGAGTGCCTCTTCGGGCCGTGGACATCCTTTTCTTGATTGGAACTACAGGGATTCTGATCGTGGGGCTGATTTTCTTATAGGTTATATTTAGGAGATTTAGTGTGACAGAATGTAGACTTTCATTGCTATATTGTGCCGCTAACTGAAAGGCGGCGGAATGGAGATTCTTATGTATAAAACGAAACGGGAGCTTTTGGAAAACACCTGTGCGGCCAATCCGGATTTGTCTCCTTTTGTTATTCTAAAACTGAGTATGCTCTGCGACGGCGTGCTGCTCAGTGAACGGGCGCTGGATCAGCTACAGACCCCGCTGTACAATTTCGGCAAGGTAGATTCCTTTGGTATTAATTTCCAGGGCCGGCCGGCGGACAAAGCGATGCCCGGCGCGATTCTGCTGCGGGATGCCAGCAATGTCTATATCAATTATGGAGAAACCTTCGATGCCCCTTATCTGGTGGACTGGGATCAGGATCGGGAAGAATTCCAGTTAAAAGACGGGGATGATGTGCTGGATACGGTAGACTTTGTTCCCAGACCCGCTTTTTTCGGAAAGTTAACCAGCCGCGGGACACCGATGGAGTCGCTGGTAGATATCCGTGCACAGAAGTTGATCCTCACCGCATATGAGCGCTGCCGTTTCTGGGAGGGAGGCCATCAGTGCGGGTTCTGCGCATTTTTTACAGGCGGGGAAAATCACGGGGAGGCTGACTGCGAAGATATTTATGAAACAGTAAGAGAAGCGATCCGGGAGCCCGGACGTTTTTCTGAAATCTTCTTATCCGGCGGTTCGGATTTTGGCGGCGAGCATCCTTTCGATGACGAGGTGGACCGTTATATCCGGATCTTACAGGCGATCGGCCGTAATTTCAGCGGACGCTTTTCCAGTCAGCTGATGGCGCCGGCCTACACGAAGACACAGCTGCGCCGCCTGTACGGGCAGACCGGGCTGACCGCATATTGTCCGAATATTGAAATATGGGATAAGTCTCTCTTCCCCCTCCTGTGTCCCGGCAAGGAAAAATATATTGGCCGGAACGAATGGATCCGCCGCACGGTAGATGCCGTGGAAATCTTCGGAAAAGGTAAGGTATGCACGCAGGTGGTGGCCGGAGCCGAGATGGCTTCCCCTTATGGATTTAAAACCGTAGAGGAAGCCCTGGAATCCAATTTCCAGGCCTGTGAGTTTTTCGCTGAGAACGGAGTTATTTTCCTGAGTACCATCTGGCGGCCCCACAGGTATTCCAAGCTGGGATATCAGAAAATGCCCCCGCTTGACTACTATATCCGACTCGCCAGAGGGCTTCACGATATCCGAAGAGAATACGGTTTGTTCTGTACCAATGATGATTATAAGCACTGCGGAAATCATCCCGACAGTGATCTGGAAAGGTTGGATGACATTGTTTCAGTTGTATGAGAAAAAGGAACTTCCACTTGAGATACAAAAACTGCTGGAATCGGGTAACTGCGGGGGATACCTCCAGGCCCCCTGTCCAGTCCATCCGTCCGGCCCGGTGACGTTCGTCTGCCCTTCGCTTCTCAAGGTAAACGGCTCGACATTGCTTCTGGGACTGGCCGATGAGCACACAGCCCTCGGCCGGGGGCTGGTCAATTCCCTCTGGTTCGACCGGGAAATGACTCTGTGGCTGCATGGTGCGGATGTGGTATATAAGCTCTCGGTGAAGTCTTTGCGCTGTCTGATCACCGGTCCTTTGTTTGCCCGGATGCTACTGCGGGCGAGGCAGAAAGATGCGTCTGCGGAGATCGGCTGCGCATGGGAACTTTGCTGGCAGAGCTGTGAACAGACACAGGAGCCGCTTCCTGCTGCCCTGCCGCTGCCGGTTCCGATAACGCCGGATCTGCATCTTGATAACCCTCGGATACGTAATTCCTAAGAATAGCAATATGCAGGGGATGGGACTGGCATCTTTCGGCAGTAAAGCCAAATCTTCAAGAAACTGCGTGGAGAAAGGGGCCTGTCCCCGGATGTTGGTCTATTCGAGTCAACCTCCGGGGACAGGCCCCTTTCTCCGCGTATTTGCTGTTCGGGCTGGCTTTACTGCCGAAAGATGCCAGTCCCCTCCCAATTAAAGGCATTATAGAATGCGAACTTATTTCTGCACAATATTGATAATCCGTCCCGGCACGTAGATCTCTTTCACTATTGTCCCGGTCAGCTTCTGCGCGATCGCCGCTTTTCCGGCCTCCAGTGCCGCTTCCTTGGTCACGTCGACGGGAAGGCTGATCACCGCTTTTGTCTTGCCGTTGATCTGCACCGCCACTTCCTTCTCGTCATCCTTCATGGCGTCTTCTTCATAAGCCGGCCAGGTATTGTGGAATACGGAATCCGTATGTCCCAGCGCTTCCCACAGCTCCTCCGTGATATGCGGAGCAAACGGCGCCAGCAGCAGTACCATGGTCTCCAAGCTTTCTTTATCGATTCCGCCCTCTTTCTTGGCCAGTTCGATAAATTTGTTATTATATTCCATGAAACCGGAAATAACCGTATTCAGGCTGAAGTTATCCAGACGGTTCGTTATATCATAGACCATCTTATGACGAAGTTTGATCATCTCCTTCGTCGCCTTTACATTACCGTCCTTATAATCCATAACCAGATTCCAGAACCGGTTGATATAGCGGTAAACGCCGTCGATTCCTCTCTCATCCCACTCGGAATCCAGATCCGGAGGCCCTACAAACAGTTCATACAGTCTTAAGGAATCGCAGCCGTAATCACGTACCAGATCGTCCGGAGACACCACATTTCCCTTGGACTTACTCATCTTGATCCCATTCTTACCGGTAATCATACCCTGGTTAAACAGCTTCTTAAAGGGCTCGTCAAAATCAATCACGCCCATGTCACACAGGAATTTTGTATAGAACCGGGAGTACAAAAGATGCAGGACCGCATGCTCCACACCACCGATATACATATCGACTGGCAGGTACTTATCCGCTTTTTCTCTGGATACCAGTTCTTCCTGATTATGGCTGTCCACATAGCGCAGAAAATACCAGGACGACCCCGCCCACTGGGGCATGGTATTCGTCTCCCTCTTTGCCGGGCGTCCGCAGACCGGGCATGTTGTATTCACCCATTCCTCGATGTCAGCCAGCGGAGATTCCCCGGTTCCGGTGGGCTGATAGGATTCTACCTCCGGAAGCAGTAATGGCAGCTGATCCTCCGGCACCGGCACGGCGCCGCAGTGCTCACAGTGGATAATCGGAATCGGCTCGCCCCAGTAACGCTGTCTGGAGAATACCCAGTCACGCAGCTTATAATTCACGGTCTTCTTGCCAATCCCCTGCTCTTCCAGCATACCGGGCACATCCCGCTTCGCATCCTCAGAATTCATGCCGTTAAATTTCTCAGAATTAATCATAATACCAGGTTCCGTATACGCCTGCGTCAAATCCGGATTCTCCACCCCGCCTTTGGCGATGACCTGTACGATCGGAATCTCAAACTTCTTCGCAAATTCAAAGTCACGGTCATCATGGGCGGGTACACACATGATCGCTCCGGTACCATAATCAGCCAGCACATAATCCGACAACCAGATCGGGATCTTTGCCTGATTCAGCGGATTGACCGCATAGCTGCCCGTAAACACACCGGTCTTTTCCTTATCCTGGAGCCGGTCCACATTGGACTTCATGGAAGAGTCAAAGATATACTTCTCCACCTGCTCCTTATACTCGTCGGCAGCCAGAGAAGCGGCCATCGCATGTTCCGGCGCCAGGACCATAAACGTAGCGCCGTACAGCGTATCCGGTCTGGTCGTATACACCTTAATCTTATCCTCCCGGCCAACCACCTCAAAATCAATCTCAGCCCCGTAGCTCTTACCGATCCAGTCCGTCTGCATCTTCTTCACTTTTTCCGGCCAATCCAGCTTATCCAGATCATTCAGCAGCCGCTCCGCGTATTTGGTAATGCGCAGCATCCACTGTTTCAGATTCTTCTTCGTCACAGCAGCTCCGCAGCGTTCGCAGCAGCCATTCACCACTTCCTCATTGGCCAGGCCGGTCTTACAGGAAGGACACCAGTTAATCGGCATCTCCTTTTCATAAGCCAGTCCCTCTTTAAACATCTTCACAAAAATCCACTGGGTCCATTTATAAAAATCCGGATCTGTGGTATTCACTTCCATATCCCAGTCATAGATCGCAGCGATCTCATTAATCTGTCTTTTAATATTAGAAATATTCTCTGCCGTAGACTTAGCCGGATGAACACCCATCTTAATCGCGTAATTCTCTGCCGGCAGTCCGAATGCATCCCACCCCATGGGATGTATCAGATAATATCCCTGCAGCATCTTATAACGGCTCCACACATCCGAGATGACATACCCTCTCCAATGCCCCACATGCAGTCCGCTTCCCGAGGGATACGGAAACATATCCAGACAATAATATTTGGGTTTCTTTCCATCATTCACATTTACCGGGTGCTCTTCCCAATTCTTCCGCCATTTCTGCTCAATGGCCCTATGGTTGTAAGGTACTGCCATTTCTCTTCCTCCTAATGTATCAGATACACTTTCTTTATGCTCTAACAAGAAGCCCCAAGCGGAGTTCCCACTAATTACACTAGTTTTCATTCTATCATACGAGCACCATTTGTCAAGGTTTTGAGTGGGATCTTAGGAGGAAGGAAATGATCTGAGGACCGGACAGTCCCCTAATGAATTCTGGACAAACCACCAGCAGGAATAAAAATCCGCCAACCACAAAAGTGATTGGCGGATCTAAATGAACGATTCTTTAAACTCTTTTCCTCTTCCTCACAACCAGAATCCCACATGCGCCAAGAAACGCCAACGCCGCCAGACTGATACCGGTGATCATCAGGACATTGGGAGAAGCCTGTTCGGGTGCCCCTGCTGCCAGCGGGACCGGCTCATCTTCAATGTTTACCAGGTCCTGTTTTTCATTATCATCTGTCTTCGGTGACTGCTCCTCCGGGGTTTCCGGCTGGGAGCCGTCTGCCAGCGGGACCGCTTCATCCGGAATCGTCACCAGATTGCCGTTCTGGTCGACTGTGGTCTGGGTGCCGGCCGGATTGGTGATCGTGGCTACAGCGCTGGGTATAACAACGGTCTCACCGTTTTCATTGATGATTTCGTTGACTACCTGTTCCGTAACGACGGTGTTTTCATTTTCCGTGTCATTGACATTCCGGTAGTAGATGATATAGTTTCGTCTGGTGTTCGAATAGCTGTGGGTTACATCGCCAGACTGTCCAGAAAGCATTACGTAGCTGTTTCCAGCGCTCTGATAAGAAGCGGGAGCGGTAATTTTTACGCTGCCTCCGGCAGTTACCTGCTTGGTATCCCGGAATAATACGGAATTTGTCTTTACATCCACATACTGGACTCCGATATTATAGGAAGCTGTCTGTGCGCTGTTTTCTTCATTGTAATAGATGGTATAATTTCTGGCCGTCTTGTTATAATCATGGGTCAGCCTGGATGCCTGACCGGAGGCCAGCAGATATTTATGACCGTTGGCTTCCACTGTGGAGGGTAAATCATAGGTAGCCACAGAATCTACCGGAACGGTAATCGTCTCGGTCCGCAGGGTTTCGCCGGATACCGCGTCTGTAAAACGAATATTAATCTGATATTCCACTTTTGTACTTACTACATCGTACAATACATCGTAACTTCTCTGTGTATAATCCGCACTGTGTGTGATGGAGGCCGGCTGGTTTGCGGCCAGTCTGTAGGATGTCGTACCTGCTACATAAGTGCCCGGCACCTTGAAGGTATTGGAGCCGCCTGCGGGAATGGTCATAGATTCCGCAGCAAAAACCTCATTGCTGGATGCATCCACCAGACGGATGGCTACGGAATAAGGTTTATCCGGAGCCGCTGTCTGTGCTGCATAGGTAAAGCTGTAAGAAGTTCTGGCGCTGTCATACCGGTGGGATATGGTCATACTCTGTCCGGAAACCGCGCTGTAGGTACGGTTGTTAGCCTGATATTCTGCCGGAGCCGTATAATTCACGCTGTTTCCATAGGAAACGGCAAAACTGTCACTGCCCAGCATATAGCCGTTTGTATCGGTAAAGTATACATCGATATATTTATCCGGCTGCTGCACCTGTTCATATATAAATTCCATGCTGCTGCCTTCCCCATAGTACAGATACTGGGTCGTTCCGTTGGTACAGGTATAAGTGACACCGTTCACCGTCACATTGGCATCCACCGTATAATCTATGCTTCCCTGATTCATATTGAAGAGAAGTGTTGTCAGCTGAGTTCTGCTTCCCCCGTAGCTGGCATATACCGTCACCGGATATTCATTCCGGCTTACGGCAAAATCAGACCCATTCTTTTCAGAGCTGACCTGTACAACGATATAATCATTCGTCGGCACGGAAAACCTGGTACTGCTTCCGCTCTCCAGCCAGAACTGTCCGCTGAAACCGCCGTCCGCCGACCACGAAAAATGATCGGCTTCTCCATAATTGGATACCGTAAAAACCTGCTCTCCAGGCCCTGGCGCAGTCTCACCTGTTATAGTAAATCCTGCTGCTTTAGCCGTCGTTCCACCTAACACTACGGTTCCTAATATAATAAATAAACTGGCAGCTAACTTCATAATCTGTTTTTTCATAACACTCACATCCTTTATACTTCTAAATGCTTTCTACCCTTTTCACTTATGATCATAATGCTCCAGAATCACACCATTGTCACAAAACCAAGAAATATATGGTAACTTCATCAATTATTTGAGATCCCACTGCATATTTTATATCTCCCGGTTACGCAGGCGAAGGGAGAATCTGGCAGGGCCCGGAACACTGTTCGAGACGCCCTTTGGCGAGTTTGTTCCGAGCCCTGCTAATAAGAGGTTCCCTCTCATAGTAAATTTACAAAGTCATTCCGTTATTTAGTACCGTCTCCGGAAGATCCTCTTCTTCTGCGCCAGCTTAAAAACAGCCCGGCAGCCAAAATACCCATGCCCGTGAACAATCCGACATAGAGCCAAAGCGGCGTATGATCACCGGTCCGGACCGCAGGCAGATACCGGTATACCGTGGGGTGCTGCACAATCGTACGTTTGATCACGATCCTGGTATCCCTGCGTGCCTCGGTCTTCAGATAGACACCCGCATCCCAGGACAAGTCCTCCGGTTTTGTCTCCACATCCAGATAGAAGCTTCTGCTGTAGAACCAGCGCCCCGTGGCCTCCCTGGAGGCGTCGGAATCCAGCTCATGGGCGTTATCTCCAATGCCCCGGTTGGCAGGAGTGACATTATATTGATCAGGGATCTGGAACCTCACCCGGTAATAGTTTTCATCCAGATCATAGAACCGATAATAGCCATTGGCATTCGTCCTGGTCTCTGCATACACATACCAGGCATTCTCATTGTCCACCTCGCCGCTGGGGCAGATCTCCAGAGCCACCGGTATATTCGCTACTCCGAACTCCCCTTCATCCTGGATGCCGTTTTGATTCTTGTCATACCAGACGAAATCTCCGATGGTCCCTTTGGTCGATATAATACCAGCATCCCAGGTCAGATCTTCAGCTCCGTATTCCAGGGTCGGGATCGGCATAGTCACATAACCCAGTCCTTCGATTTTGAACATGGCGTCGGAATCGACAGCTGTGTCCTCACCCTGTTTCGGTATTGTCACTTTTATACCGTCCGCAAAGTCAAATGCTACCCGGTACTGGATTCCATACCGCGTGCTGCTCTTCAGATCCGTAAACAGGTATCTGCCGTTCTGATCCGTGGTCGTGGACGCGTAGCTGCTCCACGCTCCTCCATCCATCCTGCTTTGGAGTATCACTTTCACTCCGGCAACTCCGCGTTCATTGGAATCCTGAAGTCCGTTTTTATTCAGGTCATACCAGACATAATCTCCGATCGTGCTGAGCTTATAGGCTCCGGCATCCCAGGTTGTGTCCGCCACATCTCTCGGCAGATGGATCACTTCCGTGAATCCCTGGCTCATGTCTCCATCTGTAAAAATCTTAGTATCCGAATCGGTGGTCGTCGTGCCCACATTCGGCTTGACAGCCGTATAACCTTCCGGATAGGTGAAATGAATCTGGTAATCCCCTTCCATCAGCTGGTCAAAGTAATATTTACCATCTTCTCCCACCATCGCCGTGCGGACCGGGCTGCCTTCCCGTATACCGTTCACTACCTGATACAGATCCACCTTGGTTCCGGGCAGCGGTTTGTAGATGTCCTGCATATCCGTATAATTCTCGTCATCAAAGCAGAAGCCGCCCAGGGCACTGTATACCGTCAGTCCGGCATCCCAGCGGTCATCCACATGGGGATCTGCCAGCAGATCCGGGGAAGTTCCGGGCCACAGATGGATCACCTGTGTCTTTCTGATCCTGTCATCCGCGTGGAGCTCAGGTGAAATCACAGCATCCGAATCATAGGCATCCCTGGACGTATCCACATTATCTTCCGTAAACATGTATCGATAAGTATAGCCGTCTTCCTTCACCAGAGTGGTCGTATCAAATACCACCACATAATAGCCCTCCGGCAGGTTGTTAAACCAATAGATGCCGTCCTCCCCGTTTACCGAAGCGGTAACGGCGGTCGCGTAAGGCGAAAGTCCTTCGATGCTGCCATCCGGTCCATCCACCTTATAAAGCTTGACACCCACATTGTTTACGCCTGGTTCCGGCTTCTCGACACCATCCACATCGATATAGGTGCCCTGCATACCGTCCCGGTTCCAGTCCAGCCAGACCTGATTGCCCAGCCGGTACGGGCGGATAAAGCCCGCGTCCAGGGTCATATTCTCTTCGCCGTATAATTTACCGTCTCTGATCTGCACCGACAGCTGCACGTAATCCGTGGACCCGTTTTCATCGATATTGGAATCTTTGGCTCTGTCTCCTCCTTCATATCTGGTTGTGTTGGAGAAGTCATCCAGCATGGCAAATACCACGCGGTAGCGGTAAAATTCTCCGCCCACATAATCGTTCGGGTCTTCTGAGCCTGCGGCAGCACCTTTTTTCAGATAACTGCAGGGCAGATCCGTAAACAGGTATTTTCCAACGCCGTCCGTGGTTGTGGTGGCATAGAGTTTTTCCATGCTGGTTCCGGTTTTGGCGCTGGTCACCGTCTGATACAGGGATACTTTAAGGTTCGGCACCGGTGTGTCCGTATCGTCCTGAAGCCCGTCGTTATTATTGTCATACCACGCGTAGTCCCCGATCGAGCCTGTGGGCAGCACAAGCTTGGCGGCCACATCGTTGGACTCCACACGGTCCTCGTTACCGATGCTGTCCGCGATCCCCGTCTGGGCCTGCCGGATCACCGCCACCGCTGCTGTATTTACCATCTGTTTCGTGGCATAGTCCTCGATCTCATCCGCCGTGTATCCCGGCGTTTTCATGGTCAGGGTCATCTGGAAGGAGTCGCCGTATTCCAACAGCGCGCTGTCTTTGAATGTGATCTCCATCCCGATCGCGGTAATCCTTCCGGGATCTGAAGGCATGCCTGTAGTCCATCTTCCGCCCCAGTTCTCATATCTGCCGTTTCCGGAATCCAGCGTATCATAGAAGAACGGCATCTCCGCATACAGATTGCCCGTTCTGGTCTCCCAGCTGTTGACATCGGCGGTAGCTTCCACATAATAATAAAATTTATAATTCTCAACATTGGCCTTGTCGGGAATATCCATGCTCTCAAACAGCATTTCCTCAAATCCGGCTCCGGACGGGATATCCGTATTCCGGCTGACAAAGGCATTGAACAGATAACTGTCCCCGGTAAACGGCAGAATATCCACCAGCCGGATGGTCTTGGCCGGGTTCGGCGAAAAATTATAGATCGTCATCCGGTAATAAACCTCATCCGTGGGATTCACGGTGACCGGTTTGGTATAACTCCAATTCTTGTTATCCGCGCTGATCTCCTTCACCAGCTGTGTGCCGCTGCTGTCCGTAGTCTGAACGATAACCGGCTCATACAGGTATTCCCGGTTCCCCTGTTCTGTCTGGCCGATGGTGTCATCGATATCCGGATTTTCCTGCATGTTGTCCGGAGATAAGAAACTGGTACCCAGTTTGTTTTCCGCGGAAGCCGGAATCGTATAGTTGCTGCTCAAATGGGCCGGAGAGGTAAACTTAATCGCCCCCTGGGGTTTATTGTAATCAATGATCGCCTCCAGTTCCAGCATAATACTTTCCCCGGGCTTGAGTACCACGCCAGGGCCGAATTCAAAGATATACCTGGTGGTATCCACTTCCCCCGTGACAGGTGAACCGTCACTGCCGGTACCTGCGACAGCTTTTACCGTGGTTTCCTTCAGAGTATACTGATCCACGGGTATCTCCGTATAGCTGGGGGTACCGTGGGCATCCATGGATTTCTTAATTACCTTGAAGCCGTTTCCGGCCGACCCGAAGTTCTGATGGAGACTGGTGTAAGCGGCCAGGTCAAAGGTAAGGACCGGCTGCCTGAATACCGCGTCGTTCGTACTGATATTCTCCGCCGTCACCCGATAGGCCACCGTGGACCCAGCCGCGAACTGATTCCCGCTGGCGCTTCCGTTGGTAATCATATTGGTCAGCTTCACCGTCGGCATTACATCTTCCGCCCTGGGAATCAACGCCGTCACCTGGCTGCTTCTGATGTCCGCTGTGGTGCCGTTTTCACTTACCCCCTCGCTGTTGTACACTTCTTCCGTCCAGTGCAGGTCCGCGCTGTTCACGATCCGCCGCACTTCCGGTAAATCCGCGGAAGCCACGGCCTCCCGGCTGTGGAATGTGGCGTTGATGGTGATCCCTTTGGCGGCGTCCGCCAGTTGGAATCCTTTCTTCACATTCTGGTAATGGACGCGGATCCCTGTCACCGTTCCTCCCAGGGAATCCAGCGGAAGCGTCTGATCCGCCGTAAGCGAATACACATGGCCGTTGTTATAAGACCTCCATACGGTTTCCCCGTAGAACTGGTATTCCAGCACCGCGTCTGCCGCCGCGGCGGGATCCGCATAATAGGCCGGATGTATCGTTACGGAATTAAACTGGTAATCTTCCCGGTTCACCTGCGGCAGATCGGTATATATCTGGCTGCCGTCATTTAGTTTCTGCAGATACTGAAGGGTGACCCGGTTATCGGTAACTGTGAATTCCCGGGCTCCCAGAATATTCGCACCGTCAGCATAGCCCGACAGGGTGAAGTTGACGGTATAATCTTCAAACATCAGGCTGTGTTCCGCCTGCACCTGCGTGGAAGGTACGGTTTCATCCTCATCGTCAATGCTTTTCGTGATCGAACTCACGAAATTCCCCATATCCTCCGTGATTTTCTTGTTCTGGAATGATACGTAATTAGAAGTTTGGTTTACCGCCGGCTCAAAGAACGGATACACCGTGACTTCCTGCTCTGTCGGAAAATAGGTATCATCCAGCGTATATGGATCCGGCGCCTTCACCTCTTTGACAAGATATGTGGTTCCCGTTTTCGCCGCGCTTAACAGCCTGGTCTTCACCATGCCGTCCCCTCGGGTTACCTCTACGCTGTCCACTTCCCGGGTATAGTTTCCGTCTGCATCTTTCGCATATACTTTAAATATGGCTCCGGTCAGCGGATTGCCCGTGTCACCATCTGTCTTACTGATCAGGATAGCTCCTTTGACCGCGTCATTTCCGATCACACCATCGGCCTGCAAGTCCGGATTATCTGCCTTTAAAGGCCGATACAGTAGCTCATCTGTGACGAGCCGTCCGTCCTCCACCGTCACTTTATAGAAATCATCTTCCTGGACTTCATAGCCGTCCGGAGCGCTGATCTCATGGATATAGTAGGTACCGGGGGACACATCCGTCCAGCTGCAGGTGCCGCTGCCGTCTGTGGTTCTCTCGCTGTCGGGCACTTCCACATAGTTCATCACGCCATCTGCTGGAGAACCTGTATACAGCCGAAAGACAACTCCGCTCAGCATAGTTCTGGCCGATTCGATCGGCAGCCCGTTCTCATCGTACTGAACCCCCTGTTTTGACACCTGAATCGTGCCCTTGGGGCTATTGTGGAACACGACCTCTTTCGTAATCCCTTCAACAATCGTAAAATCGAATTCCGTTTGTTCCGGCAGCTGGAACTGAACCCAGGTACCGTCCGCTTTCTGGTAAGAGGGCGCCTTGATCTCCTTTAACCGGTAGTTACCGGGTTCCAGCATACCTGATTCATATACAGGGCTGCTCATGGTCAGTTTTTCTTCCCCGTCTATGATCTGGAGCTGATAGGTATGATCTGCCTGCTGCTTATATAGCTCAAACTGCGCTCCGGTCAGCCCGTGTAAAGACGCAGGATCGGTTCCATCGGCACCGTCGTATTTCTTCAGCAGGAATTTTCCTTTATTGGGAACATTCACCACCGGCGTATCTTTATATTTAACATTGGTTTTACCGTCCTCCACCTGCACCCAGACGGAAGCTGTTTTTCCGGTTTCCGGCGCAAATCCGTCGGGCAGTGTCTCCACCACCTCATACCAGCCGGAGGGAAGAGGTTTACTGACAGCAGTCGCAAAATTGGTCGCTACATCCAGTACCGTTTTGATCGTATCGACCGGCGCGTCTCCATCGTTGTGTTCCACATTTTCCGCTGCCACCCGGTATACCTTGAATTCCACTCCAGGCAGGGTCACGGTGACTCCGTTCCACGCAGCCGTCTTGGTCACGGCAAAGTTTCCGTAAGGCATATTGGGGATCGGATTCGGTGTTGCCGTCACGGTCACCTGATCACTGTCCGTGTAGGTAATGGTGACCGGATAGACCGTATCATTCATCTGGTAATTATCGACCGTGGATATCTCACGAAGATAATAAGTCTTCGTTCCCGAGTTCTCCACATAAAGTCCGGTAAACAGATAACTGCCTGCCGTATTGGTGCTGCCCGCAGCCAGCCGGTTCTCATCGTTCACCGCATCCTGTTCGGATTCGTAGAGCCCGAAGGTGACACCGCCCAGCGGGCTGTTGGTTTTGCCGTCGGTCTTGTATACCTGGATCTTAAATTCCTTCTGGTTCGTCACATAACTTGACACACTGGTTGTGTAGTCCGCCAGTTTCCCCTGCTCTACTGCATAAGGCCCGAAATACGTATCCTTCGTAAGATATCCCTCTGGCGCTTTTGTCTCTTTTACATAATACTCGCCGGCCGGCAGATACCCGGATACCGCAGTGCCGTCCGTACCGGTTTTAAGAACCGCCCACTTGCCTTCAGAATCCTTCGCACGCTCCCACGCGCCGCCGGTTTCCTTCCGGTAAATATCGAACTCTGCTCCGCCAAGGACCTGATCGGTATTGTTGGCGTCTGCTTTCTTAATCTTAAATTTACCGTAGATCACTTTATTTTCGACCGCCGTACCGTCCGCAGTCCGCAGATAAGTGGTCTCGCCTATGGCTATGGTTACAGGAAATGCTTTTTTGATCTGCTCCGCCAGTGTGCCTAACGGCTCATATTCCGGATACTGGCTGCTATTCTTGCCAAGCTTTGTCTCCACCAGCCAGTAATCTCCGGCATCCAGCTTCCAGTCTATGATCTTTCCAGCGGGGCCCGTAATCCTGTATCCGATATAGTTGGCGTCAGTACAATCCGCAGTCCTGTCGCCGCTGACATTTTTATAAATTCGGAATGTAACGTCCGGCAGAAGTTTCTGCGCATACCAGGCGTCACTCTTCTCCCCGAACACACCGGATTTTTCCAGGCTTAATATGCCCTGCCTGTTATTCGTAACCAGGATCGGATCCGCCAGTCCGCCGCCCGCGGCTGCACCTGCCGCTCCCGTGATCTTTCCGGCCGCGATGGAGAATTCCACATCCGCTGCCAGTGTATAACCAGGACAGCTTATTTCCACAAGCTTGTAATCCCCTACGGGCAGGTAATCGGACAGATAGGTATAATCACCGTTGCGTTTGGTCTGGAATGTATAGGTCTTTCCACCTATCTGGTAATCCTCATAGTCTTTGCCGTTATACCTTTGCACCTTGAAGGTTGCGGCCGCATCCGTCACCGGATTTCCCAGATCATTCAGTTTCTTTAGCGCAAATTTACCCACTTTGGCAGGATTCCGGAACTTATGGTCCTCCAGCAGCTTCCCGTTATCCTTCCCGTTGTCTGTGGCCCCATTTACCTGACCGGCCTGAATCTCCAGGATCCGGTAGTCTGGAGAGGAAACCGTAATATCGACGATATCCGGCGCTTTCCCTCCCTCATATTTCGACTCATCCTTTTCTTCTTCTATAATATACACGCCCTTCGGCAGCAGAATGCTGGTATAGATCCCGTTGGCGTTGGTGTAACCGGCAGCGGACGCTGATTCCGCTTTCCGGTATTTTATACCGTTTCGCTCATAGGCACCGTTTGTATCTTCGACCGCCTGGTAGACATTATATTTCACACCGTTTACCCGGTATTCCTGCTCACCTGCGGTTCCCTGGTCTAGACTGGTCACCTTGGAGACCTGAAGCTGCCCCAGCTTATAATCCGAGAATACCAGTTCGGATGTAGCATGGCCGTCCTGGTCAACCGCCAGAGTCCGGATCACAGTCTCATCATAATCATATCCGGCCGGAGGCACCAGTTCCGCTACGTAATAAGTACCCTCCTTCAGATCCCGGAAGGAGAAGCGGCCGCCGGCATCGGTAACCGCCCACTGTACGATCTGTTTCAGATCCGGATCATCGACATAGGTCCCACCGGTCAGCTTCGCGGCCAGCGCCTTGCGAAATACCGTGTCGGTCGCCGCCTCATTGTCCCACAGATAATGAACCACGGCCTCAGCATCCGCCTGCGTGCGGAACAGACCGAAGTAAGCGCTGTACACACCCATATTGGTGTCCGCATCCACTTTACTTCCGTCGATCGTCGTTTCCGGATAATTGACCACCGTTACGGTGGATTCATTTCCTGCCGTCACAGTAATCGGCCCGGTCCACAGTTCATCCACAAAGTAACCGTCAGGCGCTTTCTGTTCATACAGATAATACGTGCCCGGATCGATCTCGATCGTCACTGCCGATCCGGTTCCGTCGGTACCGCTCTGCATCAGGTATCCGGTATCATCGGAGGAAGCGGATACCCTGACTTTCAGCAGCCAGACGTCGCTGCCGCCTACCAGGAACTTCTGTGCACCAGGAGTTCCCTCCGCCACCTGCTGATAGAGGAGGAATTCGGCTCCGTTTAACAGGGCATTGGTACCATGGCTGCGTTTAAACAGCCGCAGCCTGCCTCTTTCCGAACGGTTATCGATATGCACCTGATTGGAGCCTGTAATCTCCTCAGACTGTCCGCTTGTAACATGGGCCTGATATATTTGTGCGGAAGCGGTATATTGATCCGGCGCGGCTGTTTCTTTTACCCAGTAATCGCCCTCCGGCAGCCATCCCGTCTCCTGTTTGGAAGGCATCTGTTCCATTCTCCATATCGGGAGATTGGGCTCGGATGTATCGGTTAACGCATCCTCGGTTAATTTTCTGTAGATCTCTATCGTCGCGCCGGCCAGCGGATATTTGCTCTCCCCGCTGGTGACGGAACCATCCTCCCCGGCAATCGGGAATGTACCGTATTTGTACAGATAGAGTTTCCCCATCAACCGGTTTGTAAGCGGATGATTCACATAGGTTTTATCGGTTTTCCCCGCCGCTATCGTAAACGGATGAGGCGCGGCATCCACCTCATATCCCTCCGGACTGCCGGCAGTCTCCTGCTCGATCAGCACATACTCCCCGGGTTCCAGCCATCCCGACACCGCCTGGCCCTCTGCGTCGGTCGTCAGCGTACCCAGCACATCGGCTGTGGTATAATCGTTATCCCCGCGCTTTGCATAGATCTGGAACGTAACATTCTCCAGTTTTTTCGCCGGATCACTCTCATCGATTTTCAGAATCTGGACTTTCCCTTTATCCGCACTGTTGTCGATCTGTTCTATATCGGTAATCCCGTAACCTTCTACATTTTCACCCGGGGCCACTTCGACTTTTACAGGGTCTGCCGGTACTGCGTGGCCGTCCGCACGGATTTCTTTGAGCCAATAGCTGCCGGCCTCCAGGTTCTCCCAGGCCGCCTGGCCGTTTTCGCCGGTCGTGCGCGTTCCAATCTGATTTGCCGGATCGGAGCAATCCGCTGCGCCGTTTTCCGATACTGCCCGGTACAATTCAAACTGCGCTCCCTGTAAGGCTGCACGATCAGAACCTTCACAATCCATATTCGAGGTTTTATAGATTTTAAGCATACCGTTTGGTATATTTTCGATCTCTTTTTCATAGGTCAGATCCGCCTGCCAGCTGCCGCTGCCACTGGCCGGGACCGTAACGGTTACCGGTTCCTGATATACTTTATAACCCGCCGGTGTTGTGGTTTCTTTCAGGAAATAGGTCTTTCCGGGTTCCAGGCCTTTCCATGCCGCGATACCGTCCTTGTCAGTCAAAACTTCTGTTCCGACCGGCTGTGTACACGCCTCATCCCGGTACAGTGTAAAGCCGGCTCCGGCCAGCATGGCATTGGTTACCGAGTCTTTTTTCAGGATTTTCAGGCTGGCCAGCGGTTCATCCTTTACCTTCACCAGGGTCTGCACATTCTGGCTTACCGCAATACCGGCCCCATCAGCCGCAGCATTACCTCCGCCGTCGATGCCCCGGATCACTTCGATCGTAATAGCATAACCTGCGGGCGCCTCAAGCTCCTTCACGTAGTAATTTCCCGGCTCCAGCAGCGAGGATAGCACAGTTCCGTCTGCGCCTGTCGTCAGCACATCACCGACAGCCTGCGTACAAGCCGGATCTTTAAATATCTGGAATTTGGCCCCGGACAATGTTTTCCCTGTATCCGTGGCATCCTGCTTCTGGATTTTAATCTGTCCATACACCGCGGTATTCACGATCTCCAGTTCAAAATGGACCGAATCTTCTGAGCCGACCGTAAATGGCTGTCTCCCCTGTATCTGCTGATACCCTTCCGGCGCGTTCTTTTCCTCATACCAGTACTGTTTCCCGTTCTCCAGATAGATCTCATTGGAGGTGGAATGCATGGAAGAATCCAGCTTGGTGGTCAGGGTGCCTAACAGCGCGCCGCCGGCAGGCGCATCGTATATTTCAAATACGGCGCCGGCCAGATCTTCCTTGTATAATCCGGCGACATCGCCCTTTTTGCTGATGGTCACCGCTATTTTCTTCCGGTTGGTAAGCGTTATGCTGTTTTCTGTGTTTGCGGACACGCCGGAAGCCGTGACCTCTACAGACAGCACATAGTTTTCCGGAGCCTCGATCTCCCGGATAAAATATTTTCCCGCTTCCAAAGGCATAGACAGCGCTGTGCCGTCTTTGCCGCCTGTTTCCATGACGTAATCACTTCCGTCCGTATTCTGAACAGGCACGGCTCCGGCCGGAAGGGACGTAACCGCCGCATCATAAGGCCCATACAAATGGAACCTGGCACCGCCAAGCTTTTTATTGGGATCTTTTTCATCCGTTTTGATTATTATTAGCTTTCCTTTTGAGGATGTATTCTGGAATACCGGATGCGTGCTGGTACTTCCCGGATCATGGACGGCCGGATATGTCACTCGGTTACCCGACACCGTCACATCGATCACCCGGTTATCGATCTGGTATTCCTTTCTCAGCTCATCGGACAAACCGGTTTCCTGGAGCAGGTAATCACCGCTTGGAACACAGTCAAAACGGATTTTTCCGTCGCTCCCGCTGACCGCCTGATAGGTTTTTCCGCCTGTTTTCCCCGTCAGGGTAAAGACAGCTCCCGCAAGTGCCTGGGTATTTCCGGCTGCATTGAGGCCCTGTTTCCAGAATTCAACGGCTCCCACCGTTTCCGCCATATCCGTTACTTTCAGAATATTTCCTTCCACCACCGCATTTTCTGTCTGGTCAATTTTTAAGGTACCGTCAAGAGCTGCTTCCACTTTCAGCCCCGTACCTTTCGCCAGGAGCGAAAATCCGGCTGGCGCGGCTGTTTCCTTCAGATAATACACGCCGGGCTTCAGTTTCGAAAAAGTTACCCTTCCATTTTCATTTACCGGAGTTTCAGCGCCTGCCGCTGCGGTTCCGCTGATATTATTTGCCAGAATCGTGCAGTCCTTATCTTTGTACAGCGCAAACCGGGCCGCACCATAGGTCTTTTGGGCCGATGCGTCCAGAAGCCAGGACCGGCCCTCCATACCGACATATTTTTCCACCGTAATCGAGGTGCTGCCGCCCTCCGGTTCTTTTTCCCCCAGTTTTAAAGACGCCTGGCTCTCCTTTTGCGCCGGGTTCTGTCCCAGAAGCTGGTAATTCAGACGGGCCGTATTGACCAGATCGTAAATCACCGCCTCCGGCTCATTGGACGGCGTCAGATAAGGGGACTTTGGATAGCGTACAACGATTGTATAGATGGTTTTAACCGGCGTATTCTCCCGGACATTGGGATACTCGGCGGCCTGTTCCTGCGTCAGCTTATCTATGTAACTGATCTCCAGCGTTTTGATCGTATTATCCGGATTCTTCTGGATCGTATAGTCCGTACCCGGAGTCAGATTCTGCGGCGTAGTGTTCACAGTGGATCTGGCTGTCACAGAACGGACGGACACAGCGCCTCCGCCGGAGGGCAGTCCGGAAGACGGCAGTATATCCGTCAGTGAATAAGACTGCATAGCCAGGCGGCCGAACCGGTTCCATTCGCTTTCCCGCAGCCCCTGCGCATTTTCCGAAGCCGTACTGCTCTGGTTATATACGGTCAGTTCATAGGTGACATCATAATATTCCTTATCGCTTTCTTCAACTGTGATCACATCTCCCCGGGTCTTCTGCACATCCCAGCCGTCGTCCGCACGTATGACCAGATCCGTCCCATCCGCATTCGGGCTCGCATCCCGGTCCAGCCGGATAGACTCGGAGGTGTTATCCTGCGTAAAATAACTGCTGAAATTAGCCGGTATCTCGAGCTGGGAGCCATCGGCGAAATCAAAGTTATCCGTCTTTAACGTCATGGCGATCGTCCGTCCGGTACCGGTTACCAGGCCCTGCTTTAACTGGAAAAACCAGGTGGTGGTGCCGTCCGCGTTCCGGATCGTACGCTGGCTGCTCACATCATCTCCGCTCCAGGCCACAGGATTGATCCCCTCCGGCAGCGTTACCTTGATGGTGGAGCTGGTATATTTGCCGCCGCCCGGAACATTATAGGAAACAGTATAGTTTACCGTATCTCCCGCGGTGACTTCTGTCTCGCTGATTGCGGCTGAGAACTCAAAGGTGACTTCCGGAACCGTATCAAACGTCTGCGCTTCCGGACCCGCATCTGTCTGGTTCTGGGGATCTGCAGACGGATCCACTGCCGACACTGCCGATTCCGGAGCGTCCGCCGGTTCCTGCGTGGGAAGCGCATTCTGATCGTTCCCGCCGGAAGAATCTCCTTCGGGAGTTACAGAAGGTTCCGGCGTGGGCTCTGACACCGGCTCCGGCGTGGGCTCTGCTCCCGGCTCCCCAAAAGCCTCCGCCCCAGGGCTCCCCTCCGGCACAGCACCGGGTGTCACCATTGGCTCCGCTGTGGGGTTGGGTGTTTCTGCACCGGTATCCGGATCTGTACTGGCATTCGCATCACCTGCGCTCTTCTGCGTATTTGTCTGGGTTTCTTCTGTCTCCAGTTCCACCGCCAGCGTGTAATTGCTCGCCGTCACCCAGAGAACCGCCACCAGTACAAGAGCCATAATCCGCTTCCAATAGCTGATTCCGTATCCTTTCTTGTCATGTTTATATCTCATAATCTCAACCTCCCGTCATCAGTCTGACTTATTAATAAAGCGGACGCTCCGCTGCAAATCCTCTCTAAATAAATAATGATACCATGGCACAGTCACACGGTTGTCACATTATTTCTGATATATTGCAGGATTATTGTAAAAAAAATTAAAATAATGATTTATTTCTCTGTTATAATAAAATATAATAGAAATTGAACATGCAGTTTACAAAAGCAGGGAGGAAAACCACATGGACCTAACACTACATATCAAAATGTTCGGTACTTTTACCATTTCCAATGACTATTACAAATTCACACCTACGAACAACCGCAGCCTTCAGGTGACCCGTCTGATCACCTATCTGCTGGCCAATAAAGAAATTCCTGTATCCAAAGATAAGCTCACGGATATTCTATGGAGCGAAAGTGAAGATTGTCAAAATCCTGCCGGGGCGCTCCGCAATCTGGTCTATCGGGCCAGACAGGTGCTGGCTGATTTCTATCCCGCGGAAACCCTCAGGCCGGAATGCATTCTTTTTACAAACAACGCTTATCTGTGGAACCCCGATGTTCCCTGTGAGATTGATATTTATCAGTTTGAACAGTATGCGAATCTGGCAAAAAAAGAATCCGATCCCGGGGCACAGTTTGCATACTTTGAGAAAATGCATGATCTTTATGTGGGAGATTTCCTGAGCGCACAGTCCTCGGAGGAATGGGTGGTTTTTCGAAGTGTCTATTATAAAAACCTATACACCTGCTGTACCGTGGATATGTGCCGGTATCTGAATTCCATTGGCCGGTATGAGGATGTCATCGCCCTGTGCAATGCCTCCAGTATAGGAGACCAGTTAAACGAGGATCTCCACAAAGAGAAAATAAATGCCTACTTAAACAGCGATGCCGTATCCCAGGCCCTGGATTATTATTATTCCGTCTCGGATCTCTTCTCTCAGAAATACGGGGTTGACTTAAGCAGTTCCATGCACGATATCTACAGAGAAATCGTAAAGCGCCTGCCGAACCATCAGCTGAATATCGCCAAACTGGAAGAAAATCTCCGGACGAAGAAAGATGACAACGGTACCTTCTACTGCAATTTTGACATCTTCAAAAACATTTACCAGATTAACCTACGGTCCGTCAGGCGCTCACAGAGTAAGCGTTACCTGACCTTATTTACCCTTACCGACCGCAACTATCCCGATATCGTCACCACCGATATCAAGGCGGACATGGAAACCCTTCACCAGATTCTGGCCAAAAACCTGCGCAGCAATGACGTATTTACCCAATCCAGCCCCGCGCAGTTTTCTCTGATTCTGACCGTTGTCAACGAAAATGGCAGCCGGATCGCCATCAACCGCATTTGTGACCGCTATTATCAGCAGCACAAACATCCCAATGTGGAGATGGAGATCGAAAGCAAGCTGATCCAGTAATTATAGCTGTTCCTCTTTTTGGCGTTTTTTCTTTCTTATGTAATGAACGGCCAGATAAATAATCTCTGCCAGTACAGCGGCACCGCCAACCGCACATACGATGATCCAGACCAGTTGATTCTGTTGGGAACCGGCAGCTTTTACATCGTCAGAGGTTTTCTCTTCCGGTTTCAGAAGCTGTGGATTCCCATCTTTTTCGTCACCGGACGTGTCGGGCGTCACCGCAGGTTCCGTACTCGCGGGGGGAGCTGTGGTGGGACTGGGCGTCACTGCCGCCTGCTCTCCTGTACCGGAAGCCGATTCCTGGTGTGTACCTGCCGCATTTTGCGTCCCCTTTGTTACCGTAGATCCTCCGTATATCACGTTTGGTTCCGCCGTCTCGACCACCGTCTCATAGACATAAGTCACATCTCCATCTGTGTTATCATTCGACGTCTGCCGCACCGTAAACCCGATTAATCCGGAATCCAGAGGGTGTCCGTAGGCGTCCGCCAGGCCCTGTATCGTAAATCCATAGCTCTCGCCTTCCTGAAATCCCGACAGCGACATGCTCATAGATTTTCCATCTCCCGACAGCTGTGTATCCACATGCTCTCCTCCGTGAGCCGGAGAAAATGTTACGGAAGCATCGCCAAAAACCGGCTCCGAAAATACCACGGTAACCGTGTCCTGCGCTCCGATCACATCGCCGGATCCCGGATTCGTGCTGGCAATGCAGGGCGGCTGTCCTTCATCCGCCAAAACACTTTTGCACGGCAGGACTACCAGCAGCCATGTACATATCCCAAAAAGTATCGCTTTACTTCTATGTATTTTCATCGTACCCTCCCGTCTGCGAACCTGCAAACTAAAAATGTCATACTAATTTTATTATATTATATAATTTTTTGTTTTCATTTGTCTATCAGTTTATAAAAAGAACGGACAGAGGAAAGGACAGCCTCCGTCTCCGGAGTCTGTCCCTCGCATCTACCCGCTCCCAGCTTTAGGAAAGGTCAAACCCTGCCTGTTACTCTTTGCTAATACCAAGTACGACATTCGCGCTAGCGCCTGGCGTGTATTCTATCGTAATACGGTCGCCGACATTATAGCGGATAATATCTAAAAACTCCACCACGGATATGTCAAAGATCTCGTCGGAACCTTCTAACATCAGATAGTAATGGGAATTTCCCTCGATAACCCCCTGGGCAATCTTTGCTATAACACCTGTCTTACTCTGGGTAGCCGCAGCTGTCGCGTCCGCGGAGATACCGCTTGTATTCAGAAGCGCGATATACTGCTTCTCACATTGCTGGACCGTATCGCCTATGGCTACCAGCTGGTATTTCTGGACATTTACCATGGCGTATTTTTTGACCAGACCGGCATCGTCCTTCAATGCGATGAAATAGGTGGGTTCATTGGCTATATTCAAAAGAAGCGGGAATGTAGCCCGGTATCCCAGGTTCTGCACCTGTCCTTCGGCAGATGACATAGCGGAGACCTCCACCGCGCCCTCTATCTTGTAAAACTTTGTTTCCATCGTTCTCTGGTTCATCAGAACAAAACCGACGTTGGACTGATCCGCAGTCACACTGGTCACACCTGTGTAGACCCACACATCATCATCCTGGGCAATAAAATTATATCCGTTGGTCGTCTGCAGGCAGTCCTTTTGTCCCAGAATACTGTTGAAATAACCATGCTTCAACGTTCCGTAGTAATCGAACAGCTGTACCAGAAGATCCGCCGAGTAAGCCCGATCGATCCAGGACGGCACGTCCTCGATGGGATAATCCATGGTTTCACCCGTTATCGCATTACAGAGCACAACTCTGCCGATCACCTGTCCGCCGAATAGGCCGATGCTGTATTTTTTCACCGGACATACCCAGTAAGGGGTCCCCTCTTCGTCCAGCTCAAAACTGATCTCATCGAAAATATAAGTCGGATAGTTAAAGCGCAGATGCCGGTAGATATTCCGGTTAAAGTATTCGGAAGGGCTGTACTTGATCCCCTGCTTAAGCTTCACACATTCCGTATCCTGATTGGCCATATCAATCATCATGTAGGCCGGTATTCCCTCTTTCTGGTTCGTCAGCCATTTGATGGGACTTGCGTACTGAAGCGGGGAGACCCGAACCGGCCGTCCTTTGTAATTAATCTGTGTATACAGGGGGCTCACCTCAAACTGAGAGACCATCTCCACCAGGCTTCCCATCTTCCGGTTCCCCAGCAGTGTGGCGGAATCCCGGTCCAGCAGAGGAATCTGGTCAAAGGATACCTGATCGATATCCTCGGTAAATTCCCCGTCCTTCACCGTCAGCAGCTTCTGATACTTCTTGGCGTTGACAATCGGGGAGGACAAAAGGCTCCCCACCAGATACACAACTACCACCAGCAGAATCGCTCCGATTCCGACTTTGAATATCTTGCTTTTCTTTACGTCTTTAATATTTTCTCCCTTTTTCAGTCTGGATAAAATGTAAAATCCGACCAAAACTGCCAGCAGCACGATCAGGAAGGTCCAGAATCCTCCGGCATGGATATTAATCGCAGGCAATGACACATAATAGTAAATAAAACCGATAATCAAAAGTGCCAGCACTGCCAGAATCACTTTTGTTGGCTTTTTCATAGTAGCTCCTCCTTTGTTCCCGTCAAAGTTTTAACAGTATACATCATAGCAGTTTTATTCGTACAAAACAATGAGTTTATAAAGATTTAATATTCTACCTCAAGCAGGAACAGGCCGTGAGGAGGAGCAGTCTGTCCGGCGGCCGCCCGGTCACATTTTTCCAGCACGTCCCGCACGGACGCTGCGGATCTCTGTGCGTTCCCAACCTCCAGCAGAGTTCCCACAATAATGCGGACCATATGATGCAAGAATCCATTCCCGGTAATATAGACAGACATTACCTCCTCCTGCTCTTCGATCCGGATATCATGAATACAGCGCACCGTGGACTTTTTCATCCGTTTATTTGCGCAAAAGCTCTTAAAATCATGGGTACCCAAAAGACAGTCCGCCGCCTCTCTCATGCGCTCCACATGAAGCGGCCCGCTGTAAGCCAGCCGGTATTTCCGGTAAAAGACAGAAGGCTTGGCCCCCCGGTCGATCCGATATACATACGTCTTCCGAAGCGCGTTCCATCTGCTGTGGAACCTTTCCGAAGCCGTCTTAAGCTCAAGCACGCGGATATCCTGCGGAAGGTACCGGTTCATCTCTTCCAGGAGTTCCCCCGGCTCCCGGTATTCCTTCAGCCGGAAATTCGCCACCTGCCCCAGCGCGTGCACGCCGGCGTCGGTGCGCCCGGAGCCTGCTACCTCCGTGTCCTCCCCAGTCATTTTCTTCAGCAGTTCTTCCAGCTTCCCCTGTATCGTACGTTCGGTATTCCCCTGTTTCTGCCACCCATTATAGGAAGTCCCGTCATATTCCAATATCATTTTGTAATTCATTTTTTACTGCTCCTTTTTCTTTGTTTGCTTAGGTCCGGAGGGGTCTGGGGGATGGGATTCCCGGGCGGGGGCCAATGGAACGGGAGCCAAATCGCTTCGGCCAGACCTAAGAACGGGCGCTCCGATGGAGGGAGAACCTCTTATTGGCAGGGTCTGGGACAAACTCGCCCAAAAACGGCTCGGACAGTGTCCCAGGCCCTGCGAGGTTCTCCCTCCATCTGCGCAGCCCGTTCTAAGGCCTGGCCTCAAGCGATTTGGCTCCCGTTCCATTGGCCCCCGCCCGGGAATCCCATCCCCCAGACCCCTCCTGCTTTTGTATCAGGCTTGATTAGTAAGGTTTTACTTTTCGAGCTCTAACAGTTGTCTTGTATATGGGTTTTGTGGGTGGGTAAATACCTGGTCTACGGTGCCCTCTTCTACGATTCGGCCTTCTTTCATGACGATCAGACGGTCGCACATCTGGTAGATGACGTTTAGGTCGTGGGAGATGAAGAGGTAGGACAGTTTGAATTCATCTGCCAGCTTGAGGAGGAGTTCCATGATCTGGGCCTGAACCGTGACGTCCAGCGCGGAGACCGGTTCGTCTGCGATGATGAATCTGGAACCTCCGATCAGGGCAGCTGCAATGCTGACGCGCTGCCGCTGCCCGCCGCTTAGTTCCCGAGGCAGCCTGGCGGCTATCTTTTCCTCCAGGCCCACTTTTTTCAGCATGTCCAGGACGGCTTCCCGCCGTCCTGCTTTGGAGCTGCCGCCTTTGAGTCTTAATGGCTCTTCCAGTATCCAGCCAACTTTTTTTACCGGATTTAAAGAGGCGTAAGGGTCCTGGAAGATCATTTGGGGGCGGCTGGTGTGGTGGATAATTTCTCCCTCTGTGCGCTCCCCCAGTCCCAGGATTGCTCTGGACAGGGTGGATTTCCCGCAGCCGCTCTCGCCGACTAATCCCATGATCTCATTTTCATAGATACAGAAATTTATATCATATAGTACTTGTTTTTCATAATAGGCGTTGACTCCCCGGATTTCCAAAACCTTTTTTCTGTCAATCATGCAGCTGCCTCCTTAAAGGGATTCCAGTCCTGGACGGAACCGATGCGATCAGTTGTCTGGTATAGTCCTGTTTTGGATTCCGGAAGATCTCTTCCATACTTCCTTCTTCTATCATATCGCCGTCACATAACACGATGACCCGGCTGCACAGCTTGCGCACCAGCCCCAGATCATGGGATATGAACAGGATGGCCGTCTCGTATTTGCGGTTTATTTTTTGGAGGAGACGGACGATCTGCGCCTGGATGGTCACGTCAAGCGCCGTGGTTGGCTCGTCCGCGATCAACAGTTTGGGATGGCAGATAATAGCGGAAGCGATCATTACCCGCTGTCTCATGCCTCCGGACAGCTGATGGGGATATTTATGATACAGCTCCTCCGGATTGGGCAGTTCGGCGTCCAGCATAGCCTTTACAGCCCGCTCCTTTCGTTCGGCTGCCGACAGATCCGTGTGAAGCCGCAGGCTTTCTTCCACCTGCCTGCCGATCTTCATGACCGGATTCAGGGATGTCATGGGTTCCTGGAATACCATGGCAATCTCGTTTCCCTGGAGAGTACGCAGTTCCCTGCTGGTACAGCGGAGCAGATCCTGACCGTTCAGGCGGATCTCCCCGCTTTTTATCACGGCATGGCCGGGAAGCAGGCCTGCGATGGCCTGGGCCGTCATAGTCTTGCCGGAACCGGATTCTCCCACCAGCCCCACGATCTCTCCCGGCTCCATACGCAGGTTGAAATGATTTAGCACCCGTTCTGGTGCCGACCGGTCCAGAAATTCTATAGAAAGATTCTTCACTTCCAGCATATGATTACCTCCGCTTCAATCCATCGCTGATCATCCCGAAACCCAGGATCAGCAGGATTATCATTACGCCGGGAAATACCGCGCACCAGGGTGCTGAGAACAGATAGGTCGAAGCTTCTGATATCATGCGTCCCAGGCTGGCGTCCGGGGGCTGTACGCCGATTCCCAGATAACTTAAGCTGGCTTCCGCCAGCACCGCATTGTTAAAGCCGATGGCAGCGCTGGATAAGATGACCGGCAGCGCATTGGGTAAGATATGGACGAACATGATACGGACTCCTGACGCTCCCCACAGCTTCGCGCTTTTCACATAATCCCGCTCCCGGTAGAGGATGAATTCCCCTCTCACCACCCGGGCAAAGCTGGGGATAAAGGCAATGGACAGCGCCATGATCAGATTCCCTCTTCCCGGTCCTAAAACACTGATGAAAACAAGCGCCAGCAGGAAGCTTGGAAATGCCGTCACAATGTCGTTTATTCTCATCAATATTTCATCCAGGATACCTCCGTAATACCCGGTCAGGGCCCCCACCAGTGTCCCGGTCAGGCCGCCTATGACTACGGTTACCAAAGAGATCCAGCCTGTCGTGCCCAATCCTTTTAAAACTCTGCTGAATATATCCCGTCCGAACTGATCTGCTCCCATCAGATGGCGAAAGGAAGGCGCAGCAAATTTATCCGGCCCGTTCATGGTATCCGGCCCATAGGGCGTATAAAAGAAGCCGGCGATAATCAGGATTATCATAACGGCACATATCACACAGCCCAGTATGAAGTTCAGGTTCCGTCCGTCTTTTTTCATTCGTTCCCGCTCCCGCCCAACCTTACTCTGGGATCCAGCCACCGGTATCCCATATCCACCAGAAAATTAACAATCACCACAAAAGCAGCCAGAAATGTAATGATGGCCTGCACCACCGGATAATCCCGGCCCGATATGGAACTGACCAGCATCCGGCCAAGGCCTGGGATACCGAATACCTGCTCGATGATGATACTGGACGCCAGCATGTCGGCCAGGGCCATACCCAGGAAAGTCAGAACGGGAATGCAGGCGTTGCGCAGTACATGCCGGTACAACACGCCATTCTGCGAATTTCCCCGGCTGTGAGCCGTCTTCACATAGTCCTGTCTGAGCTGGCCCAGCACCGAGCTTCGAAGCAGTTTCACCGTCATAGCGCTCTTCGGCAGGGCGATGGCAAAGGAAGGCAGAATCAGATACCCCAGGAATCCGGCGGTACTGTCCTGGTACGAAACATAACCTCCCGGAGTGAACAGTTTCAATACCAGCCCAAACAAAAAAGTGAGCAAAATGCCCAGAAAAAAAGGCGGTATCGACATGGCGATCTGATTCAGTACGCTCAGGATGTGATCCACGATCCCATTTTCATGTCTGGCACACAAAATCCCCAGCGGGATTCCAAGCAGCAGGATCATGACAAAGGATATTCCCATCATAGTCAGGGTGACCGGTAATTTTTCCAACAGCATCTGCCCCACCGGCAGATGATAGCTGTAGGATTCACCCAGATCCCCGGAAGCGAATCCAGCGATCCAGCGGGCATAGCGGATGGGCAGGGGATCGTTAAGCCCCATCTCTTCCCGCAGTGCTTCCACTTTTTCCGGTGTTGCCTGGGTCGAAAGTTTTGATGTTGCAGGATCACCGGATATCAGGTCAAAGGCCAGGAAGGTCAGAAATGAGACAATTAGCAATGTGATCATGAGAGTGATTACTTTTTTTATATAAAATTTCATTTCCACACCTCCCCGGCGTCTGTATAATCCTGTCTGTTCTTAATTATCTGTTTTAATTCTGCTTGATCAGATATATTTTACTCATATCCTGTACATACAGCGGATAGAACGTATAGCCGCCGTACTTTTTATTTAACGCCACCAGATCAGCCAGATCCTGGATATATACATTGGCCGCATCCTCGGCCAGCAGGGTTTCCATCTGTTTATAGATCTCCACCTGTTTTGCGTCGTCCGCTGTGGAGGCCGCCTGCTGGAACAAGCTGTCGTATTCCGGGCTGCTGTAATTGATAAAGTTACCGGAATTACCGGTAGTAAAACGCTCCAGTAATGCCCTTGCCGTCAGCGCCGACGCATCCACACCGACGACCGTACTCTGGTAATTGTGGTCGGCATAGACATCTGACAGCCAGCTGTCCCATTCGATCATCTGGATCGTAGCGTTGATGCCCACCTGCTTTAACTGCTCGACCAACACCTGCGCCGTGTCGATATGGGGCTGATAGTTAGACGGCACCGTGATGGTCATATCAAATCCATCCGGATACCCTGCCTCGGTAAGCAGCTCCTTAGCCTTATTCACATCCTGCGTATACATATCCTTGAGATCATCCACATAGTATTTCCCAAATGCCGGGAACATACTACTGCCGATTTCTGTTCCCTTGCCGTCGGCGATCATCATCATGACCTCCTGGGGGTTCACCGCGTAGCACATGGCCTGACGGACCAGCTTGTTGTCAAAGGGGGCCGCCGCATGGTTCAGATACAGCGCCTGCACCAGGTTCATGGTTCCCTCTTCGATATTAAAGTCATCCTTAAGTTCCGCCGCCTGTGAGGACGTAAGTCTCGCATACATGTCGATAGAACCGCCCTTTAAGCTCATGACAATGGTGTCGGCATCCGCCACGATCTTGAACTCGACCTTATCCAGATACGCCGGTTCTCCCCAGTAATCCGTGAACTTTTCGATCACGATATTTTCCTGCGGGGATCTGGAAACGTACCGGAACGGTCCGGTACCCATAGGCTGTGTATCCAGCTCATCATAGTCCTTCGGTATGATCGCAGTAGTCATATAGGCCAAAAACTCCGTATTGGGTTCTTTTAACGTGATCACCACATTATTCCCGTCAGCCTGGATGCTCTCAATATTAGAATACGCCGGTACCAGCGGTTCTCCTCCCGTGGCATCGGCGCAGCGTTCGATTGAATATATCACATCATCCACTTTCACCGGGTTCCCATTGTGGAACTTCACCCCATCCCTCAGCGTGAAGGTATAGGTCTTTCCATCCTCTGAAATATCATAATGGCTGGCGACAGCTTCGATTAAATTACCATCTGAATCAGGCTTTACTAAGCCTTCATAAATGTTAAATAGGACTTCTTTCGTTCCTGCCGCTACCATTTTGTGAGGGTCAAGACTATCCTCCAGATCCTGAGGAATTCCTACTACGATGGAGCCTCCCATAGAAGGCTCACCGGAAGAAACTTGGCTGGATTCTTTGCCGGGAACCGCTTCGCTTCCTTTCTCGGTCTTATCACCTGAGCATCCGCCCAGTGCAATAGTGAGGGTCAGTACGCCAAGCACGGTAAGGTGCCTGAGTAAGCTTTTCCTGTTCATAAAATGAATCCTCTTTCCTTTTAAGATTCTCCCATTATGCAATTGTCGGTTTTATTGTAACCTCTTTATGGCGGGTTGGCAAGTTTTTTTTGATTGAGGGGGACAAAGCGGGACATGGAGGGCGGGGCTTTGGCATTTGCAGGCACCAACGCGGGGGGACGGATGTTCGGAACCGGCTGGGCGGAGGGCTTGCGCTGGTAGCTGCTAAGTAAAATCCAACTGCCGGATTCAGGAACCGAACCTATTCGCCAAGAACACATGATGTGTTCTCGGCTCAGAGGCCCTTGCCCGTCGGACGTGAAGTCCGCCGGGCATCCTGAATCCGGCAGTTGGATTTTACTAAGCAGCTACACAGCCGCCCTATGCCCAGCCGGTTCCGAACATCCGTCCCCCCGCGTTGGTGCCTGCAAATGCCAAAGCCCCGCCCTCCATGTCCCGCTTTGCCCGCCTGGCGAAAAAAACAGGCGGTTTGCAGCAAAGTATGTTGGATTAATGATAGAGGGAGGCCCCTTCTCCCGTTCATCCGATTCCCAGACCCCAAAAGAACATTCAAGCATTATAGGTTCCAGATATAGTTGTCCCGCCTTCTCCGGTCCAGTTGGTGTGAAAGAATTCACCCCGGGGAAGGTCGGTGCGCTCGTAGGTGTGGGCACCGAAGTAGTCCCTCTGGGCCTGAAGAAGATTAGCTGGAAGCCGGGCACAGCGGTAACCGTCGTAGTAGGACAGGGCGCTGGTCATGGCCGGAGCCGGAATTCCGTTTAAAAGGGCGGAGGCGCAGATGTATCTAAAGCCCTGCTGGCTGTTCGTCATAACTTCTCTGAAGTAGCCGTCTAACATCAGGTTTTCCAGGTCCGGGTTCCGGTCGTAGGCTTCTTTGATATTTTCCAGGAAGATACTTCGGATGATGCAGCCTCCCCGCCAGATCATAGCGATTTCACCGTAATTTAAATTCCAGCCGTAGGTTTGGGCCGCTGATTTCATGAGAGAATAGCCCTGGGCGTAGGATACAATTTTTGAGGCGTAGAGAGCCGCTTTTAAGTCCTCCAGAAAGGCTTCCCGGTCGTCTTCAAATACGACGGCGGGGCCTGTGAGGATACGGGAGGCGTGGACCCGCTCTTCTTTGGCGGCGGAGAGGCAGCGGCTGAACACAGCTTCCGCGATCAGAGTCAGGGGGACCCCTTCATCCAGCGCGGCGATGCCGGTCCACTTGCCCGTTCCTTTCTGGCCCGCGGTATCCAGGATTTTGTCAAGAATGGGAGCGCCGTCCGTATCTTTTACTTTGAGGATGTCTGTTGTGATTTCGATCAGATAGCTGCCCAGCTCTTCTGTCTGCCATCTGGCGAATACTTCGTGCATCTCATCGGCGCTCATGTTCAGATAATCCCTCATGATCTGGTAGGCTTCACAGATGAGCTGCATGTCTCCGTATTCGATTCCGTTATGGACCATTTTCACGAAATGTCCGGCTCCGTTGTCCCCGATCCACTCGCAGCAGGGGACGCCGTCTACTTTAGCAGCGATGGCCTGAAAGATGGGTTTTACACTCTCCCACGCTTTCAATGAGCCGCCCGGCATCATGGAGGGGCCGTGTAAGGCCCCTTCTTCACCGCCTGAGACCCCGCATCCGATATAGAGAAGGCCTTTGCTTTCCACGTAGACGGTTCTTCGGATGGTATCCGGAAAATGGGAGTTGCCGCCGTCGATAATAATGTCGCCGGGCTCCAGCAGGGGGATTAATGTATCAATGAAGCTGTCGACCGGCGCTCCCGCTTTTACCATTAACATGACTTTTCTCGGGAGTTTCAGCTGGCTTATGAACTCTTCCAGGGAATAGGCGGGGATGATTTTTTTCCCTTTCGCCCTCCCCTCTGTAAAATCTGTAACCTTCTGGGTGGTCCGGTTATAAACACTTACCGTAAATCCGTGGTTTTCCATATTGACCACCAGATTTTCCCCCATGACGGCCAGACCGATCAGACCGATATCGGATGTTCCCATTACGCTTCCTCCTATCTTTTTACCCTCGCGTTGCCCTCATAGATGCTTCGGATCTCTTCTTCGCTCACCGGCTGGCCGTAATCGGTGGCCAGGGTCGCAACTAACGCGCCGCATGCCCAGCCGTATCGGATCCACTCTGCCGGCGGATATCCGGACAGTATCGCGTAAAGCATGCCTCCCACGAAGCCGTCACCGCCCCCGATCCGGTCGTACACGGCGATTTCCCGCTGTTCTTCCACAAACCACTGATCCTTTGCGTACAGGATCGCTCCCCACTGATGGGAATTCGCATCGATGACGGTGCGCAGAGTGGTGGCAAAGACGGATGCACCGGGATAGTTCTCCCTGATCCGCCCGATCATCTCTTTGAATCCGTCGATCTTCCCTGAAACATCCAGACCTCCGGCTTCCGGTCCTTGTATCCCTAATGCCAGCTGGAAATCTTCTTCATTTCCAATCAGGATGTCGGACAGACCCGCCAGTTCCTGGAATACCGGACGCAGTTCTTCTTCGCGTCCTTTCCAGAAACTGGCCCGGTAGTTCATGTCAAAGGAGATGACCGTTCCATATTTTTTGGCCATTCTGGCTATTTCCAGACAGCACCGGCCGCTTTCTTTGGATAGGGACGCGATCAGCCCGGAGAAATGCAGGATCCGGCATCCTTCCTCGTGAAAGATCCGCTCCAGATCAAAATCCTGTGCGGAAAGGGTGCAGGCCACCTCTCCCGCGCGGTCGTTCTGAACCACCGGCCTCCTTCTTCCGTATCCGCTGTCCGCGATGTTGAACTGGTGCCGGCAGCCGAAAGGCCCGCCCTGGGGAATCTCAAGGCCCTCATACTCCAGGTTCCTTCTGCGAAGTTCTGCCTTAATGAACTCCGCGATCGCGCTGTCCTTTACGAATTTGGTCAGTACCTTGACCCGCTTTCCAAGGGACGCGCTGATGTTTCCCACATTGCTCTCGGCACTGGTCGCCTGCATCTCATACAGACGGCTCATACTGACGGGCTGACGGTCTGCAGGCGTGATTCTGACACCCATGCTGCTTACCACGACCAGGTCGTATTTACCATTTGATTTAAGCTCCATATTGATTTACCCTCCTGCATTACAGCGTCGGATCCACGATAATTTTCAGATAGTCGTTGTCCGGACTGGCCAGCTCATCAAAATATGAGACTGCTTCCTCCAGGGAAACGATTTTATCCACCATGGAAGCAGCGTAGGGGCGGTCTTTGAATTTCAGAATGGATTCTTCCAGATCCCGGTGCGTAAATCCGTAAGTCCCGTAAACCCGCAGCTCTCTTGTCACGATCTGCTGGTAGTACAGGCTGATATCCCTCTGGTTGTTTCCGATCAGAATTACTTCTCCCTTGCTTTTTACCAGTGTGAGGCTTCCGTTTACTGTAGGGCCGACCCCTACCGCTTCCAGTACGATATCAAATCCGCTGCCTGTATATGCTTCCCGGATATCTTCATAGCTCTTTGCCGTCAGGTCTTCCGTTTCGATCAAACCGTCCAGAATCTTATCGCAGCGGTCCAGACGTTTTTTTGAAACATCCATAATAACGATCTTTGCATCCCGATAGATGTCTTTTGCCACAGCGGCCGTACACATACCGATCACGCCGGCCCCGATGACCGCTATGGTTTTCACCTTTCCGGCCGGCATGGTAAGCTGCTTTACCGCGTGCAAAGCTACAGAAAAAGGTTCCGCCAGGACGCCAACCTCTGCCTTTACTCCATCCGGCATGGGGATCAGGTTCTCTTCCACCATGGTAAAGTATTCGCAGAACGCTCCGTCCACTTCCAGAACTCCGATGTTGCTCTTGTTCAGGCAGATGCTGTAATAGCCTTCCTGACAGTTTTCGCAGGTCTTACAGGTGATGATCGGATCGACAAATACCAGATCACCTTTTTGGTAGCGGCTGTTCTCCAGCGTGGTTTCTTCCACCAGGGCCACCACCTCGTGGCCCATGATCATCGGCGGTATTCTCCGTCCGGTCAGTCCCAGATATCCGTGGACATCGGAACCGCAGATTCCCACTGCTTTTGATTTTAATAGTACTTCTCCTTTTTTCGGAACCGGCTTCTCATATTCCGTGAGCTTCATATCCGACGGACCGTAATATACTAACGCCTTCATAATCTTTCTCCCCTTCTCTAGGCATTCGGCAGAATGACCGATTTTACCGCCTGACGGCTGTCCATGGCTTCGAAAGCCTTTTCCCATTCATCGATACCGAAGACGAATCTGGAAAATGGTTCCAGGTTAATCCGGCCCGCGCAGGTCAGGCGGATCACAGTCTCCCAGGTATCCCAGGTGTGGCTGAATGAGCCCTGGATACAGGCCCCCTTCTGCACGATCGGATCGATCGAGACATCGATGGGCGCCGGTCCCCAGCCAACCTTTGTGATCTGTCCGTTGGGTGCCACGATGTCCATGGACAGCTTAAAGGTGGAAGTGTTGCCCGCGCAGTCGCAGACGACCGGAACACCGATCCCGCCTGTCAGTTTATGGATCGTATCCCGCGGCTCTTCTCTGTCCGAATAGATCAGAATATCCGCTCCCAGCTGTCCGGCGATCTCCATCCGGTTCGCGGAGGAACTTCTGCCTACAGCGATGACCGGATACGCGCCGGCCAGTTTCGCCATGATAATACATAAGAGTCCGATCGTTCCCGGTCCTATGATGACAGCCGGCTTGCCCGGTAGTATCTGTGTCTTCACGATCATAGCGTTGTATGCGACGCAGCAGGGTTCCGTGAGGGAGGCCCGCTCGAATGAAAGGGTATCCGGCATGTGGTGCAGGATTCTCTCCGGCACCGCCACGTATTCCGAGAAGGCGCCGTCGATCAGCGCGCCATAACCGCATCTGTCCGGACATTGGTTATAATTACCGGTTCTGCAGTAGACACATTCGCCGCAGATCTGTGCCGCCGTCTCACAGACGACCCGGTCGTTTACCTGGAAATGCTTTACCCGTTCCCCGGTTTCCACGATTACGCCGCAAAACTCATGCCCTTGTACCACCGGGGGCTTGATCTTAAAACCGATGTTCTGATTCCATATATCCACATCACTTCCGCAGACCCCGGCTGCCATCACTTTTAACAGAACCTGATCCTCCCCGCACACCGGCTTCTCGATATCCATTAATCTGGTTGCTCTTGGTTTTTCCTCATATTTTACAACCGCTTTCATTTCTTCCTCCAGTACCGCAGTTCCTGCGGTATTAAAATTTCCGTCTCAACTGTTCTTGTTTTACTTACTTCTCCTACAATTATTATCATTGGCCTTATGACTTAAGAATCGGCATTGACCTCATACCCAGAGGCTCCGGCACCGACCTCATGGCTTGAGGATCACTTTGATCGCTCCCGTCTCTTCCCGGTTCATCAGCCGCTCGAAGCCTTCCTGGGCCTTCTCAAGCGGCAGAATATCCGTGATCAGAGGTTTTACGTTTAATCTCCCAGCTTCCAGCATCTTCAGGCAGTCATAAAACAGGTCGTCGCTTGCGTTCGCTACTGATACGATACTTCTCTCACTGCTGAAATCTTTTAACTGGTACTGCACCTTTGTTGTGTTGCAGACCAGATTCACGACCGTTCCTTCCCCCTTGCAGACTGCTAACGCCATCTTCTGGGTTTCTTCCGTCCCCACTGTGTCGAACACCATGGCAGCTCCCAGACCGTCTGTTCCGCTCAGGATCTCAGGCACCACGTCTACCTCCGCGGAATTAAACACGCCGTCCGCTCCCACTTCTCTGGCCGCCTCGAAGGCATAGTCCAGGATATCCACACAATATACCCTTCTGGCACCTTTTAGCTTCAACAGCTGGATGATGGACAGGCCCACAGGACCGGTTCCGATGATCACGGCATCCTCCGCGAACACTTTCTTAATCTTCGAAACCGCGGCCAGGCCGACGGCCACAAAATCCAGGGTGGAGACTTCTTCAAAGGTGGCGTTCTCGAACGGATATACATGGTCGCTCCACACCTGGCAGTATTCCGCCATACCGCCGGGATAGAATTCCATTTCTCCCCATCCTGCCCCGTGCCCGATATGCTTCGTATTCTTGCAGAGGTTCATCCGGCCGGTGCGGCAGAACTCACAGCTTTTGCAGGTGTTGTAAACGATAACCCCTACTTTTTTTCCCAGCAGGTACTCATCTTTTTTGTCTTTTACCTCCACGACTTCTCCAGCAAATTCATGTCCTAAGATCATATTGTCGGGGTTCTGGGTGACATAGCCTAAGGTCTGCTGGGACCACGGGTTCTCGCCTTCCAGATATCTGATATCACTTCCGCAGATTCCGCAGGCTTTTACCCGTACCAGGACTTCGCCGGAGCGTAATGCAGGTTTCGGCGCGTCCATATAATGAATCTGATTGTCTGTTTTCAGTACTACTGCTTTCACGTGTTTTCCTCCTCTAACCGCCTGTTATTTCCCATCTTTTCCTCCATTCATGGGCTTATTCACCCTTCACCTTGACCAGCGTTTCTCCGCAGAACGGGATAATGCCGATCTCGGCATCCTTTCCCAAACGGGCCTTTGCCATCTCCACCGCCTCTTCCACCGAGGACGCTTTTTTGAACTGCAGTAGTTCATAGTCCTCATCCGCCAAACCGTCGGATACACAGATGATTTCCGCGTGGCCGATCACCTTGTGATGATTGATGGCATTGGTCGCTCCCACCTCGTCTTCGATCTTTCCCTCTTCGGCTTCTTTCAAAATTTCATCCAGGGTCATGGGCATATATTTTTTCAGTGCCGGAAGATGGAACGGTGCGTTTCCGCATAACCCCTCCGATGCCTCAAAGAGAAAGATGATGGTGCCGCCCTCCTTCACTCCGAACTGCGCGAAAGCATAGGGTTTGAATGCCTGCCAGAAATCAAAGCAGCAGGGGGCCGCATTTGCGATCACGATATCCGCCTGATGATCGATGACCGGGCACAGCAGCTGTTTGGCCAGCTCCACTCCCGCCCGGTGCGCTTCGATAAAATGGCCGCAGAACAGGCCCTGGATTTCCTTTTTCTCATTCAGCACGGTATTTACAATATAAGATAAATTGACCTGGGAACCGATATAGTCGATTTCCTTCCGGCAGATATTATCCAGTGTTCCCACGATATCCATCGTGTTTGCCCTGACCGCCCCGATCCAGTGGGTATAGTCCGTGGTTCTCCTGGCGCTGACACCAGGCTGGATCGTCTTCGCGCCGCCGCTCCAGCCTACCACCACATGGGGAACGATATTGCCGACCGCCAGCACGAAGTCCGCTCTCAGCACCTCTTTATGTAAATCCACCGGAGTCCCTAATTCGGTAGTGAGGACATATTCGTAGTCTTCTTCTTTGGTATAGTCCACATTCAGCAGAGGATACCGGTCCAGAATCTCTCTGCCGATCTTCTCGTCCAGCTCTTTTTCACTCATGGGCCTGTGTGTTCCCGGCGCTGTCATGATACAGATATCCTTTGTCTTTTGTTCGATCCGGGCCAGCAGATGGGGAAGAATTCTGGCACAGGGCGTTGGTCTGGAAGCGTCATCCACGATAATCACTACTTTCCCGTCCTTTGGTACCGCGTCCTCCAGTCTTTCGGCCCCGTAGGGATGATCCAGCGCTTCTTCGATCAGACTCGCTTCCTCCTGCTTTTTCGGAAGATCCGCCAAAGCCGCATAGTATATTACCTGCCTCTCATCCAGCTGGAACGATATCTCATGTGTTCCTGTGTTCATCCTGTATTCTTTCATATATTGCCACCTCGCAAATGAAATGTATTACGCCTTTTTCCGCATCTTCCGCTTTTAAGGCACCAATACCACTTTCATAACTTTTTGCTGCTCTTTATTCAGCATAATGTCAAACCCGGTCTGCACTTCGTCAAGAGGCAGCACATGGGTGATCATTTTCTCAGCCTGGATCGTCCCATTCTCGATGAGTTTGATTCCCAGCAGGAAATCCGAACTGTGATTGTTGGCCGAAGTGATTATCCTTTTCTCGCCGGCCAGATCCATCAGCTCATAGGAGGCCTGCGTCATATTCGCCACCAGATTCACAAGGGTGCCGCTCTCTCTCAGGATGTGCAGCGCCTGCTTCTGGGTTTCAGCAGTCCCCACCGTGTCAAATACAACGTTTGCGCCGTTCATCCCGACCTCTCTCATGGCATCTTCCAGGGATTCCTGCTGGATATTCACAGCCCTGGTCACGCCCACATCCCTGGCGATCTCAAGCGCCCCCTCATAGACATCCGTACAGATAACCTTATCTGCCCCGAACGCCTTCACCGCCTGTACGATACTTAAGCCCACGGCTCCTGTTCCCAGCACCACCACATCCTCCCCTGGCCTGATATCCGATTTGGTGATCGCATGGATGCCCACGGATATGGGGTCTAACAGGGTGGCCTCCTCAAAGGACATGGAATCCGGGATTTCGCATACATGGGTATTCCAGATCTGGCAATACTCAGCCATTCCGCCCGGATAATAATTCATGGTACCCCAGCCGGCCCCATGGCCGATATGCATCGTCTTTTTGCACAGGTTATAGTTCCCGTTTCTGCAGTATTCACAGACACCGCAGGTGTTATAGGCGAGAACCGCCACCCGTTTTCCCAGCAGATGCTTGAATTCCGGATTCTTCACCTCGTGTACGATCCCGCCCCACTCGTGGCCTAATATGATATTCGGCGGATTCGGCAGGTTCTTGCCCAGAGTATGTAAGGCCCAGGGATTTTCTCCTTTATAATAGCGGACATCGCTGCCGCAGATACCGCAGGCCTTGACCTCCACGATCAGGTAGTCGTTATCCGCCTCCGGTTTTTTAATGTCTTCCAATTGAATGACTTCAGGTTCTTTCAACACAGCTACTTTCATTGCGCTCTCCTTCTCAGCCCTTCACGGCTCCTGCCGTCAGGCCGCCTATAATGTATTTCTGTAAAAAGATGGAAATAATACAGATGGGAAGCGTGATCAGTACAGACGCCGCCATCAGTCCGCCCCAGTCCACCGCAGCATAGGACACGAAGCTGAAGATCGCCACCGGCAGCGTGATCGTCTTCCTGCCGCTTAGCACAAGGGCAAACATAAAGTTATTCCAGGAAAAGATGAATGCCAGCAAAGATGCCGTCAGAATGCCGGCCCTGCACAAGGGCAGCACGATCCCGAAAAAGGTCCGGAACTTGGAGGAACCGTCCACCCAGGCCGCCATCTCCAGTTCCATGGGAATCGATTCAAAAAACGGCGTCATAATCCAGACGATGAGCGGCAGCGCGACCAGCATATGGGTCAGAATCAGCGCCGTATAGGAATCCGTCAGCTGCAGCTTCGCGAAAATCGTAAACCACGGAACCAAAAACGAAATACCGGGTATCATACGCACGACCAATATGATCAGGCTCATTTTCCGCAGCTTGTATCTGGCGATCGCATAGGCTGCCGGCAGCGACAAAACCAATGCGAAAATAGTGGATAACAACGCGATGATAAAACTGTTGATCATCGGTTTTACAAAGTCATATTGATAAATCACATTGGAATAGTTCATCAGGGTCGGCAAAAAGGAGAATAATCCTTTGCTGGCATTCAGAATATCCTTTTGCTGCTGCAATGACGCCAGAACCATCCAAAGCATAGGAAAAAATGAAATAAACGCCAGACCATATATGAGGATGTACTTTCCAAATGCCGAGACAAACCGTGTAATTTTTTTATTCACTAATAATCCACCTCCACCTTCTTTTTAATGAACATGAAGATACAGGCGATCAGAATAACCACCATGAAGAACATGACCGTGATCGCTGAGGCGTCTCCAAACTGGAAGTACTGGAAACTGGTCACCGTGGCCAGAATATTGATGGTCTCCGACGCGTAGCCCGGTCCGCCCTGTGTGGTGGCGTAAATAATATCAAAGGTCTTAATGACATCAATCAGCCGCAGCAGGATAGCCGATAAGATAGCCGGACTGGCCAGCGGAATCGTGATGTGGAAGAACCGCTGTACCGGGGATGCCCCGTCTACTTTGGCCGACTCATACATTTCTCCCGGTATGGTCATTAAGCCGGCCAGGACCATCAGCATAACCATAGGCGTCCATTCCCATACGTCAATCATAATGAGGGACGGCAGAACCTGGGAGGCGGACGCCAAAAACTGCTGTTTCGGCAGGCCAAACGCACTGACCAGTACATTCGCATATCCAATCGTAGGCTCCAGGATCAGTTTCCACACCATCCCCACCGCCACCGGAGTGGCTACCACCGGCAGAATAAAGACGGTCTTGATGACATTAGTGGCAAAAAACTTCCGGTTGATCAGCACCGCGATCCCGATTCCCAACAGTGTTTCAACCACAATCGCGCCGATTACAAATAAAAAGGTGCGCAGCACCGCTCCCCAGAACCGGTCATCGTGGAACAAATCTATGTAGTTGGCGACGCCCACGAATTCCGGCGGTTTGATGTTGGACATACTCCAGTCGCAAAAACTAAGGCCAATGGTATATAACATCGGCGCTACTATCATAACCAGTACGAAGATGATGACCGGAGCCATGAAAATAACTTTTAAATGTTTATCAATCCATCTTGACATTTCTTACTATGTCTCCCTTCTCCATCGAAAGATGCCTGTTTGTTTAAAGAAGGAACTTTTTTGAACACTAAGGGCTGTTGTTAAAACATCCTTTTAATACACCAGGAATGTGCTCCTGCCGCATTAAAAATCTCGCTTTCTAACAACAGCCCTGTTTTTCACCTCATTACCTTCTCATTGCCTTCCCACGGGGATTTACTTGGTTCCAAAATCTTCGTCAATGATGGACTGGAATGTGGCATTTGCCTTATCCGCGGCTGCCTGTACATCTCCACCATTGATGGCCGTTACGATCACTTCCCCGATGGCGTCCCTTGCGCGTCCTACAGAGATCACCTGCGGCCTGTCAGTCTCCACACCGATATCACCGGACGCCAGGATCACTTTAACCAGTTCCGGCGGGAAGTTCTTATTGGCCTCCGGATCATCCCACACGGATGTACGGGCTCCGGAATTACCGGCACTCTGAGTCAGGGTAGATACTTCTTTGCTGGTAGCCCACTTCACGAATTCCATGGATGCCTCCGGATTCTTCGTGTTTGCCGCAATCGACATTCCCCAGGAACAGATATTGTAGACAGCGCCCGTAGGCATCACCGCGTATCCAGTCACATCCGATACCGTGCTGTCCGGACCGCATGCGGAATTATACAGGGAATCTGCATCCGTGTACATCGCCGCGTTGCCCTGGGAATACAGGGCTGCTGCCTGCTGCCAGTGCATGTTCAGGACTCCGGGAGGGCCGTATTTCCTCAGCATATCGCCATAGAATGTAAAGGCCTTCACCGCTTCCGGCGTATTTAACGCGGCATTGCCGTCTTTGTCCACCCAGTTGCCGCCGCAGCCGTACAGATAACCGGAAAACTGGGTGACAGCCGCCGCTGTCAGGCCACGGGACACGATTCCATAGACTTCGTTGTCGGGATCGTTTAACTTCTCAGCAGCAGCCATCAGCTCATCCATCGTCTTCGGGACCTCAAGTCCTGCTTTTTCGAATAAATCTGTCCGGTAGTACAGAATCTGCCGCTCGGTTACCAGCGGTAATCCGTAACAGGCACCGGATGTATCCTCATAGGACGCAAGCGCGGACGGGATGAAATCAGCCGCATCTACCTCCGGGTCGTCTTTCAGCGCGCTTAAGTCATAAACCCAGCCATTCTGGATAAACATTTTAATTTCCTGTAAGGGCCTTGTCATCATGACATCCAGTCCCGAAGATCCGGAGGTCAATTCGATCGCCAGTTTTTCACTTAACTGATCTTCCGCGTAGTTCTCAGCTTTGACGACAATTCCGGTTTTCTCGGTAAATTCGTCCAAATGCGCAGTCACTGCATCTGTCCAGTTGTGGTTGGCAAAGATTACTCTGATCTCGGTTCCCTCATAGGGCTTATCCACCGCTCCTGCGCTGTCATCCGTCCCCTTTTCCTCTGTCTGTGCGGGGGCCTCGGCTTTACCGGTATCGGAAGCCGGCGCGGATTCCTCCGTTTTTTGACCACAGCCGTACAACGTGGATGCCAAAAGAATCAAACCCAATACCATTGCTACATGCTTTCTCATAACATACCCTCTCTTTTTTTTATTTATCTTATACGAGTCACGTGCCTCGTAAATGATATCGAAAATATTACGAGGTACGTGCCTCGTAAGTCCCAAAAAAAACACCCCTGAAGTGTCACCAATCCCTGTTACAAAGGCGTGACCGTCTCTTTTAATTTTATTTGTAAAGCCACGTATAATGTATCGTCCGTTATCTCATTCTGGAAAACATAATCGTAAATCGCGTAAATAGTCGTGTAACCCAGCCGTTCCAAATTCACGCCGATCAGCGCATCAAAATAACCCAGCCGCAGATCCTTTTCCATCTGTCTGGTAAAATCAAATGCAATAATAGAAAGCTGATCTTTCTTCTGCAGCTTCTGTACCATCTCCACGATATACCCAGCGGAACCACAGCTCACGATAATACCGTCCAGATCCGGATACTCCTCCAGCAGCCGCTCCACTTTGGCCATCGCGATGTCTTCCGGATAAGTATTACGTCCCACTTCCACCACCTGAATACCGGGATATGCTTTTTCCAGATGCTCTTTCGCCGAGTCGATTCTGATCTGGTGGACCATATTCTTCTCCAGGCCGCTGAGCAATGCTACCTTTCCTTTTCCTCTTAAGAATTTTCCCATCAGACCGGCAGCCACGTTACCTTCTCTTTTCTGATTAATACCGATTTCGTATGGGAATTGAAACTCTGTATTCTGAGCACCGTTTATATTAAAATAAGAAATGAATTTTATTCCATTATTCATATGAACGCGGATCGTCTCAAACAGATCCTCTGATTTTTCTTCCAGGGAGATGGCGATGCCGGACACCCGGTGTTCCTCAACCAGCTCGTTGATCACCGCGATCTGCTCAGATGCCTTCCCACTCTTAATATGTCGGAACATAAAGGAAACGCCTGTTTTCTCCAATATCCCAACGGCCCTCAGCATTCCCGCGTAGATCTCATGAAATAAAGGATTCTCAACCGGAGTAATATCTGCACATAAAATAACTCCAATCACAGTCCTGTGCTGAATCGCCAGCATCTTCCCCACTACATTCGGTCTGTACCCGCGTTCCTCGATCTGCTTCAGTATCTCTTTTCTTCTCTCCTCGCCTACGCCTTCCCGGTTGTTAATCACTCGGTCCAGTGTAGCCCGGGAGCACCCGATCTCCAATGCAAGCTCTTTTAACGTCATGGTTAATTCCACCTTGCATCCATTATTTACGAGTCTCGTGTCTCGTAACGATCCGCAAATAACTTATATGTACTTTCTAACTAAGAGTATATCCACAATTGTATATTCTGTCAAGTATCGTTTATTTTTTAACACTTTTATGTTCGATTTTCCCTTAGCAAAGCCAGAAACCACTGACCATACAGATCGTGTTTCCTGTAAGTCAGTGAATTTCCGGCTTTCTCTATCATCGTTTCTATGAATTTTTCTTTCTGCGGTTTCTTTTTAGCAGTACGATACTTACTACAATCAGGAGGATAACCAGAACAGCCGCAGGTATTCCAACAAAGACCCAGACCGGAAGCTTCTTATTCATCTCAACCGGTTTCACAGTTACTACAGAATCTTTAGATTCTTCCATGCTGCCCTGCTTTCTGCCATCCGTCACATCCGTACCTGCCCCTGCGTCCGCTGCAGCCTGTACTACAGACTCATCCGATACCAGAACAGCAAACGGCGAAAGGGAAACCACCTCTGCTGACACCCGTGCGTTTGTTACCACAGTCTCGTACGCTTCCATTTTTTGATCCGCATAATGAAGAACATAAGCTTTTCGTCCCTCGTATTTCGGATCAACCCGGAAAGTGATCATTAATTTCCCCAGATATTCTTCCGTATCCAGCATAACCTCCTGGCAGCTTACCAGATCCATACCGTCCTCGGCTCTCTCCTTGAACATCTGGTATTCGTCACTCTCCATTGGTAAATCTGTGCAGAGAAGTCTCGTATCCTGCACCTTAAAATTTCCGACAATGCAGACCCGGACTTCGCCATCCCCCAGAGGCTTTACCATGTTTCTGGTTATTTTCAGCACACCGGGTTTTACCGAGACGTTATAATTTTCAGCACTTGCCTCCGCCATAATCGGATAGGTACCTGCCACGGTCTCCTGATCGGCCGCGCACTGATAGGTCACATATATATCAGCTTTGGTATCGTCACCAACCAGTGCATTTTCATAGACATTGAATTCAAACGTTTGATTCTCTTTTCCAAAAGAACGGATCTGATCTGCCACCGTGATCTCAATCTGCTTTTTCAGAACTCCGACAGGGGCTGTGGAATATGCTTCCTCATAATTCACCCTGTCTTCCGGAACAAAGACAATCCCGTAACCCTCGTTGTTTACACTTGGAAGTGTCATGGGATCTTTCCACTGGAAGCTGCCCGGGACATGCTTTCCCTTACATACCGCGGATGCGGTCAGATCCGACTCGCCCAGCTTCTGGCCGTACACCAGCGTGGAACCGCCCGCACTGGCTATCGTGGGCGCCGCTTTTTGCACCTTCAGAGGTATCTGCATCGTGCAGGCTTCATATCTGCTTCCGGGAGCGGGCGTAAACTGCGCCGCATAGGAGGATTGGGAAACACTGGGCACTGTATTTTCATTGACCCAGCTCCACGCCCCGCCTTTCACCGCCGGCAGCGGAATATCCGAAAGCCTCTGCTCCGGATCAAAGACTGTCTTGGGCATCTTCGGAACGGTAGGTATGTTCGTACGGACTGCTACCGCATACAGCCCGTTTAACATATCCGTCTCTATCGTTAAGTGTCCGTCTTTTACACCTGTCAAATCCACGGCCGCGGATGTACCGTCTGCAGTAGATATGGAATACAGCCGGATATTTTTTTCATCTGTCGTATCATAATATGGAAATTCGAGTTTTACCGCAACACCTGGAATATACTTTTCTGCGTTCCGCTGCGCACTGAGCTGATAGAGAACAAAGGGACCGCCCTGTACCTCGGGCTCCAATGCCTTATAAGCCGCTTCATATATGCTCCCCTCACTAAGTACTGCAGAGGTTAAAACCATATCCTGCGGAACGGCCCCCAGATCATCGGTCACTTTCACCTGCTCCGGGGTGGTCAGCACGGTATCCGATATGGAAAATTCCAGCTGATACTCCATACTCTTAGACCCGTCTGCATAGTCCAGATGAATCAACAGTCCCCGCTCAAATGCTTTCCTGGGAATGTCCTGGCCGGACTGGTACTGTGTCCCGTCCGCTGACAGGATCACGATCTTCTTTGGGTTACCCGTACGGCATTCCATCGTAAGCGCGATAGAGGAAGTATAGGAACTAAGTTCCACCTTGTTCGTGTCTGACAGATCCGGGTCACTGACTGACTGCCCGGACAGCCGTTTTCCCTCCGCGTCTTTCTCAGTTATGTTAAGCCTTAAGATTCCCAAGTCCGGTACCGTATCACTGTACACCTTGATGCAGGCGTTTCCCAGCTGCACCGGAACATCCTCCACCGTCGTCTGCCGTACCGCGTCCTGCCACTTATCATTCTCTGCCGACCAGTAATAGCTCTGCCCTTCCTGATAATCCAGCCGCACCAGATTCGATCCATCCACAGCAGCTTCCTGAAGATACTGATATTTACCGCCGCTTTCCGCAGACGCGACTACAGTAAAACTCTCTCCTGCTTTCACGGTGAATCCGCCGTTCTCCATCGGAATTGTATGGAAACCGGCATAGGGAATCATCATAGACTGATGATATACCTCCTGTCCGCTTTCCGGTACTCCATCTAACGCCGTCCGATAAACGGAGACATCCACCATCGTATCCGCCTCCAGCGTATATAGACCTACCGCTTTGATCATCTCATTACCGCGGGCAGTAAACTGATTGGCGAATTTCAGTTCCGCCGCATCGGTTAACATCAGCTCACCTGTTCCGACACCGTCGTATTGATAAATATTCTGATACACTTCTTCTTTGGGGCTGGAAGCATTTTCAGGGACTGCCTCGAACAGCGTATAATCACACAGGCTTCTGTCATAATAAGACAGATAAAAATACCCGTTCTGATCCGATTCCTGGCCGCGGCTGTTTTTGACAATCCAGGCTCCAGGCCCTTCCGGAAGACTTTTTCCGGTAAAATTTGTCTGTTTATAGCTGTCATCCCAGCCGACGATGGTAATCCCCTGATTTGCCTGCTCATCGCCCGGGTAGAAATAGGAACAGGTCTGTAAATTATAATATCCGGAATCCGCCCTCGCCTTTTGATCCTCATAATAGGAGGCCGCTACGGCACCGTTTTTCATAATACTCTTCTTAATTTCCGCAGCCGCAGCCATATCACAGGAGTAGGACGTTCCGGACCACACTGCCGTCTCCGGCAGGTAATAGGCGTTAGCCATATGAATGCGGGAAACCGTGGGGTCTGACACCGCAGCCAGCGGTTCTTCATAGGGAGCGTCTTTCTCCGCGGCCGCTCCATACCAGCGTGCCAGCGTTACCGCCGCCTGCTGCCTGCTGCCTCCAGCCGTAAAAGCATCTGCGGCATCCGCCGGAATCGTAAAAGTATCACCGCCCGCATAGGCGCTCTTATCTTCCGCATCGTTTTCCCCATGATAGGCGGACCATGCCAGATGCCGCTCCGACAGATCCACTTCAGAGGCCGCATCCGCCTTTTTCATCAGGTTGGATTCCAGGGAGGCGACCGCAGCAAATGTCCAGCCGGTGGAGGCGTCCTTTTGATCCTTTACCGATGTCACGTCACTTTGCCCCTGATCATCTCTCAAATCAAATACGGCCGGGATCTGCACTGCCTCCTTTGTCTCCTGCAGCTGAGGCATCGGACTTAGGATACTCTCATCTGTCAGCTGCATACGGATAGAACCGCTCTCCATGGCCGTAAGTCTGCCCTGTATCACCGGTTCACTGCTGATCTTATACTGGACGGACGGCTCCCCCAAAGCCGGCCGCGCCATTGTTATTGCCAATAAAAACGTCAAACCCAATGTGCCTATTTTTTTATAGTTTTGTCTTATCCCCATGTTCACCTTCACCTCTTACTGTCCAATTCTAAATTAAGAACCGCGTTCGCTGCGCTGCCATTCTCAGTTTAGAATTTTCTTAATCTCGTCCATAAAAGTGTTCACATCTTTGAATTCACGGTAAACGGATGCAAATCTGACATAGGCCACGGTATCCAGGTCTTTTAACTTGTCCATCACGATCTCACCAATCAGGCTGCTGTCGATCTCTCTGACTTCCTGGTTGAAGATATCGTTTTCCACCTCATCCACCAGATCGCTGATCTGCTTGGCGGATATCGGCCGTTTGTGGCAGGCCCGCAGTACGCCGGCTTCAATCTTTTTCCGGTCATACTGCTCCCTGTTGTTATCTTTCTTGATTACGATCAGCGGAATCGTCTCCACCTTTTCATAAGTGGTAAATCTCTTCCCGCATTCGTCACACTGCCTTCTTCTGCGGATTGCACTGTTGTCGTCTGCGGGTCTTGAATCGATCACCCTTGTATTCTCCTGATTACAAAATGGACACTTCATTCGCTCTCCTCCTCAAGTATACTATCACTTAACCGCAGGACTCTCCTGGCCGGAGCTTCCGATCTCCTGCAGGCTTTTATACATAAAAACAGCTGCCGCCGACAAATTCTCTTAAGATCGAATTCTTCGGTATATGTTCCGTCCCCACTCCGATAAAATAGTCCAGGAACTTAAGCAGGCGTTTTGCTTCCACATATTCTTCGTTTTCCCTGGGTATCCCGAACAGGATCGGCTGGGCATATTGTTTTAATACGGCAAGCTCATAGATGAGAGCCGAGTTAAACATGACATCCGCTTCCTCCTGATAAGGAAAAATATTCTCTTCTTCCCCTCTTCGTACTGAGGCCCACATATTGATGGTGGCATCCGCAGAGGTTCCTCTGGTCCTGTAATCTCTGACCAAACGGCGGATCAGACGGCCATCCGTGCTGGGTATCCGGTTGTGTTCATCGATGTTTAACTGGGTTAGCGCACTGATATAGATTTTGTATTTGCTGTCTCTTGGAAGTGTAGGCGACAGCAAATCATTCAAGCCGTGGATTCCCTCGATGACCAGAACATCCTCTGCGCCAAGCTGCAGCGTCCGGCCGCGGTATTCCCGCTTCCCGGTCTTAAAATTAAAAGCCGGAAGCTCTATCTGCCTGCCTTCCAGCAGATCGTTCATGTCCTGGTTAAACTGGCGGACATCCAGCGCTTCCAGGCATTCATAGTTCGGTTTGCCATCCGAATCCAGTGGTGTCTTATCACGGTTCAGGAAATAGTCGTCGATGGAAATCGGATGCGGAGTCAGGCCCTGGGCAGTCAGCTGTATGGACAGCCGATGGGCAAAGGTCGTTTTCCCGGAGGAGGACGGACCGGCGATCATCACGAACTTCTTCTCCGGCCGGGCACAGATCTCTTTCCCGATCTCGGACATCTTGTGCTCCTGCAGGGCTTCCTGCACGAGAATCAGATCATTGATTTCCCCTTTGGTGATCCGGTCGTTTAAACTTCCTACCGTTCCGATCTTTAACATCTCTCCCCATTTTTCCGACTCTTTGAGTACATGGAAAAGCTTCCCGTGAGGAGTGGCGGACGGCACCTGCTTCGGCGCATGCCTGGTCGGAAGCTGAAGGACGAAGCCCTCATCATACTGATACAGATCGAAATATTTCAGATAGCCGGTATCATTTACCATATATCCGTAATAATAGTCCTCGAATTCATTGATACTATAGATATTCACCTTGGAAACCATACGGTACCGGAACAGCCGTTCCTTGTCATACATCCCATGCATGCCAAACAGGCGGATCGCGTCATCCGTATTGACCGAGCGTTTCATGATGGGAATCTTGCGCTCCACCAGTTCTTGCATCCGCGCTTTCACCCGGTCCAGCAATTCCTGTGTCAGCCTGGTATCGGACTCCAGGGTACAGTAAAGCCCCGCCCCCAGAGAAAAATTCACCCGGACATTGCGCACCTGATCATGGCCGCAGACATCATACACCGCTTTGATCATCAGCAGCAGTACGCTTCTCTGGTAAGTCTTCATACCGCTGGAATCCCTGGCCGTAATAAATGACAGTTCACAGGGCTCTTTCAGCTGCTTGTGCAGTTCCCTCAACCGGTTATCCGCCATAACAAGCAGAATGTCATCCTCGAATTGAGGCTGATATTCCCTGGCAATATCCAGAAATGAAGTTTGCTGGGGATATTCCCTTTCTTCTCCGTTTATGGTAATTTTAATCAGTTCCTGTTCCATAAGTCTCACCTTCCAGATCCTTTCCTATATTCAGCACTAAGCCTAAACCACTTGAAACGGCTGGCAGACCGGCGCTTTTACGATCTCAACTGCCGGCATCTGTTCCCGCAGGAACCGTTCCATGTCCTCTATGAAAATATGTTCAATCCCGTAATGCCCGGCATCGATCACTGTCATTCCCTGGGAAACCGCGTCGATCCCCTCGTGATGATCAATATCTCCGGTAATCAATACCTCAACCTGCTCATTTAACGCAGCCTTGATCATACTCTTTCCGGATCCCGGAGCCACGGCCGCACAGGCCACTTCCCGGTTGAGGTCCCCGAATACTCTGACATTGGGCAGTCTGAACACTTCTTTAACATATGCGCAGCATTCCCGCACCGTCATTTTCCGCGGAAGAGTGCCGATCCGGCCAAAGCCCTGGCTCTCCCTGGACGCGCGGTTGATCTCACAGAATACCGGTTCCAGGACCCTGCACCCGGTCAGCTTCAGATATGCCGCGGCAAGCTCTGCCATACCGCATACATCATAATTCGTGTGCATCGCGTAATAAGACAGGTCCGCCTGGATCATGCGGATAATCCGCCGTCCGATAAAATCCTCCGTATTCACCTTTCGTATGGGGGAAAATATCATGGGATGATGGGTGATCAGCAGATCTGCCTTTGCAGCCACTGCCGCGTCTATAACAGACTCCGTGGCGTCCAGGCCGAGATAGATCCTATCCGCCTCTTTCTCGTAACTTCCGACCAGAAGCCCAGGGTTATCCCATTCACAGGCATACGCAACCGGATATCTGGCTTCAATCCGTTCACAGATTTCTTTACATTTCATAGGGTTTTCCTCTTACCTCATATTTCTATCCAAATACAGCCAGTGCTTCCCGCACCAAAGAGAGCTCCTGCTCCACTTCCTGAAGCCGTCTCTCTATTCCCTGCCGCTTAAGCTTCAGGCTCAGCTCCTCATACATCTTTTGTTCTTTCAGAAGATAAGCGTGCAGGACCGGATGCCTGTCGCGCAGCAGGCAGGGGCCGTATTGAAACCCTGCCGTACAGTATATGCCGTCCGCCTGGTCTATATTTCCTCTGACTGCTTTCATCATGGGATAATATTTGCCATCCTCCAGAACCATATCTTCCTGCACAATGTGAAATCCCTCGCTGTACACAAATCTGCGCACCGCTTCGATCTCCGACTGGGGCTGCAGAATCCATTCCCCCATGGCCTGGGCCACTGTTCGGCTCTGGGTGAGTATACGTATCGTAAGGGGGCCGCCCATGCCTGCGATGACACACGCATCCGCCTCCCCCTCTTTTATCTCTTTTAATCCATCTGACAAACGGGTTTTTATGTAATCCGTAAGCTGATGCATCCGGATATGCTCGTCTGCCCGTCGAAGCGGCCCGGCGTTCACGTCCAGCGCAATCGCCCGTGGAATCACTCCCCGCTCCACCAGTTCGATGGGGATGTATCCATGATCCGTACCGACATCCGCCAGTACGGTTCCGGGCGTTACCAGAGCGGCAACCGCCGATAATCGTTTTGACAACTGCATGAGTCCGCTCCTAGTCCAGATAATCTTTCAGCTTACGGCTGCGGCTGGGATGACGCAGTTTCCTGAGCGCTTTGGCTTCGATCTGCCGGATACGCTCCCTGGTCACATTGAACTCCTTGCCCACTTCCTCTAACGTTCTGGCCCGTCCGTCGTCCAGACCGAAACGAAGCCTTAACACCTTCTGCTCTCTCTCCGTAAGGGTTCCCAGCACCTCTACCAGCTGCTCTTTCAGCAGCGTAAACGCCGCGGCATCCGCCGGTACCGGTACATTATCATCCTGGATAAAATCGCCCAGATGGCTGTCCTCTTCCTCTCCGATGGGTGTTTCCAGGGATACCGGTTCCTGGGAAATCTTTAAGATCTCACGCACACGCTCCACCGGCATGTTCATCTCTTCGGCGATCTCTTCCGGGGTAGGTTCCCGTCCCAGTTCCTGCAAAAGCTGTCTGGAGACCCGGATCAGTTTGTTGATCGTCTCTACCATATGCACCGGGATACGAATGGTTCTGGCCTGGTCCGCGATGGCTCTTGTGATGGCCTGGCGGATCCACCAGGTCGCGTAGGTGCTGAACTTGTACCCTTTCCGGTAATCGAATTTTTCCACAGCCTTAATCAGACCTAAGTTTCCTTCCTGGATCAGGTCCAGGAACAGCATCCCGCGGCCCACATAGCGCTTCGCTATACTGACCACCAGACGTAAGTTGGCTTCGGCCAGGCGCTTCTTCGCGTCCTCATCCCCAATCTCCATCTTCTTCGCCAGTTCAATCTCTTCTTCCGCGCTTAAAAGGGGAACCTTACCGATCTCTTTTAAATACATACGCACCGGGTCCTCAATGCTGACGCCGTCGGGAACGGTCAGGTCGATGTCTTCTACTTCCACCTCGTCCTCTTCATCCAGAATGATATCGTCATCGTCCTCTGTGATGCGCAGTACATCAATGTTGTTGGCCTCCAGGAAATCCAGGATCTTATCGAACTGATCCGCATCCAGTTCCAAATCCCGGAAAAAATCATTGATCTCCTGATATTCCAGCACATTCTTTTTCTTTTTGGCAATCGCCAGCAGTTCCTGCAGGCGTTCTGAGAACTTCGCCATATTTTCTTCCATTTTAGTTCCATCCTTCCATAGCTTGTTAGTATTTTATCCTTAATCCCAGGAAATATGCAGTTTCTCCATGCGTTCCAGCATCCGCTTATCCTCAATGATCCTCTGAAGACCCGCGATATCCGTCAGATCCATGTGATCGGAACGGTTTTCGATGCTGTTACGCTTAATCCGGCACAGGGTTTCTTTCAGCGCTTTTTCTTTTTCTTCTTTTGTCTCCACATCTTTTAGCGTGGCATTAAACAGGGCGGCCACTTCCCGCTGTTCCTCGGGATCTTCAAACCGGTTGATGATCTGGGCGGGCTTTAGTTCCCCGCTCTCAAACTGGGCAAACAAAAGCTGCGCCACCGTCCGGTGCAGGGAATAGGTGAAATCCTCTGCGCCGACGTAGTCTTTCACCGTCCCAAACAGCCCGGGATCCTCGATCAGCCAGGTCAGAAGCAGTTTCTCCGAGGTGGACATGCCGCTTTCCTTACCCTTCGCTCTATCCGCCGTCTGCCTGGGGCGTTCCCTGGGCTTTACCGCCGATTTGCTTAATCCCATCTGGTTCACCAGCCTGCGCAGGTTCTCGTAGCCGACAGGATATTTTTTTGCCACCGCTTCTATATAGTTATTTCTTTCGATTTCTTCTGAAAATTCCAGCAGCTTCTCAGCTGCCGCCCGGTAAAATGCGGTCTTTCCCTCCGGGCTGTCCATATCATACTCATTCTCCATGACAGAAAGCTCGAACATAAAGCTGTTCTGCGCCTGGTCTATCCGCTCCTGAAAAGCTTCCGGCCCCAGATTCTTCATAAATTCATCCGGGTCTTTGTAGGGCCTCAAATTCAGGACCTTAGCTGTCAGTCCCGCTTCCTTTAACATCGGGATCGCCCGCATGGCAGCTTTGACTCCCGCGCCGTCACTGTCATAGACCAGCAGCACTTGCTGCGTATAGCGCTTCAAAAGGCTGGCATGCTGTGTGGTCAGCGCGGTTCCCAGGGAAGCCACCGCATTGGTAAACCCCGCCTGGTGCATGGCGATCACATCCATATATCCCTCGCAGATCAGCAGACTTGGCTTTCTGCTGGACTTGGCGATATCCAGTCCGTAGAGATTCCGGCTCTTATCAAAAATTCTGGTCTCCGGCGAATTCAGGTACTTGGGCTTCGCGTCCCCCATAACCCGGCCGCCGAAACCGATGACCCGATGGTTGACATCCATGATCGGAAACATGACCCGGTTCCAGAACTTATCGTGGGGCCCCTGCTTCTCATCGTAGGTCACCAGTCCGGATTCTTTCAGCTGTCCGTCGCTGTACCCCTTCTTTTTCAGATAGCGGTACAGATCATCCCGGTACATGGTGGAATATCCCAGGCCGAATCTGCGGATGGTCTCCTCCGTAAGCGCCCGCCCGGTCAGATAGTCGTGAGCGGCCTGTCCGCCTTTTTGGGACAGCTGGTAATAATAATACCTGGCTGCCTCTTTGTTGATCTCCAGGAGGGCGGTCCTCAAATCATTCTGTTTCTTCGCCTCGGGGGAGTATTCCTCCTGAGGCAGATCCACTCCTGCCCGCTGCGCCAGCACCCGCAGCGCTTCCGGGAACGTATAATTTTCATATTCCATTAAAAAAGTAAATACATTTCCTCCCGCTCCACAGCCAAAACAGTAATACATCTGTTTGGACGGGGTCACGGAAAAGGAAGGTGACTTCTCGTTGTGAAAAGGACACAGCCCGAAATAGGTGCTGCCTCTTCGCTGCAATTTCACATATCCGGAAATGACATCCACGATATCATTTTTCATCCGCACCTCTTCGATCAATTCATCTGAAAAATACATCTAATACACCTGCCAGGAACTGGGAATATAAAATTCGGTAAACTTCGCGATCGCGAACTGATCTGTCATCCCAGCAATATAGTCACACACCACCCGATCCAGCCCGCACTGTGCGCTCAACATCTTCGTGAACTGCTCCGGCAGCAAATCCGGGTGTTCCATATAATACATAAACAGGCCCTCTAACATATTGACGGCCTTCTTTTCTTCTCCTTTGGCCCGCGGGTTTGTATACACGTGGGTAAACATAAACTGGCGAAGCTCCTTCATCGCCTTTTCCACTTCGGGCGACATGCGGATATCCGGGATATCTTCGCTGTTTATAATCATATCGTGAATCAGCGTATTCAGACGCTCCCTGGTCGTAAATCCCAGGGTCTTCCGATATTCCAGGGGAATATCCTCCTCGGTAAGTATCCCGCCCCGGATGGCATCGTCAATATCATGATTAATATAGGCGATCTTATCCGAGAGTCTCACTACTTTTCCTTCCAGCGTATGGGGACTGCCGGCCGTGCGGTGGTTCAATATCCCGTCCCTGACCTCCACAGTCAGATTCAGGCCAACTCCCTGCTTCTCCAGCACTTCCACGATCCTCACGCTCTGTTCAAAATGGGTAAAGCCGCTGCTGCACAGCCGGTCCAGCACCGATTCCCCCACATGGCCGAAGGGCGTATGCCCCAGATCATGTCCCAGCGCCACCGCTTCCGTCAGATCCTCATTCAGGCGCAGCGCCTTGGCGATGGTTCTGGCGATCTGCGACACCTCCAGCGTATGGGTCAGGCGCGTCCGGTAGTGATCTCCCTGGGGAGTCAGAAAGACCTGGGTTTTATGCTTCAGCCTCCGAAATGATTTGCAATGCAGAATCCGGTCCCGGTCCCGCTGATATACGGGCCTTATGTCACAGGGAGGTTCTTCCCTGTCCCGCCCTTTGGAATTCCTGCTCAAAGAGGCATAGGGGCTCAAAAACTCCGTTTCCCATTGTTCCATTTTCTCACGTATCGTCAAGCGTAACACCATCCTTTGGATTTCCGCACCGATAAACTATTCCCTAATAGATATATTCTGCAAAAATCTTCAAAATCCTTTTTTTGTTTGTAAAAATTTTGGATTTAATTTTGGAAAGGGACGGAGCGTGCCGGGACGGGGACTGGATGGGGGCGGGGGGCTTTCGTTACGGGCGTCAGATCGCTTCGGCCAGGCCTAAGAACGGGTAGCTCCGATGTTGGGAGAACCTCTTATTGGCAGGGTCTGGAACAAACTCGCCAAATAACGGCTCGGACAGTGTTCCAGGCCCTGCGAGGTTCTCCCAGCATCTGCGCAACCCGTTCTAAGACCTGGCCTCAAGCGATCTGACGCCCGTAACGAAAGTCCCCCGCCCCCATCCAGTCCCCGCCCCGGCACGCTCCTGTTTGGTGATTGACAGAGAATAACGGCGACGGTCCAGAATTAGGCTGGATTCTTCTGGGTAAAAGATACTGTTTAGGCTGTTTCAGACGGCGTTCTATCTTCCATCCGCCGATACAGTTCCTAAAAAACCTCTAATTTTACATCCGGAAAAAAGTCCAGATAACTAACTTATTTAGATTCCTTTATCCTTGTCAGAAAATCAGACAAACTCAATGATTGCTATAATTTATCAAACAAATTCTATGCAAGGAAAAAATCCATCTACAAGCTCATCCCACTGAACATGGCAGCCGGCCCTTACCAAAGCAGGGGGAGAGAGGAGGTGCGGAGCCTGCGCGGACGGGGCGGCAAACAGCGGGGAGCCAAATCGCTTGAGGCCGGACCTTAGAACGGGTTACGCAGAAGAGGACGAAACCTCGCAGGAGCCGGGGCACTGTTTGAGCCGTTTTATGGCGAGTTTGCCCCGGCTCCTGCGAATCAGAGGTTTCGTCCTCTTCGGAGTTATCCGTTCTTAGGTCCGGCCGAAGCGATTTGGCTCCCCGCTGTTTGCCGCCCCGCCCGCGCAGGTTCCGCGCCTTCTCTCTCCCCCGGCCCCCGGCCCCCCTATTCTTTCACAATCAGCGGAGCAAACTGGAACGTCGTACAGTCCACTAATCCCCTGTTCGTCAGCCTCAGTTCCGGCAGGCAGGCAAGCGGGATTAACGCCATCGTCATAAAGGGGGAAGGCATCTGGCAGCCGATTGTTTTCCAGGCTTCTTCCAGTTCGGCTACAAGCGCTGCCACCTCTTCCACCGGTTTGTCGTTCATCAGCCCGGCGATCGGAAGCGGGGTGCAGCCCAGGACTTTTCCGTTCTGTACGGCGGTCATGCCTCCTCCGCACCGGATCAGTGTGTTGGCGGCCAGGGCCATGTCTTCGTCGTTGGTGCCGACCACTAACAGGTTATGGGCATCGTGGGCTACCGTGCTGGCCATGGCTCCGCATTGGATGCCAAAGCCTTTGACGAACCCGGCTCCGAATTTACCGGTCTCGTGGTGGCGTTCGAATACGAAGGTCTTCAGGATATCCTGTGTGGTATCACTTTCCAGCTTTCCATCTGTCACCGGCAGTTTTACATGGCGCTCGTAATCTCCTACTCTGGCCGGGATGACTTCGATCACGCGGACGGTGACGCTGTCCTGATCTGTGTCAGCCTGAATCCGGAAGCTTTCCGGGGTGATTTCGTCCCGGACATGCATGGAATGCTGTGCCCAGTCGGGATAGGTGTAGGGCGGGATCGGCACGCACATCTGGCCGTTTTGTGCTGCCACGCTGCCGTCGATTAACACACGGGTTACTTCCATGTGCTCCAGGTCTTTTAAGAATACGATATCGGCACATTTTCCAGGAGTGATGCTGCCCAGCTCATGATCCATCTGGTAGCACTGGGCTGTATTGATCGTCACCATCTGTATCGCGGTGATGGGGTCAATGCCTTCTTCCAGGGCACGGCGCAGCAGGTAGTCCAGATGTCCCTGTGAGGTCAGGGTATGGGGATGTGTGTCGTCGGAGATCAGGCAGACAAAGCGGGTGTCCACTTTGTGCTGTGTGATGGCTTTGGACACTTCGTGGAGATCGTGCCAGGCGCTTCCCTCTCTTAATTGGGCGTACATGCCCAGCCGCATCTTAGCCAGGGCATCTTCGGCACGGGTGGACTCGTGGCAGCAACGGATTCCGCTGGCTATGTAGGCGTTCAGTCCCGGACCGGTTTCCGGCATGGAGTAGTGTCCGGTCACTGTTTTTCCTGCTTTGAGGGTTTCCCCCACGATGCCGTGGGCGTGATCGGTTCCGGAGAGGATACCCGGGAAGTTCATCATTTCTCCCAATCCTACGATGTGATCCCACTCCATCGTCTTAGCTACATCTGAGGGACCTACGAAGCTGCCGGTGTCCTCAAAGCCGGGAACCGCCGGTACGCAGGACGGTGTTACAAACATGGTTTTCAGCGGCGTGCGCTTGGAATCTTCGATCATGCATTCAACACCCGGCAGCCCCAAGACATTACAGATCTCGTGAGGGTCCGGATAGATGCCCGTAGTCCCATGGGGAACGACCGCGCGCGCGTATTCTCCGACACTCAGCATCGAGGATTCGATATGAATATGGCCGTCCAAAAATCCAGGGGCTATGTACTGGCCTTCGGCGTCAATCACCTCCGTCTGGGGCCCGATACAATGCTCCGCATCCCCCACTAAGGCAATGCGGCCTTTTGCGATGGCGACGCTGATATTTTCCTGAATTTCTGCAGTGCATACATTTACCAGTTTCGCGTTGATGATGACAATCTCGGCCGGAAGGCTTCCTCCCGCCACTGCCGCCAGGGTCTGGCCAGCCTCCCAGAGGGGAGTTTTACAAAAATGATTCTGCATAGTGTGACTCCTTTCCTTTGTTGATATTTGTTATTATTTTCCCGTCTTTATCTGCAGATATCGAAAATGAATTCCGACATCTGGTCAATGGCATCGTAGGCGGCCTTAAAGGGCGCCATCTGGAAAACATGCCACATGCCTTTATAGAGATCCAGCCTTACCTGTACATGATATTTCTGCATCTGCCTTTGCAGATTCACGGAATCGGACAGCAGGATCTCATTGTTTCCCACCTGGATATAGGTGGGAGGAAAGCCTTCGAAGTCCGCGAATAACGGAGAGATAAACGGATTCGTCAGCTCCTGGTCCACGGCGTAATCAAGGATCGCCTTGTCCAGATATTCTTCGGAGAGTATGGGGTCGATCTCCACCTTACTTTGATGGGATTTTCCGCTTTTGGTCAGATCCGTCCATGGGGAGAACAGGATCAGGCCCCTCGGCAGGATACGGCCCTGTTCCTTTAATTTCAGCACCAGGGTCAGCGCCAGGTTTCCTCCGGCTGAGTCCCCGGCGACGATGACGTCCCGGGCTCCATATCCGAAGTGCATCAGATAGTCCCAGGCTTTTATGGCGTCCTGCAGAGCGCATGGAAACGGGGATTCCGGCGCCAGCCGGTAATCAAAGCTTAAGACATCCATGGACGTGGTGCAGGCCAGTTTGTTCGTGATGCTGCGGGCATATCGGAAGCTTCCGGTGTTGTAGCCGCCGCCATGACAGTATAGAATTACATATTTCTTAATATGGCGCCGGTCGACACTGACCCACTCGGCGGGAATATGGTCGATTTCAAAGGTTTCATATTTCATTTCCTTGCTTTTTGTAAAAAGGCCGCTGAGATTTTCCTGGGATGCCCGCTGTTTTTCTATATCGTCACTCTCAACCAGGGTATGCATCCGTCTAATCGCTTTCATTAAATTTTGGTTTCTCTTTGTCGTCTTCTCCATGGTTCCTCCTGCTAAGCTGCTCACTCGAACTTTGCCCGGAAATTATTACTTTTTTTATAGCTATGAGCACTTAGCGGCTGTTCTTTAGCCGCTTACGTGCGATGCATGAAAAATAGTCAGCGAGGTTTTTTCGAGCGCTACTATTTTTTATAGCTATGAGTACTTAGTGTATGGTACGATTCAATCGGGATATATTATTTTATCATACCATACATGCATCGTCCAATGAATTCTCTGACTGTTCCGCTATATTTATAAGACGGTTCTGCTATGTTTTCATTGCGCAATTGGGAAAGTGCTTTTATAATTATATTATGGAAAAAATAAACAAAAACCGAAAAACATGGTATAAACTGGATCTCTCCGCCAATGTCTACCCCACGCTGCAGAGGAAAAACTTTTCCAGTGTCTATCGCATCAGCGTGCTGTTGAAAGAGGAAGTAGATCCTGATCTGCTGCAAAGAGCGGTGGACCTTACTCTCCCGCGGTTTCCGGCCTTTAAAGCGGCCCTCCGCAAGGGTGTGTTCTGGCGTTATCTGGAGCCTAATAACAGGCCCGGGCCTTTTGTGCAACCGGATATCGTCAATCCGTGTATGCCCATGACTTTCAAGGCTAACAACCGGTATCTGATCCGGATTTATTATTATCACCGGAAGATCTCACTGGAAATGTTCCATTCCCTGTCCGATGGCAACGGGGCGCTCTACCTGCTGCGAACGATCACCGCGGTGTATCTGAGACTGAAAGGATATCATATTCCCAATGGCAGCGGGGTGCTTGATATCGAGGAAGATCCGGATCCGGAGGAGATGGAGGACGCTTATCTGCGCTATGCCTCTTCCAAAGTCAAGCCTCCCCGAAGCCAGGAGCGGGCGTATCTGATTCGCGGGACAAAAGAACCGTTTTATACGCTGAATATCATAAACGGAATCCTGCCGGTAGACCGTATTCTCCAGGTCTCCAGGAATTACCGGGTATCCGTGACGGAATATCTGAATGCCGTCCTGATCTTCGCGCTTCTGGAAAAGCAGAAAACATCCCATGTATTTGTGGAAAAACCGATTAAGCTGGCCATGCCGGTCAACCTGCGCCGTTTTTTCCCATCGGGAACGCTCCGCAATTTTATTTCAATGGTTTATCCGTCCGTGGATCCGCGGATGGGGGATTATAGTTTTGAAGAGGTTCTGACCCAGGTACATCATTATATGCGCTATTATATCAACGATAAATTTTTGAATGCGGATATCACAACCAATGCTTCGACACAACAAAATCTGTTGATCCGGATTATTCCGCTGTTTTTAAAAGACCTGATCGTGAAGCAGTTCTATATACGTGTACAGGACCGTCAGTCCACAGCCGGCCTTACTAATCTGGGTGTCGTGGATACGCCGGAGGAGATGCGGGAGTATATCGAGCGGTTTGATGTGCTGATGGGACAACCATTCTCGGCAAGAACCAACTGCGCCATTATGAGTTATGGAAATATTTTAAGCATCAGCTTTGCCAGCAGTATCGTGGAAGCAGATGTGGAACGCCTGTTCTTCAGAAAGCTGGTGCAGGACGGTATTCCTGTTAAAATAGAGAGCAATCGGAAAGTGGAGGGATGATCAATGTCCTATTGTGTAAATTGCGGCGTGGAGCTTCATAAAACCTGTGAAGTCTGTCCGCTGTGCAATACCAGGGTAGTCAATCCGAACAGTGCTGTGGACCTGGCTTCCCCAAAACCTTTTCCTTCCGTTAAGGGCGTTGCCGGCCCGGTAAGGCGAAGTGATGTTACCATTCTGATGACGGTAATTCTGGCCACCACAGCTGTGGTCTGCGGCCTTTTGAATCTTTTCTTTTTTACCACCAGTATGTGGTCCCTCTATGTGATCGGGGGCTGTATCGTATTATGGGTGTTTTTTCTTCCCCTATTCTTTTCCCGGACAGTTCATCCATATATCAGCCTGCTGCTGGACGGGCTGAGTATCGCCATGTACTTTGGAATCATCTCGTATATGCATCCGGGCAACGGCTGGTATTTTTCCATCGCCGTCCCAATCATTCTGGTCACTACCGCTTTGATCGTCATATTTGCATTTTGTATCCGGCACCTGCACACTTCTATCCTGTCCACGGCAGCTGTTATTATAGGGGAAATCGGCGTACTGGCCGTCTGCATTGAGCTGCTGATCCGGAATTTTGAGGGGGAAGGGCTGTCTTTGTCCTGGTCGGCTGTGGTAATGACCTGCTGTATCATCATGGATGTGGCGCTTATCACGATAATCCGGCGGAGCAGACTCCGGGAGGAGGTACGACGGAGGATGCATATTTGAGTTGTTCTGGGGATTTTGGGGGTCATCTGAAAATTATTCGGTATGAAAGGAAGAAAGGAGCAGCCCTTTGTGTCGGACCGCTCCTGTTTTTATTATGAAAAATCAATGATGGAACAAACGGATTCCGGTGAATGCCATTGCCATACCGTATTTGTCACAGCATTCGATCACTGCGTCATCTCTTACGGAACCGCCGGGCTGAACGATGTATTTTACACCGCTCTTGTGCGCACGTTCGATATTATCGGAGAATGGGAAGAAGGCGTCGGAACCAAGGGTTACGTTCTGGAGCTGATTTAGCCATTCTCTTTTTTCTTCCCTGGTGAATTCTGCCGGCTTCACTTTAAAGATCTTTTCCCATGCGCCATCCGCCAATACGTCCATGCACTCGTCGCTTATATAGACATCGATGGCATTGTCCCTGTCGGCCCGGCCCAGTTTATCGATGAACTGAAGGCTCAGCACCTGGGGGGACTGGCGGAGGAACCAGTTATCTGCCTTGGAACCGGCCAGACGCGTACAGTGGATTCTGGACTGCTGGCCTGCACCGATACCGACCGCCTGCCCGTTCTTAACGTAACATACGGAATTGGACTGGGTATATTTCAGAGTGATCAGCGCGATTTTCATATCGATCATGGCGGATTCCGGGATGTTTTTATTTACCGTTACCACATTGGATAGCAGTTCGTCATCTGCCTTTAATTCATTGCGGCCCTGCTCGAAGGTTACTCCATATACTTCCTTATGCTCGATCGGAGCGGGTATGTAGGAGGGGGCGATCTGAATAATATTATAGCCGCCCTTTTTCTTCTGTTTCAGGATTTCCAGTGCTTCATCGGTATATCCGGGGGCGATCACTCCGTCGGATACTTCTCTTTTGATTAATCTCGCGGTATCCGCGTCACAGATATCGGAAAGTGAAATAAAGTCACCAAAGGAGGACATTCTGTCCGCCCCCCTCGCCCGGGCATAAGCGCAGGCCAGCGCGGAAAGCTCTCCCAGATCATCTACCCAATAAATCTTTGCCAGGGTGTCCGTCAGAGGAAGGCCGACTGCTGCTCCGGCCGGTGATACGTGTTTGAAGGAAGCCGCCGCCGGAAGGCCGGTGGCTTCTTTTAATTCTTTTACCAGCTGCCAGCCGTTCATGGCGTCCAGGAAGTTGATGTAGCCGGGTTTGCCGTTTAAGACGGTTACCGGAAGTTCGCTTCCGTCCTCCATGTAGATGCGGGACGGCTTCTGGTTCGGGTTACATCCGTATTTTAATTGTATTTCGTTCATACTCTTCTCTCCGTTTCTTTTTTCATTCCCATTTGGGGACATGTCCATTTCAGTTTGGGACATGTCCATTTCGTCTTTTTGCCATTTTGGACATGTCCCAAACTGAAATGGACATGTCCCCTTTTGATCAGCGGTTCTTGTTTACGATTCTGGTCTCGTAGCTGCCGCTTTGGATGTCTATGTAACGGACAAAGAGGGAAACCTTGTTGTCCCCGTTAAGGCTGTTCCAGATTTTATCGGTAAAGCTGTCGATATCACCATCGATGGTGATTCGCTTCGGCTCACCCTCGAAGCTGGGCAGCGGATCGCCGTCATGCATGTAGGTGTGAATGAAATGTCCCTCTCCTGCTGCTGGATTTTCATAAGCAAAGGTATAGCGTTGGCAGGAATCCGGATTTCCGTTGCTGCTTTTCAGGATGGAGAGTGCGTAATTGTAGCTGCCTTTCTCCACGTGCAGGATACCGGATATTCTGGGGGTGTAGTTGGGGGAATCCGGCTCGAACTCACGGGTTCTTAGGGATTGCTCGAAGGTCATCTGTCTGTCCATTCCTTCGTATATGGTATCGGTCTGGTCGCCGTTGGTGACAATGGTCTTGTTGCCCAATACGCGGACCGGCGCATATATAATCAGGCTGGGGTCCGATAATTTGGAAGGGTCAAAGGCCTCCGTGCGGATGCCCTGCGCTTCTTCCACAAAAACGCGGTTGCGGCTGTTGACACTTCTGCCCATGATGAAGTAGGCAGTCACCGCTTTCGTGCCGTCGGCACTTTTGCCAATCACGATCCCTCTGCCGGGATACGCGTTGTTTGCTAATTCTTCTTCCAGTGATAACTTGTTCATTTGACTTTTCCTCCAATTAGAAATGTAGATGAATAGGCTTCGGTTCACCAGAGTCCGGCGTTCTGCTGTTTCATGTCCACCTTGTTTTCGTATATGGGAACGCAAAAAACCGCCTGGTTACTTCGTACAGTACCCAGGCGGTCGGCTCTTCTTCGGTAACGTGCTCCCTGTGGTTAACTCCACTGATCCGCCAGTCGCACGTACATTTTTACTATACAGGATCCGACAAAAAATAGCAAGCCATTTTTCCATATACCTTCCATATGTGCCTTCCATATGTCTGTGCTATCATAGTTACTAATAATCAAATCTCCACCGCCATGATGTCAGGCAGCTCCGGCTGAAGCATCCGCAGCATAAAGTATCCGATTCCAGCCAGCCCGGTCATGAATCCCACATTCTGGTCTTCCTGCAGCATCAGCTCCAGGCTTCCATTATGGATTCCGGCTGCCAGATCATTCACATAATAAGCGCATCCCATCATGATATCCTGATCCCCGCTCTTCCGGGCATAGTCCATCAAAATACTGATATTCCCGGAATTACCATGACACAGGCAATATCCTCTGCGCCTGGGCGTCTGCTTAAGCTTTTCTACCCCTCGCGCGATGTCTTTCTGCAATATATCCTGAATTTCACCATCCGGAATATACTCTGCCGCGTTGGCTCTGCCGAGCAATACTCCCGCGGCGCCGTGGCACCAGGCTACGGATTCCGTCACTTTCGCATCCAACTCTTCTGTTAGAACTGCTTCTTCCCTTAAATCTTTCCAGTTATTTGCCGCTTCGTCGTACAGGCTGTTTTCATAACACAGAATTTTTCCAACCGCATCCAGATAGTTTACCTGTCCTGTATACCGGAACAGGCGGGCAAAAGCTGTGAGGAAACCGCTGTTTCCATGGGCCATACCACCGATGGGCTGCTTTAAATTCGCGGAACACCAGCCCATTCCCTCCTCCGTCGGCACCGCCTGCGCCAGCAGCAGTTCCGCTGCTTTCACCGCATCCGCCAAGTACTTGTCCTCTTTCGTCAGCCGGAACATATTGGCCAATACCAGAACCGCCCCTGCATTTCCAGAAAGCAGATCAAAACTCTTATCCTGCCCGAAGAACTGCGGCAGCAGATCACAATGGCGTTTTGCATACTGTAAATAGGACTCCTGCCCTGTAATCCGATACAGGACCTGATACATATAGGCAACAGAGCCTTCTCCGAAAAATGCGCCTGTATTAGGCGTGTCTATGGATTTGACATTCTGTTCTGCAGACTGTGTGTATGTAAAGAACATCTGGTCCAATATTTCTGCCAGGGATTTCAGTTCTGAATAGGTTTTCGAGTATGCTTCCGGAAAATTACGTTCTTCCGCCAACACGGTTTCTTCCGGGATAACTGTCAGCACGGCGTGAATAAACAGGTTGATGCCAGCCAGTCCGTTGTACAGATAGCGGTCCACAGGCTGCAGTTCCCATCCATTCTTGCCTCTTTGATCCGGCATCAGGCTGATCCAGCCCGCCTGGGTGTGATCCTTATGGAAAACCACGGTATCGGCGAATCTTCTGCCGATCTGTCCGACAGCCTGCAGGATCATCGTCTCATCCAGGATCGAAGTCTTTCTGGAGATCAGCAACTCTTTGCCGTAAGAGTTTAGGAACACCTGATTGTCAAGGGACAGGATCGCAAATTTTATGTATTGTACCTGCCTAATCAGATCGCTATTGTCCAGATCATTTATTTTCTGACGCAGTCCTTCCATGGCCGTCCGTTCGAAGAAATCTCTGAACTCGCTTCCGTCAGAAGAAAACAGTGATCTTTCTGAATTACGATAGTAAAAATAGGGGATATCCCCTTTAAGAAGCGATTTCACCTCGTTCTCCACCACCGGACGCATCCGACCGTTTCGCATCTGTGCTTCCTGGTACAGATTATAAAAGAGCATATTCCGGTTTCCACCGTCCGTCATAACATCCGGATGATAAGAGCTTTGTAACAGCATCGTATAACGCTGGGTCTGCCTTACCACATAGCGGCTTTTTCCTATGGAATAGGGGGTAATCCGTTCCGCTAGCTCTTGTTTGCCTCTTAGCGCCATTTCATAAGCTTCGGTAAATCCTTTCATGATATCGCCCAGAAACAGTCCGGCATCTATATATTGATCATTGAGCATAGCCTGGTTTTTATAGCTCTTAGTTTTCGGATAAATGTATTCCACGTGCATATCAGATGTCCCTGCTTCCGCTATGCGCGGTGTCTTCATGGGTACCTGCTGATTATCCCTGCCGCCGATAGCGCCCACATTGATCCCATTTCCGGAAGCGTTCCATATCATAATAGGTAATATCCCCAGATACAGTACGGATTCCTGCAGGATCAGCTGGCATTTTTCTTTTGCCGTGTTAAGCTGCTCCTGTCCGGCCCGCATTCCTACCCCGGTCTCCAAATCTATAAACACCGGATACTCACCGCACGCGATGATGTTTTCACAGTGGAGATCCCTTATATTTAACAGATAACACAGGAAGAGCTGTATGCCGATTCGTTGATAATACCGCTGCAGCTCCTCCCTGTTTTTACAAGAACGGTATGGGACTTGCTCTACCCAGCTATGGGAGCCCATATCAATTCTTTCATAGTCATAGGTATCCAATCCTGCCGAGGTATACAACCACTTAAGGAGGTCCTGATAAATCTGTTCATTTTCGGTACTCCGGGGTTTATAGAACAGTTTGCTGCCATCTCCCAGAGACAGCTGAAGGACACATCTGCCATTGTTGTGGGTATCCGCCAGATTACCTTCTATCTTTACGATCTCTTCAAATTCCGGCCCTTTCTGCATGCGCGTCCGGATTATCGCCTTCTCCTGCTGCCAATGATCCAGCACTTCTGTCCAGAAACAGACCTCGGATTCAACAGTATCCTGCATTTCTCTTACCATGACCGGATATTTTGTGTAAAGATAATCCGTAAACTCTCTGGTGGGCAGGATTTTATCGTTGTAGTATTGATACTCTTCTGCGGTGGTGTTACCTTTTAGCCTGTTGTTTTGCCTGCACTGGTGCATTTCCATAATCAGACAGCGCAGGCTGATTCCTTGGAGCTTTGGCAGGAGTAGTTCCGCGAAGTTGTTTTGGAGGACGTTGCTCTGCTGGCCTGTGTGGCGGGATTTTAGGATCGATTCTGCGGCGCTGATCCAGGGGGTGTAGAATGCGGGGAAGGGTTGTTGGGGATCTTTAGTTCCCGTTTCTGTGGTTGACTGGTTCAATGTAAGGTGGATATTGTAGCTGGAATTATTTATATCATACGGGATATCTTGTAAAAATGATATAACGGATGGATTATTTTGGTAAAGGAATTCTAGTACGTCTTTGCCTAAAAGTTTGTTCCAAAAATGGATCTTTTCACTGTTATCTTTCAAGTTTTTTCTGGGCAGTTGGTATTTCCTTTGAGTCAGATATGAAGCATTCTTTTCTATATTCATAGAGATACTCCTCCCGATTTATGGATCTAGTAGTTTATTTTATTATAGAAAGAATTTAAGCCACTTAGATTATTCATCCAGTGGCTTAAATAACTTTTGTGAATTAGCAGCAAATAATTGTCATAACAGTGCTGCATCCAACAGTAAACGTGAAATCAGGAGCTTGTACTGTATTCTCAAAAACTGCATTCTGAGAATTTAACTCTTCAATAATATTTCCTGCCGGATAATCTTTTGTAATATTCATTTATGTATCCTCCTTTCCAGTATTATTTTTATAATAATATAATTATAAATAAACCTAAATATACTATTTTAGGAAATCACTCTTTAAATAAAGTATTAAGATAAATTGAATAAAGTTACGTTTGCCTCAAAATGGTATTTATCATATTTATAATTGAATATACCTTCATTTTTTTCGACTAATTGACGAACACTTAATAAACCGATTCCATGTGCTCTATTATCTCCTTTAGTTGTACATAATTTTCCATTTTTCTCTACTGGTTTATTTTTTAAACTATTTGATATATTTATATTAATTATATTCTTGTTTTTTAAGATATTTATATGTATCCACTTGATTTCTGCAAAAGAACTGGCTTCAATAGCATTATCTAATAAATTACCAAGTATTAAGCACAAGTCGTAATTATTATCAGAAAAATTAAATTTATCAGAATTAATTTTAATAACTATACCTAACTTTTGTGCTTCTAATAATTTACTATTTAATACCATATCAATAAACTCATTATCAGTCCAAATAAAATTTGCTGTTTTTGTTGCTGATATATGTAAATTTCTTAAGTAATCGCTAGCCTCTTCTGCATCACCTTTCTCCAATAATTTAGTTAATATAAGAAAATGCTTATTAATATCATGACACAAAATAGCATTATCTTGAAAAATACTATGCATTTCATTATAGCTAGTTTCTAACAAATCATTACGCATCATTGCTAAGTTTGCATTTTCACTTAGTATTCGATATTTAACGTAACAAAGAAATGCAGTAACTATTATTATAAGTGCAAAAAACCATAATAACCATTGATAAAATAATATGTTAGTAATACTATTTAAATAAATTTCTTGATAGTAAGCTGAAATAAAATATATAGCAACAGATGCACCGGCTAATACTATGTAATAGTTTTCAAGTTTTACGAAATTACCTTTAAAAAATCTATGTATTAAACAAAATATAATAATCAATATACAAATGTCAATTATGATAAAATAATATCTTTGTTTACTTGCAACATTTATAAACTTGTAAACTTCTCTATCACCTGTAATTACACAATATAGATACATTATAAATAAATTAATCATAACGTAGCTTACTTGATAAAACATATTTACTACAAATATAACACGCCTTTTCCCTATTAGTAAAACAGACGCTGTCAATGCTACATAGATACACTCTATTATTAATACAAAATTTGAATAATAATACCATTGCATATTAAGACCTGAAAATATTGAAATAGGCGTTGCCAATAATAATATATATTTAAATGATTTCTTTTTATCATATTTTGAAATAAATAAATCATTAAGAATCAAATAACCACTCAATATTTTAACAAAAGAATAAATAAAGTTAGATATATAAAAGCCAATCACATATATTTCCTCCAAAATTTCGAAACCAGCATCTTCACATCCTGAATATGAGTTCTGCTTGCATACAACCGTTCTCCATTATCCAATATAATCTCCACTCCATTGATTTTCTGGATCCGGGAAATATTTATGATAACACCTTTGTTTATGTATACAAAACCATCATTATTCAACTCGGTCATGACACGGCTCAGACTATTTCTAATCGTACTTGCTCCATTTTCAGTAACAAACACGGCGTTTTTCTGCTCTTTATAAATATACAGAATATCGCTGTAAAACAATTTCTCACGAAAACCGGCTTTATCGATGGTATAGAATTCACCGCTTTGAATATTCATCCGTTTCCCGATCTCTTCCAGGGCCTGCGGAAGTTTTTCCGCTGCTTGTTCCTTCAGGATATAACGGAAAATATCCAGTTCATAACCGTTCAGCGCAAATTCCAGATGGTTGGTGATAAATATCACATAAGAATTCGCATTTTTCTGTGCCTGAATGATCTTCGCCAGTTCTAACCCGTTCATTTCTCCATCTGATAATTCGATATCCAGCAGATAGATATGAAACTTCTTTCCCTCTTGTAACTCATAAACTAAATTACAACCTTTGGAAAATGTACTTAATTTATACTCTACAAAGTGCGATATAAAATATTTTTCCGATATTTCTTTCAACTCTTCTAAAAAACTGCTGTCGTCATCTACGATAGCCATATTTATCATTTGTTCTGACCCCATAACCTTTATATATTGAACTCATAGAATTTATTCTTTTTGACATCATGGAAATAACATTCCCGATCATTAATAACAAGCAAGTACATATCATTGTTATCGCCCACCCCCGGCCGATTGTTCCGGCAATAGGTGTATATCCCGTTTTTATGCACTTTTACTTTTTCGATTATATCATCCACAACCTCTTTGATCGGCATCGTGTGATAAGGGGAACAGGACCATGTTCTGATCATACTCCGAACGCTGTTAGGATTCAAGTTTATTTTCTTCGCATTGTAAAATTTTTTTGGAAAAACCATTTCACGACAGGTTCCGAGTTTATCCAAAATGGAATCAAAAAGTTTCTTATTGTCCTTATAATCAAATCCCAATTCCATATAGGCGCGTATCTGAATTAGCGCTGCCTCTAAATAAGTGCCGTCTTTTCGCTGCTCATACCATTGGTCTAGCTGATAAATACTTTCTGACAATGTGTGCTTTATAGATATACCCGTATACTCCAATGCATTTGCAGTAAGTTTAACAGCTTCAACACTTTCCCTGCAAGTATCTATTTCACTCAACGATATCAACTTTTTCATTTTCTTATATTAATATTGGCCTTTTTCAGCAAAAGACGAACTGTCTCTCTGCTGATCGGCGGCCCTAGTTCTTTTTTATTGACTTCTTCCTTCAACAATTCCAGAGACCATCTGTTACGCCCGGAAGGCGGTGCGGAACAGGCCAGCGCGATCGTATATTTTTCAATTTCCTTGTTTACTTTGGGCATTCTGGCTGATGTTGGATTGTAATGGGATGAAATCGCATACTCCAGTCCACCCTGAGCATAATCTTTTGCAACACGAACTACTGTGGTTTTCGCTACATGAAGATTCTCTGCTATCTGACAATAATTTAACCTGGTAATATTCTGCTCGTCTATCGTGAGCAAGATGGAAATTCTTTTCGTTAAACGGTTGGAAAGGCTCTGGTCTGTGCACAGCACGGATAGTTTATTCCTTTCCTCTTCTGTCAGAGAAACTACATATTTTGTATGCCCATTCATTTGTATATCTTCCTTTAAAATCCTATTTTTATTTCCCGTTCATCATATGTCAAATAATGTCAGATTTGGTAATTATGTCCTTTATTTAACACATTTTGTCCTTCAAATGCATTTTTTTGAGAATCAACCTGATCTGATCACAAAAAAAATTGAGCATATTATGCCAGCTCAAATTTTGGAATTGCCCAATTTAAAATTTTATTTCTCCCTTCCTTTTCAAATGCAAAAATCACGCATGCTCCTTCTTCTCATACACTATACAATACTTTGTCGAATATTGTCAAAACCCTTTCGCATTAATTTGTTTATTTTTTAACACTTTGATCGGTTTTTTATCAGAAAAGCCACCGCGATATAATCACCGTGATGGCTTCCATTGAATCATCGCAGAACAATAGCAGAGCTCTTAATCCACTTTTAGTCTCTTTAACAATAACCCGCACAAAAAAACCGTAACAGCCAGAATCCCAGCCAAAGGCCACAGATTTCCAAGCACAAGGCTGTTGTCCGACATCAGCAGATACCCCCAGGTCGCCGGCACGATTTTCCCAAGAGCCCTAAAAAACCCGGGGAGCATCTCAACCGGGAACATAATCCCCGACAGCATAATGGACGGCAGGAATATCAGCTGTGATATCATCGTAAGTTTCGCCTGGCTTTTCATCGCCAGACCCAGAACACTGCCTATTCCCAGGGATACTGCTATAAAAACAGCAAGCATACCGAAATAAAACGGCAGATTTTCCGGAAGTGCCGCGTCAAACGCGATGGGGGCGATCACATATATGATCGCGCTCATGATCATCAGGTGGATAAACGCAGACAAATACATCGAAACCAGGCCAAGATATAACGGCACCCCATTGGCCTTATATGCTTTCTTGATATCACTTCCGTATATCTCCACAAGGGAAGGAGGCAGGCCGATCAGCGCGCCCATGGACACTCCCATCACGGTCATAGACTGGATCAGCGTATCTTTGGCCGCCGGGTTTACAGAGGTGAAGATACCGCCCATTACCGCGAAGAACAATAGCGGCACCACATAACAGGTAACCAGCAGTGATTTGCTCCGTATATCCAGTCTCCATTGTAATCCCACTCCGTATAAAAACGCATTCATTCGCCGTTCCTCCTTGCTATATCGATAAAATGCTGTTCCAGGGTGCCGCGGTCTATCTTAATATCCAACACTTCAACGCCTTTCCGCTTATATTCTTCCAACAGCGTCAGCATTGTATCCCCGATATTATCCGCCTCAAAACACGCTTCCCCCTGTTCCGTCTCAATGTGAAGCTTATAGTGCCTGCCGACTCTGGCGGTTAATTCCATTACCGTGCCCATAAAAACGATAGCGCCGTCATTGAGAATCGCGATACGGTCACACAGATTTTCCACTTCGGCCATATCGTGGCTGGCCAGGACGATGGTCTTTCCCTGGGCCTTCAGTTTGCGTATCTGGTCGTGAAGTGATACTCTGCCTTCCACATCCAGCCCGGCCGTCGGCTCGTCGAGAAATACGATATCCGGATCGCTGATCAGGGACAGGGCCAGATGCAGCCGCCGCTTTTGTCCTGTAGACAGTTCTGTGTACTGTTTTTTCGCCAGCTCATTGATCCCCAGAGCGGCCAGCATGGAAGGATCGATCTGCGCCCGGTTCCATTTCGCAAATAACCGCACGGCCTCCATCGGTTTGATATGGTCCGGGAGTGATGCCGACTGCAGCTGTATTCCCACCCTGCCGTTTACCGCGATCCTGCCTTCGTCATACTTTCGTAAGTTCTCAATAATTTCAAGGGCTGTGGTTTTCCCCGCGCCGTTCACGCCCAGCAAGGCGAAAATTTCACCTTGTTCCACATGAAAATTTAAACCATTCAGCACCATATGTTCGCCATAACTTTTCTTTAGTCCGTCAACCTGGATGGCATAACTCATTTTATTCTCCCTTCAAATGGATCATAGCCCAATTCCTACTGTCATAATTCCCTGTGGTATTACTCTGTTGTTTGTCTTTTTCATCACCTTGTATATAATATAATTCATGACCTTACGTAACATGCAAGGATTATTTGTATATTTATTTATAGAGCACTTAAAGTTTATTCATCCATTAGGTACAAAAGCAGCCTATGACGTTGGCCGCCGGGCGGACGATAAAGAGCGCCGCGATCTGGATACGATCGCGGCGCCTTCTAACGCTGATTTTCCGAGTCTAAGTCTTACTTTTTAATGCGGCAGCCTGTCCATCCAGATGTACATACTCTGAATCAAAGGCCGATGATCAGCAGCCACCACCGTGCACTGGTAGTATAATACTCTGGAAATACTGCCGTCATGGCGGGTAAACCGATAGACAAAGGGCTCCACCTTTTCGCCCTCGATCATTTTCAAACTATTTTGGTAAATGAGATTCAAATCGTCCGGGTGGACGATCTGGCGCAGGTTCCCGCCCATTTCCCCCCAGAACTGCTCCGGGGTGTAACCTATGATGTCGAACATAACATCATTCATATAGGTGATGACCATATCTGCCGTCAGTTCATAGCGGACAACACCCAGAGGCAGCATGGAATAATAGGGATCCATCTGCGCTCTCTCATCCAGGTGCCTGTCCTGGTTAATCCTGATTTCTCTCTGCGCGCGGAACAGATTGACATAACTGTCCGCCCGGATGAGATGCATATTAGATTTCATAAGAGTTAATTTTTTACCGCTTTGTATGCAGTTGAACGAGAAATAGAAGTTTCTGCAGAAAGGAGGCTGGGTACCCTCATCTACCAATATCGCCTCTCCGCTGACCGGGATAAAGTTATCCGCGTGATGTGGCGTGATGCTTCTGTAAATCACGGAGAATTTTTTCCCTCTGATATTACTCTCGAAATGGGGAAAAATCTCACCCTGGCCCTGCATCGGCTGCTCACAGAATAGGTCATGCCACTCCACCTCTGTGTCCACACAGGCTGAAAACCGATCGAAATCCTGTTGTACAAAGTAATCTGTGAAGACCTGCTCCACAAAGGCACGGACGGCATCGGTATGCCGCCGTTCCACGACGGAACTGCCGCCGCACCCGCCCTGCAGCAGTTCTTCGAACCGGGACCGTTCCATCGGGCGGGCATAGTAGAAGCCCTGGACCACATCGCAGCCAATCCCCCTCAGAAAAGCGATCTGCTGTTCATTCTCAATCCCCTCACAGACGATGGCCATTCCCAGAGCCTTGATAATAGAGACGATCGCGCAGATGATGGAAGTATTTCTAAAATCCTGCAGATCCCGGTTAAAAAAGACCCGGTCCAGCTTGATGACGTTGACCGGCAGCTCCTGAAGCATACCGAACGATGAATAGCCTGATCCGAAATCATCCATCGCTACGGAATAACCAAGCCCCCGCAGTTCCCTCAGCTGATCAATGATGGGCTGCGCGTCCTCCACCAGCATATTTTCCGTAATCTCGATCCCCAGGTTTCTGGATGATACATGATATTTCTCAGTTATCTCGTGCAGCCGCCGTGCAAACCCGTCTTTCAGGAAATGAAGGCGCGAGAAGTTACAATATACCGGAACGACGGATAAGCCGGCATCCAGCCAGCGCCTGATGTTCCTGCAGCTGCATTCAAACATATACAGATCCAGCTTGACAATTAGCCCGCTTGATTCAAACAGGGGCAGGAACTGGCCCGGCTCCAGGATTCCGTACACGGGATGGCGCCAGCGCACCAGTGCCTCCGCCGACACCGGAATATTATCCTGCACACTGTAAAGAGGCTGATAAAAGGGTTCGAATTCGCCATTTTCCAACGCACCCCGGATCTGTGACGCCAAATAGAAGAACAGATCCTCCTGTTTACTATTCTGACCTGTATTCGGGAGCTGGAAAATCTGATGAAACACATATTGGTTACGGCCTGCCTTTTTAGCCTGGCGCATCATCAGATCGGCCTGTCTTAACAGCGCGTAGGAGGTCATCTCTCCTTCCCCGTTCCACAAAACGCCGCCGATACTGATGGTCAGACCCGCCTCTACCTTCGGCGTGTCAGGGAGGTTCACCGTTAACCCTTCCGTTATCGCGAATAAGGTATCGCTGAACTTTTGCATACTTTCCGGCGTGGCATTTGGGATCACCCCCAAAAACGCCTCCCCGTTCAACCGGCCCATGATTCCGCAGTCCAACTGCAGGCATTCCACCGCCTTTTTTCCAAACTGCGCCAGCAGAAGATCTCCCAGAAGATATCCATATGTATGGTTAAAAACTTTAAAATTATCAAAATCGATGCAAAGCAGGCCAATCGGATGCAGCCGCTGTGTCAGACACCTTTCCATATATGTATTTGTGGTTGACCAATTGGGCAGCCCGGTCAGATTGTCCAAAGTGGTCAGCTTTGCAATCAGCTCCTCTTTTTCTTTCAGAGCCCTGTTCATTTCCAATAACTGGTGGGATAAGGCATTGTATTCTAACATATAGCTTTCTCTCACTTTCTTCGCTTTTGAGCACGGCTTAAGCTAAAAAAACCTGCAAACAGTAACGTTTACAGGAATAGTTAAACTCCCCGAGTTGGGCTCGAACCAACAACCCTTCGGTTAACAGCCGAATGCTCTACCATTGAGCTATCGAGGACTATAATCTAACAACAATGTTAATTATAATAACAGTGTACCGTGATGTCAAGATTTTTATTCCATTTTTTGAAATTCTTTCCTGTACTTTTTTCCATACAGCAACCCTCTCAACTTGGCTTCCATACATATACCAGCTATAATCACCTGCAGGTTTTTATAGATTATTTTACAAAAAACACTTGACTATCCCCTTAGGGGTTAGCTTATGATTGCATAGAGGTGATTCATATGTTAATAAAACAGGTAAGCAAACTCACAGGATTAACCAAAAAAGCAATCGAATATTATACACTGCAGGGGCTGATTGCGCCAGCTGTACTGAATAACGGCTACCGGGATTACAGTGAAAATGATATTGAGCAGTTAAATAAAATCTCTGTTCTCAGAAAACTTGGCATAAGTACGGAAGAAATTAAAACTGTGCTGGCGGATCATTCAAACAGTACTTTACAAGACATTTCCGTCCGCAAAGAATTGAATCTTCAGAGAGAATCCAGAAAAAAAGAAATTCTCGATGAATTAAGCCGAGGCGTACCCTATTCGGATATCAGTGCAAGGCTGCAGACATTAGAGAACAGTAAGACAATCACTGAAAAATTCCTGGATGCCTTCCCGGGCTATTATGGCAGATTTATCTGTATGCATTTTGCCCCATTTTTAAATGAGCCCATTGAGACAGAAAGTCAGCAGAACGCTTTTGATACGATCCTGACCTTTTTGGATAGTACGCCTTCTCTGGAACTGCCTCAAGATCTGCAGGAATACTTAATGGAAGGTACCAGTCACATAAGCACAGAACAAATCACAGGTATGCTGGAAAACACAAAAAAATCCATCGAAAACCCGGATGAATTTCTGTCCGATAACAAGGAATTTTTAGAACAGTATCTGGCGTACAAAAAAAGTGACGAGTACAAAAATTCGCCTGCTAACAAACTCATGAAGCTGATGAAGGAATTCTACAGCACCACCGGATATTACGACGTGTTTATTCCCGCCTTAAAACAGTTAAGCCATTCCTATTCCGAATATTACCGGCACTTGGAGATCGCCAATGACAGACTGCTGTCAGAATACCCGGAGATCGAACATTTGGACGATCCAAACGGATGAGACTGTAAATTCATCCGTTCCGGGTTCTTCAAGAATCTGTATTGTGATAGAAATGATCCAGTATTGCTGCCAATTTTGAAGGGGCGTCCGTATTTACTTCATGTCCTGCCCCTTCTACAATCTGCAGCTTGGCATGGGCGAGATGTACAGCCAGCTCCCTGGCCGCCTTTTTATTGGCCCGATCCCTCTCACCGCACAGGACTAAAGTATCACAAGGTATCTTTTTCAGGCCCCCGCTGAAATCCAACGTGCTCATGGAGTCCGACAGGCGGATAAATTCCTCTTTCCCAAATCCCATCTGCTGGAAAGAAGCTTCCTTCATAAAGCGAAAGATCATACTTTGGATTTTCAACAACAGGCGCGGCATCTTATATTGGGCGCCGATCAGGACTAACTTCTTTACTCTCAGCGGATGGTCAATCGTATAATGAAGCGCCAGAACAGCGCCAAGAGAAAGCCCGCACAAACAGAATGGTTCCTGGAATTTCCCACAATATTCGGAAAAAGCGGAATAAAGATTTGAATAGTCAGTCCCGCCGCCCTGAATGAGTTCTGCCAGATCCGGGCACGAGGCCTGAGCTTCCTCTTTCCTGCTGGTAATCACGTCCTTCCAGGATGAGGCATTCTGCCCCAGCCCGTGCATGTATATCGTCTGCATCAATTTTCACCCTCCCTATGGCACCTTCTACATCGGCTTCAAATTCTTATTGAGCCGCTCCACCATCCACGTGAGACGTTTTTCACGGCCTGCCTCTGTTTTTGCATCCAGGTATGCCCTGGTATAGGTTTTCTTTACCGACATCGACATGGCGAGAAAATTGGTATGTGCCGGTTCATAGGCCTTCAATAAAGCAGTGACCGAAGCGATCTGCTCCTCTGTTATTGCAGGGGCTTTTTTCGATTCCCATTGTCCATTTTTCCTGGCTTCCTCTACTTTCATTCTGCCATAATCGGTCATTAACCCCTGTGCTTCCAGTTTTTCAACTAAAGCCTTATTTTTATCCGACCACTTGCTGTTCGGTCTGCGCAAAGAGAAATATTTCTTATAAGCTTTCGCATCGATGCTTTCCATAAGTCCATCGATCCATCCAAAGCAGAGGGCTTCTTCAAGCGCCTCGCCGGCCCTGAGCGTTTTGGGCCCGCCAGCTTTTCCGAACAGCAGCCATACACCGGGACTTGACTGGCCATTCGCATGCAGCCATTTTCTAAAGTCTTCTCTATTTGGAAATATCATCATTTCGCTCATCGTACAGGCCTCCCTTAGACCGTAAGTTATCTTTGTAACCAGTTGCGGTGTCGTGACGCTTAAAAATAGCGCCGGACTTTTTTCATATACTGAAGGTACGTACTTCCAAACTGCCCGATACACCATCTTTCTTCCGCACGAATCATCCAATGTGCTGTTATCTGGAAAATAAGCACAAAAACTAACAGCAATAACGATTGCGTCAGCAGTACACAGCCCAGAAAGAATATGAAATATGCTACGTACATGGGATTACGGGACAGACCATCCTCGTATCCTTTCACGTCAGCGAGGTATTTTCGAGCGCTATTATTTTTTATAGCTATGAGCACTTAATGCCCGTATTTTGGGCATTTACGTGCGATGCATGAAAAATAGTCAGCGAGGTTTTTTCGAGCGCTACTATTTTTTATAGCGATATTCCTCCGCCGGATAAATACTGACCGCGTAAGGAGTACCGTCAATCGGTTTATAGATCTCCACGATTGCATAAAATGACGGCAGTCCCGGTACCCGGGGTTTTGCAATACACATAAATTTGTAATTCGTACCGTTTACGATCTGAGTCGCTACCGCAATCGGCTGGTAAAAATAGTTTTCATGACTTCCAATCGCATTATAAAATATGAACTGATCATAAGGCGTTAGTTCTGAATGATACTCCCATCCACCTACCATCCTGATCCCCCATCATACTCTTTCTATTAATATATGTGGGTATCACGGATGCGCTCCTACAAATTGATCTTCAGACTATAACCATCCACCGCTTCCGGCCACAGCTCCTGGGCGCGCGTCATCCTTTTTCCTCTCAATCCCACCAAAAATACCAGACCGTCGATCTGGCCAGGGTATCCGCAAGCTTCTCCACACTGCCGTCTTCCTCACACTGCTCGACCCTGTCCGGGCAAAACGCATATTGTTCCAAAGCAAGCCTGCCTGCCGCTTCATAGTCCCCGACCGGAGCCTCCAGGATGAATTCCAGTTCATCATGGCTGACGCAGGCCGGCACAGCTCCGTGATTTTCATACCAGTAGCGGGCCACCGCCATTAGTTCCGGCGTGTTAGGGCATTCATTCCAGTTTCCCATGGGGAGCCATGCAAATACCTCCCAGGGATGTTTAGCCGGTAATCTGGCCAGGATCATCTCATCGGTCTCCTCCGTCTGGTAATTCCAGTAGGACAGGAACCGGTCGCAGGCCTCCCCCTGCCCCCTTGCGCCCATGATCTCCTGCTGCCAGTCGATCCCGTCCTCTTCCGCCTCCTGACGCCTCTCCTGTATCCATTGATCCAGATACCGGACACCTATCTCTTTCTCCTGCTCCAGCAGCCCATGCCGGTAATTCCAAATATCCTGAAGTTCCAGCTGGTCCGTATCGTCGTCTTTCGCCGCATTCATCAGCAGACATTCCATCAGAGTATCATCCACTTTCACCAATACGGGAACAAATCCCATGGTTTTCCCCTGTTCATAAGCATTCTGATAAGCAGCCCATAAGGCATCATCATCGTCCATTGGCCCGAATACCTCACAGGGGCAGTCCAGATAATCCATCATCTGAACAGCTAATTCACTGGGCTTATAGGGTTTCATTCTCATTCCTCCTTCCAGGCTTCACTCATTGCCGGAATCCGCCGGCTCCGTTTTACCGTCTTATCACAATTTCTATTTCCATTATATATTTCTATACGATTACTGCTATTTACTACTTCCGTTATTTTACCATTTTATCTAGGATAAGTCATTCAGTTTAGGGAAACTTAAGAAATTTGACATTCCAGATTAAGGGTATTACACTGAATGTAATAGTCAAAAAAGGTGCGGATTCCAGTTTTCAGCAGATCACTCCGCCTAGGAATCCGGTATACAGGAACTGAATCATTGACTACAAAAGGATTAGGACAAATTCAGATAATAGAAGAATAAGCCGCTGAGGCGGCAGGAAGGTGGAAAATAACATGCTTACAACAATCACCATCGTTGCTTTCAGTCCCACAGGCGGAACCCGGCAGGCCGCTGTTTTTCTGGCAAAAGGACTTGCGCAGCACATCCAGGAAGTGGATCTAACACTGCCTGAAGCCCATCCTCTTAACTTTACCAAAGAGGATCTCGTCCTCTTCGCCGGCCCGGTATACGGAGGCAGAATTCCAGCCTGCATGACGGATAAGCTGAAAAAAATTCGAGGAAATCAGACTCCTGCCATCATTGCCGCAGTATATGGAAACCGCGCTTACGAGGACGCATTGCTGGAGCTTAACGACGTGGTGTCAGAGCAGGGGTTCAAGCCGCTGGCTGCGGCCGCCCTGCTGGCGGAGCATTCTATCATACATAAGCTGGCCGAACACAGGCCCGATGCTTGGGACCAGGCCTGTCTCGCAGATTTTTCCAACCGGATACTGGAGAAATGGGAAACCGGACAGAGGGAGATAATTTCTGTTATACCGGGCAGCCGACCGTATAAGGCATGGAAGTCCTCACCGAATGTTCCTGTCGTATCAGACGCCTGCCGCCGATGCGGGTTATGTGCGCAGAAATGCCCGGTACAGGCGATCTCAAAAAATTCTCCCAGTGATACGGATCCTGAAAAGTGTATCCAGTGCATGCGGTGTATCTCCATCTGTCCGGCCCACGCCCGGTCACTTCCGGAACAGGTGTTGGCGGTTCTTGGAGAACACTTGCAGTCATTCGCGGGGCTGCGAAAGGAAAATGAGCTCTACTTATAAGGTAAAGTCATATTGAAAAGGGGGGATTTAAATGGATACGTTAATGATGAACTCCGGTATCCTATCGCCACTCTGCGACCATATGAGATCAGATAACCGGTATATCACCGAATACTGCCTCTGTGATCTGCTCGGGAAGCCGGACGCGCAATTGCCGCTGCGCAGATCGATGTTCCTAAGCATGTGCTGTATATGTATATCGATCATCCGTAACTCTTCCTCAATCCGGTACTGGAACCAATCGGGGAGGCGCAGATGGAGGTCATGGATGACTGTATGTCCTTTCCGAATTTAATCGTAAAGGTAAAAAGATATCAAAAGTGCAGGATGACATATAGGGATTTGGAATGGAAAGAGCAGGTCAGGATTTTTAAAGGGGATCTATCAGAATTAATTCAGCATGAATATGACCACCTAGACGGTATATTGGCCACCATGCAGGCGATTGATAAGAAGACCGTCAGGAACCTGGCTGAATAAAATAATAGTATTCAACTTTTTCAATCGATATGGTCATACTGGGGTAATCCAGTTTTTCTCTTATACTGTTTATAACATTTCTAAATGACTCAAAATATTTATCTTCATCCGCGTATTCTATCGGATTTCTGACAGCCGTTATGACATATGCCGTATCGTCCAGTTTGCAGTCTCTTATTTTACCGCATATTAAAGTTTTGTAGAATCGCTTCTGAAGTGCTCATAACTAAAAAAAGCCCCTGAAACAACACTGTTTCAAGGGCCTGTCTATTTTTATGCTAATTTCGCTTTCGCTACTTCAGCCAACTGTGCAAATCCGTCCGCATCATTTACAGCCATCTCAGCCAGCATTTTCCGGTTCATATCCACACCGGCCAGCTTTAAGCCATACATAAATCTGCTGTAGGATAATCCGTTGATTCTGGCAGCCGCATTGATTCTGGCGATCCACAGCTGACGGAACTGGCGTTTTCTTTCTTTTCTGCCTGCGTAGGAGCTGGTCAGCGCTCTCATAACAGACTGTTTTGCTACTCTGTATTGTTTTGATCTTGCGCCTCTGTAACCTTTCGCAAGTTTTAATGTACGATTATGTCTTTTTTTAGCGTTCATACCGCCTTTTACTCTTGCCATGTCTTATTTCCTCCTTCACTTACATCCTATAAATAGGGCAGTATCTTTTTCATATTCTTAACATTGGTTGCATCCGTGATGGTTGCTTTTCTAAGATTTCTCTTTCTCTTCTGAGATTTCTTAGTTAAGATATGGCTCTTGTATGCTTTATTTCTCTTTAATTGTCCGGTTCCGGTCTTTTTGAAACGTTTTGCAGCAGCTCTGCTTGTTTTCATTTTAGGCATTTCTATGTTCCTCCTTAGAAATTATAATCTATTTTTAACGTTTTTCAGTTAAAAACATAGTCATGCTCCGTCCTTCCAGTTTGGGAGCTTTCTCAACGGTTGCCACATCTGCGAGTTTTTCGGCAAATACATCCAGGATCTGCTTGGAGCTCGACATGTGAGCCATTTCCCTTCCACGGAAACGAAGTGTCACTTTAACTCTATCACCTTTGGTGAGAAACTTTCTCGCTGCGTTCACTTTCGTGTTTAAATCATTTGTATCAATGTTCGGTGAAAGACGTACTTCCTTGATATCGATAACTTTCTGCTTTTTCTTGGCCTCTTTGTCTTTTCTGGCCTGCTCATAACGGAATTTGCCGTAATCGATGATCTTACATACCGGCGGCTTTGCAGTAGGGGCAATCTTTACCAGATCCAGTTCCGCCTCGCGCGCAAGCCTCATGGCCTCTTTCGTCGAAATGATACCTAATTGCTCTCCATCTTCCCCAATCAAACGAACTTCTTTGTCCCTGATCTGCTCGTTAATCATTAAATCGCTAATAGTTGTGCACCTCCATAAAAAAATTAAAAAGTGGATAGACAGACTATCCACTTATATGAATGAGCATATTTCAATCATGCTTTTCATTATGAACCATAGTCACGCTTTTGTGCTAAGGTGAGAGTGGATACTCTTCTTCGTTGTTCGCAGCTTTATTAAAATTACCATAATTTTATCAGGCTGTCAAGTTTTTGTCTGAATCTTTTTACAAATTCTTTCTACACCGTAATTCCTTTTACACTGCCGCTTTCTCCCACTCACGGATTAAGTCAACGGATAAATTTGCCATAGATGCAATCTTTTCGATTGAGATACCGGATTTTAGCATGTTTAGAACCAGCTCTTGCTTTCCCTGCTCCATTCCTTTCTCAACCCCGTCCTTAAATGCATCATTCATTTCTGATTTCCGGTCCATAATCGCCATTTCTCTGCGGAATGCCCGGTAGCGTTCCTCATCTTCCAGCGAGAAATCCTCAAACACATCTACCGTTTCCTTCATATACTCATCTCCTTTGGCCAGCATCTTCATCTCCTGAATGCTTCCCGCGGAAATCAGCCTGGCCCAGCGATATACGTCTGTAGTCTTCTCTTTTTCAGAAGCCTGCTTCACTTTACTTAATTCTACCACATGAAATGCCAGCTTGTCACTATAGATCCTTCCGGTCTTTATATTCGCTATCTTATGTATAGAATAAAACTCTCTCTGATCCGGAAACAGAGTAAAATCCAATATTCCTATATGAATACAGATTTTCGCATTCCGGTAATCCTCTCCTTTGCGTACACTGCTTATAAAAAGTTTACTGTTATAGAAAAGAGAACGATCCTCCCAATAGTTAACATGGTACATCTGCATCTCGATATTGATATGTCTACGGTTCTGACAGATTATCCTCAGATCCAGAATACCTTCCTTATCCTCCGGGTATTCCAAATCAAGGTGAGTGTCCAGAAACTCGATATCACGAATGCTCTCCGGCGGAATATTCAACAGAGCGCCCAGAAGGCCTTGCAGCCCCTTTTTGCTTCTGCGGAAAACGCTGCGGAATACCACATCATTTTTCAGGGTCAACCTGATTTCTCGAAGGGCATCCTGCTGTCCTGCCGGATAATCGTCCGTTCTTTCTTCAGGATTCAGTTTTACTTTTTTCTCCATACACATTTTCTCCTTTGTTCTTGGTATGATACATGGATTGGTGGAATATTATGGCGAGACGCCGGAATCGACAGGCAGAGAATTCTGCCGGATATATTTAATTTAGCACAGCTACTTTGAAAGTACAAGATGTGTTTTCCATTGGCAAAAACGGAAAGGCTATCAGGTTTCCGTGTATGCAACGATAGCCGGGGCAAAGGAGGCTTTGCGAAAACACGTGCCCGGACTCGTCCTGGTGGATTGGAATATGCCGGACGGCCAGGGGGATGCCCTCTGCCGCTTTATCCGCTCCAACTGGAATGATCTGCCGTTGATCTTTCTCACGGTCCGGGATGATTCCCGGGACGTCATATTCGGTTTTCAGAGCGGTGCGGATGATTATGTGGTGAAACCTTTCGAGCTGGATGTTTTGTACTCCCGTATCTGTGCATTGCTGCGCAGAACGGGAAATGTGTCTGAACAGTATCTCTCCTGCGATTCTATTTCTCTGGATCAGAGCCGGATGATGGTATTTTGCGAAGGAGAGGAAATCAGTCTGAGCCCGATGGAATATGAACTGCTCTTACTTCTGTTGAAGAACAAGGGGAAAACCGTTACAAGGGCCGAAGAAGATACCTACATCCGGGTTCTGGGAAAAGAAGGACTCGACCTGGCCGGTGCGGAAGAATTAGAGGACCGCATATTGAAATCTTTGGGCAGGAATTACGAAATTGAAAGTGAAAACCGGATCGGTGAAAAGATTACCAATGACCATATGATATCCGGCTATCTTCTGATCTTAGGCGGGTTCTGTATTCTGCTGGCTGTGATCGGCATTGCCAACGTGTTCTCAAATACGCTGGGTTTCCTCACGCAGAGGAAACGGGAATTCGCCCAATATATGTCCGTAGGCATGACGCCCGCCGGCATCCGTAAGATGTTCTGTGTTGAGGCACTGGTCATTGCCGGCCGTCCCCTGCTGATCACACTGCCCTTAACCATAGCTTTTGTGCAATTCGCGGCGGCAGCAAGCCATCTAAACCCGATGGAGTTCTGGGCCGAAGCCCCGATGATCCCCATTGCGCTATTTTGCCTTGCGATCATTGTCTTCGTGGCACTGGCTTACTACATCGGCGGAAAACGCCTGCTGCGCTGTAATCTGAGCGAAGCATTGCGGAATGATACGATATTACCATAGGGCGATGTTCCCCATCCTCCCGGCAGGTATAGAAAGGAAAAGACGGCATAGCCCTTTTGGGGGGCTATACCGTTTTTTACAAAATTCTTCCTAAATGGAGTTTTTTAACTATTACGGATTAGTGGCAGCAGAAGCTGGCGCATTCTGTCTGTTCACAGTGACATGCGTTAGATCCGGCGATACCGATGTGTCTCGCATCACAGATGCAATCTTTGTTGTAGATACAATCCGTTGCCTTACACTCTACATTAATCGTCTGGGTAGGATGTTCCGTAGCACTTAAAAAAGATTCCCCTCGCTTCTCTTCAAAACTGCGGCAGCAGGTATCTTCCGAACTTTTGGCTTCTCTTCCATCTACACAGATCTCACCACGACAGCAGCATTCTCTTTTATTATAGACACAGCTATCAACAGAACAATCTAATTGCGGCATTTTCATTTCCTCCTTTTGAATAGATTCCAGGAATATTATGTGCCTTTTCCTCTGTTTTTATCCTGACTGCATCGTAATCAAATTTTAATTAATATTCAGAAAAATTTAGCTTATCATCAAAAAAAGCGGCCAATACTGATTAGCCGCTTTTCGTCATTTTATTTAGGTACTGCCGTTTTCTTTGTACGAATTTCTTCCTGAACGTTCTCAATAAACGCATCCAGTCCCTGAGGTCCTTCGTCTCCATTTGCCCGGCTTCTTACCGCCACGGTTTTACTGTCGGCCTCTTTTTCTCCAACTACCAGCATGTAAGGTATTTTCTGTGTCTGAGCCTCTCGGATCTTATAACCGATTTTCTCAGCCCGGGTATCCAGTTCCGCACGGATGCCGGCATCTTTTAATTTCTGGAGGACATCCGTTCCATAATTGATAAACTTATCTGATATCGGCAGCACCTTAACCTGAACCGGGGCAAGCCAGGTAGGGAATGCACCGGCAAAATGTTCGATCAGGATTCCGATAAAACGTTCCACTGATCCAAAAGCCACCCGGTGAATCATGATCGGCCTGTGGCGTTCTCCATCCGCACCGATATACTCCAGGTCAAACCGCAGCGGCATCTGGAAATCCAGCTGGATCGTTCCGCACTGCCAGGTTCTGCCCAGGGAATCTTCCAGATGGAAGTCGATCTTCGGGCCGTAGAATGCGCCGTCCCCTTCATTGATTACATACGGAAGATTCAGCTCTTCCAGGGCGGCTTTCAAGGAGTCCGTAGCCATCGCCCAGTCCTCGGCGCTTCCCATGCTGTCCTCGGGCTGCGTCGACAGTTCCACATGATATTTAAACCCAAACAGGCTGTATACCTCGTCAATCAGCTGTACAACGCCTTTGATCTCCTCCTTGATCTGTTCCGGCATCATGAAGATATGCGCATCATCCTGGTTAAAGCAGCGGACACGCATCAGGCCGTGAAGCGCCCCTGATTTTTCATGGCGGTGCACCAGGCCGATTTCCCCCATACGGATCGGCAGGTCGCGGTAGGAATGGGGCTCTGATTTGTACACCAGAATACCGCCGGGGCAGTTCATCGGTTTGATCGCGAAGTCTTCCTCATCAATCACCGTAGTATACATATTATCTGCATAGTGATCCCAGTGTCCGGACGTCTCCCAGAGTTTCCGGCTCAGCATGATCGGCGTGGAGATCTCCACATAACCTGCCTTCGTGTGTATCTGACGCCAATAGTCCAACAGAGTATTTTTTAAAACCATGCCCTTGGGCAGGAAAAACGGGAATCCTGGTCCCTCGTCCATCATAGTAAATAAACCCAGCTCTTTTCCCAGTTTCCTGTGGTCACGTTTCTTCGCCTCTTCAATCCGGTCCAGATATTCCTGCAGATCGGCACTCTTGGTAAAAGAAGTACCATAGATTCTGGTCAGCATTTTATTCTTCTCACTGCCCCGCCAGTAAGCGCCTGCCAGGGAGGTCAGCTTAAATGCCTTCACCGGCTTTGTGCTCATCAGATGAGGGCCGGCACACAGATCCACGAATTCTCCCTGCTGATAAAAACTGATGGTCTCTCCCTCGGGCAGATCTTCGATCAGTTCTACTTTATAGGGTTCTTCCTTATCCTTCATAAACTGAATCGCTTCTTCCCTGGGAAGAGTGAACTGCTCGATCTTCAGATCCTCTTTCACGATCTTCTTCATTACCGCTTCGATCTTCTCTAACTCTTCCGCTGTAAAAGGCTCCTCCCGGTCCATGTCATAATAAAACCCGTCCGCAATCGAAGGCCCGATCGCCAGCTTAGTACTGGGATACAGTCTCTTCACCGCCTGGGCCATGATATGGGAAGTCGTGTGATGGAATGCAGCGCGTCCGCCCTCATCGCTGAAGGTCAGGATGTTCAGGTTACAATCCTTATCGATTACTGTGCGCAGATCCACTACTTCCCCGTTTACCTCTCCTGCACAGGCCATTCTGGCCAGTCCCTCACTGATATCTTTGGCAATATCGATGACAGACATGGCGTTTTCAAATTCTTTTTTTGATCCGTCTTTTAAAGTTACGATCATGTTAGTATCTCCCTTCTTTACTCTCCTGCATGCGCTTAAACGCATTAAAAAACCGCCTCTTCCCACACTGTACCAGCACGGAAAGGGACGGACATCTTCTAATATGATCCGCGGTTCCACCCTTCTTGTTTCTTGCAAAACCACTTCATTTGGACCGATAACGGGGTCACCGTGCCGTATTAAGGCCGCTCCGGGATGGTCTTCAGATATCTTTCCCATAAGGTGCTTCCAGCTGATTAACACCTCTCTCTGGATGGTTCTCATATCCTACTGTTCTCTTCTGCGCTTTGGCGATTTTGTGTTGTCTTTACAACTGAATCTATTATAAGCATCCGCCCCATTTTTGTCAAGGGTCTAAGAAAACCGCCGAAGGCCGAAAGGGGACATGTCCATTCCGGTTTGGGACATGTCCAATTCGTCAAAAAATCAAAGGGGACATGTCCCAAACTGAAATGGACATGTCCCCTTTTGATTTTTAGATACTATTTGCGATTGACTATCTTCTTTCTTGTAAATATTGTAGCTATACCGAATAGTCCTGCTAAGCTTAACATCATCATCAGGCCTATCGGAGTCTGATCCCCTGTCTGCGCAGCTGAAACCTGGCTGTCAGAACTGCTGCCCTGGGAATCATTGTTATGTTTGGTATCCGGCACATCATGCTTTTCGATCGGGGTGTAGATGATCGCATAAGTGGAATACTTGTCGGAACTGAATCTCAATGTGTCACCAATCTGCGTTGTGTGTAATACTTCCGCAACACCGTCATGGTAGCGAACCACGGCATAATCCTTGCCGCCCCGCATCCCTTCCGGAATCGTAATGGTAAATACGATCTCTCTTGGAACATTGCTGACCAGTAAGCTTTCCTGGCTTCCATCCTGCCAGGTAATATTTTTTATCAGACTAATGTCGAAATAGGAACCTACTGTTCTGCCGCCCGCCGCCTGCTGGATCTGCTGCTTTTCCGCTGCATCCGCCGCTATGGCGGTTACTGTGACGACTAATTGGATGGATTTGCTGTTATTGAGTTCCTCGGAGCTGACTACTAATCCGATCAGATCTTCCGGGTTCTCCAAAAGTGTGACCTGGGTTCCCGCTGTTTTTATATCTAAGTTTACCTCTAAGGAGGCAGCCTTGCGGATTAACTGATCCAGTTTCCGAATCAGCTCATCTTCTACCTGGCTTTGTTTACCGCCCAGCACGTCATAAAGTTCTTTGGCCTGCGCGATCTGGCTCTTGGCAGCGCTAATCTGGGCCTCACTGCTGGTGTTGGGATCGATCAGAGCGCGGATAGCATCTTCCGCAGCCTTCACCTGTGCATCCTTCTGTATATGCAGACCATCGGTCAGGTCTGTTTTTCCGCCGTTTACGGCTACCTGGATGCTGTGTTCCGGATATTTGGGGTGTGTTATAGTGACCGTGATGGTCCCGTCCGGCAGATTCTCTATATGGTACCGGCCATTTTCATCGGTCACGTCCGTATCCAGAGTCGTCCCTTTGTCGTCCTTTGCCGTGATCTGCGCGCCGCTGACGGGATCGTTCTGATCATTCGTCAGGGTACCGCTTATCTCAGCGCCAAGGTTTGTGCTGATGTCAGGCTTCTCACCCTTTTGTCCATTTACTTCAGTTACCTTCTCGCCTTCTACTTTCAGATCGGAAGTATTGGCTTTTCCATCCTTATCCACTGTCAGAGAATGCTCCCCGTCCGGGATATTGGTTATCTCGTAATGGCCGTTCTGGTCCGTCTTATCTTTGCCCAGCTCTTTACCATTTTCATCTTTTACGGTTACCTCTGCATCACTGATCGGGTTCCCGTCCTTGTCCGTTATGGTTCCTTCCACACTGGCTCCGCCTACCTGTATCTGGGCATTCTTATCTCCATCTACATTCTGGCCTCCTCCGGCGATATCCACCGAACCAGTCTCGGTCTTACCGTCTTTTTCAACGGTAATCGTATGGCTGCCGTCAGGCACATTGGGGATCTGATAATCGCCGTTGGCGTCTGTCGTATCCTTCCCCAGTTCCTTTCCGTCCTGATCCTTGATCACTACTTCGGCACCCACAACCGGTTTGCCGTTTACATCCGTAACGTTACCGCCTACATCAGCTCCGCCTACCGGCAGCTGCACATCGTCGGTTCCGGATACATTCTGGCCGTTGCCGGTGATCTCTACTTTGCCCGTCTCGGTTTTACCGTCTTTTTCGATGGTCACGTCATGTGTTCCATCGGGAACATTGGGAATCGTATAATCTCCGTTGCCGTCTGTCGTATCGCGGCCTAATTCTTTTCCGGTTTCATCTTTTACCACGACCTCGGCGCCTTCTACCGGCTTACCGTTCACATCCGTGATCGTTCCGGTTACGTCTGCCCCGCCCACCTGAAGCTGGGCGTCACCACCACCGGTTACTGTCTGTCCGTTATTGCCGATTTCCACCTGGTCGGTTTCCGTCTTTCCGTCTTTTTCGATCGTGATTTCATGGGTTCCGTCCGGCACATTGGGAACCGTATAGTCCCCATTGACGTCCGTTGTATCATGCCCCAGTTCTTTGCCGGTGTTATCTTTTACTACTACTTCCGCGCCCTCAACCGGATTCCCGTTCACGTCCGTAACCTTACCGGTTAAGTCCGCTCCGCCTACCGGCAGCTGTACATCATCGGTTCCGCTCACGTTCTGTCCGTTTCCGGTAATCTCGACCTTTCCGGTCTCGGTCTTTCCGTCCGATTCTACGGTCACATCATATTTTCCATCCGGTACATTAGGGATCGTATAATCACCATTGCTGTCTGTCGTATCACGGCCTATCTCTTTTCCGGTTTCATCTTTTACCACGACCTGGGCACCTTCCACCGGCTGCTTATTCACATCTGTGATCGTTCCGGTCAAATCAGCTCCGCCCACCGGCAGCTGTACATCACCGGCTCCGCTTACATCCTTGCCGTTGTCTTTTATCTCGACCTTTCCGGTCTCGGTCTTTCCGTCCTTTTCGATGGTGATATCATGATTTCCGTCCGGCACATTGGGAATCGTGTAATCCCCGTTGCTGTCTGTCGTGTCCCGGCCCAGCTCGTTTCCTTCGCTGTCCTTGATCACAACTTCCGCTCCTTCGACCGGCTGCTTGTTCACATCCGTGATCGTTCCGGTTACATTGGCTCCGCCAAACAAGATCTGAATGTTGCCGCCACCGGTTACTGTCTGTCCATTTTGGCTGATTTCTATGGTTTCCGTTTCGGTTGTACCATCTTTAACCACAGTAATGGTATGGGTTCCGTCCGGCACATTGGGAATCATGTAGCTTCCGTTTCCGTCTGTCGTATCACGGCCAATTTCGTTGCCGGAGCCATCTTTTACGATTACCTCCGCTCCAACAACTGCGTTATTATTCACATCTGTGATTTTCCCGCTTAATTCGGCCCCGCCGATAGGCAGCTGTACATCTTTCATGCCGGTTACCGTATGACCATATGCGCTGACCACTACTTCAAACTGATCCGTGGTACCCTGGTTCCCGATTGTAATCTCATAGGTCCCGTCAGGTACATTGGCAAATGTATAAGAGCCATGGGCATTCGTCGTAACACGTCCCGCTTCTGTGTCGGGTTTCACTTTTAAAATCACTTCCGCATCTTTCACCGGCTGCTTGTTCACATCCGTAACCGTTCCGGTTAAGTCCGCGCCTCCCACCGGCAGCTGCATATTCATATCTCCGATCACACTCTGCCCGTTTCCGCTGATCGTAACGTTTCCTGTGCCGGTAATACCATCTTTTTCAAATGTTATCTTATATGCTGCGTCCGGGATATTGCCGATAGTGTAGTTACCCTGATCGTCTGTCGTACTGCGGCCGATCTCTTTTTCGAGGCTGTCTGTAATCACGACCAGCACTCCTTTGGCCGGCCGGGCGTTCACATCCGTAACCGTTCCGGTTAATGTGGCTCCGCCTAAAGGCAGCTGCACATCTTTCATACCGGTTACCGTCAGCCCGTTTCCGCTAATCCCTACTTCAAACGTATCCGCTGCACCGTTTTTCTCAATGGTGATCACATAGGCTCCATCGGGTATATGGGCGAATGTATAATCTCCCTGAGCGTCAGTAACCGATCGCCCAATCTCCGCTCCGGCTTTTGTTTTTAATACCACTTCCGCTCCCGGCACCGCCTGGTCGTTTATATCTATTACTTTTCCAGACAAGTCCGCGCCGCCGTACGGCAGCTGCACATTTCCGGTTCCGCTCACATTCTGGCCGTTTGCACTGACCGTTACATTTGCCGTCCCGGTAGTACCGTCTTTTTCTGCGGTAATGACATATTCTCCATCAGGCAGATTCGTAATCGTATAACTGCCGCTTGAATCCGTCGTAAAGCGGCCCGCTTCGCTATCGGGCTTCCTGCTGACAACCACTGCAGCTCCCTCAACGGGCAGCTTATTGACATCCGTCACTATTCCGGTTAAATCAGCCCCGCCGATGAGCAGCTGCACATCTTTCATGCCGGCTGTCTGTCCATTATTGCTGATTATTACTTCAAATGTATCTGTTTTTCCATTTTTCGAGACGGTAATCTCATAGGTGCCGTCAGGGACATTAGCGAATGTATATTTCCCCTGACCGTCTGTGGCAGAGCGTCCAACTTCCGTATCCGGAGCTGTTTTTAAAATAACTTCCGCCCCCGCCACTGCCTGGCTGTTCACATCCGTAACCGTTCCGGTTAAGTCCGCGCCGCCCACCGGCAGCTTAAAATTGCGGTCACCCGTTACATTTGCCCCGTCATTGCTGATACCAATGGAGCTGTTTTTGCTAACCGTGTCTTTTTGTACGGTAAGTGTATAGCTTCCGTCAGGCAGATCGGAGATTTTGTAATCTCCGTCAGCATTTGTTACAGTGCTGCCGATCGTTTGATCGCTGCCGTCTTTTAATGTTACCTGGACTCCATTCAGCGGCAGACCATTCACATCCGCTACCTTACCGGTGATCTCTCCATGGTACGGCTGGATATCCACGGATATCTGAACCGTGGCAGTCGTTCCGTTGGCGTCTGCGGCCTGTACCGTCACAGTACCCGTTCCGGTTTCTGTGGGCGTACCGGCGATCCGGCCATTCTCCAGGGTAAGTCCCGCCGGCAGCGTACCCGCCGTTATGCTAAGTTCCGCCGTCCCGCTTCCTCCGGTCACCTGAAGCTCCACTGGGGTAATCGCTTTCAGGACTTTTCCCGATATGGTGTTCGGGACTGCCGTCAGCATAACAGGTATCGGATTTCCAGACGCCGTAATCGTGACAGAAGCCGTCACGGAAGTGATCGACACCACACCGCTCGTCTTATCATAGGTATATCCGGTTCCCGCCTCTAACTCCGTTCCCATCACCACCGTAATCGTATCCGGCAGTTCGTAGCCTGCTTCCGGTGTCAATGTCGTACTGTAAGCTTCCCCGGAGTTAACATAGCTCGGGCCGTTATGCGTAATATTGGACAGTTTCGCCGTTACATCCAGCACATGTTCCACTACTCCGGTTCCGTCTTTTCCGGTCAGGGTCGTATCAGGGCTGGTGTTAAGCGTACCGCCTTCCACTACGATCACCGTATCGCCCCCGGGATTCTGGATCGTGATGTCACCCAGGTTCAGGGTTCCGCCCGGCTTTACAACCACCCCCGGTTCCCCGCTGCCCGTATCAATGACCACCTTCGAGTCGTCACCATAGACATCGGACGGTAATTCCCACGTCTGATCGTTGTCTACTATGATCGGATCCTTTACGATAATGGTTCCGTTATGATCCAGATAATCTTTGGCTTTGTCAAAGCTTTGTACCGGATTATCTTTCGTTCCGTCTCCCGTGCTGTCACTTCCGTTCTGGCCATCCACATACACCTGATCTTTTATGTAATCCGGTTTTTGCTGAGTAATCTTAATGGATGTGCCATCCAGGTATGTATACCACACAGAAGTAGTCGAACCCGATACCACTACCGGTACCGTGATTTTCTTGATCGACTGGTTGAGAATATTGTTGATGGTCGCAGCATCCGTAATCGCATCCGAAACTTTTGCGATCACTTTGCCTTCCGTATAATTTAACGGCTTGATCGTAATCGTATAATTCAAAGGACCATCCAGGTAGGCAAACTTATCCGCAGTACTGCTATTATAATCCAGATAAATCTCGGCGTTCACTTGTGCATTACCGGAAATATGGAACTCCGCACCGGCCTGGTTCTGTGCACTGTGGAATACACCGCTCCCCTTTGTAGCAGTGTTGGAACTTTCGATGATGCCACCGGTCATGGCAAATGTCTTTGCGTACGAGGTATTATAAATGCCTCCACCCCATCCGGCTGCATGATTGTCGCTGATACGCCCGCCTTCCAGATACAAGCTTCCCAGATTATACACACCAGCGCCTGAATAATTGTTACTATCGTCTGTTGTTCGGTTTCCTGAAATAACTCCGCCCTGCATGTGGAAAGTCCCATTGCTTTTCACGAGAACACCGGCGCCCTGGGCTGCAGATGTATTATTTACAATACTTCCGTCCTTCATCACACATGCGGCATTCCCACTCTCCGTATCGTCTCCGACATATATAGCAGAACGGCCATTACCGGTTGACATCTGGTTCTGAATAAATGTCCCATTTTCAATGACCAGGTTCCCGCCTGGAAATACCTGGATCAGGTTTAATGAAGAAGATATCCCCTTCCCGTCAATAATAATTCCCTCCAGAGTCACATCACCATAAATACTGATCTTCCCGCTGTCTGAGCTTCTGTAGATCGTTCCCCCGGTCAGCGTCAGCTTCTTACTGATGCTCAGCTGTGAGGAGAGAGGGATTTCCCCCTGAATCGTGATGGTATCCCCGGGATTTGCCGCTGAGATCGCTGCGGTCAGTTCATTATATGTAGTAACCGGGCCTGAGGTATTCAGCGTAGATACCCCCAGGTAATCAGAAAAATGGGTGGTCTGGAAAATATATTTTCCATCCTCGACCCGGCCTTCCATTTTGGTCAGCGTTCCATCTTCCGCCAGATGATATACGGCAAAATTTTCTTCCGCCATACCCTCGGGGATCTCCATGGATACCTCCACCTGACCTTCGGGCTGAACCTGCTCCCCGTCCATCTCAAGGGAGATATCCAGGTTCTGATAGATCATATTGTCATAGCTGATATTTTCTTCTTTTTCAGCCAGTTCCTGCAGGACTTCATCCGCCACCTGGCTCTTTTCTACGTTTAAGCTGGTATCGGGATCGACGATCTCCTCGTTATCCGCCGTTACGGTTACGCCCAGGTCCGATTCCAGAACCACCGGTCCCGCGCTCACTACCCGCACCGTCGCTGTGGGGAAAAGTACGCCGTCCTTCAGTGACAGGTTCTGTTCTGCCAGAACATTCCCAACAGGGCTTGCCTGAAAGACATAGTCTCCCAGCACTGTGCCGTCATAATGATCACAGTTCCACTGAACCGGAACTTTTATCGTGTTCGGTTCCGTGGTCACATTCCCTGTCTGTTCCGCATCCGCATCTTCCGGCACGGAAGTTACCAAAGCTTCCAGAGCTTCTGGTAAACCAAGATCCGATCTCTGTGTTTTAAATGTTACTTCGCAAATAGTATCCGGATTCCAATTACTAAATTCTGTAATGGTCAAATGTGCGTCCGCATCTGTGGTATCCGCATTTGGTGTCGTCCCATCTGGTACCGGGGTACCCGTCGGTTCTGGTGTATCTGCAGGAACCGGCGATTCCGCAGCTTCCGGGTTATCCGCCGGAACCGGTGATTCTGTAGCTTCCGGCCCGTTTTCCGGGGCTGGTGATTCTGTAGCTTCCGGCCCGTTCGCCGGATCTGGTGTTCCGGCCGCCTGAGGTTCGTCTCCTGGCTGCGCCGTTACCTGCGCGTCCGTGGAAGCCATATCGTCTGATACGTTTTGGACACCGTCCTGGGATTCCTGCGGCATTTGCTCTGGCCCGTCTATGTCTCCTCCTTCCGTCTTATTCACATTTTCTCCTGCATAGGCAACCTGCAAATTTGTTAACATCGTACTGCTTATCATGGCACAGGCTACTAATACAGTAAAGGTGCGTCTGAGCAAGCGTCGGCACATTTCTCTTCCATGTTTTATAAGACCTTTGGAATCCGCATCCTTCATAAAAATCCTCCTTTCTCGCTATTTCATATCGGTTTTTTTTGTATTTCAGAGTCATTTCATGAAATACTATGTCCATTATAGAAAAAACGGGAAAGGAATTGGAGTTTTTTATATTTTGTTGTTATTTATTGTTATTTAAGATAAAAGGACCTTGGATTCGGTCATTTTTACCGAAAAAGCCATTATAATGTGGAAAATTGATGGTGTGAAATTTATAGGTGGTGTCAGCCTCATACGCCGTACCAGCTTTTACAAAACTCGTAGGAAATACGGGCTTATTGGGCGTATCCGGGAAATACTGCGTTTCAAAGCAGACACCGGCCCATTTCTCATACCGGCAGCCGCCTTTTCCGACCTCCCCGTTCAGATAATTTCCCGTATATACCTGAACCCCCGGCAGGTCGGTATACATTTCCATGGAGATACCGCTTTCCTGGCAGGCCAATATGGCAAACGGCTTTCCACTGCCCGGATCATTCAGCACGAAATTCTGATTATAGCCACACCCCCACCGCAATTCCTGCTCATCACTGCCGATCTCCAGTCCGATTCGCTTAGGAACTCTGAAATCCATCGGCGTTCCCTCCACAGGGCAGATCCCACCGGTAGGGATACAGGCCTGATCAGCCGGTGTATAGGCATCCGCATCGATCCATAGCAGATGATCCCCCACCGTCCCCGAGTCGTGTCCACACAGGTTAAAATAACTGTGATTCGTCATATTGAATATGGTGTCCTGATCGGATATCGCATGATAAGAGATCTTTACTTCATTTTCTTTTGTCAATGTATAAGTGACTTGAATATCTGCCTGGCCCGGGAAACCCTGGTCACCATCAGGGCTGTGCAGCTTAAAAGAAACCGACGGCTCCGTTTCCGTTCCGCCCGCTGCCGCCTCCCACATCCGTTCAAAATATCTGTCAAACCCGCTGTGCAGGTTGTTGCCGCCCTCATTTTGATCCAGGCGGAATGTACGGCCGTTTTGGGTAAAGGAGGCATGGCTGATCCGGTTTGCATTTCTCCCGATCACCGCCCCCAGTCCGGGATCATTGCACCGGTAATTGTTCAGATCCTGATAACCCAGCACTACGTCCCGCATTTCTCCATTGCGGTCCGGTACCACCAGCCTGTACAGGACTGCACCCAAATCACAGACCGTCAGTTCCATTTTATTCTCATTCACCAGAGTGTACAAAGTCACCTGGGAATCCGATCCATATGTTGCTGTAACCCCCATTTTCCTTATCCTTTCCATGCATAGTCATATAGACCCTCCGCTGCCGCCCGCGGAGGGTCTGTTCCTTTCTTTGGAGAACCGGGACACAGCGCTGCCCTGCTTTGTCCCGTATTATTTTTTAATAAGATAGACCGCTCCCGCCGTCCATTCCTCCATCTTTTTCACGATTACCCGGTCGTCCTCCACGCAGAAAATATCTCTTCCATATCTGCCGGCTGTTTGAAAACCTTTTTCTATCGGAATACTGAACTCATCGTCCGTATCCTCAAAACCGTGGCAGACAATCAGTATTTCCCTATCATTCGCTCTCACCGCCGCCTGCGTACCCTTTGGATGCCGGATATACGCGCTCCGCTTTCCGAAGATCCTGGTAACGCCGTTTTTCAAGATCTGTTCCAGTCCCTGATAGAACTTGATTCCGTCGGATATGGTTTGCCACTGGTCCTCTGACAACTGTTCGATGTCTCCTGAGAGACACAGCCTTCCTAAAAATCCCGCAGCCACACCGTACTCCAGCCGCTCCTTCGTGTGATCTTTTCGAAGAACGGCCCAGACCTGATTCTGCCTGGGCAATACCAAGTTCTGCAGATTGGCGGCAATGTAAGGGATTTCCCTGGCCTCATGGGCATCTGAGAAGGAGGTCATCGCCGTGACGGCCAGCATGGACGGCTCCGTCCGGTTTCCGCCGGACGCGCAGTTTTCGATGATGAGTTCCGGGATCTCCTTTTTCATCCGGATAAAGAAATCACGCACCCCCTGCATCTGTCTGCGTAAGCCCTCTCCCAGGCTCTCGCCGCAGTCACAGCCCATACCTATGTTCCCGTTATAGTCCACCTTCAGATAGCCGAAATCATATTCCTTCAGCATATCAATGACATGCGCACGCAGATAATCTGTCACTTTTGAATTCGTAAAATCCCAGTAGGTCCGATAGGGACCGTTATGTATCACCACGCCGTTTCTTTTCAGATGCATCGGGTCGTATTCTTTTTCATACACCCGGGATCCCATGGTTGTCACTTCGAATTCCAACCAGATTCCGGGAACAAACCCATCCTCCCGAAGCTTCCGGTTCATCTCTTTCATATCGGGAAACCGTTTGGTGTCTACCAGCCATTCCCCATTCCCCAGCTGTTCCTGACTGTCTTTGCTCCAGCCTGCGTCGATGACCAGATACCGAATTCCTTTCCCCTTTATGGTTTGGGCAAACTGGAGCACTTTTTCCTGGGTGGGATTGCCCCAGGAAGCACAGTACTCATTGAAAATCACCGGCAGTCCCTGTTCGCCATAGGCATCTGCGGCAATGTTCTCTAGCCTGGTCAGGCTCTGGCAGGCCTCATAGATATCTCCCTTAACAACGGCCACATATGCCCTGGGTGCGCAGAAATGTTCTCCGGGCCGCACGGTCTTCGACCAGGCGCCCTTTTCTTCATCGGCGATGCCGCCGCTGAAAGACAGTGTATCTCCATCCCTGGAAAGCTCCATCTGCCAGGAAGCGTTATACTCCAGAGCCGCAGCCCAGAACAGATGATGTTCCCGGTCCTCCACCGCGGCTGTTGGAAAATAGGTCTGGGTGGTCCAGCTTCCGATCGAACCGAACTTCTCACTTTTCGGAAACGGAGAGCACCAGGCTTTCTGAAGGCCCAGTTCTTCGATATTCTGCGCTGTGTGCATTCCCTCCAGTGCCCAGCTGCCGCGGAATCTGTGAAGAGCCAGTTTATCCGTCTGATCTGAGTCCTTCTGACAAGGGCTTAAATTCTCCAGGCAAAAACTGCTCAGCATCTCAAGCACCATACTCCTGCCGCTCTCATTCACAAATTCGGTCTCACAGAAAATCGCTGTCTGCCCGTGTGTCCAGGTCAGCGTATGTATCACTTTATAATTCTCCGGCGATGCCAGAACCGTAATGATCCTGGTCTGTGAGTTCTGCGTTTCCTCCCACTGTCTTTCAAACCGGAGCTGGTCCGTGCTTTCTGAATACTTCATGGTGGAACCATTTCCCAGACTCCGTTTGTGATGTCTAAGATGCAGATGTACCAGCGTTCCCGGCTTCCACTCTTTGTTATATTCGTTCGCCGCATCGGCGGCTGCCGGCTCAGAGTCCCAGTTAACAGCCAGTTTGCCGGCCTCATCTGCCGGAAGCATAACAAAGGAAGTCCTTCCCTTGTCCGTTACCAGATAGGTAATCTGTGTTTTTCCTAACATGTACTTGTAAGTCTGCATAGCTAAACTCCTTCTATAAAAAGTAAATACGAATTTTTTCCGTCCCTATTTTCACTCTAAATCATTCATTCGCGAATCGACCCCGGATTGTTCCCACTTCAGGCTAAGTGCAAAATCCGGTCTTATACATGTCTGCTGACCACCACCCTTCTCAAAGAAACCGGCAGATTCTCACTGCCGCAAAACATAATCCAAAAGAGTCCTTTTCCGTCTTCAGGAATCTGTAGGATCTTCTCCAGAATCTCATTTATTTTTCATTCTGTCAATATACTAAGTCCGAATTTATCTAAGACAATTGTTCTTAGAGTTAGTATTCACGGCCGTTGGAGAGGGGACTGGCACCTTTCGGCAGTAAAGCCAAACACTAACAGTAACTACGTGGAGAAAGGGGCCTGTCCCCGGATGCCGGCCTATACAAGCAAAAAAGCGCCAGTTCCCCCGGATGCCGAGCTATTCTAGTCAACATCCGGGGACAGGCCCCTTTCTCCACGTAGTTACTGTTAGGTTTGACTTTACTGCCGAAAGATGCCAGTCCCCTCTCCATCGGCCGTGAATGGTAACATCTAATACTTTTTAATATAACATCTTTCTTCGGGATTCTGATTTTTCAATACGAAGGATTTCAAGCGGTATGGTATGTATTTCCTCCCATGCTTCCTCCTGATAGCGGATGTCCAGCGGGAAACCTGCTTCCTCCTCCACCGTCTCCACTGTAATCGCAGGCTTGCCGATATATTCGGAATAATAATGAACCGTGTTGCCGCCGCTTATATTAGTCAGCATCTCCTCTTCCTTCTTGCCCATGGAATATTTGGATATATTCGAAAGCCGCTTTGCGATCCGGCGCTGTCTCTGGTTATACAGACCTGACATTGCCCCCCGGTAATAATAGATGATCTTCCCTCTGGAATGAAAATCCAGATAGCCAATGGACGGAGCCGTCTGAAACACGGTGACCAGCAAACGGCTTTCCGCCTCGCTGAGCGGCATCTCGTTGGGACGCTGCTGCACATAGGAGCGGGATGGAAAATTCCGGTTGATATCCACTCCCCGGGCATTATATTTCCAATCTTCATGAGGAATATTCATCATCTTTGCCGCCTGCCTGAGAATCGGATTGCGGATCTGATCAAATCCATGCAGCGCGATCTCATAACCATCCGGGTTCAGCAATGGAATAAAGCTGATTTCATAGCCATTCAACAGATCAAACACGTCATATTCACCGATTTTCATCCGTTTTTCGTATGCTTCGCAGTACTCTTCGATCATCTTAATCATCAAAACCGGGTTAATCGTCTCTCTGCCATGGACCCCGGCCGTACAGATCAGTGTCTTCTCTCCATTGCCAAGCCGGATCATCGGAATTTTTCGTTCATCATGGCTATGCCCGATCACCTGGATCTGAATCAGAGACCGGTAGTCCCTGCCCAGATCATTCAGCCGTTCCATCATTTCTTCATAAGTATAAGTTTTATTCAACTGTACCAAATAAGAACCCTCCCGAACATATCGTTTGTTTTGTAAGGCTTGGCCTTCAAAACATTATATGTGGGAGGATTCCAACTTATGATTAAAAATTAACATATGTTAAAAAACAGCCGCTAAGTGCTCATAGCGATAAAAAATAGTAGCGCTCGACAATACCTCGCTGACTATTTTTCATGCATCGCACGTAAGCGGCTAAAAAACAGCCGCTAAGTGCTCATAGCGATAAAAAAGTAACTTATTCGCGGATCTGTCCGTCACCATAAATAATAAACTTAGTCGTGGTCAGCGCCTGTAATCCCATCGGCCCTCTGGCGTGCAGCTTCTGGGTGCTGATCCCGATCTCCGCTCCGTAACCGAACTCAAACCCGTCGGTAAACCGGGTGGACGCGTTGACATAGACAGCAGCCGCGTCGATCTCATTTAAAAATTTCTGGGCATTGTGGTAATCTTTCGTGATAATCGCCTCAGAATGTTTTGTATTATATTTATTGATGTGGGCAATCGCCTCATCGATGCCGGACACGGTCTTCACACTTATGATATAGTCCAGATATTCTGTCCCGTAGTCCTCTTCAGACGCGCAGGCCAGATCAGGCTCGGCCTGACGTGCCCTCTCATCCGCGCGTATCTCTACATTCTTTTCGGCCAGTTTTCTTTTTAATATGGGCATGAACTGATCCACCACAGCCTCATGTACCACCAGGGATTCACATGCGTTGCAGACACCGATTCTCTGGGTTTTCGCATTGTTAACGATATTCACCGCCATCTCAAGATCCGCCGATTCGTCCACATAGATATGGCAGTTTCCCGTACCGGTCTGGATCACGGGAATCGTGCTCTGTTCCACTACAGTCCTGATCAGCCCCGCGCCGCCTCTGGGAATCAGCACATCCACATACGGATTTAATTTCATAAAGGCAGCAGCCGTCTCCCTGCTGGTATCCTCTATCAGCTGGATCGCATCCCCGGGAACGCCTCCGTCCTCCAAGGCCTCCCGAATGCAGGCGACAATGGCCATATTGGAATGAATCGCGTCGCTTCCTCCCCGCAGGATCACTACGTTTCCGGTCTTAAAGCACAGACCGAACGCATCGGCGGTCACATTGGGCCTGGATTCGTAGATAATTCCGATCACCCCCAGCGGAACCCGCTTCTGCCCGATCAGCAGCCCGTTGGGCCGCGGTTTCATGGAGATCACTTCTCCTATGGGGTCCTCCAGATTCACCAGCTGCAGAAGCCCTTCCGCCATTCCCGCGATCCTGTCCTTGGTAAGCTGAAGCCGGTCTACTAGCCCGGCCTTCATACCAGCCGCTTTCGCATTTTCCACATCTGCTTCGTTGGCCTCTAATATCATCTGCTGCTGCGCAGTCAATGCCGCCGCTACCTTCTCCAGTATCCGGTTCTTCTTATCGATCGACAGGGTCCGCAGAACAGGTTCCGCATTTCTGGCCCGTTGTCCGATTTCCATTAATCTCATCTGGGCTCCTCCTTTTTCTAAGTAAATACATTGACATAGCTTCATATTTTAAAAATAAATTTATATAAATTTCATTCTATCCGTATCGTCCTGGCTTCGGTAATCAGCCAGTCCGGCCTCATATCATAAGGGCCAGACGGTATCCGTGGCACAATCTGACTCTCAAAACTGACCGCTGCCCTCAAAAGGTTAGGATGTAACGCGAGATACCGGTCATAGAATCCCTTCCCATAGCCGATACGGCCGCCCTCCTGATCAAAAGCCACGCCCGGCATAATCATAAATACATGTTCCACCGGCGTAACCATCATCCCTTCCACCGGCTCCAGAATTCCTTTAAAACCCGGCCGCAGTTCCCGGAAATCCCGTATCACATAAAATTCCATACGTCCATCCCCCAGAACCTTCGGCACCGCGGTGCGCTTTCCCTTCTTCCACGCGTCCTGAAACAGGGGCCGCATATCCACCTCCCTGCCGAAGTTCACGTACAGCAGCAGACACTTTGCCTGCCCGTACGCTTGCAGCTCCATCACCGATGCACAGATACGGTCGCTGAACCGGCGCCAATCGTCCGCCGGCATCTGCTCTCTGCTCTTTAATATGGTTTGTCTAATTTCCTTTTTTTCTGCCATACTTCTCACCCAGATCCGTGATAGAGCCGTCTTTTTCCTGGATCGAAATATTGTTCAGCTGCCCCCGCAGGTTACCGCGGATTGCCTCCAGATATTCCTGCCGAAGCGCCGTCTGCTCTTTCAACTCCTGCTGGGTAAGTCCTTCCGCCTTAGACTTCCGGTAAAGCACGTTAATTCTGGTTATCTTTGCCTCATCCATATTACAATCACCTAGTAACCGGCCTCCACATAGTCCGCCAGAGAAAACTCCTCTTTTCTGTGGGCTACGAATAACGTGCCGAATTGCTTTCCTTCCATTATTCTATGTATGACATGGACATCCTTGCCGTTAGCGATCACCATATCGGCTCCGGACTCTGTCGCGATCCTGGCCGCAGTCAGTTTGGTGACCATGCCGCCGGTCCCTACATTCGTACCGGTCGACGCTTTCCCCATCTGCATCAGCCGTTCATCCATATGATCCACCATATCGATAAACGTAGCCTTGCTGGTTTTATGGGGATCGTCGGTAAAAAGCCCGTCGATATCAGAAAGCAGGATCAGCAGATCCGCCTCCACCAAAGCCGCAACGATAGCGGACAGCGTGTCATTATCTCCAAAACGCATCTCATAGGTAGAAACCGTGTCATTTTCATTGACAATCGGGATCACACCCATATTCAGCAATTCCTGGAATGTATTATGGGCATTTACCCGGGTAGCTTCCTCTAGCATCGTATTCTTGGTCATCAGAATCTGGGCTGCGATCTGATTATACTCGCCGAACAGTTTCTGATACGTCATCATCAGCCGGCACTGCCCGATAGCCGCGCAGGCCTGCTTCTGTGCGATCCGGTCCGGCCGATCCTTTAAGCCCGCCGCTTTCTTCCCCACTGCGATCGCTCCGGAGGATACCAGTATGATATCCTTTCCCTGATTTCGAAGATCCACCAGTTCCCGGATCAGTTTTTCCAGTTTGATCAGATTCAGATTACCGGTCGTGGGATGCGTTAAGGAAGAACTCCCTATTTTAATTACGATTCTCTGTCTGTCCTTTAATTGTTCTCTGTAGTTCACCGCTATATCCCTCATATCTTTTAGTCACTGCTGACTTTTTCTGTATTTTCCATCATAACCTTAAATGCGGGATCCTGCAAGCCCTGAGAAGATTTTTTTACGGTTGCTTAACTCGGAGAGTTAAAAATATTTTGATTGTAATTTTATTCCAAATTACAGGACCTTTTTAAGTGACTTAAAAGACATACTAAACAAATATATTTTATATGGAGTAATATATAGTCAGAGGTTATTATTACCTGTCTGGTTTTACTAGCTCTGGTACCAATATTTTAGCAGATTTCTTAATTCAATTCATCACTTCATCTTTGTTACTTCCTAATTAAATACTACGAGCAAATATTATATGAGTAATAAAAATAAAAGAAATTGTCTTTTGTACATTATTTGTTTTGTATAGTTTCTTATTATGATACTATGTACTTAGATTATGTGTGTTTCAAAAATTGGTATACGAATTTTGAAAGGATGATTTTATTGAAAAAGACAACTTTAATTGTTTGTGTATTAGTGATTGTTGTTATTGGTGGGATTTTAATTATGACCACAAGTAATAAAAATCAGGTGTTAGAACCCGTTCCACAGTTAATAACATCTCGAAATAAAAATATGATTGGTAAAATAAATACTGCCAATTATGATACGGGTTATGTTATTACAGATGCAGAAAATAACATAGTCGAGTCTAAAGGTCAATCATCTCAATCTGCAGCACAAAGTAGTTATGTTAATAAATTTTATAATAAAGATTTCATGCCTACTGCAATTTCAGCTTTTGATACAAACGAAGAAAATGGAGTTTACAAAATACCTGAGATTATGTTTTTTAATTCAAATGTAGTGATATTCACCAATGACGGCAAAGGATGGAATTTAGAAAAGGGGAATAAGATAAATGTCATATATGAAAAATACCAATCTGAAATAGGCGATCAGGTTATTGAAATCGGTACTATATATAACAAAGTATTAAATAGTGGGGAACAGGATAACGATTTACAAGGATCATATTCTTTTACAGCCGACAACTCGGGAGAATACTATTTGTATATGATTGGGGGAAGTACAGAATCAATTACTCTTAAGGGCGGAGAAATTACTGTTGATAAACATTAAATATTTGCTTAAAAACATTGTGAATCCAATTTATGAAAGGAGATTTTAAGATGAAGTGCAAATTACTCATTAGATTTGTAAGTCTACTAAGTATTTTTTGTATCCTTTTATCCTCAACAGCTTTCGCATCGGAAACATCCAATGATCCGCCCAAGTATTTTACATACACAATATACTCAAATGATGGTCAAGTAAAAGAATATGGCATGTTTCCAAATAGCTATTATCCTCAGCCAAAGGTAAGTTATGGACCTGTCACATTAGGGAGCGGAGAGACCGTAGCATTCAATTGTGCGCAAGTGTATGCATATAAAGACACAAAAATGAATCTTAGCTATCGATTAAACAGATCTGCAGCACACAGATATACATGGTCGGTTGGATCCGTTGCTTTACCTAGTTATACTGGAACCAGCAACGGTCGAGATACTTGGGCTTTAGCTCCTGTAAATGGCAATGTCTGTATGTCATTTAATAATCGTTCCTCCGATCCCTTTACCATCAGCTATGTAACTCTTTCATGGTAGTATTATAAAAGTTGTACTTTTCCCAATATATAGAGGATACCGTTAACGGTATCCTCTTTTAAGAAACTCTCCCGCCATCGGGGTTACCTGTTCTTAGATCTGCCAATGCGTTTTGCCTCCCGCACTTGTGGGCCGTCTCCCCCCGGAACCGCTCCTTGCGCCTGCCCGCTCCGGCCCTAATCTAATTATCCCCAGACCATCAGCCTTTTCTATAAAATCCGCTCTCCGGCACCACCGGTATGTCCTCCTGCCAGATTCGCTCCGGCTGAATCCAGGTGGTACCACGGCTGACCGCCAGTGCTTTCGTATCATAAGGAATGCCCCTCCTTTTTACTTCGGGTATACTCAGGATTCTTCCGGACGCCGGTCCAGCTCCAGGTAATCCCGGTCTTTCAGGGCCGCCATATTGATACAGAATCCTGTGAGTCCTGTGAGCAGGAAGATCAGAGCGATACCGGAACCTTTTCCGCTGCCTACCAAAAGACTTATTCGTGATTGGGTGGGGGATGAATAAGCCATCCATGGCTCGAATATGTAGTCCGCCAGGATTCCACCCAGCAGATAACCCGCCGGTATTGTGAAAAACTGGAATGTCGCCTGTGTGGAAAATATACGTCCCTGCATCTCCACCGGTATCTGTTCCCGCATTACGCTGGACATGCCGGCGTTTAATAAGGGAAGCGGGAAATTTCCTAAAAAGGCCGCCAGCGACCACATGGTTTGATTTCTGCCGACTGACCACAGCACGTCACACGCCAGGAAGGAGATCCCGCAGGACCAGAAGATCGTTTTTCTCCGGCTGCCCGGCAGCTTTGCAAAGGTGGCCAGAAGGCCGCCGCACAGCGTTCCAAATCCCAGACAGGCCGATACAGCCCCCAGAATCTTGGTGTTGTTCGCCGTTCTGGATAGGATTAGGGCCGGCATCAGCGCATTTCCTCCCATGGAGGCTAACAGATTGACCAGGGCGAAGAACAGAATCATTTTCCAGATTCCACGGCGTTTTCTCAGATAGCGGATGCCCTCCATACTGTCTTGCCAGAATCCCTCTTTCTTCGCTTTTTTTACAGTTGAGGCCTCCGGTATCTCTGTCGGGGCCTCCGGTATCTCTGTCGGGATCTCCGGTATGTGGATCAGGAAGGCCAGTGTGAGAAATGCCACGGCAAATGAGATCAGATCTGCCGCCAGAACCGTCTGAATCCCGCCGAATGCCATCAAAGCCGTCGCCAGAGCCGGCTGCAGGATTGAGACGCAGGAAGCGGACATCGCCTGCATTCCGCTTACATTGGAATAGTATTTTTTCGGTGTCAGCAGGGTCACTGCTACCATGGAAGCTGGCTGTTGAAACGCATTCATACATCCAATCAGCAGATTGATCAGATACAGATGCCACAACTGCAAGCTGTTGGTACACAGCAGAAGAAAAATCGTGCCGCTTCCTGCGGCCGCTATGGTGTCGCAGACCAGCATGATGTTTTTCTTCTTCCATCTGTCCGCCAGCGTTCCCGCGGCGAAGCTGATCAGCACGTAGGGCAGGTAGGAAAAGAACGCCATGGAAGCCGTGCTCATGGCGGTTCCTTTCTGCTGGTAAGCCCATAGCACCAGCGCATAGCTGGTCATGGCACTGCCCAGCTCCGAGATGCTCTGACTGATCCATAATATGATAAAGCTGGTTAATCCTGTTTGATGTTTGTTTAATTTTTGTCCTTTCATGGCTATTGCTCCTTAATTTTTTTAACAGCTGTTTCATTAAGAATGCAAAGCCTGCCCGGACACTACCTATATCGCTCCATGCAATATTGCCCGGTTAAGCCCTGCATGGAGCTTTTACAATTACCAGTTTCATCTTTTATTTTCCCTCTTGCTGATTGTTTCCTTATGTGCTTCTATTATGGTAAATATAATGAACTCATCAATTATACTCAAAATCACTCATTTTGATATATATTTTTGCCAAATTCATAAGCCGCACTACACTTTAACCGCCAAAGGATTTTCTTTGGTCTGTCAGGATCCTGCGGTCCCTTCCAACAGCATGATACTTCTGGGTTCTATTCTAACGGACTGCCCCGCCACAACCGGTCTTAACGAAGGTTCTTCCAGAAAGTCCTGCCCCGGACCTTTTGATGTATCCGCAATTACCCTAAAGGAAAGGCCCTCCGGCAGCTGCGGAAGTATTACTTCATGCGCTTCCCAGTGCATATTCATCCCCAGATACAGGATATCATCCTTCCTGTCCCGCTCATCCCTGCCGGCAAACAGGACTCCCAGCACCCGCTCTTCTTCGGAATTCTTCAGTTCCCAGGGCGAGGTACCGTGAAAACTGGTCAGCGGGAAACCGCAGGCAGCCGCCCTGCTCTGATCTCTCAGGATCGGGTGCGCCTTGCGCAAAGCGATCATGTTCGTGAAATACCGGTAGATGTCCGCGTGTTTTTCAAGATCTGTCCAGTCAAGCCAGGATATCTCATTGTCCTGGCAGTAGGCGTTATTATTCCCCCGCTGGCTGTTGCCAAATTCATCTCCGGAGAGAAGCATCGGCGTTCCCATACTGCACAATAAAACCGTGGCCGCGTTTTTGATCAGCTTCCTTCGAAGCGCCAGCACCGTGCTGTCATCGGTATCACCCTCTGCCCCGCAGTTCCAGCTGTTGCCGTTGTTATCCCCGTCCGTATTGTTCCAGCCGTTGGCTTCGTTATGCTTTTGATTATAGGAATACAGGTCTGCCAGGGTAAATCCATCGTGGCAGGTCAGGAAGTTCACGGAAGCGTCATCTCCTCTGTAGGCCGGATCGTACAGATCCGGGGAACCGATGATCCGCTGGGCCACCGCATCCCGAAGCCCTGCGTCGCCCTTTAGAAACCGCCTCAGGTCATCCCTGTATTTTCCGTTCCATTCCGACCAGCGGCCCCAGGAAGGAAAACTGCCCACCTGATATAATCCGCCCGCATCCCACGCTTCCGCGATCAGCTTGACGCTCCCCAGGATCGGATCATAGGCCAGCCGCTCCAGAAGAGGCGGCTTGCTCATGGGAGAACCGTCCTCATTTCTGCCCAGGATAGACGCCAGGTCGAAGCGGAAGCCGTCGATCCGGTAGGCAGTCACCCAGTAGCGCAGACATTGAATGATCAGGTCGTTCACAATCGGATTATTGCAGTTCAGAGTATTGCCGCACCCGCTGAAATTGTAATAATATCCTTCGGGGGTCAGAAGATAATAGATATTGTTATCCAGCCCCTTGAACGAGATATAGGGACCGTTTTCATTGCCTTCCGCCGTGTGATTAAACACCACGTCCAGGATCACTTCGATTCCATTCTCGTGCAGCTCCCGGATCAGGGTTTTGAGCTCATCGTCCACACCGTTATAGGTCTTCGCACAGGCATAGCTGGAGTTGGGTGCGAAATAGCATACGGTGTTATATCCCCAGTAATCCAGCAGCCGTTCCCCATTTACCATACGGTCGTCCCGGCATTCGTCAAACTCAAAGATCGGCATCAGCTCCACCGCGTTGATCCCCAGCTCTTTGAAATATCCGATCTTCTCCCGGATCCCTTCGAATGTACCGGGATTTTTTACCTCTGCCGACGGATGCTTCGTAAAACCGCGGACATGGAGCTCATAGATGATCAAATCCTTAAAATCCAGATGGGGCTGGTCATTTTCCCCCCAGTCAAAAGAATTGTGGACGATTTTACCACGGAATGCCTTCCGCTTATCGTAAGGCTCCCACTTTCCCCAGATATGCTGACCGGCCACCAGTCTGGCGTAAGGGTCTAAGATCAGCTTGGTTTTGTCGAACAGCAGCCCCTTTTCCGGCTGATACGGCCCGTCCAGACGATAGGCGTATTCCGTCTGATCCGGATCGATGCCGTAGACGATCATGGAATAGACATTTCCGATCCGGAAACATTCCGGATAGGGGATGACCGCATAGGGCTCTTCTTCCTCCGGATGAAACAGGACCAGTTCACAAAAGACCGCCCCTCTGGAATGAATCGTAAAGCAGACACCTCCCAGGGTAACGGTTGCCCCGTTCGTCAGATACATGCCCGGCCGTACCCGGTATCCGTTCACCAGGACAGCAGACGCATCCTCCTTTCCCGCATTCCGGTTTATATTCGTTAACTCCTCCGCGCATTCCATACGATTCCCTGCCTTTCTGTTGGTGAAGTCAGATCTTATGTCCCGGCCCGGCCATCATAGCCAGGAACTCCGCAACCGATCCTTTTTTTCTTTTGCAGACTTTACCATCCAGGTAAAGCTGCCGAATCTGCACATTTCCTATTGTATGACGGTCCAGCTCCAGAAGATTCTGGTCTGATACCAGAAAATTAGCCCTTTTCCCAACCTCCAGCGTCCCCAGATCCCTCTCTTCCCCCAGCATGACCGCCGGGTTCTTCGTATAGGTGCAAAGCGCCTGGTACATCGTTAAGGATTCCTCCGGCAGATAAAAATCGATCATGCCCAGCATCTGATCAAACGGATTGATCTCCTGTACCGGCGAATCACTGGAACCGCATACGCATACCCCGTGCTCCACAAGCGTGCGAAGCGGTACCTGCTGCTGTACCAATGCTTCCGGCAGGTATTGTTCATAACTCTTTAGATAGTGCCGGTCAATCCAGGAAAATCCGGGCTGTACGGTCACCGCCAGATTATTACTGCCGCAGATTCTCCGTACAGCTTCAGATGTGGGGAATTCAAAATGATCAATGCGGTGCATCCGCCGCGGCTGAAAACCGGCATATCCATCCAATATCCGGTCGATGGCCGCTTCCCCGATGGCATGGCTGCTGATCTGGTATCCGGCCTCATCCGCTTTTCGCAGCATTTCATTGACCTGTTCCTGTGTGTAATAACACTCTCCCTGCGCTCCCGTATCCCGGTATGGAGAATAAAATGCTGCACTGTGGGAACCCACGGACCCATCCATTTCCCACACACCGCAGCCGCCGATCCGGGGCGTGCTCTGGTATCTGCGGTAACGCTCCGCCTGAGTGAGATCCATAAACTGGGGATACAGCCTCACGCCAATATCCATATGGGAGGCGATCTTCGCCAGCATCCTGGTCAGTTTATCCTCTGGCACATCCCCGCTGCCGTCCAGCGCGCATACGGCACCGATTCCATACTGGATACAGAGGTTGGTAAAGTTCGCCACCCCTCTGGCCAGTACCTTCGGCGTCACCGCTTTACCGATCGTCTCCATCACTTTTCCCTGTATAAATTCATGATCCTTTCCGGCCAGGATCCCGTCGTGCCCTTCCTGATATATCTCCAGCTCTTTCATGAGGGCGGTGGACATACTGCTGCTGTGGCCGTCGATATTATAGAGTACAATCTTCCTGCCGTCCGTCCACTGATCCAGCTCCTGCCGGCTGGGCATCCTTCCCTCCCGTATCCCGGAGACAATATACTGATTCGCCACGATGATCTCTTTATTCCTATGGGCTTTGCACACTTCCTCTATCTTTTGGCGGACGCCGGCCAGCGTATCCGGCACGACTCTGCCGTCCCGGATCTCACAGATCACACAGCTGTTCGCCTGAAGCACCATCGTATACAGCAGGTGCAGATGGCTGTCGATCAGCGACGGGAACACGTGCCTTCCCTCCAGAGAGCACTCATGAAAATATCCTCCAGGACGGGTGTCTCCCAGATAGCTGATCCTGCCGTCTGTCACTCCCATATAGCCGTAGCATTCAGTCTCCGAATCCATCGTGTGAAAATAGCCGTCTTTAAACAGACAATGCTGCATCATAATCGTATTCATACACTCACCACATTTCCTACCGCCATGAAAATATAGGCGATCATAATCAAAATCTGCATCCCTGTCGTGCCGAACCTCCCCAGCATGGACTCCCCTTCTTCCCGGGAAGCCTTCCGGTAGGCCGGAACTACCAGGATCGCCACCAGAATGGCGATCAGGCCTCCGGCCAGCCGCATGAATTCCATAAAACCGGCGATGGGCAGGAAGGTCAGCAGCAGAGAGGGAACCGTCGCCGCCACCCAGCAGGCTTTCCGTCCCCACTTCATCTGTTCCTGCACGATATCCCCCAATGCCAGGGAGATCGACCAGTAGGTGGTCAGCATGGCCAGAACCATGAAAATCGACCCAACCACCTGGGCCCAGGCACCGATGCCCTTGCTCCAGCCTATCATGGCCATCTCCGTCACTTCCCCCGAGGAAACCAGGGAACACAGGGTGATTACGATGATCAGCACCAGATTGTTCATCAAGCCCAGAAATACGGCTTTTCTGATTTTCTTCGTATCTCTGTTCAGTCCGGTCACCGCCTGGGGTATAGAAAAGAACGCGGAAAAAGCAAACATGGCCATGCCGAAATATGCCATTCCCTGATTCCAGGTACCGGGTGCCATCGGTAATCCTCTCTGCGGCCGCATCAGGGACGCTGCCGCCAGGATACCGATCATCACGAAGATCACCAACACTGCGGCCTTTTCACTGACGCCTACCGCCTTTAATCCGAACAACACCACCAAGGCCGCCACCGCGTAGAAACACAGGCGGGCTGCCAGCATCGGAATTCCCAGCGCCGCATTGATAATTTCAGCGGCTCCGGATATGTAAACGGCCAGATTTGTGAATAGCACCAGGGCCATAATCACAAAGAAGGCGATGGTCAGCACTTTCTGGAACCGCCCCTGAAACAGATAGCGGGAGAATACCTGGATTAACTGGGGATTATCCCCGCTTTTCACCGCCATCTCCGCGATCATCATATGCAGGATATAGCTGGCAGCAAATGCGGCGGCCAGAATCAGCAGGCTTATGGGGATTCCGTTTTTTTCTGCCAGATAGGGCATCGCCATGACTCCGCCGCCGATTCCGTAGCCGGTGATGATACAGGCGCTTTCCCAGGTAGTTAGTTGTTTTTTCATTTTTTATTTTCCTCCAGTGGGGCATTTTCTGTGCTAAAATACCGGTATAATGCATCAGCAATACCAGTTGATTTTTGCAGGGTGTTCTTCATTTTCTACCGCAACTGCCTGTAAGGCCGCCAGCATTCTACCGCATTCCTCGGATGCGATCTGTTCATAGACTTCCGGCTTTTCCGACAGTCCGGCTCTGTCGTAAGCAACCGCGGCAGATCCGTAAAACGCCAGCCCCAGTGAATGGGTCGGGGTGTAGATGGCAGCCGCTGCTTGTCCTACGGCTCTGGCCGCCGCCTGGGCCGCAGGATTTTCCTCAGCCGCTTTGGCTGCATTATTTACCTCTGCCACCGCTTTTTTCAGGTCCGTTAGTTTTATCTTGCCATTTTGGTATTCCCGGAACGCCTCCAGCGCCTGCTCAGGGCACCGGTCTTCCGGATATGCCTTTCGATAGATCGCTGCTATGTGTTCCGTCACATAATCCACGCACCAGTTGGCGATAGTGGACTTGCTCTGTGTCTCGATCAGACGCATAAGTGATATAATATAAGGGGAATCCGCGCTTCCCAGCATTTTTCTTAGTTTTGCCATATTTTCCCTTTCATGAAGCAGAGTATTGTCTGACTCCTGTTTATCCCTGCTGCGTTCCGCATATCCTGTCTGCGAAATATTTTACAGGGTCTTTTCTATTATAACGGTTCTCACCCGGACAGTAAAGCCGCAATCTTATGGGGTTTGGGAGGGGACTGGCACATTCCGTCAGAAAAATAGGCTTGCCAGGTTACAAAGGGCGGAAGGGGCCTGTCCCCGGATGTCGGCCCTGTTCGAGTCAACTTCCGGGGACAGGCCCCTTCCGCCCTTAATTACCAGGCAAGCCTATTTTTCTGACGGAATGTGCCAGTCCCCTCTCTTTTCTTACCCCACCGGTCTGACCGTTTCCCGAAGATCAGCGGCATAAGCATAATCGCTCCGTACTGTGCGCCGATCATAAGCCCCATAGAGGCCGGTGATATTTGGAATTCTTTTGCCATCTGCAGGACAGACAGCTGAAATCCGCCTGTCTCTACTCCCAGACCAAACAATAAAATACAAACTACCGGAAATAACAATTTTTCATTCTTTTTCATCTTACCCTATAGAATCTCTATCACTTCCCTGCGGTAATCAGAGAAGGATTCGGTACCGTCCTTAGTGACCAGGAATCCATCCTCGATCCGCATGCCGATTTGTCTTTCATCATCTCCCAGATACACACAGGTACAAAAAGTCATTCCCTCTTCCAGCAGATAATCCGAATTGGATTCAATCCATGGATATTCTCCTTCCATCAGTCCGGTACCATGGCAGGGACCATACAGGATATGTCCGTCGTAACCCAGCTCTTTTAACGTCTGATAGTGGGCTTTACTTACCTCTCCCGCATTCACACCGGCCCCGGCGGTCTCAAGGATCGCGCGCTGGGCGGCTAATCCCGCTTCGATCAGGCCTCTTTGTACTTCATTTGCCCTGCCGACCACCACCGGTCTTCCCATCGTGGAGGCGTAGCCCTCATAACGGGTTCCGATCTGAATATGAACCAAATCGCCTGGTTCTATCACCTTATTCCTGCACCTGCTGATCGCCTGGTTGGAGCCTTCACCGGTCAGTATCCAGAAAGGGTAGGCCTCGCCTTCCCCGCCTTCCTCGTATATTACGGACATGGCGATTCCCTTCACCTGATTCTCTGTCATTCCTGCATGGATCTGTTCCACTACTTTTTTCATGGCCAGCTGGGTAATCCGATAGGCTTCCCGCATACAGGCGATTTCTGCCGGTGACTTATGCGCCCGGATCTTTGATACCATCAGGTCGGCTTTCACAAGCTGTGGATTTCCCACCTCCGGGAGCGCATCCGTCAAAGCCTGGTAGATCACCTGTGTAATCAGACAGGAACCTGCGATACCCATCTTATGTACCTGCCTGGATCCAGCCGCTTCCCGAATCACCGATACGAAATCGTCCAGTCTGGCCCCGGGATATTCCGGTTCGGAAGACTCCCGGAAACACAGAAGTTTCCGGATCTTCGGTATTCTGGACACATCCCCGGCGAATGTACCGCTCTCCGGTCCGATAATCAGCAGAGGTTCTCCCTCTGCTGCCATCAGCACACCTGCCGATTCAAAAGACGGCCAGTAATCTGAATAGTACCTCACATACTGTGGTTCCGCTTCATTGCCATAGGCCAGAAGCAAATCCAATCCTTCCTGCTTCATCATTTCCTGCGTTTTACGGATTCTCTCCTGGAATTCCTGATCTTCAATTCTGATTCTCATAGTTCAGCTCCTTTATTTTTTCATTATTTCAATGCATTCTCAATTTATCTCTGAATAGCCCCGCCTTTTACTAAGGCCGCCGTACCTGGATCGGACGGCGGCCTTTTCTTTCCTTATATAATGTTCTTAGAAATCAAATTCATCCACATTTTCCGTCGTGATGTCCAGTAACTCCGTCATAATAATCTGGTCGTCTTTTACCTCTACCGCTCCGACCTCCGGCACATCCTGTCCATCCTCGATCTTTCCGCCGTCCAGCAGTGTCTTCGCCGTGTATACTGCCAGATATCCCAGCTTACCAGGATGCCAGATATTGGCCTCCTGCATGGAGCCGTCCTCCAGGTACGATTTAGCTGCAGATGCTTCCACCACACCGGTTACGATAACATCGCCGTTCTTTCCTGCTTCTCCCACTGCCTGCGCAGCTGCCGGAGGAGCGGGTGTAGTTACTCCAAGCACTCCCTTTAATTCCGGGTACGCGGTCATCAGATTCTGGGTAATCGAGTAGGCCTTGGACTGGTCATCATCACAGGGTTCATAGGCTACCCGGGTCATATCCGGATAATTGGCTTCCTGATACTCCGTGGCATACTTCGCCCATGCGGAACAATTCTGCGCGGTCAATACGCTGGTGATGATCGCATAATCTCCTTTGCCGCCCATATAGTGGGCGAACCGTTCCATCAGATGTTCTCCCAGCACCTGCTCCGAACAGCAGTTGACATAGACTTCCCGCAGCTCGGTTTTATTGACATCTGAATCCCAGGTAACCACCAGGATCCCGGCTTCCTTCGCCTGTTCCAGCACCGGTTCGATGGCGCTGGCATCCAGCGGGGAGATCGCGATACAGTCAACGCCCTTGGTGATCATATCCTGAACAATATTCGCCTGGCTGGCCGCATCACCGGTCGTCGGCCCGGTATAGATCACCTCACAGCCCAGATCCTCCGCCGCTTTCTGTCCCCAGGTCCCGGATGTCTCAAAGTAGGGTATCCCCACCTGCTGGGGAATCAGCGCTATGGTATATCCGTTGGAATCTTTCGTCGCCCCGGAATCATTCCCCTGTTTTTCGCTCACCTGTGCTTCCGTACCTGACACTGCCTCACCGGATGAAACTCCTTTTCCGCATCCGCTTAACAGTCCCGCGCACATCCCCATAACCAGTAACAATGCAATCCCTTTTTTCATAGCAAATACCTCCTTCATAATTTATATGTAGTTTGTTTCTACCCTTAGTTTAACTGTTTTGCAGTTATCGTTTTCCAATCATCGCCCTTTCATGAAATCAAAATTTATCGGAAAGCGTCCCTGTACTATTCACTTGCCGCTTTTTTCCCTGCCATTTTCTTCAGACGCAGCTGGCTGTTCTCCGTGATCTTATTGAATACCACCACCAGAACCAGGATGCTTCCGGTGGCCAGCTGCTGCCAGAAAGATGAGATCCCCGCCAAATTCATGATATTGCTGATCATGGCGAAGATCAGCACACCGACCACGGTCCCTCCGACCCCGCCGATCCCTCCGTCTATGCTGGTCCCGCCCAAAACCACCGCGGAAATACAGGGCATCAGGAAAGAATAACCCATATCCGCTCTGGCCGTAGCCACCCGTGACACCTGAATATTGCCCGCGATACAGCACAGTACCGAACAGGTGATATAAGCCAGAAACAACACTTTTACCGTGCGGATTCCGGAATAGGCGCTGGCTTTGATATTATTTCCAATCGCAAACAAATGCTTGCCGAATACTTTTTTCTTCAATATAACCGCCAGCACAATGGTCAGCAGGATCAGGATAACCGCCTGTAACGGCAGACCCGCCAGTTTATCCTGTCCCAGGAAATAAAACTCTCTCGGTATATTGGAAATAGAATTCCCCTTGCTCAGCACCAGCGCAGCTCCGTAAAAGAACATCTGGGTTCCCAATGTGGCGATCATGGGCGGTATCCCGATCAACGCCACCAGGGACGCGTTCAGACAACCGCAGGCCACGGCAGCAGCCAGACTGATCAGTAAAGCCAGGGGAATCGGCATGCCCGAGGTAAGGCACAGGCCGGATACCACCGCGCACAGTCCCATGGTGGTGCCAGACGCCAGATCATTGCCGCCGGTGATGATCACGATGGTCAGTCCCAGCGCCATGATTCCCATTTCCGACATCTGCTGGAAGATTGACAGGATATTTTTCATGGTCAGGAAATTTTCATTGACCACGGTACCGATGATGACAATTCCCAAAAACGCCGCCATCAGCACGATCCCGTTCAGCGAAAGCCTGATTTTTTTTATCTTTTCCATTTGAACTTCCTCCCTAATCTATCTCTATCATCTGCTTCCTGGAATCCGCTTTTTTCTTACGCAGCACGTCGATGGTTACCGTCACGATAATGATCAGGCCGTACACCAGCTTCTGCCAGTAAGTGGGTACATGGGCGACTACCAGACCATTTTCAATTACGCCCATCATCAGCACGCCGATCACTGTCCCGCCGATGGTCCCATAACCACCCAGGATGTTGGTTCCCCCGATGACAGCGGCCGCTATGACATTCATCTCCCATCCGTTGGACCCGGAGGGCTGGCAGTTGCCCAGGATGCTGTCCAGCACCAGACCTGCCACTCCGCACATCACACCGGTGTATGTATAGGTCAGGAATACCGTTTTCTTTAAATTTACACCCGCATACCGGGCTGCTTCCCGGTTGCCGCCCATCGCGTAGATCGAACGGCCGAAATACGTATGTTTGAGTATGTAACCGGAGATCAGAAAGATCAGCAGCGCGTATACGACCGGAAGCGGAATTCCGAACACTGTACTGGAAAATCCGGTAAACCACTTGGGAAGGTTCATTAACCATCTGCCATTGGTAAAAACAAGGATAATCCCCCGGTAGATGCTGTTGGTACCAAGTGTGATAATGATCGGGTGGATGTCGAATTTGGAAATCAGCGCTCCATTGACCGCTCCGGTAAGCAGACCGATCAGCAGGGCCGCCAGAACGATAGTTACCGGGTTCCCCAGCGGTGTCTCTGCCAGCAGCGCAAGCCATGTGGCGGAGAACATCATCTGGCTAGCCACGGAGACATCGATACCGGCCGTGATCAGCACGAAGGTCATACCGGCCGCCATGATTCCCATGGCCGTGTTGCTGACCAGCACGTTTTTGATATTGGTATAGGATAAAAAGGTAGGCGAATAGATCGTCAGTCCGATGCACAGGGCCACCAGGATCAGGAATACACTGGTCTCCCTTCTCTCCAACAGCTTTTTCATGCTTTCACCTCCCCGAGAATAGCCTTTTCCATCATCATATTCTGATCTCCGTCTCTGGTGGAGTCCTCATGTACGATTCTTCCATGCCTCATGACGATCACCCGGTCACTGAGCGCGAATACTTCCTGCCATTCGGAGGATACCATGATAATGGCCATGCCCTGTTTCGCCAGACTTTTTAAAAGTTTGTGGATTTCGGTCTTGGAAGCGATATCTACGCCGTGAGTCGGTTCATCGATGATCAGGATATCCGGCTTTGTCACCAGCCATTTGGCTACCGCAATCTTCTGTTGGTTTCCTCCGCTGAAGTTCTTCGCCATCTTATAGATCTGGCCGGGTTTGATGTTCAGGGTATTGACATATTCCCTGGATATGCCCGCCCGCTTCCGGCTGCTGATGAATGTGGACTTCCCCAGCATCTGGTTTAAGATTGACAAAGTGATATTATCTTCCATCGACATATTCAAAATAAGTCCCTCGTGATGCCGGTCCTCCGGGATAAATGCGATCTTGTGCTTCATGGCCTGAGGAACATTTTTCAGTTCCGCCCTTTGCCCGTGTATCAGAATCTCCCCCTGATCCGGCGGATTCAGTCCGAACAGGGCCTTGACCGTCTCGCTTCTGCCAGCGCCCACAAGGCCTGTAAAGGCCAGGATCTCACCTTTATGCAAAGTAAACGAGATATCTTTAAAATTTCCCTCTTTGGAAATGTTCCGAACCTCCAGGATTTTCTCCGCCGCATAGGATTCCTGATTCAAGGCCTCATAGGTCACAGACCTGCCCACCATCATCTGCACAAGCGTACTTTCGTCCAGCTCCCCTATATCTTTGCAGCCCACATATTTCCCGTCCTTTAATACCGTCACCCGGTCGGATACTTCGAATACCTCATCCAGCTTATGGCTGATAAAAAGAATCGCAATATTTTCTTTCTTAAGCTTGCGTATGATCTCATAGAGCATCCGCACTTCACTGAAGGATAAGGCCGCGGTCGGTTCATCCATGATAAGCAGGCGGGAACTTAAGGAAATCGCCCTTGCGATCGCCACCAGCTGCTGCTTTGCCACACTTAAGTTTCCCAGCAGTTCATGAATGTCCATCTGCACTTCCAACCGCTTTAACGCCGCCGCGGCGATCCGGTCACATTCCTTCCAGTCGACCTTACCGTTCTTAGACCGCCCGAGATAAATATTCTCCGCCACGGTCAGGTTCGGGAACAGGCTCAAATCCTGGTGGATCGCATTAATTCCATGTTTGATGCTGGCATGGACATTGGGAAACTGTACTTCTTCCCCGTCCATAAGGATTCTGGCCCCCGGGTCCGGCTGCTGCACTCCGGATATGATCTTAATCAACGTGGATTTACCGGCTCCGTTCTCCCCCATCAGCGCATGTACTTCTCCTTCCCGGATATCCAGCCGGACTTTGTCCAGAGCTTTCACGCCCGGAAACGTCATACTTACGTCCGACATTTCTAAAAAGACATGCTCACTCATTCTTTTGCCTCCCTTGATTCTTAATTACTAAATTTGAATGTTTTATTTACTCGAGTACCTTTACTTGCATTTTAGGTTACTCGAGTATATATGTCAACTCCTTTTTTGCATTTTGTATACTATGCATAATTTTTCTTTTCTATTTATGTGCATTTTTCACAAACAAAAAAAGAGCTTCGTTACGAAACTCTCCGTCTGCATCATACCGCACAGCGGCATGGGACATGTCCATTCCAGTTTGGGACATGTCCATTTTAGATTGGACATGTCCCAAACCGAAATGGACATGTCCCCTTCTGCCTGTTTATCAATTCATGGTGTCCTCATCAAACGGATCTTCGATTTCATCCGTTTGCAGGAAAACATCTTGGGGCTTTTCGCCATTTAAATACCGGAGCAGCATATAAAAAGCTTCCTTTCCAATCTTCTTCTCCGGCTGAATCGCCTTGATAAAATCTCCCTCCATCACCTCGGAGCCGTCGAAATCTTCGAATCCGGCGATCGGTACCTGCGGCCCATTCATCTCTTTCAGTGCGCGCAGTACTCCGTAAATACAAAAATTGGTTCCAAGAACAATGGAATCAAACCGTATCTTTGGATTTCTCAGAATCCGGCACATTATTTCATAAGATTGTATTTTATCATAAATATCATAATATACCAGCTGATCATCCAGCTCACAGCCGCCCTCTCTTAGTTCCTCACGGTATCCTTTCATCCTGCAGTGAATCGTATAATCAGACTCCACCGTGTTTAACAGCAAAGGCCTGCTGCAGCCCCGGCGCATTACCTGGCTCATAAGCTGTCTGGCAGCTGTCTCGTTATCGAACAGAGCCGCCGGGTATTTCCCGCTCTCGATCGTCCGGTCAAAGCAGACGATCTTATAGGAATATTCATCCTGAAGGGAGCCCTCAAAGGAAACCGGGGAAATCAGAATTCCGTCCACCATCCGGCTGGTCAGCATCTTCAGCACATGGTTCTCTTTATCCAGCTTCTCTTCCGTCGTACAGATGATCAGGCTGTAATCCTCCTTATTCGCCAGCTTCTCCACCTTTTGTATAATATGGGTATAGAACGGATTGCTCAGATGTGGCACCACGATCGCCAATGTCCTGGTAGAGCCGGTTTTTAAGGACCTGGCGATATTATTGGACACATATCCCATTTCCTTCGCCTTCATCCGCACCATCTCAATGGTCTCTGCCTTATAGGATCTGTGTTCCAGCTTATTATTTAATATATCCGATACCGTACACCTTGAAAGATTCAAGGCGTTCGCAATGTCCTTCATTGATACCATAAGGATACCTCCTCGTATCTTTAGGTTACTCGAGTAATTATAATTATACCTAAGTTTTCTTTGTTGTCAACCTTTTTTGGAAAGTGGTGTATTGAGGCAGCAGGTTTTCTTGTGTGAAGATACGTTGCGCAGAGTTATTGTGAAGAGAAATGCCACATTTTAGCATTTTATGGATTGACTTGCCGGTGTTCTGTGTTATAATGGACAGAAATAAGGGAGTAGTCAGCGTTTGGACGTGATAAAGTCAACATACTGGAAGAGAATTCCTGGCTTTGTATGAAATGACGAGACTTATCTGTACACAACAGGTGGGTCTTTTTTTATGGGAAATTCTTGTGAGCCTCCTGTAGTGTCTATAACTGAACAGGAGGATTTTTTATGGGAACTTGGGAACTTTTTATCTTGGCGGTTGGTTTGTCAATGGACGCGTTTGCGGTCTCTGTCTGTAAGGGGCTGTCGGTCCGGAAGGTCCATGTGAAGCACGCACTTTTAGTGGGCTTGTACTTCGGAGGCTTTCAGGCTCTGATGCCTCTGATCGGTTATTTGCTGGGACGCCAGTTTCAGGCGCTTATCACAAATGTAGATCATTGGATCGCCTTTGTTCTGCTATCCGTGATCGGTATTAACATGATCCGGGAATCCAGATCATGTCCGGAACAGCTGAACGATTCTTTTGGCCTGAAGGTGATGCTGATTCTCGCCCTCGCTACCAGTATCGATGCGTTAGCCGTGGGAGTCACATTTGCTTTTCTGAAAGTGGCGATTCTGCCTGCGATCTCTTTTATTGGTGTGGTTACTTTTGTCTTTTCGATCTGCGGATTACTGATTGGTAACCTGTTTGGGGCCAAATTGAAATCAAAAGCGGAGATCTTCGGAGGGATCGTCCTGATTCTGATCGGCCTTAAGATCCTGTTGGAACATCTCGGTGTGATTGGCTGATTTATAAACAGCCGGCTGCATTTTATGATGCAGCCGGCTTATGTTTATTACGTTAATCGTTCTTTCTTGTTCAGATTTACTTCGAACCGATCCTTGGAAACAGGTTACCCGTTCCTTTTTTAAGGACTGTCTACAGATCTTTGGAAAAATAGTCGTCCATTTTCTTAGAGAACGGCACACAGCCATTTTCCGTAATGATATAGCCAGTCTCGATTCTGGCTCCGTTCAGCTGCGGATGGCCGAAAAAGCTCACATCCACCATCACAGCCATGCCCGGTTTCAGGATATCCTCGCTGTTAGGGCCAAAAAACGGGGCTTCCGCCTCCATCAGGCCGATCGTATGGGCGAACGGGCACACCAGGTATTTCATGATACCTTTGTCCTCATAATAGGCCCGGCCCTTTTCGTCAATCTCCTTACCGGATACACCCGGACGCAGCATGGATTTCGTCAGCTGCAGAACATCTCTTAACCACATCATGCCGTCCCTTTGCATCTGTGTGTATTCCCCGGATACCGGAAGCGTATCGCCAAAGGTTGCCGTATACCCCTTGTATCTGGGCGCGATTCCGAACAGTACCATCTCGCCGGCCTCCAGCTGTTTATCTGAGGCTGTGGGAACGACCGCATTCGAGCGTTCTCCGCTTCCTACCATGGTGCCGTAGGCGAAGCTGTTGGCCCCCGCGTCCCGGCAGACCGCTTCCCCGGCCGCGGCGATTTGATATTCGTATGCTCCGGGTATGATCTTTGCGCGCATGGCATCATAGGCCAGATCCGACATATGAGCCGCCTGCTGCATGCACTCGAGCTCCCAGGCTGATTTGACGATCCGCAGCGCTTCATACTCTTTGGTGAAATCCACGATCTCTACTCCGGCAAATCCCTTCACCAGCTGATCATATACCTGATACGGAAGAGCCTCTGTTCCCACCAGGCCCAGCTTTTTGATCACCGTGCCGGAAGCTTTGAGTTCCTCGTTCAGCTGTTTGAAATCAATGATGGTCGCGTTGGGATATTCCTCCTCAGGCACCATAAATACCGGGAAACAGTAAGTGTTTTTGATCGCGCTGGACATGAGCGCAAACGGCTGGCTTTCAGGACCGCCTAAAAGGATCGGAGCCCCGTTTACCGGTACTAATACCGCCCCTTTTTCAAACTGGGGACACCAGCCGGTCAGATACCAGCCGTTGGCGACATTCAGCTCGTCAAAATAGACGAATGCCGCATCCAGTCCGTTCTCCTTTAAAATCTCTTTCACCTTTGCAATTCTGTTTTCTGTTTCTGCTGCGTTAAAATACATACTTTTTCCTCCTAATCTTTTTGATAAGTGTTATTTGAAAGGCCATATGGAAATCGGCCTGTCACTTCCATTAATCCTTCTTATTAAGGCTCATGTAGACGTCGATGGCCACGATGATAATAACAACCAGCCCCCGGATCAGCTGTTGATAATAGGCACCGATCCCCAAAAGTGTCAGCGCGTTAAACAGGACACTGATCACCAGCAGCCCGATCAAGGACCGCACCGCGCTGCCGCTGCCTCCGGACAGCGAGGTTCCGCCCACCACAACCGCGGAGATCGCAGACATTGAAGTATTCAGGCCTAACAGGGCGGCGCTTCCAGATGCCATCCGGCAGGAAATCATCACTCCCGCGATCCCCGCCGCGATGCCCAGGATCACAAAGATGAGCAGTTTGCTCTTTTGCGCGTTGATGCCGGCCAGCTCCGCGATCTTCCGGCTTCCACCCACCGCATAGATCTCTCTGCCGGATTTCGTAAATTTTAAAAAGCATTCCGTGAGTACCACAAAGAGTAAAAATGTCAGCACCAGATTGGGAATACCAAGGAAGCTCCCATTTCCCCATTGGTAGATCGCCTGGTTGGCATTGCTGACCGGCTGGCCGTCGGTATAAAAAAGGGCTATGCCCCGGACATAAGTCATACTTCCAAGCGTGGCGACGAAGGCAGGGATGTCCAGTTTAGCTACCAGAAAGCCGTTCACAAATCCCACGGCCGCACCAATGAGAACAGTCACCAGAATGGCCGGAATGATTCCCATAGTGTCCAGATTTTTCAGGAAAAATACCGAACACAGTGCATAGGTGGCACCGGCGCTTAAATCAAATTCCCCGCATATAATCGCGATGGTCATGGCCATGGTAATCGTGCCGTAGGTAGACATCTCGATAAAAATATTCGTCAGGTTGGACAGTGTCAAAAAGTTACGGTTCACGATAGTCATAAACAGCATCATCAAAAGAAGCAGTATGACTACCATGTTTTTGGTAAAAAAACCTCTGATTTCTTTTGTTCTGGTCATCTAATTCACCCCGCTATTCTTCAGCTTGTTGCCGGAAACATCCAGAACAACCGCGATAATGATGATGAACCCGCGGATGATCATCTGGGGATAGGTGGTAACGTTCATGACGTTTAACGCGTTTCCCAGCACTCCGATAATAACGACACCCAGTACCGTCTTGAATATGCCGCCTTTCCCGCCGGTCAGTGACGTTCCCCCCACCACTACCGCCGCGATCGCGTCCAGCTCATATCCCTTTCCGGATGTGGGGGATGCCGCATTTACCCGGGAACTTAAGATCACGGAGGCCGTACTGGCCATTATCCCGGCGATCACGAACAGCATCGTGGTATAGAATTTGATATTGACCCCGGACATCTTAGCCGCCTTCGTGTTCGCGCCCATAAAATAAACGGTGCGGCCAAACGGTGTATATCTCATGACCAGGAACAGGACAACCGCAAAAAAGAGGAAGAAGAAAATCGGCAGATATCCTTTTCCCAGCAGGCTGTGTACCCCGCCGCCGGTGCCCGACATATATTTACCCCCGGAATAGATAAGCGCCACCGCGGCCACCGCCGTCTGCATGCCGAAGGTGATGATAAAGCTGTCGCAGGTACGTCCATTGATCACCGCGATAATCAGTCCGTTCACCAGCCCCACAAGCCCGCCGGCCAGAATCGCCAGGATCATACCGGTCCAGTCCATGGAATAGTTGTTCACAAAACTCATGACGATAACTCCGGCCAGTGACACCGTGGAGCCGATAGACAGATCAATGTGTCCTGCCAGGATGACCACCGTGACCCCGATCGCCATAATCCCGATGACCGCGGACTGTCTTAGGATATTTGTCATATTGTCCACTGTCATGAATTCTTTGGAGAGCAGGGACACGATCAATATGATGAGAATCAGGACGAACAGCAGCCCATAGTCAAAAAGTAATGACAGCCATTTATTTTTATTCTTGTTCATTGTCATTCCTCCTCCGTATCCACTGCAAGCCGCATTACATTTTCCGCCGATATCATGTCTTTCTCAAGTTCCCCTTTTTTATGTCCGTTGTGCATGACAATGATCCGGTCCGACATCCCAATGATTTCGTTCATCTCCGATGAGATCATCAGGATCGCCTTCCCCTGTTCGGCCAGCCTGTTGATGAGCTGGTAGATCTCGAATTTTGCCCCCACGTCAATCCCTCTGGTCGGTTCGTCCAGGATCAGAATATCCACATCGGAAAACAGCCATTTGGCGATCACGACCTTCTGCTGATTCCCTCCGGAGAGAAACATGGTCTTCTGGTTCATCCCGGGAGTCTTGATATTCAGTTCCTCTATGTATTCCCGGGCCGCTGCCTCTTCTTTTCCGGCATTCAGCCAGATTCCTTTCCGGGCGACCTTTGGCAGGTTGGTGATCACGATATTCTGTTTCACAGAAAAATCCAGGGCCAAGCCCGTTTCCTTGCGCTCTTCCGTCACCATCCCGATCGAGTTGTGCTTTGCCTGTCTGGTATTGGAAACTCTGACTTTTTTACCGAAGATCCGGAGCTCCCCGGCTTCCATCTTCTCCGCGCCGATGATGGTCTCACACAGCTCGGTACGCCCAGCTCCCACCAGGCCCGCGAGCCCCAGGACCTCCCCTCTTCGCAGTTCCAGATCCACATGGTAAATTTTATTTTTCCTGCATATATCCGTCGCTGAAAATATAACCTCCCCAGGCTTCGATGTCCTGTGCGGGAATTCCATGGTCACGCTGCGTCCTACCATCTGTTCGATCATGATATCTTCCGTGTAATCTTTCACCCGGCGGGTATCGATGGTCCTGCCGTCCCGAATCACGGTCGCCTCATCACAGATATTAAAGATTTCATCCAGTTTATGGGATATATAGATGATCGTGATGCCCTGTTTCCGAAGCTGATGGATAATGGTAAATAATTTCTCCACCTCATTTTCAGACAGGGATGAAGTCGGCTCATCCATCACGATTATTTTCGCATTTCCTGAGACCGCTCTGGCAATCTCGATCATCTGTTTCTCGGCTACCGTAAGCTCCAGGACCCGGCGTTTCGGATCCAGGGTAAAATTAATCTTTTCCAGTGCCTCTTTTACATTCCGGGTCATGGTATGCCAGTCGATCATGTTCAGCTTATTCTTCAGAAGCGCTCCCAGATAGAAGTTCTCCACCACGGACAGTGTGGGGACCAGATTGATTTCCTGAAATACAAAACTGATTCCCAGGCTTTTGGCTGTATTGATATTGCCGATCTTTACCTCCTGTCCTTCTAACCGAATGCTCCCTGAATCCGCCTGATATACACCATTTAGGACTTTCATGAGCGTTGATTTCCCCGCGCCGTTTTCACCGATAATCGCATGGACCTCTCCTTTTTTCACTTTCAGAGTCACGTTGTCCAACGCCTTGACGCCCGGGAAATTCTTTACTATATCTATCATTTCCAGTGCATAGCTCTCCATAGTTACCTCCAGTGCTGCATTTACTGCGGCTTTCGCTTAGGTAGGGTTTCCCCCTTTTCCGTATATCAGGGCAGGGTGCCGGCCGATGGGGCCGGCACCGCTACCTGCCTGTCAACTACACCTTATTACCAGCCGTTGAATTCATTCACATTGTCCGGTGTAATCAGCCGGCAGTCGATCTTAGTCCATTCTGGGACCTCCTCGCCCATAATCACCTTATGCATCACTTCGATACCCGTTCTTCCCTCCACGGAAGGATCCTGAGAGCTGGCTCCCAGCAGTACACCCGATTGGATCTGATCCAGCACGAACTGCAGCTGCCCGTTGCAGACACATTTAATCTTGTCGCTTAAGCCGGCATCGGAAAGAGCCGCCGCGATCCCCTGGTACATACCGTCGTCCTCGCTGTATACCAGATCGATTTCCTCTCCAAAAGTGGTGATATAGTCTTCCATAATTTTCATTGCCTTGGCTGTATCCCACTCTGCGGACTGCTTCGCAAGAACCTTTATCTTGTCATTTTGAGCAATTTTGTCTTCAAATCCTTTCAGGTATCCGATTTGGGCCTCTGTGCCCATTACACCCTCGACGACCACCACGTTGCCTCCGTCTTTCAGATAATCCAATGCCAGGTCACCGCTGATCCCTCCGGCCATCTCATAATCCAGGCCCACATAGGCGGGAACCTTATCCTGGACCGAGGCGTCTACCTTCGAATTCAGAACTACATAGGGTACGCCGCACTCTGCCAGATAATTAACTACCGGAATGGTCGAAGCTGCATCAGCAGGCCAGTAGATAATGCCATCCACGCCCTGGGTTACCGCGTTTTTAATCTGATCCAGCTGTTTCTGGGAATCCCCCTCCCCGTCTACCATTTGGAGGTTGATGTTATTTTCTTTTGCATACTCCTCCATAGCCGTATTCATGGGAGCAGCGTAAGGCACCGTCATAAAAGCGGTTGCGAAAAAGATATTCAGCTGTTCTGTATCTTTTTGTGTATCCTGTGCTTGAGCGCTTCCTTCGTCAGTCTTCTGGGCATCCGTCCCACCGCCTGTCTGTCCGGTCTCTCCTCCTCCGGAACATCCTGTCATACACAGGGATACCGCCAACACCAAACTCAACACCAAACCTAACAACTTTTTCATACTTATTCCTTCCTTTCTACTCTTAAAATTTACCATCGCTCTCTCTGCCTAAATGTAACTTATTTCCGCAAACGTTGTCTGACAACGTTTGCAATTTGGGCAAATAATAAATATTCAGATCAGACACTGAAACCCGTTACCGGATAATATGCCATGTCTTTTCGCCTGTCCAGCCGCCCGTAAACAGCCACCACCGGAACATTGCTGTTTAAGATTACCGCGAATTGCCCTTTCGGAATCAAATACTGCTCCTCACCAATGGGATAATCCATCCGGAAACAATGTACCCTTCTGGCCTTCACCTTGATTTTGATCCCTTCTTTCGGATCCTGATCCTCAAATAAAAGATCCAAGGTTATCTCGGCATCCTTCTCTGTGTTATTTACAATCATCAGAGCCTCATGCCCCAAGGGCTCCACTTCTCCCTGGGGCGGGAGATCCCCGTCTGCAAATACCCAGGTTTTCTTTCCCAATTCCATTTCTTTTCCTCCTTTTGGCTATTTTAATAATTACAAATCTAATAATCTGAACTTTATCTGTTTCTTCTGTCCTCACTCACCTCTTTTCCAATCGTTATAAATAAAGTCCAGCTGATAACGTTTGCAATAAAGACGAAAAAAATATAGTTTAAAACTTTGCCATTTAAATTACATCCCATACACTCTGCCCTATTTCTAAATAGGGTTCCACCAAAAACCTCTCATTTTCCCTCTCACAGGTTTGACCCGATTCCATATGTGCCAGCCGTTCCAGCAAAAGTTCCCCGGTTCTTGTGCCGATCATGGCTTCTGGCTGCCTTATGCTTGTGATACTGGGATGAACCAGACCCGCTTTGTCGTGCACATCAAAACCGACCACAGACAGATCTTCCGGAATCCTCAACCCATACTGCCTGATAGCTTTAATCGCGCCGAACGTCATCATTTCCGACATAATATATACACTGGTAAAGGATGTCTGGTAGCGGTTGTCCAAAAGCTCCCGCATACAAAGATACCCTTCGTTTTCTTTATAATTCCCATAGCGGATCAGATTATCATCCACTGTGATCCCATGACTTATCAGAGCCCGCTTATATCCTGCAACCCGTTCATAACCTGTCGTCTCTTGAATGGACCCCACGATGGCCGCTATTCTGTGATGGCCGTGGCGAACCAGATACTCCACCGCGACCTCACTGGCCTTGGCGTTGTCAATGGTAACCGATTCAATTGGCACCTTGAGTTTTGGGATATTATCGATGAATACTACCGGAATTTTGCTGTTCAAATATTGCAGCACTTTCCGGCCATTTAGATCCACGGTTGCCAGAACAAGGGCATCGATCCGTTTCTGGTAGAGCAATTCCAGATACTTTTGCTCATTCTTCCTGCTTTCATTCGTATCCGCCACAATAATCGAATACCCATGCGGGGACACCACCTGATCAATTCCCTTGATGATGGTCCCGAAAAGTGTCTCACAGATATCAGGCACTACCACACCGATCGTTCTGGTCGACTGCTTCTTAAGGGACCGCGCCACCTCATTCGGCACATAGTTATATTCCTCCAGTGCTTTCAATACCCTCTCCCTCGTCTCTTCCTTCACGTATTCCTTATTATTCACCGCTCTGGAAACCGTGGAAACGGATACATTTAACTTCTGAGCAATTTCCTTTAATGTACTTGTTCTTGTCATATGTTTCCCTTTATGAATCTCTTCTATGAAATTTCTGCAATCGTTTGCAATTATCCTATCACCCTCTCATAAATTTGTCAATAACCATACTATTATTTTGGCCTTTTCCACAAATTTTGCACAAAAATTCTGTACATATTTCTTATTAATAAAATTGTTTTACTTGTGAAGCCTTCAATAAAATGGGGGGATTGGTATATCTACAGGATGCATCTGACGCTCTGTCCGATCTCCAAGTCCGGATCCAGCAAAACTTTGTTATCCTCTTCCAATTGGCACATATCCTTCCGCTCTTTCTTAAGCCTTGCCAGCAGAAGTTCTCCCACCTTTGTTCCGATCAACACCTCCGGCTCACGGACTGTCGTAATACTTGGATAGACCAGCCCCGCTTTGTCATGGACATCGAATCCGACAATGGAAATATCATCAGGGATGCGAAGCCCATATTGTCGGATCGCTTTCATCGCACCGAAAGTCATCATTTCCGATGTCACATAGACCGCTGAAAACGCAGACTGGCCCCGGTTATTGAGAAATTCCTGCATACACCGGAACCCGTCGTCCTCTTTGTACATCCCGTAACGGATCAACTGCTCATCCACCTCAATCCCATGTTTTCTTAATGTGTCCCGGTATCCGCTGATCCGCTCATACCCTGTCGTCTCATCGACAGATCCGCCAATCACTGCAATCTTCTGATGTCCATTCCCGATCAGGTATTCTACCGCCATTTGACTGGCTTTGGCATTATCTATAGTCACAGATTCCACCGGTATGTCAAGGGCCGGTATATTATCGATAAAGATAACCGGAATTCCACTTTTTATATACTCATAAGCTTTCGTTCCTTTCAGATCAACTGTCGCAAGCACAAGAGCATCCACCCTCTTCTGGTATAGCAGATTCAGATACTTTTCCTCATTTTTCTTATTTTCATTGGTATCGGATACGATAATCGAATATCCCTGCGGAGATACCACCTGATCGATTCCCTTGATAATCATACCAAACAATGTCTCGCAGATATCCGGGACCACGATTCCGATGGTTTTTGTCGATTTCATTTTCAGAGACCGCGCGACCTCGTTCGGCACATAGTTATATTCTTCCAACGCCCTGAGTACACGTTCCCTTGTCTCCTCTTTGACATATTCTTTTTGATTCACAGCTCTGGAAACCGTGGAAACGGACACATTCAGTTTTTCTGCTATTTCTTTTAATGTACTAGATTTCATCTGGCTAACCCCCTTGCTATATACTTTAATATAATTCACGGGAAATTTCCATAATTATCCATCTATAATTATCCATCATAAGGTTTTTGCATTATTACGATTGTCTGTGAAATGAAAAAGGGTTCATAGGAGCACTTCCTATGAATGAAAAAAAGCGCTGCTTATTCGCAACGCTCAACTAATCATGCGGGAAAAGGGACTTGAACCCTCACGTACATTCGTACACATGAACCTGAATCATGCCCGTCTGCCAATTCCGGCATTCCCGCAACTCACGAATCATATTCTATCGTGAATTTCTCCAAATGTCAATGCCGGATTTTATTTTTTTGTTTTTTTCAGATTTCTATATTTTATTATTCATTAATGAAAATGTATCATGTTCCAAAATGTGATCTGTGAAAAGGAATCCCGGCACCGCCAGGAAGGTGATGGCAGAACGTATGGAATTTACCCTTTCAAAACACCTCAGTCGCTCTGCCAAATACACAAACCTGATAAAAAGGCTTGCAAATTCATAGGATTCCTGTAAAATAGAAATGAATTTAACACATAATCATAGAAAGAAAAAGTATTTCAGAAAGAAAAAATGAGGTTTTCAAATGATCAGTACAAGTAATGTGACGCTTCGGATCGGCAAAAAAGCCTTATTCGAAGATGTCAACATCAAATTCACGGAGGGTAACTGTTATGGTTTGATCGGCGCCAACGGAGCCGGTAAGTCTACCTTCCTCAAAATTCTGTCCGGCCAGCTGGAGCCGACCAAAGGTGATGTCATCATCACTCCCGGGGAACGTCTTTCCTTTTTACAGCAGGATCATTTCAAATACGATGAATACTCGGTATTGGATACCGTCATCATGGGAAATGCCCGTCTGTATGAGATTATGAAAGAAAAGGACGCCATCTACGCCAAAGAAGATTTTACAGAAGAAGACGGCCTGAAAGCCAGCGAGCTGGAAGGTGAGTTTGCCACCATGAACGGCTGGGAAGCCGAGTCCGACGCCGCCACCTTGTTAAATGGCCTGGGTATCGAGACGGATCTGCATTACGCCATTATGAAAGATTTAAACGGAAGCCAGAAGGTCAAGGTCCTGTTAGCCCAGGCACTGTTCGGCAATCCCGACATTCTGCTGCTGGATGAGCCTACCAACCATCTGGATCTGGATGCGATCTCCTGGCTGGAGGAATTCCTGATTAATTTCGAGAATACCGTCATCGTTGTTTCCCATGACCGTTATTTCCTGAATAAGGTCTGTACGCACATCGCGGATATCGATTACGCCAAGATCCAGCTCTATGCCGGCAACTATGACTTCTGGTATGAATCCAGCCAATTGCTGATCCGTCAGATGAAGGAAGCGAACCGGAAGAAGGAAGAAAAGATTAAGGAGCTTCAGGAATTCATCTCCCGTTTCTCTGCCAATGCTTCCAAATCCAAGCAGGCCACTTCCAGAAAGCGCGCGCTGGAAAAAATACAGCTGGATGACATCAAACCTTCCAGCCGGAAATATCCCTATATCGATTTCCGCCCGAACCGTGATATCGGCAATGAAGTGCTGACAGTGGAGAATCTAAGTAAGACCATTGACGGCGTTAAGGTGCTGGATAATCTCTCCTTCATCGTGGGCCATGAGGATAAAATCGCATTTGTGGGCGGTGATGAGCTGGCGAAAACTACCCTGTTCAAGATTCTGGCCGGAGAGATGGAACCCGACGAGGGTACCTACAAATGGGGTGTAACCACCTCCCAGGCCTATTTTCCCAAGGACAGTACCAAAGAATTTGACTGTGAGGACATCATTGTGGACTGGCTGACCCAGTACAGCGAGATCAAAGACGCCACTTATGTCCGCGGTTTCCTGGGCCGGATGCTCTTTGCCGGCGAGGATGGTGTCAAAAAAGTGAAGGTGCTCTCCGGAGGGGAGAAGGTCCGCTGTCTGCTCTCGAAGATGATGATCTCCGGCTCCAACGTTCTGATCCTGGATGAGCCTACCAATCATCTGGATATGGAATCCATAACCGCGCTGAACAACGGGCTGATCAAATTCCCGGGGGTCGTGCTGTTCGCCTCCCATGACCATCAGTTCGTGCAGACAACAGCTAACCGGATTATGGAGATCGTGAACGGCCATCTGATCGACAAGATCACGACCTATGATGAATACCTGGAAAGTGATGAAATGGCCCGGAAACGGACGGTCTATACAATGGAAGACCAGCCCGAGGATAACTAATCCAAAAATAAAGCAAAAGACACAGTATACATTCTTTACCGCTGGTATATGGTAAATTTCTGTATACTGTGCCTTTTTTTATTCCTGCCGTTTTACTGTCATACAGGAAGCAATTCACTCCTGATCTGGTTATTCCGCATTCGATGACACTACTCCATCCTCACGGATCGATACCCCAAATGAAATTCTCTGCAGCTCTTCAAACAACCGCTTTGGCTCTTCGATCAGAAAGGTCTGATTATTCTTCATCGTCAAAGGGACCAGCTTTAATCCCACGGCACCATCCGCGCGGATGGTAATCTCCGCCATCACCGTTTCCCCCGCCCACTGGCCAAAGAGAAAATTACCCAGACTGTACAGAATCGGCTTTCCTTTATAAAATTCAATTCCCTGGAGGACATGGGGATGGCTTCCCACCACCAGATCCGCCCCTGCGTCTATGTATTTTTGCGCCATCTGTCTTTGATACTCTTCCGGGGTATCTGCGTACTCCACTCCCCAGTGGACATATGCCACCACATAATCACAGGTTTCCTTCGCCTGTGCTATCTGTTCCAGCATCTGCGCCGGATCATAGGTCGCGAACAGACCCGGACGGTCTTTTCCCGCGTACCAGCCGGTCACAGGAATCACGCGGCTCGCGCCTAAGAAACCGATCTTCCTGCCGCCTTTCTCGATACTGATCATCCGGGCGGCCCGTTCCAGATTCTCCCCGGCGCCCACATAAGGCAGACCTGCTTCTTCCAGGGTACTTAACGTGTCCAGAAGTGCATCCGAGCCAAAATCCAGGGTATGATTATTCGCTAAGGTAACGATATCCACCCCCATGTCTTTTAATATCTGCACATATCTGGGATCTGCCCGGAAGGTGTACTGTTTATCCTCCATAGCCGTGCCTCTGGTGCTGAATGGAAACTCCTGATTAATCATCAGGATATCTGCTGCCAGCAGCTTCTCCAGAACCCGGGAGTCATATACCGAAGCGATTCCGCCTTTGTCATATACGGCGTTCAGACCATCGCTTAACAGCACGTCTCCGCCAAAGGCCAGCAAAAGCTCTTTCGATTTATTTACGCCGCCCCCCGTATTTTGATCTGTCTGATCCTTCGGATCTGTTATCTGCGCAGGACTAGTGTCCGCATCGGCTGCGTTATCTCTGTCCGACGGCTCTCCATCCGCTGCCTTGTTCTGCTTTGTATTATTCGGATTCTTATCCGTCTGTTCCGTATTGTTCCGATCATCCTGCATTCCAACCGAAAAATCCGGCTGTCCGGCATCTGCTTTCAGGACAATCACAACAGCCAGTATCAGGCATAACCCAATCAATATATTACCAGTGCTTTTCACGATCTTCATTATGAATTCCTCTTATTGTCAAAATGAAATAAACAAAATTGTCAAAAATTAAATAAACAAAAAAACCTGTAAATCCATAACAGATCTACAGGCTACTCAGTGCGGGAAAAGGGACTTGAACCCTCACGTACATTCGTACACATGAACCTGAATCATGCCCGTCTGCCAATTCCGGCATTCCCGCAACTCACGAAACATATTTTATCGTTTCTAGCGCAAAATGTCAATGGCTTTTTATAAATTTATCCAAAATATTTCCTAAGTCCGACAAATTCTGCAATTAAATGGAATTTATAACCGATTTATTTTTTGACAAGCTTTCTCAATTTTTATGACAAACTGATCTGACAAACTTTCTCAATTTTCTTCTTGACTAATACAGATCCATTTGTTAAAATATCACTTGTGGCAATCACATAATTGCTTTGTCACAGAACTGCGGGAATGCCGGAATTGGCAGACGGGCCAGACTAAGGATCTGGTGATCGCAAGGTCGTGAGGGTTCAAGTCCCTTTTCCCGCATGAATAGAAAGCCGATTCTGTATAATCGGCTTTTTTCTTTGTGATACTACATATGAAAAATCAATCTTGATCGGTTGAATGTCAGGAATGAAAATAATGAAAAGTACAGATAACAGATTTATTAAACAAGCCGGAATTCTAGCTGTGGCCGGAATCCTCTGCCGGATTATCGGGATCCTTTACCGCAGTCCGCTGACAAATATTATCGGGGATGAGGGAAACGGTTACTACAGCTCCGCTTATAACATCTATACAATCATATTACTGGTTTCTTCTTATAGTATACCTTCTGCGATTTCGAAAATCATATCCCAGCGCCTGGCACTGAAGGAATATCGGAATGCTCACAGGATTTTTCGCTGTTCCATTCTTTATGTAGTGATCGCTGGAATCGTCGGCAGTCTGTTTGCCTTTTTCTGCGCAGATTTTCTGGTTGGAAGCAATGCGGTTCCCGTATTGCGTATTTTTGCGCCTACCATCTTCCTGTCGGGGCTGCTGGGCGTTCTACGGGGATATTTCCAGGCACACGGGTCCATGGTCCAGACTTCCGTGTCCCAGATACTGGAACAGATCCTGAATGCAGTGATCAGTATCCTGGCCGCCTATCTGCTGATTCAAAGCTTTACCGGCGCGGACATGACGCAGAAAGCGATCCGGGGTGCATCTGGAAGCGCGCTGGGTACCGGTGCAGGCGTCTTAACCGCTCTGATATTCGTCTTTGCCGTGTATATGTTCAACCGCCGTACGATCGTCCGCAGAATCGAACGTGATACCAGCCATAAGACTGAATCCTACCGGGAAATCAGCAAAATTATCCTGCTCATGGTTACCCCCGTTATCCTAAGTACTTTTATTTATAATTTCAGTACCTCATTAAATCAAACAGTCTACAGCAAAATCCTGGAACGTACAACAGCCCTGACAGACGCTCAGATCGCGACATCCTATGGTATCTTTTCCGGCAAAGCAATTGTAATCACCAATATTCCGATCGCCATCGCAACCGCTATGTCGTCTGCCATGATACCCTCCATTTCCGGGACCTATGCCCTGGGGGATTCGGAGCAGACTAACGCAAAAATCAGCAACGCGATCCGCATCACCATGCTGATCGCTATTCCCGCTGCCGTGGGGATGACGGTGCTTGCACGTCCGATCGTGCAGCTTTTGTTCCCTCAGAAAGCCTCGTTGGATCTCGCGGCCAGCCTTCTGCGCTGTCTTGGGGTCACCGTAGTACTATATTCTCTGTCTACACTGACCAATGCAGTGCTGCAGGCCGTGGGTAAAGTAAATCTGCCGGTGCGCAATGCCAGTATTTCTCTTGTAATTCAGACCATGGTTCTTATATTGCTGTTGTTTTTCACCGATGCGGGACTGTATGCGCTCGTAGCAGCCACTATCGTCTATTCCCTGTTTATGTGTATATTTAACGGAATCTCGGTACGCAATTTTCTGGATTACCGCCAGGAGATCGGCAATACTTTTTTAAAACCTGTCCTGATTTCCATCGTGATGGGTGGAATTGCCTACGTGGTTTATGCCGGAAGCGCCCGCCTGATACACAGCAACACCATCTGCCTGTTTCTTTCTATCGCTGCGGCTGCCCTCTTCTATTTCCTGATGATTATAAAGCTGCATCTGTTAAATACCGCAGATCTCGGCAGTAACCGCATCTCTTAACTGCATTCCTTCGCTTTTGCAGATGTATTCACCAACTGTCCGGAATCCAAAAGCGTCAAACAATCCTTTCTTTTGTCCTCAGACGATATATAGAATCTTCATCCCCTTCAAATACCGCCCGATCAGGCTGCGCAGGTAATTTTCTCCATCCTCCCGCAGTTCTTTCCGATAACAGTATTTTCCTCTGCCCCGTCCGGTCATCTGTTCTTTTTCATAGAGATTTACCGCATTGGGAAAGGCCTCCGTATTAATCGCGTTCTGCACAAAGCTATAGGTCATAAAAATAATTTCGATCACTGCTTCTTTTTTTACCCGGTCCGTCAATTGCTCCGCCATCTGCCGGATCAGCTGTTCATACAGCTCCTTCCATCCCTCCACCATGATAACCGGGGCAATCAGAATCCCTACCCGGTAACCGGCGTCACACACCGCATTTAACGCACGGATACGGGCATTTAACGGTGAGGTCCCGAATTCCACCGTCCGGATGATTTCCTGTGGATTCAGGCTCATGCGGATAATCACACGGCGCTTATGATCCAGTGCCAGGAGCGGCTCTACCATATCAAACTTTGTGGGAAAGGTCAGAATGCCGCTGGGATTCTTAACAAATTCCCGGATCGTCCACTCTAAATTTCCCGTTATTGTATTTTCCAATATCAGATCGCTGTTGCTGCCGATCTCATAGACCATCTCTTTATCCGCCCGCTGCGCGTGCCGTATCAGCCGCTCTAACATCTGCTCTCTGTTAACAAATAATCTCAGATACGAGCACTTATTATAATTGCAGACCAGATAACAGTACAGGCACATGGCGGTACAACCGGAGGAAGTATAGGGCACCAGATAATCGGAAACCTTGTGATTCTCCACATATCGATGCGTCTTTCTGATTCCAACGATCAGATACTGCTTCATCTTTCCAAAATCTTTATTGGGCCTCTTACGCATTTCTTCGATATTATTGTGGTTGTCAATGGGTATCCACTCCGTATCGGGATATTTCCTGCGCAGTTCCTCTCCCAGCTTATATTCAAGTGCCGCTTTTTCATAATAAATCATCTCCGGGAACAATTGATCGCCTTCTTTCTTCTTTTGCTTAGTATGTGAGGCTGCATCTAATCTCATACCCGGCATTCTGATTCAGTCTGAAACTGAAATAGTACTATGACCTCGGCTTAAAAAAAGAGCGCAAACGGCTGGACCGCTTGCGCTCTCTAATCTAATTTCCTTATAAATCCATAATCAGCTGATCACCAAATATAGACTTCCAATCCTCCGTGAAATCATCCACCGCCTGCTGGATCGACGGCATGCTGAAAGCTCCCTCGATAATATCAATCCCCATAGTGGCTGTCTGGGCGCCTGCCATAAACGCTTCGTTAACCTGTCCCATATTCTTAAAGCTGGCGGCCAGAATCTTAGTGGAATATCCATAGTCCCGGATCATTTTAGCGAAAGAGCCTACCACATCCCTGGCATCGATACCCATATTTTCCATACGGTTATAATAGGGTGCGATATAGTCGGCGCCGGCCTCCATAGCCAGGAAGCCCTGCATCTTTGTATAAATAGCGGTCGCCGTAGTATTTACGCCTCTGCCGTGCAGCGCCCGGATCACCTTCAGACCTTCCAGGGTAACCGGCACCTTGATATAAACCTGATCGTCCACATTTTTCAGGATAGCCTCAGCATCTTTCATCATTCCTTCATAGTCCTGGGCGGTTACCTGGATATGTAAAGTTTTATCCAAACCGATGATAGAGCGTATCTCACGCATATGGGAAAAGAAGTCAATTTTCCCCTCTTTTTTAACAATACTGGGATTAGAGGTAACTCCCGTTATCGGGATAAATTCCCCATATTTTCTGATCGCCCCGATGTTCGCTGTGTCAAATAAGTATTCCATGCTGTTCCATCCTTTCTTTTTTGCATTTCTATTTTAAAATTTATATTACTGCCGTTCGCTATAAACTCTTTATTCCACCGTCAGCACTTGTACACCGGCACCGGACAGGTATTCTCTGACCTCTCCCGGTATACCGGTATCCGTAATGACCACTGAGACCTCCGACGGCTTTAAAAATGATACGGTCCCCGCCCGGGTAAATTTCTCCGCGTCTGCCAGCACTATCGTCCTGTGCGCCGACTCAGCCATCGCGCGTACCGTATCCGCCCGCACCAGATTATCACCGGTGAAACCGTTCGTCTCCGAAAACCCATCGGTTCCCACGAAAATCTTATCGACACAGAACTGCTGTGCGCACATCTTCGTCAGCGGACCGACCATCGCCTGGGCCCTGTGCTGATAATCCCCTCCCAGAAGCGTGACCTTAACTCCTGGCGCGTCTTTTACATAAGAAGCCAGATAGGCCGAATTCGTAATGATCGTAACCCCTCTTTTTTCGTAAGCCAGTAATTCCGCCAGCAGCATACAGGCCGATCCGGATTCGATCATTACAGTCTCCCCGTCCTGTACAAGCTTCGCGGCGCTTAAAGCGATCTTCCGCTTAATCTCATAATGAAAGGCCATCCGATAGTTGATATCGTCCTCATCATTGAGCATCGCATATCCACGCTCCCGTTTCAGTATCCCTTTATCCGAAAGGATATCCAGATCCTTGCGCACGGTAACCTGAGACGTGTGTAAAAGCTCCGCCAGCCTGGAAACTTCAATTTTCTTATGGATGCTGACCAGTTCAATGATTCTGATATGGCGTTCTTCCATTTGGCATTACCCCTTCTTATTTTCTTCTTACATTATATTATTCAATTACATATATGTCAATAATAACTTTCGTACGTAAGTTATTATTTTACATACTTTACATTTGCTCACTTTGTTGATACAATAAATTTATTAAATCGCTACAACTGATTCAGTGATTATAGCGCAGCGATCAAGCTTATTTTATCAAAGATATCAGTTCAAAATCTCATACATCAAGCAAATATATCACTGTAATGACATTAGCGAAAAAAATCACTGAAAGATAAGGAGGATTACTCTTGAAACAATATCTGATCGCCCATGACCTGGGAACATCCGGGAATAAAGCTTCACTGTTCTCCACAGATGGAGCATTGATCCGCAGTTATACCCATCCTTACAATGTCCATTTCTTCCAATCCAACTACGCGGAGCAAAATCCGGAAGATTGGTGGGAGGCCATATGTGTGTCTACCAGGGAGATACTGCGGGATACAGATCCGGGACAGGTTCTGGCTATTTCCTTTTCCGCACAGATGCAATGCTGTCTGATCGTAGATCAAAATGGGGTTCCGTTAAGACCAGCGATCATCTGGGCTGATCAAAGGGCCGGGATGGAGGCGGAACTCTTAAGACAGCAGGTCGGTTCCGACCGGATGTATCAGCTGACCGGCCACCGGGTCAGCGCCTCCTACAGCATAGAAAAACTCATGTGGATAAAAACCCATGAACCGGAACTATATAAAAAGACCTACAAAATGCTCCAGGCTAAGGATTATATCATCTACCGGCTCACCGGCCGATTCGTCACCGATTATTCCGATGCCTCCGGAACTAACGTACTGGATCTAAAGGCTCTGGACTGGTCTGATGAAATACTGAACGCCGCCGGAATCTCCAGAGACAAGCTGCCGGAATTAAAGCAATCCATTGATATCGCCGGTCCGCTTACCCCGGATGCCGCCCGGTCCCTTGATCTGACATCAGATACGCTGGTCGTATGCGGTGGTGGAGACGGGCCCTGTTCCGCATTGGGTGCCGGCTGTATCCAACCGAACCAGATGTTCCTGACCTTCGGCACGTCCGCCTGGATCGGCGGAACCACCCCTGAGATGTTCGTAGACCCGGATCAAACTCTCTTCTGTTTCGCCCACGTTATTCCCGGACAGTACATGCCCTGCGGAACCACCCAGTCGGCCGGAAGTGTCTATTCCTATATCCGCAAGTCCCTGTGCGCCGTTGAAACCCAGGCGGCCGAGGAAGCAGGACAGAATCCTTATGACTATCTGAACGACCTCATCGCCTCCTCCCCGGCAGGTGCAAAAAATCTGCTCTTTCTCCCCTATCTGTTAGGTGAGCGAAGTCCCCGCTGGAATCCCAATACCGCCGGCAGCTACATCGGGATCAAAATGCACCACACAAAAGCGGACTACGTCCGGGCCGCTGTAGAAGGTATCGCCATGAACCTGGAGTTAATTCTGGCTGCCTACCGACGCTCCATGCCGGTAGATCACCTGATCCTCACAGGCGGAGGCGCCAAAGGAGACATCATCGCCCGCATCCTCTCCGACGTGCTGGATGTCTCTCTAACCCGCCCGGACCACGTGGAAGAAGCCACCTCGATCTCAGCCGCTATGATCGCAGGCGTAGGAATCGGCCTCTATCCAGACTTCTCAGAGGTGTCGCGGTTTCTGCACACCAAAGATACCTTCCATCCCATCCCGGAACATGTGGAGGTCTATAACCAGCTGAAACCTCTATTTGATCAGGGGTATTATGCCCTTGAGGGCCTTTTTAGAGGATTGGGGGGGATTTAATGAAAGGGGGGCCGGGAGTGAAGAGGCTGTGACGCTGGTTGCTGCCGGGAATGGTACCTGAGGGGGATCTGCCCGCAGCCAATACCCGCTCCCGGCAGATCCTTCCTACCGTACCAGGGCAAACCACAAAAAAGGCCGGAGCCGGAAGGCGGACATCACAGAGATATCCGCAGACCTCAGGCTCGGCCCTAGAATAAACTACTTCTTCAATAACAACGATTTCCCAGTCATCTCGACAGGCTGTTCCATTCCCATCATTTCGATCAGGGTAGGTGCAATATCCGCCAGACATCCGCCTTCCCTAAGCGTGTAGTCTTTCTCATAGTTCACCAGGATAAAGGGAACCGGGTTGATGGTATGGGCGGTGAAGGGATCACCGGTGTTGTAGTCCACTAATTGTTCCGCGTTTCCATGATCGGCGCAGATGAACATCTGTCCGTTTACTTCCATTAAGGCATCATAGGCTTTTCCCACACATTCATCTACTGCTTCTACCGCTTTTATGGCGGCTGACTCCACGCCGGTATGGCCTACCATGTCCGGGTTGGCAAAGTTGATGATGATGACATCGTATTTGTCTGATTTGATCGCCTCTACCAGCTTATCGGCTACTTTGTAGGCGCTCATTTCGGGCTGGAGGTCGTAGGTGGCAACCTTGGGAGATTTTACCAGAATCCGGTCTTCTCCCTTATTCGGCTCCTCTACTCCGCCGTTGAAAAAGAATGTTACATGCGCGTATTTTTCTGTCTCCGCGATTCTGGCCTGTGTCATGCCGTGAGCGGCCAGGAATTCGCCAAAGGTATTGGTGATCTCTACTTTATGGAAAGCAACGGTCTTGTTCGGGATCGTAACATCGTATTCGGTAAAGCAGATGTAGGTAAGATCCAGTCTCTTGTCCCGTTCAAATCCGCTGAAGTCATTATCACAGAAAGCTCTGGTTATTTCTCTCGCTCTGTCCGGACGGAAATTGAAGAAGATGACGGAATCTTTATCCTGTATCGTGGCTGCCGGCCGGCCATTTTTCATTACTACGGCCGGAAGGACGAATTCGTCGTTCTTACCTTCGTCGTAAGAATTCTGCACCGCTTCAGGTGCGCTGCCGGCTTGCACTCCTTCACCTTTTGCGAGCGCTTTGTAGGCCAGCTCCACCCGGTCCCAACGGTTATCACGGTCCATCGCGTAGTAACGTCCCATTACCGTGGCGATCTCACCGACACCGATTTCTTCCATCTTCGCTTCTAACTGTTCCACATAGCCTTTTCCGGATGCCGGAGGAGTATCTCTTCCATCCAGGAAACAGTGGACGTACACCTTATTGAGGCCGTGGTGCTTTGCCAGCTCCAAAAGGCCGTACAGATGGGTGTTATGGCTGTGTACACCGCCGTCTGACAGGAGTCCGAACATGTGAAGGGCTGAACCATTCGCCTTACAGTTTTCTACAGCTTTTAACAATGCCTCATTTTTAAAGAAGTCTCCGTCCTGGATTTCTTTCGTAATCCTGGTCAGCTCCTGATAGACAATCCGGCCGGCTCCCATATTAAGGTGACCCACTTCGGAGTTACCCATCTGACCGTCCGGAAGACCCACTGCCATACCACTGGCATTTCCTTTTACGAACGGATATTCTGACATCAACTTGTCCATAACCGGGGTGTTAGCCTCAGCAACCGCATTTCCATCTTTACGGTCATTTAATCCGTAACCATCTAAGATCATTAATACAGTTGGTTTTTTACTCATTTTGATTACTCCTTTTCTATTATCACATCGTTATCAATATAACACATATCCTATGCCAATTACAAGGAAATACGAAAAAAAAGCCCCTTCGATACGCCAAGTCTCTAATGCCGTCAGAAGTCTCACATACCGCTTAAATATAGCGTTAAGGTTTCGGCATTTATATTGTATCTGTAAATATAAAGCATATAATAAAAGTATAAAATAAATAAAGGGGGTTTTTTTATGAGCAATATGATTTTTGTTGCCACCGGTTCCGTTGCCGCTCTTATATTTGCTGCGGTCATGTATCATCGGGTTAAGAAGCTGCCTGAAGGAAATGAGCAGATGATCCGTATATCGGGATCTGTTCATAAAGGCGCTAATGCTTATCTGAAGTGCCAGTATAGCGGCGTGGGAATTTTTTTTGCCGCCGTCTTTCTAATCCTTTTGACCTTAGCCTTTTTTGGTTATCTCGGTTTTTTTACTCCATTCGCATTTTTAACAGGAGGATTTTTCTCCGGTCTGTCGGGTTTCATCGGAATGAAAACAGCAACTATGGCAAACTGCCGGACCGCGCAAGGGGCATCCCAGAGTCTGAACCGGGGACTTAAGGCCGCATTCTCCGCAGGATCTGTGATGGGTTTCACTGTTGTGGGGCTGGGTCTTTTGGATCTGAGTCTATGGTATTTCCTCCTCAGCGAGGTTTTTCGGAATCTTCCGGAGGCGGAAAGGATTACCGAGATTACCGCCAATATGATCACATTCGGCATGGGGGCGTCTAGTATGGCCCTGTTCGCCAGAGTCGGGGGCGGGATCTTTACCAAGGCAGCTGATGTAGGCGCGGATCTGGTCGGTAAAGTGGAAGAGGATATTCCCGAGGATGACCCCAGAAACCCTGCCGTTATAGCGGATAATGTGGGTGACAATGTGGGCGATGTAGCCGGTATGGGTGCTGATCTGTATGAATCTTATGTGGGCTCAATCGTATCCACTGCCGCATTGGCGGTAGCTGCCGGTTTCGGGACAAAGGGAGTCGGCGTTCCAATGCTAATCGCCGCATTGGGGGTAATCTCTTCTATTATCGGAACATTTTTTATCAAAACAAAAGAAGGGGCTACCCAGAAGCATCTGCTCACAGCCCTTCGTACCGGCACCTACATAAGCGCTGTCCTGATCGCGATCTTTTCTTTCTTTGCCGTCCGTCTGATGATTCCCCAGGACATGGGTATCTATGGCGCTATTTTATCGGGTCTGATCGCTGGTGTTCTGATCGGTGCCGTCACGGAATATTTTACATCTGACAGCTATAAGCCCACCCGCAGGTTATCCGCTTCCAGCGAGACCGGGGCCGCAACTGTTATTATAAGCGGGCTTTCCCTGGGTATGCTCTCCACTGTGGTGCCCGTCGTCATCGTGGGGATCTCTGTTTTAGTCAGCTATTACTGCTCCGGGGGAGCCTCTGACTTCAATCTGGGACTGTACGGCGTCGGTGTCTCCGCTGTCGGTATGCTGTCCACCCTCGGTATTACGCTGGCTACGGATGCCTATGGCCCGGTTGCGGACAATGCGGGTGGGATTGCTGAGATGACCCATATGGCCCCCGAAGTACGGGAACGCACAGACGCGCTGGATTCCCTGGGCAATACTACCGCCGCTACCGGCAAAGGCTTTGCGATCGGTTCCGCGGCACTGACCGCTTTAGCCCTGATCGCCTCTTATATTGATAAAGTAATACAGATCGCTCCCGACTATAAATTGAACCTGGCGATCACCAACCCGACGGTTTTGATCGGGCTGTTTATCGGCGGAATGCTGCCGTTTTTGTTCGCCGCCCTGACTATGAGCGCGGTCGGAACGGCGGCCCAGTCTATCGTTCTGGAAGTCCGCCGCCAGTTTCAGTCTATCGTCGGGCTGCGGGAGGGGAAGGCTGAACCGGACTATGCCGCCTGTGTAGATATGTGTACCCGTTCAGCGCAAAAACTGATGATTGCCCCCGCGCTGATCGCTGTAGTGGTACCGATTATCGTCGGGCTTCTGCTTGGGGTAAACGGTGTGGCCGGCCTGCTGGCCGGAACCACGGTGACCGGTTTTGTCCTGGCCGTGATGATGGCTAATTCCGGAGGTGCCTGGGACAATGCAAAAAAATATATCGAAGGCGGCGCGTATGGGGGGAAAGGCAGCAGTGCTCATAAAGCCGCCGTCGTCGGAGATACTGTGGGTGACCCCTTCAAGGATACATCCGGGCCTTCGATTAATATTCTGATCAAACTTACTTCTATGGTATCCATCGTATTTGCCGGACTGATCGTATCCGCTCATTTATTTACATAACATGGCAAAGAAAAATCCTGTCAATGGGCCTAGTAATGTTCGGCCTTATTGACAGGATATTCTTTTCTCTTCCGTTTGAGTATTATTTATTATAATTTACAATCTTTCCAAAATCAGGCTTTAAGGAAGCCCCGCCTACCAGGCCGCCGTCGATATCGCTCTGGGCAAAAAGTTCCGGAGCGCTGGACGCGGATACGCTGCCGCCGTACTGGATACGGATGGCCGCTGCGGTAGCTTCGTCATAGATCTCACCAATGCATACACGGATCGCTGCGCATACTTCCTGCGCCTGCTCTGTGGTGGCGACTTTACCGGTACCGATAGCCCAGATGGGTTCGTAAGCGATCACTGCGGTCTTCGCCTGTTCTGCAGTTACATTCAGGAAAGCGATCTTGATCTGCTGACGGATCCAGTCGATGGTGATGCCCTGTTCTCTCTGGGTTAAGGATTCACCACAGCAGATGATCGGGGTCAGGCCGTGCTCGAATGCTTTCAGGACTTTTTTGTTGACGGTTTCATCGGTCTCTGCGAAGTATTCTCTTCTCTCGGAATGCCCGATGATCACATATTTTACACCTACATCGGTCAGCATGTTGGGAGCGATCTCGCCTGTGTAAGCGCCGCTCTCTTCATAATACATGTTCTCTGCCCCGATCTCGATATTACTTCCCTTGGCTGCCTCCAGGCAGGGGATGATATCGATAGCAGGTACGCAGAACACTACGTCTACCTCTTCGTTTGCTACCAGGGGTTTTAACTCATTTACTAATGCAACGGCCTCACTGGGGGTTTTGTTCATTTTCCAGTTGCCTGCGATAATTTTTTTACGCATGATATAATTCTCCTTTTATAATCATTTGTTTCCTGGACATGATTGACCATTGTCCTTAAGCCGGCACGGCATTCCTAACGCCGCGGGGTTTCGACCGGTAACATTACTTATCGTTGGCTGCCACTACGCCGGGAAGTTCCTTGCCTTCCAGGAATTCCAAGGAAGCGCCGCCGCCTGTGGAGATATGGGTCATCTTGTCCCCGAAGCCCAGCTGGTTAACAGCCGCTGCGGAATCTCCGCCGCCGATGATAGTGGTTGCATCCAAATCAGCCAGTGCTTTGGCCACTGCGATGGTTCCGGCCGCGAAGTTGGACATCTCGAATACGCCCATAGGGCCGTTCCATACGACGGTCTTGGCATCCTTTAAAGCGTCCGCATACAGAGCCTGAGTCTTCGGTCCGATATCCAGACCCATCTCATCTGCTGCCAGGCTGCCTTCTACCACACGGAAGGAAGCATCGTTGGAGAACTCTTTTGCTGCTACGGTATCTACAGGGAGTAATAAGTTCACGCCTTTTTCTTTTGCTTTATCGATCATTTCTTTTGCGTAATCCAGGTATTCATCTTCAACCAGGGATTTTCCAATCTCTTCACCCTGTGCCTTCGCAAAAGTATAGCACATGCCGCCGCCGATAATCAGGGTATCGACCTTATCCAGCAGGTTGTTGATGACGGAGATCTTGCTGGAAACTTTAGAGCCGCCCAGGATCGCTACGAAAGGCCTCTTCGGATTGTCTACCGCATTGCCCAGGAAGTCGATCTCTTTTTGCATCAGGTAGCCCACAACCGCGGTATCCACGTACTGGGTAACCCCTACGTTAGAGCAATGTGCGCGGTGAGCGGTACCGAACGCGTCGTTTACAAACACATCACACAGGGAAGCCAGATCTTTGCTGAAGGCCTCGCCGTTCTTAGTCTCTTCCGCTCTGTAACGGGTATTTTCCAATAATACAACGTCGCCGTCTTTCATCGCTTCCACAGCCGCTTTTGCATTGGGGCCTACCACCTCGGGATCAGCGGCAAATTTCACTTCCTGTCCAAGCAGCTCAGTCAATCTTTTGGCAACCGGCGCCAGGGATAATTCCGGCTTCGGCTCACCCTTCGGTTTTCCAAGGTGAGAGCAAAGGATCACTCTTCCGCCGTCAGCGACTAATTTCTTAATCGTGGGCAGAGCGGCAACCAGACGGTTCTCATCCGTGATCTTTCCTTCCTGCAGCGGTACGTTAAAATCGCAGCGGCAAAGTACTCTCTTGCCTTTTACGTTGATGTCATCTACAGATTTTTTGTTTAACATAGTATATTCCTCCTCGAATCGCAAATTTTACGTTTTAGTAGGTAATAAAACCGAAAAACGGGTCCGGCCCTTCGTTAGACCGGACCCATAATCGGATCTTATATATTGATATTCGTTTCTCCGATGGATAATTATGCTAATTCAGAGAAGTATTTGATGGTTCTAACCATCTGGCTGGTGTAGGAGTTCTCGTTGTCATACCAGGATACACATTTCACTAATGTGTTGCCGTCTCCCATATCCATAACAGTGGTCTGAGTAGCGTCGAACAGAGAACCATAGGTAATTCCGATGATATCGGAGGATACCAGCTCGTCCTCGGTATATCCGAAGGAATCAGAAGCTGCTGCCTTCATAGCTGCGTTGATATCGTCTTTGGATACGACACCTTCGCAAACAGCTACTAACTGAGTCAGGGAACCTGTGGGAACAGGAACACGCTGAGCACAGCCGTCCAATACGCCGTTTAACTCAGGAATAACAAGGCCGATTGCTTTTGCAGCGCCAGTGGAGTTGGGAACGATGTTCACAGCTGCGGCACGGGCTCTTCTTAAATCGCCTTTTCTCTGAGGTCCGTCCAGAGTCATCTGATCTCCGGTGTAAGCGTGGATCGTGGTCATATAACCTTTTTTGATCTTAGCTAATTTGTTCAGAGTGTCTGCCATGGGAGCCAGGCAGTTGGTCGTACAGGAAGCAGCAGAGATAACCGTATCTTCTGCTTTCAGTTTGTCTTCGTTTACACTGTATACGATGGTAGGAAGGTCGTTTCCTGCAGGAGCAGAGATAACAACTTTTCTGGCACCAGCTTTAATATGAGCCTCGGATTTTGCTTTGGAAGTAAAGAATCCGGTACATTCCAGAACAACGTCTACATTCAGCTCGCCCCAAGGCAACTCTTCGGGATTGGCTTTTGCGTAGATTTTGATCTCATGGCCGTCAACAACGATGGAATCTTCTTTTGCTTCAACCTTGTCAGCTAATGCATATCTTCCCTGTGCGGAATCATATTTTAATAAGTGTGCCAACATTTTGGGGCTGGTTAAATCATTGATTGCAACAACTTCATAACCTTCTGCGCCAAACATCTGTCTGAAAGCAAGACGACCGATACGTCCAAATCCGTTAATAGCTACTTTTACTGCCATAGTTTTAATTCCTCCTAAAGTTTATTAATTACCCTCACTGCGTGAAATAACAGTGAATTCTTGAGTTTCCAACGATCAAAGGCGATTGTTAAAGAAATCTCAACCTATTTGATATTCTACATAATTTGTCCAGAAAATTCAAGTGCTATTTAAAAATAATTGAATACTCACCGAAGATTGGCTAATCCGCAGAATCCATAGTCCTTTTTGTCCCTTTCTCCGGTATTATTGCATAAGTGCATTTCCCTCTTCCATCTGCCGGATCTTCTTTTCCCCGGAGTCGGTCAGGGTTTTCAGCCCGTCGATCACGGTCTTCATCTGCGGCAGCGCCTGCTGCTTATAGGCGTTGATCGCGTCAAAGGCATCAAAGGTGTCCGCGAACGCGGATCTTAAGTCATCCACTGAGAGGCTGGCCTCCATGGAACGCTGCTGGATCTGGGCACCCTGCTCCTTTAGCATCCGGGCCGTGCTGGCGATCATGCTGCTGGTAGTTTTATTTAATGCTTCCACCTTTTCCATCACGATCTTCTGATTATACAGGGCTGAGGCCACCGTCACCGCAACCCGCAGAGCCGATACCGTCACATTCTGCGCCCGTTCCACCGCACGGATCAGCTCTTTGTTATTCCTGCGCAGAATCTCCATCGCTACGATCCCCTGCTGGTTCACCGCCAGCAGCTGCTGGAAATCCATAATTTTCTGCCTGAGCGGGAACTGGATCTCCTCCTCGGCAAATTTGATCTTCTCCGCCTCCATATTGGCCGCTTTCGCGTTATCGATCTCTACTGTCAGCGCGTCATCCATCCGGATACCCAGCTCGATATTCTGATTCAGCTTGATCGTCAGATCCCGCATGGCCACCTGCTCGATCTCCAGTGTGGTATTGTCCCGCTTCAGGATATTCTTTCCTTTTTCCAGAGATTCCAGGATATCGTGAATCATGTCATCGGCTTTTTGGAATCTGGCAAAATAGTTCCGGATCGGATTGAAAATCTTACCCAGCACCCCTTCCCTGGTAAAGTCCAGAGCGGACGGATCCAGCTCTTTCATCTTCTGCTGCAGTTCCACCAGACCGGTAACCACTTCACCGTTTTGAGAGCCCATCTTGCTGAGTTCCCCGATCCGTACCTGAAGCAGTTCATTCTTCTTTCTGGACTGGGTAACCACATCCATTCCAAAGGATTCGATGGAATCCACGTACTTTCTTCTGTCCGCCAAAGATCCCAGGTCTACCGCCAGCGCTTCCTGCGCATTCTGCTTTGCCACATCCAGGATCAGCTCTTTTTTCTCCTGGGAGGGCGCGATCTCCTGCACCACCTCTTTCTCGATCACCTTTGTATCCGGTATTTCCATTGAAAATGCCATCCATTCACCCTCCTACATCTGTGCGTTAAACAAGTTTTTCAGTTTATAGATTACATCATCCGTCTCCGCGTTGATACTGGCGGCCTCATTGATGGATGATATCTTCTCCAGCGCCGTGATATCTGCGTTGTAACCGATCGTATAAACGGGAATCGAATATGTCTCCAGAATATCCCGGACATCATTTAAGCTGTAACCCGTATTAGAATCCCCATCACTTAATACAAACAGCATGGGCTTCGCATCCGGGTGTTCCACCAGTGCCTTCTCCAGCATATCGACACCCACGGCAATTCCGTCAAAGGTAGCGGTACCGCCCGTAGCGATCAAATCGGAAATAGCCCCTTTAAAATAGGCCTGCTGGTTCAAATCGAACTGTCCAACCGGCAGATTCACATATACATCATTATTATAGGAAACCATTCCCACATAGTGGTCCGACTTAATATACTGCATACTGTTGATCATGGATTCCTTCAGCATGTTCAGCGGCGCCCCGTCCATACTGCCCGAGATATCGATGACGAACACGGCCACAATCGGCGTACCCACGTCTTTATTTTCCTTCCAGAGCTTCTGGGCCTTAATTAACGTATCCCCGTCAAATTCCGGTGTCTCACTGACATACTCATCCATATTATTAAATCCATACTCTGAAGCCAGCTTCTGATTTTCATCATTTAAACAGAAATCCTTAAACATGTTCAGCAGCTGCTTCTTATCCTCCGATAAGGTACCCACTGCATACAGCGGCTCATCATGGCGTACGCCAAACGGAGTGAAAATATACTCTCTTTTCAGATCCGGAAGGTTCGCGTAACTCTGGTATTCCAGAATAAACCCATCCAGCGCCCCCGACTCCGCTGCATCCCGCATCTGCATCGTCGTGTAGGAGACAAACGGAATATTGGTCTGGAAACTGTTAAAGCCCTCCACCGCCGTATCGCTTAAAATATTATTATTATCATATGTATAAAGGGTATTTACCAGGAAATTAAGCCCCGCTGAGCTTGCAAAGGGATTCGTATACCCCATGATAATCTCCGCGTCAATCGTCGCCTGCGTAATCGTCTTCATATTAATTGCGCCATACTTATCCATCAGCGCATTGTATTTATCTTCTTTCAAGAGCACTCCGGCCACATTTCCCGCCAGCCGGTCCGTAAGCATTTCCACCGGCACACCCTCAGCCTTGATCATCTCTCCCCAAAACGTATTCGATGGAGAAATCGCGTCCGGTACATATTTCCCAGAAGAAATATATTCCACCGCCGTTCCGGAAGAAACATTCCGAATCGCTACCGAAACCGGCTGTCCATTTACCTCATATTCCTGCTGGTTAAACTTCTGTGCCACCTCGTTAAACCATCCGTCCGTTCCGTCCCCAGCCTTCTCCGGTGAAGACAGAATCTCCACATACAGATCCGTAGCCGGCTGCACGGTCAGCGGATACGTCCCAATATCCGGCAGTTCATCCTGCAAAGAAGTCGTACTAAGCTCCACCGCCTCTTTCCGGGCCGGAACTTCCGTCGCCTCGATCTTCTTCACCATCTTCTCAAGCTTCTTGTCCGCGGACTCCTGGGATATGGCGGACGATGACTTCCCAATATTCCTGGTCAGAAACAGACCACCCAGTACCGCTGCGAATACCAGAATACCGACCGCGGCAATAATCACAATACCCTTATTCTTCTTCATGCCCATTCTCCTCTACTTGTAATATTTTGTATGTTCAATCAAGCTGTTAATCTCCTGAATAGCCGGAAGCTCCTCCAGCGTGCCGCTGTCAATATCATCCAGCTTCGAGATCTCCAGTATCAGCCCATCCAGCTTCAGCAGAATATCTTCATTCATATCAATCGTACTGTGCACATAATCAATATGCTCCTTACAGATCTCCAAAATCTTCGCCGTACTCTCCGACGCCTTCCCTGCTGTCCCTCTCAGTGCATTCCGGTACTCCTCCTCATCAAACAGATTGATCCGGTTAATCATCTTCTTCACATTATCATAAAAAATCTCCGACGCGCCCCGCATCGCATTCTGAAACTGCTGGTAAGCCATCTCCCCCTCTGTAAAATACTGAAGCAGAATGACATTCAGCACCTCCGTCTTTTTCATCATCTTCTCAATACACTTCACCATGTGGTCCGTCTCATCCTCAAAAGTCCTCTTGGCAGAGTCCTTCAGCACATCCAGATAATCCTCCGGCTTCGCGAACTCTTCCTTCCGGTAAATCTGTGTCTTATTCCCCTTAAAAATAATCCTGTAATTCCCATAACAAAAAACGAGCAGGCTCACAACAACAATCGTGATACACAAGGCCCGCACGATCAGACTCTGGCTCTCCCACAGGTTCAGCATTCCCTCCGAGAAAACCACAATATTTAAAAGCACTATCCCCAAATTCAAACACACCAGCTTAACGATCTGTTTCTGCGACAACTCTAGACCTCCCTGAAGCTTTTCTCCCGAATCCTGACTCTTGACTTGCTATGTCTTCAATTATAAAGCACCCCTAAAAACATTACAAGCTTATTTTCGCCATGCGGGTGTAATGGGTGCAATGGGTACGGGAAGATCGGGCAGCGGCCAAGGGCCGGCGGGGCGGGGGACCATCTCGTGGGGCCAAATCGCTTCGGACGGACCTAAGAATGGGTAACTCCGATAGAGGGAGAACCTCTTATTAGCAGGGCCTGGAACAAACTCGCCAAAAGACGGCTCGGACAGTGTTCCAGGCCCTGCGAGGTTCTCCCTCCATCTGCGTAACCCCTTCTAAGGCCCGCCCTCAAGCGATTTGGCCCCACGAGATGGTCCCCCGCCCCGCCGGCCCTTGGCCGCTGCCCGATCTTCCCTGCGTTGGTGCAGGCTGATATTCATGTTCTGACAATGGTTATCTTGACTTGGGATAAGCAGTATAAAAGTTAATAGTTATTCCCAAAGCAGGAGCGGCAGGCGTAAGAACGGATGCTGGGATAGGGGCTAAGGCTGGCGGGCGAAGTCTGGGGATGCTCCCGGCGGCCGGGTCCTTTTGTGTCTCCTTGGGAGTGCATAGGGCGGCTGTGTATCAGCTTAGTGAAATCGAAAAGCCGGGTTCAGGATGCACGGCGGACTTCACGTCCGACGGGCAAGAGCCTCTGAACCGGGAACACATCCTGTGTT
>NZ_JAHQCX010000011.1 GCF_019042245.1 Diplocloster modestus
TCAGAGGCTCTTGCCCGTCGGACGTGAAGTCCGCCGTGCATCCTGAACCCGGCTTTCCGATTTCACTAAGCTGCTGCACAGCCGCCCTATGCTCTCCCAGGCAGACACCATAGGCCCCGGTGATTTGGTCCCCCGCTGCTTTTCGCCTGCCCAAACGAACCAACCGCCCTGCGGCCTCCACGCCCCCTTGCATAATTCATGCGGAGCGCCAGGTACACAAAGCTGTCTGTGCTGCTGCAGAAGGCAGCCCTATGTCTTTAGGTGGTATTTATCGCAAATGCAAATATTTCTAATAGGATATAGTAAAATGATATAGTAAAATATAGATAAAGTAAAATATAGATAAAGTATAGACAAAAGGCCTTCGCTCTTGGAACTTATCGTTGAACCAGGGTAGGAGCGGGCAGGGGCAGAGGCTGGGGACCGGGGCACAAAGAAACCGGAGGCAAATCGCTTGAGGCCGGGCCTTAGAATGGGTTACGCAGATGGTGGGAGAACCTCGCAGGGCTTGGAACACTGTCCGAGCCGTAGTTTGGCGATTCCAGGCCCTGCTAATAAGAGGTTCTCCCGCCATCGGAGTTACCCGTTCTTAGGTCCGGCCGAAGCGATTTGCCTCCGGTTTCTTTGTGCCCCGGTCCCCAGCCTCTGCCCCTGCCCGCTCCGGCCCTAAGTCAAATCCCCAATATCTGGAAAAATGTATTGATCTTTTTCACGGCATAGGATAAAATAAAAAGAGCGTTATTTTCAAGTGAGAATAACGGCGGCCGGTGAGGGTTGGCATTCGGCCGGATGAATGTGAAAAAGGAGGATAAAAATGAAGAAAAAGTGGTTGGGTTTGGTGATGGCGCTTGTACTTGTGGCGGCAGCGTCGGGTTGTGGTGAAGCGAAGGAAAGTGAGGCTGCAGACGCGGCGGGCGGGAAGACAGATGCAGTGGCGGAAGGCAGCGAGGTGCCGGCTGAGCCGGAAGCACCTGCGCAGACGGAGGCGCCGGCGGCTCAGGAAAAGGTGACGATAATGCTGGCGGCTGCGGCCAGTCTGGAAAACTGTATGGTGGATGAACTGATTCCTATGTTTGAGGCGGCAAATCCTAATATTACCGTGCAGGGCACTTATGACAGCTCGGGAAAATTACAGACACAGATCGAAGAGGGAGCTGATGTGGACGTATTCTTTTCCGCGGCTATGAAACAGATGAACGCGCTGGATGAAAAAGGGCTGATGAATAAAGAGTCCATCGTTCCTCTGTTGGAAAATAAAATTGTTATGATTATTCCAGCTGCATCAGAGGATACACCGGATAAATTCGAGGATATGCTGGATATGGAGTCTGTGGCGATTGGGGATCCGGACAGTGTACCGGCGGGCCAGTATGCCAAAGAGGCTTTTGAGTCCATGGGAATCTGGGACAAGATTAACGCGAAGGCCAGCCTGGGAACCAATGTGACCGAAGTCCTGAACTGGGTTGCGGAAGGCAGTGCCCAGGGTGGAGTGGTATATGCTACGGACGCGGCTTCCACCGATAAGGTAAAGGTAGTGGCGGAAGCGCCGGAGGGAAGCGTTTCACCGGTTATCTATCCGGTTGGAATAGTGGAAGCTTCCAAAAATAAAGATGCGGCTCAGAGTTTCGTGGAGTTTTTGCAGGGTGCGGATGCGATGAAAGTGTTCGAAAAATACGGTTTCTCTCAGCCGGTGAAATAAAAAAATAGCAGCGCTCGAAAAAAGCCTCGCTGGCTATTTTTCATGCATCGCACGTAAGCGGCTATAAAAACAGCCGCTAAGTGCTCATAGCGAAAAAAATAGCAGCGATTGCGCGGCTGCGGATTGGAAGGTAGAAAATGGACTGGTCACCAATATTGATATCCATTCGGACGGCGTGCGTATCTATCTTGTTAACGTTTTTTCTGGGATTGTTTGCCGCCTGGTGGGTGGCTCAGATGCGGTCGAATAAGTGGAAAATGATAATGGATGGGCTGTTTACTTTGCCGTTGGTGCTGCCTCCCACGGTACTGGGCTTTTTTCTACTGTACATATTTGGAGTGCAGAGGCCTGTGGGGAAGTTTCTACTGGATTTTTTCAGTGTGAAAGTGGTTTTTTCCTGGAGCGCTACGGTAATCGCTGCGGTGACGGCTTCCTTTCCCCTGATGTACCGGTCTGCCAGAGGAGCCCTGGAGCAGGTGGAGGATACTTATCTGCAGGCGGCCCGGACGCTGGGCTATTCGGAGTGGAAGGTATTCTGGAGGATCTGGATGCCGTTGGCACTTCCAGGCGTTGCCAGCGGAGCGGTGCTCGCATTTGCAAGAGGCCTGGGAGAATTCGGGGCCACGGCCATGATTGCGGGAAATATCGCAGGGAAGACCAGGACGCTGCCGCTTAAGATCTATTCCGAGGTGGCGGCGGGAAATATGAGCGGTGCCTATACCTATGTGATTATCGTGGTTGTGATCTCCTTTGTGGCAATATTGGCAATGAACTACTTTACCCTCCGGGGACAACGATATGCAAAGCGTGGTGGAAGAACATGAGTTTATCGGCAGCAGTGAAAAAGAAATTCAAAAATTTTTCCATGGATGTCACCCTGCACACGGATGGAGAACCATTGGGTGTGCTGGGCGCTTCCGGCTGCGGGAAAAGTATGACTTTAAAATGTATCGCCGGGATTGAACATCCGGACAGCGGAGTGATCGCCCTCAATAACCAGCTGCTGTATGATTCGGAGCAGAAGATCTGCATCTCCCCCCAGAAGCGCAGAATCGGTTATCTGTTTCAGAATTATGCCCTGTTTCCCCACATGACGGTAAAAAATAATATAGCTGCCGGCGTCAGGGGAACCAGGGAAGAGATCGCTGGCAGAGTGGCGGACATGATGAAGCTGCTGCATCTGGAAGGCCTGGAAGAGCGCTATCCGGCGCAGCTGTCCGGCGGGCAGCAGCAGCGGGTGGCGCTGGCCAGGATACTGGCCTATGATCCGGAGGTGCTGCTGTTGGATGAGCCGTTTTCCGCCCTGGATACGTATCTGCGGGAAAAACTGCTGGATCAGATCGATGAGCTGCTGGACATTTACCATGGGGAAGTGATCCTGGTCACTCACAATCCCCGGGAGATCTATAAGCTGTGCAGCCGGATCCTGGTGATGGGGAATGGCGGGGTGCTTATGGAGGGACCTGTTTCCGAAATTTCTGAAAGTTCTGCGCTGGGAGTGCTTGAAAAAGTATATGAGAACGCTTATACTGTTAAAAGCAATGAAAGTTAAGGAGATGAATGAACAGTATGGCAGAGAATCAAGAATGCAGCAGCAGCGCGAGCTGCTCCAGAGAAAGCTGTGAGGGGTGCCCCAGCAAACAGCAGCCTCAGAGTTTTCAGGTAGAACCGAATCCATTTACGGTTGTGAAGAAAGTAATCGGTGTTGTCAGCGGAAAAGGCGGTGTGGGCAAATCCCTCGTAACCGCATCCCTTGCCAACGCGATGCGTGAAAAAGGATATGAAGTCGGTATCCTGGACGCGGATATAACCGGCCCTTCCATTCCCAAAATGTATGGTCTGCACGGTCCTTTAAGCGCTACCGACGAGGGGATCTTCCCTGCGGAAGCGGAAAATGGAGTAAAGGTCATGTCTGTAAACCTGATCATGCCCAACGAGGAAGATCCGGTGATCTGGCGCGGCCCTATTATCGCCAATACGGTAAAACAGTTCTGGCAGGAGGTTATGTGGGGTGACCTGGATTTCCTGTTCGTGGACATGCCTCCCGGAACCGGCGATGTTCCGCTGACCGTTTTTCAATCATTGCCCGTAGACGGTATCGTGATCGTGACCAGTCCGCAGGATCTGGTACAGCTGATCGTGAAGAAAGCATATAATATGGCCAATGCCATGAACATTCCGGTGCTGGGTATCGTGGAGAATTACAGTTATCTGAAATGTCCGGACTGCGGCAAAGAGATACGGGTATTTGGTGAAAGCCATATCGATGAGGCGGCAAAAGAGCTGAATTTAAGCGTCTTGGGAAAAATGCCGATCGAGCCGGCCTTTGCTGAGTTATCCGATCAGGGAAAATTTGCCGAAGCCAAAAATGAGTATCTGTCTGCCGCCGCCTTTAAGCTGGAAGAATAGGAAAGGCAAACAGAATCACCATTGGGCAGGGAAGAATATAATGTAATCTAATAGGACTACAGCCGGAAAGAGGAGCTGCCGCATTTAACTGAAATATTCAGTGCGGCAGCTTTTTTGCTTTAAGCAGGGGTCTGTTCTGTGCAGCTTTGCTTCTATCATGTTTGTTCCATACAGTAAGCACATTGACAGAAGTCAGCCGCCGCATTAAACTAGTGAGTGTTGCCAGACACTACTTGAGGATAACGAGACTGAAAAATAATCTGCGATGACATGATAAGCAGTCAGGAGAGGAAAACAGGCCGGAAAGGGAACGAATCATGGAACAGATCTTAATTATAGAAGATGATGAAATGTTAAACGCGGGCCTCTGTTATAATCTGCAGGCGGCAGGATATACCCCGGCCCCGGCTTATGACCTGAAGACGGCCCGGGGCCTTTTGCATAGCCGTAAGTGGGATCTTATATTACTGGATGTAAACCTGCCGGATGGGGACGGCTATGCGTTTGCCGGGCAGATCCGCAGGGACAGCGATGTACCGGTTATATTTTTAACTGCGCAGGATTTGGATGAGGATATGGTAAGAGGATTTGAGGCCGGCGCGGATGATTATATTACGAAACCATTTAATATTAAAGTAGTACTCCAGAGAATCAGGGCGGTACTGAACCGCTGTGGTAAAGCTAAGTCATCGGGCGATCTGCTGTGCGGCAATCTGAGGATCAACCTGGCGGAAATGTCAGTACAAAAAGGAAATTCCCCTCTTGCGCTGACGCCGACGGAATATAAGCTTTTGAAAACCTTTCTCCAAAACCAGGGACAGGTACTGACCCGTGAAATCATATTGGAAAAATTGTGGGACAGTGAGGGAAACTTTGTAGACGAGCATACCCTGACGATCAACGTGAGCAGGCTCAGATCCAAAATATCTGATTCCCAATATACATACATAAAGACCGTATATGGGGTCGGTTATCAGTGGATTGGGGACAGGGAGCAGACCGGAGGTAAAAATGAATAGCCGGAAAAGTATCCGGGAGGTCCTTTTGGCCGCAGCGGCAGTTATCATCACTTTTGTCTATCTACTGGTCAGTATGTATCTGACGCGTGAGAATCCACAAAGAGCCATGATATGGGGACTAGCGGCAATATTTGCGCTGCTGCTGGCAGGGATTATAGGAGTGGGATATTATCTGTGCCGGCGCCGTATGGAGCGGATAACGGAGCAGATCTGTGACAGTATCGACCAGCTGATCGATGGTAAAAGAATAGAAGGAAGCAAGGACAGGGAAACCCTTACTTCCAAAATAACAATGAAGCTGGATAAACTTTCCGATGTCACCGCATCAGCAGTTGCCCAAAGCCTCAGCCAGAAGCAGGAGGTACAGCAGATGGTCTCGGATATATCCCACCAGCTGAAAACGCCTATCGCCAACATCCGGATGTACAGCGATACGATTGCCAACAATGAATTGCCAAAACAGCAGGAGCAGAAATTTCTGGAAGTTCTGAACGGACAGGTAAAAAAACTGGAATTTCTGGTAAACGCGCTGATCAAAATGTCCAGACTGGAAAGCCGGCTGATCCGTCTGCAAAAATCAGATACCCAGGTACCTGCCTTGCTGGAAGAAGTGACAGATTCCGTCATTCCCAGGGCGGATGGGAAAAATATCAGTATCCAGGTAAACTGCCCTGAAAATCTGGTACTCTCCTGTGATCCCAAATGGACTGCGGAAGCGCTGTTTAATATCCTGGAAAATGCAGTAAAGTACACCGGAGAAAACGGGCAGATCCTTATCCGGGCAGAGCAGCTTGAAATGTACAGCAAGATAGAGATAACGGATAATGGCATCGGCATCTCTCCTGAGAGGGTAAACGACATCTTTAAAAGATTCTACAGAGACAGCCAGGTAAAGCGGATCGAAGGCCTCGGTATCGGCCTTTACCTGTCCCGTCATATTATCAGCCAGCAGGGCGGCTATATCCGTGTACACTCAAGGCCAGGGCTTGGCTCCACGTTTTCCGTGTTTTTACCGAATTGAAGATGAAAAGGGCTGGTGTAACTGTCCGAAGAAGCAGAGGTCCTGGACAGCCGGAGCAAAATACGGCTGGCCGGGGCCTCCGCTTCTTTATTTAGTCGCGATGTCTGTGAAATCCGATATCGGATTTGCTTTCAAAGCTGGAGGATAGTTCGGTCGAGGAATGTTACAATATTGAGAGGATTCATTGGGAATTTGAGAGGGTTTTGAAACGTTCGGGTGTTATGATGGATTTATCAAAGGAAAGGGTGAGAAAAATATGAGCATTTTAGAGACGAAGGACTTGAAAAAATATTATGGGAGCGGCAGTCAGATGGTTAGGGCATTGGACGGAGTGTCTCTGGAGATAGAAAAGGGCAGTTTTACGGCAGTGGTCGGTACCTCGGGCAGCGGGAAATCTACGCTGCTGCATATGATCGGCGGGCTGGATACCCCTACTTCCGGCAGCGTTATGGTGGGCGGGAAGGAGCTTTCCAGGATAAGTGACGAGGAGCTGACGATCTTCCGGCGCCGTCAGATCGGGTTCGTGTTTCAGAATTATAATCTGGTGCCGATCCTGAATGTGTATGAAAATATTGTGCTGCCGATCGAGCTGGATGGCAGCAAGCCGGATCCGGAATATATCAAGGAGATTGTTCAGCTGATCGGGCTGAAGGACCGGCTGAACAGTATGCCAAACCAGCTGTCCGGGGGACAGCAGCAGAGAGTGGCCATCGCCCGGGCTCTGGCGACCAAACCGGCGATCCTGCTGGCGGATGAACCCACCGGTAATCTGGACAGCCGTACCAGTCAGGATGTGTTAAGCCTGCTGAAAACTACAGGGGAGAAGTTCCATCAGACCATGGTGATTATTACGCACAACGAAGAGATTGCCCAGATGGCGGATGAGACGATCCGTGTCGAGGATGGAAAAATCGCGGGAAGCAGGTGGTGAGCATGGGACTGGACATAAATAATAACAGGAATGTCATAAAAAATATAACGAAAAAGGATCTGCATAAAAACAGAAGCCTGAATCTGTTTACCTGTATGACGGTAGCCTTAAGCGTGGCGCTGGTACTGACCTTTTTACTGTATGGATTCGGAAGCGCAAAAGAAAAATTAAGAAGGTTGGAAGAGCGGCCCCAGGTTACTTATGAACAGATTACGCAGGAACAGCTGGAACAGATCAGAAAGCGTCCGGATATTCGGTGGGCCGGCGGCAGTTTGAGCGCCGGCAGCGCGAAGGTAGGAACGGCCCGGTTGGTAGTATTCTATCAGGACGCAGTGATGGCGGAAATAAATGATTTAAAATATAAAGGAGAACTGCCCGATGAGGGAATGGAACTGATGCTGCCCCAGGATTACCTGGATCGTCTTAATATGGAAGCGGCGGCAGGGGATACCGTATCTCTGGATCTGGGAGACGGACAGATCAGGGATTATGTTTTGAGCGGAATCAGCGAAGCTCCCTCCAAGGGCGGCGGTATCTATCGGATCGTGGCGTCTCAGGATGTGATAGGGATGCTGACCGGTCAGTCTTCAGAGAAAGTCGATGCGGCAGTGGATATGAAAAATGCGGCGGATATGTCTCTTGCCGAAGCCACGGAGAAGGCAGCGCGGATCGGGGCGGAATATGGGATTCAGGAAGATCAGATTCAGATGGCGGAATCCTTTTTTAACCAGGCATCGGTTTCCAGAATCGGTATCTTCACTATCGTAATGCTGGCTGCGGTTGCTGTTCTGATTCTTTTATCCGCGGGCATTGTCATAAAGAATATCTTCTATATTTCTGTAGCGGGAAAAGTGCGGGAATATGGCCAGTTGCGTACGATCGGAGCTACACAAAGACAGGTTCATCGTCTGGTTACCAGGGAAGGGATGGTTCTGGCAGCCAGGGGAATTCCTTTTGGCCTGGTGCTGGGGGGACTGATGGGATACATTCTGGTACCCAAGGGGTGGGAATGGAAGACAGCGCTGCTCTGCGGTATCGTGTGTGTGCTGTTCGGATTCGCAGGGGTCAGGCTGGCGGTCAGAAAACCGGCCCGGATCGCCGCGAAGACTTCACCGATCGAGGCTGCCCACTACACCGGTTATACCGATAGGAATACCGGGACTAAGAATCTGATGCGCAGCCTGAATCCCTCCCATCTGGGAGTTCTGAACCTGAAGCGCAGTAAAAAGAAAACAGCCATGACTATGTGTTCTCTGGTTCTGGCGGGGATTCTTCTGGGAACCATCTGCACCTTTGTCGTATCCTACAAGCCGGAACAGGTGGCGTTATCCCAGTTCCCCAATGGGGAATTACAGGTTAGCCTGACTGTGGATCAGGGATATGGAGCTGATACCAGCCAGAGCAGCCGGATGAAGAATATGGCGGAGCTTCAAAAAAGCGGTCTGATGACCGAGGTGAAAGAGCAGGTCCAAAAGATCGATGGCGTCATGCAGATCCGCCCATGGTATCTGGTAGAGATCAAGCAGGATATCTTTCAGGAAGAAAAAGAAGGTTCCATTAACGGTCTGGAAGAACAGGACTTCGAACTGCTCAAACAGATGAATTACGAAGGACCGCAGACTTACGAAGAGCTGAACGAACAGATGGGAGTGATCCTTGAAGTGGGAAGCAATAGCAGACTCAAAGAGCATCCGATTCATATAGGGGATACCTTCCACATGACCTACTGTGATCCGTCGGGGCAGGAAGTAGTTGTGGAAATGCCGGTTATCGCTACCTATAATCAGATCTTATGGCAGCAGGCGAACAAAGTGGATTATGGGGAGATCCCCCTGTCTATCATGGGCAGTATGCTGCTGATGCCTGTGTCCCGGCTGGAGCAGCTCACCGGTACCGACAGTACCTATGGGATAGAGATTGCCGCAGATCCCGCCAAAACACAGACCGTAGAAAAGACCCTAACAGAATTATATGCGGAAAGCGGTAACCTGAATGTCATGTCCAAACAGGAGAGTATGGACGCGTACAGGGAGACGATGGAGCCCATGAAGATCGTTCTCAATGTATTAGCTGCATTCCTTATCATATTCGGGATCATCAACCTGATCAATACAAAGCTTACGAACCTATACAGCCGCCGCCGGGAGATCGCCGTTCTCCAGTCGGTGGGTATGACAAAGCGGCAGGTCAGCAAGATGCTGAGCCGGGAGAGCACCGTGTATACCGCAGTGACCATCGCGTTTACCGTGATCGTCGGAAGCCTTATGGGGTATGGACTGCAGTATGCGATGGAAAATGCCCTTATGGTACCTATGGATTATATGTTTCCTGTGATACCGGTACTGCTGTATGTTGCTGCGCTGCTGGGGGTACAATTTACGCTGAGTGCTTATGGGACACGAATGCTGGCACGTCAGCCGCTGGTAGAGCGGATTAGGCAGGAATAGAGAGGAACTTTTTTTGGGGGACGGGGCGGCCTGACGCGATGGCGGTTTGGGCGGTTTCCGGGGATACTCCCGGGGGACAGAGGGGGCTTTTGTGTCTCCTTGGGAACGCTTAGGGCTTGCGCTGGCATACGCTAAGTGGAATCGGAATGCCGGGTTCAGGAACCGAGCCTATTCACCAGGAACACAGGATGTGTTCCCGGTTCAGAGGCTCTTGCCCGTCGGACGTGAAGTCCGCCGGGCATCCTGAACCCGGCATTCCGATTCCACTAAGCGTATGCACAGCCGCCCTATGCGCTCCCAAGGAGACACAAAAGCCCCCTCTGTCCCCCGGGAGTATCCCCGGAAACCGCCCAGACCGCCATCGCGTCAGGCCGCCCCTGCTTTATTGATGGGTAAGTTGCATGTTCAAAGGTGTTGATGAATTAGTTTTGTGTTTAAAGGTCTGGTTGGTATGATTTGGGTGTGGTGGGGATTGTTTTTAGTTCAGTAACGATTGTAAGTGATGCGGGCAGGCAGGAGCGGTAGTACAAAGAGCAGCGTCATGGCGGGTGTTTCGTTTGGTGATCTGCTTACTGGACATGCCTAGGCAGCGGAGAATGTTGTCCTGCTTTTGTTTCTTTTCTTTGCCGCTTAATAGCTGGGTTGCCAGTATGGCCGCACCGGTGATTTCTAAAATGAGCGCTCAATAAAAGAGGCAGACTAGCAGGGCATACATTTGAGACAGAGATTCTTTTTGTACCCATTTTCCAGTGAGGTAATCTGCAGTGGGATTTACTAGAGCAGTGCCGTATCTACCGTTTGTTGAGCGGATCGTGCTTCTGTCCAGGAGGGTTAGCTGGTCGCTGGAAGCAGCGGTTATGCTCCATAGCATAGGTCCTGATTTCTTCAACAGTTCCGTCTGCATCCCGAACTGCGCTTTCCCGGTAGAATCGGACCGGATCCCTGCCGTCATTGGCAATAGGACAATCAGACACAGGCCCAGAATAATAACAACTGCGCTGCCTGCGGCATAATGAATCATCCGGTTTACCTGGCCCTTTGCGGGCGGAACGCTTCGCCCGCGAATCTCTTTTCTGCTGTGCATCCTTTATATGCCTCCTTTTTCGAGGTATCTACATTATAAAAGTTGACGGAAGCAGAATGTATAAAAGTCTATAGATGTTATCTGACAGCTTTGTAAGATTCTAAAAACCCGGCGTGTTTTATCTGCCCGGTTTGTCAACTGCCTGGCGGTTCTATTTTCAGGTTAAGCATTTTTGGGGAAATAAAGGGTGACAGTCGTATATTGATTTGGCTCAGACGCTATCCCTATGCCGATGCCAAGTTTATCGCACATCTGTTTGCAAAGATACAAACCGATGCCGGTGGCATGGTTCCCTGCTCTGCCGTTGCTTCCCACAAATCCTTTATCAAATACGCGGCCTATCTCACTGGGCTTAATGCTGATACCTTTCAATTCCGTCTTCGTCAACTCGGCCTCGCTGCCGCCAAAAACCAGCGTTCCTGCCACCAGTTTGATCCGAACCCCTCTCAAGTAAAAAAATATGTTATTCTGCATGCCCTATCCGACCACAGCATTACAGAATTTTCCGCGTCCTTGCTCCTGCCGCCCGGCCCTTAGTTCCCTTTATGAAATTTTGTCAAGAAAAAATACTTGACACCCGCATAATCTTCCTGTATAGTAACAAAGGTGATAAGGTTGAACAAAAAGCGGTTCACCCATACTTATATGTGCTATAATACGCACATTTGGAGGAACGGTTGAACATAAAACGTTCACCCATACCTATATGTGCTATAATACGCACATTTGGAGGAAATAATGGAAAAATTCCTGGAGCAGGCATATTTGTATGATTTTTATGGCGAATTGCTGACAGAGCATCAAAAACAGATATATGGGGATTTTGTCCTGAATGATTTATCCCTGAGTGAGATTGCCGAAGAGCAGGGAATCAGCCGGCAGGGTGTACACGATCTGGTTCGGCGGTGTGATAAGATTTTAAAAGATTATGAAGATAAATTGCATCTGGTGGAAAAGTTTTTATTTGTCAAAAAACAGATTCTGGAGATGCAGCAGATAATGGAATCGATGGAAGCTTGTGAAGAGCCGGAAAAACTGGGCAGACTGCGGCAGATATCCGGCGAGATTCTGGAGGAATTATAATACATGGCATTTGAGAGCTTATCAGACAAACTACAGAATATATTCAAGAACCTGCGCAGCAAAGGCAGGCTGACCGAAGCGGATGTCAAGGCATCGCTAAAAGAGGTTAAGATGGCATTGCTGGAAGCCGATGTCAGCTTCAAAGTAGTCAAACAGTTCATGAAAGCCGTGCAGGAGCGCGCGGTGGGACAGGATGTGTTAAATGGACTGAACCCCGGACAGATGGTAATCAAGATCGTCAACGAAGAGATGGTCAATCTGATGGGAGCAGAGACCACGGAGATTGCGCTGCAGCCAGCCAGTGAGATCACAGTACTCATGATGATGGGGCTTCAGGGAGCCGGTAAGACGACTACCACAGCTAAGATCGCGGGAAAGTTAAAATCCAAGGGCCGTAAGCCGTTACTGGTGGCCTGCGATATCTATCGCCCTGCAGCGATACAGCAGCTGCAGATCAATGGTGACAAACAGGGCGTGGAAGTATTTTCCATGGGAGACAAGAACAAACCTGTCAATATTGCCAAAGCGGCAATTGAGCATGCCTCCAAAAACGGACACAACGTAGTGATCCTGGATACCGCAGGGCGCTTACATGTGGACGAAGACATGATGAACGAGCTGATCGAGATCAAAGAGAACGTTACGGTAAACCAGAGCCTTCTGGTAGTAGATGCCATGACTGGCCAGGATGCCGTGAATGTGGCGACCATGTTCGATGAGAAGATCGGGATTGACGGAGTTATTTTGACGAAGCTGGACGGCGACACCAGAGGCGGCGCGGCGCTTTCGATCCGGGCCGTAACCGGTAAGCCGATATTGTATATAGGTATGGGTGAGAAGCTCTCGGATCTGGAACAGTTCTATCCGGACCGTATGGCGTCCCGTATCCTGGGGATGGGCGATGTGCTCACGCTCATAGAAAAAGTCCAGAACGACATCGATGAAGACAAGGCAAGAGAGATGGAGCGCAAGCTGCGCAAGGCAGAGTTCGGATTTGACGACTATCTGGAGCAGATGCAGCAGATCAAGAAAATGGGCGGTCTCTCAGATCTGCTGGGCATGATTCCCGGTATGGGAGCCCAGATGAAGAACATCGATGAAGTAGTGGATGACAAGGCCATGTCCCGTGTGGAGGCCATGATTCTGTCCATGACGCCCCAGGAACGTACCAATCCAAGTGTTCTGAACCCGTCGCGGAAGAAACGGATCGCGGACGGTGCCGGAGTCAACATCAGCGAGGTAAACCGGCTGGTAAAGCAGTTTGAGCAGGGCAAGAAAATGATGAAGCAGCTTCCCGGTATGATGGGCGGCAAAATGGGTGGTAAAAGAGGCAAGTTACGGCTTCCCTTTTAACATATAGAGAAAACCTGAATAAGGAGGTGAAAGTAATGGCAGTAAAAATCAGATTAAAGAGAATGGGTGCTAAGAAAAAACCTTTCTATAGAATCATCGTTGCGGATTCCAGATCCCCCAGAGATGGTAAATTCATCGAAGAGATCGGAACCTATGATCCCAACCAGGATCCCAGTGTATTCAAGGTTGACGAAGAGCTGGCAAAGAAATGGCTGGCAAATGGCGCACAGCCCACAGAAGTAGTCGGCAAAATCTTCAAATTAGCAGGCATTGAAAAGTAATGAAAACTTGGCCTGGAGGTGAATAGCCATGAAAGAACTGGTGGAAGTAATCGCCAAAGCATTGGTAGATCATCCGGACGAAGTAGTCGTCACACAGACGGAGAACAACAAAGGGATTACGGTTGAGCTTCACGTGGCCAAGGAAGATATGGGTAAGGTCATCGGTAAGCAGGGCCGTATCGCCAAAGCGATCCGTTCCGTTGTCAAAGCGGCCGCATCCCGGGATGATCAGAATGTAATGGTTGAAATCGTTTAACCATACAAACCAGAACCAAAAGGGACAGTCCTCAGGTTCCATAAGATGTTTAAAAAAGCGGAACCATTCCGCTCTCTTATGAGACCTGCGGATAGTCCTTTCTTTTTTATTCCATATTAAAGGGTATATCGGAATTATATGAATGTGCATATCGGAAATGTATTATAGTGTATATCGGTAATATAATATACAAAACTTAAATGAATAAAGCAGGAGAATAAGTCATATGGAGCAGTATTTGCAGGTAGGAGTTATAGCCTCCACCCACGGGATCCGGGGAGAAGTCAAGGTATATCCCACCACGGATGACATTTCCCGTTTCAAAAAATTAAAAAAGATAATTCTGGATACAGGAAAAGAACAACGTTCTCTTGAGATTGAAGGAGTAAAATTTTTTAAGCAGTTTGTGATTCTCAAATTCAAGGGCATTGATCATATAAATGACATTGAAAAATATAAAGGAAAGCCCCTTCTGGTAGCCCGGGAGCAGGCCGTGAAACTGGCCAGGGATGAATACTTCGTAGCGGATCTGATCGGCCTTCTGGTCATTACGGATGAAGGAGAGGAGTTGGGCCCCCTGATTGACGTGCTGGAAACGGGAGCGAATGATGTCTATGTGATCGACACCGCAGACCACAAAGAGCTCCTGCTACCGGCGATCAAAGAATGCATCCTTGAAGTCGATATGGAGAGCAAAAAGATGCTGGTGCATCTCATGCCTGGTTTACGCTGAACAAATCAGCAATTCGGGACATGTCCAAATCAGTCTGGGACATGTCTATTCTGGAATGGACATGTCCCAAACCGGAATGGACATGTCCCAAACCGGAATGGACATGTCCCAAACCGGAATGGACATGTCCCTTTTCGGTATTTTAGCAGGAGGAAAACGAATGAATTTTCATATATTGACATTGTTTCCAGAGATGATCATGCAGGGAATCGGTACCAGCATCACGGGCCGGGCCATGGAGGCCGGCCTTATTTCGGTGGAAGCGGTGAACATCCGGGACTATTCGGATAACAAGCACTGTAAAGTGGATGACTACCCCTATGGGGGCGGCGCGGGTATGGTAATGTATGCCGAGCCTGTATACCAGGCTTATGAGGCGGTACGGGAAAAAATCGGGCAAAAGCCCAGGGTGATCTACATGACTCCTCAGGGCAAGGTGTTCCGGCAGGAAATGGCGGAAGAGCTTTTCAAGGAAGAGGACCTGATCTTCCTGTGCGGACATTATGAGGGAATCGATGAGCGGGTTTTAGAAGAGATCGTGACGGACAATGTGTCCATCGGGGACTATGTGCTGACCGGCGGAGAACTGCCTGCTATGGTCATGATCGACGCGATTTCACGGCTGGTGCCTGGAGTGCTGAATAACGATGCCTCCGCGGAAATCGAATCTTTTCACGATAATTTGCTGGAATACCCTCAATACAGCCGCCCGGAGGAGTGGCGGGGGAAAAAGGTGCCGGAGGTGCTGATGTCGGGGCATCATGCCAATATAGAGAAATGGCGCAGGGAACAGTCTCTGATCCGAACCATCCAGAGACGCCCGGATTTACTGGAAAATGCAAATCTGACCAAACAGGAGCGGATTTTCGTCGATAAATGGATAAGGGAACAGGAAACGGAAAATATTATGGATACCGAAGAAACGGCAGGAGACTGAGGGGCGTGCAGACAGACACCAGGTGAAATCCGTTGACAGCCTATTTTTAAAACCGTATAATGGAAGATGTCCGTAGCAGAGTATTCAGACCAGGGCATGGAAGATGTCCACAACAGAATATTCAAGCCTAAGGATCGGGTTTTAAAACTAAAGTCATAGTCAGTAGCAACGCACTGGCTCTAGAATCCTAAAAGAAAAACGAGGTATGGACTTATGAAAAATTTCAGCAATTACAACGATTACAGCCTGAAAAAAGATCTGGCCTTTGAATCCAAAGCAATCCATGGAGCTCTTGGCAATGATCCGATGACAGGCGCAGTCAGCTTTCCTATTTTTCAAACGGCAACCTTTCGGCATAAAGCACTGGGACAATCCACCGGCTATGATTACAGCCGACTTCAGAATCCGACCAGACAGGAGCTGGAGCGCACTATGGCGATCCTGGAAGAAGGGACGGAGGCCTTCGCTTTTTCCAGCGGGCAGGCAGCGAATATGGCGCTGTTTACCTGGCTGAATCCGGGGGACCATCTTATTCTTTCGGATGACATCTACGGCGGAACCTTCCGTATCGTGGATACCATATTCCATAAATACGGGGTGGATTATACGTATGTGGATATGTCTGAGCTGGATCAGGTGAAAGCGGCGATTACCGATAAGACAAAAATGTTTTTCATAGAGACTCCCACGAACCCCATGATGAAGGTGGCCGATATCCAGGTGTTATCCGATCTGGCAAAATCCATCGGCGCGATTACGGTCGTGGACAACACCTTCCTGACCCCTTATTTCCAGCGCCCGCTGACGCTGGGAGCCGACGTGGTGGTTCACAGCGCGACCAAATACATCGGCGGCCACAACGATACCATATCCGGCATCGCAGTCACCAACAACGAAGAGATCGCCGCCCACATGAAGATTCAGTTGAAATCCCATGGAAACGGTCTGGCTGCTCTTGATTCCTGGCTGCTGATCCGGGGGCTGAAGACCCTGCCGATCCGTATGGACAGACATAATGAGAATGCAAAAGTAGTAGCCGAGTGGCTGAGGACTCAGCCGAAAGTGAAGAAAGTCTACTATGTAGGCTTCCCGGATCATAAGGATTATGAAGTGACTTTAAAGCAGACCAGCGGGTTTGGCGGGATGATCTCCTTCGAGATGGATTCCTTTGAATCAGTGGAGCGTATTCTGGAGAGAGTCGACATGATAATGTTCGCGGAGAGCCTTGGCGGTACAGAGACGCTGATCACTTATCCCACCAGACAGACCCACGAGGACGTTCCGATGGACCGCAAGGAAGCGCTGGGAATCAATGATAAATTCCTGCGTATTTCCATAGGTCTGGAGAATGTAAACGATATAATCAGAGATTTAGATCAGGCGATGAACGGAAAATGAAAAAGATAAAATTCACAAAAATGCAGGCATACGGAAATGACTACGTCTATATCGATGCCATACATCAGGAACTAGCAAAATTGCCGGAGCTGGCCAGGTTTGTCAGCGACCGGCATTTTGCCGTCGGCTCGGACGGCATGGTGCTGATCTGCCCCTCCGCGGTATCCGATTTCCGCATGAGGATGTTCAACCCGGACGGAACAGAGGGGGAAATGTGCGGAAATGCCCTGCGCAGCGTGGCCAAATATGTCTATGATCATGGCTTCACGGATAAGACCCGGTTCCAGATCGAGACCTTCGGCGGGCTGCAGAATATAGAACTGCAGGTTGAAAATCGGAAGGCGGTGAACATTACCGCCGACATCGGACAGCCCGTGCTGGACACCAGAAAAATACCGGTAAATACTTCGGAACCAGAATTTATCAACCGGCCAGTCCGGATATTGGACCGTGAATTCCGGATTACCGCGGTGTCCTGGGGAAATCCCCACTGCGTCACCTTTGTGGACAAAACGCAGGATTTCGACGTGGAAACCTACGGAAAATCCATCGAGCACCATACGGAGCTGTTCCCGAACAAAACAAATGTCACCTTCGCGCAGGTGGTGAGCCGGGACTACATCAAGATCCGAGAATGGGAGAGGGGAACCGGCGAGACGATAGGCTGCGGAACCGGATGTTGTACTGCTCTGGTTGCCGCCTCTTTGCTGGGCCTGACCCATCGCGAAGCCACGGTGGAACAGATCGGCGGTCCGCTTCATGTAAAATGGGATTCCGAAACTGGGCACATGATCATGACCGGCACTTCCCATACGGTATTTGAATCCGAGATAGAAGTTCCATTTCTGTAAGCAAAAAAGAAGCGTTACAATAAAAATTAAATTTAGTATACCAGTATGTGAAATGCCAAGAAGCAATTATTAAAAAGCGAAATATTTAAAGGCATTTCGTAATAAATGTAACGCCAAGAAGCATACCGAAAAGAGTGAAATTCAAAAGGTAATTTGTAATAAGTGTTATGTCAAGAAGCATACCGAAAGAGTGAAATTTAATAGAATTACTGAAAGAGTGAAATGCCAAGTGGCATACAGGAAAAATGCAATATCGGAACAGCATTTAAGAATAGAGAATAGAAAGACTACGGGAAGAAAAGAATAAACGCAGAAAAGACAATAAATGCAGAAGAGACAATAAACACTGTAAAGACAATAAATGCAAAAAAAGACAAAAGAGCGATAGGATGAAAGTACTCCTAATCACATTTAAAACAGAGCGAGGAACCGGAATGAGACTCATACAATTATTAGAACATCTTAACTATACCTGCATACAGGGTGATTTGCAGTCAGACATCACAGATCTGATCTATGATTCCAGAAAGGTAAAAGCGGGCAGCTGCTTTTTGTGCATCAGCGGAACCGCGGTAGATGCCCACACCTTCATCCCCTCCGCCATAGAAAACGGGGCTGTGGCCATCATCGTAGAAAAACAGGTAAGCGCCCCTGATGGCATCACCGTCATACAGGTAGAAGATACCCGGTACGCTCTGGCTATGATGTCTGTGGCCTGGTTCGGCCATCCCGCCGGACGCATGACCACCATCGGGATCACAGGAACCAAAGGCAAAACCACCACGACCAACATGATCCGCCTCATTCTGGAAAAAGCCGGACATAAAGTGGGGACCATCGGTACGCTGGGAGCCTATATCGCGGGCACCCAGATCAAGACCAAAAACACAACGCCGGAATCCTTCGAATTGCAGTCGCTGTTTTGCCAGATGGCAGACGCCGGCTGTGCCTATGTAATTATGGAGGTATCCTCCCAGGGCTTAAAGCTCAACCGGGTAGCCGGTATCCAGTTTGACTATGGGATATACCTGAACCTCTCCGAAGACCACATCGCTCCCGGCGAACATGAGTCTTTTGAGGAATACCGCTTCTGTAAAAGCCTGTTATTTCAGACCTGTACCCACGGCCTGATCAACAGGGACGATCCCCACTGGCAGGAGATTCTGAAACATCATACCTGCACGGTAGAGACCTTCGGAATGACCAAAGAATCAGATCTGTATGCTACCGACCGGGAGCTGACCAAAGGCCCCGGCTTTCTGGGCAACGCCTTCCGGATCCATGGTCTGGCCGACGCCCGGATCGAGGTGAACATGCCCGGTAAATTCAGCACTTACAATGCCCTCGCCGCGATTCACGTATGCTGTAAACTGAATATTCCCATGTCCTGTATCCAGCAGGGCTTAAGAGAGGCATCCGTACGAGGCCGGGCCGAGGTTCTCCCCGGCCCCCGGGACTTCTCTATCATCATCGACTATGCGCACAACGCCCTCAGTATGGAAAATATCCTCACCACCCTGGCGGAATACAAACCGAACCGCATGATCTGCCTCTTCGGCGGCGGTGGCAACCGTGCCAGAAAACGCCGGTACGATATGGGTGAGATGTCAGCCAAATACGCTGACCTTACCGTGCTCACGACCGATAATCCCCGCTACGAGGAAGTAGCAGACATCAACAAAGATATCCAGAAAGGCCTGGCCAAATACAACGGTCCCTACCTGGAAATCGATGACCGCGCCGAGGCGATCCGTTACTGTATCGAACATGCAGAGCCCGACGACATGATCATCCTCATCGGAAAAGGCCACGAAGAATACCAGGACATCCGCGGCGTGAAATATCCGTTCTCAGAGCGCCAGATCGTTTTGGATTATTACGGGATAGGATAAGCAAGACATCAAAAAATCTCTTTACAGATTCCCGAAAATATGGTAAAGTTAATTGCTGTGAGAAGAAAGAGATGGTCCTCTGTTACCAAAGGGTATTAAGAACATCCGAATATCAAGGAGGTTCACAACATGAACGAAATTATTAAAGGTCTCGAAGCTGAGCAGGCGAAAGCAGAGCTTCCCGTATTTCACGTAGGCGATACCGTGAAAGTTTACGGTAAAATCAAAGAGGGTAATCGCGAAAGAATCCAGGTGTTCGAAGGAATCGTATTGAAGAGACAGAACGGAGGAATCCGGGAAACCTTTACGGTAAGAAAGAATTCCAACGGAATCGGCGTAGAAAAAACCTGGCCGCTGCATTCTCCAAACGTAGAAAAAGTGGAAGTTATCAGACGTGGTAAAGTAAGACGTGCGAAACTGAACTACTTAAGAGGCCGTGTTGGTAAGAGAGCGAAAGTAAAAGAGCTGGTAAAATAAGAAGCCGAAATGGGGACAAGTACTTACGTATATTGTCCCCTTTTTTGATTTCATAGGAAAGTGCTCCTATGAAATCAAAAACGCTCCGCGGGATCGCACTGCGGGATCGCACTGCGGCGGAAAGGAAGATGCCGCTTACGCTGCCGCCGCAGGCGGAGAGTTTCGCAAGCGAAACTCTATTTCATTCAATCATATAGATCGGAAGGCGGGAAATGCATATGGCCAGACGGGGCTTGACCTTTGTACAAAAGGAAAAGAAACTTAATATGAATCTTGTGAAAAAGATTCTGGAATGGATATTTGAAATCGCCGTGGTATTGTTTCTGGCGTTTGTACTCGTTTATTTCTTTGGAGAAAAAGTGGTGAATGTGGGGGAATCCATGTCTCCGACTCTGGAAAATGGAGACACGGTATTGGTGAATAAGTTAAACTATTCAATTACCGGACCCAGCCGGGGTGACGTGGTGGTATTCAAACCTCATGGAAATGAAAACACCCATTATTATATAAAAAGAGTGGTAGGCCTTCCCGGGGAAACTGTGGAAATAAAGGAAGGAAAGATTTATATAGACGGTGAGGTTCTGGAGGAAGAGCTTGAGACGGAACCGGTCCAGGAAGCGGGAGTGGCCGCATCTTTGGTGAAGCTTGGGGAGGATGAATATTTCGTGCTGGGCGATAACCGCAATAACAGTGAGGACAGCCGGTCTGCCGATGTGGGTGACGTGCTGAAGAAGCATATGCTGGGGAAAGCCTGGTTTGTCCTGTCGCCGAAAGAACGATTTGGCTATCTGAAATAAATAGTGTAGAATGAGAGGTATAGCAGATGAATGTGCAGTGGTATCCGGGGCATATGACGAAAGCCAAACGGATGATGCAGGAAAATATAAAATTGATAGATTTGATCATCGAGCTGCTGGATGCGCGGGTTCCCTTAAGCAGCCGAAACCCGGATATCGACGAGCTGGGAAAGAATAAAGCCCGGCTGATTCTCTTGAATAAAGCGGATCTGGCGGATGAACGTTGCAACGATGCCTGGATGGAATATTTTAAGGCGCGGGGCTGTTTTGTGGTAAAGGTGAACGCGAAAAGCGGGGCCGGTCTGAAACAGATCCAGCCGGTAGTGCAGGAGGCCTGCCGGGAAAAGATCGAGCGGGACCGCAGAAGAGGTATTTTAAACAGGCCGGTGCGCGCGATGGTGGTCGGCATTCCGAATGTGGGCAAATCCACGTTTATCAACAGCTTTGCGGGGAAAGCCTGCACGAAGACAGGAAATAAGCCGGGAGTGACGAAGGGAGCCCAGTGGATCAAGCTGAACAAACAGCTGGAACTATTGGATACACCCGGAATCCTGTGGCCGAAATTCGAAGACCAGCAGGTGGGAATGAAACTGGCCATGATCGGATCCATTAAGGATGAAATCCTGAACACGGAGGAGTTAGCTCTTTCCTTGATCCGTTTTCTGGTGCAATGGTATCCGGAATCACTGGAAAAAAGATACACGATGGCGGATGGGATCATAGCCGGCACAGATCCGGTAGCGGTGCTGGAGAGTGTGGCCAAAGTCCGGGGATGCATCGTAAAGGGAAGTCAGCTGGATATTACCAAGGCTGCCGGGATTTTGCTGGAGGATTATAGAAGCGGACGCCTGGGAAGAATTACCCTGGAATTTCCAGATATAGGAAATAAGTAATGTTAAAAAGGCAACAACACAGATGATTTTAGCCACTTATCAGTAAGAGGAGAAAAGGATGGCTCAGCAGGGAAGACATTTTAAACAAAAATCCGGAAAGCGCACCAGCAGAATACAAGAAGAGTCCGGCTTCCAGCAGCGCCGGGATGGGAGCGGTGTACCTTTACCGGCGGCGAAGCCGCCGTTAAAACCGAACCCAGAATCAATGTCAAAACCAAAGGCGGAAATAAACGAAGAAACAGAAGTGAACATAAAGGCGGAAATTGCCGGCACGCGGTCAGAGCGATCGAATCCATCCACATCCAGGGCAGGATCCACTTATATGCAGAATACCGTGGAACAGTCAGAAGAGAAATCAAAAGATAGAAAACGTACCTATAATAATGTCGATGAGGAATGGCTGGAGGCGGACTCCCCATCCAGGAGAAAACCCCATAAGAATAAAAAGAGTTCCAGGGGAAGAAGTGTGGTTAAGAGCCTCATCAGCTGGATTCTGTATCTGGCTGTCCTGGTGGGAATCGCGTTTCTTCTGGTTCACTTTGTCGGGCAGCGCACGGAAGTGATCGGCTCGTCGATGGAGCATACGCTATACGATGGAGATAATATCATCGTGGATAAGATATCCTACCGGTTCCACGAACCGGAGCGGTTTGACGTGATCGTGTTTCCCTATCAGCATGAGGAAGACACACACTATATCAAAAGGGTGATTGGTCTGCCCGGAGAGAGTGTCCGGATCGATGAAGAAGGAACTATTTTCATCAACGGGGAAGAGCTTCAGGAATCCTACGGCAGTGAAGTGATCAAGTCTCCGGGGCTGGCTGCGGAAGAGATTCTGCTGGGAACGGATGAGTATTTTGTCCTTGGTGACAACCGGAACGCCAGCGCGGACAGCAGGGATCCCCAGGTGGGAAATGTGAAAAGAGATACGATTGTCGGTAAGGCCTGGCTGAGAATCTGGCCACTGAATAAAATAGAATTTATCAGACACCAATAGAGGCGGTAGAAAATGAATAACGAAGAACGACAGAGAAAAAAAGAGGAAAAACTGGCAAAAGAAATGGCGCGGCTGGAAGAAATGTGCGTGTATGAAAAACAGTATGAGGACAGAGGCTATATCTGTGGAATCGATGAGGTGGGGCGCGGGCCTCTGGCGGGGCCGGTGGTGGCGGCAGCGGTGATTTTACCGAAAGACTGCCGGATTTTGTATGTGAATGACTCCAAAAAACTAAGTGAAAAGAAACGGGAACTTCTCTTTGACGAGATCATGGATCAGGCAGTAGCGGTGGAAGTGGGTTTTGCCAGCCATGAGAGGATCGATAAGATCAATATTTTACAGGCAACCTATGAGGCCATGCGCATGGCGGTAAAAAACCTGAAGGTTCGCCCGGATCTTCTGTTAAATGATGCGGTTACGATACCGGGAATTGACATTGAACAGGTTCCGATTATCAAAGGCGATGCGAAAAGCATATCCATAGCGGCGGCCAGCATTATAGCCAAGGTGACAAGGGACCGGCTGATGGTGGAGTATGACAAGCTGTTTCCTTACTATCATTTTAAAGAAAATAAGGGATACGGGACACAAGTACATAGGGACGCTCTGGAAAAAATCGGGCCCTGTGCCATACATAGAAAGACATTTATCAAAAATTTTGTGGCATAGCCAGAAAACAATATGGCTAAACTATACATTGTTGAGCGGCGAATGCCGCGAACCAGCCCGAAGGGCATGTGTTCGAAATGTCCGGATGGATAAAAAACAGCGTGAAGGGATGGAAATAAATGACAATTCAGGATGTAAAAGCCTATGAAATCTTAGATGACCGGGAGGTGAAGGATCTGAATTCCAGGGGCTTGCTGCTAAAGCATAAAAAAAGCGGAGCCAAGCTGCTGATTTTATCAAATGATGATGAAAACAAGGTATTCAGTATCGGATTCCGTACTCCCCCAGAAGACAGTACCGGCCTGCCCCATATTCTGGAGCATTCCGTCCTGTGCGGTTCCAAAAATTTTCCAGCCAAGGACCCGTTTGTGGAATTGGTGAAGGGATCACTGAATACATTTTTGAATGCCATGACCTACCCGGATAAGACCGTGTACCCGGTGGCCAGCTGTAATGACAAAGATTTTCAGAATCTGATGCATGTATACATGGATGCGGTGTTCTATCCCAATATTTATAAAAAAGAAGAGATATTCAGACAGGAAGGCTGGCACTATGAGCTGGAAAGCGCTGAAGGGCCGCTGAAGGTCAATGGGGTTGTCTATAATGAGATGAAAGGGGCGTTTTCCTCCCCGGAAGATGTTCTGGACCGGGAAGTGCTCCGTTCCCTGTTTCCGGATACCTCTTACGCCAATGAATCCGGAGGGGATCCGGAATTTATCCCGGATCTGACCTATGAACAGTTTTTGGATTTTCATAAAAAATATTATCATCCCACCAACAGCTTCCTGTATCTGTACGGCAACATGGATGTGGCAGAGAAGCTTTACTGGCTGGACCGTGAATATTTGAGCGCGTTTGACGAGGCTCCGGTGGACTCAGCGATCCGGTATCAGAAGCCGTTTGAAAAACCGGTGGAAGTCATCAGGGAATATTCGATCACGGAGGCGGAATCCACGAAGGACCAGACCTATCTTTCCTATAGCACGGTCGTGGACACCAGCCTGAATAAGGAGCTGTATCTGGCGTTTCAGGTGCTGGAGTACGCGTTGTTATCTGCTCCGGGAGCGCCGCTTAAGCAGGCATTGATTGATGCGGGCATCGGTAAGGATGTGATGGGTTCCTACGACGAAGGGGTGTACCAGCCAACCTTCAGCGTGATCTCGAAGAATGCCAACCCGGAGCAGAAGGAGGAGTTCCTTCGGACGATCCGGGATACCCTTTCAGGTATTGTGGAAAAAGGGATGGATAAGCAGGCGCTGCTGGCAGGAATCAATTATTACGAATTTCGTTTCCGGGAGGCAGACTTCGGCAATTATCCGAAGGGACTCATGTATGGGCTGCAGGCCTTTGACAGCTGGCTGTATGATGAGAATCAGCCGTTTATGCACCTGGAAGCACTGGACACGTTCCGGTTTCTGAAGGAGCAGGTAGGCAGAGGCTATTATGAACAGCTGATTCAGAAATATCTGATTGAAAATACCCATGCCTCCGTCGTAATGATCGTTCCCCGCCAGGGACTGACCGCGCAGATGGAACAAAAAACAGCCGATCAGCTGGAAAAATACAGGCAATCCCTGGATGATGCTCGATTACAGCAGATGGTAGAAGATACGGTCCATCTGGAAGAATATCAAAGTGAGGAGACACCTGCGGAGGATTTGGAGAAGATTCCCATGCTGCGCAGAGAAGATATCGGCAGGAAAGCTCAGCCATTGTGCAACGAGGAACAGACACTTTCCGGTACGCCGGTTTTGTATCATGAACTCTTTACCAATGGGATCGCCTATATAAATCTGGTATTTGACACCTGCCATGTGCCGGATGACCTGCTTCCTTATCTGGGACTGTTAAAATCCGTACTGGGGTATATGGATACGGAAAACTACAGCTATGCGGAACTGTTTAACGTGATTAACATCCATTCCGGCGGGATCTATACGGCACTGAACCCCTACGCGGATGTGAAGGATCCGGACCAATACAAAGGTACGCTGCAGGTGAAGGCCAAGGTACTGTATGAAAAGCTGGATTTTGCATTTACCATGATCCGGGAAATCCTGTTTGCCACGGATTTATCAGATGATAAACGACTGTATGAGATCATAGCACAGGTCAAATCCAGACTTCAGATGGGCTTGACCGGCAACGGACATTCAACGGCGGCCATCCGGGCCATGTCCTATTTCTCCCCGTCGGCTTATTTTAACGACTGTGTGGGAGGGATTGGCCTATACCGGCTGGTGGAGAGTATCGAAAGCGACTTTGACGCGCAAAAAGACGGCCTGAAAGAGAAATTGCGTCAGCTGATGCATATGATCTTCCGGCCTGAGAATCTGATGGTAGATTATACGGCGGAGAGAGAAGGCCTGCAGGGACTTGAAGGTGAGATCGGAAAGCTGAGCGCTTTATTATATCAGGACCCGGTGGAGAAATGCAGCCAGCAGTTCCAGGTAAACGCAAGGAATGAAGGCTTCAAGACTTCCGCGCAGGTGCAATATGTAGCCAGAGCCGGAAACTTCGTACGCAGAGGTTATGAATATACGGGAGCTTTGAAAATATTAAAAGTGATACTGAGCTATGACTATCTGTGGATCAATATCCGGGTAAAAGGCGGCGCGTACGGATGTATGAGCGGGTTTAACCGGGTGGGAGACGGATATCTGGTGTCTTACCGGGATCCGAACCTGGAGAAAACTAATGGGATCTTCGAGGGAACCGCGGAATTTGTGAAGAATTTTACGGTCAGTGACCGGGATATGACAAAATATATCATCGGTACCATCGGGGATTTGGACAGCCCCCTGACTCCCTCATCTAAGGGAAACCGTTCCATGACGGCGTACCTGAGCAATCTGACATACGAGGATATACAAAAGGAGCGGGAGCAGGTACTGACAGCGACGGAGGAGAGTATCCGGGATCTGGCCGGAATCATCGAAGCGGTCCTGGCCGACGGCGATATCTGTGTTCTTGGAAATGAAACACGGTTAGAAGAGCAAAAGGAGATGTTTGCAACTTTATGTAATCTGTTTTCCTGATTCGATCCGGTCATGTAGGAATGGAAACCCGGAGCTTGAAGCCAGGCTTCTGATGGAAGAGTGAAGTCGGAGCCTGACCGGCTCCCGATTAAAGGAGGATGCGGTATGAAAAAGCGATGTCTGGCAATTGTGGGTAGTGTAGCGTTAGGCCTGATGATGCTTGCAGGATGTGGTTCCAAGTCCAGTTCTTCAGTGCAAAATGAGTATGCCAATGCAAAGTCTTCCGCGGCTTACGATGCCGCAGCACCGGCCCAGGGAACCGGAGAGGCGGCGGAAATGCCGGCTGCCGGGCAGGAAGAGGGGCAGGCGCAGGAGGTATCTGAGAGCGCGGCCGAAAGCAGAAAACTGATCAAAACCGTATATCTGGATATGGAGACCCGCAATTTTGACGAAATGATCACCAATATTTCGAAAAAGGTTGAGGAACTGGGAGGATATCTGGAACATTCTCAGGTGCAGGGGAACGGTTACGGCCAGGAAAACGGCAGGCGTTATGCCAGTATGGTGGCACGCGTCCCGGTAGCTAAACTGAATGGTTTTGTAGAGCAGGTATCCGGGATGGGAAATGTCACGAATAAGCAGGAATCCATTGAGGATGTGACATTGTCATATGTGGATATCGAGAGCAGGATCAATGCGCTGAAAGTAGAGCAGCAGCGCCTGACGGAGCTGCTCGCCCAGGCGGAGAGTGTGGATGCGATCATCGCGCTGGAGAGCAGGCTGTCGGAAGTGCGCTACGAGCTGGAGTCTTATGAATCCCAGCTCCGTACATATGATAATCAAGTGGATTACAGTACCGTCACCATGAATATCCAGGAGGTAGAGCGGATCACCCAGACGAAGCAGGATACAGTGCTGGAGCGGATCAGCAGCGGTCTGTCGGATAATTTCTATGATCTGGGCCAGGGGCTTTTGAATTTCTTCATTTGGTTGGTGATATCGCTGCCCTATATATTACTTTTAGCAGTGATCGGACTGATCGTTTGGTTTGTACTGCATATTTCAACCCGCAGGCATAGAAAGAAAATGGAAGCCCGCAGGGAGAACATGCAGCATCAGCGGCCAATGGCTCCACAGGGTCAGGCACGGGGAGGAAGGCAGCCCGAGCCGCAGAAACAAGAACCTGACTTCACACCGGAAGCGGTAATTCCAAATAAAACAGATAAAGAGAAGGAAAATGATGGAGAATCAAAATTATAAATCTGGATTTGTAACGCTGGTCGGCCGGCCCAATGTAGGAAAATCAACATTAATGAATCGGTTGATCGGTCAGAAGATCGCGATCACGTCCAAGAAGCCCCAGACCACCAGGAACAGAATACAGACGGTATATACCAGTGAAAAGGGACAAATCGTGTTCGTAGACACACCGGGCATTCACAAAGCTAAGAACAAACTGGGCGAATACATGGTCCGGGTAGCGGAGCGGACCTTTGACGAAGTGGACGTGATCCTCTGGCTGGTAGAACCCACCACATTTATCGGAGCAGGGGAACAGCATATCGCCCGCCAGCTGGCTGGCGCGCGAGTGCCGGTAATTCTGGTGATCAATAAGACCGACTCGGTAAAAAAAGAAGAGATATTAAAAGCCATAGACGCGTACCGGAAAATTCTGGATTTTGCGGAAATCGTTCCAGCCAGCGCATTAAAAGGAGATAACACGGATACAATCATTGATGTGATCTACCAATATCTGCCCTATGGCCCCCAGTTCTTTGACGAAGATACCATCACGGATCAGCCCATGCGCCAGATCGTGGCAGAGCTGATCCGGGAAAAAGCTCTCAACAGCCTGGACGAGGAGATTCCCCATGGAATCGCTGTGTCCATAGAAAAGATGAAGGACCGGGGCAGGAATCTGGTAGATATCGAGGCGACCATTATCTGCGAGCGGGATTCCCACAAGGGGATCATTATCGGTAAAAGCGGCGTCATGTTAAAAAAGATTGGGAGTGCGGCCCGTTATGAGATAGAGCAGATGCTGGAAAAGAAAGTAAATCTGCAGCTCTGGGTAAAGGTCAAAAAAGACTGGCGGGACAGCGATTTCCTGATCAAAAATTTCGGCTATGATAAATCTGAAAATAAATAGAGTTTCGCTTAAAAAACCCTCCGCGTGCTAAGGCCGTGCAAGTGACATATTACAAAGATTGTCAAGGGTATTTTTAAAAAAATAACTGGTAGTTTTATTCAGTATATCCTGACGCAATTCGGAGAATCTAAAAGTATACAGGAACTTACTATACAAAAGGGGGATTCGATATGCGTTGCGAGGAAGGCTGGAATCGATTCAAAAATACCGGAAGCATTTATGATTATCTGCGGTATAAAGCTATAAAGCTCCCGCAGGAGACGGTAAACACGGCCATGACGAATACGGCCACGGCAAATACAGCTATGTCAAATACGGCAGCTGTAAATACGGCGGGAAGCCGGGCAGGTGACGGCAGTTATGAGACAGCCAATAACTATGACAGGTATGGTACTGTCAGCGTTCCCTATGGGGGAGTTTGATAAACGTCTAGTAATACTTACAAAGGAAAGAGGAAAGATTACTGCATTTGCGAGAGGCGCCAGGAGACAGAACAGCGTCCTGCTGGCAGCGACCAATCCTTTTTCTTTTGGCATGTTTACATTTTTTGAAGGAAGAAATGCATATACTTTAACACAGGCGCAGATCAGCAATTATTTTACCGAACTCTCCCAGGATCTGGAGGGAGCCTGCTATGGGTTCTATTTTATGGAATTCGCGGATTATTATACACGGGAAAACAACGATGAGGTGCAGATGTTAAAACTGCTTTATCAGTCCCTTCGGGCTCTCCTTAACGAACATATTCCAAACAGGCTTGTCCGGTACATATTTGAAATCAAAGCCATGGTCGTGAACGGAGAGTTCCCCGGAATCCGCGAGGATCTAGCCCTAAGTGAGGCAGCCAGATACACGGCTCAGTTTATCCAGGCCTCCCCGGTAGAAAAGCTATATACGTTCACCGTATCAGACCAGGTATTGAACGAACTGGCCAAAATGATGAAGCGTTACCTGTCCCTTTATATAGACCGGACGTTCAAATCCCTCAAAATCCTGGAACAGTGCACAGATTACAATCCTCCCCAGAATCCTGTTTCTTAGGATACGGGAAAGGTCAGGAGTAAGAACTATGGTAGGCTGAAACAGTTCATGAAACCCGGCCAGTTATAACGCAGGGAGGAGATGGAAGCGGCGGGAGCTTGGGGGAGCGGCGGCAAATCCCGTGGGGCCAAATCGCTTGAGGCCGGGTCTTAGAACGAGTTACGCAGAAGAGGACGAAACCTCACAGGACCCGAGGCACTGTTTGAGCCTCTTTCCGGCGAGTTTGCCCCGGGTCCTGCTAATCAGAGGTTTCATCCTCTTCGGAGTTACTCATTCTTAGACCCGGTCGAAGCGATTTGGCCCACGAGATTTGCCGCCGCTCCCCCTAGTCCCCGCCGCTTCCATCTCCTCCCGTCCCTCCGTCCCCGTCCCACAGCACCAGATGGGAATAATTATTTGTTGAAATTAAAGGGGATAGAGGGTATAATAGACGGGAGTTATCGCTGCGCGGCCCGCCGCGGGCGAAGGGTTTCGTAAAAGAAGCTCTATTTTTAAAGAAAGCGGATTACTAGGAGGAATGGACATGAGAAAATGGTGTTTGGCACTGGCCATCCTGATGACCTGTGTTTTTACTGCCGGATGCTCTGCAAAATTATCGGACCTTAATGAAGATACTGTTTACATACAGAAGAAGGGTCAGATCACCGGAGTGATTGTGGAGGATTTTACAAAACAATACTACGACGCAGAGGAACTGCAGAATATGCTGAACCAGGAGATAATCGATTATAATACGGAAAGCGGCGAAGAGTGTGTGACCCTGCAAAGTTACGAGGTCAAGGATGGAATCGTGAGGGTTCTAATCGATTATGCTGACGCAGACTGCTATGGAAAATTTAACGGAGTGGACTTCTTTGCGGGCCTGTATCCTGGCATCGAAGAATTTGAGCTGCCGGATACGATGATAAACGTGAAGGACAACAGCAGCGTGTCCATGGCGGAAGTACAGAGTGAAGCGGAGGAAAAAGGATACCATGCGGCTGTCGTATCGGAAAAGACCGATGTAAAAGTGACATCCAGAATACTCTATACCAGTGAAAATATGGAACTGATTGATAAAACCACGGCGAGAGTTGTAGTTGACGGGACGGATGAGGATAAAGATACAAAAGATTTAGCTTTTATTATTTATAAATAAGAGGAGATAGTGCAGAAATGGAAAAGACAATGGAAAAAATCGTAGCCCTGGCAAAAGCGAGAGGATTTGTATATCCGGGATCGGAGATCTATGGAGGCCTGGCGAACACCTGGGATTATGGTAATCTGGGCGTGGAGTTAAAGAATAATGTGAAAAAGGCCTGGTGGCAGAAATTCATCCAGGAAAATCCTTATAATGTGGGTGTGGACTGTGCGATTCTGATGAATCCCCAGACCTGGGTGGCATCCGGACATCTGGGAGGCTTTTCTGATCCGCTGATGGACTGCAAAGAGTGCCATGAACGTTTCCGCGCGGATAAGATAATAGAGGATTACAACCAGGCGAATGGCATTGAGATCGAGGGCGCTGTGGACGCCTGGTCCCAGACACAGATGAAGGAATACATCGAGGAGCACAACATCGTCTGCCCCAGCTGCGGAAAGCATAATTTTACGGATATCCGTCAGTTCAACCTGATGTTCAAGACTTTCCAGGGGGTTACCGAGGATGCCAAGAATACGGTTTACCTGCGTCCGGAGACTGCACAGGGTATATTTGTAAACTTCAAGAATGTACAGAGGACTTCACGCAAGAAGATCCCGTTTGGTATCGGCCAGATCGGAAAATCCTTCCGTAATGAGATTACACCCGGAAACTTTACCTTCCGGACCAGGGAATTTGAACAGATGGAGCTGGAATTTTTCTGTGAACCGGATACGGATCTGGAGTGGTTCGTTTATTGGAAACAGTTCTGTATCGACTGGCTGAAAGCCCTTGGTATGAAGGAAGAAGAGATGCGGGTTCGGGATCACGACAAAGAAGAGTTGTCCTTCTACAGCAAAGCGACCACCGATATTGAGTTCTTATTCCCCTTCGGATGGGGCGAACTGTGGGGAGTCGCGGACCGTACCGACTACGATTTAACCCAGCATCAGAATACCTCCGGCGAAGATATGTCTTACTTCGACGATGAAAAGAAAGCAAAATATGTGCCCTATGTCATCGAGCCTTCCCTGGGAGCGGACCGTGTGGTCCTGGCTTTCCTGTGCGGAGCCTACGATGAAGAGGAGCTGGAAGGCGGAGATAAGCGTACCGTCCTGCATTTCCACCCGGCTTTGGCTCCCGTCAAGATCGGCGTGCTCCCCCTGTCCAAGAAGCTGGGAGAGGGTGCGGAAAAGATTTACCAGGAATTGAGCAAATACTATAACTGCGAATACGATGACCGTGGGAATATCGGTAAGCGCTACCGCCGTCAGGATGAGATCGGAACTCCGTTCTGCATTACCTACGATTTCGACTCCGAGACCGATGGCGCAGTAACGGTCCGTGACCGCGACACCATGGCTCAGGAACGTATCCGAATCGAAGACCTGAAACAATACTTTGAGGAAAAGCTCAGATTCTAAACAAAAGGGGACATGTCCATTCCAGTTTGGGACATGTCCATTTCGGTCTGGGACATGTCCAAACCGTCTTGTTTAAATCGTCCGCCGATATCGAACTTTCTGTCGATTGTACTATGTTACGGTATATTTATGAAGCTGTGATTGTGAACCAGCGAGCGGAAGGCGGTTTGGGATATGCCCGTTAACGGTATATTTCATATTATAATGAAATCTGTAATTGATTCATCCATTCTTTAACCAGCAGATAATACTTATATTTCTCCCGGCAGATTTGCAGAGCGGCATATTTTTACGCTCTGTCTTATAAAAGGAGATGATACGTATGGCTCGAACCGCACGGCCTGTCAGTAGAACAGGAATTTATCATGTGATGATGCGGGGAGTTAATAAGGAAGCGGTCTTTTCAGAAGATTCTGACAAAAAAGTATTAAGGCAGTTATTTTATGCCAAAGAAAGTAAGCTGGAAGTAGTGATCTACAGCTACTGTATTATGAATAATCATTTCCATATGCTGATACAATGCCCAATGGAAAATCTCTCGGAATTTTTCCATCTTGCAGTCGGTGCTTATGCCGTTTATTACAATAAAACAAAAGGCAGATCCGGTCATGTTTTTGATAACCGGTACAAAAGCGAGTGCGTCGAAGAGGAAAGCTATTTCTGGAATTGTCTGCGTTATATCCATAATAATCCCTGCAAAGCCGGTTTGGCTGAAATTCCACATCAATATTTCTATAGCAGCTTTCAAGAATATTTGAATCAAAAGTCTTATATTATACATCCCAAAGCGATACGATTATACAGACAGCATTTTTTATCTGAGAAAGAATTCAGTGAGTTCCATCAATCTAATAGTTTGGATCGTTTTTTAGATACGCAAGAGGATATGCTCCGGCAGCAGACGGAGATAGGACATATTTTATTGCGGAATGTGACGGAGGAAGAAAAAATACCTGCCGGTGAAAATATCTGGATGAACAGCAAGGTAAAAAGAGTTTTTTGCGAAAGATTGATTGAAGTATTAGGAATCTCGAAAGACAAAGCAAATGCATTGATGAAAAGGATTATATTTGATGAAATATGTTAAGAATCAGAAAGAATAATTAAATTCTAGAAATATCTGAAATTCAAGGTTTATGTTACTAAGTCTAATTGCCGGGAATTACTGTATTCTAAAGTTAGGATGAATGAAATAGGACCCGAATGATACAAAAGTACCAAATGGACATGTCCCAGACTGGAATGGACATGTCCCAGACTGGAATGGACATGTCCCAGACTGGAATGGACATGTCCCAAACCGAAATGGACATGTCCCCAATTGATACAAATGTCCTGCAAAAAATGCAGGGCTGTCCGAAAAAAGTTATTGAATTCTGAAATTATTATGTTACAATGAATATGTGCGCTTATTGGACAGGTGCATAATACTGCCAATATAGAACTTTTTTCAGTTCTATACAAATATACAATATTTTAGGAGGAATTAAGAAAATGGCAAAATGGGTTTATTTATTCAAAGAAGGTAATGCCGACATGAGAAACCTTCTTGGTGGAAAAGGTGCCAACTTAGCTGAGATGACAAATCTCGGTCTGCCGATTCCGCAGGGTTTCACTGTAACGACAGAAGCTTGTACGGAATACTATAACAGCGGCAAGAAGATTACAGACGAGATTCAGAATCAGATCTTTGAGTCACTTGCATGGCTGGAAGAGCATCAGGGTAAGAAATTCGGTGACACGGAAGATCCGTTATTGGTTTCTGTACGTTCCGGTGCGCGTGCATCCATGCCGGGTATGATGGATACGATCCTGAACCTGGGCTTAAATGATGTGGCAGTAGAAGGCTTCGCTAAGAAAACAGGCAATGCCAGATTTGCATACGACTCTTACAGAAGATTTATTCAGATGTTCTCCGACGTTGTTATGGAGATTCCCAAGTCTCATTTCGAGAGAATCTTAGATCAGGAAAAAGAGAAGAAAGGTGCGAAATTCGATACCGATCTGACCGCTGATGATCTGAAAGAAATCATTAATCTGTTCAAGAATATCTACAAAGATGCCATGGGAGAGGAATTCCCTCAGGATCCCAAGGTACAGTTGATGGAAGCTGTAAAAGCTGTGTTCCGTTCCTGGGACAACCCTCGTGCCATTGTATACAGAAGAATGAATGACATCCCTGGTGACTGGGGAACCGCTGTCAACGTACAGTGCATGGTATTCGGTAACATGGGTAATACCTCCGGTACCGGTGTTGCATTTACCCGTAACCCTTCCACCGGAGCCAGAGGTATCTATGGTGAATACCTGATCAACGCTCAGGGTGAGGACGTGGTTGCCGGTGTTCGTACACCTCAGCCGATTACCAAGCTGGAGCAGGATATGCCTGAGTGCTATGAGCAGTTCATGGCGATCGCCAACAAACTGGAAGACCACTACAGAGATATGCAGGACATGGAATTTACCATCCAGGAAGGGAAATTATACTTCCTGCAGACCCGTAACGGTAAGAGAACCGCTCCGGCTGCTATTCAGATCGCCTGCGACCTGGTAGACGAAGGTAAAATCACTCCGGAAGAAGCAGTTATCAGAATTGAAGCAAAATCCCTGGATCAGTTGCTGCATCCGACTTTTGATAAAGATGCGTTAAAAGCTGGAAAAGTAATTGGCTCCGCTCTGCCGGCATCCCCTGGCGCAGCAGCAGGTAAAGTATACTTCACAGCTGATGAAGCAAAAGCTGCTCATGAGAAAGGGGAAAGAGTTGTCCTGGTTCGTCTGGAGACCTCTCCGGAAGATATCGAGGGTATGCACGCAGCAGAAGGTATCCTGACCGTTCGCGGCGGTATGACCTCCCATGCAGCTGTTGTTGCCCGTGGTATGGGAACCGCTTGTGTATCCGGATGCGGCGAGATCAGCATCAATGAAGAAGCCAAAGTATTTGAATTAGGCGGAGAGACCATCCATGAGGGAGATTATATTTCCTTAGACGGTTCTACCGGAAATATCTACTTAGGCGATATCAAGACGGTAGAAGCTTCCGTAGGCGGAAACTTTGCCAGAATAATGGAGTGGGCTGACCAGTTCAGAACACTGAAAGTTCGTACCAACGCAGATACTCCTGCAGATACACTGAATGCTGTAAAATTAGGTGCGGAAGGTATCGGCCTTTGCCGTACCGAGCATATGTTCTTTGAGCCGGAAAGAATTCCGAAGATCCGTAAGATGATCCTTTCCGACAGCGTAGAAGCCAGAGAAGAAGCTCTGAATGAGCTGATTCCTTTCCAGAAAAGCGACTTCAAGGCTATGTATGAAGCACTGGAAGGACGGCCGATGACCGTTCGTTACCTGGATCCCCCGCTTCATGAGTTCGTTCCCACCTCTGCCGAGGATATCGCAGCTCTGGCAGCAGACATGGGCCTGACTCCTGAGCAGGTTAAGGCAAAATGCGACGAACTGCATGAGTTCAACCCGATGATGGGCCACAGAGGCTGCCGTCTGGCTGTTACTTATCCGGAAATCGCTAAGATGCAGACCAGAGCCGTAATGGAAGCAGCCATTGAAGTGAAGGCAGAAAAAGGTTATGATATCGTTCCTGAAATCATGATCCCTCTGGTAGGCGAGAAGAAAGAGTTAAAATTCGTCAAAGACGTTGTTGTAGAGACAGCAGAAGCTGTTAAGAAGGAAAAAGGCTCTGATATCGAGTACCACATCGGTACCATGATCGAGATCCCCAGAGCTGCTCTGTTAGCAGATGAGATCGCTGAGGAAGCAGAATTCTTCTCCTTCGGAACCAATGACTTAACCCAGATGACCTTCGGTTTCTCCCGTGATGACGCCGGCAAGTTCCTGGATGCTTATTACAAGGCTAAAATCTATGAATCCGATCCTTTCGCAAGACTGGATCAGTCAGGTGTTGGCAAGCTTGTGAAGATGGCAGCTGAAAAAGGACGCGCAACCCGTCCGGAACTGAAGCTGGGAATCTGCGGCGAGCACGGCGGAGATCCTTCTTCCGTAGAGTTCTGCCATAAGATTGGCCTGAACTATGTATCCTGCTCACCTTTCCGTGTACCGATCGCAAGGCTGGCAGCGGCTCAGGCAGCACTGAACAATAAATAAAAATAAGAGTTAGAGATAGGGGTTCCGGCTGTCAGGCCGGGCCCCTTTTTAAAGTTTAGCTGCTAATTTGACAGTTCCCGTGGCAGACAGAAGCCGGATTCATGATTCCAATTATAAATTACAGGAAGATAAGAGCATATCAAAATGAAATACGAGTACATAAATTCAGCCAAATACAACTTAGCCACTATAAAAAAAGCATTTGAAAATGAGAGCCGGAACGATTTTTTCCGGATTTGTAAAATTTTAAAATTTACCATTCATCCATATCCGGGACCGCAGAAAAATAAGAAAAAAATAGAGGAACTGGATCGTTGGCTTAAGGAAAGATTGACAGATGACGAAATCAGGATCTGGAACCGGTTTCTGCAGGAATCCGGCTATATCAATCTGTTATACAAAGATTTATACTCAGATGAAGAATATGAGGAGGCGAATGCGCTAGATGGGACAAGGGAGCTTTCCGCCTACCTGATGTTTGTTGAATATTATCTCAGTTCCCTTTTGAATTCGGAGATGGGACGAAACGATCTGAATGATCAGCTTGGAATTCAGAGCGATTTAGGGGCGATACCGGATGTCAATGAACGACTGCTCTATTACGGAGAGCTGTTCGATAATGTCTGTATTGAAATCAAAAATGCGTTAGAATATATCGCAGTCTACAAAAACCACAACCAGATCTGTGATAAAATCGACTCGAAAGATATCATCAAGGCAAAAGGGCATTTGCTATCGGTCATGAAAAAAAATATAATAGATCAGATCGTAGAAAGCTGGCAATTTGGCGATCCTCATTTCACCATGGATCAGGATGTGTTCCAATGTGAAAATGATACTTGGGGCAGGATAATCCGGACTTATTGGGAGATGAGAGAACGCAGCACTTATATAACAAGCATGCTGGCAGATGAGCAATATCCGGTCAACTCGGAAAACGAAGAGCGGCATGAATTTGACAGGACGAATTTTATATTACAGAGGCAATTATACGCGGATTTATCCGACTGCCGTTGTGAGATCGTAGGAAAAGAGGGAGAGAATAGAACCGTAAAAATACAGGATTTGATCAAGGCCTATGCCCGCTTAAAAACCATATGCAAAAATCATTTAAAAACCAGAAAGATAGAAAATTTAAACGGGGATATGCGGCAAGTCTGTGTACAGATAAAAAAGAGAGAGCTCATGCAGGAATTTGCGGAGTTGGAGTTGGATGACCTGGACTGTGTGTTGCGGTTATTGACCTATGGAAAAGCAAAAGATCTGATGGATGCGCCGCTTATTGCCGGTGGGAAATATTATTATATGGTTCCCAGTCTGGTTGCCGAGCTGCAGATATCGGAAGTAATATTATCTATTGCAAATGGATTCCGTTTCCGGGGAAAAGCGTTGGAACACCATCTGTTCCGTTTGCTGAAAGAAGAAAATATCACATGCGGCAGAATAAAAAGACATGAGAGTTCGGATACATACGAATGTGACAGTGTATTTGTTCTGGAAAATTGTCTGTTCATAGTGGAAGCGAAAGCATGGGGGTTTCCGGCAAATATCACACAGTATTATAATATGAATAAGAAAATGATAGAGGCTGGCAGACAGATTAACCGGTTGTATGAATACATCCGGCTTCATTTAACGGATGTATTGTGTGAGCTGGGATTGGGAGAAGATTATAACATTAGTCATATCTATAGAATCATTCTGAGCAATTTTCAAAGAGCGGATGAGCAGGAATTAGAAAACATATTTTTATGTGATTTCAATTGTTTCCGGGGCATTCTTAAGGGGATACCAAGTGGTGTCCTGATAAAAGAGCTCAGGAATGAAAAACTTTTAAAGGTAGCAATCGAACCAAACAGAAACTCTAAAATAACGGCAGAAGCGTTGGTCAATTATTTACAACAGAATGAATTGTTGGGGTTGACTCAAAATATATTATACGAAAAAGAATACTGCGAGCCGCTCCATAACCTGCGTATAAAGAAAAAATATCTGGAACGTAAGCTGCCGTTGGCTATGGTATGGCCGCAGCCTATTTCTTCGGCCGGATCAGAATGCGGAAGAGCAGGTACAAGATAAGACATGCGGACAGCCCGAAGCCGATCCAGGACAGCCACGGAATGCCCAGAGGGGCAGGCCGTAAATTGGTCATACACAAAATACAAGCCCCCAGTATCAGCGCGGCCACAAGAATACTAAGCGTCAGATAGCCTGTGGAATTGTGGAAGATCCTTTGCATTTCCAGGGAATCAGTGAGCTCCAGATTGATTTTCGTCTGCCCGTTTTTAGTGATATTCAACAGATCGGACAGCTGGGCGGGAATCTCCAGGGATTTTCCCATGGACAGATAGAGCTGCCTTGCATTGCGCCCCAGTTCTTTTTTCAGATCCAGATCCTGAAAGAGAAGGGAGGTCATATGCGTTGAGAGGATCTGGAACATATTCACATCCGGGGAACAGGCGCAGAGCAGTCCTTCCATGGTAATGATACTGCGGCCCAGCAGTGTAATATCCGAGGGCATCCCGATCCTGTGGGCCTTCACCAGGTCCAGCAGGCTCTCGATCAACCGGCCCAGATCCATACTGCCCAGATCCATGGTCAGATACCGGCTGACGATGTCGTCGATATCCGTATAAAGCCTGGTGTGATTGATCCGCTCTTTCGGCTCACCCAGACTTAGCAGTACATTTTTCAGTTCGTAGATGTCATTTTTTAAAACAGCCAGAATTGCCCGTTTAAACAGCTGTTTATGATTTTCAGAAAGCTGTCCCATCATTCCCAGATCCAGCCATGCGATCTGACCGCCGTCCACACGCAGATTGCCCGGATGAGGGTCAGCGTGAAAGAAACCGTCTTCTAAAATCTGTTTACAATAATTTTCTGCGGTTTTTTCACCAATCTCCCGCATATCATATCCCAGCCTGGAAAGGTCCGGTATCTGGTCGATCTGTACGCCGTCGATATAGCTCATGACCAGCAGGTGCGGGGTCGTCAGCTCATGATTCACCAAAGGACAGGTCACATAGACGATTTCCTTTTGGTTCTCCCGAAACCGGTCACAGTTCGCGGCCTCCTTGAGAAAGTCCATCTCTTCCTGGGAGGTTTTCCAAAGTTCATCAATCACCATCCGAAAATCGATCAGATCTCCGGTTCCGATCGTAAATTTCAGCAAAGTGACGGCTTTTCGCATCAGGGCGATATCATTTGCCATAATTTCCCGGATGTGCGGGCGCTGGACTTTCACCACCACCCGCTCCCCCGATTTTAATGTGGCAGGGTGCACCTGCGCGATGGAGGCGGAACCAAGCGGCTTCGGATCGATGGCGGAAAATACCTCCGGTACCGGGCGGCCGAGTTCTGTTTCCATGATCTCCCGGATGGTCTCGTAGGGCAGTGGACGGACCTCTGTGCGAAGTCTGGTCAGCTCCCGGCAATAGGCTTCCGGAAGGATGTCAGAGCGCATAGACATAATCTGGCCCAGCTTCACATAGGTGGGGCCCAGATCTTCCAGGATCTCCCGCAGCTTTACAGGCTGTAATCCGCGGGTGATATGATGTTTTTTTAAAACCCCCAGGATTTCCGTCAGACGGTTTCCGGAAGGCCGCTCGTGTAATACTGCAGAATCCGACATAGGCAAACTTTTCTCCATACTTCATATCTTTAGCTTAGTATAACACACTCTTGAGAAAAGTCTGTCCGTTCTGCGCAGATTTATAAAAATTTAAGATATCTACGGTTTGAATATAGCTTATAAATAATATAGGAGGACTGGGAATCATATCCAGATAGGGAATCGTATCCTTGACGGTAAATACCGGAAAGTCTATAATAGAGAAAATCTGTTGCAGGTGGAACAGTATCTGACACGGGTAGAGGAATCATTGGAAGAGCTTGTATATAAGGAGGTAGGAAAATGCTTGGAGTGTATTTCAGCGGGACGGGTAATACCAGATATTGTATGGAGAAATTTATGGAATTGGCGGATCACGATGCAGAGATATTGCCACTGGAAGATTTACATACGGTAGAAAAAATAAAAAGCCAGGACACGGTCGTTTTGGGATATCCGATCTACTACAGTAATCTCCCGATGATTGTACGGAAGTTTATCATCCAAAACAGGAGTATCTGGAAGAATAAGAAGATATTCCTAATAGCTACTATGGGAATGTTCAGCGGTGACGGCGCAGGTCTGGCCGCCCGGCTCCTTAAAAAATACGGGGCAGAAGTCGTCGGAGGAATTCACCTGCAGATGCCAGACTGCATCAGTGATGTGCGGGCATTAAAAAAGCCGTTGGAAAAGAACCAGCTGATCATAAAGCGGGCGGAAGGGAAGATAGCAAAAGCAGCAGAAAAAATGAAAAATGGCAGGCCGTCCAGAGAAGGCCTTGGTTTCTTTTCGCATCTGGCCGGCCTGTTTGGACAAAGGCTTTATTTCTATAACAAAACAGTAAAAGGGGTCAACCTGCTGAAGATCCGTTCGGAAAGATGTGTTGGGTGCGGGAAATGTGAGGAATTGTGTCCGATGAAAAATATTACGGTGGTAGAGGGAAAGGCAGTGCCGGGCGGTAACTGCTCCATGTGTTACCGCTGTGTTAATCACTGTCCGAACCAGGCGCTCACAATATTGGGAGACGATATCATCGAGCAAAGTATTATTGAAAATTATATCTGATCCATTTTATGCGGGTTGGCGGTTATCAGGAAGTGATACAACAGCCGGGACTAAGAAGCGGCCTCCCACACCTGTTCCACCTGGTAGCCGGCACGCTGCACCAATTGGATCAGTACATCATTTTCAACTGGTTCCTTGAGATAGACCGTGGCCAGATTTTCGTGAAAATCAACAGCTGCCTTGAAACTTCCGGCGCTGTCAAATGCACATTCCAGCCGTCTTGCGCAGCTTTCGCACCGCATTCCCGAGACACGCAGCTTCTTGCAGATCAATGGCACGGCTTCCTCAGAATCTGCTTTTTTCGTTTTAATGGCAAAGAGAAAAATAAAAATATGCATGATCCATACGCAGGCTAAAATAATACGTCCCACAAGCACCCGGCTCATCATCAGAAATCCAAACGCCATGGTCAGTGTCACTATCGTCATAATACGGATTTTGGCCTTTACGGTCATACCCTGGCCCCGGACAAAGCTCTCCAGATTGTTCTTATATAGTTTGGTCCCGATGAACCAGCGGTGGAGCCTTGGAGAGCTTTTGGCAAAGCAGACCGCCGCTAAGAGCAGAAACGGGAAAGCGGGCAGCAGCGGCAGCGCCGCTCCCAGGGCCCCCAGACCTAGTCCGATACATCCCAAAGTGATATAGAAAATTTTCTTCATAGCTGTCTCTCCAATCTTTTTTTCTCTTTTTTGGTTTCCAGGACATGACGGACTGCCGTAAAAGGGTGATGAAAGATCATTCTGGGGCCGGAAAAACGCATAACCTGCCGGATCTGTTCCTGCATCTTCGGCTGATAGCAGTGAACTTTGCAGTTGGAGCAGAAGGTTTTGGATTCCATAAAAGGACAGCGCGCGCTGCGTTCTAACGCATAGGCATTCAGTGCGGCGCAATCGGCGCAGAGAGCATCTTTTGATCCGTGATTTTTACGGCAGTAAAGGCGGATCATTTCCGATACCATACGCTGTTCCCGCTCTCTTTTGTCTTTATAATCTTGGGTCACGGTATCATCAGCGTCCTGTCTCATACTATTTTTAATATTGCGCATAGCTCATTCTCCCGTTTTCTATCATGATTACGCATCAGCTCATCCTCCCGTTTTCCACAGAATATACGGTATCCACGATCCGCATGGTGGAGCGGCGGTGGGATACCAGGACGATGGTTTTACCGGAACGCTCCTCCCCCAGCGACTTCAGAATCACCGCTTCACTTAAGCTGTCCAGATTACTGGTGGGTTCATCCAGCAGCAGAAACGGGGCGTCATGAAGGAAGGCCCGGGCCAGTCCGATCCGCTGGCGTTCCCCTCCGGAAAGGCTGTCACCCAGTTCTCCGACAGGGGTGTCATATCCTTTTGGGAGATTTTGGATAAACTCGTGCACGGAGGCTTTCCGGCAGGCTTCCTCCAGCTCCTGCTGGGTAGCGTCCGGTTTGGCTATCCGCAGGTTGTTGGCGATACTGTCGTGAAACAGATGGGTTTCCTGGGTCACGAAGCTCTCCAGATCCCTCAGGTTCGGTGTGTTGATGCGGTCAATATCGCGTCCGGACAGTTTTACTTTACCATTACCAGCATTCCAGAACCGCATGAACAGTTTTAAAAGTGTGGATTTGCCGCTTCCGCTTTTACCGGTAATGCCGATGACCGAATGTTCGGGTATTTTTAGCGAGACGTCTGATAGAATGGTTTCGTCCCCATAAGAAAAGGATACGTGTTCGGCTGAGGCGCCGGAAAATGTGATCTCCGGTTCTTTGGCTACTTCTTCAACCGCCGGAGTCTCCTCAAGGATATCCAGTACCCGGTCACCGGCGGCAAATGTATTCTGTAAGGTACTGCCCAGATTGGCCAGAGCGGTCACCGGGCCAAAGGAGCTCATCAGAGCGATCACCGGGATCAGCACACCGTCAAAACCGGTCTGTCCCTTCTGATGCAGCATGGCAGAGAGGAAGAGCATAGCCATATCGAATAGCAGGATTACCGTATTCGTGCACCCCGTATTCCGGCCGGCGATGCGTTTCATTCGCGCTTCATCACCGGAGAGCTGGTCAGTTTTGCGGTTGATCTCATCCAGACGGCGGTCTCCCATAGCATACTGGATCGTTTCCAGAAGCCCTCGCAGACTGTCCAGCACGAAGCTGCTCAGTTCACCGGAGCGGGTGCGGAACCGGATTCCGTCATCCCGGCTGACCTTTGAGATAAGCACCGGGATTACTGCGCCTACCGTGATATAGGCGGCGGCCGCCAGGCAGCCCAGAACCCAATGATAGCTGCCGATATAGATGCACATTACAACGGACATCAAAACGGCGATGACGATCGGGGAGATCGTATGTGCATAAAACACTTCTAACAGTTCGATGTCCGAGGTGATCACCGATATCAGGTTCCCCTTGTCACGCCCTTCGAGCTTCGCGGGACACAGACGCCTCAGTGCCTGAAATACCTTATCCCGGATCAACGCCAGCAGTTTAAAGGCAATAAAGTGATTGCAGGACTGCTCTCCATAACGCAGGAACCCACGAAGAACGGCGAAAATACCGGCACAGACAAAAGCCATACTCATAGTAAACGGAATATGGAATCGAAGCAGGTCCAAAACCGCGTATCCGCCCAAAATCGTGATAAAGGCAGCGCAAAGATGTCCTGCAAGCCCCATCAGGACTGCCAGCAGCATAAATCCCGCCAGCGGCTTAACCAGTCCCATCAGTCGTCTGCAGATCATGAGATTACTCCGCTTTTTCATTTTCAACCTCCTGGTTTCCATAGTTTTCCAGTGCCTGCTGTGTCTCCCATAGCTTTGCGTATACCCCTCCGGCTTCCAGCAGTTCCTCATGGCTTCCATGTTCCGCCACATTTCCGGCATTCAGTACGTAGATCGTATCAGCCCCCACCACATTTGCCAGACGGTGGGAGATCAGCAGGACCGTTTTAGTGCCGGCCAGAGTATGGATCTGGTCCATAATATGGTTTTCGCTCTCCACATCGATATTGGAAGTGGCCTCGTCAAATATATAGACGGGACTGTCATGGAGCAGCGCTCTGGCCAGTGCCAGCCGCTGGCATTGCCCTCCGGACAGGTTCGCTCCTTTTTCCATGAGCGGTGTATCCAGCCCCTGTTCTTCCCGAAGGAAATCCGCCAGCTTCATTTGTCCGAGGACCCGCCATAATTCCTCATCCGACGCGTCCGGGTTTCCCATCCGCAGGTTTTCCCGCACAGTTCCCTTAAACAGATAGCTGTTGTGACTGATATACGTGACATTTTTCATCAGACTTTCTTCCGCAATATCCCGCAATTCCACACCGCCCAGAGTAACGGAACCGGAATATTTTTTGTTTCTGCCCATCAGGATTGAAGCGGCCGTAGACTTTCCGCAGCCGCTTTCTCCCACCAGGGCGGAAAAACTTCCCTGGGGGAAATGGAAATCTGCCCCGTGCAGAATTTCCCGTTCTTCCTCGTAGGAGTAGCTTAAATCCGAACATACGATGTCATAGCGGTTACGGATAACAGCTGTTCCCCGTTCCGGCTCCGGCAGATCCAGCAGATGGAAGATCTTATCACTGGCAGCCATTCCGTTCATGGCGATGTGGAAGAAACTTCCCAGCTGCCGCATGGGGATAAAGAAATCTGCGGATAACAGTATAATGGTAAGGCAGCCGGCCAGAGATACGTTTCCTGCCCCGTATTGGGTGACTGCCATAATCATTCCCAGCGCAGCGCCTCCATAGGCAATCAGGTCCATAATCGTGATGGAATTGAGCTGCATGGTGAGGACCTTCATGGTGATTTTACGGAAATGTTCCGCTTCCCGGTTCATTTCATTGCTTTTGTATTCATCTGCCTGATAGATTTTCAATGTGGTCAGCCCCTGCAGATTTTCCAGGAATGTGTCCCCGAGGGTGGTGTACTGGCCCCAATATTTTGCCAGCAGCTTTTTCGCGAAGGTTTGGACAGCCGCGATGGATACCGGAATCAGAGGGACACAGATTAATAGTACGAGGGCAGCCGGAAGATTCACAAAGCTCAGCACGAAAAACAGGGTGAGCGGGGCCAGCATACTGTAGAAGAACTGCGGCAGATAAGAGCCAAAATAAGTCTCCAGCTGATCCACACCCTCCACAGAGACCTGCACGACCTCGGAGGTGCTGACCTGTTCCCGGTAAGAGGCGCCTAACCGGAGCAGTTTACGATAGATCAGTTCCCGGAGCGTTTTTTTAACGGCCCTGGAAGACAGATATCCCATCCTGGCGGCAGCGGCAGTGCAGGCAAATCGTATCAGAACAGCGGCGGTAATAATAACAGCGACCAGCATAAACGACTGTGGTATTACCGTATTCAGGTACAGACCCTGAAGTAGATTCGTGATGGAGAAGATCATTACAACGTTGGCCAGCAGGCTAAACCACTGTACCAGAACATTTCCGGTTATGTATTTCTGGCTGTCATCGACGATTCCAATCAGCCGTTTGTTAATCATCATATTGGTTCCCTCTCTTTAAGCTGAATTTCCATAAAATGGTTAGATAGTGCTAACCATGGGACTTAAAAAATACGCCGTGCGGGCGTTTTTTATCCGATATGAATTTTACCACATTTTTATGAAATGTGATTTGTAAATTTGTTGCATTATAGCTACAAACTCCGGAGAAAATTTAATAATCCACATCTATTTATTACTTAATATCTGTGCCGATGAGCAAGTTGCATATATGCTACAAAAAATATTGTAATATAATCATATAATAATTTTTATATTATTACTATACGATAAAGCGCAGAATCAGTGTCCTGCGTGCAGCGCTCAATCAAATACAGGATGAGCCGACGGATTTAAAGCAGATAGAGACCCGCAAGTGATTCTCAATTAAAGAGATCTGCAGGAGAAACACCGATAGAGATCCGCAAGTGATTGCAGAAGCTTAAAATAAAATTGTAAATATAGCCACGCTTTCCGGCATGTGTACCGGACCGATGGAGATAGACATTTTCAAGCAGACACTACCATGCAGGACCCGTCCCACATCGTTGCCAATATTGACGAAATGCAGTACTTCAGCCGGAATATGCCAAAAATCACCGTTTCGCTCCGCATCACAATAGTGCTCCCCGTCAAAGTATTTTAAATTACCGATTTTTGCCGATTTTTTCAGCCCATCAGCGGCAGAGGAATGCGTAACCGGGAGTGCTTTCAGCCGGATCACCCCCATATTTTTTTGTACCGTCAGGCCGCAGGGGTGTTCAAACCCCTCGTTAGCCATAGAGATATTATCATGATTCTTCACATGTTCCCGGTAAAGAATAAATGGCAGGGAATAGCAGCCATCCCGCAGGCTGTGGCACAATACGGCGCCGTCAAAACTCTTACGGTTTCTGAGAACATGCTTGACCCGGTAGCGTTCTTCCGTCCCCCGGATGACTTCGAAGATCTCATCCGAACAGTACAAGGATAGGACCCTGGCATCAGCCTGGGCAGCCTGGGGGGCCACGCCCTCATAGATCAGGTGGTTCATGGCGATATCCATCCGCTCCGCGTATTTTTTAGCAGCAGCCGATCCAGCCGGGGTCAATGTGGGATGTCTTACGTCACTGCGGTCCAGCAAGCCTTCTTTTTCCAAAGCGATCATGGCCCGGCTGACCGCGTATTTCTCCTCCACCAGCGTCTTAGACAGATTGGTAACCGTGCAGTTCTCCTGAGACATTTCCAGGAAACAGGTCAATATTCTCAACTTTAATATTTCAATTTGATTTGGCATAATCTTACCTCTAAAAGATATAAAACCGCGAAAACGACGGCTCCGGAACGGCACGGAACATCCGCAATACGCATCAGTACACCAGAAACGCCCTGCACCCGGCCGGACATTCTAAGACCGGTGGTGCAGGGTGTTTCTGGCGTATTCATTCCTTATCCGCAGTATACTGAAAAACCAGCATAGCGCACTGGAAAACTAAGCATCAGCACTTACATCATCAGAGTTTTCGTTATAATCAGCATCATTATGGTCGGATTCACTGCCGGATGTCTCATCCGCGGTATCCCCCGCACTCTCATCCTGCACGTCTGCCGCAGCCTGAGCCGCCCGTTTTTCCGCTTCTTCCTTTTCCAAAGCCGCCAGTTTCTCCTTGAGCACGTCCCGTTCTTCCTTCGGCATGTGGTCCACTGCAGACATAACATCCTTATATTCCTTGATAATATTCACAGTCACATGATCATTCATTTTTTCCTTAGCGGAGCGCTTCAATTCCTCATTCAACACGCGCCCCTGTTCTACGGTGATCTCACCTTTTTTCACCAGCGTATCCACCAGATCCTTGGCAGCATCTGCGGTTGTGGCGATGGCTCCTACTCCTGCCAAAAATACTTTCTTCAATCCTTCACTGATATCCATCTACATTCATTCCTTTCGTGAAATGTCGTGTCCATGTATCTATTCCTAAGTATAACACACTATCCCAAAAAGTCCTCCATTTCCGTCCACTTTTATAAAAATTTAATAAACTTACTTGGCTTTGCGGCAATAATTGGGATTTATATCGTAAGGGCCGGGAAGCCCTCTGGGGGCGGGATGGAATTCTCCTGTTTTGGGAGGCGGGGCGGGCGCCTGTCCTTTGGCGGACGGAGGGCTGCAAGCTGGCTGCTGCTAAGTGAAATCCGGCCCCCAAAACAGGAGAATTCCATCCCGCCCCCAGAGGGCTTCCCTGCTTTGGTGATACGACGGCAATACCATACACCTTTCTAGAACTCTAGAACTTGGAAAGAGACAAGAGTTAAAGCAGGGAAAAGAGGGACGGGGCGTGGCCTTCGGAATCGGGCGGCATATCTCGCGGGACCAAATCACTTGAGGCCGGGCCTTAGAACGGGTTACGCAGAAGGAAGGAGAACCTCGCAGGGCCTGGAACACTGTCCGAGCCGTACTTTGGCGAGTTTGTTCCGGGCCCTGCTAATAAGAGGTTCTCCTGCCTCCTGCGTTACCCGTTCTTAGGTCCGGCCGAAGTGATTTGGTCCCGCGAGATATGCCGCCCGATTCCGAAGGCCACGCCCCGTCCCTCTCTTCCCGGACCTTAACCGAGTGAATTTCCGATTGTAAACAAAACCATTTTTAGGTATAATAATTAAAGTGTGGGATGGAGTGTCCAAAATAATTACGATTAGGAGATGAGTTGTGTGACAAAGCTGAAGGAGCTTTTTCGTAAAATAGATTACGAATTCTATCTGTTTGCTTTTCTTATGTTGGATCTGGTGGCCAGATGTCCGCTGGAAGTGAATCCCTGGATGACACCGAATTACATTTTGAATTTTGATCAGGGGTTTAGCACCCGGCTGCTGGTTGGGTCGGTGGTAAAATTCTTTTTTCCCGATTTTGTGACGGGAAGACAGCTGTTTCAGTTCGTGTTCGTTGCGCTGACACTGCTGAATCTGCTGGTGGCCGTTTTATGCGGCAGGGTACTACGGCTGTACCGGAACGAGACCCGGGGCGTGGTTTATGTCTTGATGGCTTACCTGGCTTCTCCGGCGGCGCTTACTTATCTGGTTACGCAGGAGAATATGGGGAGGCTTGAGATCTATCTGCTGATCCTGACACTGGTGCAGATCGTGGTTCTGCTGCGGGTCAAGAACGTCTATGTAAAATATGCGCTGGTTCTTCTGCTGTCCGGAGCCTGCTGTATGATTCATCAGATCTATATCTTTATGTTTTTCCCTCTTGTGTTTGTATGCGGCGTCTACAATGTGTTTGAGGCCAAAAACAAGAAGAAGGAAATTATCGTGGGCGGGCTGGTATTTGTGCTGATTGGGGGATTTTTCCTCTACCTGCAGCTGTTTTCGTCGATTAACCTGAACAGTATCAGTGCGGTGAAAGCCTATATTGAAACCAGAACCGACTATGCGTATCTGGATGACAATATTTATTATGAATATTTTGCACATCTGCAGGAGCACTGGACTAATTTCTGGATCAGGGATCTGACTTATAATCTGCGGCATACGGTTGTGACCCTTATTTTCCTGCTGCCGCTGTTCGGTTTTTTGGTGTCTGTCTGGAAAAAAGCATACCGCTGCTGTAAGGAAAAAAGGATCAAATGGATGTTCACGCTGATGCAGCTGTCGAATCTGGCTATGCTGCCGGTTTGGCTGATCATGGTGGACTGGGAACGGTATATCGCGGTTCATATCATTCTGGAGTTCGGTATGATTCTGATTCTGCTGTATAAGAGGAATTCTTATATGATAACTGCCGTGAAGCAGACAGCGGCCGGCGTGGAGAAGCATATGTTTATCTACTTGCTGTTCCTGTTGTTTTTATTTACACTGGATAAGCTGGATGCCAGATGCTATCAGCCTTACCTTGTTGATTATCTGGCTAATATCGTGAAAATGTTTTTACCGGGCTGATGTAAGGCGCGGATTACAGCCCGCTTTGTCTGCAAAAGACGAAGCGGGTATATTTCATTCCATAGGAGTACCGGCGGGGTGTTTTAAGCGGAATCTAATGTAATTTCATTTTATAAATGCTGATAAAGGAGGAGTCGAAATGAAGAAAATAGCATTCATTGGTCTGGGTATCATGGGAAAATCCATGGCAAGGAACCTGATGAAAAATGGTTTTGAATTACATATTTATGCCCGGAGCAAAGGAAAGGTTGAGGATGTCATTGCGGAAGGGATGCAGTATCATGATTCCATCGCCCATTGTGTAAAAGACTGCAGCGCGGTGATTACGATTGTGGGCTATCCAAGCGATGTGGAGGAGGTCTATTTCGGGGATGGGGGAATCCTGGATTCTGCGGCGTCTGGTACTTATCTGATCGATATGACGACTTCCAGCCCGAAGCTTGCCAAAAGGATCGCGATGGCGGCGGAGAAACGAGGCATGCATTCCCTGGACGCGCCGGTAACAGGAGGAGACGTGGGTGCGGAAAATGGTACCTTATCGATACTGGTTGGTGGTGAAAAAACCGATTATGAAGCCTGTCTTCCGATATTCCAGGCGATGGGAAGCAATATAAATTATGAGGGGGAAGCCGGATTCGGGCAGCATACGAAGATGGCGAACCAGATTATGATCGCCGGGACGATATCTGGTGTCAGCGAGGCGCTTAGCTATGCCCGGGCGAAGGGATTGGATATACAGACACTGCTGCGCTCCGTGGCTACCGGTGCGGCCGGCAGCCGGCAGCTGGATCTGATGGGCCTTAAGATGGTAAATGAGGACTATGCGCCGGGCTTTTATATCAAACACTTTATCAAAGATATGAAGCTGGCGGATGAGGAGGCGGAGGACAGCGCTCTGCATCTGGAAGTATTGAAACAAGCACTGTCTAATTATCAGGAGCTGGAGACAGAAGGGTTCGCAGATCTGGGGACACAGGCACTGATCCGGCACTATGAAGGAGAGAGAGGAAAAGAATGAAGCTGGTGATGTTGGGAACCGGGCATGCGGCAGTGACTGAAATCTATAATACCTGTTTTGTGATCACCGAGGACCGTTACACGCCGAGCCAGCATTTCCTGGTGGACTGCGGCGGCGGGAATGGGATACTGACCCAGTGCAGGCATGGGGGCATTGATATAAGACAGATACACGATATCTTTATCACCCATGAACATGCCGACCATGTGCTGGGGGTGATATGGATGATCCGGATGATCGGGACGATGATAGAAAAGGATAAATATAAAGGGGATTTGCGGATCTACAGCCACAGCGGCCTGGTACCGGCCATCCGGACCATGGCGGAGCTGACGGTATCAGCAGGTATCTGCCGGAATATAGGCGGAAGGATAAAACTGATCCCGTTAGAATCCGGTGATCAGCATCAAATTCTGGGCTGCCCCGTGACTTTTTTTGATATTGAGTCCACCAAGGCGAAACAATTCGGATTCACGATGGAATTACCGGATGGGCAGAAACTGTCCTGTGCCGGTGATGAGCCTTACAATGAGAAAAATTACGAATATGTGAAAGAAAGCGGCTGGCTGATGCATGAGGCCTTCTGTCTCTACAGCGAGGCAGACAAATATAAGCCCTATGAGAAACATCACAGTACGGTCAGGGAAGCCTGCGAAGTGGCAGAGCGGCTCAAGATCCCCAATCTGATTCTGTACCATACGGAAGAAGATCACGGCGCAGAGCGCAAAGACTGCTATAGCGCGGAAGGAAAGCAGTATTATAAAGGAAACCTGTATGTTCCTGATGATTTAGAGGTAATAGAGCTGTAGAAGAGGACTCCTTTTTGATGGAACCGTTATCGGCGATAGACGGTTGGATTAAAAAGGAGTTTTTACATTTGGTAGGTTACGATCGTCCAGAGCTGGTTCTGCTTCATCATAAAACAGTTTACTTTTTTGCGATGTTGATAGCAGAAGAGAAAAAGGCGCTGAATAACCGGATACTCCAGCAGATAACTATATTTGTGATGAATAACCATAGTTTGATCCTCCTGATTTAATATGTATACCATTTCTGGTACCCCAATGTATGCCCTTCGGGCGGGGTGCAGCACAGCTGTGCCATAAGGTATATTAATATATATGCTTGTACCAGAAAATTATTCCGGTTTCCTGTGTGATAGGATAATTTATAAATAAACTGCTATGGATTTTTCCATATTTATAAAAAAACAATTGACAAAACGGTCTATAAGATATAGACTAAATATGGACGATAACTTGTAGACCAATTGTCCGCAGACACATGAACAGTAGATAATCAATGGATAATGAATAGGGAGGAAGCAGGAATGAGATGTTATCGTATGACGGACAGTGAGCTGAAATTCGCGGAGCTTGTCTGGAAGGAAGAACCGGTGGCTTCCGGAGACCTGGTAAAATTGTGCGGCCAAAGCTTTGATTGGAAAAAATCTACAACCTATACGGTATTAAAGAAATTATGTGAGCAAAAAATCCTGAAGAATGAACAGGCGGTAGTCACCTCGTTGATCAAAGAGGAACAATACCATCAGCTCCAGGGGCAGGAATTTATCAATGAAAATTATGGGGGATCCCTGCCGAGGTTCCTGGCCGCGTTTATGAATCAGAAGAAATTATCGCGGAAACAAGTTGAAGAAATCCGGAAAATGATTGATGAATATGAGGAGGAATAGAAGATGGAAGGGGCATTTCTTTCGATTTTTCATATGAGTCTTGTTTCCAGCTATATTATAGCGGTGGTTTTCATCATCCGCCTGCTGTTGAAAAGGTCCCCGAAGCTGTTTTCCTATCTTTTGTGGGGAATCGTGTTTATACGGCTGATCTGTCCTCTGTCTTTTGAGAGTGTCATAAGTCTGATTCCCGCACGGGTCAATGAGATGCGGTTTGAACAATTGATACCGCAGGAAACCGGGGCTTTTGTACAGGATCCCCAGGTACATGCGGAATCAAAGGAAAATATTTACAATCCGATCTATGACGCTGTGGCGGATCAAAGCCCGCACCTTTCGGTCAACGCAATACTGGCGGTCCTGTGGATAGGTACAGCCGCAGGGCTGGTGCTGTATAATCTTCTTTCGTTTAGAAGACTTCGCCGCAAGCTGACAGATGCGGAGCCGATCGGCTGCAATATCTACATATCCGGGCACATACGCACACCCTTCGTGATCGGGCTGTTCCGGCCGGCGATCTATCTGCCTGGCGGGCTTACGAGCGAAGAGGAGGAATATATCATCCGGCATGAGCAGGTTCATATAAGCAGGAGAGACTATCTGGTAAAGGCTGCCGCATTTTTTATCACCTGTGTCCATTGGTTTAATCCGCTGGTATGGATTGCTTTTATCCTGATGAACCGGGATATGGAAATGGCATGTGATGAACGTGTCCTGCGTGAGATGGGAAATGATATTAAAAAAGATTATTCCAGTTCCCTGCTGTCCATGGCTATTCACGAAAATGGGGTTTTGAGCGCTCCGCTGGCTTTTGGGGAAAACGCAGTAAAGAGCCGGGTTAAAAATGTGCTTCGCTATAAGAAGCCGGCGCTGGGGCTGCTTCTCTTTGTAGCATTGATCTGTGCAGCCTCCGCCTGCGGCCTGCTGACAGATCCGAAGGGAAATACAAACGCAAAGGAACCCCCGGTTACACAGCCGCCATCTTTGAATCAGCGGTCAGACACTTCGATACCGAAAACTCCTGAGGCATTGGCCGAATCATGGGCCAAAGCTTTTACCGACAGAGACGGGGAGCGGATCTCGCAGCTGCTGTCAGACCAAAAGCAGTTTGAAGAGCTGGGGGGCGAGATACTGGATGATGGAAGTTATTTTTTCGGTTGGTCCAGCCCATGGCCGTGGGAAGACGACTATCAGATTGTGATGGGTACAGAGAATTCCATGGTAATTTATTATAATGCGAATGTTTCGGATCCCCATATCACTGTCTGGAGAAATGATATAACGTATGAGGAAAGTGACGGAGGATATCTGGTGTCAGATGTCCGGTTTACCGAATATGATAGAATCAGCTCTGCAGCAGAATTTGATGCGGTTTATTTCAGGCAGGGAGAATATGTGATTCCGGATTATAAGGCAAAAGGACTTTCCGGGCCGTTACAGGAACATTATGATACGAATATGAATGCCGATTATTATACCCCGCTGACGGAACCGGATTACGCCGCGCAGTGGCAGTTAAATCTGACGGACGGCACAACGGATATTGTAAGTGAGGGCGATGGGGAAGCGGCAGTGAGCTATCACTGGACAGATGGAGCCGTTATGATACAGATGTACCAGCCTGAACGGCAGGGGGAGGATGGAATCTGGATTGTACGGAGTGCGGGAAAAGAGTAATGGTAGAAGCTTCGGAAATATAAGACACTGGGATATTCCGTAATCGGGATTCCCAGTGTGCTTTTTTATAGGAAAGTGCTTCTGTTAAATAAATAACGCCCCGCAGGGATCGCACTGCGGCGGTGTTATTATTTATGAAAATAATACTGTAAAGCCTTAACGATATAATCGGCAGCACCTTCCCCATATTTGGTGTCCGTGACCGCTTTAGAAATATCATTTCGGTAGCTTTGTATGATGATATCCCAGTAACCGTCCCCGACGTTGGAGGTCAGCAGAGATTCCTGGGTGAAGGTTACGATTTCATGTACGATATTCTGAATTTCTTCGGAAGCAACATCCTTATCCATGTCGGAAGTTAGGGAAGCGTACAACTCCTGATTCTTCTGTAACAGTTCTTCTTTCATTTCTCCAAGAGCCTGCTGCTGTTCCATGATTTCAGAGAAATGTTCCATATTGTACTTCATGGCCTCTGTGTATTTCTCAACACTGCCATACTGTTTTATGGCGAGCTGGGCTATATTAGATTCATCATCCTTCGCTTTCTGGATAAACAGATTAAAATTATCGATACTTCCCCAATGCTTGATGATTTCTTCCGTATTACTGTTTTTGAACCACTCCAGTGCCTCGATATATCCTGACAGGTCAAATTCTTTGAAACTCATACATTTTTCTCCTTTCTCCAACCGACTGAGGAGTTCAACGAGTCTGTCGATTCGATTGCGTTTTAATAAGAGCAGTTCCTTTTGCTTTTTAAAAGACTTAATTCTGTCAAATTCGGGTTTACGAAGAATTTCTTTGATTTCCTTCAGTTTGAACCCGAGCTCCTTGAAAAACAGAATCTGCTGCAGCTCCTGCAAGGCCTCGTCATTATATAAACGATACCCCGATGGAGTTAACGCGCTGGGCTTCAGCAGATTGATTTCGTCATAGTATTGCAAAGTACGTGTGCTTATACCTGTTAATTCTGATACCTGACTTGTAGTTAACATGCTTTCCTCCCTGCAACCTGATAATCTCTTATGCAACTAGGAAAACAAATCAGAAATTGCCGGCTTATGTACTTCATTTGTTTCCCTTTAGAAAAGAATACATTATCACGTAACGTGTAAGTCAATTGTTTTTAATGATAATCTTTAAAATATGTTCCGAAAGCCGCTTGCTTTATGCTGCATTCTTACTAATTATTTTCCCGATAAGTAATATGAGCAAAAAATAAATTGCACATACTATAATTCCTGCAACACAACTCCTTAACGCCAATACATACCAAAGATTTTTTAATCTTTCAATTTGATAAGTGGCTATCTCTCCACGTTCGAGAACAGCAAGCCCTAATAGAGCAATTGGATAACATGCGCCCAAAATAAAAGAGATAACTGCCCCAAAACAGTCAGCGCTTTTTGATAAAACCTTACTTTTTTTAATGGATTAGTTTTTAGTTCAGCATTTGTAGTTGTTTTCCTCTAAAAAAAGTGACTCTTGTCCAATTTTCTGTTTTGCCAATTATCGCTCCAATTTCAGCAAAAGATAAGTTGCTAATCAACCTTAAATACATTACTTCACGTACAGGCTCATTGATATCATATATCATCAGTAATATTTCTTTTTGTTCCCATTGAACATTTATTTCTTTTTTATCCTCTATTTCTAGGATATCATCCTCCATGGATAAACTTTCTTGATGTTTTCTTAAATATATCAACCAAACATTGCTCAATAAAAACAAAAATACTTTTCTTGAATACATCTCATATATTTCTTCAATCAATTGCACTTTTAATCTCCTTTCTACTCGTTAGTACCAAATTCTTCTATATTGTTACAATCATATTTATAAAAGTGAAATAATCATGGAGCGATGTTATATAATCGCCTCATGTACAATTTATGTTTAGATCTTAAATGTTAATATGATTAATATTTATCCTCTCGCCAAATTCCGATTTATTACTTTGCCATAAAACGTCGATGATTTCTCCCGGGTATAACTTTTATAATTGATACAGATAATCGCACTTCGCAAATAGTATTTTTTATGGCTATGAGCACTTAGTGCCTGTATTTCAGGTGCTTACGTGCGATGCATGAAAAATAGTCAGCGAGGAATTTTCGAGCGCTACTATTTTTTAGCTTCCGATTGCCTCTTCATTTTTTCATACCGCCCATACACCTGTGTAATATTGCGAACCCCGACGGCCGCACCAAATTCCTCAATGGCAGCAGAAGCCGCCGCATTAGCGAATCGCGCACATTCCACCGGGGGCATACCTTCCGATAGTCCATAGAGAAATCCGGCCGTAAACGTATCCCCGGCTCCGGTAGTATCCACACAAACTGCCTCGGAATAAGCAGGAACCAATGTCCTTGTCTCTTTGCTTTTTAACAGACAGCCTTTCCTGCCAAGTTTGATCACTACAGTCTTGACACCGCATTCCAGGAACGCATCCGCCACATCATCCGGATCCGTCTGTTGGGTGACCATCTGAGCCTCCTCCAGATTCGGAAAAATGTAATCCCGGTATCCAGACCCGGTTCTACAAGGATATAATCCGTATTCATTCCATAATACCGGCAGTGATCCAGAATGCTCCGGCCTGCCATGTCGTTTCCAATTTTACTGACCAGCCGGACCGATTTGCCGAGCTTAGCTAACACAGTGGCCTCGTTCAGCGCGTCACCGCCCGTATTCATAGTGATCCGGTCCGCAGGAACTGATCCCGCTGTAAGAAGTGAGGTATCTACCGGACCCGCCGGTATATCCAGAATAGCCGCGCCGAATATGATAATTTCAGGCCTGTCTACCATGATCTATCCTCCAATAATCCACAAAAAGTATCTTCTGTTGCTGAACTGTTTATCCTTAAGAACAGTTTACTTTGGATGGCTGTTCCCGTCAATGTCAACCTCCTATCTGGTAAAGGAAGCCAGTGGATGCTATAATGACAATAAAACAATAAAGGAGATTCCTATGAAAACAGCATATGTAAAAGCACCATTTCAGTTTAAATTCGAGGATGTTCCGGTTCCAAAGTGTGGGAGCAATGAGGCATTGATCAAGGTGATGGCCTGCGGAGTCTGCGGCTCCGATATGAATGCGGCCAGAATCGAGGCGGAGGATTGGCAGAGCTTTGGCCATGAGATCACCGGCGTGGTCCTGGAAGCAGGAGAAAATGTGGACAATGTAAAGGTGGGAGACAGCGTGCTGGTGGAAAGCGGTTCCTACTGCGGGACCTGTGCCCAGTGCAGAAATGGCCGGCCGGATCTGTGTGCGTCCGGGACAGGCTTGTTTCAATGGAAGATCTGTGGTTTTGCGGAATATATGACGCTGGATAAGCAGTGTTTGATTCCCTTTAATCCGGAAAAGATCGGCTACGCGCAGGGAACGGTGATCGAACCCATGGGAGTGGCCCTGGATCTGTTCTATACGGCAGATATCAAGTTTCAGGATGACGTCGCGGTAGTGGGCCTGGGTCCGATCGGCCTGATGGCATTGCGCCTGGCAAAGGCCGCAGGGGCCAGAAACGTATACGGGGTTGTCCGCAATCGGAAGAATACAGCCAGAATTCAGCTGGCTAAAGAATTCGGGGCAACGGATATTATTTATACGGATGAGACTCCGCTGGAGGAATATCCGTTCCCAGCCGGTGGAGTGGACAAGATCATGGTGACTGCGCCTCCGAGCATCATCGCGTCCACGTTCCGGGCAGCCAATCTGGGAGCCGTGATCGCCTATATCGGGATTGATTATGGGGAGAGGGGGATCATAAGTTTTGACGCCAATTATTTTCACTATAAAAAGCTCCAGCTTCGGGCTTCCTATGCGGTTCCGGCCTTATATTTCCCGCGCTGTGTGGAGTTGATCGAGGCGGGAGTGATCGATGTGGATAAACTGGTGACCAGCACATTCCCGCTGGAAGATCTGGAGAGAGCGATGTGCACGCTGCGGGATGATAGAGAGAAAGAGATTAAGATGGTGATGGTTCGTCCGGAGCTGCTGTAGGGAAGGAATAGAGGAAGTACTTCGTAAGTTTTGCGGTTATATCCTTAAAAACTATTGATATTTTAAGAAAAATGCGATAAGCTATTATAGATGGGAGGTGTCTTTTATGATTAACAGACCAATTTACGTTGATAAGATAATGGCATATGTGAATACGCCGTTTGTGAAAATCCTGACCGGAATCCGCCGCTGTGGGAAATCAACTATTTTGAAAATGCTGATAGATGAAATGAAAGAACAGGGTATCCGTGACGAACAAATATTGCATTATAGCTTTGACTCTTTGGAATATGAGGATATAAAGACAGCCAATGCCTTGTTTGCACACTTGAAGCAGCATTTGTTTTTGAAGGGAAAGACCTACCTTTTTTTGGATGAGATTCAGGAAGTAAAGTCATGGGAAAAAGTTGTAAACTCCCTTATGACTGGCTATGATGTAGACATTTATGTAACCGGCTCGAACTCCAGGATGATGTCCTCTGAAATATCCACCTATTTGACTGGCCGTTATATTGCGTTTCGCATTTACCCTTTATCCTTTTTCGAGTATATGATCTTCCGAAAAGAATACACAGAGGTTCTAGATCCTCACACAGAATTGGCAAATTATCTGAGACTTGGGGGCTTCCCAGCAGTTCATCTGCAAAAATACACGCCGGACGAAGTCTATACCATCGTAAAGGATATTTACAATTCTACGATTTTTACTGATATTGTAAGGCGTAATCAAATCCGTAAGGTGGATCAGCTGGAGCGTATTGTGAAGTTCGCTTTTGACAATGTAGGAAGGACCTTTTCCGCCGCTTCCATTTCCAAATATCTGAAAAGCGAAAATCGGGCCATTGATAACGAAACGGTTTATAATTACCTCAGCAAGCTGGAAAACGCCTATATCCTCCACCGCTGTTCACGCTTCGATGTACAGGGCAAGGAAATTTTGAAAACACAGGAGAAATTCTATCTGGCCGATTCGGCGCTGCGTTACAGCGTGCTGGGATATTCAGCGGACAGTGCAGCGGCCATGCTGGAAAATATCATTTATCTTGAATTGCTGCGCCGTGGATATGAAGTGTACGTTGGAAAACTGGACAGCGCTGAAATAGATTTCATGGCCGTTAAGCAGGAAAATAAGCTGTACATTCAAGTGGCCCAAGAAATCGGTTCCCCTGAAACCGAAAAACGCGAATACGGCAGGCTCCTTGATATTCGGGATAACTATCCTAAGTATGTGCTGCGTACAGACGCATTTGCGGGCGGCAATTATGAGGGAATCAAAACCATGCACGTTGCTGATTTCCTGCTAAGTGATGAATATTAAAAAGGGAAAGATGTGTCAGGGATGGCAGCTGGATCATTTTGAATTAGTATCAGAATACGATACCAACTGTTAGTAAGCATCAGGCCGTCACCGAGATGATCAAGGGATTGGATGTGAGGAAACACGCACCCATGGAGGTACTAATGAAGAGCCAGAAATATCAGCACCCTACCAGTCTATATAAGGATCAAGAAAGTCAAAAAAACAAACACCGGATCGATCTGCTTTTTATCGCCGGAGCAGCCCTGTTCTTTATGATCTGGGCCTGGCAGTGGAACCGGTTCGACCTGGGGCTGGACGGTCCGGATGAATGGATGCGTTTTGACATCATCCGTTATCTAACGGAACATTGGGACCTGCCCCGGGGAGACAATCCGGCGATCATCAATCCGATCTGGGGATTCAGCTATGCGTTCCACCCCTATATTCCTCATATCATCAGCGCCCTTTTCATCAGGGCCGCGCGCTTTTTTACCGATGATATACATATCCTGGTTTTTACGGCCCGGCTGGCTAGTGTTATGTTTGGCACCGGAACCGTGTGGATGTCCATAAAAATTGCCAGAAAGATCTTAAAAGACAGGGCGGATCAATGGATCTTTCTGTTCTTTATCACCTTCCTGCCTCAGATGGTATATCTGAACGCATATGTAAATTGTGAGTCCATGGCCATATTTTCCACTGCGGTGATGATCTACGCCTGGCTGTTGGGAATGGAAAGCCGGTGGGATCCGAAGTCCTGCATAATTCTGGGAACCGGGCTGGCCTTGTGCGCCCTGTCTTATGTGACCGCGTATGGTTTCCTGGTATGCAGTTTTCTATTTTTCTGCTTATCCATATTATTATGTCAGGACAAGAAATGGGAATTTAAAACATTATTCCAAAAAGGCGGTATTGTCCTGCTTGTATTTGTGCTGCTGGCAGGCTGGTGGTTTATCCGCAATGCGGTGCTGTATCAGGGAGACTTCCTGGGCATCCGGTCCAGAGACCTGTGCGGGGAGATCCATGCCCAGGATCTCTATAAACCCTCCCTGCATCCCACCTATGAGAAAGACGGGCTGTCCTTCCTGCAGGGAGTTCGTGCGATGTGCAGCGGTCTTGGATGGCACAGGGATACTTTTAAAAGCTTTGTGGGAGCGTTTTATGATACTTCCGTCCGGCTGCCCCAGCTCATATATAACTTATATAAAATCCTGTTCGCGGCAGGAATCCTGGGCTGTCTGTTATCCTTTCGCAAGCTTTTTTCAGTGAGAAAAGACGGCGGATGGAGAGAAGAGGGAATCTTTCACTGGATGCTGGTTTTGGCGGTCATTATTCCAAATTTCCTGAATCTGTACGCATCCTACGCGGTTGATTACCAGCCGCAGGGAAGGTACAGTATGCCCATGCTGCTTCCCTTCATGTATTTTATAACGTTTGGAATCACACAGATCATGGACAGGCTGGTCAAATGCCAAAAAGCCAGGGCCATTATAAAAGGAGCCCTGTGTTTCGGACTCTTTTCTATTGCCGTCTATGCTCTGAGATATTATAGTCTTTGGATTCAGGCACAGTAGCGGTATAACGGGAAGATCTAATATGCTTCCAGGTGGTAAGCGATGGGAAGGGTCAGGGTGAGCTGGTAGGAGTCACCGTCCAGATGGGCCTTCAGGGAGCCGTGATGCAGCTCCAGGATCTCCTGACAGGTGCGGATGCCTACCCCGTAGCTCTCAGGATCGGGATGCTGGGAGATCCTGTTCTTCCCCTTTATGATCAGTTTCGTATCGCACAGGCAGGCATGGTACTGGATCGGGACGGTATTGTCGGCATATTTTAGCAGGTTGCCCTCCAGATTATTGAAGACACGTATGATCTGGATGGCGTCTACCTTCAGGAAGAATTCGTCCTGGATGTCGATATGGATTTCGACTTCGTATCCCTGGTCGCGCAGAACTTCTTTTAAGTTGTTGAGAAGGTAAAGGAGGAAGTCGTTTCCGGTGATCCATTCGTAGTGAAGCTCATATTCCGTGCTTTTGTTGACGAAATGAGTGAAGAGATTGTCGGTCAGGTCACGGATCAGAGAGGATTTCTCTCTGATTTTTTCCAGGTACCGGGTTTGGTCTTTTGCAGGTATCGGATTTGGGGCAAGCATCAGGTCCACGTAGCTGATGATGGAAGTCAATGGAGTGCGGATGTCGTGGGAGATGGAGGTTACCAGACTGTAATTCTTCTGCTGCATCAGCTCCTCACCGCGGCGCTTAGTGTCCAGTTCCTGGCTCATGCGGTTGATGCTGCCCACCAGATCGGCCAGCTCGTCGTCCCGGTGGATGTCGATCTGATAGGTGAGATCGCCGCTCTCCAGGATGTGAATGCCTTTTTCGATGCGCAGTACGGCTTTTACCAGCTTACCAAATTCACGGAAAATGTAAGAGGAAAAGAGCAGGATGCACAGGACGGCAATCGCGAACTCCAGACGGTCTTCGATCCGCTTCCGGTACAGGATATTGACGGAAAGGTAGGCGGGACCGTCTGTGAAGCGGATGGTGACCGGTGTATAACCGATGTTGGATATGGATTTGGTGAACAGGTTTTTAGGAAGATTCTGGGACAGGTAGCTCAGGGAATCGTATATAATCTGGTTATCTTTGATCAGCCAGATATGAACTAATTTTTGACGCCGGTCCCACTGGTAGATCTGGTCAGAGTCCTGGCTGCTCAGTTCGTGCTCGGTTACATAGGCCTGAAAGTCTACCGTAGTCTCATCGATGACGGACTGATAGAGTTCCCGGTCGATATCCATACGGTTCACATAGTAGTCGGCGGCCTCCACCAGCAGGACATAGAGGGCGATGCTGAACAGGGCGGCCGCCACTGCTTTCAGAAAAAAATGAAGGCCCAGCTTAGAGGGCCTGTATCCTTTGTTCCACATAATAGCCTTTCCCCCACATACTCTTGATGTACTCCGGCGTTTTTGGATCTACTTCTATCTTTTTCCTAAGATTGCTGATATGGACGACGATCGTATTATTTTCCACATAACTGTAGGGCTCATTCCAGACGGATTCGTACAGCTCCTGGACGCTGAACACTTTGCCGGAATATTGGATCATCAGTTCCAGGATTCCATATTCGGTAGGTGTCAACAGAATGGGTTCTTGGTTCAGGGAGACGGTTTTGGTGTTGGTGTTAAGGGTCAGACGGCCCAGTTCATAGACCCCTACCTGGGAACCGCGTCCGGGATGGCGGTAAATATAGCAGCGGCGCAGCAGGGCATTGACCCGCAGGAGCAATTCCGCGTTGGAAAATGGTTTCGCCAGATAGTCGTCCGCGCCGGACGAAAAACCGGCGGCTTTATCTGTCTCCTGAGTCCTAGCCGTGAGAAATAATATGGGGGCCATGGATTTGCTGCGGATCTCCCGGCAGGCGAAAAAGCCATCCTTAACCGGCATGGCGATATCCAGGATAAATAAATCGATGTCAGGGGAAGCAAAGCGGATCGCTTCCTCTCCGTTTTTGGCAAGTACGACTTGATAACCTTCCCGCTTAAGGACGATATCCAGGATCTCCAGAATATCAGGATCGTCGTCGGCCGCTAATATTTTAATCTGATCCTTATGCATAGGTCAAATCCTTCTTTCTCCTTCGTCCGAACATTCTCAGATGTATCGTAAAACAGATGATAAAGCTGATCAATAAAAACAGATAAAAACTGATCCCGCGGCTGACGATCATAGCGGTAGCCAGCGCAGACTGGGGAAACAATAATCCAAAAGCCCACAAAAAGCCTCCTTCCGCCGCACCTACAGCACCAGGCAGAGGGACCGCGGATACGGATATGGTCAGTATGGACTGGCAGGTCAGAAAATCCAGAAAGCTGTGACCGGAAAAGCCCAGGCCACAGTAGACGAACCAGGGAACCAGATTGAGGGCAGTCATTTGTATCATCGTAACAAATAGTACTTTAAAAAACAAGGTTGGATTTTTTTTTACATAGCCTGTTTTCTCATGATAGGTCCGGATCGATTCGTGAAGGCGGGTCCGCATCGATCCGGGATCCCGGATCAGACGAAGCCTGCTTCCGATTCGGATCACCAAATTCACCAGGAATGGTACAGTCCGCTTGGAATACATCAGCAGCAGGATGCCAGCCACCGCGGCGGCGTTCATGATCACTCCGTAGACCAGCAGCAGTCCCAGCTTTCCAGCCATCTGCCCGGCCAGTCCCGGCCGGATCAGATACATCAGCCCTCCCAGCAAAAGCATGGCCGTCTGATAGATCAGTACGATAAAGAAAATGGCGACGGAGGAATAGGTAACGGGAATGCGGTCCTTATTCATATAGTACATCTGCATCGGCTGTCCTCCGCTGGAGGAAGGTGTGATTGAACTGAAATAAAAGCCGATAAATGCGTAGCCGACACAGCGCCGGAAAGGTACCGGCAGGGAAAGTTCATGGAAGATCAGTTTCATATTCACCGCTTCACAGCTGACGAACAGAAACATCATACCAAGGCCTGCCAGCAGATAGAGCGGATTCGCTTTTCCAAGGGCCTCTAACAGCTGCCGCGGGGAATAGTCCTTTAAGAAAATCCAGACGGTAAGCGCAGTTAACGCCAGCAAAAGCAGAATCCCTCCGGCCTGTTTTTGGGGTTTTGCAGTTTCATTCATTTGGCTTAAGCTCCTCTACTGTTTTAAAAACGTATTCTTGTTTTAACTCGGGCAGGGCCATGCGAAGCGCTTCGATCGTGCGAAGGGGCGCCCCGCAGGAGCCCCCGGTCTTTTCGCCGGCGTCATGAAGGCAAAGGACAGCGCCGTCAAAGACGCGTGCCAGAATCCGGTCGCTGGTACGCTGGGCCGTGGCTTTTGCCTGCCAGTCCTGTACCATGACATCCCAGAGCACCAGCCGCAGGCCGTACTGTTTTAGGAAATATCCGGTAAATGGATTGCGGGCTCCCCAGGGCGGACGATAAGTATCCGGGCGGCAGCCAAGACTTCTCATGATATCACAACTGTATTGAAAATCCTTTTTCATATAGTGATAAGAACTAAACCATGCATGGCGGTGGTTGTAAGAGTGCATTGCCACCTGGTGATGTTCCGCCAGCATCCGCCTGATCAGATCGGGATTGCTTTCCGCATTGGAAGCAACCACGAAAAAAGTGGCCGGTATATGATGTTCCTTTAACAGATCCAGCAGAAGCCCGGTGTAACGCGGGTCTGGACCGTCGTCAAAGGTTATAGCCAACTGCTTCATGGAGATAATCTCCCTTCTTTAATTGATAAAGATCCTGCAGGGATGCGTAATCCAGTGCCTTTTGGGCCACGTCCAGTATAGAATTCTGAGAGTAGTAGGCTTTTAACGCGTGCATATTTTTCCGCAGAGTCTGCATTTTCCGGTCGTCAGACAGAAAGCCACAGACTTTCCGGATCCCTTCCACCGTGTTTTCATGGATGACAGCGCCGATCTGCATCACCTCCAGAAAATCTCCATTATATACCTCCTGGCGCAGGCCGGGATTCCAGGCAAAAATGGGGGTTTCGCTGTGAATCGCCTCAAATGTAGTGATCCCGCCCGGTTTTGTGACTATGGCGTCGGCTTCCTTCATATACGCTGGAATGTCATTGACATAACCCAGAACCCGAAGAGAGGGATAAGCGGCGCTTAAACGGAGCATGAGGCTTTTGTTCCTGCCGGTGATAATCGTGGTTTCCAGCCTGTTCGCCTGGGATTCCAGATATTGATAGAAGCCCGGGACCGTGGGCAGCATGCCAAGCCCGCCGCCCATGATCAACAGTTTCTTTTTGGGAGTTCCCGTGAAGGAGGAATCTGTCATATGTTCGTGATCGAAGGAAGCCTCCCTGGGCTCATCAAACCTGGGATTGACCGGAATACCGGTGACCGTGATCCTGCCGGAAGGGATGCCCTTTTTAATCAGCCCTTGCTTCACAAGCTCAGAACCGACCATATAAGCGTCGGTTTCCTGGTGAATCCATTCGGAATGGGCGGTGATATCCGTCACGCAGGTAATGAGAGGGACCCGATTACCGGTCTTTTCCCGATAATAACATACAGTCTGTGAACAGAGCGGGAGAGTGGCGATGATCAAATCCGGCTGTTTTTCCCAAAGAAGATGGTGGAAGCGCCAGAGCATCAGGGCCGGAATCTGTGGTTTGAACTCCGTTTGTTTATTTTCCAGGCGGCAGTATCTCTCATTGTAAAATTTTTGTGCGTGCTGAACTATCCAGCCAAATAACCGGTATCCGGGCAGCGAAAGATGCGGGAATACGTAGTGGAACCAGTCAATGACCTCGATCTGGGCATTTGGCTGCGCAAGCTTCCAGTGCTCGGCGATGGCGCTGGCTGCCATATAGTGCCCCATACCGAATTTTCCAGTCAGAATTACGATTTTCATGTGCAGATCCCCCTTCTTTTTGGACATGTGATCAGAGGTCCTATGAAGCTATATAGGAAATTCTATCGAACAATTCTTCAGATCTCCTGAAGGAAATTATTAAGAAAAAAGAAGGAAAATCTAAAAGATTCTTTACGAATAGGCCGGAAAAGTCTAAACTGGAGATAACAGAAAAAGGATAGGGGAGGATGTGCTATGAAAAAGAAACGGGTGATATTAAAAAGTATCCTGGCGGTTCTGGGGGTATTCCTCCTGGTCGTGCTGGGGTATGTGATCTATGTATTTGCCAGTTACCACAGGATAGAGGACCGGCTCGCCGTCGAGCCTGAGAATAATGTGGAAGCTATGGTCCAGACACAGACGCCCTATAAGATCACAACATTTAACATCGGATTCGGGGCATACTCCGCGGATTACAGCTTTTTTATGGACGGGGGAACCGAGTCCAGAGCATTCAGCAAAGATGCGGTGATAGAGAATACGGACGGGGCAGCCGGATTAATCAGTAATCTGGAACCGGACTTTGCGTTTTTTCAGGAAGTGGACCTTGACGCCACCAGGAGCTATCATGTGAACCAGTATGAGATGCTGAAAGAATGGTTTCCGGATCTGGCCGTGGATTTCGCGCTGAATTTCGATTCCGCTTATCTGTTTTATCCGATTCTGGAACCTCATGGGAAGTCAGTAGCCGGCCTGGCCACATTTTCCAGATACCGGATAGAGAGTGCCATGAGAAGAAGTCTGCCGATCGATACCAGCCCCATGAAATTCGTGGATCTGGACCGGTGTTATGTGGTAAGCAGGATTCCGGTGGAGAACGGCCGGGAATTATGCCTGTATAACATTCATCTGTCCGCGTATACGAAGGACGGAAGTATCCGGGAAGACCAGATTGAGATGCTGTCGGAAGATATGCAGCAGGAATACGGGAAGGGAAATTACGTCGTCTGTGCAGGGGATTTTAACCAGGATCTCTATGGGAATTCGGCCGAGATCTTCCAATCAAAGCAGGAGACTCCCGGTTGGGCGGAGGCCTTTCCCAAAGAAATGCTGGGGAAAGGGCTGCGTTTGCAGCTGCCAAAGGTTGATGAGAATCTGGTTCCCACATGCCGGAACGCGGACCGCCCCTATGTAAAAGGGGAAAATTTTGTTACAGTTCTGGATGGATTCATATTGTCCGAAAATGTAGAGTGTACGGCGGTGGAGAATATTGACGCCGGATTCCGGTATTCGGATCATAATCCAGTGCTGCTGACTTTTCAGCTGGGGGAATGATACACTGCCTCAGCCATTTCCCGCAGAGCTTCGATGAGATGCTGATTCGGAAATAGACAGCTGGACCGGTCAATGGCATACACCTCCAGATTCTGAACCGCAGTAATATTTTCCCAGCCGGGCCGGTTCAGGATCTCTTCCACGGCATCGGTATCCGTGCCCGCAGCAGCGGTGAGGATCACATCGGGATCAGCTTCAAGGGCTTGTTCTTCCTCAAGAGTCACCCAGCCGATTTCCCCGTCAAGTGCATTTTGGGCGCCGATCAGTTCCAGCATTTCATTGAGATAAACGCCGGTTCCAAAGCTTTTGATCGAAGGAAGTCCGGAAAACTCCAGCATCACGGTTTTGGGGTCGGAGATGGTCCTGCCGGTGGATGCTATCTTCTGAAGATCAATTTCCATCTCCGCCACAATGGTTTCTCCCTCCATCGTTTTTCCAACACAGTCGGCTACAAACTGTATATCATCCTCAATACTCCCGATCGTATGGGAAGAGGGAATTTCTGCGACACAGATACCGGCCTCCTCAGCGCTCTTATACATATTTACCCCGGAAGAATCCATCCGGGTGTCGGTAAAGATGATATCCGGCGCAAGAGTGAGCATCTTTGGGATATCCGGCACCAACGGATTACACACGGCAACATCTGCCTTTAGACCTGCTATGTATTCCAGTGAATCCGGATCCACGCAGATGATGCGGTTGGAAAGGCCCAGATCACAGAGCAGTTCGGTGACGGCCGGGAGCAGAGATACGATTTTATGGATTTCTTTAGGAATGGCGATCTCATTTCCGGCCCGGTCAATACCGGGAAGCGTACTGGCCAGGGTTTCCGCCTCAGATTCCAGCGAAGATTTGCCTTCCTCCTCTTCGGAGGCGGCGGCAGGACCCGCAGGCATGGGAGAATCCGCCGGTTTCGTGGAGGCAGGAGTACTGCCGCAGGCGGCCAGTGCGCACAGCAGTAATACCGTGAGAAAGAGAACAAGGGATTTCTTCATAGTTTAAAGCGCCTCCCAGTCTCCGGATTTGATCATTTCCTTATAATACTGAAGTTCATCAGCGATAAGCTCATCGATCACCTTCATACCCAGAAGCTCCACGGGTGCCTTGTCATCGGTCAGGATCCGGTTCCCGCCCTTTACCGGTGTAAGTCTGCCGCTCACCTGCTCCATCATAGCGGCGAGATCCGGATCGGAGATAGAAGCCCGGCCCTGATCGAAGGCGGCCAGCATATCCGGATTCATAGATGCAAAAAGTTCGATATTGGTGCCCCGTTCCAAAACGGCCGTATATACCTGAGGAAAAACCGAGGCGATGGTATCACAGAGATATTCGTTGATGGAGCCCTCCTTTGAGGAGTGCATATTCATATTTACCACCATCACCCCTTCTTCGTTCAGATGATCCCTCACCATGGTAAAAAACTCTACGGTAGACATCTGAAACGGAATCGTAATATCCTGATAGGCGTCCACCATAATGACATCATATTTCTTGTCTGTGGACAGATAAGCCCGGCCATCGTAAACGCTGACATCGACGCTTTCGGGCAGATCAAAATAAGTATCCGCCAGTTTGACAATCTTCGCATCGATCTCCACGCCTTCAATCTTTACATCGGGCAGGTATTGGGTGCACATGGAAGCATAAGTGCCGGTTCCAAGCCCCAGAATCAGGATCTCCCCGCCCGGCTGGTTTCCGGCTCCGGCCATATAGGGGGCGGCCATGGCATAATCATAATACATACCGGTCAGATCCGCGTTTTTCATCTTGATGGACTGTACTCCAGCCAGCACGTTGGTGGAGAGGATGATACTGGAGTCGTCCTCCTTCACCTGCAGATAATTATAGATCGACTCCCCCTCGTAGCTTAAGTCCTTTTCCCAAAAAGCGAAGCTGTATTGAACGGAAGAGAGGCTGAAAATTCCGATCAGCAGGACGCTGACCACGCATTTGGCCAGCTTCTTTTTCACGGTGAGGAAATAAAGAATGCCGAGCAGCGCCAGAACAGATGAAAATATAATAAATGTGGCGGCGGTTCCTACGGCAGGTATGGTGACAAAGGTAGGCAAAAATGTACCGATGATACTCCCGATCGTATTTAAAGCGCCTAATTTCCCAACGATCACGCCGTTATTCTCCAGATCCTCCATGGTGTATTTTACCAGAGACGGGGTGACGGTACCCAGTAGCATCAGAGGAAATACAAAGATCACCAGGCAGCAGATCAGAGAAGCCCAGACCAGGAAGTTCTTTTCCACCACCATGGCTACGGCCAGGGAAATCCCGGCGATCACATATTTACCGGCAAAAGGGATCGCGGCGATCCAGACCGCGGCAATTAACAGCCGTCCGAACAGCCGCCCCGGGTCCGGATTCTTATCCGCCATCCGGCCTCCCCAGATATTCCCCAAGGCCATGGCAATCATGATCGTACCGATGATCACGGTCCAGACGATCTGAGAGGAACTGAAATAGGGCGCCAGCAGGCGGCTGGCACCCAACTCAATCGCCATAACCGACATACCGGCGAAAAATTCGGTTGCATACAGAAAATATCTGCTTCTCAATAAATTTCTCTTGTCCATATAATACTCCTTTATCCTGTTGTTGGATTAACATCTTACAGAGTATTATAAAAAATCTTGTTGGCTTTTACAACTAAAAGCTGGACAATGGAGAATTATTTTTGAGACCGGGAAGCCTGAAATCCCATCCAGACCACCCAAACATAGGCGATGGTCTTGGGAATCATGAGGGCTCCAACGGGCGGAATGGTATCGGCGAACAGTACCACAGGAATATACATCAAAAAACTGATGGTGATGGCCAGCCACATAAAACGGAAGTCTTTGTCAAGGTGGCGGCGCGATTCCTGGTAAAAGAGAACGATGATAATAAGGCCGATCAGAGCGAAGGGGATGTTCCGCCAGATACCCCAGGAGAGGGGAGGAGCGGCTTCAAGCCAGGCGTTCTGCGGAAACAGGCACAGGACGACGCGAAGGGCGGCCAGAATGTAGATGGCTGTGGTCAGAGCCCCGCGCTCGGTGATCTCGTAGCGTTTCCTCCAGACGTGATAGAGGAGGACATAGAAAATGGTCATAGTGATGGAGGTGACGAGCTTTCCGATACCCAGGGCGGCGGCATGGGCGGCCAGGCCGTCGGTGCAGAGCGCGTAGGCCCGGGGGATCAGATGGAAGGCGTCGCCGCATCCCAGCACGACGGCCATGATTCCGAACAGTTTGGTTTGGGTGTTGGAGCCGGCACGCCGGATCATCAGGATTCCCAGGGTGATGACGGTGGTTAAATATACGATATCGAATAAAGTTTCCATAATTGCCTGCATAGTAGACATCCTTTCTTTTTTACAATAATGAGTTTCTACAATAAAAAGTTTCTACAATTTTACAATAATGAGTTTCTGCAATAAAGAGTTTCTACAAATATTTGCTTTCTAATTAATTTGTATGGCAGGATTATTTTGTAAAATATGAACAAGGTTCAATTTGAAAGATAAAACTAAATACTTCCGGAACGAAGCTCTTTTACGGAATCGGTACCGATGCGGCCTGTGCGATATAGAATCAGTCATAAAGCAGCCGGTTCAGCAGTTCAATAAAAAAGGAGCATTCAGTCTGGTCATTCCGCAGCATACACATCATGTTGGCAAAAAGGAATAGGGAGAAATTCTCCTTCGTGAAATTTTCGTTCCAGATGTCTTCCCGGATCTGGGAATCCCGTTCCAGCAGAGTCAGAAAGCCTTTTTGAATGTGCTGGAAGGTTTCGGCCTCGGCTTTTCGGCCGGCTTCTTTCTCTGCTACCGAAAGAGAGGCGATCTGCTGCAGAAAATTTTGACGGAACTCCTGGAGATATGTATAAAATTTATGATAGATATCCTCGAAACTTTCCGTAAACCGTGTTTTATCGGACCAAGTGCAGATATCCCGGTGAAACAGACCACACCAGAAGTTTTCGATGACAGCTATGATCAGGGCCGATTTGGTGGGATAGTAGTTATAAATGGAACCAATGGCTATATTGCACCGCTCGGCCACCTTGCGGATACTGATGTTCGCAAGCCCCTCGCTCTTCGCTATTTCCTGTGTAACGGACAGGATATGTTCTTTGGAAGTTACATTTTTGTTCATACGCTATTCATCTCCTCAACTTCAACTTGAACAATGTTCATGATACTACCCTGGAACGAAACTGTCAAGAGGGATATACAGTTTTATGAAGAGCCAGAATACAGTTTAATGAAGTGATCGTATAAAATAAGAAATGCAGGAAAAGAGGATCCGCTACCTGGGAAGAGAATCTAAAAATGTTCGGATATTATAAATAGTAGCCTCATTAATATAATGCTCGATCAATTCTACGGTTTCCAATTCATTGTCGGAGTGGTTGATCAGGCAGAACAGCTGGTGAAGGATATTATGGCGTTCAAGAAGGAATTGCCCTTTTTGGACGCCTTTTTCCGTTAACTGGATATAGCCATAGGGCTGAAAGGACACGTAGCCCATGTCTTTGAGCTTGTTGACCATTTTAGAGGCGGAGGGAGGCGTGACATGCAATAGGGAGGCCAGCACGTTAATGCGCATAATGTTCCCTTCCTGAATATGGCGGCAGATCATTTCCAGATAGTCTTCCATAGCCGGAGACAGTTCACCCGGGTTTCTGGTCTCATAGCCTTTGCTGGTATAAAATTGGTCATCCTGCATGGGTTCACTTCCTGTTCTGTATGTGATATTGAATTTGAAATATCGCAGCAGCGGGATGGATAAATAATCCGCGGAGACATTTCCTTTTTAAGTTTATGTACCTGCATGGCAGGATATGCCCCAGAAGCCGGCAAGGACTTCTGAACGCTGTAAGATAAGGCGAATAGAGGAAAGCGCAGCACATAGGGGAAGCGTGCATGAAAAATCGGTAAAAAACCGGCAAGATCGCTGTAACACTTGAAAGGGGGCTGAATATCATATAGCAAGAAACAAAGTTTCCCTGAACTAAATTTTAAAAAAGGGAAATGGGAAATAACAGGAGTTGGTCGTATGGCAAGAGGAAAATCATTGTGTGACCTGAAAGAAGGACAGTCGGCCATAGTTGCCGGAATTATCAATAAGGGAGCAATGCGCCGCAGGCTATTTGACCTGGGCGTAGTCGCGGGTACTAAAATATTATGCAGGCAGAAAAGCCCCAGCGGTGACCCGGCAGCCTATGAGATCCGGGGAGCAGTGATTGCGCTGCGTACGGAGGATTCCTCCGGTATTCTGGTCTGGGAATGCGCAAAGGAGTAGTCTATGGAATATAAAAATGAAGAACGCAGTATCGCTTTGGCAGGAAATCCCAACGTAGGAAAAAGTACAGTATTCAATGCATTGACCGGCATGAACCAGCATACCGGAAACTGGCCGGGGAAGACGGTAGCGGTGGCTTATGGCCACTGTACATATGAGGGGGAAACATACCGAATCGTGGATCTGCCCGGTACGTATTCCTTATCGCCCCATTCGGCAGAGGAAGAGCTGGCCGGGGAATATATCTGCTCCGGCGAGGCGGAGGCGGTGATCGTGGTCTGTGACGCCACCTGCCTGGAGCGGAATCTGATTCTGGTATTGCAGACACTTTCCTTTACGGAAAACGTTATAGTCTGTGTGAATCTGCTGGATGAGGCAAGAAAGAAAAAGATCAGGCTGAACTTACGGCTGCTTGAACAAAGACTGGGCATTCCGGTAGTGGGAACCAGCGCCAGAAGTAAAGAGGGGCTGCCCGAACTGCTTAAGCGAGTGCAGACATTGCCGGAGTATCTGACGGAGCACGATCCGTACCGGCCGGAAATCAATCGGGAAGACATGCTTAAGAATGACGCGGAGGAGGAGATGACGCATTTGGTGCAGACAGCAGAACAGCTGTGCCGGGATGTGGTTATGATCGAAAATGTAACATACAGGGAGCGGGAACGCAGGCTCGATAAAATTCTGACCAGCAGACTGACCGGAATACCAATCATGCTGTTACTCCTGTGCGCTGTGTTTTGGATCACGATCGTGGGGGCCAATGTCCCGTCCGAGCTGCTGGCGGATCTTTTGTTCCGGATTCAGGATCAGCTGCTTGCGTTCTGTGTATGGATCCATATGCCGGCATGGCTGTATGAACCGCTGATCTTTGGAGTTTACCGGGTCCTGGCCTGGGTGGTCTCGGTCATGCTGCCTCCCATGGCGATCTTTTTCCCGCTGTTTACGCTGCTGGAGGATTTCGGATACCTTCCGAGAGTGGCTTTTAATCTGGATCATTGCTTTCACAGGGCCTGCGCTTGCGGAAAACAGGCGCTTACCATGTGCATGGGATTTGGCTGTAATGCGGCCGGGATAACGGGATGCCGTATTATCGATTCGCCCAGGGAACGCCTGATCGCGATCCTGACCAATAATTTTGTTCCCTGTAACGGCAGATTTCCCACGCTGATCGCCATCATCAGCATGTTTCTGATCGGAACCTGGTCCGGCGCTATGACTTCTGCGGCCTCCGCCATCCTGCTGACACTGGTGATCCTGTTTGGAATCCTGATGACATTTCTGGTATCTTCCTTATTATCCAGGACGGTTTTAAAAGGAGTGCCCTCCTCCTTCGCACTGGAGCTTCCGCCTTACCGAAAACCGCAGATCGGTAAAGTGATCGTGAGATCGATCTTTGACCGGACCCTTTTCGTGCTGGGGAGAGCAGTACTGGTCGCAGCGCCTGCCGGGCTGGTTATCTGGGTTATGGCGAATGTTCAGGTGGATGGGAGAAGCCTGCTGGCCTGTACGTCCGGGTTCCTGGACCCTTTTGCCAGGCTTCTGGGTCTGGATGGGGTGATCCTTTTGGCCTTTATCCTGGGCTTTCCGGCTAATGAAATCGTTGTTCCGATTATTATTATGTCTTATATGGCAACCGGCAGCCTTTTGGAGTTAAATGATCTGGGGGAACTGCGAAAGTTACTGGTGCAGAACGGCTGGACCTGGGTTACTGCCGTATGTACGATGCTGTTCTGTCTGATGCACTGGCCCTGTTCGACTGCCTGCCTGACGATTCACAAGGAGACCGGCAGCCTGAAATGGACTGCCGCTGCCTTACTGATTCCCACGGTATTTGGAATGCTGTTCTGTTTCCTGTTCGCCGCCATTGCCCGAATGACCGGAGCCGCGTAATCAGTGCCGCTTGTGTTTCACCTGCGCCCCACGGTATGAGTGCAGGTAAGGTGCCGTATTCCTGTTGCGGCCCCCTCCGATTTTGTTAAAATTTTAATCATAATGTTAAGATTTTAATTAAATTGACAGTATTTGCCATACGTGATAGCATTATATTGTTAAAACAATAATAATTCCTATTATTAAATTTTTAACAATCTTTTCAGGTGATGGGAGATAAGAAAGGAAGGGAACGTATGAGTATTTATGTAATTACAGGAGGCACCACCGGAATTGGTGCAGCGACCAGGAAGAAATTACAGGATCAGGGGCATGAGGTGTACAATATTGACTACAAAGGCGGCGACTATCTGGCTGATTTGTCTACGAAGGAAGGCAGGCAGGACGCCATTGAAGCTGTTATACTGAAATATCCGGATGGAATAGACGGATTAATCTGCAATGCGGGGGTAGGTCCTACGGCGCCGCCGAAGGTGATTTTTGCATTGAATTTTTATGCCAGTGTTCAGATCGCGGAAGGCCTGCGGCCGCTTCTTCGAAAAAAGAACGGCTGCTGTGTGGTGACTTCTTCCAACTCGATCACAAATATGACCGTGAGAAAAGACTGGGTGGATATGCTGGCGGATGTAATGGATGAAGACCGGACGATGGAATACATAGGAGAGATCCCGGACACATTGACTGCGTCCTGCTACAGTTCCTCCAAACACGCGCTGGCCCGATGGGTACGGCGGGTATCTCCGTCCTGGGCGGTAGACGGACTGCGGATTAACGCCGTGGCGCCCGGCAATACGACTACACCGATGACACAGAATATGACGGAAGCCCAGATGGATGCGGCACTTTTGATTCCGATTCCAACCAGATACGGCAGAAGGGAATTCCTGGATGCGGAAGAGATCGCAAATGGCATTGTGTTTCTGGCCTCCCCCGAAGCCAGCGGGATCAATGGAGTGATTCTCTTTGTGGACGGTGGAATTGACGCGCTGCTGCGTTCCGAACAGATATAAGAAGGAGGGTTCCGAATGAAAATATTAGAGCAATATATTGATTGTATGAAAAAAGGGGACTGCGTGGCGCTGGCGGATCTGTTCAACGAACACGGCGTACTCCATGATTCTTCGGTTAACAAGGCTGGGATGGATACCCTGCATCTGGAAGGGAAAATGGCTATTGAAATGATGTTCCATCATAAATTCGGCTTTAATGGCGGGCCGTTTACCATCCGCAGCGTGCGGTACAAGGGGAATGATATCGTCTGGTACTTTATCATTTACCAGGAGCACGTCGTACCGGTTATGGCATATATATCGGAAGTCGACCGGGAAGGAAAGATAAAGAGACTGAATATTTATCCACTATAGCTATGGAAGGATGACGGGGATATTGCGTGTCTTGTTCTCTTCTGTCACGTAAGGATTTACCTGCTGAAATCTAAATGCAATCGGTCCGGCCGGACCGATTGCATTTAGATTAGTGGATTAATCCAGATAAGCGCCAACATCGTAAGTATTCAGTTGTTTTTTGATCTTTATGATGATAGAACCGTCGTTTTGGGTGTTTTCTTCCAGGATCTTATATTTTGTGTGGCTGCGTTCCAGCTGTCTTTTGTAATTTTCATATTCGCCTTTTACATGGTTCGCTGCGGCAGCTTGGCCGATGTGGTCTTTTAGCTGGAAGTGGATGGTCTGGTTTAGACAGGCCGATTGGATGCGTTTCATATGATCACCTTTTCCTTTTTTGCAGATAGCAATTTTTCCTTTGTTAGGACTAATCCATGTAATTGCCAACGGGATAGTCGTTATAAGACCGGATTATTTTTATGGATACGGAATGTCCGGGCTGTTCTTGCTTGTCTACGATTTTGTATTTGATATGTTTTCGGTCCAGGCTGTTTTGATAAGCTTCAAATTCTTCCAGGGACTCAAATTTTTGTGTCTGTTCCAGACATGCGCTTATGATACGTTTCATGCTTTCACCTCCTTCTGGCCATTATCTGTAGCCTGGATCTGCTCCAGAATAAAGGGCAGTACCTGGCTTGGCTTTATGTGGAGGACCAGGGCTATCTCATCAAAAAGCAGCTTTTCAGCTTCCCGGAAAAAGCGTTCATCGGTGTTGTGAAGCTTTTTTCCTTTAGATATCTGTTCCTGCTGGTGCAGGTACAGGGTTCGCAGCATTTTCAGGAGTTCTGTGCGGTTTCCGTCGGTGAGAAGTTCCCTGTATCTTGTCTTGCGCAGATTTTCATTATCGATCCAATCCTCCTGGTGGTATGGCATTTGCCGGATCATTTCTCTGATTTCCCGGACAGACAGGATTCTGCGCATCTTACCGGTTAAGTTTTCACTGTGGACCGGGACGTAGAGAGTAGAGTTTTCGTTATATACCGGCTTCAGAATATAATATTCCATGGATTTGCCGGTCAGATTCTTTTCCCCGATTTCTGTGATTTGACACACACCGTGTGTCCCGTAAGAAACTGTGTCATTTACCTGAAACATTTGATCAACGCCTTTCTTGTTTATTCCCTGTGAGTGGCTGATGGAATAAGATTAATTTCGAAATAAATATAAAAAACGTGTGGAATGCCGCAACTGGACTTACGTTGTGCTGAGCAAACTACACGTTGGTTATAGTTGGATTATAACATGAATTTTGGAGAAAAACCATAGATAGAAATGCTGCTGTTTTTAAGTTTGTGAAAACTATACGATATAGATGACCGGTATTTTTGGTCACTTTTCATGAGAAAATCGTTTGCGTTTTAGGCCAGACTTTACAGGAATTCCTGAAAGAACAGGCGCTGGTACAGACAGAAAGTATCTGCCTGTCTTTTTCGTTTTAAAAAAGTGTTTCAATTAGTTCACAAAGTTCATTCTTATTGTGTTATAATATAGTATTAAGGCAGGGGAACAGAAAAGGCATATATGAGAATAATAGTTATTACAATACAAATTTAAAATACAAAACAGAAAAGGAGAAGGCATATGGCAAAGTATAAGTGTAGGGTATGTGGGTATATTTACGATGAGGAGGCAATGGGAATCCCTTTTTCTGATTTTAAGCTGTGTCCGGTCTGCCACAGACCGGCATCCACATTCATACAAGTGGAAGAAACACAGGAAATGCAGCCGCAGGAACCGGAAAATTCCCTGTCTTATCCGACGGAATACGCCAGAATGGATGAAACCGCGCGTCATATGGACGATATTCATGAGATGGCTGTCACCGGCCGGTCTATCATAGAAGCGATGGGAACGAGGAGGCCGATGCCTTCCTGGGATGAGATCCTGATCATGGGAGCACAGTTAAATCCGTTCCCGTTAGATGAACATGCGCCGGTAACTACCACCACGATCATCGGAAAACACGCGAAAAAACCGATGGTGTTAGAAAGCCCGATCTATATTTCCCACATGTCCTTCGGAGCCTTGTCTGCAGAAACCAAAGTCGCGCTGGCACGTGGTTCCGCTATGGCAAAGACAGCTATGTGCAGCGGTGAAGGCGGTGTCCTTCCGGCGGAGAAAGCTTCGGCCTACAAATACATATTCGAATATGTGCCCAACATGTACAGTGTGACCACAGAGAACTTAAGAACCTCCGATGCCATAGAGATTAAGATCGGACAGGGAACGAAGCCCGGCATGGGCGGACATCTGCCCGGAGACAAGGTAACGCAGGAGATCGCCGACATCCGCAATAAACCATTGGGCCAGGACGTAATCAGTCCCTCCAGGTTCGAAATGATCCAGTCCAAAGAAGATCTGAAAAAACTGGTTGACCAGTTAAGAGAGACTTCAGACGGCCGCCCCATCGGAATCAAGATAGCCGCCGGACGGATCGAGAAAGATCTGCAATACATCGCATATGCGCAGCCTGACTTTATAACCATCGACGGAAGGGGAGGCGCCACAGGGGCCAGCCCTAAGCTGGTGCGGGATGCCACCAGCGTGCCCACCGTCTATGCGCTGCACCGGGCCAAAAAATATCTGATGGAGCACGACCTGGAAATCGATCTGGTGATCACCGGCGGCCTTCGGGTATCCGCCGACGCAGCCAAGGCGCTGGCGATGGGAGCAGATGCGGTAGCTATGGCTTCCGCCGGACTCATCGCGGCGGCCTGCCAGCAGTACCGGATCTGCGGAACCGGAAAATGTCCGGTGGGTGTGGCCACCCAGGACCCGGAACTCCGTTCCAGATTAAAAATCGACGCGGCCGCCCAGAGAGTGGCGAATTTCCTGAATGTCTCCACCGCGGAGCTTAAGACATTCGCACGTATTACCGGCCACGAAAATGTGCATGATCTCAATATCGAAGATCTGTGTACCATAAGTGACGATATCGCCAAATATACAAATATTTCCCATGCTTAAACACAGGAAAGGAAGAAAGAATAGTGACTGAGGAAAAAAGATTTGCCGTTTTGATCGATTCGGACAATGTATCGTCCAAATATATCAAATACATCATGGATGAGATTTCAAACTACGGAATAGTAACCTATAAGCGAATATACGGAGACTGGACGAGCACATCCTCGTCCAGCTGGAAAAATGTATTACTGGAAAATTCCATTACTCCCATACAGCAATACAGCTACACCGTTGGAAAAAACGCGACCGATTCCGCGATGATCATCGACGCGATGGACATTCTATATTCCTCGAAGGTAGAAGGCTTCTGTATCGTATCCAGTGACAGTGACTTTACCCGTCTGGCGGTTCGCCTGCGGGAATCCGGTATGATGGTGATTGGAATGGGGGAAAAGAAAACTCCCCAGCCCTTCCGGGTCGCCTGCAACATCTTCAAATACCTGGATATCCTGACTGAGGACGCGGAAACCGAAGAGGAAGAAATTAACCTGAATCCCTCAAAATCCAAATTCACCGAGGCAGCCCCGTCAGACAGCCGCAGCCAGAAAGACGTAGCCGACATGACCGACCTGGAAACCATAAAACAGGCCATGATCAATATCATAAACGAGAACGGCGATGAGGCCCGGGGGATCGACATGGGAGAGCTGGGCAACCGCATCCTAAAGCGGCATCCCGATTTTGACGTCCGCAACTACGGCTATACCAAATTATCAAAATTCCTTACCACCTTTGACTGCTTCGAGCAATCGGAGATCAAGAAATCCATTTATGTATACTTAAAAGACAACAAAGCCAACATAGACCACGTCCGTAAAGAACTCCTCAAATACATGCAGGAGAAAGGGGAACCAGAAGTAAACATGAGCCAGCTTAACCAGTGGCTGGTCAGCCGATTCCCCCAGTTCAGCGTTAAAAATTACGGCTACAAAAATTTCTCCAAATTCATCGGGGACATTGACGGCCTTAAGATCAAAAGCAGCGGAGCCAACGGGTGCGTGAAAAAAGTACTGCTGCTTAAATGATCAGATATGGGGTCAGCTATAGGGTCAGGTATGGGACCAGGGCAGGGGAAAAAGGATCGGGTGGCCGGAGGCCAGGGAAGTGCGGAAAGGACGGAGGCGCACGGGGCTTGACCAGTTGGGGCCGGGGAAATTCTCACCTGGGGGAAGGCTGTGTCCAATCATATAAGTTGCACTAACTCCGAAAGAGAAAAAGCCCCCATTACATTTTCTGTCACAAACTCGCCAAAAAATGGCTCAAACAGTGTGACAGAAAACAGGGCTTTTACTCTTTCTGCGTAAGTGCAACTAATATGATTGGCCAATGCCTTCCCCCAGGTGAGAATTTCCCCGGCCCCAACTGGTCAAGCCCCGTGCGCCTCCGTCCTTTCCGCGCTTCCCCGGCCTCCGGCCACCCGGTCCTTTTTCCCCGGAACTCTTTCAGAAACCAGTACGATCACGGTTGAAGCGCCTCCGCCAGGGCCTAAGCAGGGTGAAAAAGAGGAGAAAACCCAGGAGGGAGCAGATGAGACCCAGGAGCTTAAAGGGAGCTTGGTAGGTGATGGTGATTTTGTGGAAGCCTTTGGTTAAGGGGAGACCAACAAAGGCGGTGTTTACTTTTTCATAGGGCTGCGGACGGCCGTCGACGGTGACGGTGTAGCCCTGATCATAGGGAAGGGTGGTGGCCAGGTAACTATCGGCGGGCAGATCTATGGTTCCCTGAAGGATGGGAAGGGAACCGGATAGGGCGGCATCCGGGATCAGGGGGATAACGGAGGTCACAGCGGACTGGAAGGCGGCGGTGTTCACGGTGTAGGCCTGGATGGAGGAGAGCGTGTAGGTGCCGGGGCTGAAGCAGAGGTCCAGGTGGGTTATGGGAGTGTCGGAGGAGATGACGTAACGGAATTGATCGTTATGGTTAGGGTAGGAGGCGGTTTTCTTGGACAGCTTGTTCTGTATTCCGTTGACGGTGACGGAGGTATCAAAGGTGGGAGGATTGAGGGTGTCATCGACCTGGAATTCCAGGATGAGTATCTGGTCGGTGAGGGGGGTGTCAAGTGGAAGGACGGCGGTGGCATTGTCGGCGGCCTCTATTTTGAGGCTGCCGGAGGATTGGGTGATATGGAGATTATCGGGCTCAGTTATGGAAGGAAGGGACAGGGGAGTGAGCCAGGATTCGGTGATGGAAGGGACATCCTGGGAAGCGTGTTGCGTGATGATTCCTTCGAACAGGGGCTGGAGCGTGTAGGGAAAACGCAGGGCTTTGTAGCTGCTTTCTGAGTAGAGACAGTTGGTGGCGTAGGCCAGGGGGCGGGCGTTGCCATTTTCATACAGCGTGGTGGAGCCTTCTGTCTGAAGCGGAAGGCAGCCGGCAGGAACCTGATTCCCGCAGAGAAGATAGCGGACCCCCAGCAGGGACTGGAGAAATATGTTGGATGTGGAGGCGCTGATCAGGCTGGTCCTGGAGGGCTTTGCGTTTCCCAGACATTCGGATAGAAAGTGGAAGTAATCTTTGTTGGAGGTGGAAGAGTATATGGAGGTCCGGCGGGCTTTCAGGCCAAAGGTCTGGTTCATAGTCAGGGCGTTATCATCCAGGTCGTCGGTGCGGCAGGGAACGGAGACCGGGAGGGAGGAGAGGAGCTTTTCCTTTTCCGTCAGGCGCAGGGATTCCGTGATGGATTGGCCGGCCCAAGTCTCGGTGTGATTTACGATGAGAGAAGTGATACAGGAGGTCAGGATCAGGAGATAACACAGGGCGGACTGCCTGCGCAGTCTGCTTTTTAAATACTGCAGTAGATGGAGAGCGGGCAGAAGATAGAGAGGGAGAAAGGGAATCAGGGCTTTGGCGCGCAGGTATAAAGTCCCGTTTAACAGGTATACGAAGAGGGGAATCATCTGCAAAAATATCAGCAGCACAGCGAGAAGGCGGAGCGGACGATTTTTGCTGAGGCAGGCGGCAAGCAGCGCTGCCAGGGAAAAACAGGTCAGTCCTGTACCGTAAGCACTGTACAGAAGCCAGTCTATAGAGAATTTCGGGCAAAGAAGGCTCAGGAAGGAAAGAGAACCGGAACCGCTCCGGCCGTTCAGGATTACATAGGCGACCGGCAGCAGAAGCACACCTGCCATCAGGACAGCAGTCAGGATAGCAGGCAGAATATGCAAGAGAGGACGGAGAGTCTCTTTGCTGAATAGGCGGGTATTCTGCCCATAGCTTAAGTAGAGGGAATAGATCAGGATAGTGCCGATACAGCCTACGCTGAAAAAATAGCTGATCATGATGCAGAAGAAGACACTGATGCAGACCAGAGCCCGTTTCCCGGTTCTGAAGTAACAGTCGGTTCCAATCAAAGCCAAGAGCAGAAAAGGCATATAGTCCATGAACATAATGTGGCGGTGGGAATGGAACAGCACCGGGGAAGCGCACAAAAACAGTACGGATACGGTCAGGCGGGGAAGCATGGCACATGTATGGCTTCTCAGCCAATAGTAAAAGAGACAGACACTGGCGATTACGCAAAGTACCGCCATGACCGCGATATAGTCCGTCATGGGGACAGAAGGCATGAGATAGGATGGCAGGAGCAGGGGGTTAAGCAGACCGTAGTAGGCAAAGTAGTAGATATTCTGACCGCCGCCCAGTTCCGGAGCATAATCTGGAAATAGATTACCGGTCTGGTAAAACAATTGTCTGAAATATTCCGGAAAAACGCTGTGCTGGCTTAACCAATCCATTTTAGAACCATAGTTACTGTGGGCGGGCCAGATCAGTAGAACCAGCGCAAGAGCCAGGGTTGCCAATAGAAGATAAGGAATCAGTTGTTTTATTCTTGGTTTTGTCATCGGATATGCCTCATTTTTTGTTTGTCAGATCTGGAACTCTCTGGTAAATCTAGGAAAATTATAGTATTTAATTCTAAAGAATTTTCACAGAATTTCAGACAGATATTCTAAAGATATTTCTTAGAAATTCAATCAGATATTCTAAAGATAAAAGAAAGAATAATATGGTTGCTATTTTACTAAATGCACTGCTGCCTAAAGAGCAGAAGGCTTAACCAAAATATCCGCTGGGTTAACGATAAGAATCTGTAAGCGGTACATAGTGAAAGAAAATAATGAAAACTTATAAGAATTAAGATATATAAAAAATTACGGCGGTCCCGTATCTGTGTCTGTCAGGATACAAGCCGGGACCGCCGTTTATATATATCGTTAATCAATCATAAATCCTCAGGGAGATCCGTAATACGTTAATCTTCCCGGTGCTGCCGCTCATAAAAATACCGCGCAGTAAACACGGTCGAGATGCTCAGACAGCAGAAACTGACCATCATCCGCAGCCCAAGAGCTGTGAAAGAGCCATTCGCCAAAAACCTGTCTCTGCCGGACAGAATCGAGACCAGCGGAGGGAAGAATCCGACCATTCCGCACAGGCCCAATACCATAATCATTGCCCGATAAGAGCGCCGGACTCCGATATAGGCGTCCTTACAAATGAGCTCTATGGAACCAACCGTAACCGGCAGCATGATCAGAAGCAAAGCCTGATAAAGCTCGTCGGCCCAGATCACGCCGTTCATGCGTAAGAACGCATTTGCCAAAATGAGAAGGGCCATCACAATCAGGGTGTGAAGATACACCGCTCCCCGTATTTTTAACTGTCGTTCATCAAAATCATTGTTTAATAGTTTCTTCATTTTTCCTCCATATATGCATGTTCTGACTCATCCCAGAACAATTCGTCTAAAGTTTTGCCAAGAATTCTGCAGATGCGGATACAAAGGTTGATAGTCGGATTATAGTCACCTTTTTCAATAGCATTGATCGTTTGCCTGGTGACACCTACGGCACAAGCCAGATCCTTCTGAGACAGATCAAGAGCGGCTCTTGCCGACTTAATACGCAGGTTTTTGGGCATGGCATCACATCCTTATCTCAATAATTTCCGAATGGAAGCAGCCTTTTTTTCAGCCTATCTTTCGGCATAATCGTTCCACACAATGAGAGTAACATATAAATGATTAAAAGTCAAATATATTATACATTTCTAAATCCCCCTTCAATCCCATTTTATGCTATACTAAAAAAAGAACAATAAGGGAGGTAAGCACAATGCAGATCAGCCGGCTGTTTGAAATGGTATATCTGCTTCTGGAAAGGAAGAATATGACGGCCTCAGAGCTGGCCCGGCGCTTCGAGGTCTCCACCAGGACGATATACCGGGATGTGGACACGCTGGCCCAGGCTGGGATCCCCATCTATACCAGCAAGGGCAAAAATGGCGGAATACGTCTGCTGGAAGATTTTGTCCTGAATAAATCGGTGCTGTCTGAGGTGGAACAGAAGCATATCCTCACATCCCTTCAAAGCATGAACGCAATCAAGATCGAGGGGGTACAGCCGGTTCTGTCGAGATTGGCAGCTTTGTTCGGAAAAGAGCACACTGACTGGGTTCAGATCGATTTTTCCTGGTGGAATCCGGAAAATTCCGTGAGCAGCCGGTTTGAGCAGATAAAGCAGGCTATATTTTCCGGGCAGGTCGTGGAGTTTGATTATTCGGGTATGAACGGGGAATATGAACGGCGGGACGTGGAACCGGTAAGACTGGTCTTTAAGGGAACGGACTGGTACCTTCAGGCCTTTTGCCGTCTGAGACAGGATTTCCGCTTTTTCAAACTGTCGCGGATGGAACATTTAGATATCCGAAGCGAAACATTTATCCCGAAGATTCCGCCGGATGTTGATGAATCCCGGCAGAGGGAAGCTTATGGGAAACGAATTCAGGTCGAGGTTAGAATCGCTCCGGAGATGGCCTACCGGGTTTATGATGAATTCAGCAGCGCGCAGCGGAGACGTATGGAGGACGGAAGTTTCCTGGTTTCCTTTGAGATGGTTGAAAATGAATGGATGTATGGATATTTTATGGCCTATGGGCCGTATCTGGAGGTGTTAAAACCTGCGGATGTCCGGCAGGAGTTCTGTCTCAGGCTGAAAAAAATGTTACAGATTTATCATATATGACAGTCAGGTGTCATATTAACCATGCTATACTGGCCTCATCAAAGGAAAGAGAGGAAAGAAAACCATGGAATATGAGATCGTTATGCTGGAAGAGAAAAAAGTAATCGGATTAGAGAGAAGGACTTCGAATCAGGACCCGCGGATGCAGGAAGTGATCGGAGGACTCTGGCAGCAGCTCTATGGGCAGGGCTGTTATGGACAGATTCAGGATAAGAGCAATGACCGGTCCATCGGCCTGTATTCTGATTATGAAAACCAAGCGGCAGGGGCGTATTCGGTTACGGTCGGCTGTGAGGTAAAGGCGGTTCCGGCTTTGATTACAGAACCATTTGTATTAAAAATCATCCCGGCCGGCCGGTACGCCAGATTTGAAATTTACGGAGACGAAGTGGAAGCGGTCGGGCAGCTCTGGAACGAGATATGGCAGCTGCCGCTGGAGCGCACCTTTACCGGTGATTTTGAAGAATATTATCCGGTAGAAGAAGGTAAGGAGCCAAAGATCTGTGTGTATGTAGCGGTCCGGTGACGGGCTTTAGAACGGATGGAACAGACAGGAGTGAGCGTATGAGTGTCCTTTTACCGGAAGAGATACCGGCCAAGTCGATTTTACAAAGGGCAGCCCCCAAGAATTATGGATGGTTTGGTATCGACTATAACATGAATCTGTATAAAGGCTGCTGTCATGGCTGTATCTACTGTGACAGCCGCAGCAGCTGTTACCGGATAGAAGATTTTGATCAGGTCAGAAGAAAGGCAGAGGCTCTTAAAATCCTGGAGATGGAGTTGAAAAGTAAGAGGAAGAAGGGGGTAATCGGGATCGGAGCCATGTCCGACACCTATAACCCCTTCGAGAAAGAGTGCTGTCTTACGATGGGAGCGCTCAAACTGATCCGGGATTATGGGTTTGGGGTGTCCCTGGATACCAAGAGCAGCCTGGCAGTACGGGACCAGGAACTGTTTGCCCGGATCGGCAGGGAACAGCCGGTCATCGTCAAATTTACCATAACGGCTGCGGACGATGCGACGGCGGCTGAAATCGAACCGGGCGTCTGCGTCAGCTCAAGCCGGTTCGCGGCGATGGAACAGCTTAGCCGGGCGGGAATCTTTACGGGTGTCTTAATGACACCCTTATTGCCGTTTTTGACCGATACGCCGGAAAATGTCAAAAATATTGTGAGACTGGCCGCAGAACATCAGGCACGGTTTGTGTATGGGATGTTCGGTGTTACCCTGCGGGAAAATCAAAGAGAGTATTACTTCCGGCAGCTGGACCGTCTGCATCCGGGACTGAGCCATAGATACAGGCAGATATACGCTGACCAATACTTGTGTGAGAGCCAAAACAGCAAAACCCTGGCTCGAATTTTCACACAGGAATGTGAGAAATACGGCTTGCTGTACCGCATGAAGGATATTATTGAAGCATACCGGAATATACCTTCGTATGATCAGATGAAATTGATGTTTTGAGTTCTGCCATATTATGTTATAATGTCGATAGACATTTAACTGCGCCGGAGCGCTTACCTTGGTGCGGAGTGTGCATCCTCCCCGGAGGGGTCATGATTGCGTGCAATCATGATGTAATGGACTAATTAGGAAAAGGGACCGGAGGGAGAAGGTTCACGGATCTGAAGACAGAAGGGATAACTGAGATGGCGGAAAAAGAAAATCAAACAATCGGGAATTTCTCAAAATTATTAACGGTTTCCAATCAGGTAGAGGCAGGGATGGTTGAAGAACTGCTGAAAAACGAACAGATCGCCTGTTACCGCAGAGATCGGGAACTGGGAAGCTTTTTAAGAGTCTCCATGGGCTATTCCGTATATGGGGAAGATATTTATGTATCAAAGGATCAGCTGGAAAATGCAAGAGAAGTGTTAAAGGATTCTTTCCTGGCTGTTCAGGAGGATCAGGATGAGGAAGACGCGGACAGGGAAGATTCACAAGTGATGGAAAGCTATGATCGCAGGCGTCGTCTGGCCGCCAGAATCGTGGTAATCGTACTGGCCGTAATTATGATGTTTGTCCTGCTGCTGAACCTGATCCATTAATGCGGGACCAAGAACAACACAGGAGGGGAACAGACAGGAAAATGGCGACAATTTTTGATGTGGCAAAGGAAGCCGGAGTGTCAAAATCCACGGTTTCCAGGGTGATCAATAAGGATCCCAAAGTAAAAGCACAGACGAGGATCGCGGTGGAACAGGCGATCCGGAAGCTGAACTATTCGCCCAGCTATTTTGCAAAGGGAATCCGGACGGGACGGACGAAGACGATTGCCATGCTGGTTCCGGAATACACGAACGTCTTTTATGGGGAAATGTTCCGGGGCGTGGAGGATGTGGCGTTAAAGTACGGATATGTGGTGCTGGTGTGCAATACGGAGCGCCATACCACAACAGAATCCGAATATATAGAAGAGCTGCTGAAACGGAATGTGGACGGTATCATTTACAATACTTATGACATGAATCCGATGATGGTAGACTATTTGAAAAATGTATCTGAAGAACGCCCGGTAGTATTCATGGACGAGACTGCCCGTGATATTCCGGGTATTTCCTATGTCTTTACGGATGGATTTGCCAGTACGAGAAACGCGGTACACTATCTGTATGAGCTGGGAAAGAAAAAGATCGGCTATGTGCGAAACGCAGTCAGTATCAGTGTGACAGAGTCCAGGTACCAGGGGTATCTGCAGGGATTAAGAGACTGCGGCCTGCCATTTTATGAGGAATATGCTTACCGCACCCAGACGGAGGCGGAACAGGATTACATAAAAGCGGGGGCAAAGGCAGCACGCTATTATGCCGGTTTGAAGGAGCGGCCGGACAGCGTCATGACAGCCATCGATCTGCTCGGGATCGGCTGCCTGAAGGAATTCAAAAAGCTTCATATACAGGTGCCCAGGGATATCAATATCATCGGATATGATAATATCTCCTTGAGTGAACTGATGGAGCCGTCCATGACCACCATCGCGCAGCCTACGAGGCTGCTGGGACAGCGGGCGGCCGAAATCCTGATCAGGAAGCTGGACCAAAGTCCGGTCGAAGACAGGGTGGTCTTCGAGGGGACATTGATCGTAAGAGAGACGACGGATCAACAGGGAGGGGTACGGTAAGATGAAGGCGGTTGTATATAAAGGTAACGGCCGGGTGGCGCTGGAACAGCGGCCTGTGCCTGTGATTCAGAGCGAAGGGGATGCGGTCGTCAGGGTAACCCTGACGACCATCTGTTCCAGTGATATCCATATTAAGCATGGAGCGGTTCCAAGAGCGGTGGAAAATACGATCCTGGGTCATGAGTTTGTCGGAGAGGTAGTACAGATAGGGAGGCTGGTGAGAAGGTTTCAGCCAGGAGACCGGGTGGCGGTAAATGTGGAAACCTTCTGTGGGGAGTGCTTTTACTGTAAGCGTGGGTATGTGAATAACTGCACGGATCCTGACGGAGGCTGGGCACTGGGCTGCCGGATCGACGGCGGACAGGCGGAATATGTGCGCATCCCCCATGCGGATCACGGTCTGACCATGATACCGGAGGACGTGAGTGACGAGCAGGCATTATTTACCGGTGATATCCTCTCGACTGGGTACTGGGGCGCTAAACTGGCAGAGATCAAACCGGCCGATACGGTGGCGGTTATCGGTGCCGGTCCTACAGGCCTGTGTACGTTAATGTGCGCCGGCTTATACGGACCATCTGCGGTCATATCCATCGATGTGGATGACAGCCGGCTTGATCTGGTGCGGCGGGAAGGGCTGGCAGACGTGACCCTGAATCCCAGGCATACAGATGTAAGGCAGAGAATCCTCGAACTGACTGAGGGAAGAGGAGCGGATGCCGTGCTGGAGGCGGCGGGTTCGGAGGAAAGTTTCCAGACGGCCTGGCAGATCGCACGGCCCAACGCGGTAGTCTGCGTGATCGCCATGTACGAGCAGGCCCAGGTACTGCCGCTGCCAGATATGTACGGGAAAAATCTGGTCTTTAAAACAGGGGGGGTGGATGCTTCCAACTGTGAAGAAATCATGCGTCTGATCGCCTGCGGGAAGCTGGATACCAGGTGCCTGATTACCCATCGGACGACTCTTGGCAATGCAATGGAGGCTTACCGAATATTTGAAAAGAAAGAGGATTCGGTGATAAAATGGGCAATCACGCCCTGAGTTATGCTATAATGGACGGTACAAAACCCAAAAAGGAGTTTAGACAATGAAAAAGAAGATTCAAATTATGACCGTGGTTCTGTTAATCATGACCATAATAAGCGGCTGCGGAGCAAAAAAGCAGGAGGAACCGCTTCCGGATACAGTCCGGTGGATGAACGCGACCTACGCTATATTGACGAAGGCGAATAACGGGAATCTAAATGCGATCGGCGGCATGAATAAAGTGGTGGGCAGTAAGAAGCTGCTGCTGGCCTCTCTGGAAGAATGGTGGGATATCACCGACCGGGCGTCTGCGGATGAACAGCTGGACTGGCTGATCGGAGAGGGACACCGGGCCCAGTTTGCGTCAGATATTGCCTATCTTCAGGAAAACGGCGTGATGGATCTGAGTGAGGAGGAGCAGAAAACGTTGATCGAAGACAGCTTCGAGGAAGCGGATCAGGCTTATGTGTATTCCATTTTGGAAGCGTACGATACATATGGGGATCACGCAATAGACGCCTGGGATTATTGCAGGGCGAACCAATTGCTGGGACAGTTTTATATCGTAGATTTCTATACGAAAGAAGAAGCGCTGGATAAGTCCCTGGAAATATCTGAAATCCTTCAGGGCACCTATGATTCCTGGGAGGACATGGCAGAGAGCTACCTGTATGGCTATCAGTACTGGCAGGAGGACGATATGGACGAAGAAGGATCTGCCAGCTACGAGAGGCGCATGGTTTACGAAAAGCTGCTGGAACAAAAAGATAATCCTTACCAGATTGACTGGAATCTGAAGCTGGAAAAATCCTGGTGAGGCAGGCTGATGGAAGGAAAAATGTTTGCAGGGCCCTATAGCAGGGCCTTTTTTTATTTCACAGGAAGCTGATCCTATGAAATAAAAAACGCTCCGCGGGATCGCACAGCGGCGGAAAGGAAGATGCCGCTTACGCGGCCCGCCGCAGGCGGAGAGTTTCGCAAGCGAAACTCTTTTTCATTCTGTAGGGTGCGCCCAGCAAAGGGCTTGAAGTCCGGGGGGGTATCATGAATTGCCTTCTTCCGCCATTCTGCGATATAACCGTAATATAGTGCAATAAAAAAGTATCGAAGAACATTGAACCCGTATCTGGCAGCCTATATAATAACATTGGGGGGATAAGCCATGAAGATATCATTAAGAAAGCAGATAGTAATCAGCTTTTCCGTAGCCTTTATGATTATCATCGCGCTGTTTGGAGGCGGGCTGTACAGCTATAACAGCTATCACTATCCCAGACAAAGCTATGAATACTGCAGGAAAATCGTTACGGCTAATATTACTTTGATAGACAATTATTTTGCACAGATTAAAAACATATCCGGTATTGTTGCGGGAGATGCTGATATTAATCAGGCAGTTAGCTTCCGTAATAAGACGGAAGAGGTGGATTACTCCATAGAGCTGTACAACCAGAGGCGGGTCGCATCAAAAATCAAGCAGCTGGCCGCCCTTTCCGATATTACCAATGCGGTTATTATCGGCAGGGACGGACAGTACCTCTATTATTACGGCACCTCTCCGGTAAGGGGCTATAATTTCCATGACCAGATATGGTATCAGGAGGTTACTAAGGACAGCGTAAGACAGGCTTCCTTCACGAACTTTCACGGTACGGAGTATCTGCTGAATGCCCCGGCAGACCGTACCGTATCCATTGCCACGCCCATCAGGGATGCTAACCAGTATATTATGAAGGAGCCTTCTTATCTTCTCTGCGATTTTCGTCTGGAGCCAATTATTGCGGATAAGGATCAGGACTCCGATACCTGGATAGCGGTATATGACGGCTCTGCACCGGTCTATTTTCCAGAGGAGTGCGGGCTTTCAGAGGTACAGAAGGAAGAGTTAAGTCAGCTTTTATCAGGAGAAGACACATCCTTTACGGTGAACAAGAGCTCCGGCAATCCGGTTTCCTACCTGGTGGCAAGAGAACAGTCAGCCATCTCCGGATGGAGTATTCTGGGAATCATGCCCATGACACAACTGGAAGAAATCCAGAGGACGAACGGTATGTTTGTCATCGCCATGGTACTGTTTGCGTGCGTCGTGATATTTCTGACTGCTAACAAGATCTCAAAATCTCTTTTGGGACCGGTGAACCATCTGATTGGAAGTTTAAACCTGATTGCAGAGGGGAAGAAGGATGTGGCGCTTCTACCGACCAGAAGTATGGAGATAGACAGGATTTCGGAGACCGTTGGCAACATGCTGGAGAAAATCGATCTGCTTACGGGAACACTCCTTATGGAACAGAAACGGCTGTCCGAGGAACAGTTAAAGGCGCTTCAGCATCAGATTAACCCTCATTTCCTGAACAATGTGCTCCAGACGATCAAAGCGATGGCGGTCTGTGAGAACACGGATTCCATTTCAAAAATAAGCACATTGCTGGGGAAGCTTTTGACCTACTCTGTGTATAATCCTTATGACCTGGTACCCCTTTATGACGAGCTGGCCTATACGGAGAACTATATCGCCCTCCAGAACATCAGATGGGAAGAAAAGATCCAGTATTCTGCGGACTGTTCAGGGGATTCCCGGATGCTCTTAGTCCCCAAGCTGATGATTCAGCCTATCGTAGAAAATGCCATAGAACATGGATTTGACCGCCGCGGGGGAGGACGCATCGTCATCAGTGCGCAAGAGGAGGAGTTTGAATACCATATTGCGGTGACCAACAGCGGGTGCGCCATAGACTCAGAGCAGGTGGAAAAGCTGAATGAGTACCTTGAAAAAGGGGATACCTACGCAAAAGATAAGAGCATTGGACTTTTAAATGTCTCCCGGAGACTGAAGAGTTGCTTTGGGCCCAGGGCAGGAATCAGGCTGTTTTCGCGGGAGGGTATGAATACCAGCGTGATCATTATTATTCCGAAGGAGGTAGAGCAGGATGCGTAAGGCGCTGATTGTAGATGATGAGATGTTATCTGTGCGTATGGTGAGCCGGATTATTGACTGGGAGAAATATGGAGTCAGGATATGTGCCGCCGCGGAGGATGGAATGGATGCGCTGGAGCAGTTTGAAATTCACCGTCCCGACCTTATACTGACAGATATACGGATGCCCCGGATGGATGGATTGGAATTTATACAGAAGGTAAAGGAAAAAAAGCCGGAAACAGAATTTATCCTGATCAGCGGATATGCTGATTTCAGTTATGTCAAAAGAGCCATGGAGATGGGCTGTTCCCATTATATACTAAAACCGGTGGATGAAGCCGAGCTGGAGACGGCGGTCCGGTTTCTGATAGATAAAATGGATAAAAAAGAACGGCAGGAAGAGATATTGGAAGAAAACCAGCGGATCAAGGTCAGGAGACAGCTGAGCCGCTTTATGCGCACTGGTGGCAGCCAGGCTGAGGCCCTTCGCCTGATGGAACAGATTCCGGAGGAATTTTCCGTATACCGTTTGGCAGGTATCATGATAGAGGAAAATTCTATCAATGATTATGTGGAACTTGATTCCCGCCTGACTGTCGGAATGGAAGTGCTGGAAAACCGGCTGGAAGAAGATCTGAACCGAAAACGGCGGTGTATGCTGCTGGACTATGAGGAAGGCTGCTGGACCGCCATGATCTCGGCATACGCGGATGAGGAAGAACCTTCTGAGGTATGGGCTAAGGAAATTTGCAGTTACTTCCGGGCTGAATATGAGATGGCAGTGCGGGTCTGCTTTACGCTGCCCTACGATAATACCTCCCATCTACCCGCCGCTTTTATGAAGCTCTCCAATCTGGAGCGTTTCAGCTTCTACGTGGGAGAGACACCGGTACTGGGCTATGGCTATAACTGCGAGGAAAATGAATTTGACCAGCTGGATATTTTGGATCGCACAAAGGTTATCGCCCAGGCCCTTTCCGGCCGGGATTTTGCCGCCGCGAAAAAGATTCTTGCGGAAGTGCTTGGGCTGTCGGTTCATTTGAATCCGACCAACCTACATCTGGTCTATGAATTTTGTTATAACGTAATATGCGGCATCAGGGAGCAGTTTACCCGGGAGGAGCGGCTGGAGATGAGGGACCTTCCTTTGATGAAAATGAGCTATCGCGATGTGTCGGAGCTGTCCACGGTGTATGAGCTGGGGCAGTTTATGGAAAAGGCCATGGAATGCCTGGCGGGAGAAGCGTCGGAATGCCGGTCTGCATACGGCTGCCTGGTGCAGGAGGGCATCGGTTACCTGGAACAGCATTTTGACAGCAATATATCGTTAGACAGCATGTGCGCTGTATTGTCAGTAAGCAAAAATTATTTCTGTTATTTATTCAAGCGGGAAACAGGGGAAAATATATGGTCGTGTCTGACGCAAATCCGCTTAAAACAATCAAAGAAGCTGCTTCTCACAACGGACTATAAGAGCTATGAGATTGCTTATATGGTGGGATACGATAATCCCAGCTATTTTTCCCGTTTATTTAAAAAATGTACGGGGTACACGCCCAATGAATACAGGGCGGTCCGCACAAGAGAAGCGCATGGGGGAGAAAAAAGATGAAGATTCATTGGATTCAGGGAGAGTACTGGTACGGAGGAGCGGCCTGCGACGGTATAAGACAGCCGGTGGGACAGGGGGATATCCGGGAGATCAATCTGGAGCCCAATTCCACGCCCAATCAGGCAATGCCGTTCTTCCTGTCCTCCAAGGGGCGGTATCTCTGGGGGCGGGGAGGGTTTTCCGTCAGGTTTGACAGGGAGGGAATCACCTGTCCCGATGATGCAAAACTTGGGAAGGGATTTGGCACACTGCGCGGGGCTTATCTGGCGGGTATGAAGAGGCACTTCCCCTTTCATCCGTTTCGGCTGTCGGAACGCCTGTTTGACGCACCTGTTTACAACACCTGGATAGAGCTTACGTTTTATCAGTCGCAGCAGGCGGTGCTGGATTATGCACGGGGGATTGTGGGGCACGGTATGGAGCCCGGAGTTCTGATGATTGATGATGGATGGAGCGAATGCTATGGAGACTGGCGGTTCCACAGCGGCAGGTTCCCCGACCCGGCCGGGATGGTAAAAGAACTGAAGGCTATGGGATTCTCTGTGATGATCTGGGTGTGCCCTTTCGTGACGCCGGATTCCATAGCCTGGCGGGATGCCGGGGAAAGGGGAATCCTGGCGGCGGGGCCCGATGGGGAGCCGTACCTTTCCCGGTGGTGGAACGGATATTCCGGGGTACTGGACTTCTCCAGGAAGGAAGCGGTTTCCTGGTTTGACAGACAGATGATGCGGCTTCAGGAAACAGGCGTGGATGGCTTCAAGTTCGACGCGGGGGACAGTATTTACTATCCCCGGGAAGGCTGCGGCAGAAATGAACAGTCACGCCTGTGGGCCCAATACGGTGAAAGGTACAGCTTTAACGAATACCGTGCGTCCTGGAAGGCGGGGGGCTATTCTCTGATGCAGCGGCTTTGCGATAAGGAGCATTCCTGGGGTGAGAAAGGAATCGGTGCGCTGATTCCCGACACATTGGTTCAGGGGCTGACCGGACATCCGTATTGCTGCCCGGATCTGGTGGGCGGCGGTGAGTATCTGAATTTTGCAAAAGAAAAGGAGGCCGGGCTGGACCAGGAGCTATTCTTATGCCACAGTGAAACCGCATGTATGATGCCGGTAATCCAGTTTTCCGCCGCTCCCTGGAGAATTCTGGACGAAGAGCGGTTTAAGCGGCTGAAGGAACAACTGGATATCAGAAAAGCCTATGGAAAAGAGCGGGCGCAGGCGCTTTCGCAGGCGGCTGCAACAGGGGAACCGGTGATACGGCCTATGGAATATTCATTTCCGGGACAGGGGATGGAGACGGTTATGGATCAGTTTATGATGGGAGAACGGCTGTTAGTGGCTCCCTGTATTAAAAAAGGGGAGACGGGAAGACTTGCCGCACTGCCAAAGGGACGCTGGAAGTACGGCGGACACTGTATCGAAGGGGGCGGAAGCGTTTATCTTAGCAGGGAGACGGCGGGCCCTATTATCCTGGAATATATGGAACCGGGATGCCGGCGGTAACCGAAAGCATAATATAGTGACAGGAATGCGGAATCCAGTTACTTTTCTCCTGCAGGAGATTTCTCTATAATAAGGGTATCACATGGCAGCAAGGAATAAAGGCCAGAAAACAGGAGGGAATTGTTATGAAGAGAAAAAACGTTATAGCCCTGATACTCACGGGGGTCATGATGGCTTCGGCACTGACCGGTTGCCAGAAAACGGCTGGCGAAGTGCCTGAAACGGCGAAAACAGAGGCCGGGCAGGAAGAAGCCGGGGCCGGCTCACAGGAGGATGATAAGGAGGATGAGGCACAGAGCCAGAGCGCGGGGGAGCCGGTGGAAATCCGGCTGATGGCTTACAATGCGGAGGCCACCCGGGCTACATATCTCACTTTGTTAAAGGAGAAGTTTCCGGATATTAAGATTAACTTTGAATTCGTGGCCCTGGATAATTTCAACAACGTGCTCAATTCCCAGCTTCAGGCGGGGCAGGGGCCGGACATCATCGAGGTGGGCGGTGAGACAAGGCTTCTGGCCAATGCCGGTTACTTAATGGATCTGACGGATCAGTCCTTTACCGGAAAATATGCCCAGGCAGGCCTGACACCCTATTCCGTGGACGGAAAAGTTTATGCGACACCGCTTCAAAGCTGGTATGAGGGAATATTCTATAACAAGGCTCTTTTCCGGGACAATGGTATCGAAGTTCCGAAAACCCTGGATGAGTTCATCCGGATCCATAAAGATTTAAGCGCCAAGGGAATTAAGCCTCAGACCATGGGAGCACAGTCCTGGGAGCCCATGATGAAGCAGAGCATTGGCGTGGTAAACAATGAATTCTATTCGGATCCGGAAAATAAGGATTTCGACAGTAAGTTCAATGCCGGCGAGGCAAAGCTGTCCGAGGCATGGCTTCCATATGTGGAACAATGGTCGAAGGTTATTACGCAAGGATGTCTGACACAGGATATGCTGGGGTTAAGCTATGACCAGGCCCTGGATGAGTTTGCAACCGGGAAAGCGGCCATGTGGGAGAGCGGTCCCTGGGCAGTGGGGACGATCCAAGAGAAGAATCCGGAGATGGAGCTGGGAATGTTCCCGATACCGGGCCTGAAGGAAGGCCCCGGATGGCTGGTCGGCGGCCCGGGATCCGCTTTCGCAGTCAATAAGAAGACAGAGCACGCTGAAGAAGTGCTTAAGATCCTGGAATTTACAGCCACGGAAGAGGCGCAGCTGGCGCTGATTAAGGACAATGCGGGAAGCTCCTTCTTAACCGGTGTGGACGTTGACCTGGGAGATATCTATACGGATTGCGAGGAAGCGTTTAAGGCAGGTAATGTCTATGCGCCGTGGACTGCTTCCTGGATTGCAGGCAACCCGATTGTTGAGGGATATGGAAAGTCCCTTCAGGAAGTATTAGCGGGTACGAAGACGGTAAAAGAGGCGCTGGCGGATGCGGATGAGATCAATGACACCATGCGGGAAACATTGAATTAATTGGTTTAAAAGTACACAAACCGGGATAGTGTATTGGTGAGGATGGCGCATAAATTGGGAATAGCGCATAGTTGAAAAAAGTGCAAAAGGCTGCTGCAGAATGCTGCGGCAGCCTTTTTATACCCCTCATAGAGCATGAGACTGCGGCAGGGACCAGAAGCCGCAGGCAGCAGGAAGGAAGAATGATAAATGCGTTCTAATAGAAAAAATTTTGTGTTTTTATTCATGGCAATGCCGGCGTTTTTGGGGTTTGTGGTATTTTTTCTGCTTCCCACCCTTATGAGCTTTGGCTACAGCGTGACCAATTGGTCCATATACATACCGGATTACCATTTTGTCGGGCTGGATAATTTCCGGAAGCTGTTTCAGGATACAAAAAATATGCATGCAATCTGGAATTCCGTCCGTTACGCCGCTGTGATTACTGTCGTCCAGAATTCTCTGGCCATTGTATTCGCGGTCCTGCTGAACCGGAAACTATTTATGGCGAATGTGGCTAAGTCGGTGTTCTTTTTCCCGGCGGTTTTGAGCATTCTGGTAGTCGGCTATCTGTTTCAGTATATTATGACCAGCGCGGATTACGGTCTTTTAAATCATATGATCCAGAGCTTTGGCGCAAAGCCGGTAAACTGGTTGGGAAATGAGAAGCTGGCCTTATATTCGGTTCTGGCTACCCAGGTGTGGCAGTGGACCGGATGGAGTATGGTTATCTATATTGCAAATTTAAAATCCATCGACCCGGGTCTGTATGAGGCGGCCAGAATCGACGGAGCCGGGGGAGTCAGGCTGTTTTGCAAAATTACGCTGCCGCTTCTCTATCCGGCGGCGTCCTTTAATATCCTGATGAGTCTCATTGGCGGCATGAAGGTATTTGACGCAGTGTTCGCCATGACTAAGGGAGGTCCGGGGTATGCCTCAGAGACAATCATGACGACCATGATCAGAGAGGGCTTTAACAGCGGCAGGAATGCGTACGCCTGTGCATTTGCCGTGCTGTTCTTTCTCATCGTATTTGCAATCACCAGGGTGGTTACCTATTTCTTAAACCGCTGGGAGGAGGGGATATCATGAGAAAGCATGCTGGTCTCTGGAATCTGCTGTATGGCGCGCTGTCCGTATTTATGATGATTCCCATTTACTATCTTCTGGTTACCACCTTCAAGACGCCGGCCGAGGCAGCGGCACATCCGTTGGGACTGCCGGTCCGTCTGACATTGGCAAACTATAAGAAGGCACTGGATTCCATGGAATATCTGCGTGCGCTTAAAAATAACATGATCATTACAGGCTGCGCAGTGGTTGTGCTGTTAATCATTTCTTCCATGGCTGCCTATGTGATTGCCAGGAGGACTAACAGGATATACCGCATCATGTTTTCGGTATTTATGGTTGGACTGATTGTGCCCTTTCAGATTGCTATTATACCCCTTTATCGGATTATCAGCGGCCTGCATCTGATGAACCGGCTCGCGGGAATCATTATAATCGATGTGTTCTGTATCAATCTGCCGCTGTCGGTCTTTTTGTTTAAGGGATTTATCTCCACCGTCCCCATCGAACTGGAGGAAGCCGCGGAAATTGACGGATGTGGGACGCTGGGGATATTCTTTCGGATTGTTTTTCCGTTGTTAAAGCCCATTGTGTCCACGGTTGCGATATTGGATGCCCTTGCTGTCTGGAATGACTTTATGACCCCGCTTCTCTTTCTTCAGGATCCGAAGAAGGGCGTTCTGCTCCAGGAGGTCTATAAGAATGTGGGGCCGTTTTTCACAAACTGGACGTCATTCTTCCCCATGCTTGTGCTGGCCACTTTACCGCTTGTGCTGTTTTATTTTGTGATGCAGCGGTATATTATTGAAGGGGTGGTGGCCGGATCGGTGAAAGGATAAGTGCCGCGGAAATTTGTATTTGGTTTACCAGGTTGTTAAAACAGGACGATGAATGGAAAAGGGGCGCCGGATGGCGCCTCTTTGGTCTGCGGACTACTTTTTTCATCTGGGGAGACTGTCCGAAAACTAAATAAAGTTATTTTTACTAAGGTCCGGGAAGAGAGGAACGCGGCGGGGCCTTAGTAAAAATAACTTTATTTAGTTTTCGGACAGTCTCCCCTTTTATACCTTTCTGATAAATATAATTTTCGGTTGACAATAATGTGTAATACACAGTATAATGAATTTAACAATAATTTATACTTAAGAAGAATTTGATCCAAGGGAAATAAATCTGATAGGAGAGAGCACATGAAAGAACGGCAGGAGATTCTGAACGGATTTGCAGTCGAGATGCGCAGGGGCACCGTTGTTTTGAGTGTCTTGAGCAGGCTGCAGTCGCCGAAGTACGGGTACTCCCTGATTCAGGAATTGAAACAGAATGAATTTGGCGTGGAAGCGAATACTTTATACCCGCTGCTGCGAAGGCTGGAAAAACAGGGGATTTTAAGAAGTGAATGGGAGACGCAGGGAGCGAAGCCCAGGAAATACTATGTGTTAACGGATTTCGGCAAAGAGATTTTTGAGGAACTGAAAACCTACTGGAAAAATATGCAGAGCTATTTGAACGTGCTGGTGAATGGGGAGGATTGCTAAATGGATATCAGGAAATATACGGAGGACATGATCGAACGCTATATTTATCAGGTGGCCCGATTTCTGCCCGGCAGGAATAAGGAAGATATTTTAAAGGAACTGCGCACTTTGATCTGGGATATGATAGAGGAACGGATCCGGGACAGAACTTTGGAAAAGAAAGATGTGGAGATCGTGCTGATGGAGCTGGGCACCCCATCAGAACTGGCGGCCAAATACGGGGAAAAGAAGCATTATCTGATCGGGCCTGACTTGTACCCGAGATATATCTGGATTCTCAAGATTGTGCTATTGATTGCGGTGATTGCGGGACCAGCAGCGGTATTGATCAGCCGGATGACTTCCGGGTTGGATATTGAATTCGCGGGAACCGGCCAGTTGTGGTTTATGGCTGTCTGGGAGATGCTGGAGGCATTCTTCGGCAGCGCTGTCACCGCCTTTGCCATGGTTACGCTGATCTTTGCCGTCATGGAGCGGATCGGGGTTCAGGGGGATATTTTCAGTTTTCAGGAGGGAATGGATTTCCTGCCGCCGGTGCCGGAGAAAAATGCCAGAATTTCCAAGGGGGAGCCGATTGTCAGTCTCGTCTTTTTGATGATACTTTTTGTGATCATGGTGTTCATACCCCAGATTATAGGGGCAACCGTGTATAGAGACGGTGTTATCACCATGGTTCCGATTTTTCAGCTCAGTGTCCTGCAGAGGGCTCTTCCGCTGTTTTGCATCTGGTTTGCCTGTTCGGCTGTCGCTGAGATCGTCAAGCTGGTTGAAGGCAGATATACCATGCGTCTAGCGGTAGTGGTTCTGATCGGAAATGGAATATCCCTGCTGCTCAGTATTTTTATTTTTACCCAGTTTAAGATCTGGAATCCACAGTTTATACCTCAGCTTCAGGAAGCTTTTCCGGGAATGAATCCAGATCTTGGAGCGCTGATCTGGAATCTAATGACGAATTTCTTTTTGCTGATTGTGATCTTTGCAATTTTGCTGGAGTGTGGTACTGTATTGTACAAAGGAATCAAGTACAGAGGATATGACAGATAAAGGAGCAGGGAACAGATATGTCAATGATAAAATCATCAGATGAATTGAGACAGATATTAAAACGGATCGATCGCAAGAGCTACGGATTTTATAAGGATCTGGCGGGCGGCTATGATTTCGGCGAATATCAGCTTTTTTTAGACCACGTACAGGGGGACCCCTTTGCCAGTCCTTCCAGGGTGCGGTTTGTGGTAGAGCGGAAGTTTCATCAGTTTCCAGCCCGGCTGTATGATGAAAAATGCAAAAAAACCGCGTTGGAGGACTATCTGCTGCGGCTGCTGAACCGCAACATACGTGCCGTAGAGCAAAAGGGAATGGGGTCCGGAAAAAGCGGGACTATCACCACCTGCCGTCCGGGGCAGGAGATGTTTGAGCGCACGGCGGTGACTATGGGGGAGAAGTTAGAGGTGCGGATCGAAGTTGGCTTTCCGGCCAGAGGACGCACGATACTATCGGATGAAATGGAGAAAATACTGTTCGTGCTGCTGCCCCAGATAGCCGGAAGGACTTTTTATTATGCCCGTCTGCGCCAGGAGGAGCTGGAACGCAGGGTGGAACTGTCGGTAGATCAGCAGGCCATCGCCAAAGAGCTGCGGCAGAAGAATCTGGTGGCTTTCGTGGCGGATGGTTCCATATTGCCCCGGTTAAGCGGAGTTTCCGATCTTCCCATGAAGGAGGGGATCCCATTTACCTCTCCGGAAAGCCTTCGGGTGGAAATGAACCTCCCATACCATGGCAGAATTCAGGGGATGGGCATTCCGAGGGGAATTACCGTAATTACCGGTGGGGGATACCACGGGAAATCCACGCTGTTAAGAGCGCTGGAAGCCGGTGTCTATCCGCATATTCCGGGAGACGGCCGGGAATATGTAGTCACTGACATCACAGCGCTTAAGATACGGGCGGAGGATGGAAGGTGTATTCATCACTGTAATATTTCCCCTTTTATCAGTCATCTGCCGGGGGGACAGAATACCGAGGATTTCATTACGGAAAATGCCAGCGGAAGCACCTCCCAGGCTGCCAATGTCATAGAGGGAATCGAGGCGGGCGCGAAAACCCTGCTCATCGATGAAGACACTTCGGCTACCAATTTCATGATCCGGGATGCGCTGATGGCGAAACTGGTTACGGACGACAAAGAACCGATCACCCCGTTTATCCGGCGGATCCGGAGCTTATATGAGGATGCGGGGATATCCACGGTGATCGTGATCGGCAGCTCCGGCGACTACCTATCCGTGGCGGACACGGTGCTTCAGCTGGATCATTACCGGGTAAAGGATGTGACGGCCAAGGCAGGTGAACTGTGCCGTCTGGAAAACGCCCAGGTACGGCAGCAGGAGGAGCCTTTTCCGCAGCTGTTATTTGAACGCCGTCTAAGAGCCGACGGTAACGGGCAGCAGCAGAGGGATGCGAGGGGACGAAGAGACGATATCAAGATCAAGACAGGCGGCCGGGACTATGTGATGATCAATCACGAGACCATAGATCTGCGTTATCTGGAACAGCTCACCGACAATGGTCAGGTCGCTGCGTTAGGTTACATGATGCGGATCGCGATACAACAGCTTCTGGGCGGAAACCGTACAGTCCGTCAGGTTGTGGAGCACCTTTACAGCCTGATCGAAAAAAATGGTATTCTATCCATCGTCCCGCCCAATTATCCGGCCGGCCACGCGGTCCTTCCACGCCCCCAGGAATTCTACCAGTGCCTCAACCGGTATCGCCTGCTAAAATAAGGCCAAACGATTTGGGCCATACGATTGGGGACATGTCCATTTCGGTTTGGGACATGTCCATACCGGATTGGGACATGTCCAAATGGAACCGGGGTGAAATGGACATGTCCCTATTGGTCTATTTGCAGAAAGGATGAAACTATATATGAAAACATTACAGCGAAGCGTAAAGCTTCTGCTTATCCTGATCATAACAGCAGCGGCCATCGCAGGCTGTTCCAAAAAAGAACCGGCCGCCGATCCGCAGCCTCCTGTGCAGACCCCGGAAAGGGAGTTGGAGACCAATCTGCCGGCGGAGCAATCGATAGAGCCTACAGCGCCGGCATCGACGCCGGACGCCGCACCGGCAGAGTCACCCGAACCCACAGATGCCGGCGGGGACACTTCCCTGGGAGCGGAGGTACCGGATGCGGACACAGGTGCGAACATGCCGGAAGAAACAGCCGGACAGACAGCGGCCAAGGACACGTTAAACGGTCATATCGTAGCGATTGATGCCGGACACCAGGCGAAGGGAAATAATGAGCAGGAGCCCATAGGCCCCGGGGCCTCCCAGACCAAACCCAAGGTGGCGGCCGGCACATCCGGTACGGCCACAGGTCTGAAAGAATATGAGCTGACCCTCCAGGTATCCCGAAAGCTCAGAGATGAACTGGAGAACAGGGGATACCAGATCGTGATGATCCGGGATACCAATGATGTGAACCTGAGCAATAAGGAGCGGGCGGATCTGGCCAACGAATCGGGGGCGGAGATCTTTGTCCGGATACATGCCAACGGATCGGAAGATTCCAGCGTCCACGGCGCGCTGACCATGTGTCCCACCAGCGGTAATCCCTACGTCAGTGATCTGTATGATGACAGCCTGAGATTGTCGGAAAGTGTGCTGGATCAGATGTGTGAGGCCACCGGAGCGAAAAACAGAGGGGTATCCAAGACAGATACCATGAGCGGAATCAACTGGTGCCAGATACCGGTCACTATCGTGGAGATGGGATTTATGACGAATCCCAAGGAGGATCAGAAGATGGCCGCGGAGGAGTACCAACAGGACATAGCAACGGGAATAGCAGATGGGATCGACACTTATTTCCAACCTGTGGACTGAAATAAACCATCAATGAGGAGTATCTATGGCAACGATTTTACTAATTATCATATATCTGGCGTTTATCAGCCTGGGGCTGCCGGACTCGCTGTTGGGATCGGCCTGGCCGGTAATGAACCAGGAGCTGCAGATCCCTCTTTCCGGAGCGGGAATGCTATCCATGATTATCACTGGAGGGACGATCCTGTCCAGTTTTTTAAGCGGAATCTGTATCCGCAGATTTGGAACCGGTATGGTTACGTTTGTCAGCGTTTTGATGACAGCGGCGGCGCTTTTAGGTTTTTCGCTGGCGCCTTCGTTTCTGTGGTTATGTATCCCGGCCGTCCCGCTGGGCCTGGGCGCGGGAGCGGTAGACGCGGCACTCAATAATTTTGTGGCTCTGCACTATAAGGTAAGCCATATGAACTGGCTCCACTGTTTCTGGGGACTGGGGGCTATGTCCGGGCCCATGATCATTTCCGTGTTTTTGCAGGAAGAGCAGGGATGGAGAAAAGGATACCGGACGATCTCAGTAATACAGTTTGTGCTGGTCCTTATTCTATTAGGGACGCTGTTCCTGTGGAAAAAATTCGAAAACAAAGATACGGACAGAGAGAATGAAAAGCCCACAGGAGAAAAAATCCGGGTTTTGAAGCTGCCCGGAGCGATTCTGGCTTGGCTGGCTTTCTTCTGTTACTGCGGGGCAGAACTGACGGCCGGCCTGTGGGGCAGCAGCTATCTGGTAAAAGCGAAGGGAATCTCCGCCGATACGGCAGCCCGGTGGATATCCCTGTTCTATATGGGGATCACCCTGGGCAGATTCCTGTGCGGCTTTTTGGCAGTCAGGTTTAAGAATAGAAGCCTGGTGCGCCTGGGACTGGTAATCTGTCTGGCAGGCTGCCTGCTCCTTTTGCTGCCCCTGCCTGCTGCCGCATCGATGCCCGGCTTTGTCTTGTTTGGACTGGGCTGTGCGCCTGTATTTCCGGGACTGCTTCACGAGACTCCGGTGCGCTTTGGCAGAGAGGCCTCGCAGGCTATGATGGGAACACAGATGGCTTTTGGCTATATCGGAAGTACGATACTGCCGCCGCTGTTCGGCCTGGCTGCCTCAGGAGGCTTTATCAGTCTCTTCCCATGGTTTTTGCTTCTGCTGACAGGGGGCATGATCCTAAGTTCTGAGGGAGTGGACTTAAGGGCTGTGCGAAGGCAGTAATATCTTATATGCTCCTGGAATAGTATGGAGTATGAAGAAAAGAAACAGCTATTTTAAAATTATAATGAAATATAGCGGTGCCCTGATCGCTTTTTTGATCGGTTCTGGATTTGCCAGCGGCCAGGAGGTGTTGCAGTTTTTCAGCGCTTACGGGCCGATGGGAAGCCTGGGGGCCGGTGCATTGGCCTGTCTGCTGTTATTTTGGGCATTCCGGACCGTTTTGCGGGATGTGAGGTTATGGAACCTGGAAAATACAAACCAGATCTACCGCAGATACTGCGGCAGGATTCTGGGTGGTATTTTTGAATGGCTCACCCCCATATTTCTCTTTCTGCTCTATGTAGTCATGCTCTCCGGAGCAGGGGCGCTGCTGGAAGAGAATTACGGATTACCGGTGTGGATCGGCCGCTTTCTGATGCTGGGACTAACCCTGTTCACGGTATTGCTGGGGCTGGATCGCCTGGTGGATATCATCGGGAAAATAGGACCGGTGATCATAGCCTGTGTCGTGTGCATGGGGATCGCCTGCATGATCCAAAAACCGGTAACCATCCCCCAGATGTATGAAAAAATGTCCGGACTGACTTTGACCAGAGCCGCCGGGACCTGGTGGCTCTCAGGCCTTAGTTATGCCAGCTTCAATATCATGACGATCCTCCCGTTTCTGACCGGAATCGGACAAAAGCTTCCGGACTACAAAACCAGCAGATACTGTGCCGCGGGCAGCAGCCTGTCTTTTATGGCGGCGGCCATGATTCTGAACTTCGGAATGCTTGGGTCCATCGATCTGGTCTGCGGCAGAAACATACCGGCTCTGGTGATCGCCGGGCAGTGGTTTCGCGGTGCCTCTGCTGTATTTACGCTGATGATGTTCGCGGGGATCTTTACCACGGCGGTACCGATGTTGTGGTCCTCCTGCAGCCGGGTCTATCCGGATGATAAAAGCAATGCGTTTCGGTGGACCGCGCTGATCCTGGCAGTCGCCGCCTTTTTTGGGGGAGGCCTGCCTTTTGCCAAACTGGTGAACCTGATCTATCCCTGTATGGGCTATCTGGGATTCCTGGTCTTGGCCGGGATGCTTGCGAGCGATATCCGGCTGCTTCTACAGGTCAAGAGGAAGCACATGCCTCGTTAGGTCCTCTAGGGTCTCCCGCTCACGGATCAGCTTCACCTGGCCGGATTCCCGGATCAGGATCTCCGCAGGGCGCAGTCGATTGTTATAATTGGAAGACATCGTGTAACCATAGGCGCCGGCATCCTGGATGCCCAGGATATCGTGCCGGAAGATTTCCGGCAGTGTCCGGCAGGAGGCCAGGATATCCCCGCTTTCACAGATATTGCCGACGATCGTGACTTCCTCGAGCCTGGTGGAAGGGGCATCGCTCTCCCGATAGATTTCCACCTCGTGGTAGGAATCATAGAGAACTGGGCGGGCCAGTATGTGAAAGCCGATATCACAGCCGATATATTTGTGGGAGTGGTTGTATTTTACCGCGTGCACCTGGCCTAATAAAACGGAACACTCCGCGCTGATATAGCGGCCCGGTTCGATTCGGAAGGTGACCGGACTGCCGTATTCTTTTGCAAAATCATATAAGGCCTGATCAAGACGGGGGCCCAGAGAGGACAGATCCAGAGGTTGTTCTCCCTGGCCTTTTTTATAAGGAATACCGAAGCCGCCTCCCAGATCGATAAAGGAAAGCCCCGGAAACTGCCGCGCGATGGAGAAAAGGGAGGGCAGGCTGTCCAAAAAGGCCTGATCGGTCATAAATAACGACCCGATGTGCTGATTGATACCCACAAGTGTCAGATGATACTGATCCAACAGCTGCTTTACCTGGGGAACACAGGAGGGGTCCACGCCGAATTTGGTCTTTTTGCCTGCGGTAACCACTTTGCTATGATGACCGGCGCCAACGCCCGGGTTAAACCGGACTGCCACCCGCCCACCCGGGCAGAGCTGTCCGAACTGTTCCAGCTGGCTTAAGGAATCCACGCTGACGGTAACGCCCTCGTCTATGGCATAGCGCATTTCTTCCTCTGACACGTTATTGCATATATAGAAAATCTCATCGGATGTAAATCCGGCCAATTTTTCCATATAGATTTCTCCCGGGGACATGGCATCCGCTTCCAGCCCCTCGGAGCGGACGATCTGCAGCAGCGCGGGATTACTGTTCGCTTTGGCCGAGTAATCCACCACAAAATCGGGATACGTAACCAGATTCTTAAGCCGGCGGCAGCGGCTGCGCAGAATTCTTTCATTATAAACATAGAGCGGCGTACCGTAATCCCTGGCCAGCTCTACAGGATCCAGTCCCTCGAAAAAACCGGTTTGATCCGTTATCTTTGAATAAATTTTATGCATATGGCAATGCCTCCTCTTACGTCGTTCCTGATTGAAACGGTAGTTCTTGTTTTATTATAATCCCGATCGTATAATTTGTATAATGAATTTAATAGGGAAAAAGAGCAAAGAGGCAGGAGCATTGTCTGACTGGATAATGAGAAGGGGCGTCAGCGGGAAAAGCATGTATTATGAAGGGCCTTGCAGGATATAATATAGTAATGTCTAAGATACATACAACTCAGTTCCTGAAAGGAGAATATCTATGAAAAGAATAGCAGTGAGTCTGATGGCAGCGGTCACGATGTTATGCTCGGCATGTGCCTCTTCGGTGGATGCCGTATATAACAGCAATGTAAAGATCTCCGGTCCTTCCAACACCTATAACCTGAACAACGATGTTCAGACCATAGACGATCAGGATTATGAGGGGGTTATGGAATTCGGCGGTATGGGGACGGTGTGGACCTATGATGCCTCAGCGGAGGAGGAAATCGATATCTCTTATCAGCTTTCCGTTTCCGAGGGGGACGCGAAACTGGTAATGATCAGCCCCGACGGCACGCTGACAATTCTGGTAGAAAATACGAGCCAGAGCCAGCAGGAGGAGATAGAGGCCGTGAATGTGAAGATACAAAAAGGAGAGAATCGGATCAAACTGGTAGCTACGGATCAATCAAAACTGGAACTGCTATTGAGTGCCGAAGTCGGAGAATTTCACGAAATCGGCTTATAGATATAAATTTAACAATAAAAATTGTAAAAATTAGCTAAATTATATAGCTGAACCGTGCCTGATTTGACAAAAGATGACATATTGTTTAAGAAATAGATATATGTTATGATAGAAATGGTAAATACATCAAAAAACGGGGGTGTATCCCATGGATGCAAAGGAATTATTACTACGGAACACCGGAAAACTCAAACCATTTCTGCATATGTATAATACAGTTGCGGGGAGAAATCGTTTGAGGGCGGGAACCAACAATACGCTGGATATAGGATCCTCCTATCTGAAAGGTGTAAAGCTGGACATCCGAGGACGCAATAATACGATCATCATTGGGGACCTGTGTATTCTAAAGAATTGTACCATCCGCATTATCGGTAACCATAATGTACTCTACATTTCCGATCGTGTGTCAGCCAATCAGACGGAGTTTTATATGGAAGATGACAGGAATGAGATACGAATCGGTTATCATACCAGTATAGAAGGCAGAACTCATCTGGCAGCATTGGAGGCAACGAAGATCCAGATCGGAGAAGAATGTATGTTTGCCAGCGAGATTCATTTCCGGACCGGGGACAGTCATTCCATTGTAGACCTGCAGGGCAGGAGATTTAATTTTTCCAAGGACATAATCATTGGCCGGCATGTCTGGATCGGCTATCGGGTTATTTGCCTGAAAGGTACAAAAGTTCCGGATAACTGCGTAGTTGGAGCGGCTTCCCTATTGAACAAAGAGTACACTTCCTCCAACAGTATCATAGCCGGGCACCCGGCCAGAGTGCTGCGTAACGATATAAACTGGCTGAGAGAACGGATAGCTGAGAACTGCATATCGGTAGCCGAACCGAATTTCTGGATGTCCGAAGAGCAGATCGCAGAGCAGATGTAATCGGCAGCCAATGAGGCGCTGTAAATTAAACTAATTGAATAATAGACAAATGGTTGCAGGTGAAAAGCGGGGATTCGTTTTTCACCTGTTTTGGTTTGCCCTTGCAGGGCTTGCTGCTATTGACATAAGTGTTACGATAGAAGATATAGTAGGTGGCATAGCGGTTAAACAGCAAATTCAGATAACAGGAAAAAGGAGAGAAGTATATGAAGGTAAAAGTGATTTATTGCAGCCATACAGGAAATACAGTTCAGGTGGCTAAGGCGATAGCCGAAGGCCTTCCGGTAACGTCTGTTTTACAGAAACTTCAGGCCGGCTTTTCCGATGAGGATGCACGAATCGATGAGGACGATCTTATCTTTGCCGGATTCTGGGTTGACAAGGGCAGCTGCCCGGAAGAGATGGCGGAACTGCTCAGAGGAGTACATCACAGAAAGATAGCTTTGTTCGCAACAGCGGGTTTTGGACAGGATCCTGCTTATTTTGCTCAAATTGAGCAAAGGGTCAGAGCGTTGATTCCAGACAGCAACCGGTACATGGGGGCATTTTTTTGTCAGGGAAAGATGCAGATATCCGTCAGACACCGCTATGAAGAAATTCAGAAACAAAATCCGGAAGATTTAAAAATAAAGCAGAGTATTGAAAATTTTGACCTGGCTTCGACGCATCCGGATGACCAGGATTTGAATCATGCAAAAAAATTTGCAAAAGAAGTATATCAGGCAGCGCTGGATAAATGACATTTTCTGAAAGGAGAAAAAAAGAGATGATGAGAAATCCGGAGCAGACGATCGGCAATCTGCTGGATAAACAAAAGGTAGTCTATGTTGGTTCTGTTGATGTGGAAGGATTCCCGAATATCAAAGCCATGTATGCGCCGAGAAAGAGAGAGGGAATCAAATCGTTTTATTTAACAACTAACACATCATCCAGACATGTCGGTGAGTTTTTAAAAAAACCGCAGGCTTGTGTCTATACCTGCGACAGAAGATTTTTCCGGGGAGTCATGCTGATCGGTACGATGGAGATATTAGAGGACCGGGACAGCAAGGAAATGATCTGGCAGGAAGGGGATACGATGTATTACCCGGGCGGAGTGGAGGACCCGGATTACTGTGTGTTAAAATTTACAGCGGTTAAAGGCAGATACTACAGTAATTTTAAATCCGAAGATTTTAATATTTAAGATTATTAAGATAAGATTTGAAATATGAAGATTATAAAATATAAAGATCACAGGGCTGTGCACCAAATTTTGAATTTCACATATCATACAGTATATAATTGATAAGGAGTGTATGGATATGTGTGGAAATCAAGGAACAACCCTCCCGGGATGCGGCTCTGGATCTGTGCGGCCTGACTGTGGCGGTAAGGAAGCACGATGTGACTGCGGATGCAAACAGGTGAGAAACGACTGTACATGTAATAACACACGCCCGGACAGAGGATGCGCCGGAGCGCGTGTTGAAAATAGATGCAGCGGGGTACGTCCTGACTGCGGATGCAATAACGCGCCAGTATGCAGGGAAACACCGGTTTGCCAAAAGGTGCAAGTATGTAAAGAGGTAAAAGTATGCAAAAAGGTGCCTGTCTGCACGGAAGCTCGCCCGATGCCCGAGTGCAGGCCGCAGAATCGGCCGTCCTGCGGATGCCGTCCCGAGAACCGTCCGGTGCCCGGATGCCGTCCTGAGAACCGCCCGATGCCGCCGTGTCGTCCCGAGAACCGCCCGATGCCGCCGTGTCTCCCTGAAAACCGCCCGATGCCGCCGTGTCGTCCCGAGAACCGTCCGATGCCGCCGTGTCGTCCCGAGAACCGTCCGATGCCGCCGTGCCGTCCTGAGAACCGGCCCTGCAGTCCGGTTCGTGACGAGAGTTATGCACAGGGCTATAAGGATGGTTATAAGGCCGGATATGCAAGTGGTTATGCGGCAGGCATGGAGTCAGGCAGAAATGCTGCTTCCTGTTTCGATCCGTTCGCAAAACCGGAATCAGTTTGCCTGGATACCAGGGACTGTGATTGCTAAAAAGAAGTTCGGCAATTATTATATAATATAATAGAAAGAGATCACCGGTCATTGACATCTTAGATGTTGATACCGGTGATCTCTTTTCTGGTTATGTGTGATGTTTCCATGTTCCGTGCCGATATTTCAGTTAGATAAAGTGTTGATATTTCGGTGTCAGTATTTCTGAGAAACTTAGTTTTGTTATTTCAATGCCGATTTCAGTGTAGATAATCTAATCCGTAGATTTTTTATTAATATATACATAACTAATGTCATTAGCGGGACATCATTTGTGCCATTGGCGACACATCATTTGGCGCTTGCAGTAATGGTCTATTCGTGATAGACTAAAAGAAAAGAATGGTCTATTAGTATTAGACCAATGCTTGGCGAACTTCGGGACCATAGGGGGAAACAAGATGGAAGAACTGTTTATCACGATCTTAAACATGAGTATAACCGCCAGTTATGTGATACTTATCATCATGGCAGTACGGATGCTATTAAAAAAGGCGCCAAAGATATTTTCCTATATACTGTGGTGTGTGGTGCTGTTCCGTTTAATCTGCCCATTTACAATAGAAGGAATCTTCAGTATTCTGCCATCTGGGAACGCAGCAATCCCGGAGGCGGCAGTCTATCCGGAAAACTCCAAGTCTGCAGATTCTGAACCCGAAGCAGCGGCAAATACAAGACAGGCACCGCAGACGTCTGTCCACCCGGATAATAAAACGTTACCACAGCCGGGCATGATGGCGGCAGCAGTCATATGGTTGTCGGGCATAACCGGAATGCTTGCTTACAGTATTCTATCTCTGACTAAGATGAAGAATCTGAGGAGATCTGCCTATCTGTACAAAAGAGACGAAATACAGGGGATATTCAGAAGAAGGAAAATAAATATATATGAAGGGGAGTATCTGGAGACGGCTTTTGTGATGGGAATTTTCCGTCCGGCCATATACATACCAAACGCATTAGAAGAATCAGAGAGAAGCTATATTATTTGCCACGAACAAGTCCATATCAAGCGGCTGGATTACCTGATCAAACCGGTGGCTTATCTGGTTCTATGCATTCATTGGTTTAATCCGCTGGTTTGGGCAGCCTTTCTGCTGATGGAAAAAGATATGGAATTATCCTGCGATGAACGGGTACTGCACGATATGGGTAAGGAGATCCGCAGGGAATACGCCTCATCTTTGTTAACGCTGGCTTCCGGCCGCAGAACCTTAAGCGGGGGCCCCCTCGCTTTCGGTGAGAACGACATAAAAAGCCGTATCCGCAATGTGTTGAATTATCACAGGCCTGCTTTCTGGGGAATCATCGCGTCGGCAGTGATACTGATCGTCATATCTGCCGGCTTGATTTTCAGTCCGGCTACCCGTGATTCCATGAAATGGGCGAAAAGTCTGAGACCGGAAGAGGTAGTCAAAATTGAGCTGGTAGTTATGCCATCCGACGAAGGAAAGCAATACCGCGTGTATTTACCTGAAGAATACCCGCAGATTGTAGAGCTATTGCATCATTCCCGCGGCCGATATGTGGAGAATCCGGAGGTATTGGCCGGCGGAGGTTTGAGTTTTTATATCACTACAACGGATGGAGTGAGACATCAGTTCACCAATTATGGCAACACCTATCTGGTGATCGATGAAGACAGTTATCGCTCGTCCTACGACTGGCTGTCTCAGTGGGACTATGAGGGCAATGACAAGCTTCCGGAAGGATTCTTCAAGAATCAGAAATCGTCGGTGGATGATAAAAAGGAATCGGCAGATGCAGAGGCTGATAAAGATGAGTCTATAGATGAGAAACCCGCTAACCTTGATACTGATGAGGAAAATACAGGCGGTGAAAATGCAGGTGGTGAGGATACTGGCGGAATGACATTCCCCTTCTCCATGGGAATCACGCCCATGACCCTTGCCGATGGAAGCGGCATTGATGTGGAGCTGGTAATGACGGATGGAAAACTATGGAGATCCGACGATCCGGACTTTATATATGGCGGTTATTTCCAGGACGGAGAGAACTATGTGGGGCAGTTTGAACTTCGTACACTTAAGGAAGGCCGGATCCTGGATCAGATGCCAGTACAGCTGACCCAGCCGGAACTGTGTTTTTACGGCCCGGTAACCCTTGCGGCAGCCGACTATAACGGAGACGGAAACCCGGAGTTTACTCTGGGCAGCTGGGTGTGGAGCGGAGGGAACGAGTATAATCTATACAGTATAGATACCAGCGGCCGCCTAACCCTTCTCAGCTATATCGAACGCCATGACGAAAAAGAAGCTTCTGTATTGCTGGACCAGCCCACCCCCGGCAGCTTCTCGGTAAATTGGTATAACCAGCAGACAGGAGAACGCGATCCGGTTCTCTACCACTGGAATGGTGATACCTATCTACAGGATCAGTAAAATATAGTATAATAATATAAAATAATAAAATAGAGGGAGATAAACTATGAAAGTAATATACCATATTGATGAAACAGAAAAATGGGATTTAGTTTTGGGCAACGCAATGAATATGCTGAATTATGGAAAGGAAAACAATACGACATTTGAAATTGAAATCGTAGCGAACGGGATAGCAGTCACCGGATTGTTCCAGCATGAAGCGGAAGAAGCCAATCTCTATTCAAGGATGGAAGAGTTAGATGCACAGAAAGTTACATTTGCCGCCTGTAACAACGCGCTCAAAAAATACACCACTCCAAATACCATCCTGTGCCCCTTCGCAGCGGTAGTCCCGGCCGGCGTGGTAGAGCTGGCCCAAAAACAGCAGGAAGGTTATTCTTATATCAAACCATAAGCAGGATACAAATCCATTGTAAAACACCGACCCCCCTTCCGGAACATCGCCGCTTCCCCTCAACTATACCAACGTTCTCCCTGTAAAACGTTAAAGCCCTAAAATAAAATACGTGCAAAATTATAAAATCTCAAGTTCCGAAGCAAAATAGGTTTTATACTTCTCATTGAGATGGACCCCAAAATCCTCTGTCTGATACATAACGATTTTTGTATTTTGAGGCTGCATCATATTATTATCCATCTGAACCCTCTCCTTTTTTGCTTTTTATGTGTTTATTCTACCATATTCATTTTAAAAGAAAATATTAAAAGCGCCGGAGCTTGTACGATTCTGCTCCGGCGAAAAATCAAACTTAATTATTTTGTTTCTTTCCCCAATTTGTCTATGCTTAAAAGTAGTATGCCCACAAAACCCTTGTGGTTGCTGGATTCCTTGAGGTTCTCCTTGGTGATAAAGCAGACGTCGTAGGCGGGAAAGTGGACGTCTGTTATTTCATCCCGTGCTATAATGCTATAATAATAGTTTTAAAAGTCCTCCCATATAGAATGGCCATCTTTATCATAACTGGTTTCTTCGCTAGCATTTAAGATGTCCCCTGTCGTAGCATCAATAACAACATGCGCAAAATTACCATTAGGTGAAATTCCATATACTAAAATAGCCAAATAAGAGGTATCAAGATCATTACTAAGTTCTGCATATCGCAGCATATAATCATAGCCTTTAATCCATTCATCCTGTTTTTTTCCACTCGCCTGCAACCCCTTCTCCTTCGCTATATCGAGAGCCTCTGGAGAATCCACAATACTATTAATATCTATAGGTGGTCTTGTGCTGGTTCCTTCACCACCATCTTCCTCAGACTTAGTCACTTTACCATCATGTATTCCAACTAAATAACTTGAATTTTTTATCTTGCTTTCAAGGAAACAAGTCCATGCCCTTCTAGTACCATCATTACCGCTTTCATAATTACTATCTGACGTGTCAACACTTGTTATATAAACGAGCGTTGCATCATCCGCCCATTTTTTGGCTTCAGAGATAGACAATTCTGCAGCCTCTTTTAGTGTTAACAATTCACTTAGTTCATTTTTGTTATTATTCTGGTTAATGATAGTACAGACAGAAATCGCTAGTATAACGATCGTCACAATAACTATTATCCATTTTTTTTTCATTATAAAATCCTCTAGAGAATCGTCCGCCACAAATAATTAATTTATAAGTTTTTTACTAAAATACTGATAATTGTAGTATTTTACATAGTCCAGAATAGGGTATTATTACGGGGTAGAAATATCATATGCCCAATGTTTAACCCCAAAATTTAAGGCGGGCGAGTCCATATCCGGTTTATAACCAAAATAAACATCCGTCCACCAATAGGAACGTGATCCTCCGGTACCTGTATCATCAACCGTAAAACTTCTTCTAGAACTACTTCCTATTTTAATTGACTCTGGATATGTTACGGTGCTTCCATACGGTATATAAGGACTTTTATCGTCATAACGATGGCAAGCCACATTACCTACATAAGGATAAACTCCACTTGCTGTCTTCCTACCTCTTTCAGCAGTATAAGCAGTTACATCTTGGTTAATTACGCTAAAATCGCCCCTTCTTTGTACACCATTTGGTATAATTACATCAGAGCTTTGGTTCGTGCCCGGAATTTCTATATCTGAAAATGGTGAAAATACATCCGAATTTAGTGCATTCTTAACGGCTTCTCTTAATTCATTCTCATCCACATTGTATTTTTTACTTAAACCTTTGATATCAAACGAATTAAGCTCCTGATTCAAACTTTCCGGATTTTGCCTTGAACTGGCAAAAACCAAGCTGAAGTTACTAATTACTAAAATACACACTAATAATAAACCAATACTTTTTTTCATTTGTATCCCTCCAACAGGATTGGTGGCGGACGATTATTAGAAAAAGATAGTTTTGATACAGGATTGAATACTATTAACATTGTTTAAAATACATGATACAATGGAATCACTTTCTTTCAAAATAACTTAATTTTAAAATTTTATTAAATGGATAAGTAAAAATACAGATGTATAATTTAGAATGAATAGAAGTCAATGCTTAGTCCTTAAAGAGTATCCTTAAATGCTTTAATTTAAGTATAGTATATATTTTATAAAAATCAAATACATTAAACGGACACTTTTATGCATTTTATGCCAGTCCAAATTCTGTTCCTAAAACAACTTCATAATACATTCTTCCGGCACCTTATCACGATTAATACCCTTGAATGTTGGTATAATGGAGCGTGAAATTCAGACTACAGAGAAATCGGCGCAGCCCAGTATTTATAAGAGTTACGCCGTTTTTAGTTCAAAACTCTAGAATTTAAGCAGGATACAAATCCATTGTAAAACACCGACCCCCCTTCCGGAACATCGCCGCTTCCCCTCAACTATACCAACGTTCTCCCTGTAAAACGTTAAAGTCCTAAAATAAAATACGTGCAAAATTATAAAATAGATGATATAATGCTATTTATACTATTGAATAATGGGGGAAATAACATGATTTGGGCAAAAGAAGAAACACTTCCCAGAGCCGAGATAGAAGAGATCCAGCTGGCCAGGCTGCAGAGTACCGTGTCCTATATTTACGAACGGGTGCCTTCTTATCGCAAGAAAATGGAAGAGGCCGGCGTGAAGCCGGAGGATGTGAAAACATTAAAAGACCTTCAGAAGCTGCCGTTTACGAACAAGAGCGATTTCCGGGAAAATTATCCCACCGGAATGTTCGCGGTGCCGGGCAAACAGCTGCAGCGGGTACATGCATCCTCAGGAACCACCGGCAAGCCGACCATCGTCGGTTACACGAAGAACGATCTGCATATGTGGACAAATAATGTATCCAGGATCGCCTGTCTGGGCGGCGCCACCGGTGATGACATCGCGCAGATCTGTTTTGGTTACGGGATGTTTACCGGGGCGCTTGGATTACATATGGGTCTGGAAAATATAGGTGCCTGTGTGATGCCGACTTCTACAGGAAATACGAAGAAGCAGCTGATGTTCATGCAGGATATGGGCACGACCCTTCTTGTGGCGACTCCATCTTATGCGTTGAGAATTGGCGAAGTGGCAAAATTAAACGGGATCGATCCGATTGAGGATCTGAACTTAAAGATCGGCCTGTTTGGCGGAGAAGGTATGACAGAGGCCATGCGCGCCGAGATGAAGAAGATGTGGGGAGAAGATTTCCTGTGTACGCAGAACTATGGCATGAGTGAACTTTGCGGGCCGGGGGTTTCCGGAGAGTGTGAATATCTGTGCGGCATGCACATCAATGAAGACTGGTTTATTCCGGAAATCATTGATCCGAATACAGGCGAGGTCCTGCCTGCGGGAGAAAAGGGAGAACTGGTAATCACCTGCCTGGGCCGGGAAGCGCTGCCGCTGGTGCGCTATCGGACGAAAGACATCTCCAGGCTGTTCTATGAGCCGTGTAAATGCGGAAGGACCACCTGCCGGATGGAAAATCTGTCGGGACGTTCGGATGATATGCTGGTAATCAGAGGGGTCAATGTGTTCCCGGGTCAGATCGAGGAAGTGCTGTTAAAGATCGAGGAGATCGGGCCGCACTATGAGATCCTGGTGGAGAGAAAGAACCATCTGGATGTGATGACTATCTCTGTGGAGCTGGTAGATGACCGCCTGTTGGACAAATACTCCATGTTGAGCACGCTGGAGGCCAGAATCCGTCAGGGCCTGCGGGATATTCTGGGGCTGGATGCCACGATCCGGCTTATGGCTCCCCAGAGCCTGCAGCGGTTCGAAGGAAAAGCGAAGCGAGTTACAGATCTAAGAAAGGATGGACTATAAGATATGGCAGAAACAAAAATTATGCTGGGAAACGAGGCAATCGCCCGGGGAGCCTATGAGGCGGGAGTGAAGGTATCCTCCGCTTATCCTGGAACTCCCAGTACAGAAATCAGTGAATACATAGCAAAATATAAAGGGGAAGTTTATTCTGAATGGGCGCCCAATGAGAAGGTGGCGACGGAAGTGGCCATAGGCGCTTCCATCAGCGGTGTGCGCTCCCTTGCCTGTATGAAGCACGTAGGGCTCAATGTGGCCAGTGATCCCCTCTATACGGCCTCCTACTGCGGTGTGAACGGCGGAATGGTTATGGTAGTGGCAGATGATCCGGGACTCTACAGCTCCCAGAATGAACAGGATACCCGGATGGTAGCCAGAGCTGCGCAGGTGCCGGTACTGGAACCCTCCGACAGCCAGGAAGCCAAGGATTTTGTGAAATTCGCGTATGAGCTCAGTGAAAATTATGACACCCCGGTTATTGTAAGAGTCACCACCAGATTATCCCATTCCCAGGGACTGGTGGAGCTGTGCGACCGCCAGGTGCCCGAGGATAAAGGATACGAGAAGAATCCTGCCAAATATGTCATGGTGCCGGGCAACGCGAAATTCCGCCATCCGGTAGTGGAAGCCAGAAATAAAAAGCTGGCGGAAGACGGCTGTTCTTTCCCGGTCAATAGGGTGGAAATGGGTGATACCCGCATCGGCGTTATCACCAGTGGAATCGCTTATCAGTATGTAAAAGAAGTACTTCCGGAAGCTTCGATCTGTAAGCTTGGAATCGTCAATCCGCTTCCCCGAAAACTGCTGGAGGATTTTGCATCCAAAGTGGACACTTTGTATGTGGTGGAAGAGCTGGAACCGGTCATTGAAGAACAGATGCGTTCCTGGGGAATTCCGCTGATCGGAAAAGAGATCTTCACCGTGCAGGGTGAATACAGTGCCAACCTGCTGCGCAAAGCGATCTTAAAACAAGATCTCGGCTTAAAAAATCCCGCGCAGATCCCGGTACGGCCTCCGATCCTCTGTCCAGGATGCCCGCACCGCAGCGTCTATCATGTATTAAAGAAATTGAAAATCCACGGAGCCGGAGATATCGGCTGCTATACATTAGGTTCCGCACCGCCGCTGGGTGTGGTGGAGACCACGGTCTGCATGGGCGCCAGCATTTCCACGCTGCACGGTATGGAAAAAGCCAAGGGAAAAGAGTATGTAAAAGACTGGGTGGCCGTGATCGGCGATTCCACCTTCCTTCATACCGGTGTCAACTCTCTGATGAACATGGTCTATAACCAGGCCAGCGGTACGGTCATGATCCTGGACAATTCCACAACGGGAATGACTGGGCATCAGGATCACGCGGCGACCGGAAAAACACTGATGGGAGATCCCACCTACGCCATTGATATCCCGGGCCTCTGCCGTGCCATCGGCGTACCAAATGTGGTAGTGGTCAATGCTTTTGATATCGACGAGCTTCAGAGAGTCATCAAAGAGGAAATCGCGAAAGATGAAATTTCCGTCATTATCACGAAATCCCCCTGCGTTCTGTTGAGCAAGGAGAAAAAACCGTATTACGCGGTAGACGAAGAGAAATGCAAGAAATGCGGTATGTGTATGAAACCCGGATGTCCTGCGATGACCAGAAGGGAAGACGGGATCATTAAAATTGACGACACCATGTGTACCGGCTGTGGTCTGTGTGAATCCCTGTGTAAATTCGGAGCAATTGAGAAGGCAGGTGAAAGATAATGGAGACAAGAAATATCATGATAGTAGGCGTCGGCGGTCAGGGGACCCTGCTGACCAGCAGAATCCTGGGAGGTCTGGCCATTGATGCCGGATATGATGTAAAATTATCCGAGGTACATGGAATGGCGCAGCGGGGCGGCAGTGTCGTCACCTTTGTCCGCTACGGTGATCAGGTGTCGGAACCCATCGTGGAAGAGGGCTGTGCGGATGTGCTGATCTCCTTTGAAAGGCTGGAAGCTATGCGGTATGCTCATTTCCTCAAAAAAGACGGTGTGCTGATCGTCAATGACCAGCGGATCGATCCGATGCCTGTTGTAATCGGAAACGCGCAATATCCGGAAAATATCCTGGAAAATCTGGAGAAAGAATATAAACTGTATTCGATCGACGCCATGGCGGAAGCCAGGAAACTGGGAAATACCAAGACTTTTAATCTGATCGTACTCGGGGTGGCGGCCCAGCATATGGATTTCAGCAAAGAGCAGTGGTGCCGGGTAATCGAAAAAACGGTTCCCCCGAAAACCGTCCAGGTCAATTTAAAAGCTTTTGAAATAGGTTACACAAAATAGGAGGTTCGAACATGTTAAAACAGTTATCCGTTTTTGTAGAAAACCGTTCCGGGAGCCTGATGAATGTAACAAATGCACTTCTGGATGCGGATATCAATATCCGGGCAATCTCCTCTTTTGACACGCCGGAATTCGGTATCCTGCGGTTGATCGTGGATCAGCCGGCGGAAGCCAAAGCAGCCCTGACGGCCAGGGGCTTCGTGGTACGGGTAGGAGATGTGCTGGCGGTAGAGCTGGAGGATAAAAAAGGCAGTTTAAACGCCATGTTAAAGATCCTCGCCGATGGAAATATCAGTATAAACTATATCTATTCTTTCGTGATCCGTGAAAACCAGGCGCCGGTGATGGTGTTCCACACCGACGATATCGAAGAAGCGACTCAGCTGCTGGAGAATCACGATTTGATTATAGTGGATTAATGGAAAACTTAAGAAAAGAGAGGATACACTTCAATGTCTAATTATTATCAGCCGGAAGTTGAATGCGCATCCCGGGACCAGATCAAAGCCTGGCAGGATGAGCGGCTTGTAAAGCAAGTAAAACATGTATACGACAACGTACCGTACTACCGCAATCTGATGGAGAAGAAAGGAGTGGTGCCGGAGGATATCAGATCCGCAGAGGACCTGAATAAACTGCCTTTCCTTACCAAGGATGATTTGAGGGAGGCTTACCCTTACGGCCTGTTAGCCGTACCGTTGTCCGACTGTGTGAGGATACAGTCTACCAGCGGAACCACAGGACGCCGGGTGGTGGCGTTTTACACCCAGCACGACCTGGATCTGTGGGATGACTGCTGTGCCCGCGCCATCGTCGCGGCCGGCGGGACTAAGGATGATGTTGTTCATGTGTGCTACGGCTATGGATTATTTACCGGAGGTCCCGGCTTAAACGGAGGTTCCCACAAGGTAGGTTCCCTGACCTTGCCCATGTCCTCCGGAAATACGGACCGCCAGATCCAGTTCATGTGTGATCTGGGCTCCACGATTCTGTGCTGTACGCCTTCCTACGCCGCTTATCTGGCGGAGAGTATCTATGAGAGGGGTCTGCAGGATCAGATCAAGTTAAAAGCAGGTATCTTCGGAGCGGAAGCCTGGAGCGAGGAGATGCGCCAGGACATCCAGAATAAATTACATATCAAAGCCTATGACATCTATGGCCTGACCGAGATCTCAGGCCCGGGTGTATCCTTTGAGTGCAGCGCACAGGGCGGTATGCATGTCAATGAAGACCATTTCATCGCGGAGATCATCGATCCGGTGACGGGAGAAGTTCTGCCTGACGGCGAAAAGGGAGAGCTGGTATTCACCAGCATCACCAAGCAGGCATTCCCGCTTCTTCGCTACCGCACCAGAGACATCTGTGTTCTGAACCGGGAGAAATGTTCCTGCGGCAGAACCCACGTGCGTATGTCCAAACCTATGGGCCGAAGCGACGATATGCTGATCGTCAAGGGCGTCAACGTATTCCCGTCCCAGATCGAGACCGTATTGCTGAACAAGGGATATCCGGCCAACTATCAGATTATTGTTACCCGTGAAAACAACAGCGATAAGCTGGAAGTCCTGGTAGAGATGACCCCTGAGATGTTCTCCGACGAACTGTCCAAGATTACGGTAAGAGAGAAAGAATTAAACGGCGCGTTAAAGGCTATGCTGGGCATCTACGCGGTTGTAAAATTGGTCGCGCCAAAGAGTATCACCAGAAGTGAAGGAAAGGCTGTCCGCGTGATCGATAAGCGGAATCTATACTAATCCATTAGGAGGAGAAACTTATGACAGCAAAACAAATATCTGTATTTCTGGAAAATAAGCCCGGACAGCTGACGGAATTCGCCAAACTGCTGGAGCAGCACGGGATCAATATGCATGCGCTGTGCGTGGCGGACGCCAAGGATTTCGGAATCTTAAGAATCATCGTGGATGATTCCTACAAAACCGCCTGTGTCCTGAAAGAAGCGGATTACGTATTCTCCATCACACCGGTACTGGCGGTAGAGATGCCGGATAAACCCGGCAGCCTGGCCAAAATCCTGGATCTGCTGGCAGAAAATGAGATCAATCTGGAATACACCTACGCCTTTACCTCCAGAAAAGAAGGTTATGCCTATATGATCCTCCGGGTAACCGACAATGAAAGAGCCATCGAAGTGCTGGGAGAGAACGGCGTGAAACTGATCTGCCAGCACGACATGGGAGGGATTTTCTGCCACTAGTTTGGATTTTATTTGCTATGGTCCGGAGCGTTCTGCCGCAAAGGCAGGCTGGCCGGGAGGGGCAAAAAAGAAACGGCCCCCAAACCGCTTCGGCCGGACCTAAGAACGGGTAACTCCGAAGAGGACGAAACCCGTTCTAAGGTACGGCCTCAAGCGGTTTGGGGGCCGTACCTTTTTTGCCCCTCCCGGCCAGCCTGCCTTTGCGGCAGAACGCTCCTGCTTTGGCGCTATTAACATAGGACCGCCGATAAATGATATAGTACAAGAGATTTGAATTTGGTGACTGGTATTCTACTGTTTTTAGTATTCTAATATTTAATTAAATTTTAGCAAAAAAAGCTGGGAATGAGCATGGAATTCTAGCTTGAATTAGTGAGAGGGAGGAGAGGGAAGCCGCACCTCCGCCCAAGGCCCCGCGGCTTCCCTCTCCTCCCGATTCTTCTTCACCAGGAATTTTATTTCAGCAGCAGTTTTTCTTCTTCCGTAATGGAATCTACCAGTTTCTTGGACAGATTAAAATATTCGTCTATTTCATTTGGTTCAAAATGGGAAAAGACCCGATTCATAAAGGATGTTATAATTTCGATATTTTCATTCAGGGCGGTACGGCCGTCTTCTGTGATGAGGACATATGTGATCCTGCGGTCCTGGCGGTCTGTCAGACGCTGGATGCAGCCCTTCATTTCTAATTTGCGTAGCGTACGGGAAATCGCGGGTCGTGTTACACCCAGCTGCTTTGCGATGTCGGAGACGGTAATGTATTGTCCCGGATGGGATTCGGAAGCCTTCCATAGGATATCTAGTATAGTTAGTTCGCCGTGGGGCAGGATATTGAGAGAATCGGAAAGGTTTAATAACTTTAATTTTCGGATAATATTATATTGGCGGTTGATTTTTTCCAGCATTGCCGGCTCCTTTTTCTTTTGTAAAAGTCAGAGGCTGCAGACAGATACGCCGCAGCCGGGGGTTTTTAAGTTTTCTGAACGGGAATCTTGTGAAATCTAACTATAAAGTATAATAATATAGATCAAATTTAGTGTCAATAAAGTTTGTGGAATCGATATCATATAAATTGACGAAAGACATTCCTTTTGCAAATAATTCTTTAACTATTTTAGATATTGACAGTAGTTCCTATCGGAGTTAAAATTTTACAATGTAAATAGATTACAATGTTAAATATTTATTAAGATACGGAAAGGAATGAGGAAATGGACCGAGGAGGGGTAACCGAAGAGCTGCTAAAAGCTGCAGGTAGAATGAGACGAGTGAGGCTCAGTGTGCTGTTTCCGGATATTTCTCAGGGAGAATTCCTGGCTTTGGAAGTCATATACCGCTATACGCTTATCCAGGATGGAAGGAAAATCTGCGTATCGGATCTGGCCAAAAATATGAAGATCGCGTCCTCAGCAGTTTCCAGAATGCTGCATACACTGGAAGAGCGGGGGTTGATCAGCAGAGAGGTGGACCGAAAAGACAGGAGAAATACCTATGTATACCTGACGGAGGCCGGACGGCAGAAGCATCAGGATGCAGTGGACACTATGGATGAATTTTTGAAAAGTGTAGTAAACCGTATGAAGGAGGAGGATATCCGCCAGCTGATTGTATTATGGAATGAGTTAGCGGATATTATTGATGATGAGTTAGACAGCAGGACGAAAGGAGAGAGACGATGACAAAATTATTCAAGTACCTGCGCGATGTTAAGGGTATGGTGGTGCTGATTATAGCCTTACTGGTTATTCAGGCGTACTGTGACCTGGCATTGCCCCAATATACGTCCAATATTGTAGATGTCGGAATACAGCAGGGGGGCATCGAATATGTGGCCCCGGAGAAAATGAGACCGGAGACATTTGAGAACCTGAGCTGTTTTCTGAACGATGCGCAGATTAAGATATTGTCGGCCAGTTATGATCAGGATGCGGACGGCAATTATGTATTAAATACCAAAAATAAGGAGGCCCTGGAACAGCTGGATGAGATGCTGGGCACTCCCATGATGCTGATCTCATCTGTGGAGGAATCCGGGAAGATGACCATGGAGTCGCTGAAGGGCATGATCGCTTCCGGACAAATGACGAAAGATCAGGTCATGAAAATGAAGGACCAGGCTTTAAGCCAGATGGGAGACCTGCAGGAGTCCTTGATCACCCAAAAGGCGATCTTGTTTGTGAAAGCAGAGTATGAAGCGCTGGGGATCGATATGGGAGCTTATCAGACCCACTATCTGCTGAAGTCCGGCGGAATTATGCTTTTATATACGCTGGTGATGGTGATTGCAGCTATACTGGCCGGTATGCTGGGCTCTTATTCCGCGGCCAAGATCGGACGGAACCTGCGCAGCCGGATGTTTCAGAAAGTGGTTGATTTCTCCGGGAATGAGCTGGATCATTTTTCCACGGCTTCCCTGATCACCAGAAGTACTAATGATATCCAGCAGGTGCAGATGACAACGGTAATGATGCTGCGTTTCGTCATATATGCCCCTATTCTGGGAATCGGCGGTATTATCAAAGTGGCCGGTACCAGGACGGGGATGGGATGGATCATCGGTGTCTCGGTGGGAGCCAGTATCCTTCTGGTTGCGGTCCTGATGTCCGCCGCAATGCCGAAGTTCAAAAAGATGCAGCTTCTTGTGGATAAACTGAACCTGGTGTCCCGGGAGATTCTGACCGGCCTTCCGGTGATCCGGGCATTCAGCCGGGAACGCTTTGAAGAAAAGCGGTTTGAGAAGGCCAACAAAGACCTGATGTCAACCCAGCTGTTTACCAACCGGATTATGACTTTTATGATGCCCGCGATGATGCTGGTGATGAACTGCACCACGGTTCTGATCGTCTGGGTGGGAGCGCAGGGAATCAATCTGGGGAATCTGCAGGTCGGTGATATGATGGCATTTATTACTTATACGATGCAGATTATCATGTCCTTCCTGATGATTACTATGATGTCCGTCATGCTGCCCCGGGCAGGGGTCGCGGCCGTCCGGATCGACGAGGTTATGCAGACCTCATGTTCGATACAGGATAAAGAGAAGAACCAGGATGAAAAGCTGGCTGGATGCCGGGGCGTATTGACTTTTGAGGACGTATCGTTCCACTATCCCGGAGCGCAGGAGAACACCCTCCACCACTTAAGCTTCACGGCAAAACCGGGTAAAACGACAGCAATCATAGGCAGTACCGGCTGCGGGAAGTCTACGCTGATCCACCTGATCCCGAGATTTTATGATGTAACGGGAGGACGTATCACGCTGGACGGCGTGGATATCCGGGATCTGTCCCAGCATAAGTTAAGGGAGCTGCTGGGTTTTGTACCCCAGAAGGGAATGCTGTTTTCAGGAAATATTGAATCCAATATCAAATTCGCCGGAGAGGACACGATAACGGACGAGGCTATGATACAGGCGGCCGGGATCGCTCAGGCGGTGGAATTCATAGACTCCAAGCCTGAGCAATACAAGAGCCGCATTTCCGAAGGCGGAACGAATGTGTCCGGCGGCCAGAAGCAGAGGCTGTCCATCGCCAGGGCGATCGCGAAGAATCCGAAGGTATTTCTGTTTGACGACAGTTTTTCGGCGCTGGACTATAAGACCGATGTGGTTTTGCGTAAAGCCCTGAATGAGAAGGTTCAGGATGCGACCGTAATCATCGTGGCCCAGCGGATCAGTACCATCCTCCACGCAGATCAGATCATCGTGCTGGATGAAGGCAGGATCGTGGGGATGGGAAATCATGAGGATTTGCTGGAAAACTGTGAAACCTATCAGGAAATCGCGAAATCGCAGCTCTCGGAGAAAGAACTGAAAGGAGGCCGCGCATCATGAGTAAAAAAGATGACAGCAGCAGCGCAAGGCCCATGGGGCCCAGACATGGAATGGTGCCGGGCGAAAAGGCAAAAGATTTTAAAGGAACCATTGTAAAATTATTAAAATATATGAGTAAATATAAAGTAGGCATTGTCTTTGTGCTGATTTTTGCCATTGGCAGCACTGCTTTTAACATCGCCGGCCCGAAGGTGCTGAGTAAGGCAATCACCGAGATTTTTAACGGGCTGGTGGGTAAGATATCCGGGTCGGGAGGCATCGATTTTACAAAGATAGGACGGATTCTGCTGATCATGCTGTGCCTGTATCTGATCAGTTCCCTGTTCTCCTTTGTACAGGGCTGGATCATGACCGGTATTTCCCAGAAACTGTGCTTCCGGTTCCGAAAAGAGATTTCGGAAAAGATCAACCGGATGCCCATGAAATATTTTGAGTCCAAGACGGTGGGCGAAGTCCTCTCCAGAATCACCAACGATGTGGATACCCTGGGTATGAGCTTAAATCAGAGTGTTACCCAGCTGATCACCTCCGTCACCATGATCATCGGCGTGTTGATCATGATGTTAAGCATAAGCCCGCTGATGACACTGATTGCGCTGGTCATTCTGCCGATCTCCGTTTTGCTGATCGGTGTCGTTGTAAAAATGTCCCAAAAATATTTCATCACCCAGCAAAAATATCTGGGCAAGGTAAACGGACAGGTGGAAGAAGTGTTCAGCGGCCATAATATCGTCAAAGCCTTCAACCGGGAGAAAGCCGCCATCCAGGAGTTCGATGAAACCAACGACGTGCTGTTCCAGTCAGCCTGGAAGTCCCAGTTCCTGTCCGGAATGATGCAGCCGATTATGATGTTCGTCGGAAACCTGGGCTATGTGGCAGTGGCGGTCAGCGGAAGTATTCTGGCGGTCAAACGGGTGATCGAAGTCGGCGACATCCAGGCATTTATCCAGTATGTCCGTAACTTTACACAGCCGATCTCGCAGCTGGCGCAGGTTTCCAATATGCTTCAGTCCACAGCGGCCGCGTCAGAGCGTGTTTTCGAGTTCCTGAACGAGGAAGAAGAAATTGACAATGTAGAGAACCCGGTATCCGTAGAAGAAATTCAGGGCAGGGTTACTTTTGAACACGTCCATTTCGGATACAATCCGGATAAAATCATCATCAATGATTTCAGCTGCGAGGTAGAGCCTGGCCAGACCGTGGCCATCGTCGGCCCCACAGGGGCCGGCAAGACCACCATGGTGAAGCTGCTGATGCGTTTCTATGACGTAAACGGCGGCAGTATCAAAGTTGACGGCCATGACATCCGGGATTTCAACCGCAGTGAATTAAGGGAGAGTTTCGGAATGGTACTCCAGGATACCTGGCTGTTCAAGGGGACGATCATGGAAAATATCCGGTACGGCAGGCTGGACGCCACGGACGAGGAAGTCATCGCTGCAGCCAAAGCAGCTCATGCCCATCATTTCATCCAGACATTGCCCGGAGGCTATCAGATGGAGCTGAATGAAGAGGCCGATAACGTCTCGCAGGGACAAAAACAGCTCTTAACCATTGCCCGTGCCATACTGGCGGACAATAAGATACTGATCCTGGATGAGGCGACCAGTTCTGTTGATACCAGAACCGAGGCCCGGATACAGAAAGCCATGAATAATCTGATGAGAGGCAGAACCAGTTTTGTCATTGCCCACAGGCTTTCCACAATCAAGGACGCGGATCTGATCCTGGTCATGAAGGACGGTGATATCATCGAGCAGGGCAGCCACGATGAACTTCTTTCTAAGAACGGTTTCTACGCAGAACTCTACAACTCCCAGTTTGAGGAAGCGATCGCATAAAGCCCGCTGCATGCAGACATGAAGGAAAGGAAGGAGAAACATGATAAACAGAAGTGTCACCATAGGCAGACAATACGCAAGCGGCGGCAGAGAGATCGGAAAGCTGCTGTCTAAAAAACTGGATATGCCATATTATGACTACGAACTGGTACTTCTGGCCGCTGAAAAATACGGCCTGAACCCTGGCGTTCTAAAGGAAAAGGACGAGATCCGGACAGACAGCCTGCTCTACAATCTGGCCGTATTGACTTCCGGAAATGCCCGGAATTTTGGAAAAGTAATGGAACCCTATGAGATCTTCCAGGCGGAATGTGAAACCATCCGCAGACTATCGGAGAAACACCCGGCCATCTTCATCGGCCGGTGTGCCGATCTGGCGCTGATGGAGGCCGGAAGGCCGCTCCGTGTATTCATCTACGCATCGGACATGGAGGACCGGATCAAAAGGGCCCACGAAGTCGATCACATCGACATGAAAAATATAGAATTTTACATCAAACGAAAAGACATGAAACGTAAGAGCTACTACAACTCCTTCTCCCAAACGGAGTGGGGAAGGCTGGAATCTTACGACCTGTGCCTGAATAGCTCGGCCCTGGGATACGAAAAATGTGCGGAGATTATTGCGGAAGCGCTTGAAGGTTGAGCCTGTTCTGATGAGGTTTATATTAAGACGGCAGGGACCGCACTGCGGCGGAAAGGAAGATGCCGCTTACGCGGCCCGCCGCAGGCGGAGAGTTTCGCTTGCGAAACTCTTTTTTGGTTTGATATTCTTTTCGCTTGAAGATGGCAACTGTCACGGGGTAGGATAAAGGGAACGCCAGAAGCGAACAGGCAAGCATAATTGCGGCGTTCAATACTATCTGCCAAGTGGTCATTCCGCCAGGATCTATTTCAAGAAATTGGCTTTCTTTACAACGCATGACCGCAAAATTATATACCAGATCATTTTTTGATACGGTCATAATGAGCTTCCCATCATGGATAAAAGTGATGCAATCAGCGACGTTTTCTAAATCAGTTATCACGCATGATAGGATCTAACCCGCCTGTTGCTATTCGTCCTCCTGATAAAACAAGGTCAACAACTCTGTCAGCTTAGCGAGTGGGATATTGCTTACCCGTCCAATCTCAGCGGCTATTTGCAAATGTTCCTCCGCAAGACGTTGTTGCTCCTCCTGATAAAATTCTTTGGTCTGCGCTGATACAAAACTACCCCTTCCAACGGTAGTTTCCATAAAACCATCCCTTTGCAAATCTTCATAAGCCTTTTGAACCGTGATGACACTTACATGAATTGATCTTGCCAATGCGCGCATGGAGGGGATCGCATCCCCCGCCTGCAGTTCACCGCTCATGAAATAAGAAAAAGAGTATTGACAAATAATCAGTAATCGTATATTATTACATTAGTTAATCACTCAACTAACTAACCAAAAGGCCAAAGGGGGTATCTTATGAAGTTAGAATTTGAAGAAGAGAGGCCGATCTTTATTCAGATAGCGGAAGGAATAGAGGATGCCATTCTTTCACAGGCATTCCCCGAAGAGGGTCAGATACCATCGATAACGGAATTTTCTGTTACCTATCAGATCAACCCTGCTACCGCGTTAAAGGGGATTAATTTGCTGGTGGACGAAGGAATCGTGTATAAGAAAAGAGGAGTCGGTATGTTTGTATCCAAAGGGGCAGTGCAGGTATTGAGAGAGAAGAGGAAAGGGCAGTTTTATGACCGATATATCCGGACTATGGTTGATGAGGCGAAAAGATTGCAGTTGTCACCACAGGATATCGTAAATTTGATAGAAAGAGGGTTTGAAGGATGAGCGGAATTGAAATAAAACAGGTGAGCAAACGCTTCGGCGATGTTACCGCACTGGATCATGTGAATATCTGCTTCCGGGAGAATAAGATTTATGGACTGCTGGGACGCAACGGAGCGGGTAAGTCCACGTTATTGAATGTGATAACCAACCGGATTTTCGCAGATGAGGGGGAAGTCCTGGTAGACGGGGAACCGGCCGTGGAGAACGACCGGGTCTTGAGGAAAATCTATCTGATGAGTGAACAGAGCTATTATCCGTCCGGAATGAAAGTGAAGGAAGCCTTTCAATGGAGCGCGGAGTTTTATCCTGATTTTGATATGGGTTATGCGGAAAAAATAGCAGGGCTCTTCCAGCTCCCGATGAAAAAGAAAATCCATGATTTATCTACGGGATATCAGTCTATCTTTAAGATATGTATTGCAATGGCAGTGAATACGCCGTTTGTGCTGTTTGATGAACCTGTCCTGGGACTGGATGCCAATCACCGTCAGCTGTTTTATAAGCTTTTGATTGAGAAGTACAGCGATTCCCCCAGCACGATAGTGATCTCCACACACTTGATCGAAGAGGTGGCAAATGTCATCGAACAGATCATTATCATAAAGAATGGAAGAATTATACGGGATGAGACGACGGAGGAACTGCTGGCGAAGGGCTATACGGTATCCGGTAACGCGGCGCTGGTGGACCAGTATACTGCGGGGCGTAAGCTTCTGGGCGAGGACACTTTAGGCGGTCTTAAGTCCGCTTATCTGCTGGGCAGTGCCAGAAGAGAGGAAGTGCCGGCGGGACTGGAAGTGTCGAAGCTGGATCTTCAGAAATTATTTATTCAGATGACGAATGATTAGGAGGGGAAGAATATGAATATCAAAGTTTCTGTCAAATACCAGTTTCAGGATATAACGAGGGCGCTGATTATATTTTCCGGAGTTCTTTTGATTCTGATTCTGACGTTGTTTATACCTGGTTTGCAGGGAACTACCAATGGTCTGGAAGTTTCCGCATTTATTTTTCTTTTTGTGATCGGACTGAATACGTTCAAGGAGAATTTCGGGATGTTTCTGCAAAACGGTGTTTCCCGGAAAACCATATTCGCAGGGAAGTTGCTTTCTACCTGTGCGGTATGCGCGATTATGGCAGTAGTCCTGGAAGTCCTGGCCAGTCTGGCGAAGCTAGGGAGCGGCTACCGTGATATCCAGCTGGGGACTCTGTATGAGATGCTGTATTCGGACCGCATGGCTTCCATATCGCCGGTCCTCGTTGCTGTGGAGAACCTGCTGCTGCTTTTTAGCTGCTGTTTTGCCTTTATGATGGTGGGATATTTTATAACGATCGCTTATTATCGGATGGGAAAACAGTGGAAGCTTCTGATTTCTGTAGGATTACCAGTACTTTGCTTTGTACTGCTGCCTATCGTGGATGTGATGCTGGATGGTGTGATCTTTAATTTTCTATTCAGGGCATTTATAATCATGACAGGGCTGCAGTTTGGGAATCCCTATATCGGGATGCTGTCGGCGCTGGTGGCTTCGGCTGTCTTCAGCGGACTTAGCTGGCTGTTGATGCGAAAAGCAGTGGTAAAGGATTAATATGAGGATCAGACCGATAAAAAAGGAAGAAATCTTGCTTTTGACAGATTTCGTATATGAAGCGATCTATCAGAGGGATGCAAAGAATCCGCTGCCGAGAACTGTGATACAGGACGCATCCATATGGATCTATATTGACCGGTTTGGCTCAAAAAAAGATGACCATTGCCTGGTTGCTGAGGTTGACAGCTATGTGGTGGGCGCTTGCTGGGTCCGCCGTATTAAGGCATTTGGACATGTGGAGGAATCCGTTCCTGAATTTGCGATATCCGTCTATCCGCAGTACAGAGGGATGGGCGTTGGAACGGAATTAATGAAGGAGATGCTTCTGCTTTTGAGGAGGAAGGTATATGCAAAAGCCTCCCTTGCAGTCCAGAAAGACAATTATGCCGTCTCGATGTATAAAAAGGCTGGCTTTGAGATCATGGATGAAAACGAACAGGAATATATTATGGTTTGTAACCTGAATGGACCGGAAATCCTTTGACATAGCTTCCGCCCCGGCGCGATAATCGTAGGTGAAGGAAAGGAGGCATCGGTCATCTCTTTCGATGGCCGATGCCCTTTTCCAACTAATGGGTCAAGATCTTTTGACTTGGCTTAAAATACAATGAACGATCGATCATTTCGTCATAACTCACAAACTCAACATTACCCATATCTGTCGCCTTATCAATACAGCCTTTTGTAAATCCTGTTTTGGTAACCTTTTCATTTGTCCACTTGCACTCAGCAAACAGGGCGATATCCCTATCCGTTCCCATAATGTCAATTTCTTCTTGGGATTTGGTTTTGGGATTAGCTCCCCACCAACGACCAATATCACTGAATGTTTATGATTTACTGAGGAACCTTTGAGCTGGACAGATTCGTATTATCACGTATAAGCAGGTTGTCGAACACAGCTTTTTCGTCTGTGGAAGAAGCCTGGTCAGCAGACATACGGAAGCCCACATTTCCGATCTCAGGTAAGCGGTTATCCTTGCGCTCGTCCACATTGATTGTCCACGTCGATCCGCTCCTGGATTCCAGATGTGAGGGGGTATACCGATTCCGGGTAATATCTTTCGAACTTTTGGAAAGGAAAAGGGTAGGAAAAAGATGGGAAAAAGTGATTTTTTATTTGACTTTTTTTGGCAGATATGCTATTCTAATTTTGGTATTGATAGGTTGATTAGATTCACATATTTTTGTAAGTCATCGATTTATTGGATGCTTTACAAAAATATGTGATTTTTTTTCACCCGGAATACAAATAATTTTATTTTAGGAGGTATCTTTCATGAACAAAGGTACAGTAAAATGGTTTAATGCACAGAAGGGTTATGGATTCATTACCAACGATAACGGCGGGGAAGATGTATTCGTACATTTTTCCGGTATTGCTGGAGATGGATACAAGAGCCTGGAAGAAGGACAGAGCGTAACGTTTGATATTACGAACGGTAACCGCGGACCTCAGGCAGTCAACGTTTGCGTTGCTTAATTAAACCGACAATGAAAATGACTTCGGAAGAATCTTCTGAAGTCATTTTTTTCTTTTCTTTCAGCCTTTGCTGCCGGGTAAAAGAAATTCTCAAGTGCGTATCTAATATCTTCGCGTTTCACCGCTATTTTCCCTGGACGCTTCTGCCAGAAAAACCAATTTGTGCCCGACCATGGAATCCGCCAGAGTGGTGCAGCAGGGAGAGCAGGGTTCTCCTCTCAATATAGAGAGGAAGTCCTGCACGATAGCCTGATCTCCGTTACCGTGCGGATTGCCATGTTGATCTTTGGATACATCAATGATTCGGCTGGTTCTTCCACCCGGGCTGCCGGGGGCAATCTTGTGTACGGTAAAATATTCGCTTTCAAAATTTCCAATAATCTCGCCTTTGGTCCCGGTAATATGAATATTTCTTCCGGAAGCAGAGGCCCCGCCGTTCATGGAGAAGGTTCCAGTGGCCCCGTCGGCAAATTGTATCAGTATCGACTGATGATCTACAATCTTTAGCCCGCAGCGGTATACACAGCGGCTGTAGGGGTTGTCCTTGTTATGGAGAAGCCTTATTTTTTCCTCTATTGCAGGGGTTTCTGTCCCAATGTCATGCCAGATATTATTTGCCCATCGCTGGGGATTTTCTATATACAGCCTTTTTGCGGAGTATATGCAGTCACGTTCAGCAGGACAGTTGAGCAGACAGTGGGTACCGGCATGTTCCGGTGCCATTTCCGGTATGAACTGTATGACGGAACCGACACTGGAAACTGTTTTCGGCAAATTTTCCTTCATGAGCCATGCCATAATATCGAGGTCATGACTGCATTTCGATAGGAGCATACCAGAACCGCATAGTTCAGGGGAAGCATATTTTCCCCTCACATAGGACACGGATTCATGAAAATAGCTGACCTGTTCATTCATGTGAATATGTATGACTTTGCCGATTTCCCCGCTATTGAGCAGTTTCTGAATTTCCCTGTAAAAAGGAGCATAGCGCAGCACATGGCAGACCATAACGATACGGCCTGTTTCCTCTGCGCAGTGAAGCAGAAGATCCGCCTCCTTTTGATTAACGGCAAATGGTTTTTCCAAAAGGACATCATATCCATGGCGCAGCAGTGGAATAGTCGTGGATACATGCTGGGGGTCCATCGTACCATTGATGACAGCATCTGCGAATCTGGGAACGGCGGTCAGTTCATCGACAGATGTGAAACAATGATCGTCTGGAATCCGGAATAATCGCTGCGCGGTGCGTATCCGGTTCAAACTGACATCCACAACACCGGTGATGAGAAACAGTTCGGGATGAAGCAAAGCTTCCCTGGCATATATCATTGCTCTGGCACCCATGCCAACAACAATGATACGCAACGGTTGATTCATAAAATTTCTCACTTTCTTCCTATTGTGTAGTTTCTATTCATATATTTAAAGCCTTCCTTAGATTCTAGTATTTAAGAGGTTGTATGTCAATATATAGCGTTAAGGGAGGGGACTGGCATCTTTCGGTAGGAAAGCCAGGTTTTCAAGCAGCTGCGTGGAGAAAGGGGCCTGTCCCCGGATGCCGGTCAGTTCGAGGAAAAAAACGCCTGCTTCCCCGAATATGGGACGATTCCAGTCAACATCCGGGGACAGGCCCCTTTCTCCACGCACTTGCTTGAAAACCTGGCTTTCCTACCGAAAGATGCCAGTCCCCTCCGCTTAGGAATATTTATAAAAAAACTGTAACATGTTTAAAATAATGTGGTAAAATATAAAAAGGTAAAATATTACATATGTAATTATTACTAAAATAATAAAAAATAGTAGCGCTCGACAATACCTCGCTGACTATTTTTTATGCATCGCACATAAGTGCCCACAATACAGGCACTAAGTGCTCATAGCTATAAAAAATAGTAGCGCTCGAAAGTACCTCGCTGACTATTTTTCATGCATCGCACGTAAGCGGCTAAAGAACAGCCGCTAAGTGCTCATAGCTATAAAAAATCATGATCAAAAAGTTTAAAATCAAATCAGGAAGAAGGAAAACGATGACAGAGAATCATAAAACAAGGGAACATTCCTATGCACATGTAGTATTCGGCATATTATGCATGATGGTAACACTGGCCACGGCCGCACTGACAGGGGTATTCCTGCTATTGGTCCGGCCACTGGGCTATGAATTTACAACAGACTGGATTCTGGTTTGGGTCGTAACGCTTGGGACCGGGTTCTGCCTGTTGGGGCTCGCCTGTTTTTTGTGGTGGAAAAAATGGGCGAGGATCGGTCTGCTGGCAGCAGTACTAGCTACATTTATAATCGGACTGCTGGTACTGCCGGCCTTTGTTACGCAGGAGTCTCTTGTGAAGGTCAGTTTTTCCCCGGATTATAAGCATCTGCTGGTACTTAAGGGAGAAGAAAAAACCGGCCAGATATTCGAATACCGGACCCGTTTTTATCTGTTTGCGAGAAAACAGCAGCAATTTTCCTATACCGTGAAAGACGAGCTGAAACTTCAGTGGCTGGCGGATGACGTGTGCGCCGTCACCTACGAATCTACGGACCAGCAGGTCCATCAGTATCTTGCCACCTACGGGGACCGCGGGAATGGTATCAGCTATTATTATGTAGCGGCAGCGATACATGGAAACTGGACCCTGGCGGATAAGAACACAGCCGGATGGTTTATAGAGTCGGATCAGAACGGGATCACCGTGGGAAATGCAAGCTTTCAGGAGACCTATGCTTATGAGGACTGCGTGCAGTTCGGGACTCTTGCGCTGGCGCTTTGCAGCAATGGTCTGCCCCGCTGGAATATCGTTTTAAACGAAAACTGTGTGCTTTCAGACAGCGGCCTGATAAAAAATGGAGGGACCATCACACTCTGTCAGGTATCTATGGAGCGGACAGCTCCCATCGAGATGTTCTGTACCACGCCGGAAAAAGAGCAGGCGGTTCAGCCTGCGGAAGAGCTGCCCACGCAAGAGGAGATCGAAGAGAGCTCGATCGCTCAGATGAAAAATTTCCTCAGTGAGGATCCGACCCTTTCCAATATGGAATCCCAGGATGGAATCATCAAGATATCCAGTGATTCGGATAATCCCTACTGGATTGCCCTCCTGGCCCTCAAAGCAGAGCGAATGGAATACGCCGTTAACGGTGTGGACGTACGGGTACAGCTCAATCAGTGTGCGATGACGGCCGGTGATAAAAAGGACTGCCTGCTTTCCCTGGAGACGACTGAGCTGGCAGTATCGCCCGGCAATCAGGGAAGCCCGCCTGAGGGAGAGAACATAACGATGCGATACCGGATCCGGATCATGAGGGGAGAAGGGACCTATCTGGCCCTGATCCTTCCCTATGACGCTGATGGTACGCAGGGTCTGGAAAAGCGGAAGGTGCAGCCGGTAGACCTGGCAGCTGATCCCGCGTACCATTTTTTTATACCAGGAAAATATGATACGACCTATATGTATGTCAGCAGGCTGAGCCCGGCTGATGCGGCAGAAAAACTTTATCAGAGCGCGCTTCAGCCGGATTACCCGAAAGCGGTAAAAAGCAGGGAGGAAGGTGCCCCGGGATATCTGCTGGACGCAGAAACCAATACCTTTCTCTATTACGACGGAATCGCACAGGATCTGGAAAACTATCGGTTCTGGCTGGTTCAGATCCCTTCCGGTGATCTGGACAGCTCACAAGGGCAGATTAAGACCATCGTAACTTACCAGGTCAATATCCTAAGCGGGGAATTCCGCAGTTTGTGATGAAATTAATACAGGAATATCCCCGCCAGCCCACAGAGGGTCATTAACAGAATCGGATGGATTTTCCATTTCCGCAGGGCAAAGAAGGAGAGGGCGAACAGCACTACCGCGGTCAGATTCAGAGGAAGACCCAAAATTTTGGTATCGCTTTGGAAGGCTAATGCCACGATGGTCAGCGCGCAGGAGGCGATCAGCCCCACGGAGGCTGATTTGAGACCGCTCAGAACCGGCTGGATCCAGCTGGTCTGCTGATGTTTTTTGAAAAAACGGTATAAAAAAAGGGAGATGAGATATCCGGATATGATACAGCCGAATGTGGCGGCCGCCGCGCCCCCCAGGCCTGCGATGCGCATTCCTACAAAAGTGGAGGTGTTCACGGCCAGCGGACCGGGAGTCATCTGGGAAATGGTAATGATATCTGTGAATTCCTGCATCGTGAGCCAGGCGTGCAGGTCGATGACCTGCTGGCGGATCAGCGGGATCGTGGCATAACCGCCTCCGATACTGAAAAAACCGATTTGCAGGAAGGAATAGAGCAGAGAAAAGAGCTGTTCTGTCATGAAACCCGCCCCCTTAATTGTTTCCGGATTTTGCACTCTGCCAGGCACAGCAGGGCGCTGCCAAGGATCAGGAGACAGACATTGATATGAAGAATACTGCTGGCCAGAAAAGTGGCGGGAACCAGCAGGGTGAGTATAAGCCTGCGTTCCTGGAAGATGGTCCTGCACATATCGATGGTCATATCTACGATCAGAGCGGCGACGCCGGCCTCCATACCCTTAAGAACAGCGGAGACCACGTGGCTGCTGCGGAAAGCGTCGTAGCCGAACGATATCAGGGATATCAGCAGCAGGGGAGGCAGAACGGCTGCGATACAGCTGACGGCTGCCCCCAGTCTGCCAAGCGTCCGGTAGCCGGCCAGGACTGAGAGATTTACCGCTATGGCTCCGGGTGAAGACTGGGCGATCGCAGCCATTTCCAGCAGTTCTTCTTCAGAGAAGAGCTGCTTTTTTTCTACAAAATATCTGCGGATCATGGGGATGACCACATATCCGCCGCCAAACGTAAAAGCGCTGATAAAAAAATTAATGCCGAAAAGCCAGGGCAGGTTTTTGGGGATACAGGATTTCATAAGTGAATGTTCCTTTCTGAATTTTCAGCGGAGTGGGAGGGGACTGGCATCTTTCGGCAGGAAAGCGAAATCTTCAAGTAACCACGTGGAGAAAGGAGCCTGTCCCCGGATGTTGACTCGTATAGTCCCACATCCAGGCGCTTTTTTTGCACATTGACCGGCATCCGGGGACTGGCCCCTTTCTCCACGCAGCTGCTTGAAGATTTCACTTTTTTGCCGAAAGGTGCCAGTCCCCTCCCATAATGACCATGAATCGTAACGGTGATCCGATAAAAGGTTCTGCTCTTTTAGTATAAGGGTTGATTACCTATAAGTAAAATGGTATTATTTTATATAATTCATAACTAATTAGTAATACAAATAGGGGAGTGAAAGAAGAGATGACGATCAGGCATCTGCGAATATTTCAGACCGTGTGCACACAGGGGAGCATTACCAGGGCGGCTCAGGCTCTTTATATGACCCAGCCTGCGGTTTCCCATGCAATCAGTGAGTTAGAGCGGGAGGCGGGCTGTGAATTATTTGACCGGATCTCCAGAAAAATCTATCTGAATGAAACGGGTAAGCTGTTTTTGGAGAAAGTATCCCGCGTTCTGGAAATGTATGATGAATTGGAAAATGGAGCCCGTATGTTAGAAGAACAGGCGATCCTTCGGATTGGTTCCAATATTACCATTGGATACCATTGGCTTCCGCTTATAATGGAAGAATTCCGGACCGTCTGCCCTGATGTTCCAGTCCAGGTATCGGTAGCACAGGCGAGAGAGATAACCGAACAGCTGTTAAATCATGAGATAGATCTGGCACTGATCGAGGGACCGATTGAGCAGGAGGCGCTGGTACGGATACCTTTCTCTTCTTACCGCCTGATTCCCGTATGCGCACCTGTATGCGCGCTGGCGAAAAGAAAAGCGGGGCTGGCAGAATTCCTGGAATATCCTTTGCTATTAAGAGAACAGGGCAGTGCCATAAGGGATACCTTTGACAGCATGCTCAGAATTCATAACCTGACGGCAAAGCCTGCCTGGACCAGTGTGAACTCCCAGGTGCTGATCCAGGCGGTGGAACATAACCTGGGAGTCAGCGTTCTGCCGGATGTATTGGCGGAGTCCAAGATCCGCGAGGGGACCATGGTCCAGGCAAATGTTAACAAATGGAGTCTTGCAAATACGAATCATCTCGTATATCATAAAGATAAGTTCCTGACTGCGCCCATGCAGTCATGGATACGAGTCGTTAAAAATATGAGTGAGCGTGCGGATTAAAATGTTACTATTATCATTAAAATATCAATTTTATACATTCTGATAAATCCCGTTTCTAATGCTGAGAATATTGTATATAATATTAGAAAATAGTAGCGCTTAAAGAAACCCTCGCTGACTATTTTTTATGCATTGCTGACTATATTCCATACATCGCACGCGGCACACAGGAGGTAAGAAATGTCTCTGGAGCAGAACGCGCTTGACTTTATTAAACGAATGCAAACTTTATATTTTGAACGCAGAGATCACGAAAACGTCCTGACCATGATGACCGAAGAGACCAGCTGGATCGGTACCGGTGAAAATGAGGTGTGCAGGGGGCTTCAGGAAGCCAGACAGGCTTTCATAAGGGAAAAACAGGAGTATTCCGGTACTTTTCACATATTGAGATCAAACTATACGGCGGTGCCGTTAAACGAGAGCGACTGTCTGGTATACGGAGAATTAAGCGCCCGGGCCAAAAGCCAGAATGTGGCGGATCTGCATCACCGGGTAAGTGCCGTCTGCAGGCTCACCCCCGAAGGAATGAAGCTGATACATCTTCATATTTCCGATCCGAATCTGGATCAGGAGCCCGACCGTTTTTTCGTTTCGAAAAACAATCTGACTGACCGGCAGCATATGAAGGAACGGATGGAAAAAACGGCACACGAGTTAAAAGTACGCAATGAGGAGCTGGAAGCGCTTACGGAGAATATACCCGGCGGTGTTCACAGATGCCGCAATGATGAATATCTTACCCTGTTATCTATGAGTAAGAGCTTTCTTTCGATGCTGGGCTATACGAGGCAGGAGATCAAAGAGATTTACCAGGACCGGTTTCTGAATCTGATCCATCCTGCTGATCAGGAAGAGACAAAAAAAAGCCTGCAACGTCAGTTGAGTATAGGAAATACCGTAGAAATAGAATACCGGATTACCTGTAAAAATGGGAAGATCCGCTGGATCCTGGACAGAGGAAGGCTGGCAAAAGCGTATGACGGCACGCAGACATTTTTTTGTATGATGATAGATATCACTCAGAGGAAGCAGGAGCAGGAGACGCTGCGCCTGAGCCTGGAGCGGCATCAGGTGATTATGAACCAGGCGACCGACATTATATTTGAATGGGATATCCTTAAGGATACTCTGGATTTTTCTTCCAACTGGCAGAAAAAGTTCGGTTATCAGCCGATTAAAAACCGGATCAGCCGGAAAATTCCATTTTCTGTCAACATCCATAGCGCAGATATGCCGGCTTTTATAAAAATCATGAAAGATACAGCTGCAGGTGTCCCTTATTCCGAGACAGAGTTCAGAATCAAAAATGTGAACGGAGTATACCGCTGGTGCCGGATCCGTGCTACGACCCAGTATGATGAGGAAGGCAAACCATTGAAAGCCGTGGGCGTGATCGCTGATATTGATCAGGAAAAGAAAAATACGATGAAGCTGCTGGAACGGTCGCTTAAGGACAGCCTGACCGGGCTGCTGAATAAGAAGGCGGTCGAGGAGTGGATTCTTCGGTGTATCAGGGAGCACAGGGTGGGAACCCGGCACGCTTTTATGATCCTGGATCTGGATAATTTTAAACAGATTAATGATCAATATGGACATTATTTTGGAGACCGTGTGCTTTGTGAAGTTTCAGACCAGCTCAGAAAACTATTCCGTTCCAGTGATATTTTGGGAAGGATCGGCGGAGATGAATTTCTGGTATTTATGGCGGATATCGACGACCGAAGAAGCGCGGCGGACAAGGCCGAGGCCATTCTGCTCAATATCAGGCAGATACATAGGCAGGAGAGAATCCCCACACCGGTTACCTGCAGCATCGGAATCGCGGTGTATCCGGAGGATGCGCAGGATTACGACGGCTTGTATCAATGCGCGGATCACGCGCTGTATGAGGCGAAGAACCAGGGAAAGAGCAAGTTTTCTTTCTGCGCTGGTGATCAAGACGGGCACCGGATAAAGGATATCGGAAAAAATATAGATACGATATAATATGATAGATAATAAATAATGATATAGAGAAAGCTTAACTCTGTGCCGCCGGGTCCAGAGGATTAAAGTAAGCGTCGGATTTCCTGCCGTTAGGCCTTTGAAGGCAGGAAAGATCGGGCGCTTTTTTATTTCCCAGGCAAGCGGCTCCTATGAAAGAAAAAAACACTCCGCAGGGGATCGCGCTGCGGCAGTCATAGCAGAAGGTTAACAGGAGGAATATATGAAAATCAAAGAGAAAACAGATTCCCTTATCCGGGAATTCGGTAAATATGTAAGCCTGAATGTGTTAGGAATGCTGGGACTATCCTGCTATATCCTGGCAGATACCTTTTTTATTTCCAGAGGATTGGGAGCGGACGGGCTGACGGCACTGAATCTGGCGATTCCGATCTACAGCTTTTTAAACGGGGCAGGCTTGATGACCGGGGTGGGCGCAGCTACAAAATATTCGATACAAAAAGCCCAGATGAAAGGCGGGGCGGCCAATGCAACCTTTACCCACGCATGTCTTCTATGGCTGGTTCTGGGAACCCTGTTTACGGTGGCAGGAGCAGGGTTTTGCGGACCGATTGCCGCTTTGATGGGAGGAGATGTAAAAACCTATGAAATGACCAGAATATACCTGAAGACGATTTTAAGTTTTGCCCCCTTCTTTCTCATGAATAATATTCTCATTGCCTTTATCCGAAATGACGGTGCCCCGCGGCTGGCCATGAGTGCGATGCTGGCAGGCAGTTTATCAAATATCCTGTTAGATTATATATTTATATTTCCACTCCATATGGGGATGTTCGGCGCCGCATTTGCAACCGGACTGGCTCCTGTTATCAGTATAGGCATTCTATCCGTACATCTGATCCGGCGCAGGAACGGATTCCATATCTGCCGCTGCCGTATTCGGGGCAGGAATCTGCGGAATATCTGCGCATTGGGTATGTCCGCTCTGATTACAGAGATTTCTTCCGGCATCGTGATCATTGTGTTTAACATAGTAATTCTGCAGCTGGAGGGAAATACCGGAGTGGCCGCATTTGGAGTCATCGCTAATCTGGCTTTGGTGGTCATAGCGATATTCACCGGGATTGCCCAGGGAATACAGCCGATCGTCAGCACAAACTACGGAATGGGGAATACCGGTGCTGCCAGGAAAATCCTGAGATTTGGGATAATGACGGCGCTGGGTTTCGCGGTCCTGATTTATCTGCTGACATTTGGGTTCGCGGACGGATTGGTTATGGTCTTTAACCGGGACAATGATGTGTGCCTTGAGCAATTGGCTGTGGCGGGATTAAAACTCTATTTCACCGCATTTTTGTTTGCGGGATTGAATATATTAGCGGCGTCATACTTCAGCGCCACAGAGATGCCGAAACAGTCCTTCGCCATCTCGATCATCCGGGGATGCGTCGGCATCATTCCGCTGGTCTGCCTGCTGGCTCATTTCTTTGGCATGACCGGTGTCTGGATTTCTTACCCGGTCACAGAAGCATTGACCGCGTTGCTTGCGGCCGGATTCCTGTGGTACGGGAGCCGCAGGCTGACACCAGGAAATTAAATTAAGCGTTTCTCAGAGTTCGGAATACTCTGGCGGATAAGATGGTGACAATGGCGGAGATCAGGACGGTACCCAGAATGATCACCCAGGTCTGGTTTTTAAGCAGATCAAAGAGGAACCCATACATTCCCTGGCCGATCGGCTGAGCACACATGGAAAGTGTCATGGCAAAAGAAATTACTTTGCCGATCAGGTGGGGAGGGGTTACGCTCTGCAGATAAGACAGCGTCTGTACGGTGAACATGGTGGCGCTGGCCATCAGCAAAAAGCTGCATACTGTGATGATCAGATAAGTAACCATGGCAGGAGCGCCTAAAAGTAAGGCAATTCCGACCGGCAATGTGAAGACGGTGGCGGCCAGCAGGAGCAGATGAGAGTTGGACACCTGAAGTTTTTTGGAGAGTATGCCGGTCAGGACCCCTCCGCACAGACCTCCAAAGGCCAGGGCACCTTCTGCGTAACCGCACAGCTTTAAAGATAATCCCAGAGTCTGCGTAATCAGTACAGGAAATCCGACAATCAGCATGGAGGTCAGAAACAGATTGAAGACAGCGACGATCAACATGACTTTTAATATGGTCGGGTTATCCTTTCGGATGTAGGTAACACTCTCCCGGAAATCAGCGGTAACCATGGTCAGCATACGCGTTTTGACAGGCTGCCGCTCAAAAGGAATATGGATAAAGATTTCCATAATCGCGGAACAGGTAAAGCAGACGATTCCCAGCAGAAGGATCGGTGCAAGCCCGAAGGAACCCAGCAGGATCCCCCCGATGATCGGACCTAACAGCCCGGCCAGGGAGCTGACCTGATTGATGACCGCATTGGCGGGAAGCAGATGCCCGGGACTTGTAAGCGCTGGCAAACTGGCCTGGACCGCAGGCTGGTAGGCGGCCTGGATCCCGCACAGCAGCATCATGGTGATTGTCATCAATACGACCAGATTCATCTGTGACATGGTCAGTGTGAAAATAAGGACCAGGGCAGCAGTAGTAAAATCCAAAATCACCATGATATTTCGTTTATTTACCCGGTCGGCGATGATGCCGCCGATCGGGGAGAGCAGAATCATCGGGATCATGGATAAAGCCAGCACCGTGCCGTAGACGGAAGAGGAACCCGTGATATTCAAAAGATAGAGTGGAAGTGCGAAACGCAGGATTGCGTTTCCAAATAAAGAGATAATCTGTCCAATTACCACCAGCGTAAAATCGCGGTGGAAAAGTCTGTTCTTGTTCAAGCGTAAATCCTCCTTTAAAATAGTTCAGATATAATTTTGCCATTAAAAATACCGACGTTTGGTATGTAAAAGGATAAAAGAATTTGCCCCGAAGGGCAATCCGATTGTTCTATGATAAAACTCGCTATACAATATAATCGGTATAGACTAAAAGCAGTTCCAGCATAGGATCATCCAGAAGAGGGATCCCCATAGTCTCCATCATTTCTTTCAGAAACTGAAATTTATGGCGGACGTTCTCTTTGGAATCACTGAAAACCATGGGATTCAACCATAGATTTAGCAGAATCATCAGTGCCTGTGCCAGTTCATGGGGATATTTTGACCGAATGGAACCGTCCGCTATTCCTTCCAGAATAAAAGGTTCCAGTGCAGGCGCGATAATCTCAACCGAGTCATGAAGCTGCTCCGCCAGGAATTTTGGATTTTTTAATAAATTAGGGACGGCCTGAGCGAAAGCGGTCTGTTCTTTGGAATCCAGAGATTTCAATAACATGAGTTTTAATTTCTCAAGACCGTTTAAATCCTCACGGGATATGATCTTCGTAATTAATATCTCATGAGAAGTGCTTCTGGCGATGACGGCATTGATGATATCCTCTTTTGATTTAAAATGATGGTAAATAGCACCTTTACTTAAATCACCCAGTTCATCCACGATATCCTGAATGGTCGTCTGTTCGTAACCTTTTTCCATAAATAGTTTGAAAGACACGTCCAGAATCCGTTCAACGGTTTCCTCCGGGTGCTTGTTTCTTGCCATGGGCCCACTTCCTTTACATACATTCGTTTGGTATGTTTAGAATAACACATGAAAGGAACGATGTCAAGCGGGAGAAGAAACTGAATGAGAGGGGACTGGCATCTTTCGGTAGTAACGCCCAAATCTTCAAGCAACTATGTGGAGAAAGGGGCCTGTCCCCGGATGTTGACTGGAAGGAGAAAGGGGCCTGTCCCCGGATGTTGACTGGAATGGTCCCACTTACGGAGAAGAAGGCGCTTTATTTCTTCGACTAGGACGGCATCCGGGGACAGGCCCCTTTCTCTACGCAGCTGCCGGAAGTTTAACTTTGCTGCCGAAAGGTGCCAGTCCCCTCCTATTTGCTATACTAAATACAAATTACATCAAAAATATGCTTGACTTAGAGCGAAGTTTAAGTGCTATGATAATAAAAAGTTTTGGTATTTGAGAAGTTAATAAGGGAAGAAGAGGAGCGGGATATATGGAAAACAGATACTTTGAAAGCGTGAAAGAGGAGATTTCATTACTGGGGTTTGGTTGTATGAGACTTCCTAGGATCTGTGAGGAGAAGCAGGAGATTGATGAGGAAAAGGCATTGGAGATGTTTGACTATGCGCATAAGAACGGGGTGAATTATTTTGATACGGCTTATCCTTATCATGAGGGAATGTCGGAACCATTTGTGGGGAAAGCGTTGAAGAGGTATCCCAGGGAGAGTTTCCACCTGGCCAGCAAGATGCCGCCGTGGATGCTCAAGTCTGAGTCAGATGTGGAACGGATTTTTGAGGATCAGTTAAAACGCTGCCAGGTGGACTTTTTTGATTTTTATCTGGTACATAATATTTGCGGGGAACATCTGGAAATCGTGGAGAAGTTTCATGTCTATGAGTTCCTGAAAAAGAAAAAAGAAGAGGGTAAGATCCGCCGCCTGGGATTTTCTTTTCATGATAAGCCTGCCTTGCTGAGACAAGTGACGGATACATATGAATGGGATTTTGCTCAGATCCAGCTGAACTATCTGGACTGGGAACTGCAGGATGCGAAAACCCAGTATGAGATCCTCTATGCCCATAAGATACCGGTGGTAGTGATGGAGCCGGTGCGGGGGGGAAGTCTGGCCCGTCTATCTGAGCCGGCTGTAGAGATCCTGAAAAAGGAAAATCCAAAAGTGAGTACAGCGTCCTGGGCGATCCGGTTTGCGGCATCGCTGCCAGGGGTTATGACGGTGTTAAGCGGTATGTCAGACTTTGCGCAGGTACAGGACAATGTGAATACGATGACGAATTTTAAACCGCTTACACAGAAGGAGCGGGATGTACTTATGGAGGCGCTGAATATTTACCGGTCATCCGGCACGATTCCCTGTACCGGCTGCAGATACTGTATGGAATGTCCGGCCGGAGTGGATATTCCGAAGGTCTTTGCTATTTATAATCAGTACCGGATCGATCATAATGAAATGTCCTTCCGCTCCACATATGGATATCTGGAGGAGGAAAAACAGGCGCAGCACTGCGTGAGATGCGGGAAGTGTATGGAGCACTGTCCCCAGCATATTCAGATTCCGGACAGAATGGAAGAGATTCGGGATTTTGCGGCCAGAGGCGATTGATGTAATTTTATAAACTTTTTATAAAATTTCGAATTCTTTTATAATATAGACACATTTTAAACATATTTCACCCTTATAATAAGAATCAGATAGTTGATCACACACTCACTATCTCCCCCCTCATAAAAGTGTACAAAGGGATGTGTCCTAGACACATCCCTTTGTTGTAGTGATTATTTGAATCAGGCTAATCTGGGTTTGAGTGAAGTTCTCTGGCTATGTCACAGCCGGTTTTGGTGGCAGCCAATCCGCCCTGCCCGGTTTCTCTGAGACAGGAGGGCAGAAGGGTACCGATATCGGCCATGGCGTCGATCACTTCATCTGCCGGAATGCGGCTTTCGATACCGGCCAAAGCCATCTGGGCAGCGGAAAAGGCATTTACAGCCCCTATGACATTTCGCTTAACACAGGGGACTTCCACGAGTCCGGCCACCGGGTCACAGACCAGGCCCAGCAGGTTTTTCAGTGCCATCGCCAGCGCATGGGCCGCCATTTCCGGGGTTCCTCCCTGTTGGATGACGAAAGCGGCAGCCGCCATAGCCGACGCGGTTCCCACCTCGGCCTGGCATCCGCCTTCCGCTCCGGCGATCGTGGCTCGGGTGGCTACGACCTGTCCGAACCCGGCGGCTACGTACAGAGCCTCGGTGACTTGCTGGTCATCCGCCAGCTTCCGGCGGTACAGAGGAAGTAAAAGAGCAGGCAGCACGCCGCAGGAACCGGCTGTGGGTGCGGCTACGATCCGGCGCATACAGGCGTTGGATTCCCCCATTTGAAGGGCCTGGGCGATGATCTCCCCGATCAGGCCGTTACTTAAGGAATCCTCATTTTGAATATAAGCGGACATCTTCGCGCCATCTCCGCCGCTTAAACCACTTTTGGAGCGAAGCGCTCCGTCATAGGAATCTCCGGATTCCTTCATGCGGGTCCAGAGCGTCTGCATCTGCTTTAAGGAAGCTTCGATGGAGACACCCCGGTCCCGGCAGTCATCTTCCAGGAAAAGTTTCCACAGAGGAAGCTCTTTCTCCCGGCATGCGGCCACTGCCGATTCTATGGTTTCAAACATTACATGTCCTCCTCACTGGTATTCAGATAGGTTACTTTTAATACACCCTCCAGATGTTCCGCCCAGCGGATCGCAGTCTGGGGAATGGGCTGGTCGGTTTCCACCACCATGACCGCCCGGCCGCCTCTGCTGTCCCGGTACAGATGCAGGGTGGCGATATTGACGGATTTGTGAGCCAGCATGGAGGTGATCTCTGCCACATGCCCGGGCTGGTCGATATGCTGTACGATCAGTGTGGGAGAATCCCCCGTAAAGTCTGTTTTGATTCCGTCCAGCTTCCGGATACTGATGCGGCCGCCTCCCAGGGAACAGCCCTCCACCTGGAGAAATTTGCCTGAGACACCGGATACCTTTAGCACCACCGTATTCGGATGGGCTTCTTTTAAGCGGATTTCCCGGATCGACACAGCGATCCCGCGCTCCCTTGCGAGCTCCATACTGGTGGGAATCCGCATATCATCTGACTGCATTCCGAGAAGTCCGGCCACCAGCGCACAGTCTGTTCCATGGCCTTTCCCGGTGGCAGCAAAGGAGCCGTGAAGAAGCATTTCGATCACCGCCGGCTCTTCTCCTAACAATTTTCGGGTAACGTAACCGATACGCACGGCACCTGCCGTGTGGGAACTGGACGGTCCCACCATAACGGGGCCAAGAATTTCGAACAGGTTCATATTTACCTCCGGTACCGCATCCATGACGGCCATTCTCTAAATTACATGTTTTCCATTCGGATCTTAAGTTATTCTACCATATGCGAAAGTCACCGTAAAGACTGGAAACCCGGGAAAAGGGCATTGGACTTGTTATTTAAAGAAAGATCAGGTATGATAAAATACAGATATTTTGGTGATAAGGAGGTAATGGATGTGGGAGAGTTAGGAAAATTGCCGAATATAGGAAAAGTTGTGGAAGAACAGCTGGCTGAGGTGGGCATTACGACGCAGGAACAGTTGAGGGAAGCGGGCAGCAAGCAGGCATGGCTGAAAATATTGGGGATCGATGATTCCGCTTGTTATAACAGGCTGTGTGGCCTGGAAGGGGCCATCGAGGGGATCCGCTGGCATCAGCTAACGCAGGAAAAAAAGGACGAGCTGCGGGAATTTTATAAATCAGTTAAGAAGTAATGGTGGGAGTATGAAGAGGACAAATGATCTTGGCAACGACCCGATTATAAGGTTGGTGCTTCGGCTTGCTGTGCCTACGATGCTGGCGCAGCTGGTGAGTGTGTTGTACAGTATTGTGGACAGAATATACATAGGCGCGGGCGTAGGGGACCTGGGACTGGCCGGCGTGGGCGTATGCGGGCCCATCGTGACCTTCTTATCTTCTTTTGGTTCGCTGGTGGGGCTTGGAGGCTCCCCCAATATGGCCATGCGGATGGGAGCGGGGAAGAAAAAAGAGGCGGAACAGTTCATGTCCAGCGGTTTTTTGATGCTGGTCGTGATCTCGCTGGTGCTTACCGTGGCGCTATTGCTGACAAAGGATTATCTTCTCATGTGGTTTGGAGCCAGTGAAGCGACCTTTTCCTATGCCGATACTTACCTGACCATCTATGCGGCAGGGACCTTTTTCGCGCTGATGGCCGTTGGGATGAATAGTTTTCTGATCTGCCAGGGGTTTTCGGGGCTGGGTATGGTGACCGTTGTATTAGGTGCAGTGTTAAATATTGCGCTGGACCCACTGTTTATCTTTGTATTTCATATGGGAGTGGCCGGTGCGGCCATAGCGACGGTAATCTCTCAGTTTGCGTCCTGCGCTTTTGTCTTGATTGCGCTGATGCGCAGAACGATGCCGGTGCGCCTGAACCTGAAGGGATTTTCCATGCGGTTTGTGAAGCGGATTATCCGTTTCGGCCTGTCCCCGTTTTTGATTATCGCTTCCGACAGTATTCTGCTGATCCTGCTCAATACCATGATCCAAAAATATGCGGGGCCTGGAAAAGGGGATCTTTTAATTACCTGTGCCACAATTGTACAGAGTTATTTCCTGCTGATATCCATGCCTATGGGCGGGATAACGCTTGGAAGCCAGCCGGTGGTGAGTTTTAATTACGGTTCCGGCGATATGAGCCGGATCAGGCGGGCGATCCGTGCAGTGACCGGGCTGTGCCTGATTTTCTGCCTGGTTATGACGGTCGTGACTTATATGCTGTCGCCCCTGTTTGTTAAGCTTTTTACTTCCAATGGGGAAGTGGCGTCCATGACGGTGCATTATATTAAGATCTTTACATTTATGATTCTGCCGCTGGCAGTCCAGTACGCATTGGTGGATGAGACCACTGCGCTGGGATACGTACAGCTGGCATTATTTTGTTCCATGTTCCGAAAATGTTCCTTTTTACTTTTGGTGGTATTTCTTCCAAGGTTCTTCGGCGCGGAGGCAGTCTTTTTTTCGGAACCGATCGTGGATCTGGCGGCTGCTATGATGACGGGATGCCTGTTTGCCCATTTTGTTCCGCCGATGCTGCGCAAAAGGGAACAGGAAAAAGAGTTTGAAAATGTAAAGCAGGGTTAAAGTAAGGTGGGAATTATATGGCGTCTATTTTGTTGGTAGAAGGTGACCGGACTTTGAGCGATGGGATCGTGCTGGCGCTGGAACGGGACGGACATTTTTTTACGCAGTGTTATGAACGAAAAAGCGCGGTGGGGCAGATCTGGAAGCGTTCTTTCGACCTGGTGATTTTGGATATCAATCTGCCGGACGGCAGCGGGTATTCACTGCTTTCGAAACTGCGGGAATTCTCGGATGTTCCGGTTCTGATGCTGACAGCCAATGATCTGGAGCGTGAGGAAGTACTGGGATTGTCCATGGGAGCGGACGACTATGTGACGAAGCCCTTCAGCCTGCTGATCTTGAGAACCCGGGTCAATGTCCTGCTGCGCAGAAAGCCTGTGCCAAAACAGGATGTGTTTGAGACAGGAGAGTATCTGTTTGATTTTCATAGAATGTATTATCTGATTCACGGGAAGGAGATCATGCTGAACCGGACGGAGCAGAGGCTGTTACATCTTCTGGTCAAGAATAAAGGACAGATTCTGACCAGACAGCAGCTGCTGGAAAGTGTGTGGGAGGACGCGGCTGATTCAGTGGAGGAGAACGCGCTGTCCGTGGCCATGAACCGGTTACGGCATAAGGTCGAGGAGGACGCGTGCCGCCCCTCCTTTATACAGACGGTCTACGGGATCGGCTATGTCTGGAGGGAGGAGTAAGCAGATACGGAAACCGCATTGCTGCCCCCGCCTTTGATATCTGAAGTGGATTTAACGGGAGACCGGATGGACATAGGGATAATAATTCTGCAGAGTTGAGATATCTGCCGCCTTCCCCTTATAAGTCTCGATCCATTCGTTATAACCCGGGTTATCCCAGACGGTTCCGTCCTGGAATGTAACCTGTTTGACACAGAACAGGGCATAGGCCACCTGATTATAATACCTTAAATTATCTCAGTGATCACCAACGCAGGAGAGGAATCCACACTCCATCCCAATAAAAAATGCCCCCGGTGTAACCCGTTAAGATATCTTAACGCTCCTTAAATATAAGGTTTCGCCTTGCATATTTTCCGCAAAGGAGGTAATATGAGTAAGATATTATGAAACGGCGCAGAATAAAAGCGCAGTGAACGAACAACTGGAGGTAAAGATGAACGAAAAAGTAAAAAAATTTGCCAGAAGCGAATATCTTCCTTTGCTGATTCTGGGTGTGGCTTATTTTGCCATCCATTTGGTGGTACCCAAGATCGCAGATGATATTTCGACTTATGATGCCTATAAGAACGTGGATTTTTTTTCACCCTCTTTTCTGTGGTTTATGGTGAAGGACTGGTACTTTAACTGGTCATCCAGAATATTTTTGGATTTCTCCATGGATTTCTTCAATATGGCTCCTCAGTTTATCTGGGTGATCCTGGATGTCCCTTCGATCATTTTATTGATCTATTCCATTTCCCGTATATTTCCCGCGAAACACAGGACTGACTGCATGTGGGTGCTGGTGGGCTTTTTCTTTCTGTATGAATTCATCAATCTGGGGGGGACAGGCTTTATCACGGTAACGGTGACCTATCTGTGGCCTCCGGCACTGGGAATGTATTCGATTCTGCTGACCAAGCGGCTCCTGACCGGAGAGAAAGTGCGCATGTGGCAATATATCCTGGCTGCGCTGGGACTTGTGTATGCGACGAACCAGGAGCAGATGTGCGGGATCGGTCTGGTGCTCTTTACCTTCTGCTTTATCTATCAGTGGGTAAAAAAACAGCCCAAGCTCTATATCGGTATACAATGGTTGATTACCGCGGCGAATTTTATCAACTTCGCCACCTGTCCCGGAAACGCACAGCGGGCGATATCGGAAGAGGCGAATTATTATGTGGGCTACAGTACGATTTCCTTTTTCAATAAGATCCGTATGGGGATCTATGCCACCGGTATGAAGCTTTTGATCGGAAACTGGCTGTTTTTCATGTTTGCTATTCTGCTGGCGGTGCTGGTGATCCGCAAACAAAAGCAGCTGTGGAAGAGGATCGTCGGGCTGATCCCGCTGGGGATAGCTATCGTTTTCGGCCCACTGGCGCCCTATGCCTCCAGGGTATTCTGGGTGATCGACCGGATTCCCGACGGAGGTACCCTTTATGGCGATCCGTCAGCGATCGGTACGGTGATGGTCGGCAGGGAGATCTTGATGTTTGTGCTGATCCTGATAGCGGCAGTCACGGTTCTGTTAGCCCTGTACTGGATTTTCGGAAAATCCACGCTGACCTGGTGTCTGATGTTCGCTGTGATCATGGGTTATGCCACCCGCGCGGTTATGGGATTCTCACCGACGATCTGGGTATCCGGCGAGCGGACCTATTTCTGGATGCATGTGGCCTTGATGTTCTGCAGTTATGTGATGTTTGACGAGGTTTTAAGCACCGCGGAGGGGAAATATGAATCGCTGGCGCTTATGGCCGTCGGTACTCTTCCAGTTTCAGGGGTTCCTCAGACTGTTTATTACTGGGTAATGATCGCAGGACTGTATCTGAAAAAGTCCCTTTCCTTTGCCGCAACTTATATGATCGTGCTTTGGATACCGGCTGTGGTGCAATATTTCGAAAGCTTTCAATTTATCTCTCATCTATGATAGGATACTTGTCCCCTAAAATTGTAGTGGATAACAGCAGAGCGGCGTGGTATAATGTGAGTGTTGCAAAATACCAGAAATAGAAGGGGGATACACGGATGCATATAAAGAAACTGATTGCCCCTATCATCATTGCGGTGCTCTTTGTACTCTATTTGACCGGACTTTTGGTTTTGTGGACGAACTTTTATCTGCCTTTGCCTGCGAAAGTTATTGGAATGGTGATTTTGTTGGCACTGGCGGCAGTGATGGTCTTTGTGCTGGTAGAAAGAATTCAAGAGATAAGGAGTGGAGAAGAGGATGATCTTAGTAAATACTGATTACATTTCTGGAAAAAATTTGTCCATGCTGAGTTTAGTAAAGGGAAGTACCATTCAGTCCAAGAATATTGGACGGGATATTACCCAGAGCTTTAAGACGATCGTGGGCGGCGAACTGAAGGCCTATAACGATATGATGAATGAGGCCAGGGCGCTCGCTACCAAGAGAATGGTGGAGGAAGCGGAACAAATGGGTGCGGATGCCGTAGTCAATGTCCGTTATGCCTCTTCCGCGATCATGCAGGGAGCAGCCGAGGTAATCGCTTATGGGACGGCTGTAAAATTTGTATAGGATATTTCCGTATAAACGAAATTATCGTATGAATAGAATAGGATCAAAGAAATGATAGGAATAAGAAGGGCCGATGTAAAGGCTGCTGCGGTCAATGTGGCCGCCGGCTATATTTACATCGGTCCTTCTGCGAATTTTTCAAAATCGGGATCAGGTTTATAGGAAATGAGTTTTATTGCTGAAAGAACAGGGTCAAAATCTTCATAATGAAAGAGGGCGTCCCGGGATATTCACCGAGAATTATTTCCCGGAACTGGGCGGCGCTAAGCAATTGCATTTGCTGGTGTCCGGCTATTTTTATGATGCCGGACGCCTGATCGCCTACAGCGATATGCGCGTTGGCATAGCCGCCGATCGCTACACGGGAGGCTATAGCGCAGCCTCCGATGGAATAGATACCGACAGATAGACCGCCTGCGGCGAAGAGGCCTGCGGCAACTCCGCCTACCGCCAGAATGCCTACGGCGACGGCTCCGAAGACGACGGCTCCGATACCGAGAGCGGATAGCACGAGAATCCCGGCGCTGATGCAGCCCAGGGATAGGATGCCGGCGCTGACGATTCCCAGGGAAATCAATCCAACAGCGATATTTCCGATGGCGATAATCCCTTTGGCACGGTAAAATCCCCTTCCCAGATTGATATGAACCAGAGGAAGGCCGAACAGGGTCCGGGTACTCTTATATTCATAATGAGGCTGATAAATCCGATAAGGAATACCAATTGTTGTCTGCGGTTCTGATTCTTCGCGATCCGTAGAAGCGCTGACGCCCTCAGTATCCTTCAGCAGGTGATCCAGGGAAACCTGGAAGTATTCGCTTATAGCGACCAGATTGCTGACATCGGGGGTCGAGGACCCGGTTTCCCATTTCTGGACGGCCTGCCGGGACACACCCAGATGGCCGGCCAGGTTTTCCTGAGACAGGCCGCGTGCTTTGCGCAGCTGATATAGTTTTTCTGAAAATGTCATTTTTTCCTCCATGTGTGTGTATTGTAATAAATTTATCACGTCATGAGAATGGTAACAGAAAGAACCGTAAGCGGCTACCATCCCGGATAAATAATTTGACAACCAGTGGTTGCAATCCGCTTTACAGCTGCGTTTTTTACTTAAAGAATGACTAGGCCCATCAATGGTCTTTGCACAGAATGTCCTGGAACTCGGGATGTTTCCCGAACCAGTGAGCGGCGTAAGAGCAGGTGCAGACACATTTTAGATTCGATGAGCGGATCTGTTCAGCCGCTGCCTGCACTAACTGGCCGGCGATCCCCCTGCCTCCAAGACTTTCATCTACAAACGTATGATTGATATTGACAATGTGATCCGTCACTTCCGGGAATGTGATTTCAGCCAGAAGTTTTCCGGATTCCTCATTCAGGTAAATGCGGTTTGTTTCACGGATAAAATCCATTTGTAATACCTCCTTAGCATCGTGCCTGACACAGCGAAATTTGCTGAATGCTTTTGTGCAGGACATGCATTCAGTTTACAACAGTTTCAACGAACACACAATATAGTATAGTATGCAGAGATAAACTTTTGTAGGGAGAACTTATGAAAACGAGAGAAGAGGCAATTGCCTTCTGTAAAAGATTTCCGGAGGTCTATGAAGACTATCCCTTCCATGATCAGAATTGGACCGTGATGCGTTATGAGAAAAACCGGAAAAGCTTTGCATTTATCTATGAGCGGCAGGGAGCGGTCTGGATCAATGTAAAATGCCCGCCTGACTGGATCGAATTCTGGCGGAATGCGTTTACGGGAGTCGTACCTGCTTATCATATGAATAAGAAATACTGGAATTCTATAATCCTGGATGGCAGTATACCGGATTCAGAAGAGAAACGTATGATTTCAGAAAGCTATGACCTGGTAACCGGTGGGAGATAGCGGTTTTATTTCAGCTTTTTTCCCTCTTTTAACCGTTTCACGGCCTGAGTGGTCCTGCGGCTGCCTGCGCATCGTTTCTAAGAACGTTTCGAAAGGCTTCCGGTAAATCCTTTTTATAGCCTAAGGAGACCCAAATGTTCCAATAATATTTTCGTGCCCAGACAGATCAGAATCATTCCGCCCAGCAATTCCGCTTTTGCCTTATACCGGGAGCCGAAGGCATTTCCAATCCTGACACCCAGCATAGACAATAAAAATGTGATGATGCCGATGAAGGAGATAGCAGGAACGATGCGTACCTGCAGAAAAGCAAACGTGATGCCTACCGCCAGCGCATCGATACTGGTAGCCAGGGCCAGAATCAACATGGTTCTAAAGCTTAAGTCCGCATCTGCGGCGGCGCAGCCACACTCTTCACAGCCGCCTCCCTTGCGCGCTTCCAGTATCATATTGACACCGATGGCTCCCAGCAGGAAGAAAGCGATCCAGTGATCGATACTGGTGATCTGCTTTTGAAAGTTAACACCCAGAAGATAACCGGCGGCCGGCATAACAGCCTGAAAAAAACCAAAATATAAGCCAACCAGCGCGGCCTTTCGAAGCGTAATCTTTTTCATGGACAATCCCTTACAGACAGCCACTGCGAACGCATCCATGGAAAGCCCTATGGCCAGTATAAAGAGTTCGGAAAAATTCATATCAGTCCCCCCAGGCTCACGCCACTATTGGCAGTGAAATACACAAACAAAACAACTATATCACATAGTTTACCGGTATTGCAACAAGATATGCGGGACAGGGCTTGCGCTTTTTATAGGGGGATTACATAAAATACATTTAAAACACTTCGTATAAAACCTTTTGCTGAACCCCCTGAAATATGTTATAATTTTACAAATTGCGACAGAGGATCAGACCTAACATCTGAAAGAACAGGGGATGTATGTGTGAAAACCCACGCATGGAGGAAAAAAATGAGTCAAAACGGAACGATGTTACAGCTATTTGAGTGGTATCTGCCCGCCGATGCTTCGCATTACCGCAGGATCGCTGCAAAAGCCGATGCTCTTTGGAATGCGGGAATTACGGCCGTATGGCTGCCGCCGGCGTACAAAGGAGCGGCCGGTATATCGGATGTCGGGTACGCGGTATACGATCTCTATGATCTGGGAGAGTTTGATCAAAAGGGCGGCATCCCCACCAAATACGGAACCAGACAGGAATATCTGGAAGCCATTAAAAGTCTTAAGGCGCAGGGGATACAGGTATATGCGGATATCGTGCTGAATCACCATATCGGCGCGGACGCGCCTGAGGACGTCAGAGTTCGGGAAGTGAATGAAAAAAACAGAAATGAAGTCACCTCACAGGAGGAAACGATCCGGGCATGGACGATCTTCAATTATCCCGGCCGGGCCGGTAAATATTCGGATTTCACCTGGAATCATAACCATTTTGACGGCATAGACTGGGATGAACAGTCCCGCAGGAACAGAATTTTCCAATTTGCCGGTAAACATTGGGAGGGTGAGGTGGATGCGGAAAATGGCAACTATGACTACCTGATGGGAGCGGATGTGGATTTTGAAAATCCGGAGGTTCTGCAGGAATTGGACAATTGGGGAAAGTGGTACCTGGATACCACGGGAGTGGACGGCCTGCGGCTGGATGCGGTGAAGCACATCAATGCGGACTTCTATCAGCATTGGCTTCCCATGCTCCGGGAACATACCGGAAAGGAACTGTTTGCGGCAGGAGAGTACTGGAGTCCGGAGGTGGCGCGTCTGGAGCAGTATCTGGGCAGGGTAGACGGGAATATGTCCCTTTTTGATGTCCCGTTACACTTTCATCTGTACCAGGCAAGTATAATGGGAGAGCAGTATGATCTGAGAGGCCTGTTTCCCGGAACGCTGGCAGGGGAAAATCCCTGTCGGGCAGTTACCTTTGTGGATAATCATGACACGCAGCCCGGGCAGGCACTGCAGTCCTTTGTCCAGGCCTGGTTCAAGCCCATTGCATACGCGCTGATTCTTTTAAGGGAGGCGGGGTATCCATGTGTGTTCTATGGTGATTATTATGGGATACCTCATGATGGCATAGCTGCGGCGGAAGGTCTGTCACGGCTGTTGGAAGCCCGGGCAAAGCTGGCATATGGTCCACAGCATGATTATATCGATGATCCCCGTGTGATAGGCTGGACCAGAGAAGGGGACCAGGAGCATGAGGGATCCGGAATCGCGGTACTGCTGTCCAATGGAGCGGGAGGCAGTAAGCGCATGTATGTGGGTAACGGATTCAAAGGAAAGATTTTCCGGGATTATATGGGAAAATGTGAGGATAAAGTAATGATTCAGGAGGATGGAACCGGGGTTTTCCATACAGCGGATCGGTCGGTTTCGGTATGGTATGAGTGTGCAGCAGAATAGATGGAGCAATAACATTTACAGAGCTATCGGAGTATTGTTGGCAGTCTTATATCTGGGAGGAAGCGCCGGGTGCGGGCAGAGCGACCGCGGCAGCCAGTTCCAAAAAAAGGAGACCGCCACGAAGAGTCTGGCGTCCAATGGGGATCTGATGGTGCGGACCGACTATTCAGATAAGAATAACTGGCTCTCCCTGCCACAGTACCAGGATAAACAGGTGGATATCTTCTATGTGTATCCTACTGCCTGGGGAATGCCGGAGGGAAGCACATCGGTAGTGAGCACCATTGACAATGAAAAAATGCGCCATACCGCGGCGGGAAATTTTGAGACACAGGCCACCGCATTTCAGCCTGTGGGTAATATATTTGCCCCCTTTTACCGGCAGCTGGACGCGGGTTTCATCCTCAGTAAGTCGCCGTTGATCGAGAGGGCCTATATTGGCGTAACGCCATATGCGGATATTGCGGATTCCTTTGATTATTATATCAAACATTATAATCATGGCAGGCCATTTATACTGGCGGGCCATTCTCAGGGAAGCATGGTATTAAAAGAATTGCTCATGGTATATATGAAGGATCATCCGGAGGTACAGGAGCGGATGGTCGCGGCATACCTGCTGGGCTTTTCCGTTACGGAGGAGGATATGCAGAGAAATCCCCATCTGAAATATGCAGAAGGACCTGACGATACAGGTGTGATTATTTCCTTTAACACAGAAGCGCCGGGCCTGACGGTGGAAAATAAAACAGTACTGGAAGGTGCTCTGACGATTAATCCCATTACCTGGACCAGATCAGAAACCACAGCGTCTGCGTATTTAAGCAAAGGCTCCAGAATTCGGGACGGCGAGGACTATATGGATATCTTCCATTTCGCGGACGCTGCCGTGAATCAGGAGCGGGGAACGGTAATGTGTTCCACGGTCAATCCCCAGGATTTCAGAAGCGGAAGCTCGGATCTGTTTCCGCTGGGTGTTTACCACGCATATGATTACCAGTTTTACTATTATGACATAAGGGAAAATGCCCGGAACCGGGTGGAGCATTATTTCCAGAATGCGGAGACGGAACAATAGCCTGGCTCTGTGCGAAAATGAAAATATAATCAAACTGTGGCACCGAGATCGGTAGAACCGGATCGGCTGCCACTTTTTTCATAGGAATCTATGAGTTAAAAACGCTCCGCAGGGATCGCACTGCGGCGGAAAGAAAGATGCCGTTTACACGGTCCGCCGCAGGCGGAAAGGATCAGCTTTCCAAAGCAGATAATTTTCGGATTATGAAGAATCCTATGAAAAAGAGCAGCGGACAGAACATCCATTCCAGACCCGAAGGCAATCCCGGAAAGACCAGAATAACAGCGCCGATGACAAACCCGAGAATCACCAGATAAGAGACCTTCGTATAATGATCCAGCACATATTCCAAAAGCCTGGTAGTCAAAATGATACCGACAACTCCGCCGATCCCCAGTGGAAGCAGATAGGGCAGGTGCAGTGTCGTGATCGCATACATCGTGTCCTCATACATGCCCAGCATAAGCAGCATATAAGAGACGCTGATACCCGGCAGAACCAGGGCGACAGCGGTGATGATCCCGGCCAGTCCCAGCATGAAAAAATGAGTAAATCCACTGCCAACCCGGCTGCCAAACATACCGGCCGGTAAAAGATTCATCAGATAGACCAGCAGGATACCGATAAGCGGATAAAAAATGACGCCGGGCGAAAACTTTTTCACATCGGCTTTACGAAATATCATCGGAATACTGCCGGCTACAGCCCCCATAAAAAAATACATGGACGGCAGGTGGAATGTGTCTACCAGGAAGAGAAGAGGTTTCGCAAAAAGTAACATACCCAGTAGAGCGCCGGCAGTAAAAGTAAAAAGAAATATCAGATTTTGGCGGATATCTTTCAAAAACGAACTTACACTTCTGATCAGGGCGTCATAGATTCCAAGAATCATGGCCATAGAACCGCCGCTTACTCCGGGAACCAGCAGGGAACCTCCAACAATGATGCCTTTCCCAAATACAACTAAATGAGGTTTTTTCATAAAATACTCCTTCATTTAGGATATCGCCTGGCCATAGGTGAACACATTGAAAGCTTTACTATTTTACCATGCTACCACGCTAAAATACAAGGGAATATCCTAATTCTTTATAAAAATTTTATATTTACAGGTACTATTTGCAGATAAGGGAGGGCCGGGAGGAACGGGAAGGGACGTGGACGTTCAGAACCGGGCGGATCATCTCGTGGGGGCAAATCGCTTCGGCCGGACCTAAGATCGGCTGACTCCGAAGGCGGGAGAACCTCTTATTCGCAGGGCCCGGAACAAACTCGCCAAAAGACGGCTCGGACAGCGTTCCGGGCCCTGCGAGGTTCTCCCGTCTTCTGCGTAAGCCGCTCTAAGGCCCGGCCTCAAGCGATTTGCCCCCACGAGATGATCCGCCCGGTTCTGAACGTCCACGCCCCTTCCCGTTCCTCCCTGCTTTATAAAAGGCCTTTTTCCATGTTCTGATAGGTTGCAAAGAATCAATTTGTTATATTGGGTCCTTCTGTATTTTAATTGCAGTACTACTTCGTACAATAGTTCTATAATGGGTTAATATAAGTACTATAATATAATAACATTAGTACGATAGTAGTAAGATATTAATGAACCAATAAAACGCCGATAGAACCAGCCTCAAACAGTATAAAAGTATTTCTAAAGAGAACTTTCATAGAGTCTATTCTCCTGTTCGTATAATTTCCAATAATCTAATAACGTATCAATTTTAAAACTTAATATTATCTTTATTAACATTATGTTATAACGCTTTCATTCAGACCGTACTTATCATGCATCCAGTTAAATAAATTTAAGAACAAATCTCCTAATAATATCCCAAACTCAGCATTAAAGCACTACAGCCTGGACCAGTGCCAATGCCTGCGGGAAACGGGGCCGGCTCCTCCCGTTCCGTCCCCGTTTCCCGCAGGCCCACCCATGAAAGCGGTTTCTTAACAACATTTTAGCGAAGAAACCTTGGTATCCATCTCACATCTATAGTATAATGCTATGAAGATTAAAGTATGAAAGGGGGGCTTCCCGGTGGAGATCTGGAAAGACGGACTGAAAACATTATTGCTCCTGGCAGCAGCCACAGTGCTGAATTATGCGGTAATGCAGCTGACGGACAGTCCATATAATGTAGCAATTATTTATCTGCTTGGGATTATGCTGACAGCCAGGTTCACCAAGGGATATTTTTGGGGGATCGCAGCGGCTATCATCAGTATTGGGTGTATTAATTTCTTTTTTACCTATCCGTTTATGGCCTTGAATTTTTTCCTTCAGGGGTATCCCATTGCATTTATAGTAATGTTGTCTGTGGCGTTGCTTACCAGTACCATGATGACCAATATCCGCAAACACCAGGATCTGGTGATCGAGACGGAGAAGGAAAAGACCAGGGCGAATCTGCTGCGTGCGGTTTCCCATGACCTGCGCACACCTCTGACCAGTATCATTGGTTTCAGTGCCACTCTCCTCGAAAACCGGATGATGCTGGATGAGGAGGAGCAGAATGAAATGCTGGGGCAGATCCATGAGGATGCCAACTGGCTGCTGCATATGGTGGAAAATCTGCTGTCTGTAACCCGGATCCATGATGACCAGGTAAAGGTGACGAAGGTATCAGAACCGGCGGAAGAGGTGGTGTCGGAGGCTGTGGCACGATTGAAAAAGCGGTATCCGCAGGCACAGATCGACGTAACCGTCCCGGTGGAGTTCCTGATGGTACCGATGGATGCCACCCTGATCGAGCAGGTCATTATTAATCTGCTGGAAAATGCGGTGAAATATTCCGGTTCTAAGAAGCCGGTCGGACTGGCGGTGGAGAAGAACGGGAATACGGCTGTATTTCATGTGCGGGATTATGGTGTCGGTTTGAGCACCACCCAAATGGAAACACTGTTTGACGGGCTTTCGAATCCCCGGGGAGATTCCGTGGATAAGACAAAGGGGATGGGGATCGGACTGTCGATCTGTCAAACGATCATACATGCCCATGGAGGCGAAATAAATGCTGTCAATCATTCGGAAGGGGTGGAATTTATCTTTACCCTTCCGCTGGAAGGAGGAACTACTATATGAACAGGAAAATATCGGCCCTGATCGTAGAGGATGAACAGAATATCTGTAATTTTATCACCACTACGCTGTTGGCAAATGAGTATAAGGTGCTGAAGTGTGCCTCAGGGGAGGAGGCCCTGTCCATGATTCCTTCCTATTGTCCGGAGATCGTTCTGCTGGATCTGGGGCTGCCGGATATGGATGGAATGGAAATTATCCGGCAGGTGCGGGAGTGGTCGGCGGTGCCGATTATCGTTATCTCAGCCAGGACCCAGGAAAAAGAAAAGGTGCGGGCGCTGGATCTGGGAGCGGATGACTATATCACCAAACCTTTTGGGACATCGGAACTGCTGGCCAGGATTCGTACGGCCATGCGCCACAGCAGCAGGACGGGAAGCGGTTTGAGCGGCCAGAACCAGAAGTTTAAGGCGAAAGATTTTTGTATCGATTTTGATAAGCGGATGGTCAGCGTGGGAGGACAGGAGGTGCACCTGACCCAGATCGAATTTAAACTGGTATCCCTGCTGGCGCAGAACGCCGGACGCGTTCTGACCTATGACTCCATCATATCGAAAATCTGGGGGCCTTACGCGGGGAGCAATAATCAGATCCTCCGGGTAAATATGGCGAATATACGCCGCAAGATCGAAAAAAACCCGGGAGACCCCCAGTATATCTTTACCGAGGTCGGTGTTGGATATCGTATGATAGAAGAGGACGGGGAGTCCTGATGGCCTGCCGGATCACTTTTATGAGTTGTATCAGCAGGGTCGGAAGGAATGCCAGCACATAGATCAGGCACAGTTCGGTGATATCAGGCTTACTTACGGAGAATAACCGCTGCAGGCCCGGTATCATCAGAACGGCGTTCAGAAGCAGAAAGCCTGCGCCGAACGCGGCGATGCTGTATTTGTTGGAGCCAAGGCCGATATCAAAGATGGATCTTTGATTCCGGCAGTTAAAACCGTGGAACAGCCTGGCCAGGGTCAGCGTGGCAAAGGCCATCGTGCTTGCCATGGCGGCGCCGCCGCGGTTCATGCCGATAAAATAGGCGATTATCGTGAAGATACTGAGCAGCATTCCCTGCCAGAGTACGGCAGTTAAAAAATCTCCGGTTAAAATGCCCTGCTTTGGATTGCGGGGCTTTTGTTTTAACAGCCCACGCTCTGCGGGTTCCATACCTATGGCCAGGGCTGGCAGACTGTCGGTCAGCAGGTTGATGAACAACAGATGGACCGGGGCGAACGGTACCGGAAGTGCCATAAGGAAAGTGAACAGTACACATAAAATGCCGGCTGTGTTCCCGGATAACAGGAACTGGATGGCATTTTTTATATTCTGATACACGTTGCGGCCGTTGGCCACCGCCTTGATGATAGTGGCGAAGCAGTCGTCGGTCAGGATCATAGAGGCGGCGTCTTTGGAGACCTCCGTGCCGGTGATTCCCATAGCGACTCCGATGTCCGCTTTTTTTAAGGCCGGCGCGTCATTGACACCGTCTCCGGTCATGGCGGTGATATGTCCCCGGCGCTGCCAGGAATCCACAATACGGATTTTGTGCTCGGGGGAAACCCGGGCGTATACGCTGATGCGTGGCAGCTTTTCATCCAGCTCTTTTTCCGTCAAACGATCCAGCTCGGTGCCGGTCAGTGCCAGATCCCCGGCCGTGTAGATGCCCAGCTGCTGTGCGATCGCGGTGGCCGTAACTTTGTGATCCCCGGTGATCATGATAGTGCGGATACCGGCCTCCCTGGCCTGCGCCACCGCGTCTATGGATTCCGGTCTGGGTGGATCGATCATGGAGACCAGCCCCAGAAAGATGAAATCCGCCTCCTGGTCCAGGGTGAGCCCGCCGGTGTCAGGAAGGAAACGTAAGGCCAGGGCCAGTACCCGGAGCCCCTGCTCGGAAAAGTTCTGATTCTGATATAGAATTTCCGCTTTGTCTACGGCCGTTAACGGCCGCGGGCCATCCTCCGTCAGGATGCTGACGGCTTTTTCCAACAGGATATCGGGGGCGCCTTTGGTCAGCAGCACAGGCTGGCCGTCAATGATGTGGGCGGTACTCATGAGTTTGCGGTCGGAGTCAAAGGGCAGTTCGCCAAACCTGGGATAGGACTTCTGCAATTCTGCCGGGTCAGTCCGCAGTTTCATACCCATATGCAGAAGCGCGATTTCCGTAGGATCACCGATCTGCTTTCCGTCGACAATGGCACTGTCATTGGTCAGCAGCGCCGTATATAAGAAATATTTGTGAACCAGGGTAGTGGGATTTAGTTTATGATAATCCAAAACCTGCCCGCCCAGGTAACAGGACTGCACAGTCATTTTATTCTGCGTCAGGGTACCGGTTTTGTCGGAACAGACAATGGAGACACAGCCCAGGCTTTCCACGGCTTTGAGATCTTTGATGATCGCATGTTCCCGGACCATTTTCTGGGTACCCATAGCCTGTACTATGGTGACAATGGAACTTAAGGCTTCCGGAATGGCAGCTACGGCCAGTGCGACGGCAAACATCAGGGAGTCCAGTATGGGCATATCCCGGTACAGACTCAAGAGAAAGATGATTCCGCACAGAGCCAGAATGGCGAAGGCAAGGCGGCTGCCGAACTGATCCAGGCTTACCTGGAGAGGAGTTTTCTTTTCTTTGGTCTGATTCATTAGAGACGCGATTTTGCCCAGCTCCGTATCCATACCGGTAGCGGTAACCACAGCCGATCCTCTGCCGTAAGTGACCAGCGAACCGGAGAATACCATATTTTTCTGATCGCCCAGAGCGACATCCTGTTGGGAAAGCACCACATCCAGCTTTTCCACCGGTACGGATTCACCGGTCAGGGAACTTTCATTGACCTGCAGGGAATGACTGTCTATGATTCTGGCATCCGCGCTGATCAGGTCACCGGCTTCCAGCATCAGGATATCACCAGGCACGATCTGGCTGGCTGGAATCTCGATTTTAGTGCCGTTCCTCAGAACTTTGGCCGCGGGTGCGGATAAGGCTTTCAGACTGTCCAGAGACTTTTCTGCTTTCATATGCTGTACCGTACCGAGAATGGCGTTCAGAATGATGACGGCAAAGATCACCAGGGTACTCTCCAGATTTCCGGAGATCATGGAGATCACCGCGGCACAGATGAGGATGAGGACCAGAAGATCCTGAAACTGCTTCAGGAAAATGATAAAGGGACTGGCTTTTTTGGATTCCGTCAGGGTATTGTGTCCATATTCCTCCAGCCTTTTAAGCGCCTGCTGGCTGCTCAGTCCTTCGGGAACTGTGTGAAGGGATTCTAATACCTCATGCTGTGACTGATTGAAATATTTCATAATAAAACTCCTCCTTTCGAAATGTGAACCGTGGAACACATTTCTATAGAATAAAAAAAGACCTCCAACGTACCCAATCTTTGATCGGATACGTTAAAAGTCTTGTTACCGGATACGGTATGACCTGCCAGGCCTTACAGGGCCGGGATTGTTGACAGGGCATTTGTAACTACTCCCTTTTAACTTAGCTGCATTATATCGGACATTGTCCGCCGGGTCAACCACTTTTTATTTTTCTTTACATTTTTTTAACGACGGGATGAGGGATTTCATGTTACAATTGGTTTGGGTAAATCCGGGTATGATTAAAATCGGAATTTCCACCCAAACTTATAATTAAGAAGGTTCCATGAATTTTTTTCGTAGAATTTATGGTACAGTAAATGCGTAATTGGAGGTAAACATGAGAAAAACCAAAATAGTATGTACCCTGGGTCCGGCCACGGATGATGATCAGATTTTAAGGCAGCTGATGCTGGAAGGCATGGATGTTGCCAGATTTAATTTTTCGCACGGCGATCACGGGCAGCACGAGCGGAACCTGACGCGGATCCGCAGGCTCCGGGAGGAGCTGAATCTTCCCATAGCCGCCCTGCTGGACACCAAGGGTCCGGAAATACGGATCGGAACTTTTCCCAATGGTCCGGTAGTCTTGGAAAGAGGTCAGCAGTTTACGCTGACGGTCAGCGAAGTCGATGGGGATGCGCACAGAGTTTCTATCACCTATAAAGAACTGGTGAAGGATATCGAAGTGGGGACGAGAATTCTGATCGATGACGGGCTCATCGAGATGAAGGTATTAAGCTTCGATGATACGGATATCCAGTGCGAAGTGATCAACGGCGGAACGATATCTGACCGTAAGGGCGTTAACGTGCCCGGAGCAAATTTGAGTATGCCGTATATCAGCGATAAAGATTATGAGGATATCGTTTTTGGAATTGAAAAAGGTTTTGATTTTATTGCCGCCTCTTTTGTCCGGACGGCGGATGATGTGCTGCAGATCCGCAAGATTCTGGAGGATCATCATTGTGACAGCATTAATATCATATCTAAAATTGAAAATTTGCAGGGTGTTAAAAATATAGATGAGATCATCGAAGTATCCGACGGCATTATGGTAGCCAGGGGAGATATGGGAGTGGAGATCCCGCTGGAAGATGTCCCCATTGTCCAGAAGATGATCATACGGAAAGTATACAATGCGGGAAAACAGGTTATCACCGCTACCCAGATGCTGGACTCTATGATCAAGAACCCCCGTCCTACCCGGGCGGAGGCAACGGACGTGGCCAATGCAATCTATGACGGTACCAGCGCGATCATGCTGTCTGGAGAGACGGCAGCGGGCCTGTATCCGGTCGAAGCCGTAAAAACCATGGTAAAAATCGCGATTAAGGCGGAAGAGAGTATCGACTACCGGGCCCTGTTCAAAAGCAGGGAGTCGGTGAATAATCCAGATATTACCAATGCCATCTCACATGCCACCTGTATGACAGCGGTGGATCTGAATGCCTCGGTAATCATCACCGTGACCAAATCCGGAAAGACGGCGCGGATGATATCAAAGTACCGTCCGCCCTGCCCGATTATCGGAGGAAGCACCTATGGTTATGTCTGCAGGCAGTTAAACCTGTCCTGGGGTGTGATTCCCATCATGATGCGGGAGGAGCGCAACACGGACGAACTGTTCCACCATGCGGTGGAAGCCACCAGAAGGGCGGGATACCTGAAGGAAGGGGACCTGACCGTCATTACGGCGGGGGTACCGCTTGGAATGTCGGGTACCACGAATTTGATTAAGGTACAGAATGTTTGAGAGAACGGGAGAGTATAGGCAGGGCTTTGAGGGGACAGCTCTGCGTTACGGCTTATAAATGAATATTTATGAAAGAAAGGGGTGGACAAAACGTCCGCCTCTATTTATTATGGATAAGGATAAGAGATACTGTACTCTAAAATTAAGGATGCAGTAAAAATACACCTGTGGAGGATAAAATGGAATATTATGAGACACAGATAGAAGGATTTCGGATTCGCAAAGCCGGACGTGAGGATATCCCGGTCGTTCTGGAACTGATCAAAGAGCTGGCGGAATATGAAAAGATGTCGGACGATGTGGTGGCGACTCCAAAACTTCTGGAGGAATGGATCTTTGACAAAGAAAAAGCACATGTACTGTTAGGAGAGGCAGAGGGAGAAATCGTCGGTATGGCGCTCTATTTTTATAATTTTTCTACTTTCCTGGGCAGAGCGGGAATCTATCTGGAGGATCTGTATGTGAAACCTTCGATGCGTGGCAGCGGAATGGGTAAAGCGCTGCTGACCCGGCTGGCCCGTATCGCGGTGGAAGAGGGATGCGGCCGTATGGAGTGGTCATGTCTGAACTGGAATACGCCCAGTATCGGGTTTTATAAATCGCTGGGGGCGGTGCCTATGGATGAATGGACCGTGTATCGGTTGGCGAAAGATGTGCTCGACGAACTGGGACGTTGAGGGGACTGGTACTGGCGGATTGGAGGGAATGGAATATTTTGCAGAGATTTGGGAGTGGGAAGGTATTCGGTGAAGCCGCAGCTTATGAATCACGGATGTGTGATTTGTAGGCAGCGGCTTTCTTTCACTAGAACTTTTTAAACGGACACTTGTTTTTCTCATATTGGGTTTAACCAGGCGCAAGGGAAACGGGGATTTGAGGAGTTGAGCGTGAATGGGAGTGGTGAAAGAAAAAATATGTAAAATTTAGATATATGTATTGACTGTATATATTATATGATATATAATATAGAAAAATTAAACATATATATAAAATTTTATATATTAGAAAGGAGGAGCTGATATGGTGTATCAGTTGGGATCGGCGTTGCTGGACGCTTTTGTGCTGGCGATCGTGTCGAAAGGGGATGCTTATGGTTATCAGATCTCACAGGAGATCAAGACTGTGGTGAATCTGAAGGAATCGACGCTTTATCCGGTGCTGAAGAGGATGCAGGAGGCGGGATATCTGGAAGTATATGATCAGCCATTCCAGGGAAGGAACAGGAGATATTACCGTATTACGGATAGCGGACAGGACAAGAAACGGTATTATGTGAAGGAATGGATCGACTTCCGTATGGATGTGGAAAGAATATTGCGAGGAGGGGAAAGCGATGAACAAACAGGAATATCTGCGGATTTTGAATAAGGAACTCAGAAGATTGCCCCGCACGGACCGAGAGCAGGCACTTCGGTATTATGAGGAGTATTTTGAGGATGCCGGCCCTGAGAATGAGCAGGCGGTGATGGAAGAATTGGGAAACCCGATAGACATTGCCAGCCAGATTATACGGGATCTGGCGATTAAGAAGATGGAAGAGCCGGAGAAGTCGGTTAAGCATGGTTTTTCCGCTATCTGGATTGTAATACTGGCTGTGTTTGCAGCACCGATCGGTCTGCCCCTCGCGTTTGCTTTCGCGTTGGTTATTCTGTGTGTAGTTTTGGTGGTGTTTATATTTGTGGCCTGCTTTGTTTTTACGGGAATATGCCTGGGAGCCGGAGGTCTGCTGTCATTTGCGGCGGGCGGTTACCTGTTGTTCCATACGTTCGCCGACGGCCTGGCGGTGATTGGAAGCGGACTTTTGGCGGCAGGCGTTGGAATCTTTATCCTTTATGGAAGTTATTATCTTGGAAGATTACTGTTTGCCGGAATTGCGCGTCTGTTCCGCAGAATGCTTACAAGGGGGAAGAAAAAACATGAAAAAGTTCAGTAAAATTATAGTAACCGTTGCCACATGCCTGGTGGCGGCAGGGGCCGTATTTTTAGGAGTTGGATACGCGCTGGGCGGCAGCCCCTCGTTTGCGATTGGCCCCAAAGGAATTATTAACGGAACAACATCGGTTAATCATACTTTAGAAAAAACAAGAATTGACGCTTTTGAAAATGTGAAGATGACCGTTAATTACGGTGATATCACGATCGTGCCTTCGGACGGATATTATCTGGAGTATTCATTGACGGGCGACGAGAAAGGACCGGCTTACAGAGTGGATAATAAGACGCTCACCTTTCAGGAGATCCAGGAAAAAGCAGGTCCTGTATACAGCTTTTTCTATTCCGGCCCCATAGGGAATGTATATGATCCGAAGGGGAATGATTATCTGAAATTATATGTGCCAAAGGATGTCTATCTGAAAAATGTGGAGATCATCGGCAGCGACGGAGAATTTGTCTGGGACGGTTCGGTGAAAACGGACTGGCTGAGCGTGGATATCTCATACGGCGATATGAAAGTAAGCGATGTACAGGGAAAACAGGTGGAATTAAATTCCAGTGACGGGAAGATAGAAGTGAACAATTGTACCGCGGAAACACTGAACATTTATAACGCCTATGGAAATACCAGCATCAGTCAGGCGGATGTTCAGAATCTGACCGCTGAGATAAGTGACGGCAAGCTGACTATGGAGCAGATAAAAGCGGACAATACGGATATCCGCAATTCCTATGGCGCGATCAAAGGTAATAATCTCAGCGGGAACATATGGACGGTATATCAGTCCGACGGCGACTGCAGATTTGACGAGGCAGATATACAGGATCTGAAAGTTGAGAGTTCTTACGGAGATGTGGAACTGAATATGTTAGGGACGGAAGACGATTACGATTATGATCTGCACTCGGAGTACGGTTCCGTTAACCTAAACGGATACCACAGAGATGAGGATTTAAGACTACGGAATAAAGCGGACCGCGTGATCAGAGTGGACTCCTCCGACGGAAGAATCGTCATCAATACGCAGGAAGACTGAATACAGTCCAATTACTGAAGTCAAATGTCCTGGTCAAGACGGAAGATGGAGGCGTCCATTCGAAGAGCATCCTCCTCATCGTGGCTGACCATCAGAACCGTCTTGCCGGACAGTTGATGATATAACCAGGAACCAACAGCAGACCGGGTGGCTTCGTCCAAACCTTCAAAGGGCTCGTCCAGAAAGCAGATCTCAGGATCAGAAAGGACGGCGCGGACGATCGCTACCCGGCGTTTCATCCCCCCGCTGTAATCACGCACCGGTTTGTACAGGCTGTCGGTAATCCCTACTTCGGTGAGCGCGTGGATAATCCGTTCTTTTGGAAAGGCATGGCTGCAAACCATTCGGACATTGGACACGGCATTCAGATTTTCACAGAGACGGTATTCCTGGAAAACAGCGCCCAACCGCAGACCCGACAGGCCGAGAATCTCACCCTCATCCGGTTTCTCAAGCCCCATTAAAAGGCGAAGCAGAGTCGTCTTCCCGCAGCCGGAAGGCCCCATGATGCAGGTAGTCTCCCCCTTCCGGAATGTATGGTTAAAATGGCGTAGCACCGTCAAATCTCCATATACTTTTGTGATATTTTTCATCGTGATCTCCATGGTTTCCTCCGTTTGTGCGTTTTTTTGCACATCATGGTATGGGTGAACATTTTCGTGTTCAACCGTTCCTCCGTTTGTGCGTTTCTTTGCACATGTAAGCATATATTCCGCGTTATCTGGTCTCAACCGCATGGATCGTCATGTCCAGCAGTTTCATGAATACTTTTCCAAACAACACGCTGACCAGAATAATAACAAACGTCCAGGCAAAGAGATCCGGGGTATCAAGATAGATCTTAGCCTGATACAGCATGTCCCCGATCGACCCGTCCGGCATGCCGATCACCTCCGCCGCGATCCCGGACTTCCAGCAAAGTCCCAGAGAGACTCCGCACGCAGAGCGAAAATGTGGCATGACCTGGGAAAAATATATGTATCGCATTCTGCGTATGCCCCGCACCCGGAAGATCTCGGCCATCTCCAGCAGCTGCCGGTCTGTATGATGAATTCCTTCCAGCACATTCGTATAGATGATGGGCAGCACCATCAAAAAAGAGATAAATACCGACAATCCCCTGGAAGGAATCCAAACCAGGCAGAGAATAATAAAGGAAGCTACGGGGGTGGCTTTTACCACAGCCATCACCGGATGAAGAAGCTCCCGAAACCAGGAAAAGCAAAAAGAAAGCGCGGCAAAAAGCACTCCGGCCAGTATCGCCAGCAGAAAACCCCCGACAATCCGCACAAAGGAAAAAAATACCGCATGCCAGAACGGCAGAGTCCGGACAAGCGCTCCAAGACGCAAAAGAACCGAGACAGGAGAAACCAAAAGAATCTCCTGTCCCAGTGCCATACTTGTCAGCTGCCAGACAATAAGCCAAAACGCGATTGCCCAGATCCGAAAACCGGCATCTGACTTTCCGGTCTTTGCTTTCCGGTTCGTGAATCCTTTACCAGCTTTTCGTTTATCTGTTATAGTAGAACGTTTCATCCGGTAACGCCCCTCCGACTGCCTTCGGATTCTGCTCCATGAGTACGGACAGATATCCGCTTAAGGCATCTTTCATTTCAGAACCTTCCATAAATACGATATTACAAGCAGGAAGAGCTTTCACGGCCACTTCCTCAGGAACAATATCATAAGAACCTACCAGCTTGGCAGCGTCCTCCACATTACCATTCACATATTCTATAGAAGCCCGATACTCATCCATAAAGGTATGGACCAGATCCGGATGCGCCTCGATAAAATCGTTTCGGGCTACAACAACTCCGGTGACCAGAGAACTCTTGACTTCCTGTCCCTCCTGGGCATTGTCCCATTCCCTGGACAGATCCAGTGCCACACGGATATCCGGATTCTTTACCTGCGCAGTCGTCACAAACGGCTGGGGAAGCATGGCAACACCGGCAGGATCGGCAGCCAGTGCTGCCACACATTCCGTATGTTCCGATTTATATTCGATCGTCAGATCCTTTGCGGGATCCAGTCCATTCGACTTCAGGATATAATTAAGGGCATATTCCGGAGTGGCGCCCTTCCCGCTGGCATACAGGGTCTTTCCCTTCAGATCCGCCACAGACTGAACGGTCTCACCATTTTCCACGATATAAAGGACACCCAGCGTATTAACTGCCAGTACGCTGATCTGTCCTTTGGTATTATTATACAGCACACTGGCCAGATTCGCGGGTACAGCAGCGATATCGAAATCTCCCTGTACAATCTTCGGAGTCATCTCATCCACAGCGCCATGAATCGAAAATTCATACCTGGCAGCGGTAGTTCCCGCATCTGAATCCGCCATCAGTTTTACCATACCCATCGAAGTAGGGCCCTTTAACGCGCCAACATGAATCACTGTCTCATCGTCCGTTCCTGACGGGGTCTGTGAACTTTCCAACGGTCCCGGAGTCTCAGCCGCCGGAGCAGCGCTTTCTTCCGGCTTCGCCGCAGGTGTGGCCGAAGCGGCCGGATTACTGCTGCCGTTACCTTCCGACCCGCACCCTGCGAGCAATCCGGCAGCCATACAAAGAGTAACCATAACCACGAATAATTTTTTCATAATTTTATCCCTTCTTTCCCACCTAATTTAACAGCATGCTTAAAAAAAGTCAAGCAGACGTAGCGATTTCTGGTTATTGGTTGGGATGGGGAGTTAGGGACCGGGCTGAGATGGAAAGGGCGTGCCCGGGCGGTACCAGGCGGCAAATCTCGCGGGGCCAAATCACTTGAGGCCGGGCCTTAGAACGGCTTACGCAGAAGGCGGGAGAACCTCGCAGGGCCCGGAACACTGTCCGAGCCGTCCTTTGGCGAGTTTGTTCCAGGCCCTGCCAATAAGAGGTTCTCCCGTCTTCGGAGTTAGCCATTCTTAGGTCCGGCCGAAGTGATTTGGCCCCGCGAGATTTGCTGCCCAGATGCCAGGCCCCCACCCCTTCCCGATCAGCCCGGACCTTATCCTCAAAATCGGCCATAGCATCACAGGAACGGATTCCGTAATTTACATTTTACGAAGATTGTATTATGATAGTTACATCTTAAATGACGAGAGGTGCTGATGGAAATGAAACTGATTTCCTGGAATGTGAATGGGATTCGGGCTTGTGTGCAGAAGGGGTTTCTGGATTTTTTCGGGGAAACGGATGCGGATATTTTTTGTATTCAGGAGAGTAAGGTACAGGAGGGGCAGATCGATCTGGAACTGCCCGGGTATTACCAATATTGGAATTATGCTGTGAAAAAGGGGTATTCCGGAACTGCCATATTTACAAAGAAGGAACCTTTGACTGTGAGCTATGGAATAGGGATGGAGGAGCATGATCAGGAAGGGCGGGTCATAACCCTGGAATTTGATGAATTTTATATGGTGACTGTCTATACGCCGAATTCCCAGGACGGTCTGGCAAGGCTTCCCTACCGGATGCGGTGGGAGGAGGATTTCCTTGGTTATCTGGAAAGGCTTAAGGAGTCAAAGCCGGTGGTGGTGTGCGGTGATATGAATGTGGCCCATCAGGAGATTGACCTGAAGAATCCAAAGACGAATCATAAGAATGCCGGTTTTACCGATGAAGAGAGGGAGAAATTCACCAGGCTTTTGCAGGCGGGATTTATCGATACCTGGAGGTATTTCCACCCGGACACGCAGGGGGTTTATTCCTGGTGGTCCTATCGCTTTAAGGCGAGGGAGAAGAATGCAGGATGGCGGATCGACTATTTTTGTGTATCTCAGGGTCTTGAGGATCGGCTGCGGGGGGCGGATATCCATACGGATATATTCGGATCGGACCATTGCCCGATCGAATTAGACCTGGATATGTGAGGGCGCCGGAGGGCGGTACTGACAGATTATGAAGAGGAATGTTATGGAAACAAGTAAGAAAAAGCGGGCGGGAAAAGTGGTTAAGTGGATTATTGTACTTGCAGTTTTATATGTGGCAGCAGGAGCTTTGGTACCATTTATGTTTCATCCGAAAGTGAAGGAGGATGTGCAAAAGGATCTGGATGTCTCACGATTTCATGGGCAGGATGTACCGGGGACGGACCGTGCTGTAGTCGTGGAGACCAGCGAAGAGGCACTGGATGCCAGATTACTGATGATAAATGAGGCAAAGGAGTCGGTTTCTCTATCGACATTTGATATTCGTCCGGGCGGCAGCTGTGATGATATCTTTTCCGCACTTCTTGACGCGGCAGACCGCGGGGTTAAAGTAAAGGTGCTGGTAGACGGTCTGTACGGCATGATTCATATGAAAAAGCTGCCGTTGTTCTACGCAGCCGGCAGCCATCCGAATCTGGAGATCCGGTTTTATAATAAGCCGAATCTTCTGATGCCCTGGACAATTAACGGCAGACTCCACGATAAATTGATCATTGTGGACGATAAGCTGCTGTTAGCAGGCGGCAGAAATACGTTTGATTATTTCCTGGGCAATTATACGGATAAAAATTTAAGCTATGACAGAGATGTACTGGTTTATAATACAAAAAACGGCAGGGAAGAGGGGACGGACAGTGTTATTTCCCAGACCAGGGAGTATTTTGATGGGGTCTGGAATCTGGGCGTGTGCAAGACAGAGTATGACCGTGTGCCAGGCCGAAGCGCGGAGGAGGTAAAAGCGGAGGAAGAACGTCTGCGCACCCATTATCAGGAGCTTCAGCAGAAACGGCCCGAGCTGTTTGCAGGTGATCCGGATTATGTAAGCTTTACCCTGCCGACCAACAAGATCACGCTGATTCATAATCCGACCCATATCTATTCCAAACAGCCCTGCGTCTGGTATCAGCTGCAGCAGCTGATGCTGCAGGCAAAGGAGAGAGCCTATGTGCAGACCCCCTATGTAGCATTCAGCAAGGACATGTACGCAGGTATGACAGAGGTGGGAGAGCGGCTTAAGAGGTTTGACATGCAGATCAATAACCCGGCAGTGGGGGATAATCTGATGGCGGGTTCTGATTATCTCTTCCAGAAGAAGAAAGTGATAAAAACAGGCGTGCAGATCTATGAATTCCAGGGCGATCATTCCTCACACGGAAAATCTATGCTGATCGATGAGGATATTTCCCTGATCGGGTCCTATAATCTGGATATGCGCAGCACCTATATCGATACGGAAACCATGCTGGTGATCGACGGGGAGGAATTCCAGGATCAGCTGGAGGCGAAGATAATGGCCATGCACGCGCAGAGCCTGGCGGTGAATCCGGATGGAACCTACACAGAGAATCCGGACGTGCCCGTGGTACAGGCGACAAAGAAGAAGGCAATGCTGTTTCGTTTTACTCCTTATCTGTTCCAATTAATCCGTTATTTAATTTAATATGTGAATAATGAAGAAAAATGACAAAATTTTACATTATCTTAAGGGAATTTTAAGTTTATTAGGGTTGTGTATCTGTCAGGCATTGTGCTAGTATTAACATGTTGATTCATAAATTAAACAGAGAGGGGGAACTCAAATATGAATCTAAAGACATTTCAGGGGTATTTAGGCAGCCGGGGCTATAAAGTGTTGGATAAAAATGCCTATGGTGTAGAAACTGAATATCCTGCAGCTATTCAGTTTATTTCCAATAAGCAGTGGAAAGTCATTCTGTCCGCTCCGGTAGTTGAGTGGAAAGCTCTGGTCAAAGACATGAAATCGGAACTGGGCAAGAAGTATTATTTTATGTATGAAAACGGACATCTGTGTTATACCCTGACGCTAAAAGACGCGGATTTCCAGCAGGTATTCCAGGAGGCCGCCGCTGCGGTAACGGAAGCTTTAAAAAGGCGCGGTGTGATGCCGTCCAAAACCTGTCCGATCTGCGGAAAATCCGACTGTGACATTCTGGTTGCCTATAAAGGCGGCTATGAGGCGTCTCACAAGAACTGTATGGAACAGGTCGTGTCCCATGTTAAAAACAAGGCGGAGAAAAGTGTCAGTGAGGGTAATTACTTTACCGGAATTATCGGTGGGATCCTGGGCGCAGTCGTCGGTGTGCTTCCTTCCTTTTTAAGCGTTGTGCTGGTTGAGAAGATATACGCGATCCTGTTCGCGCTGATCCCGTTGTGTATTTACTATGGGTATAAGCTGCTGAAGGGCAAAATGAATAAAGTGGTGATCGTTCTGACGATCATTCTATCTGTCTTAAGCGTCTATATGATTGAGATGCTGCTCCTGGCTTATTACATGGTATCCGATTACGGGCTTCTCATATCAGAAGCGATACAGCTTGTAGGGGCATCCTTGTTGGAGCCCAGCGTTTGGACCGCTATGACGATGGATGCGCTCACATCCTTCCTCTTTGTTGCGCTTGGTATCTGGATTGCCTGGGGCAGAATCTCCAGAACAGCCGGAACAGATGTAAAAACGATGGACCAGGTTATGGCTACGGTCTCTCCCTATGGAACGATGGCAGGATTTTCAGATTATGCGGCAGTTACCAGCGAGGACAGTGCAGATCCGACGGATGGAGTATCACTCTAAGTATTACATATGAATAAAATGCGGGGTTGCTGCAACGGTTTTTGCGCAGGTCTGGGCGGGGTATTTCAGACATGCGCAAAAACTTAAACAGGAAAGAAATACCTGTTTGCGGCGACTCCTATTTTTATAGTTATTTTTAATGTTATTTAACGCTTAAGAAGTGTGTACAGGATCTAAATATACGGGTTCAGTACAAAAGCATTCGATCACTGTTTACCAGAGTTAAGAGTTAACCCAGTGGATGGAATAAAATCAATCGGAGAGGTTAAAAGAAAAAATAAATAACTCACACAAATTATTAATAATAAAACTATCGAGGCTTTCCAAATGTTACCGCTGTCGCCTGGAATGGCAGGGGAGACTGTCCGAAAGCCAGGGCGCAGCCCGCCAGGTGTCCGCTCTGTACGGACGTATCCTATGGGGCGCCCGCCAGGGAGAGCAGTGTCTAT
>NZ_JAHQCX010000012.1 GCF_019042245.1 Diplocloster modestus
CAGCACGCGCTGGAGACGAACTGGCAGGATGAGACGACGGTGCCCACCGGCCCGCAGATCAAGGCGATGTGCCTTGCAGTGCCGAAATACGGCAACGACGTGGACGAGGTGGACTTTATCGCTCGGGATTTGATGGCGATGATAGCGAAGGAGCTGTCTTCGTACAAGAACACGAGATATGGCAGGGGACCGATCGGCGGCACACTGCACTGCTCCACAAGCACCGTATCCAGCAACACACCGTTCGGTCATGTGTGCGGGGCTACACCGGACGGGCGCGATGCCTACATGTCGGTGGCGGACGGACAGTCACCCATGAGAGGAACGGATGTGAGCGGCCCTACAGCGGCGATCGCTTCCGTAGCAAAACTGCACAACGAACTGTTTTCCTGCGGCTCGCTGTATAACTTGAAATTCAGCCCCGAGGAACTTGCTTAGTATTCTATGAGTTAGCTTTGTAAATATAAATTCGTTTTGAAATTATAAATTCATTCAGAAAGGATGGGATTTTAATGGAAAACACAGTACAGGTAAACAAAAATGATGGTTTAAAAAGATTCGTCAGTCTGATCGATCAGTATTTTGCAATGGGTGGCAACCAGATGCAGTTTAATGTAGTCAGTAAGAAAACGCTGCTGGAGGCGCAGAAGGATCCGGATAAATATGCAAATCTGCTGGTCCGTGTCGCCGGCTACAGCGCTTATTTTACCCAGCTGTCAAAGGACGTGCAGGAAGACATCATTGCAAGAACTGAGGAGAAACTTTGAGAAACAGCAGTATAATGTATTCTAAGGAGGAAGAACATGAAAAGAAAACTGACAAAATGTACCAGCATGGCGCTTGTCATCGCTATGGCAATCTCTACCCTCGCGGGCTGCGGCGGCACGGCATCCACACAAGCGCCGGATGCAGGTTCCGAAAAACCGTCAACGGAAACGGCATCTCCGGAAGCAGCGGATGCAGATGCGGCTAAAGGAGCGGATGCCGCTGCGGAAGCGGAAGGTGCATTCCATGACACGGCGGAACTGGTCATTGATTATGCCAAGGCGGTAGACCCGAAGGGGGCGGACATAGTAGACGGCTCTTTCCAGTCGACGCCGGAACTAAAAGGCGCACTTGCCGATCAGATGATCGGTACGCAGAACCAGTTTGAAGGTATGAACATTGGTTTTTCCCAGCATCGTATCGCAGGTTCCGAGTGGTATGAGCAGCTTGTGGATTTTGCACAGGCGGAAGCGGATTACCTGGGCGTAAATCTGACCATTTACGATGCCAATGACGACATGAACCAGCAGATCGCCGACGTCGAGACCTTGATCAACCTGGGTATGGAGTCCATCATTGTCAATCCTTACAACTCCACCAACGTAGGCCTTGATTCCATCATCGCGGCGGATATCCCTCTGACGGTTGTCAATCAGGCTGTGGACTTCAGCGGTCCCTTCACCTTTGTGTCCGCGGACGTACAGGATTCCGGTTATAAGACGGGCTTTGAGCTGGCGCGCTACTACGATGAAAAGAACGGCTGGAAGGACGAGGTCAAAGCGTTTGTATTGTCCTCCGCTCCCCAGGAAAAAGAATCCGACCTGCGCAGATGGGGGCAGATCATGGGATGGACCGATTACATGCTTGACAAGTACGGCAAGAACAATCTGAATATTGTGGCATACCAGTATTATCAGTGGCTGCCGGAACCGGCTATGAACGCGACGCTGGACGTATTACAGGCAAATCCTGATATCGACGTTATCTTCGCCGCATGCGACGGCGGCGCGCAGGGCGTGGAAGCGGCGTTAGAGCAGATCGACAGGCTTGGAGATATCCTGGTATGTACCATCGACGGACGTAAATCCGTACTGCAGTGGATTAAGGATGGAGACAAGGGCATGGTCTGCGACGCGTATAACGATCCGAGACAGATGGGGAAATGGGCTGTTTACATGGCTGCATTGCAGGCAAGCGGCGTATCGACACCTTCTACCTTCTACGTTATGAACGATCTCGTTACCACAGAGAATGTGGATAACTACTTAGATCCGAATTCTACATATTAATTCTAAAACGGAGGCAGTCAGGAGCTGCCGCAGCGGCTGAAAAACCGCGGGTGCGGCGGCTCCGGCTCCATATCAACGAAGGTTAGGTGGTGCAAGGAATGGACAATGGGTATGCAGTGGAACTAAAAGACATAACCAAGAAATTCGGCGGTCTTACTGCGGTGGATAGCGTAAACTTTCAGGTAAAGCCGGGCGAAATCCACGCGCTTTGCGGGGAAAACGGCGCGGGTAAAAGCACGCTGATGAATGTGCTGACCGGTAAATTCCAGGCGAATTCTTATTCGGGAGAAATTTTGCTGAATGGGAAAAAAGTAAAAATCGGTTCTCCAATGGACGCCAAAAAAGAGAAGATTACAATCGTGCATCAGGAACTGGAGCTGATCCCGGACTTGAGTATTGCGGAAAATATTTTCCTGGGCAACCAGCCCGTATCTGCCGCGGGTATTGACTGGAAGAAGATGTACACCGAGGCGGGTGAAATACTGGAAAAATTTTCACTGGATTTAAATGTGAAAACAAAAATCAAATATTTGACGGTGGGGCAGCAGCAGCTGGTTGAAATTGCCAAAGCGATTTATCTGGGCGGCAGCGTCCTCATACTGGACGAACCGACGGCTCCGCTGACGGGACGCGAGATCGATTTCCTGATGGAAATGCTTGAGAAGCTTAAGGAAACGGGAATCTCCATCGTCTATATCACGCACCGTCTGGAGGAAATTTTCCGGCTTTCGGACCGGGTGTCCGTCATGCGGGACGGCAAAATGATCAACACCTTCCAGACAAAAGAGATCCTGGTAGACGAGCTTGTCGCCGCCATGATCGGGCGTAAAATGGAAAACATGTATCCGCATATGGATACAAAGGCGGGGGACGTGACGTTAGAGATCTGCGATTATTCCGTGCCGCATCCGCTGTATGACACGAATATCGTAGAGAACGCTTCGATGCAGTTTCACGCCGGCGAAATTGTGGGAATATCAGGTCTGCTGGGAGCAGGCAGAACCGAACTGATGTCGGCGGTAATCGGCGCATACCAGGGGAAGGGGAAGGGGGTTGTAAAACTTAACGGAAAAGAAGTGAAATTCAACTCTCCCGCCGCGGCCATCAAGGCTGGAATCGGGTATGTGACAGAAGATCGAAAAACAACGGGATTGATCCTGAACCAGACAATCCGTTTCAATATATCTATGGCTTCTTTGTCAAGAATAATCAAATATGGCCTTTTATTTCCGGGTAAGGAAAAAGCAATTGTGAATCATCTGAAAGAGGAACTGAGCATTAAGACGGAAAACATCGAAAATCCCGTCAGCAGCTTAAGCGGCGGTAACCAGCAGAAGGTGGTGCTGGCCAAATGGCTGGCGACGCAGCCGGGTATTCTGATTCTCGACGAGCCGACAAGGGGTGTTGATGTGGGCGCGAGATATGAAATCTATATGATTATGAAAGAACTGGCGGCTCAGGGAAATACGATCATCATGATCTCTTCGGACCTGCCGGAGGTCATCGGCATCAGCGACCGCGTATACGTGATGTATGAAGGAAAGGTGCAGGGTGAGCTGTCAAGAGAAGAATTGAGTGAAGATTCCATTATGCGTTATGCAACAGGAATAGCCCTGTAAAGTATATCTATATGTGCGGGAATACGCACGAATGGAGGAAAAAATGAAAAATGTGAAAACAGGAAAAGACAGGCTGAAAAAAATAGCAGATTTCGCATTGTCTAATTTCGTCATCATCGCTTTTGTGATACTGTTTATTGCAAGCTGCTTTCTGTCGCCGGCGTTCTTTACAAAGAACAATCTGATGTCGGTGCTGATTCAGAATTCGATTTATGCCATTTGCGCAATCGGGATGCTCGTGATCATCATTACCGGAGGCATCGACTTATCCACCGGTGCTTACGTCTGTATCACGGTCTGCCTGACGGCGGGGCTGATCCAGGACGGACACGGCATTGTCTCAGTTTTTATCGTATTGCTGCTGGCGCTGGTAATCGGTTCGGTTTCCGGTTCCATGGTAGCCTTTTTAAATATCGCTCCGTTTATAGCCACGTTGGCCATGACGACGATACTAAAAGGCGCAGCGTACATGTACCAGACCGGACAGAACCGCCGGATTGACGGGACGTTTCTGCCAAACTGGGTGAAAGGCACCACCGTTGGAATTCCCAATCCGGTGCTGGTGATGATTATCGTCTATCTCGTTTTCTTATTCGTCTTAAACCGTACCAGGTTTGGACGCGGGATCTACGCAATCGGCGGCAACAAGGAAACGGCGTATCTGGCCGGTATAAAAGTCAAGACGTATCTCGTGCTCAGCTATGCGCTGGGAGGTCTGTGCTTCGCGATTGCTGGGATTCTGCTGTGCGGGCGTCTCGGCATGGGAACGGCTACGGTGGGTGACGGCTATGAAATGGACGCGATTGCCTCAGTAGTCATCGGCGGCGCGGCTATGACCGGCGGTTCCGGCAGCGTGACAAAGACGATTGTCGGCGCCATGCTGATGGGCGTACTGTATAACATTATGAATCTGATGGGAATTGCCTCTTATCCGCAGATGATTGTGAAGGGCGTGGTCATTGTTCTGGCAGTGCTGCTTTACAAGAGAAAATAAGGAAGGCGAAGGGATAAATTATGATCCGCGATGAACTGCTAAGGCAGGATATTGATCAATTATCAGAAACGACCGGTATTGTGGCGAATATTGAGCGTTATGCGATTAACGACGGAGCCGGAGTGAGAACGACGGTTTTCACAAAAGGCTGTTACCTGCGCTGCCGGTGGTGCAGCAATCCCGAAACCCAGCTATTCGCGCCTGAAATGAGTTTTTTCCCGGACAAATGCTTCGGTTGTAAAAATTGTCTCAGGGCATGTCCGTATGGAGCCATCGGCGATGATCTCAATGCAGACCGCAATATCTGCAGGGATTGTCATACGAGAGAGCATGCGTTTGCCTGTACCGCAGCCTGTTACGCGAAATGCAGAAAAACGACCGGTGATAAAATGACGGTAAAACAGGTTTATGATATAGTAAAACGGGACGTGCCTTTTTATGAGGCATCCGGGGGCGGTGTGACCTTGTCAGGCGGCGAGCCGATGGCACAGCCTGAATTTACCTATGCGCTGCTGCGAATGCTGACGGAGCGCTGGATCGATACGGGAATCGAAACCTGCGGCTATGCGGACAAGGAGGATTACGAGAAGGTATTCCCATATCTGAATACCGTTTTCATGGACATCAAGCATATGGACAGTGAAAAACACCGTTTGTGGACGGGACAGGGCAATGAGCTGGTCTTAGAGAATATAAAGCTGGCAGATAAAATGACCGGAATCTATGGAAACAAACTGTTTATCCGCATTCCCGTTATTCCGGGTTTTAATGATACGGCAAAGGAGATCGACGCGGCGGCGCGCTTTGTCTCCACGGAATGCGCGCATGTGACGGGCATGGAACTTTTACCCTATCACAAACTGGGCCGCGGGAAATATTATAGTCTGGGCAGGAACTATCCGTTGGAGGATCTGACCCCGCCTTCCGCGGAACAGATGGAAGAGCGAAAACAGATATTGGCAGGTTATGGGATACCTATTTATCAATTTTAGCAAAAGTGCCCGTTGCTGGGGTGGCAGATAGCAGGAGCTGATTTTCAAACATGCTCCGGGGAAGCGCCTTAACAAAGGGCGCTTTCGCTGTGCAAAGAGGAAGAAAAGGATGATGGACGTGGCTAGAAGAAAAGTAATCATCGTAGACGATGAACAGCATATATGCCGTTTGATAGAAGCGCTGATCGACTGGGAGGCGCACGGACTCGAGGTGATTGGCTCAGCGCGCGATGGCGGGAGCGCGTTTCAAATGTGTCAGGAGTTGTCGCCGGATATTCTGATTACGGATATCCAGATGCCGGGCCTGAGCGGAATCGATTTGATCAAAAAGCTGAATGATCAGTTCCCGGAAATTAAAGTCATCATTATCACAGGCTACAGCCAGTTCCCATATGCACATCAGGCGCTGCGCTACGGAGTCGTGGATTATCTGCTGAAGCCGATTCAGAAGGAGGAACTTGAGCACGCCCTGCAAAAGGGGATGGAACTGATCGACCGTGAGATCGCCCTGCCGCTTGAAAAAGAAAGCCTGACGCTCAAATCAATGCAGGAAATTAAAGTCAACCTGTTGACACTTATTCTAAATGACGCGGCGCAGGCGCCGAAGATACATAATCTCAACCGGTTTATGGAGGAATACCATCTGAAATTCCAGGGCAGGCAGTGGCAGTTATTACAGGTGGAATTCATCTTGAGCAATGAGGAAAATACAGTTTCCGTCCAGGATTTTTTAAAGAATAAAATCAAGGACATTGTCGTCGGGGAATTAAAAGGCGAGCATATCGAGACCGTCACCGCGCTTTCGGGAAACAGTTTTTTCTGTCTGCTCAACGGAGACAAGGACTCGCTGGAACAGGCCAGGATTCAGTTGAACCAGGTGAAAAACAAGCTGCTGGTAGTCAACGACATTCTGCAGAGAATTAATTTTACCATCGGGATCAGCAGTGTGTGCGGGGAATTTGGCAGAATCAGCAGCTGTGTGAAGGAATGCCATGCCTGTATCCACTACAAAATCCTGAAAGGGAAAAATAAAATCATCAAATATAGCGACATACCGGCAGTGGAGCTTGATGCATCTTATTTTATCAATGAGAACTTTAGGAAACAGTTTCTAAAGGATGTGGTGGACGCGGACAGCGAGGCGGTGTCGGCACAAATCAACGAGCTTGTGACGTATCTTTACCGTTTTTCAGGGAAAATAGACGGTAACGTAGTGCTTGAAATATATCAGATGCTTGTGAAGCTGTTCTTCAAAGGCATCCAGACCTTCCCAATAACCGATTTTAAAGATTTTACGCAGGATAACCTGATATCGCAGAAGGAGTATTTTTACAGCATCTCGGGCGCTTTTAACTATTTAAGCGAGATTTTTGAGATGCTCTTGAAACGCTGCTGTGAGGAAAAGGAGGACCAGAACACGCAGCCGATCCGTGAGACGCAGCTCTATATAGAGGAACACTACATGGAACCGGTGAAACTGGAGGAGATTGCCAGGCATGTAGGCTTGAACGAGACATATTTATCCAGTATCTTTAAAAAGCAGATGGGAAAATCGTTAATCGATTACCTGACCTATACGCGCGTGCAGCACGCCAAGGAACTTTTAATTAACCGCAATAAAAGTGTAAATGAAATCGCCGAAGAGGTAGGATTCAACGATGCGAAATATTTTACGAAGCGGTTTAAAAAATATACCGGCGTGTCGCCGAATGAATACCGCAAGCTGTTTGCATAAGGCAGCAGGCAGGGGATATAAGGAGATGGCTTCGTGAAACGCTATACAATTTCCAAATTTTTAAACGTGGTGATGACGGCTTTGATCGTGTTTGTCAGTGCTGATCTGCTGGTGTCCGTATACATGCTGCTTAACGGTGGGAGTAAGCTTTATATCGCCGTCAGCACCCTGCTTTTTTTGACAGGGATACTGCTTCTGATGATATACCTGTTTCGGATACAGACCTCCATTAAAGGACTGAAAAAGTCCTATAACGAGTTTATGAACGGAAAGACCAGCAGTTTAAAAATCATGCCGTCCACGCATATGTTTCTGACCGAGGAAGAAAATCTGCTCAACCATATCAACGAGCTGATTAACAGGGAGGAGCTGTTAAAGGAAGCGAACAAACAGGCGGAATATCTGGCTCTGCAAAACCAGATTAACCCGCATTTTCTCTATAATACGCTGGAGGCGATGCGCGGAGATGCCTTAACCAGCGGCATGGAATCCCTGGCTAATGTGGCACAGGCGCTGTCCTCTTTTTTCCGCTATACCATATCCGACGTACAGTTTCTGGTGACCGTGGACGATGAGCTGGAAAATATCAACAATTATTTCTTAATACAGAAGTATCGGTTTGGAGATGAATTAAAGCTGGAGATTAATTTCCTGGATGACGAGGAGCAGATCCGGTGCCTGAGGCTTCCGAAGCTGACTCTGCAGCCGATCGTGGAAAACAGCGTGCGTCACGGGCTGGAAGCACAGGTCAACAGAGGGACCATTTCGATTACGTTCGAGCAGACGGAAACACATCTGTTTATCAGCGTCAAGGATTCGGGTATGGGCATGCCGGAGAAGGAACTGCAGGCGCTGAACAATTCCCTCAACGAAACGCCTTTTCAGCCGCGGGAAAAATATGACGCCGAAAAAGAAAAAAAGCTGAAAAACGGCCATACGGGCATTGCCCTCAAAAATGTATCCCAGAGGATCAAGCTTTTGTTCGGCGACGAATACGGCATCTATATTTTCAGCACACCGGGAGTGGGCACCAATGTCAAAATTACGGTTCCCAGACAGGGACAGGGTTCCCCGGTACCGGACAGATAAGAGGCATGTATGAAAAAAGAAATATTCAGAATGCATAACGGATTCATCAGACAGGGAAGGATACAAAAAGGGCCTTTCTTTTTGCATTTCTGCAAAGGGGAAATCAGCGGTATTATCACTGACGATTCGTTTGAAAAAGAGATGCTGATTCAGTTTTTCCGCTGCAAAAACAGCCTGGTGTCCGGAGATTTTTATTATAATGAACAAGGAATCGTATCCGATGACCGGAATAGCATCATCCGAAGGCTGATATCGGAGACTACGTCGGTTATTTCCGGCAATTCGCAGTTGTTTGAATCGCTGACGATCGTGGATAATATCTTCATTCCAAGTTTTTTCATCAAACGAAGGAAGCATAAGAAAGTGGCTGCCCGGCTGATGGAGTTTTTTGACATAGATATACCGCTCCATATGAAAATCAAGGACCTGACCACGTTCCAACGGCTGCAGATCGAGATCCTGCACGCTGTGGTGTGCCATCACAAATTGATTATCGTATCGGACATCAACGGTATGCTGCGATCAAAGGAGCGCAATAAGCTTCGCCAGCTTTATGAACGGCTGGCGCAGATTGGCTACGCCATCTGTCAGATTGAATCTCTGAACAATATATCGCTAAATACACTGGACCGGGTACAGGTCATCGAAAAGGGCAGAGGGGTTGGCAGCTACAGCAGAGTTGAGATCGAGTATTCCGAGATCGCGCGCCTGATTAACGCGGACGGGGAATCAAACCCAGGCGAACTGTTAAGAAAGAAGGATGACCGGTTCTTCGACGGCTTCAAGGGTATCGTGCTGGAAGCGCAGGATATCTGCTGCGGTCATCTGCAGCAGTTTTCCCTGAAGCTGTCCAAAGGGGAAATCGCCGAGATCAACTGCCGCAGCGGAATGGATTACCTGGAAATCAAAAGTGTGTTCACGGGCAGGGCGAATCCTACTGCCGGAAAATTTATATATGAAGGCAGGCCCCGTAATTTGAACGTATTAAGCCGGGCCATCACCAGAGGGGAGATCGGCTGCGTCGATTTCGCAAACCTGGACAATCTTCTGTTTGAAAATCTAAGCATTACGGAAAATGCCTGCTATCCGCTGTGCCTGAAAAACCCAGGTTTTTTCCTGCATCATAAATATAGGAAGCTGGCGGAGGATTACATCAGAAAGCTGATGCCCGGCCTCGATCTTGAAAAAAGCATCAAAAGCCTGACGCAGGAACAGATCATGCAGCTTGCGTTCTGCAAATGGATATTATGCAAACCGAAATTACTTTTGCTTTTTATTCCCTCCCCCTTTTTAAAGGATGAGCCGGATCATGTCATAGACCGGCTGATGATTGAACTGAGCAGATACGGCGTGCCGGTTCTGATTCTGTCAGAACGCTATAAGTTTGAATCGAAAATTATTGAAACAGAATATGTGATCCATAAAGGGGTGATAGCTAAGAAGCAGTGAGCTGGTCCGGGAGGCCCTACAGTGGTCCGGGAAGCCCTCCGGGGAGCATCCCATCCCGCCCCCCGGAGGGCTTCCCGGCTTTGGTGAACGTTACAGATGGAGGTTTCATGGACTTGGTATTAGTATAAAAGGTATAATTTTATGAAAATTTTATAATTGTTTAGAGTAGTTTTCGTGAATTCAGATTGACCATGTGCTATAATAAACAATAGTTATGCAGCCGGAGCTGTCGGAAGGTTTAGTGGGAGGCTGCGGGAACAGGATATCTGAGATCCCCGGAGGATCTTTCATTATATATAGAAAAGCAGGTGTTTTTGCACTTGAAGCTAAAAACCAGGTTGATTATTGCATTTTTTACAATTATACTTGTCCCGGTGCTGCTGACTGCGGTAGCGCTGCTGGGCTTCGGAAATTACCAGCTTCGGTCCATGAAGGAAACCTATGGCATCTCGGGGGAAGATTATGGATCTTTGGCGAACTCCGTTCAATTCCTCAGCCGCCTGACCATAGCCACCCATGACAAGATCCAGGAGAAAGCCCGCACGGACGGTTCTGAACTGGAAAGCGAGGCTTATCTTAGCACCGTGAATAACGAGCTTTATGGAAAATATTCTTATATCCTGGCCCGGCGGGGGGATACGTTAATTTATAATGGAAGTGATAAGGATGTTTCCGAGATTTTCGAGCATCTGCCGGAATATGGGAATTATGATTCCACTTTGGAAGGCGGCGTGTACCTGGGCGGTGAGGTCCAGGCACTGGTCAAACAGATCGATTTTAACTGTGCGGATGGAGAACCGGGAAGTGTATTCATCATCACATCCGCGGAAGCAGTGATTCCGCAGGTCCGGTCCTTCGCGTTTGACATGATGATCACCATTATCCTGATCCTGGTCTGTACCAGCGCGGTGCTGACGTCCTGGATCTACCGGAGCGTTGCTTCTCCTTTGAAGAAGTTAAAAGCAGCGGCCCAGAATATCAAAGAGGGCAATCTGGACTTTACGATCGAACCGGAAGCGGATGACGAGATCGGTGAACTCTGTATGGACTTTGAGGAGATGCGGCAGCGCCTGAAGATCACTTCGGAGGAAAAGCTCCAGTTCGATCAGCAGAATAAGGAACTGATCAGCAATATTTCCCATGATCTGAAGACGCCGATCACAGCGGTAAAAGGCTATGTGGAAGGCATCATGGACGGTGTGGCGGACACCCCTGAGAAGATCGACAAATATATTAAGACGATTTATAATAAGGCCAATGACATGGACCGGCTGATCAATGAGCTGACCTTTTACTCGAAGATTGATACCGACCGCATCCCGTATACGTTTAACAAAATTAATGTCAACAATTATTTTAATGATTGTATAGAAGAAGTAGGACTGGACCTGGAAGCCAAGAACATCGAACTGGCATATTTTAATTATGTGTCGGAGGATGTAGTCATTATCGCCGATGCGGAACAACTGAAGCGGGTGATTAATAATATTATCAATAATTCGGTAAAATATATAGATAAATCCAAAGGCTATATAAATATCCGGGTAAAAGACGTGGGAGATTTTATCCAGGTCGAAATCGAAGACAATGGAAAGGGAATTTCCAACAAAGATCTCCCCTTCGTTTTTGATCGTTTTTACCGCACGGACGCTTCCCGGAATTCATCCAAGGGCGGCAGCGGAATCGGTCTTTCAATCGTAAAGAAGGTCATTGAAGACCACGGAGGTAAGATCTGGGCAACCAGCAAGGAAGGTACAGGGACAGTCATGTATTTCGTGCTTAGAAAATATCAGGAGGTACCAGTGGATGAGTAAAATATTGATTGTAGAGGATGAAGAGAGTATCGCGGACCTGGAAAAGGATTACCTGGAACTCAGCGGGTTTGAAGTAGAGATCGAGAACACCGGGGATATCGGTTTGAAACGGGCGATGGCAGAGGATTATGATCTGCTGATCCTGGATCTGATGCTGCCTGGCGTGGATGGTTTCGAGATCTGCCGTCAGGTGCGGGAAAATAAAAACACTCCGATCATTATGGTATCGGCTAAAAAAGATGATATAGATAAAATCAGGGGGTTAGGCCTGGGGGCGGATGATTATATGACGAAACCCTTCAGCCCCAGTGAGATGGTGGCCCGTGTGAAGGCTCATCTCGCCCGTTATGAGCGGCTGATGAGCAGCAGCCATCAGGAAAATGAAATCATAGAGATCCGGGGCCTGAAGATAGATAAGACGGCCAGACGGGTCTGGATTAATGGGGAAGAGAAGAACTTTACCACAAAAGAATTCGATTTGCTGACTTTCCTGGCACAGAATCCGAATCATGTGTACACAAAGGAAGAACTGTTCCATCAGATCTGGGATATGGAGTCTGTGGGAGATATCGCTACGGTTACAGTACATGTGAAGAAGATCCGGGAGAAGATAGAATATGATACGGCGAAGCCGCAGTATATTGAGACGATCTGGGGCGTGGGGTACCGCTTTAAGGTGTGATATTGACATAACACTAAATTTAGTATAATATAAAAATAGCTAAGAAAGTAGTTAAGACCATGTGGACACAAAGCGAAATCCCGTGTATGCCAGTACACGGGATTTCATTTTAGGTTAGCTGTCTTTATGTTTTCTGTCTAACCATTTGCATATGTAGTAGCCAGCTACACTTGCCATGACAGAAAATATGAAAGTAGTTAAGGGTTCCATGCAGACACCTCCTTCCTGCTGGAAAGAGTTGACAGCATATCCATTATATCGTATTACAATAGGCATATCTACGGAACAGGCAGAGTGATTTTGAATCTTTTCCTCATGGTAGTATAAAATTCCTATACTACCACAAATACTACCGAAAGTTACGCGGTTAGAAAAAAATAAGAGGGAAAGAAACGGTAACATAGGGAAAATGCGTCGAGATTACATGGTTAAAGAGGGTATAAAACTTTATAAACGGTTATACATGGTGTAGATTATTGGACAATAAATACAAGTTCTCAGTATTTCCCATATTCTTTAAGCGGGAGGAATGAACGGGATGTTCGCTGTAAGAAGGTTTGAAAGGAAAGATGCGCCGGAGATTGCCTCATTAATACAAAGAAATTTCTTAGAGGTGAATATAACAGACTACGATCAGGAAGAGATGGAATGCCTGGCAAAGAAGCATAATGCGGAACATGTATGTCATATATCTGAAAATGCCCATATGTATGTCATTTGTGAGCAGGATAAGATTATCGGTACTGGTTCCGTTAAAAGTCTCAATGGAAGCCTGAACGAAAGCGGCTTAGTAACCATATTTGTTCTTCCGGAATATCAGGGGCGGGGGATAGGAAGAATAATCATGGATACGTTGGAACAGGACGAATTGTTCCGGAGAGCGCAGAGAATAGAGATCGGCGCATCTATAACTGCGTGTGGATTTTATGAAAAGATGGGTTATACATACAAGGACAATAGAAAAGCCCTTGACGAGCATGGACTTTATACGATGGTAAAATGCAGATCCTTAGTCTGAACCTGTATTGAGCCTGAGCCTGTATTGAACCTGAACCTATATTGAGTCAACCTGTATTGAGGTGAGATGTAATTATGAAAAGCTTTGATATGCAGAGTTCATACTTAAGGTTACTTTTTCTGTGAATTTGATTTATACTATATTACAGTATCATTGCGGCAAGAGAGGCCATTTTTTATATAATGGTATGATCAGAGAAGGTGCAGCAGACAATGAAAAACTTATGTAAAAGTGCAACGTGTTTTCTTACCATTCTTTTCACGTTTATCGGCACGGTTTTACCTCTGGAGGCTTCGGAGAAAAGTGTGTCGGAGCCTGTGAAAGTCGGGTATTATGAGGATGGAGATTATATGTCCCGGAACCAGCATGAGGAATACGTCGGCTACAATTTTGAATTCTTGCAGGAGATATCCAAACACAGCGGCTTCCTGTACGATGTGATCGATGCGGTTAGCTGGGAATCCGCGCTGCAGATGCTGATCGACGGAGACATTGATCTGCTTCCGGCAGTCTATTACACAGAGGAGCGGGCCAGTCAGATGCTGTTCAGCACACAGCCAATGTGTAATATCTATACGACCCTGAATGTAAGGCCGGATGACCAGCGGTATAATTATGATGATTTCGAAGCTTTTCAGGGGATGAATGTGGGTATCATAAGCGGCGGTATCGATGGAGAGAACTTTAAAGCCTTCTGTCAGGAACATGGAATCACCCTTAAGATTCATGAGTATGATGAGACGGATAAGCTGCTGGCTGCTCTGGACAACGGTACTCTGGACGGGGTGGCGATTACCCATCTGGGTAAAAACAGTACGTTCCGGAGTGTCGCACAATTTTCGCCCAGTCCGCTGTATTTTGTCGTATCGCGTCAGAGGGAAGATGTACTGGAATATTTGAACCGGGCCATGAACGATATTATGCTTGGCAATCCTGGTTATGAGATGGACCTCTATGATAAATATCTGGCGCCAAGCGCAAATCAAAAACCGGTTTTCACAAACGAAGAACAGGATTTTATAAGGGAGGCGGGAACGATCGTGGCATCCTATGATCCGGACTTCGCGCCTCTTTCTTACACAGAGCCGGGTACCGGTAAGTTTACGGGTGTCACGTCGGATATCCTGAATTTTATTGCGGAAAGCAGCGGGCTTCAATTCCGCTTTGAGGCGCATCCGCAGGCGGAAGCGCTGAAACTATTGGAAGAAGGGAACATCGATGTTCTTTGCGTGTCCGATGGGGATTATCTTTGGGACCGGAGAAATCAAATCAATTCAACGATCTACTTTTTGCGGTCGCCAACCGCAATGGTTACCCGGACGGGGAATGAGAAGATCATCCGACTGGCGCAGCCGGAAGGGTATCAGCTGTCGGAGGATGTGAAAAAGGATAATGCGGATATGGATATCATTTATTATCCATCAGCCAAAGCATGCCTTGAGGCGGTGAACAGCAAAAATGCGGACGCAGCCTTTATGAATACCCAGGTCGCCAGTTATTATCTGGAGGAGGAGCGGTTTAACGACCTGAGTGCTGCGCCTCTTAGTATGTACAACAATGATCTGTGTGTAGGAGTATCATTTTTAGCGGATCAGCGCCTCTTTTCCATAATAAACAAGTGTGTAAAATATTTACCCAGGGATCAAATCGATACTTCTCTGATCAATTATATGGCGAAGGGCAGCCAGTTCAGTATCGGAGATTTGATCAGACAGCATATGGCCGCTGTGATCCTTGTTATCTGCCTGATTCTGGGGATCATTATATTCCTGATCAGCCATAACTTAAAGGTTGCGCTTCGAAGCAACCAAAGAATCCAGGAACTGCTGTATAAAGATGATTTGACGGGATTATATAATATCAATGGTTTTTATAAAAAATGGGGAGAATTGGCACATGAGAAGGACAGAGGATATTATGCGCTGCTTTACAGCGATATCTGCCAGTTCCGGCTGATTAATGATCATTTTGGATTTGGTGTGGGCGATGAAGTGCTGATCGGACTGGCCGGCATATTGCGGAAAAATCAATGTGATAAAGAGCTGTGCGGACGGGTCTCCGCAGACAACTTTGTGATTCTGATGAACTATACAGATTGGGAGAAGCTGTTAATACGGCTGGAAGCTATCTTAAAGCAGCTGGATCTCTGGCGTCAGGAAAAGACGGGGATACCTTATCAGATCGGAATGGTATACGGCGCCTATCTCATCAACCCGTCGGAAGAGACAGGCATCCAGCAGATGATGGATTTCTCCAATTATGCCAGACGCAATGCAAAAAATAATCCCAATCATTTTGTCATGTGCTACGATGAAAAAATGCGCCAGCAGGCTATTTTTCAGCAAGAGCTGGAAAACAGGCTGGATTCTGCACTCAGCCGGGGTGAGCTGGAAGTCTATTATCAGCCCCAGGTGGATATGGAAACCGGGCAGATTATCAGCAGTGAGGCCCTGATCCGCTGGAACCACCCGGAAAAAGGGCTTTTGATGCCGGGTGCCTTTATTCCCCTGTTTGAAAAAAACGGTATGGTCACAGCTGTAGACCTGTGGCTGTTCGAGGACGTATGCCGGTCTATGCGCAAGTGGATGGACCAGGATATTACGGTACTGCCGGTTTCCTGTAATTTCTCCAGGCTGCACTTTGAACAGCCGGATTTCCCGGAGCACTTAAGCGCGATCGCGGACCGGTACCGGGTCCCGCATCAACTGCTGATCGTGGAGATAACCGAAAGCGCAATCATCGAAGACCCGGCCGTGATCGAAACGCTGCTGCCAAAACTTAAACAGAAGGGCTTCCTGGTCGCCATTGATGATTTTGGATCGGGGTATTCGTCGCTTGGCCAGCTGCAGCATCTGACGGCTGACGTGCTGAAAATGGACCGAAGCTTTATTGTCCACGGTATCCGGGCAAAGAGGGAACAAACGGTTATCAGGAACCTGATTCATCTGGCCAAAGAATTGGGCTTGATGGTCATCTGCGAAGGAGTGGAGGACCAGGAGCAGGCGGATATCTTATTGAAACTGAACGGCCGGCTGGCTCAGGGATTCTATTATTACCGGCCTGTGAAAAAAGAAGAGTTCGAAAGCATTGCATATTCTAAATAATCTGAAAGGGGACATGTCCAAACTGAAATGGACATGTCCCCTTTCAGATGTTTAATAGAGCCCGGAATTCTTTAATATAGGTCCGGCTGACAGGGATAGCATCCTTTTGGTTCTTGATTTTTACATTATAGGTAGAATTAAACATCGGATAGATCGCCTCGATTTGGTTCATATTTACCAGATAGCCTTTATGGCAGCGGAACCACCCATAGGGAACGAGGTTCTCCTCCCAGTAGGAAATACTGTGCCGCAGTACGTACTCTCCAGACTGTGTGACCAGAATCAGATCCCTCAGTTCCATCTTGATGAACTGCCCTTCTTCCGGGCGGATGATATAAAACCGATTATTCTGTGTACCAATGATGCGGAATTCCCCATGGGCCTTCGGAGTATGATCCGCCCGGCCCTGGGACAGAGAGGTGATTTTGTCCAGAGAATGCCGGATCTTGGAGGTAGTGACCGGTTTTAAGATATAATCCACCGCATTGACCCGGAACGCGTCCAGCGCGTATTGCTCATAGGCAGTGATGAAAATGATTTTGGTGGACAGCTTTAATTCCAGGATTTTTTCCGCGATTTCCATCCCATTGATCTCCGGCATGGAGATGTCGGCGAAGATCAGATCCGGTTTCAGGGACTGCAGGGAATCTAACGCGGTATTGGCGGCAGTTGTGGATAAGATGATATCCAGTTCCGGGAATTTTCTTAAGATAAAGTTCAGGTTGTCCAATGCAAGCTGTTCATCGTCGAGAGTTATGACGCGTATCATCGCGAACCTCCATTCTTCTGCAAAAGTGATAGATAGGTAATGTCAGTTTTCCTGCATATCAGCCGTATGGCATGGAATCCGGAAGGAGACAGTGGTTCCATGCCCTTGCTCGCTTATGATATTCAGAGTTTCGTTATAATAGAGCTTCAACCGCTTAATCAGATTGGCCAGGCCGATGGAAGTCTGTGTATTCATCTCCTGTATCTGTTCCAGGCGTTCCGGCGAGATTCCGGCGCCGTCATCCTGAATCTGTATATAGATCCAGTCATCATCCTGTATCACATCAATCTGGATCGTTAATTTCTGTGTACCCCGTCTGCCGTGCTTCACGGAATTTTCAACGATAGGTTCAATCATCAATGGAAGGATTTTGGTAGAGTCATTGCAGTTTACATTGATCGAATACGAGATCATCTCATGGAAACGGGCTGTCTCGATTTTTAGATAAGCCTGCACCAGCTCCAGCTCCTTGGAAAGGGATACGCTTTTTTGCAGTTCCCCCGCGAACAAACTGCCCCGCAGATAGTTGCTGAAGCTGTCCAGCAGGTCATACGCTTTATCCGGCGCCTCCATACACAGCGGCATGATCGTGCTGATGGCATTGAAGATAAAATGCGGGTCCATCTGGGATTGCAGGAAATCAATTCTGGACTTCAGGGCCATGGATACTGATTTCTTCAGATAAATGGCGCATTCGATTTTCCAAAGCAGTTCTTTGCGGGTAAAGGTTTCGACCAGTATGTCATTGATCTGAGACAGAACCGGGTCCGCCAGTTGGCCGAACACCTCTTTTCGGATCAGAATCACCGGCATTTGTCCCATGGAAAACTGCCGGCGGATGTTTTGGATGATCTGCAGGCTGCTCATTTTTAAAAACGTAGTACCAATGAGGATGACTCCGATATGCCTGGTGTGTTCCATATATTGCAATGCATCCTCCGAGGTGTGAAAGATTACAAGGTCATAAGCAGAATACTCCAGGAAAGATTTGATCAGCTCGATCTGTTCCGGCAGTGTGCTGATCAGGATGACCTTATAGCCGGAGGATGGAGCGGCCGCAGGACTCTCTGTATGAGGCGATGCCTGTCCCTGATCATTCCAGACCGGTATGGAGTAGTTGATTATAAAAAACTTCTGATTTGAAGTGAACGCCTTTAGTTCACCGTTTTGCATGAGTAGAAGATTCCTTGCAATGATGGTCGTCAGTTCCTCTTCGCTGTTCAGGTTCTCCCGGATATATGCAGACCGGTTATTTAAGATGCGCTTTATCCTTTGCACCTTCTTCATCTTCCCCTCTCCTATGGTGACGCTCATCCGGATACATAGCCGGTCTTTCTGCCTGCCGGTCTGGATCTGAATCGGTTCCTGGTTCCTGATATCCAGAAGGGCCAGCAGAAAATTATAATTTACCTGCATGAGATAATAGGGATCCCCATAGATATAGTCTTCCGTATTTTCCATGGAATAATGTATCCTGTCCGCGCGGACCAGCTCATCCCCCGTGACGATATCGTCGATGGCCATTTCCAGGATGGTGGAGAAGCTGACTTTCATCATATCCAGGGAGACTGTTTTACCCTGAAGGATGCTGTATGTGTGCAGATTATCCATTAATGTATTCAGGCTCTTTACCACCGACTGCATCTGCAGCAGGATTTTTTTCTGATTGTCCGGCAGATTCCCGCTTATGTCCTCCAGTAGTACTTCACTTAAACCGCTGATCCGGTTCAGCGGCGCCTGGGTGAATTTCATAATATGATCCAGTGTCTCTTCTTTAAACTGATTTGCCTCGTGAATCTTCCGGTTTAAGGTTTTATTATAAAAGATCCGGTTCCGGTATTCCCGGAATCCATAGGAAAACAGGAAGATAAGGAAAGTCAGCAGGAGCAGCAGGATACGGGGCAGATAACTGTGATACTGAACGAGACCTGGATCGTCCCGGGCCCGCGAAATAGTGAAAACCGTATAACCAAGAAACACAAGCAGCGATGTGGAAAATATCATTTTCAAAATATGCCCTGCTTGCAGATAAAGGAGATACCCACAGAAGCAGATTCCGAAAATAAAAAACAAAATCAGATATACATGCAGCGCCTTTAAGGCTTTTACCGGGGGCAACAGTATCATCGCGGCCGTAAAAGGCAGGGACAATCCATACAGAAGACTGGAAAAAAGAGGCCTCACGTTTTTTATCAGTAAACGCATCAGCAGGGTTACGGCCTGTACGGAAAACAAGATTAGGAACAGATCGCCGCTTTTGATCCAGATTAACCGGTCCGTTTTGGGAGTCGTGAACATCGTATTGATTTCCCACACGCAGCTGATCATCCCGGATGACAAAAAACAGAGCCTGGATAAATGCAGAAAGATATTATTTTCCACTGCCAGCAGGTGGATCAGATAACATCCGATCCCAAATACACAGAGAATAATGGAGGCGGTTAACTTGAAAATAAGGCTGTGATTGATAACCCAGTCTACATGAAGGCGGCTCTGCCTTACAAAAAGCGCGTGATGAAACAACTGCAGCTGGCACCTGGTGATAAAAGCCACCAGGTAGATCGCCCAGAATGCTGTGATAAATGTGATAAGATGCGGAACAAAGATTTTTCTGTTCATGCTGTCCTCCGATCTTTTAACTGTCCTATGGTTATTATATACGAATCCTTATATAATTTCAGCAGAAATCCATGTAACTTGACCTCATTTTTATGCATGATACACAAAGAGTATGGATGCCCATAAAAGTTTCGGCTATATTGTGTACAGAAAAAAGAAAATCAGTCAAGGCGGACCTGCCAAGCGGCAGGGCACGAAGGAGGTCGTTCTACATGAAACAAATCGGCGGGACCGGTATTCCGATATCAGATCTGGTATATGGCTGCTGGCAGATGGGAGGCGATGAATACTGGGGAGAGAGCCAGGATGAACGGGCGGTTGAAAATATCAGGACCGCCTATGAGCTGGGGATACATACCTTTGACACTGCTTACATCTATGGTCTGGGACATTCCGAATATGTGTTGGGGCAGGCATTACAAAAGATACCAAGGGAAAACTGCTGTGTGATAAGCAAACTGTGGCAGATGGAAATGCACTATGAGGATGCCATACGAAACTGTGAGAATTCCCTTCGGCGTCTGAATACCGATTATCTGGATGTCTATTTTATCCATTACCCGGATTACACCGGAACTGTACCCATAGAAGAAACTCTGGAAGCCTTTAACCTGCTGAAAGAGCAGGGAAAAATAAGAGCAATCGGCCTGTCCAATTTTTCTCTGAAGCAGACCAGGGAAGCCATGCAGTATGCGAAGATTGATATCATCCAGCCATGCTACAGCCTGTTGTGGAGGTATGCGGACGAAAAGCTGCTGCCCTTTTGCATGGAACAGAATATATCAGTGATCCCCTATTCTCCGCTGGCACAGGGGCTTCTGACCGGAATGTTTCACAGGGATAACCAACCCAAGGATGACCGGAGCCGTGTGCCGATCTTCCAATCTCCTTACTACGAAAAAGCGGTAGAGGTGGTGGAGGTGCTGGAACAGCTGTCCGGCCAAAACGGATGGACACCAGCGGAAATGGCGTTGAGCTGGGTGGCACATCAAAAAGGGATTACGGCGCCTATCGTGGGATTCCGTCATAAAGAAAAGATCCCCCAGAGCCTGAAAGCGGTCTCACAAAAGCTCGCACCGGAAGACGAGGCCAGGATCGAAAAGGCCAGCAGAAACTTTACGGACCAACTGCCGTTTTTTCTGAATTTCTTTGACAATACCATTGTAGATGACCCGGATCAGGAGGAATAGATGTGGAACTTATGAGAAGAAGACTAAAATTGGGAATTGCCGTCACCCGCAGGGATTCCTGGAACGCGCCGCAGGCGTTTGAAAACTACCGCCTTATTATGAAGAAAGTAAAGGAATTCTCCAAGAGATATGATTTTGATCTGGTGACAACGGACCGCCTGCCCTTCCAGGACAAAGAGGTAGTGTTTGGAAAAAAGACACTCCGTATCGAGGCCGACACTCTGCTGACGGATTACGAGGACGCGCTTGTGGCCGCCCGGTATTTTAAACAGGAAGAAATAGATGCCCTGTTCGTGCCGTTCTGCAATTTCGGACAGGAGGAGGCTGTGGCGAAGCTGGCCAGGGAGCTGTCGGTTCCGACGTTGATCTGGGGACCCCGGGACGAAATGCCTGACGGCCTGGACTGGCGTCCTACGGATACGCAATGCGGGCTGTTCGCGGCCTCCAAAGTCCTGATGCGGTATCATGTAAGATTTACCTACATAGAAAACTGCCGGATCAGCGATCCGGTATTTGAACAGCAGTTTGCGAGTTTCCTGGGAACCGCCAGAATCGTCGCCGCTTTCCGCAGACTGAGAATCCTGCAGATCAGCGTACGCCCCCAGCAGTTCCTGGGCGTCATGATCAATGAGGCGGAACTTCTGGAAAAGTATAATATTGAAATCGTACCTGTCACGGCCACGGAGCTTTTCGACACGGTCCGAAAGGTACGAAAGGAAAAACAGGACGAGATCCAGGAACTGATCCAGGACATGGAACGTGGTATCGATCTTGCCAGGCTGGGAGATAAGAAAGAGACTTTGGCCGCTATAGAGATCGGAATCATAGAACTGGCCTGCAGATACAGATGCACTTCCATCGCCAGTGAGTGCTGGCATGAAATACTGAGCCAGTATGACATTTCGCCTTGTTTCCTCTTCGGGGACATCAATGACCGGGGCATCCCCTGTGCCTGTGAACTGGATATTCACGCGGCGGTGACGGCGGCGCTGGCTGTCGCGGCCAATAACTACACAGCCGCTTCCTTCACGGCCGACCTGACGATCCGGCATCCGCAGGATGATAACACAGAACTGCTCTGGCACTGCGGGCCGTTTGCCAAATCTTTAAAGGAACCGTCGGTACCCGGTTATGTGACGGAGTCCGGCCAGGGCTTCTTCCCGCTGAAAAAGGGCGGCTTGACCGTACTGCGGTTTGATGGGGCCGATGGAGAATACCGGTGCTTTGCCGGATACGGCGAATCGGTGGAGGGACCGCTTACGAATGGAAATTATGTCTGGCTTACGGTGGATGATTGGGTGAAATGGGAAAAGAAATTCATCTACGGCCCCTATATCCATCATGTGGTTGGTATCTTTGGCGACTTTCGTAAAGAGTTTGAAGAAGCGTGCAGGTATCTGGATCTGGTCTATGATTCCCCGGATATTCCGGAACGAAAGGAGAGAAGCTTATGAGTCTGGAGCGGGTGAGGGATATACTGGCCGAAGCAGACAGGCACGGGACAGCGGTCCTGGCCTTCGACGCCATGAATTACGCCATGATCGCTGCCGCAGTACAGGGCGCCGCGGCAGCAAAACGTCCGGTAATCGTGATGCTGTACCCGGAAATGGCGGGATACGTTTCCCTGGAAGGATTTGTTTCCCTGGTAAAGGAACAGGCGCGGCAGGTGAGTATCCCCGTGGGAATCCATCTGGATCATTGCAGTAATTTTGAATATATTGTCAGCGCGTTGAGAGCCGGCTTCCCTTCTGTTATGGCGGATGGTTCCCTGCTTCCCCTGGAAGAAAATATCGCATTTACCGCTTCCGTAGTCCGGACCGCGAAGGCCTTTGGAGCGGATGTGGAGGGAGAGCTGGGACATGTGGGAAAGGCGGCCAATGAGAGGGATTATATATCATCCGAACTCTATACACAGGCGGAGGAAGCCAGGATATTTGCGGAAGCCACAGGCGTTACGGCGCTGGCGGTTGCCTTCGGCAGTGCCCACGGCAATTATACGAGGCCGCCGAAGCTTAATATCACACGTCTCAGGGAAATCAATGAGGCAGTAAAAACCCCGCTGGTCCTTCACGGCGGCAGCGGTATACCAAAGGAACAGCTTATAGACACCTTCCGGAATGGAATCAATAAATTCAATGTGGGCACGGAATTTTCCTATTTAAACCAGAAGTATACGGGACAGTATTTCGAGCAGGCACGGGAAAGGGACGGGGCCTGCGGCCATGTGGAATACGCGCGGGAGAAATTATCGGCGTATATTATGGAAAAATGCAGGCTGACGTCATGTACTTTTGATTCATGAAATCAGGAAGCGGTTTGGAGGATATCTTATGAACAACTTATTTTATGACAGGGACGGAACTCCTTTCTTCTCCATCGGCGGCCAGGTACACAATTCCAGCACCTATTCGGAAGAAACCATGCAAAGGGCATGGAAGGCAGCTGAAGCGCTGGGCCTGAATACGGTAGCGGCACCGGTATTCTGGAACCTGCTGGAACCAGAGGAGGGAGTATATGACTATTCCCAGACCGATATGCTATTACGGCAGGCAAAAGCTAACGGCATGCGTCTGATCCTGCTCTGGTTCGGTTCCTGGAAAAACGGGGCCTCCCAGTATATCCCGGTCTGGATGAGAACACAAAAAGAGAGGTTTCGCTGGGTACAGACCATACAGCATTTTGAGACCCGGGTACTTTCCCCGCATTGTGAAGAAAACAGACAGGCCGATGCCCGTGCCTTTTCCAAACTGCTGGGCTATCTGAAATCCCACGATACAGAAGGAATCGTAGCCGGTGTACAGATAGAAAATGAGCCGGGGCAAATCGGAACCCCAAGAGATTATTCCGACATCGGGGAGCGCGCTTATTTAAGCCAGGTGCCGGAGGAAGTGACAGGCTGGCTTCAGGGAAAAAATCCCCGCAAAAAAACAGGAATAACAGGTACGGCAACGGTCCATGAAATATGGTTGGAACATGGCAGCAGAACCAAAGGAAACTGGGAAGAAGTATTCGGCTTTCACGCGGCAGAAATATGCACGGCTTATACCTTCGCAGTCTATATCAATTCCATATCCGCTGCCGGCAAACAGGAATATGCGATCCCCACCTACGTCAATGTGTGGCTGGGTGAGATGTATAACCGGGTAGCCGGGATCGATTACCCATCCGGAGGCGCCACCAGCCGGGTGCTGGATCTGTGGAAGCGGTTCACACCGGATATCGACGCACTTTGCCCGGATATATACTATAACGATTACCTGATGTATGGAAACATCTGTGAAAAGTACGCGGGACCGGATAATCCCCTCTATATCCCCGAGTCCGGCGCCACAGCCATGAACGCGGTAAACACATTCCGGGGAATCGTGGAATTCGGTCTGTGCGGAATCCATTGCTTTGGAATCGACAGTCTGATCGGTCCCGAGGGGAATCTGAAACCCGGCGTGCTGGAATATGCGAATATGGTGCGGATTGTAAAGGCGGCGGTACCGTTAATCCAAAAATACCAGGGCACCGGCCGATTATATGCGGTTACCCAGTATGAAGGCAGCGCTTTTGATTACATTGATTTTGGAGATTTTATAGGCCGGGTGGTCTGCACCAACCCTCTTGGAGACGCTTACGCTGCGGATACCAGGGCCTATATGGATGCCGGCCACACAGAAGAAGAGCATTATAATGTCCGGGGAAAAGGGCTGATTGTATATGAAGGAAACGGCAGTTTCTATCTGGCCGGTGAAGGTTTCCGTCTGAACCTGATCCGGAAGGATACCATCGAGGGCATGACTACAGGAGTGCGCACGTCCAATTTCCAGAACCTGCGCCATCAGGAATATCTGGAGGTAGCGGAGGGACATTTTGAAGCAGATATGAGATTCGTAACAGACAGGCTGCGAACCGGCGACGAGTGTGACCATGGTCTTTGGGTCCACTCTGATATTGGGATCGTCCATGCGCTGCTTGAGCTACACAAAAATGAGCACGATCCAATTGAAGGAAACGTACTGCGGGATGTCCAAGAGCTGCCGGGGGAGGGAGTGATATGAAAAAACACGGAATCCATTCCAGAGCAATGTCAAAATATGTATTTCTGCTGCCAGGATTATTTTTCTTTGCTTTTGCCATCGCGATCCCCCTTTTACTGGGAATCAACATTGCGTTTACGGACTGGAATGGAATCACAAAGGACTATAACTATGTGGGATTCGAGAACTTTATCCGGATGTTCAGCGATAAGAGGATCCTGGCCCCGGTGCGCAACACGTTATTATTCGCCCTCTTTGGCACCGCAGGGAATAATGTAATATCCTTGGGCCTGGCTCTGCTGGTCAATCAAAAGACCGGAAAATGGAGCAATGCGGCAAAGATCCTGTTCTTCATACCGGTGTGCTTCAGTGCGGTGCTGACGGCGTTTTTATGGGGATTCATCTACCGCGAGGTACTGTCCCAGATCCTCAGTATTAAGAATCTGCTGGGCAACAGGGACTGGGTCATCTTCGCCATCACCATCATGGGGTTGTGGAATACTTGTGGAATCAATATGCTGATCTACCTGTCAGGCCTGAAGAACATACCCAGCGACCTGTATGAAGCGGCTATCGTAGACGGAGCCGGCGCAAGACAAAAGTTCCGCCATGTGACACTGCCGCTTCTGACCCCATCCTTTACCGTGTGTATTACGCTGACGCTGACCAGCTGGCTGCGGGAATTCGCCATGACCCTGTCCAGTACCGGCGGCGGTCCGGGCGGTGCTTCCAGGACGATTTCCATCTATATATTTGAAAATCTGTACCGCTACAACAAGGCCGGCTACGGGCAGGCGATTTCCCTGGTATTTGTGATCGCCCTTGTGCTCCTGGGCAGCGCCGTATCTTCCTTCTTCCGGAAAAGAGAGGTGGAGATCTGATGAAAACAAAGAGCTATGCTGGAAAAATAAAGTGGAGGAAATATTTCACCATTGCGCTGACCATCCTTCTGATGTTATTATTTTGCTTTCCTATCTTCATGGCTGTATTAACCTCATTGAAAACGCAGCAGGAGATCTCCCGTTCCATTATGAGCCTCCCTGCTGCCCTGCATCTGGAAAACTATACCGAGGCTATGGAACGCAGTGATTTTACACGGTCCCTGATCAACAGCTGCATCGTTACGTTCCCATCCGTGGCGCTGATCATCGTGGGCGCTTCCATGGGAGGATACGCGATCGCCAGACATGCCGCTTCCAACCGGGCATTCCGGTGCCTGGACAAAATCTATCTGGCATCCCTGATGATTCCATTTCAGATACTGATGATTCCGATCTATAAGATGTACAAAACGCTCAGGCTTCAGAATTCACTGGCTGGAATGATCTTGATCCTGACCGGAACCAGTATTGCCTATGCTACATTCCTCTACGTCGGATTTGTAAAATCCATTCCGAGGGAACTTGAAGAAGCCGCGATGATCGACGGCTGCGGACCCTATAAGACATTTTTCCAAATCGTGTTTCCGCTGTTAAAACCCATCACGGCGACGGTTGCGGCTCTGCATGTGATGTGGCTGTGGAACGACTTTAATATCGCGCTGATTCTCCTGCAAAAAGAAGAAGTACGGACCCTGACGGTGAAACAATATTACTTTTTCGGTGAGCATACGACCGATTACGCCGTTGCATTCGCGGCCTCCATCGTCTGTATGCTGCCGGTTCTGATTTTCTTCGTATTCTGCCAGCGGTATCTAATAGAGGGAATCGCATCCGGCGCGGTAAAAAGTTAGGGGGGATCAACATGGATATCATAGGAATCGCTCAACCCATCAAGGATCTAATCCTGGTGGTGGACCGGATACCGGACGAGAACGGCTACACGTCGCTGCTGGATTACAGCAGCCAGGGAGGCGGGAAGGTGAGCACCGCCCTGGTGGCAGCGGCCAGGCTTGGCATGGAATGTGCTGTCGCCGGTACCATCGGCAAAGACGCAAAGGGTAAATTTGTCCGGGAGGATTTTATACGGTATGGAATCCAGGCAGAACAGTTAAAAGAAAGAGAGGAGGGGAAAACAGGCTACTGCGTATGTATTGCAGAAAAATGCTCTCCCAACCGGAGATTTCTGGGGGAGCGGCCCACGGTAAAGCAGCTGGCACCGGAGGAACTGGATCCTGGCTTCCTCAGACAGGCCAGAGCGATTCACCTGGAGACGCCGGATGCTGTATCCATAGCGGCGGCAGAATTCGCCAAGAGTCAGGGGATTACCGTGTCTATGGATGCCGACCCATACCCGGAAGAAACCGGCGCCCTTATTGAAATGGAGGGACTGATCGATATTTATATTGGATCCGAGGCTTATTTTAAGGTAAGATCCAAAGGAAAGCCATTCCGGGACACCCTGTATGAGATAGCCGAAAAGGGCTGCCGGGCGGCTGCAGTGACAATGGGGGATCAGGGGCTGGAGGCAGTGATCGATGGTGAGTACTTTCGTATCCCGGCGTTTCACAATCTGCCTGTTACAGATACTACCGGAGCGGGGGATGTATTTCACGGAGCGTTCTTAAGTGCCTGGATAAAAGGCCTGGAACCAAGGCGGTGTCTTCAGTTCGCCAGCGCGGCATCCGCGATTAAGTGTACCGGTATCGGAGGGAGAGCCGGAATTCCGGATTGGGATACGACGAGTTGTTTTTTAGAAACAGGAGAATTGTTGAAAAAAGAAACGATGCGGGAGCGAGAGATGTTTTATAAAAATCTGGTGATATAAAGGAGGAAATATCATGAAGAGAAGAATTATGGGGATTTTATTGACAATGGTCCTGACGGCAGGGCTTATGACCGGCTGCGGCAGCGGGGGACAGGAAGACAATACCGCTTCGGTATCCGATACGCCGGATCAGATCAATACCGGGGAAGGGAATGAAAACGCAGATAAAGAAAGCTCCGGTAAAAAAGCGGGCTCCGGTAAAGCGGTAGAAATTACCTGGCTGCATCATTTTCAGGAAGAAGGTATTAAAGTATGGGTCGAAGACATGATCCAATCCTTCGAAGCGGAAAATCCGGACATCCATATCAATGTCGAAACCGTCCCCTACAATACCTATGACCAGACCCTGAAAACGAAAATCGCGTCTGACGACGCCCCGATGATCTTCGACCTGGCCGGTCAGGTATACTATGAAGAATATGCGAAGGCCGGTCATCTATATGACGTTACGGAGATAGAAGGGCTGGAAAATATCGATGAAAGTTATCTTCCCGACGGCCAGGTTGAGGGCAGACAGTATGCGGTTCCACTGGATGTGAACGGTTATGCGGTCTTCTACAACAAAGCTATTTTTGACAAATACCAGCTGAAAGTCCCGACCACATTGACTGAATTGAAGGATATCTGTGAGATCCTGACCAAAAACGGAGTCCAGCCGTTCGCTGCCCCCATGCAGGAACTCTGGGGGCTTCAGGAATACGTGGATGTGGCCGGTTTCCCGGTCTTCGGCACCCCGGACTGGTTCACCGACAAAATGAACCTGACCTCCCATTTTGCGGATGATGAAAAATTCAAGGAAGCGATCAAAAACTATTTCAGCTTCAAACCCTACTGGGGAGAAGATCCCTTCGGGACCAACTGGGACACCGCGCAGAATATGGTAGCCACAGGTGAAGCGGCCATGGTAGCCAATGGTTCCTGGGCAATCGACGGGATCACAGCTAAAAATCCTGACTGTGACGTCAGAGTATTTGCAATGCCCACCACCGACGATCCCAGCGGCGCGGTGATGATCCTGCGGCCTGGTAACGGAATCTGCCTGTATAACAGCACGGACACGGACAAACTGGAAGCCGGTAAGAAATTCTATACCTGGCTGCTTGGCAAGGATTCCGGTGAAAGCTATGCCACCAACGGTTTCAAGATCTCCACGGCGAAAGGGGTTGACCTAAGCTTCTCCGACGGCCTCATGGATATCCAGTCCTATCCCGCAGAGCAGGTGTGGAACAGCTCAGGCCTGACCCTGTTCTCCGACGAATACTATCAGATCTTCTATGAAACCATTTTGAATTATTCAATGGAAGACAAGATGGACGTAGACGGACTGGCGGAAAGCCTGGATAATGATTTCGCATCCATTAGAAACTAACGCATTACGGAAAGGGGACATGTCCAAACGGAAATGGACATGTCCCCTTTCGCTTTTTTCCACAAAGAACTTGACAAATCCCCGCGGATAGTAATAATTAAAGGAAGGAGAACTTATAAAGGAGAAAAGATCATGGCGAAAGAAAAGAAACTGGTGGAAGCCATCACCTCCATGGAGGAAGATTTTGCGCAATGGTACACCGATGTAGTAAAAAAAGCGGAACTGATAGAATATTCCAATGTGAAAGGCTGTATGATCCTTCGCCCCAATGGTTATGCCATCTGGGAAAACATCCAGAAAGAATTAGACCGGCGGTTTAAAGAAACCGGCGTTGAGAATGTATATATGCCGCTGTTCATTCCGGAAAGCCTGCTGCAGCGGGAAAAAGACCACGTAGAAGGATTTGCCCCGGAAGTAGCCTGGGTAACCCACGGAGGCATGGAACCCCTCCAGGAACGCCTCTGTGTCCGGCCCACTTCCGAGACCCTATTCTGTGATATGTATTCCAATATCATCCAGTCCTACCGGGACCTTCCCAAGCTGTACAATCAGTGGTGTTCGGTAGTGCGCTGGGAGAAGACAACCAGACCGTTCCTGCGTTCCATGGAATTCCTGTGGCAGGAAGGCCATACGGCCCACGCTACCGAAGAAGAAGCGGAAGAACGCACCATCCAGATGCTGAATGTATATGCGGATTTCTGCGAACAGATACTGGCGATCCCGATGATCAAAGGAAAGAAGACAGACAAAGAGAAATTCGCAGGCGCCCACTCCACCTACACTATCGAAGCTCTGATGCATGACGGTAAGGCGCTGCAGTCCGGCACCAGCCATAACTTTGGCGACGGATTTGCCCATGCCTTTGATATCCAGTATACGGACAAGGATAATAAACTCCAGTATGTCCATCAGACATCCTGGGGAATGTCCACCAGAATCATCGGAGCCGTCATCATGGTACACGGGGATGACAGCGGTCTGGTTCTGCCGCCCAGGATCGCTCCCGTACAGGTTATGATCGTGCCCATCGCGCAGCACAAGGAAGGGGTTTTGGACAAGGCCTATGAGTTGAGAGACCGCCTTGCGAAGACCTTCTCTGTGAAGGTGGATGATTCCGATAAGAGTCCCGGCTGGAAATTCAGCGAGCAGGAGATGCGGGGGATCCCCACCCGGATCGAGATCGGCCCGAAGGATCTGGAGGTCAACCAGGCGGTAATCGTCCGCAGGGATACCAGAGAGAAGATCGTAGTATCCCTGGATGAGATCGAGGCAAAGCTTGCCCAGGTTCAGGAGACCATGCAGCAGGAGATGCTTAAGCGTGCCAGAGCCCATCGGGATGCTCATACCTATCAGGCGGCCAACTATGAGGAATTCAAAGAACTGATCGCAAACAAACCGGGCTTTGTCAAAGCCATGTGGTGCGGGGATGAGGCCTGTGAGCTGAAGATCAAGGAAGAGACCACCGCCACCTCCAGATGTATGCCTTTCGAGCAGGAACACGTGGCCGATACCTGTGTATGCTGCGGAAAGCCTGCCAAAACCATGGTATATTGGGGCAAAGCATATTAATGTAAAGTAATAGGAGTAATTGAATATGAAGATACAACTGCCTGCAAAAGTAAGCACGATTTTGCAAACACTGGCGGCACAGGGCCATGAGGCCTTTGCCGTAGGCGGCTGTGTCCGGGATTCTATCTTGGGAAAGGAGCCGGGAGACTGGGATATCACCACGTCTGCGACTCCTTTTCAGGTGAAGCAGATCTTTGAACGCACCATAGATACCGGCATACAGCACGGTACGGTTACTGTGCGTCTGAATAAAGAGAACTTCGAGGTGACCACATACCGCATCGACGGGGAATACGAGGACAGCCGCCACCCCAAAGAAGTGAAATTTACCAAAAAACTGGAAGAGGATCTGAAACGCCGGGACTTTACGGTCAACGCCATGGCTTACAATGAAGAAGCAGGCCTGATCGACCTGTTCGGCGGTCTTGACGACCTTAGAAATAAAACCATCCGCTGTGTAGGCGATCCCACGGAACGCTTTACCGAAGATGCCCTGCGCATCTTAAGAGCGGTCCGCTTCGCGGCCCAGCTTGGATTCCATATCGAGAAGGACACCTGCCGCGCGATACGCAGTATGGCTTCGAACCTGGTCTGCATCAGTGTGGAGCGAATCCAGACCGAACTGGTCAAACTGCTGGTATCCGACCACCCGGAGACTCTCAGGCAGGCTTATGAGATGGGAATTACGGCCGTGATCCTGCCCGAGTTCGACAGCTGTATGAAAACGATACAGAATCATCCCAGCTATATTTATAATGTAGGGGAACATCTTCTGAAGTCGATCCAAATGGTTCCGGCGGATAAGGTACTCCGCCTCACCATGCTGCTCCACGATGCCGCCAAACCGGTAACCAAAACTACGGATGCCGACGGAACGGATCACTTTTACAAACATGCCGTTCAGGGAGAGCGCATGGCCAGAACGATCCTGAACCGTCTGCGTTTTGACAACGACACGGTACATGCCGTCACCCATCTGGTCAAATACCACGACTATCAGCTGGCCCCCAACGAAAGGAGTGTCCGCAGGGCCATGAACCAGATCGGCCCGGCATATTTTCCCGGTTTCCTCAAGGTCAGGAAAGCCGACTACCTGTCCCAGAACCCTTCGCTTATCGAAGCCCGCCTGGAAAAACTAGCCCAGATCACCAGCTTATATGAAACGGTTCTGGCGAAAAACCAGTGTGTAATTCTTCAGGATCTGGCGGTAGACGGAAAAGACCTGCTGGCTCTTGGGTACCCCCAGGGCCGTCTGGTCGGTGAGACCCTCCGCAAGCTTCTAAATACTGTACTGGACCATCCGGAGTATAACAACAGAGAGAAACTGCTGGAACTGGCAGCTCAAATAATAAAGTCCTAAAAATACGACCTAAAATGAACAAACTTATCAGATTAACATGTAAAATATTACGCATTAACTGCCCAGCCTTCGCCAATGCAGGGAAGAACCCGGGGGAGCGGGATGGGGGACTCCTGTTTCGGGCGGTGGGGCGGGCTTCCGGCCTTTGGCGGGCATAGGGCGGCTGTGCAGCTGCTTAGTGGAATCCGGCAGGCAGACTCAGGATGCCCGGCGGACTTCACGTCCGACGGGCAAGGTCCACTGAACTGGAAACGCATCCTGCGTTTCCGGTGAATTGGACCGGTTCCTGAGTCTGCCCGCCGGATTCCACTTAGCAGTTGCCAGCAAACAGCCCTCCGCCCGCCAAAGGCCAGAAGCCCGCCCCACCGCCCGAAACAGGAGTCCCCCATCCCGCTCCCCGGGTTCTTCCCGGACCATCAAAGTCAAAAATAATAAAATCCATTGGGACCAAATTCCCCCTTCGTGCATCTAACTTATGAAACAAAAAGAAATGCCGGCCGGCAGGAAGGACAAACATGAAGAAGGAACAATTAGGAGAGCTGATCATTGCTTCCGAGGACACCATGTATCATGTGGCGAGAACGCTGCTGCGCAACGACGCGGACTGCTCGGATGCCATACAGGAAGCTATCGTGAAAGCATTTACAAAATTACACGGATTGAAATCAGATGCCTATGCCCGGACCTGGCTGATCCGAATCCTGATCAACGAATGCTACAAAATTATGAGGACAGAAAAACGGATTGTCTCGCTGGAAAGCTATATGCCGGAAGAAACGGCGGAACAGACCAGGGATTATTCCGATCTGTACGAGGCGGTCAGCCAGCTGCCCAGGGACGCGAGACTGACTATCATCCTGTATTACGTAGACGGATACAACGTCCGTGAGATTGCGCAGCTGCTGGATCTCTCAGAAAGTGCAGTCAAAAACCGATTGGCCAGAGCCAGAGCACGATTAAAAAATGAGTTAGAAGCTAAGGAGGCGCTGTGATGAGATTAGAAGACATGAAACAGGAATTCCCCAAAATGCCGGCAGACATGAAAGCTATGGTAGAACGGGAAGTAGCAAAACAGATAAAAACCGTAAAACCCCATTTTTCGGCCGCTAAGATCGCAGCAGTATCCGCAGTAGCCGTAATGGTACTGGGAACCACCGTATTTGCGGGAGTAAAGCTATACCAGATGAACAGGGAAGCAGCGGGAGAATATGCGGTAGAGACCAGGATACAGAAGGCAGAAGGAGCTGAAGCGGGAATTAAGGACCAGTCAACTCCTCTAGAAATACCTTCTGTAACTATGGAAGTCGGCTATATACCCGAAGGAATGATACAGACCGAAGATGGAAAATACAGCTACTCCGATACTCCCCATATAGGCGGTATCAGCATAGTCCTGTACCGTATGGACCAGGGTGACGAGGCATTCCGGGTGCTGGATACGGGTGTCCTGAACAGCGAGAATATCATGGCCGGAGGTCATGACGGTGTTTACCTGGAAATGCAGAAAGGAAACGACGGCAGTATCTATTTTAACCAGAGAATCTACCTCTCCTTCCCGGAAGTCCATCACGTCGTCCAGATGTATGTAGGTGAGGATGTGACCAGGGAAGAGGCCTTAAAGATAGCGGAAGGGATCCGTCTGACCCCGGCCGAAGATGGAAATGACAGCACTCCCGCTCTTGCATGGAGCGACTATGCCGCCTCTGTGAAAGAGGACGAAGAATTAAGCGGATCAGATGAATCAGGGATGTGCCTCACCGTGCCCAAAGAAAAAATGGAGAACGTCCACAAAATAGGTGATTCATTCTCTCCTTTAGAGATCCCGGATCCTGAATTAGCGGCCAATCTGAAGATAAAAGTAACAGATGTACAGATAGCAGACGACGTAAGCCTTCTCGATCCGGCCTACATGGACAGCGCATTCAACGATGCCGTAGACGCCAACGGGAAGTTGCTTCCCAACACAATCAACTATATCAAAACCGGCAATGGCGTAGATTCCCTGGACGAAATCATAAAAACCCGGGAAGTCCCTCAAAAACTGGTATATGCAGCCATAGAATACCAAAATACCGGTAATACCGAGCTAAATGACGTCCTGTATTTCGGCAGCCTGATGAAAATACAGGAAAATACAGATAACTACGCCATCTACCAGGGTGAGACCCCCAAGGATGGTGACCAATGGGACATAAGCTCCGGAACCAGCCAGCTGCAGCATCTGGAAATGCCCTATCATGACGTCCTGGGCGGATCAGAAAACAAAAACTATATCAGCAGCATAAAACCTGGTGAGACCGCAACCGTCCATATAGCATACGTGGTAAACGAAGACGAACTGGATCTGCTCTATCTGAACCTGGACACCTACGGCGGCACCTATGAATTCTCAGACACCAGTCTTAACTTGGGCCTGGTAGATATCCGGCAATAACACAAGGCACCAAATATAATCATATAGCGGAGTAAGACAAAAGGGAGAATATGGGGTCAGCCCATCATTCTCCCTTTGTTAGCCTGCATACTTTCCCCCGCCCTTTCATAGAATAGAAAGAACACCTTAGAAGGAAAACAACGGGGGGATGGAATGTGAATGACAGGGGCCTTAGCGTTTTAGAACAATATGATTTACAGATTTTCACGACTCGCAGGGGAAGAGGGGCCCTCATTTGTGAGACAGATCAGGGAAATAAGCTTTTGAAAGAATTTCAGGGGTCCAGGTTTAAGCTGGGATACCAGCAGCAGATGTTAAAAAACCTGGAAACGGAAGGCTTTTCGGCGGATACCCTGGTCGAAAATAAAGATGGAGAACTCATATCCTTAGATCGTGATGAAACCCCCTATATCGTTAAAAAATGGTTTGAGGGCCGGGAGTGCGACACCAAGAGTGAGCAGGACATTCTGGCTGCGGTGAAGAAGCTGGCCGCCCTACATAAGTATATGAAGTTTGAAGATTTTAAGACTTTAAGCCCGGAAGAACAGAACAGGCTGTGCGCGGAAAATCTGATCCTGGAATACGACCGGCATAACAAGGAGCTGAAAAAGGTCCGGAACTTTATCCGCAGCAAGAGAAGAAAGTCCCAGTTTGAGCTGTGTTATCTGAATCATTATCAGGAATTCTATGAGCAGGGAGAGGAGATTCTGGATCAGATAAAGAACTCTGAGTATGAGAAGCTGTGGAAGAACGCCTTAAATGAGGGCAGGGTCTGCCACGGGGAATTTAACCATCATAATCTGGTTTACTGCCGGGATGGCGTGATCGTGACCAATTTTGATAAATGCTGTGTAGATCTCCAGATCAGCGACCTTTACCATTTCATGAGGAAGATCCTGGAGAAGCATGACTGGGATGCCGCTCTTGGAAGTAAGATGGTGGATCAGTATGTGAAGGTGCGGACAACGGACAAAAGCGAGCTTCAGAATCTGCGGCTGCGGCTTTCCTATCCGGAGAAATTCTGGAAGGTGGCCAATCATTATTATAATGGAAACAAGGCGTGGATACCGGATAAAAATACGGAGAAGTTAGAAATTCTGGTCCGCCAGAATGTCGAACGGGAGCGGTTTTTGCAGGAACTATTTTCCTGAGTTTCACTATGAAAGAGTTTCTTTTTTTTCTTTTTTATTATATAATGTCTCTAGCAGGGAAGTGCCATCGATGAGCCAGAACCTTCGATGGCACCTTTCTATATACTCCTGCGGACAGTGCAGGCGGAGTAAGAGATAATAAAGGAGGTTCTACTATGGATTACAAGGAATTGTATCAGGAGTGGCTTGCAAATCCTTATTTTGACGAAGCTACGAAAGAAGAACTCAAGAGTATTGCTGACGATGAAAATGAGATTAAGGAGAGGTTTTATACCGATCTGGAGTTCGGAACAGCCGGACTTCGCGGGGTAATCGGAGCCGGAACCAATCGTATGAATATCTATACGGTGCGTAAAACCACCCAGGGACTGGCCAACTACATCAACGGTATCGGTGCCCGGGACAAGGGTGTGGCAATTGCTTATGACTCCAGGAGGATGTCCCCGGAATTTGCCCAGGAAGCTGCTCTGTGTCTGGCGGCTAATGGCATAAAGGCATACATATTCGAATCCCTGCGTCCCACCCCGGAATTATCCTATGCGGTCAGGAAGCTGGGCTGCATCGCGGGAATCAACATCACGGCCAGCCATAATCCGCCGGAATATAACGGTTATAAGGTATACTGGGAAGACGGCGCCCAGATCACCCCGCCCCACGACACTGGAATCATGGCGGAAGTGAAGAAAGTGACCGACTATAACACGGTGCAGACCATGGACAAGGATGCCGCCCAGGCAGCCGGACTCTATCAGGTCATCGGAAAAGAGGTGGACGACCCCTATATCGAAGAGCTGAAAAAGCAGGTCATTCATCCGGAAGCGATCAAAGCAGCGCAGAAGGATCTGAAGATCGTCTACACCCCCCTTCACGGGACAGGCAATATCCCGGCCAGAAGAGTGTTAAAAGAGCTGGGCTTTGAAAATGTCTACGTGGTACCGGAGCAGGAACTGCCCGATGGAGAATTCCCCACGGTCAGCTACCCGAATCCGGAAGACAAAGCGGCATTTAAGCTGGCTCTGGATCTGGCGGCGAAGCTGGATGCCGATCTGGTCCTGGCTACCGATCCGGACGCGGACCGTCTGGGTGTCTATGTAAAAGATACCAAAACAGGGGAATACATCACACTTACCGGAAATATGTCCGGCTGCCTGCTGGCAGAATACGAGATCGGCCAGCGCAGGGAGCAAAACGGAAGCCTTCCCGAGGACGGCGCTCTGATCAAGACGATCGTTACCAGCAACATGGCAGACGCGATTGCAAATTATTACAACATCCGCCTGATCGAGGTGCTGACCGGATTCAAATTCATCGGCCAGCAGATCCTGGGATTTGAGAACAGTGGAAAAGGAACCTATCTCTTCGGCTTTGAGGAAAGCTACGGCTGCCTGATCGGCACCCATGCCAGAGACAAGGACGCTATCGTCGCCACCATGGCTCTGTGTGAGGCAGCCGCCTACTACAAGACGAAGGGCAAGACCCTGTGGGATGCCATGATTGATATGTATGAGAAATACGGCTATTACAAAGATGACGTCAAGTCCATTACCCTCAAGGGTATCGAGGGACTGGCGAAAATCCAGGAGATCATGGAAAATCTGCGCAAAGAGATCCCGGCTGCCATCGGCGGATACAAGGTACTGTCCGCCAGGGACTATAAGCTGGACACAGTGAAGAACATGGAAACCGGAGAAGTTACCGGCACGGGATTGCCCGCCTCCAACGTCCTTTACTATGATCTGGAGGGCGATGCGTGGGTATGTGTCCGCCCGTCCGGCACGGAACCCAAGGTCAAATTCTACTACGGCATCAAAGGCAGCTCCATGGAAGACGCTGAACAAAAGTCAGAAGCTCTCGGTAAAGAAGTGCTGGCCATGGTAGAATGCATGCTGTAGAACTGAAGCGCCGGATATAGAAGAATACATGCTGGAGGAAAGCGGGATGGCCGTGATGAACAGCATTGGCACGAAAGCGGTTATCCATGAGAGGTATGATGGAAGCGATGGAGAATAATTACTCATTTGTGGAACTGGTGGATATCATCCGGCATCTGCGATCCGAGAACGGCTGCCCCTGGGACCGGGAGCAGACCCACGAGAGTCTGAAGCCATGTCTGACGGAAGAATGTGAAGAAGTGCTGCAGGCCATAGACAATAAGGATGACGAGAACCTGTGTGAGGAACTGGGGGATGTGCTGTTACAGGTTCTGATGCACAGCCAGATCGCAGAAGAAGAAGGCCGGTTTACCATCGATGATGTCATCAACGAGATATCCCGGAAAATGATAAGAAGGCATCCGCACGTATTTGGTAATGGACATGCCGGCACATCCGCAGAGGTCCTTTTAAACTGGGAAGAGATAAAGAAAGCAGAAAAGGCCGCAAAAGCGGCAAAACATCACGAAATTCCTTGACAAATAGGGCGGAAACAGTTATAACTAATTTTGAAGTGTTTATAGCTTTAATACTACTATTGCAGTAAGAAATCAGAGGAGGAGTTCATCCATGAGCAGACAAGATTTAGTAGCGGCTATGGCCGACAAAACAGGATTATCCAAAAAAGATGCAGAAAAAGCTGTGAAAGCGTTTATCGATGTTGTATCGGAAGAATTAGTAAAAGGCGGAAAAGTTCAGTTAGTAGGCTTCGGAACTTTCGAAGTTGCTGAAAGAGCAGCCAGAGAAGGACGTAATCCCCGCAGTGGCGAGGCTATGACTATCCCGGCTTCCAAAATGCCGAAATTCAAAGCTGGAAAAGCTTTAAAAGATGCTGTAAACGCATAATTCTGTTACCTCAGGATCTGAACTGATTAGGGCTGTCACACGAAAGTGTGGACAGCCCCTTTTTTGGGGAAGGGGGCAGGAATCTGGCAGGGCCTGGAACGGCGCTTCCTCGGGGGTGGGGGTATCCCGCTGCTTGGGGGATGGGAACGCGGACGATATCCGGGGAGGCTTCCGGCGGACGGGGGCTTTGGTGGCTCCTTGGGAGCGCATAGGGCGGCTGAGTATCCGTTTAGTGGAATCGGAAAGCCGGGTTCAGGATGACCGGCGGACTTCACGTCCGACGGGCAAGAGCCTCTGAACCGGGAACACCTCATGTGTTCCTGGTGAATAGGCTCGGTTCCTGAACCCGGCTTTCCGATTCCACTTAACGGATACCAGCGCAAGCCCTCCGCGCTCCCAAGGAGCCACCAAAGCCCCCGTCCGCCGGAAGCCTCCCCGGATATCGTCCGCGTTCCCATCCCTCAAGCAGCGGGATACCCCCACCCCCGAGGAAGCGCCGTTCCAGGCCCTGCTAGATTCCCTTTTATCGGAGCAGCTCGGTCTCGAATGCCGATTAAGTGACTTGGAGTCTTATTTGCAACCTGGATTGGAACAGGACTGCGCGGGGAGTTGATGGGAAGGTATGTTATGTGGTATGGTATAAGAGCGATTTGGATTAATTAATATTAGATAGGAGAAATTGACATGAGATTAGATAAATATCTGAAGGTTTCCAGACTGATCAAGCGCAGAACCGTGGCTAATGAAGCCTGTGACGCGGGAAGGGTCAGTGTGAATGGGAAAGTGGCAAAGGCCAGTGTGGATATTAAGGCGGGAGACATCATAGAGATCCAGTTCGGAACCAGGAATGTGAAGGTAGAAGTTCTGGATGTACAGGAAACAGTGAAAAAAGACGAGGCCGGCGAGTTGTTTAAATATTTATAATCCGGTTATAAATGGACGTCCCCTTTCATAGAATTTACGAAAGATGAATTTGCCGCTTACGCGGTCCGCCGCTGGCGGAGAGTTTCGCATGCGAATCTCTATAAAAAAAGGGGGTCCTATCGTGGAAGAAAGACAAACGCAGAGAGCTCACAAGGTGATCTTAAACAACCGCAAATCGGGAACCATTAGTGGTGTTTCGGACGTGCTGTCCTTTGATATTAAGGAAATTTTGTTAGAGACAGACCAGGGTATGCTTATGATTAAGGGGAACGATCTGCACGTGAACAGGCTGACGCTGGAAAAAGGGGAGGTTGATATCGAGGGGCAGATCGACAGCCTGACCTATTCCGATGTCAGCGGTTATGCAAACAAAGGTGAATCCCTGCTCGGAAGACTGTTCAAGTAGGCGCCTATGAGTCAGGATATCATGCGGGAAACCCGTTTTTTCTTGAACTGCGTTATGTCGGGAGTTTTTATCGTATTTATTTACGATGTGCTGAGGATCTTTCGGCGGGTGGTGAAACACGGAGTGATTTTTACCGCTTTTGAGGATCTGTGTTTCTGGGTCATGAGCGGTCTGCTGATTTTCAAGATGCTCTATACGGAAAACGACGGAATCATCCGGGGGTTCTCCATAGCTGCCATTGTACTGGGAATGCTTCTCTATAACATCAGCATCAGCCCATTTTTTGTGAAATACATCTCAGCGGCGTTAAACTTTATTGTTCGCACCATATTGAAAATCATAGGCTTTCTTCTGCGTCCGCTGCGCTGGATGGGAAGGACTGCGGCCAGGCCGGTTAAGCATGTCGGAAATCGTCTGAAAAAACTTCGAAAGTTTTTTGGGAAACGATTGAAAAAACTGGGCAAAGAAGTTAAAATGGTAATACGCAGACATTAATCAGGGTTTTCAGACAGCGAGGTAAGCTTATGGCCAGGAGAAGAAAGAAAAGAAGAAATCAAAACAAAATCGGAATGAGAATCGTTGCGGTAGTCGTTCTGGCCCTCGTCGTAGTGGTCAATGCGAACAGTATGAACCTGCGGGCAAAAAGCGGAACATACCAGGAACGCACCGATAAGCTCAACGCACAGATAGATGAAGAAAAGCAAAGAACAAAAGAGATAGAAGACTTGAAGAAATACGTGAATACTAAAAAGTACATTGAAGAGGTGGCCAAGGACAAGCTGGGGCTGGTCTATGACGATGAGATCATCTTCAAGCCGGAGGATAGTAAGTAAATATCCCAAATCAATAACCACAACGATTAAAAAGCCAAACACGGATCAGGAGGGCATATCAGAATCCCGGAATTTCATTCTGTATTCCCTTGGCGTAAGCGTCATATTCTTCTTGAATTGCGTGCTAAAGTGGGTATAATTGGAATAGCCCACAGCACATGCGATATCTGTAATGCTCAGAGAAGAAGTTACCAGCAGGTGTTTGGCTTTTTCCATGCGTTCCTGAGAGATATATTCATGGAAATTACATCCGGTATATTTTTTAAACAGGCTGCTTGCATAATTCTTACTGACGTTCATAAAGCGGGCAAGATCATTCAGTGATACCTGAAGGCTTACATCGGAAGCAAACATCCTTTTAAATTCATTTATATTCTTGTGAAAGAACGAAGGATCTTCTGCCGCGAACAGAACATATAGCTGTTGAAAAAATGTATCCACGGCGCCTTGAAATACGGTAACCCCGGTCATATTCTCCGACGTAACAGTCTTGAGAACCGCATGCAGAGAAGCCAGCTCGGACTTTGTTAGTTCCTGGCTGATCAGTATATTCGTGACCAATTGTAAAGTCTCATTCATATCAGTAACCAGAACCTGAGGAACCATCGCTTCCTCTGCCACGATCTCCAGGATACGGTCCTGTACCAAACTTTCTATTTCTGCGATGTTTTTTTCTGCCGATAGTCTGGCTAATTCTTTCCGCTCCATATGGTTAAACAGCTTCTCACGGGTGATTAAATCCTGGTTATAAAGATGCGCACTGTTATCAGTACAATAAAATCCAAAGGAACAGGCCGTTTCTGCCCGATAAAACAGAGTGAGTATATCGGGAGCCTGGCGGCAGATTCCTATGGAGAACCGGTAAGGGAGGTTCTCCTTCAGCCAATTTAGCAGGTCTTGACAAACCGATAACAGATCTGTTTCTGTATGCGCCGGCGTTTTAAGAAAAATAGAAAAACTGTCCAGTGATAGTGAGAAAATCCTCATCTTCCCTAAAGGCGATAAAAAGCGGTACAGAACTTCCTGCAGCATTTGAGGATTGATAAGCAGCGGAAACTGGCTGTTGGATGGCTCCGCTCCTGCTTTCACAAGAATCCAGCACGAACTCCCTTCCGACTGCGTGATCTGGATATTATTTGCCAGTAGCTGTTGGAATTCCGGCGTGTTCTTGCGGGAATGAAGGATCTTTGTGATAATTTCATCCTGTTTTTGCAAGTCATTTTTTCTGATGCTGGAGTTCGCCTTATTCAGTACCTTCAGAATATCCTCCGAATTCAGGGAATATTTCAGCAAATAGTCGATTGCGCCGTTTTGAAGGGCTATTTTAACATAATCAAAGTCATTGTGGCAGCTTAACACAATGCAAATGATCTGAGGATACAGGTGGGAGACGGTTTGTATAAGCTCCAGACCGTCCATCTGGGGCATCTTAATATCCGTAATTATAATATCCGGATTTAGCTCGGTGATTTTCTCCAGTGCTTCTTTTCCGTTGGCCGCTTCGCCAACGATTGTATATCCATGCGCATCCCAGCTAAAAGAGTGCCGCAATCCGACGCGGGACAGCACTTCATCATCCACAATTAAAATATTCATAATCCATTTCCCCCTTCTTGTTACCTCCAGCCTTAATCGTACATGGCACCCAGGTCGGCAGAAGCCTGGTTTCTGACAGGCGGTAGATTAATATTGATCGTAGTACACTCAGACAGACTGTCATAGGTTAACCCATATGGACTTCCAAAGTTAAGTTTTATTCTTTCATGTACATTTCTCAATCCAATGCCGTTGAACTTTCCCTTTTGACTCTGATCGTGCAGGATAGCCTGGAATTTTTCATGGGAGAACCGGTTGCCGCTGTCTGAGACGGAAATAGTAAAAGTGTCCTCATAAAGCTGAGAACGGATCGTGATTTGTTTTTCCTTATCATTCCAGTCAAATGCATGTTCCAGACTATTTTCAACCAAAGGCTGGATAATCATTTTGGGTACCTGCAATTGGGTTGTCTCAGGAGCAATCTGATAGATGAACTTCACATCGGCGCCAAAACGGAATTGCTGTATTTTCACATAATCCTCCACGATGGAAAGTTCATCTGACAGCGTAATAATCTCCTCCTTGGTATAGAGTGAAAAATCCAGCAGATGACAGAGGGAACCAGCCATCTGACTGATACTCTCCACTCCGTTTAAATTAGCCAGTACCTGCATGGAGTTAATTGTGTTAAGAAGAAAATGCGGATTTATCTGGGACATTAAAACTTCTAACTGAAGTTCATTTTTTTCGTGTTCCTCTATTTTTATCTGATTCATCAATTCATTTTGTGTTTTTACCATCTGGTTAAAGGTGTTTCCCAGGAGAGCGATTTCATCATTATACTGGGTATGAAAATAAACTTCCCTATTCCCGGCCCGGTACGTATCCATTAAATGGGTCAGTTTTATCAGGGGATTCGTAATCTGCCGGATCATGATCAACAGGATCCAAATAAAAAGCGCGAGAGGAATAAAAAGTATGAGGGCGGAATCCAGAATCTGCTCTCTTAATTTTTGAGTTACGATATGGTAAGGGGTGGCCTGGGCTATAATCAGATCTCCAAATTCCAATTCATGGGTGTTCAACAGATAGATTTTTTTATTTGAATTCAACTGCAGACCGTCAATCGGTTTGTGGAAATCCAGTCCCTCGTAGGTTAAATCAGAATCCTGGGAAGAATACAGGACATCACCGTCGGCGGACAACAGCGAATAAATGGTTTCCGTGTTTACGGAAGAAAAATACATTCGGCACAACTGCTCCACGTCAATCAGGATAAACGCGACGCCGATATGATCGGTAGCGGTAAAATCATACATGATGGAGGAAAGTACCAGATAATTACGTTCAATCTGAGAATCTGCAGGGGTCAATGTAATCAGCTCCCGGCTATTTAAGATCCGTTCCTGCAGAATATGTTCGGACTTCTCTTTCAGGATATTTGTAATAAGCACCGCTTCACTGGTCTCCGTCGTCAGAGTCTCATCCCCATGTGATGGAAAAACGAAAATTTGGAGAGACCGGACGGAATTGATTAACTGTAAGTTTCGAAGCACCTTCTCACTGTCAGACAAAACCCGGATGTCTGGAGTCTCGTTTTTGTTATAGGACATCACGGTTGTCTTCAGGGATTTATCGGATAGTATGAATTGGAGGCTTAATGTGGAGTTGTCAATCACTTTTGAAAAGTTTTCTTTAATCATGGCCAGGGTCTGCTGGGATGCGTTATTTGTGATTTCAAATGTACTGTCTCGTATATTGATGAAAAGTAAGACAGACATAATAGAGGTAGGAATAATGAGCAACAGAATAGAGAGCAGCAATAGACGTTTTTGAAATGACATGGAATAAAGGAATGTTTTTAATCTTTTTTTCATTGGAATTCACCCGTTTATTAAGTTTTTTACAAAACATTTCAATAATTACAATGTGATGAAATGAAATTGCAGAAGGGTTTGTGAAATAGTGAATATAAACTGGTGCAAATCTACTATTTATTTGTGTTTAAATACAATAAAATTAAGTCATCAAACAAAATAACTATCCAATTTACCAAAAAATGGAGTTTATATGTAATTGCGAATAGTATAACATGTTTATATATTCGTTTCAAGATTGCATCCTGGTAAATTGATATGAGAGGGGGTGAATCATTGAAAAAAAAGGGATATTATTTACTGCTTCTTCCATCCTTCCTGGCTCTGTTTCTGCTTTCGATCGGGCCGATTGCCTATAGTATATACAGCAGCTTATTCTCCTGGAATCTGGCCAATCCGACGGGGAAAAAATTTATAGGGCTCGGCAATTATAGTATGATGCTGCAAAGCGAAACATTTTGGGCGGTTCTGAAGAATACTGCAGTTCAGGTTTTTGGAACTTTATTTTTTCAGGTGCTTTTGGGTACCGTTTTAGCCTTGCTGTTTTCAAGAAAGATGAGAGGGCAGAAAATATTCCGTTCCCTGTATATGCTGCCTATGATGACAACGCCGGTAGTGGTAGGTATGGTATGGAGATTACTTTTGAATCCGGAACTGGGTATGATTAATTATTTGTTATCGCTGTTCGGGATATCGGGTCCTAACTGGCTTGGAGAAGCCTCAACCGCCATGCCCATGGTTATTTTAAGTGATGTCTGGCTGTCGACTCCATTTGCAACCATCATCATACTGGCGGGGATTCAGTCATTGCCTATGGATGTCTATGAGGCCGCCAGGGTGGATGGAGCAAGCCCAATTGGCATTTTTTTCCGTATCACACTGCCATTATTAAAACCGGTTATGTGGTTTGCCATCCTGTTCCGGCTTATGGATGCCTTTAAACGGTTTGACAGTATCTATATTATGACCAGCGGAGGGCCGGGCATTGCAACGGAGACATTGAATCTGCACGCATATATTCATTCGTTTAATTATCTAGATATTGGTTATGGTTCAGCTACGGCAGTATTCGCACTTCTCCTGATTATTTTATTCAGCGGTGTGATACTGTACAAAATCCAGACGTCAGAGACGTATTAAATGGGAGGAGATTCAAAATGAAAATGGTAGAAATGAAGAAACCCTGGGTTCAGATTGCAATGGACGTAACGGATGTGGATTTGGCATGTGAATATGCCAAAATGGCAGTGGAGATCGGCGCGGATTGGATCGAAGTGGGTACGCCCCTGATCTATTACGGTTCCGTCTATGTTACCGGTAAGATAACGGAAATTGCCGGTGATATTCCGGTTTTCGTGGACTATAAGGCGCAGGACGGTGTATACAAATATTTTAAGGTTGCAGCGGAACAAAAAGGAAAGATAGCGGTAGTGCTTGGCGTATGCAATGACGGAAGCATAAAAGAAGCCGTCAGGGCCGGCAGGGAATGCGGTATCGGAGTCGTGGGGGATCTGTTCTCCGTGCCGAATGACAAGCTGCTTTCCAGAGCGATCGAACTGGAAGCGTTGGGCGTGGATTATTTATTTTTACATCTGGGAATAGACGAGCAAAAACACGGTGCCTTAAAGACCGCGACGACCGGGTTACAAGATATCGTATCTCATGTGGAAATACCGGTAGGCGTTGCAGTATACGATTACGAATCAGCGGAGAAGGCCATTAAGCTGGGAGCGTCCTGGGTCGCAATGGGAGAGCCAATGCTGAGTGCGCCTGATAACAGGGAACAATTAAAGGAATTCATCGACAAAGTCCATAGATTAGGGGAAAGCGGCTGAATATGACAAAGAAGAGACAACGTATGATATGCGGTGCAAGCATGAATCTGGTTACGGCGGTAATCGTGCTTATCTGCCTGCTGCCCATGCTGTGGTTAATGGTATCTTCTTTTAAACCATCAGCGCTGGTTTCGGCAATTCCGCCGGTTATGGTTTTCAAACCTACACTGGAGAACTTTGTCCATGTTATACATACGGCCTCTTTTATGAAGGGTTACCTGAACAGCCTGATCGTCGCGTCCGGGACTTCCGTGGTATCCATCTATCTTGGGATTACGGCCGGATTCGCGTTGGCGAGAATACAGACCGGGTGGGGGCATGCCATGGGCGCATGGATCATCATCATCCGGATGGTGCCTCCGATACTTTTTGTACTACCGCTTTATAATATGTACCGGACAGCGGGTTTGCTGGATACTTATACGGGTCTGATTATCGCGAATCTTACGATTACGGTTCCTTTTGTTACCTGGCTGATGATGGGCTTCTTTAAAGGGGTCCCCATGGAAATAGAAGAAAGCTCCAGAATAGACGGATGCGGCATTGTCCGAACGATGGTCTCAGTCAGTATACCGATTGTAAAACCGGGGATTGTAACATGTATAATTTTTACATTTATCATGTCCTGGAATGAATATTTGTATGCGTTGATTCTAACCGGCAGGAGAACCATAACAGCGCCAATCCTGGTTCAGTCCTTTGTGGCCTATGACGGCGTACAATGGGGGAATATAACGGCGGCAGGTCTGCTGGTAACACTGCCCATACTGCTCATATCTGTATTTGCCCAGAAAGGACTGGTACAGGGGCTTACGGTTGGTTCCATCAAATGAAACACCTTTTGTAACAAGGAGATGGCGTTGGCTTACAGACAAAGTGATTTCTAAGAAAGGGGAAAATTATGAAGAGAAAGAGGATGCAAAGATTGATCTCTGTGCTGCTTACGGGAATATTACTTTCTATGGCAATGCTGACCGGCTGCGCAGGCGAGAACAAGGAGAACCCGGGAGAGGACAGACAGGAAGAGGCGGCTTTGCAGCAAACCGCAGAAAACAATGAGACGGAAGAACCAGAAACCATATCCGTGTTAGTGATGGATAATGACAACTTCCGGGATCTGGAACTCTTTGTGAAAGATTTTGAAGCGGAACATAATATCAAAGTGAATCTGGAGATCTTACAGGAAAGCGCTCAGGTGCCAAAAATGCAGCTGGTCTTATCTTCCGAAGGCAGTGATTATGATGTGATCGCGGCCAGTAATAAAACGATCGGGCAGATCGTATCAGGAGACTGGTGCCAGCCTCTTGACGAATATCTGAATGATCCGGCATGGACCGGTGAAGATTATGACTATATGGATCATATTGAAGGCGCGCGTACCGCATTGTCTTCTCAGGATGGAAAGGTGTATGGCCTGCCGTATTTCAGTGAGACCAATATCCTTTACTATAATAAAGCTATGTTCGAAGAAGCGGGCATTACAGAACCGCCCAAAACATTTGCCGAGGTAGAGGAATACGCGAAATTATTGCATAAACCGGAAAAAGATCAATATGGAATCGTGTACCGGGCGTCCCGGGAAGGCAATGCCAACAGTTATTCCTGGCTTTTCTTCTTCCTGGCGCAGGGAGGGACCTGGCATATGCAAGGATACCCTGACTATGAAGTGGCGGCCAGCCCGGAAGCCATTACCGCAGCCAACAATTGGGTAAATATGTTAAAGAATTACAGTACTCCAGGAATCAGTACATATGGATTTGAAGAGTGTTCCACGGCGTTCAAACAGGGAAAGGCCGCGATGTTTTTAGATGCCAGCGTGTATTCGGTTATGTATGAAGATCCCGAGCAGTGCAGTGTCGCGGGAGATGTGGGATATGTGGCATTGGATGAGGGAAATGATTCCAAGACCGTATGTGTTACCTGGGGATGGGTCATGCCGAAGAATGCGCAGCACAAAGAGGCCGCATGGGAATTCATGAAATGGAGCACAAGCAAAGAGTTTTATCAGAAGGAAATAGAAGCAGGGAACAGAAACGCGTTCACCCGTTCTTCCACTCTGAATTCTCCGGCATTCAAGGATAACTTTAACGGGGAGTGGGCAACGGCATTTGAGGACGCGCTGTCAAGGGCCTATTCGGAGTATACTCCGTCCATTGCAGAAGGGACCCAGATTCGGGAAACGATAGGGATCGCCCTGTCGAAAGCCCTGTCGGATCAGATGGAGGTAGAGCCCGCTATGCAGGAAGCGGAGGCAGAGATCGAACGGATATTGGAATAATTATCCGGCCGGGGTTATCTTATAACGGATGCCCCGGCGGTTTACAGGGAGGATATGGGTATGAAATGTGCGGTTTTTAAAGAACCATATAAGTTCGAGATAGTAGAACGGGAGATTCCGGATACACCGGAAGACCAGGTCCTGGTGAAAGTAATGGCGTCAGGTATATGCGGGTCGGACCTGCATCCTTATATGGGAGTCGGAATAGAAAGAAGAAAGCCCGGTATTATCATGGGGCATGAGGCGGCCGGTGTCGTGGTCAGAACCGGAAAAGGCGTGACGAAAGTCAAAGAAGGGCAGCGTGTGGCGATTAACCCGCAGATCTATTGCCAGGAGTGTGAACAGTGCAGAACCGGAAATTTCCATCTGTGCGATCATACAAGAATGATCGGTTCCTCGAAAAATGGGTTCCAGGATGGAGCGATGTGCCAATATATCCATGTGTATGAAAAACAGCTGGTCATGCTGCCGGACGAGGTCAGCTACGATGCGGGATGTATGTTGGACCCGCTTGGTAATTCCATGCATGTCATCCGGCGCAGTGGCCTTAAGATCGGGGACAGCATATTGGTGATGGGATGCGGCACTATCGGGCTTGGAATTGTACAGCTGGCCAAAAAGGCCGGGGCGTCCCAAGTAATAGCGGCAGATATCTCCGGGTTTAAACTTGACAGAGCCAAAGAATTAGGCGCGGACGTTGTGGTTAACACCAGTGAGGAAGACGCGCTCAGAAAGATCAGAAGCTATACGGGTAATAGAGGCGTGGATGTCGGCGTCGAAGCGGCAGGACTGGATGCAACGTATGATCTCACCGTGCAGTCAGTGAAAAAGAAAGGAAAAGTAGTAGCTTTGGGATATGTGGGGGCTTATGGCAACATTCCTCTGAGTGATTTGATATTCCGGGAGATCGAACTGATCGGATCAACCGGTTTTGTGGCCGAATGCGGGATGGTGATGGAAACGTTGCGGCAGGGGGATCTTCAGGCCGATAAATTAGTTACCCAAACCTTCCCTCTGGAACAGATAAAAGAAGCCTTCGATCTGCTCCTAGACAAAGACCAGGATGCCATTAAAGTGATTATTCATCCGAATGATAGATGAGAAACAGGAGAAACATACATGGATACATATAATAAGATCGGATACTTTGTGAATGGAAAGTTCAAAGAATCAAAAACAGATATTTATACCGAAGCTTATGATCCCAGTACAGGAGACATCATAGCAAAAGTTCCCTGCTGTACCGAAGCAGAAGTGGAGGAAGCCATCCGGTCTGCGAAAGACGCTTTCCCGGCCTGGGCCGCTATCCCGGTGAAGAAACGCGTCCAGATATTATACAGGCTTCGGGACCTTCTCTATGAACACATGGATGAACTGACTATGTCTGTGGCCAGGGAAAACGGAAAGTGCTGGAGTGAGGCCCAGGGAGATGTTCTGAAAGCAATCGAGGGTACGGAGCAGGCCATATCAGCGCCTTCCCTTTTAATGGGTGAGAGTCTGATGGATGCGTCGTCCGGTTATGACACAGTTTCTTACCGCTTTCCGCTGGGTGTGTTTGCGGGCATTATCCCGTTTAACTTCCCGGCCATGATCCCCATGGGATGGATGGCACCGATCTGTATCGCCTGCGGAAATACCATTGTCATGAAAGCGGCGACCTTTACCCCCCAGACCAGCTTGCGGATTGCGCAGCTGTATAAAGAGGCGGGCCTTCCGGACGGAGTAATGAATATCGTGACGTGTTCCAGGCGGGAAGCGGAGATCTTTTTGAAGCATCCGGATATCAAAGGAATTTCTTTTGTAGGCTCCACTTCGGTGGGCAAACACATATACACGGAGGCAGCTGCCAACGGAAAACGGGTTCAGGCTCTGTGTGAGGCTAAAAATCATGCGCTGGTCATGGAGGATGCGCCCATCGAGCGCACCGCGGCCGGAATTATCAACGCAGCATTCGGATGCGCGGGGGAACGCTGTATGGCTCTTCCCGTTGTTGTGGCGCTGGAGAGTATTGCGGATGAGCTGGCGGCAGAGATTGTCAAAAAGGCGCAAGCGCTCAAAGTAGGTCCGGCTTATGATAAAACGACCCAGTTGGGACCGGTGATCAACGGAAAACATAAGGAATCTGTTCTGGGGTGGATTCAAAAGGGGATCGAAGAGGGTGCCTCCCTTATACTGGACGGCAGGAATACCGCGGTGAAGGGATATGAAAAGGGATTTTATATAGGCCCTACCATATTTGACCATGTAACCCCGGATATGACGGTCGGAGACTGTGAAATTTTCGGACCGGTGCTATGCATCAAACGAGTGAAGAATTTCGAAGAGGGTCTGGCGCTTATGAATAACAATCCATTTGCGAACGGCTCCGTGATTTTTACCCAAAACGGGTACTATGCGAGGGAATTCACACGTCATACGGACGGAGGCATGGTAGGCGTCAACGTGGGCATTCCTGTTCCGATCGGAATGTTCCCCTTCAACGGGCATAAAGAATCGTTTTTCGGAGATTTACACACCTTAGGAAAAGATGGCTACCGTTTTTTTACGGAACGAAAAGTTGTGACGACCCATTGGTTTGATGAAGAAGAAAAGAAAGCACATACAGTATCAACATGGGACGGGACGATTTAAATTCATTTGAACATTTTACAGGGCAGGATAAAAGCCGTTGCAGTACCGCTGGTTGAACAGCGAAGCTGCAGCGGTTTTTTCTGTCCGAACGGAAACTTCAGGTACCGGAACGCGGTTTTATTCTCTTAAAAAGAATGAGCTCCCTCCATCCGACTTTGTCAGGCAAAACCGAAAATATTTGTCTAAAAGTTTTTGAAAATCGGTCTTCCGTTTGACAAAGATTTTAGATCCAAGCCTCTATAATACCGCAGTATCAGCGCAAAACGCCGGAGGGATGACGGTGTTGGCTGCTGATAGAAAACATGCGCATGACACAGCGGGCGTACCGCGCGGATCAAATGGTGCCAGGACAGAAGAGCACAACGCATAGCGTACACGACACGGGAAAGCGGTACAAAAAGGTGTGGAATTGCGGACAACTACATATAGATGCTGGCTGCGGCCTGGGGATGGGGCGTGGGAAGCATGACTCAAAAAAATAACATATCGTATAGAAGAGTGAAAGGGGAGGCTGATCGTCATGAAAAAAGTATCTTGGAGGAAACTGGCTTTGCAGGTGGCAGGATTTGGTGCAGGAGGATTGGCGGTGATGGGGTATTTCCCAGTGGGACTGGCCTGGTTCTCGGCGGTATATCTGGAGAACGCGTACCGGGCCCTGATTTTTCCGGCGGTACTGATTGGAATTGCTACCCAGGGGACGCTGCTGCAGGTGGCAAAGTATGGACTTTGCATGGTGATCGTCGTGGTATTGACCAACCTTCTGGAAAATGGAGGAGAACGGGTCGGAAAGTGGGCAGTGGGTTTTTTCGCCGGGGCCGGGATCGCTGCAATGGAGTTTACCGATTATTTATTGATGGTACGGCCAGTCAACGATCTGATTCGGGGCATTTGCGAGGGAGTCCTTGTACTCTCACTGACGGTTATCTTTGATGGTGTGATCGGAAAGTTTTTGTATTTTTCCTTTCGAAAGAAAGAGGAGAGCGTGGAAGAGTATAATCCGGTGCGGGAGAAGATGAAAGGCCTGGCGGAGTCCTTTCAGAATCTGGCCAGCACAGTTTCCCAGATGCCCAGCTACCAGGAGACATTATCGGAGCAGGACGTGGGAAGGATGTTTGATGAGATCGCGGACCGGATCTGCCAGAACTGCGAGCGGAAGCAGAAATGCTGGAAAAATGATTTCCTGGATACGTACAAGCTTACATACGAGATCTTTACGGATATCGAACAAAATGGGGAACGCCTAAGCCCGGGCATAGAGCAGCAGTTTTCCCACCGTTGTATCCACAGCAAGCGGTTCCTGTCAGAGACCGTGGATATTTTTAAACGAGCCAGGCAGAACCTGCTCTGGAATAATAAATTGATGGAAAACAGAGAAGCCGTAGCGGCACAGCTAAGCGAGGTGGCCCAGATCATGGTCACGGTCGCGGACGATATGAGAGAGGGGGAACAGCAGAATGAAGACCTAGAGGAAATGATCCGAAAAAAGTTAAGAAGTATGAGATTGTCGGTTTCTTCCGTCTCCATGCTGGAGAACAGGGAAAAACGGCAGGAGGTGTACCTGACCATGAAAGAACAGCGGGGAAAATGTATCTCGACCAAAGAGATCGCAAATGCGCTATCCAAAGTGATAAATAAGCCCATGGTACCGGCAAGGGACAGCCGGAATTTCGTAGGGCAGGAATATGGGACGACTCAGTTTGTGGAGGATACAAATTTCAAAGTGCTGTACGGGGTGGCCAGGTCCACAAGAGAAGACGAAAAGATCTCCGGAGATAATTTCGCGTTTACTCAAACAGAGAACGGACAGCTGGTGGTCAGTCTGTCCGACGGTATGGGATCGGGTATCCCCGCCTGCCAGGAGAGCGAGCAGGTGATCGAACTGCTGGAACAGTTCCTGGAGGCTGGGTTTTGTAAAGAGACAGCCATTAAATTAATTAATTCTGCGCTGGTCATTAGGACCGATGCACAGACCTTCTCCACGGTCGATATCAGCGCATTTGACTTATATAGCGGGGTGTGTGAGTTCCTGAAGGTCGGAGCCTCCACAACCTTTATTAAGCGGGACCACTGGGTGGAGGCCATTACCTCCACCAGTCTTCCCATGGGTGTTTTCCATCAACTGGATTTTGATTCGACGAATAAAAAATTGTATGACGGTGATTTTGTCATTATGGTCACAGACGGCGTGCTGGACGCTTTGCCTATAGAAGAGCAGGATACACTGATCCGGGAGATCATTATGGAGGCGGATACAAATAATCCAAAAGAGCTTTCCAGACGCATTCTGGAGCGTGCAAAGGAATATAATGACAATAAGGCCAGAGACGACATGACGGTTCTGGCTATCGGAATCTGGAAAAAATAAAGAGGAGGGAAAAAGGAAAAGCCAGCTTGCATTTTCTGCCGGAACTCTATATATTTAAAGAATGAGAAGGAGCTTCGGGACATGATACACAAAATATTGAAATATATCACGGAAAATGACATGCTGAAGGCCAATGACAGGGTAATTGTAGGCGTATCTGGAGGAGCGGACTCCGTATGCCTGCTTTTTACGCTGATGGAAATTCGCAGGGAAATTCCGCTGACATTGGTGGCGGTACATGTGGAGCACGGCATCCGGGGCGCGGATTCCGAGGAGGATGCGAGATATGTACAACAGCTCTGCCAGGAATATGATATCCCTTTTCGGAAATACTGTTATCGTGTGGCTGAAATCGCCAGGGAAAAAAAGCAGTCCGTGGAGGAAGCAGGAAGAGAAATCCGCTACCAGGCATTTGAAGAGGCATGCCGGGAGTATAAAGCGAATAAAATAGCAGTGGCGCACCATATGGATGATGACGCGGAGACCGTGCTGCTGAATCTGTTCCGGGGAAGCGGACTTAAGGGAATGGCCGGAATCCCGGCGGTAAGAGGGAAGATCATCCGCCCTCTGCTGTGCGTTTCCAGGCAGGAGATCGAGCAGTATCTGACAGAGCATGGAATTGCCTACCGCACAGACGCGACGAACCTTACGGAGGAGTATGTACGGAACAAGGTCCGCCTGAATATACTGCCTTATGCTGCGCGTGAAATCAATACAAAGGCAGTAGAGCATATTGTAAAGGCTGCCGGTCAGATAAGTGAAGCCCACGAGTTTCTGGAGTCCTATGCCGATGAGCGTTTTAAAAGCTGTGCTATGATACAGGATCATAAGGAACGGACGAATAGGACCGTGAGACTGGAGGTCTCAGCCATGTCTGCGGAAAAACCTGTGATCCGCCGCCTTCTGCTGCGCCGTGCAACGGAGCTGCTGGCGGGACAGATGAAGGACATTACGGCCAGGCATATTGAGATGCTGGATCAGCTTACGGGAGCGGGGGTGGGGAAGGAAGTACATCTGCCTTACGGGATCATCGGACGGCGTGGTTATGATCACATCCATCTGGTCCGGACCATGCCGCTTACAGAACCCCAATTTGACCATTCTGATAGAAGGGATGCCGCTTTGGTACGAGACGCGGTGCCGTCTGCGTTTGATTATCGGGTTCCGGGCGGAGTGGCGGTTGATCCGGAGGAGCGTGGAATTTTGGAATTACCGGGTTACCGCTTCCTATTTAAGGTCAGGAAATGCGAGAATTCCGAAGCTTTTCCGGAAAAGAACTATACGAAATGGTTTGATTATGATAAAATAAAAAATGGTGTCCGGATCCGGACCAGGCAGACGGGAGATTACATGATTGTTAATTCCGGGGGGGATCACCAGAAACTGAAATCCTATTTTATCGACCGGAAGATCCCCAGGGAGAATAGGGACAGCATCCCGCTTCTGGCGGATGCGGATCATATCATATGGATTATCGGATATCGTATCAGCGAGTGGTATAAGATCACCAAAGATACAAAAAGAATCTTAGAAGTACAGGTAGAAAAGGAGAATTGAGATGGCGGATAAAATAAGCGTGTTATTGACGGAGCAGGAAGTTGATGACAAGATCAAAGAAATCGGTATGCAGATCAGCAGGGACTATGAAGGTAAGGACGTTCACCTGATCTGTATTTTGAAGGGCGGCGTATTCTTTATGTGCGAGTTGGCCAAGAGGATCACCGTGCCCGTATCTCTGGACTTTATGGATGTCTCCAGCTACGGAGACGATACCAGCTCCAGCGGCGTTGTGAAGATCGTGAAAGATCTGGATGAACTGCTGGAAGGCAAGCACGTGATAATTGTAGAAGATATTATTGATTCCGGACGGACTCTTCACTATCTGATGGAGATCCTTAAGAAGCGCAACCCGGCGAGCCTTAAGCTTTGTACCCTTCTGGATAAGCCGGAGCGCAGAGTAGTGGATGTGAAGGTGGATTATGTCGGTTTCAATATTCCAGATAAATTTGTCGTGGGCTACGGCCTGGATTACGCTCAGAAATATAGAAATCTCCCCTATATCGGAGTAATTGAGCAGTGAAAGGAGATTTGACATTTGAATAAGCAATCAAAGGGGATGGGATTCTATCTGCTGATCCTTGTGGCTGTACTGTTCGTATTCATGATGCTGAACCAGAATATGCGCAGTACAGATGACTACACCTATAAGCAGATGGTCACAGACCTGAAGGAAGGCAAGGTTACGAATGCCAGAATCCAGCAGAATCAGGAAGTCCCTACCGGCAAGGTGGAACTGTATCTGGATTCCAACGAAGTAAAGACTCTGTTCGTATCGGATGTCAACGAGACGGAAGTGCTTCTTCGGGACAACGGAATCGACCCGATTCTCACGGACGTGGCCAGGGATAACAAATTTTTAACCATCGGGCTGCCGATCCTGGTGACCGCAGGGCTGGTCATTTTCCTGTTTATGATGATGAACCGGCAGGCAGGCGGAGGCGGCGGAACGAAGATGATGAACTTCGGCAAGAGCCGCGCCAAGATGGCCAATGATTCCAATGTGCGGGTTACGTTTAAGAACGTAGCCGGTCTGGATGAGGAAAAAGAGGAGTTAAAGGAGATCGTGGACTTCCTGAAAGCTCCGAAAAAATATATACAGGTAGGAGCCAGGATTCCCAAGGGAGTTCTGCTGGTCGGCCCTCCCGGAACCGGTAAGACACTGCTGGCCAAGGCTGTGGCAGGAGAAGCGGGTGTTCCGTTCTTCAGCATCTCCGGTTCGGATTTTGTGGAGATGTTCGTCGGCGTGGGAGCGTCCCGTGTCCGTGATTTATTCGAGGAAGCCAAGAAAAACGCCCCCTGTATTATTTTCATTGATGAAATTGACGCGGTAGCCAGACGCCGCGGCACCGGTATGGGCGGCGGCCACGACGAGAGAGAGCAGACCTTAAACCAGCTTCTGGTGGAGATGGACGGTTTTGGCGTCAATGAGGGAATCATCGTAATGTCCGCCACCAACCGTGTGGATATTCTGGATCCTGCGATCCTGCGCCCCGGCCGCTTCGACCGTAAGGTGGGAGTCGGACGGCCCGACGTAAAAGGCCGGGAAGAAATACTGAAAGTACACGCCAAGGGCAAACCCCTGGGCGATGATATCGATTTAAAACAGATAGCCCAGACCACCGCCGGATTCACCGGAGCCGATCTGGAAAACCTTCTGAACGAGGCAGCCATCTTCGCGGCCCGGGAAGAGCGTGATTACATTATCCAGCAGGACATCCGCCGCGCGTTTATCAAAGTCGGAATTGGAGCAGAGAAAAAAAGCCGGGTAATCACGGAAAAAGAAAAACGCATCACCGCCTACCATGAAGCCGGCCATGCGATCCTGTTCCACGTACTGCCCGATGTGGGCCCGGTCTACACCGTATCTATCATTCCCACCGGCATGGGCGCCGCCGGCTACACCATGCCCCTCCCGGAAAGCGACGAGATGTTCAACACAAAGGGCCGCATGCTCCAGGATATCATCGTAGATCTGGGCGGCCGTGTGGCAGAGGAACTGATCTTTGACGATATCACCACCGGAGCCTCACAGGATATCAAGCAGGCTACCGGAATCGCCAAATCGATGGTTACCAAGTACGGCATGTCAGAGGCTGTGGGCCTGATCAGCTACGACAATGATGAAGACGAAGTGTTCATCGGCCGGGATCTGGCGCACACCAGAGCCTACGGGGAGTCCGTAGCCCAGAAGATCGACAATGAAGTAAAACGAATCATTGATGAGTGCTACGCGAAAGCGAAAGCAATCATCAAAGAGCACGAAGAAGTGCTGCACCGCTGTGCCGATCTCCTGTTAGAAAAGGAAAAAATCAACCGCGATGAATTTGAAGCTTTATTCCAGCCCGAAGCCTGATTCTGTGCAATAAAACGGGGACTTTCGTCAGAATGCCGAAAGTCCCTTGTCAATTTCTAACAAAAAAATATAACCATTTTTGTAAAGTTTGTGCACACTTATCCGCCCCCCAATGCTATAATAATCATTGTAAAAACCCCCCCAATACATTATATAGTTTTTGCTACACCCCATAAGAAAGAAATACCTTCTCCAAAGAAGCCAGCGCCAGCTGGCTTCTTTACTTTGGGAAAGTATTGATCTGTTATGCGGAGACGAAGAACACCGTCAGGAAGGTATCAGTTCTTTCTGAATTTTGCAGGACACACGCCGTTATGTTTTTGAAACAGCTTGAAAAAATTTGAATAATTCATAAAACCTTCCCGGTCAGTAAACCACTTAAAATAATAAGTTTGCATAAAGCCTCCCTCTGCTATAGAATAGAAGTAATATAAGCCGACATATAATGATATAAAAGGAGTATCGGGATGTATTTGGAAGACTTGGAAATATTGGAGAAAAAGCAGAAATATATAAACAGCCTGAATCCCATTTTGAATAAAAAAGCGATTTTCAGCGATGGGACGCTTACCTATCGGAGTCCTATGGAACCGGAGGCGGGGGAAACCGTTACGATCCGGTGCCGGACGGGAAAAAATAATGTGGACAGCGTGTATTTTATCAGCGGACAGGTGCGGCAGCTGATGGAAAAGGAACTGTCAGAGGGGCCGTTTGATTACTATAAGGTGGACATAACGGTAGGACGGGAGCCGCTTCTTTATTTCTTTGAGATTAATGCGGGACGGATCCGGTGTTTTTATAATGAACGCGGGATTTCAAAAGATCTCCAGGAATATTACATGTTCAGCATTGTGCCGGGCTTTAAGACACCAGATTGGGCAAAGGGCGCGGTGATGTACCAGATTTTCGTAGACAGGTTCTATAACGGAGACCCCTCCAATGATGTGGAGAACCGGGAGTATATATATATTAAAGAAGGAACCCACAAGGTGGAGGACTGGTACCGGCTTCCGGATGCGATGGATGTCAGGTCCTTCTATGGCGGCGACTTGAAAGGGGTTATGGATAAACTGGATTATCTGCAGGATCTGGGGGTGGAGGTCGTCTACCTGAATCCGATTTTTGTATCCCCCTCCAACCATAAGTATGATATCCAGGATTATGATTATGTGGACCCGCATTTCGGCGTTATTGTAAAGGATGGGGGCGAACCGCTGCCTGAATGGGAGAATGACAATGCGAGAGCGTCAAAATATATACAGCGGGTTACTGACACGGAGAACCTGGAGGCCAGTAATAAACTGTTGATCAAACTGATCGAAGAGATTCACAGGCGGGGTATGAAGATTATACTGGACGGAGTGTTTAATCACTGCGGCTCCTTTAATAAATGGCTGGACAGGGAGCGGATCTATGAGGGGGCCCAGGGATATGCGCCCGGTGCTTATGTGTCTGCGGACAGTCCTTACCGGAATTTCTTTAAATTCAATAATGAGCACGAATGGCCCTATAATCCGTACTATGACGGGTGGTGGGGGCATGACACACTGCCGAAGTTAAATTACGAACAATCCCGGGAACTGTATGATTATGTGCTGGAAGTGGCCAGAAAATGGGTGTCCCCGCCTTTCTCGGCGGATGGCTGGAGGTTAGATGTGGCAGCGGATCTGGGCCATACCGGTGAGTTCAACCACAAGTTCTGGAAGGATTTCAGGAGGGTGGTGAAGGAGGCGAATCCACAGGCGCTGATCGTGGCCGAACATTATGGGAATCCCGGGGCCTGGCTGCAGGGCGACGAATGGGATACGGTTATGAATTATGACGCCTTTATGGAGCCTATTACCTGGTTTTTGACGGGAATGGAAAAGCACAGCGACGAGTTCCGGCCCGATATGCTGGGAAACGCGGAAAACCTGGTGGGCGCGTTAAAACACCACATGTCCAATTTCCTGATGCCGTCTATGCTGGTAGCCATGAATGAGCTGTCGAATCATGACCATTCCCGCTTTCTGACCCGTACGAATCATGTGGTGGGCCGTGTGGGCCGCCTGGGCCATGAGAAGGCGGAAGAGGGTATAAATAAAGGCATATTCCGGGAAGCCGTGGTGGCTCAGTTTACCATGCCGGGAGCTCCTACGATCTATTATGGGGATGAAGCGGGGCTGTGCGGTTTTACAGATCCGGATAACCGCAGATCCTATCCCTGGGGAAGAGAGGATCTGGAGCTGCTTGATTTCCACAAAGAGATTATCCGCATCCACAAAGAAAATAATGTGCTGACGTTTGGATCGATCCTGCTGCTCGCGGCGGAACAGAACATGGTGAGTTACGCCAGGTTCGACCGCAGACAGCAGATCGTTATCGCCATGAACAACCGGGAAGAGGAGGCGCCTATGGAGATATCCGTATGGGAGACCGGGATTCCCATAGAATGTGAATTGGAACGGCTGATCTTGACCACCCGGGAGGGTCATACGACGGAACCGGAGAGGTACAGGGTCGGGGAAGGCAGGCTTAAATTAAAGCTGCCGCCATTTTCCTCCGTAATCCTTCGCAGGCGGACATAGCCCTCTGTTATTATAGCATGGCCTGTATTGATGGAAAGCTTTTTTATGATATGTATTGTTGTCTTAAGTTTGGTCTTTCTTAACGGATAGTTCCTGAAAAAGATTTTCATAATAATCTTTAAAAATACTTTGTTTTCGCCATAAAAACGTAATATCATGAGTGATCCGGAAATCCTTAAGCGGGATGCGCTGCATCCGCCCGGTCTCCAGATCCTCCATGGCTGCGGCTTCATACAAAAATGTGATGCCGCAGCCTTCTCTTGCCAGAGACAGGAGTGCGCGGATGTTGCTGATCTGTGCGGTGTTTGAAAAATCGCTGACCGTTAGATTGCAGCTTTCCAGATAACGTTCCAGTACTCCTCTGGTGCCCGAGCCGGCTTCCCGCAGCAGAATCCGCTCTTCCAGCAGATCTTCAATACATTGTACCGGTTTTTTAAACCGGTAATCAGAAGCTGCGACCGCGATAAACGGCTCTCGGGTATAGACCAGATAGTCATACTCACTTTTATTAAAAAATCCTTCTACCAAAGCGAAATCAATCTCCCCCTGGTTAATCTTGGACAGCAGGTCCTGGGTATTGGATACGATCATCTTGACCGATGTGTTCGGATGATTTTTCAGATAAGCAGCGATGCGATGGGGAATTAAGAATTCTCCTACCGTCAGAGTCACCCCAAACGTCAGACGCGGTTTCCCTGCCTGCAGCTGGTGCAGCTGATCTCTCAGATGAACATCATCATGCTTCATCGTTATCGCGGTATTCAGAAGCAGACTGCCGGCATCTGTGAGGCTGAGCTTTTTGCCCGCGTACCGGAATAATTTCGCGTGATAATCCATTTCCAGGCAATGGATATGCTGTGAGACGGCGGGTTGTGTAATATGGAGCTCCTCGGCGGCCTTTGTATAGCTCATGTGCCTGCAGACACTCAGAAACGTATGGATTCGAAAATCCAACATAAGATCACCTCTTTGTTTAACCATAACATATATTTATCATTTAATAAATATATATAATTTTATCTTATTCATGTTACATGTTATACTCTCCCTTGTGAAAATGGAAAAATGAGGAAATAAGGTCGAATACAATATTCACCTATACCTCAATTTATGACGCATTAGATGCGCATGGGAGGAAATTATGAAAAAGAATGCAAAAGGGGTACTTTTATGTCTGCTCATCGCAATACCGGCCTGGTTTCTGGGATCGCTGCTTCCGGTAGTGGGAGGACCGGTATTCGCGATTCTGATCGGTATGGTTGTTACGCTTCTGCTGAAGGATAAGCAAGCGGTACAGCCTGGAATCGGGTTCACATCGAAGAAGATATTACAATACGCAGTCATTCTGTTAGGCTTCGGCATGAACCTGACCGATATCCTGCTAAAAGGGAAACAGTCGCTGCCCATCATTATCGCGACCATATCTACGTCACTGATGATAGCGGCGCTGATGTTCGCGCTGATGAAGATGCCTTATAAGATATCGGCCCTTGTAGGTGTAGGCTCCTCAATCTGCGGCGGTTCAGCCATCGCCGCTGCTGCGCCTGTAGTGGGCGCGGACGATGAAGAGATCGCCCAATCCATATCTGTAATATTCCTGTTTAATATTGCTGCCGCGCTGCTCTTTCCCACGTTAGGCCATCTTCTGGGCTTAAGCAATGAAGGCTTTGGTCTCTTTGCCGGCACGGCAATTAATGACACATCATCCGTGACAGCTGCCGCCACCGCCTGGGACGGCATACACGCAAGCAATACACTGCAGGCCGCCACCATTGTAAAACTGACAAGGACACTGGCTATCATCCCGGTTTCTCTCATGCTGGCCTTCATCCGTGTGAAAACCGAAAAAAATAAGGATACAGCCAACATCCAGTTAAAACAGATTTTTCCGGTCTTTATTCTGTTCTTTATCCTGGCATCCGTCATTACAACCGTATTCAACCTGCCAGCCATAGTAACATCCCCGCTCAAAAACCTGAGTAAATTCTTCATCATTATGGCCATGGCCGCTATCGGGTTAAATACCAACATTATCCGCCTGGTAAAAACCGGGGGCAGACCCATTCTGATGGGATTTTGCTGCTGGGTGGGAATCGCCTGTGTCAGCTTGTGCATGCAGTACTTTCTGGGAATCTGGTAGGATAAGGGGGACTTTATCAGCCGGCCATGAGACGGTCCAAAAAGTATGACGCAGGGCTGCGCCATACTTTTTGGACCGTCGTCACGAAAAGCTAACCCTGGTCAGCCCGCAGTCAGGCTCGCAGTCATGAAAGAATTCTTTTTTCTTTTCAAAGAATATGTTATGATAAAGATACTGTTATCGACAGAGCTTTGGGGAGGACTTAGAGATGTATGACAGAGTACAGGGTTGGATGTATGCGTTAGAGCATCATACTGTATTTGCTGCGGTTAAGAAGGGATTTCTGCTGGTGATACCGATTGTATTGACCGGCTCCTTTGCGCTTCTGATCAGAAGCTTCCCGATCCCGGCGTTTCAGGAATGGATCGCCGAGTTTGGAGGAGGCTTTTTGCTGCGCCTGATGAACTTTATTTTTGATTCGACTTCAGGATTTGTTTCGCTGTATCTGGTGCTGGGAATCAGTTATTATTATTCCGGTGAATTTGCGGCGGGGAATACCGGGCTCCGGCTGATGGCTATGACGACGGCTTTGGCTTGCTTCATTGCGTCCTTCGGGGGAGCCAGCGGGTCACTTGAGCTGGAGAGCTTTGGAACGATCGGGGTGTTCACTGCGATGCTGTGTTCGATTCTGGCTACCAGATTGTTCTTTGCCATGGAATTGAATGTTTTTCGAAAGTTCCGTTCCTACGCGGCCGGGGTGGATATTCATTTTCGAAGTTCAATGACCGCTATCCTTCCAATGGCGGTTAGTGTCACCGTATTTGCGGTAAGTAATCTTCTGATGGATACGTTTCTGCACGTTGCGAATCTCAACGATCTGATCAGTACTCTGCTGCAGTCGCTTTTTGGAAATCTGCATGGGGAACTGGCGAATGGAGTGCTGTTTACCTTTCTTCAGAATTTACTGTGGATTTTCGGAATCCATGGGGGAAACGCGTTGGATACGGTCGCCCAGACTGTATTTACAGGAGAGCAGACGATTATTTCAAAATCATTTCTGGATAACTTTGCGGTAATCGGCGGAAGTGGGACTACGGTTTGCCTGCTGCTTGCGCTGATACTGATCTCAAAGGTTAAGAGTAACCGGAATCTGGTGTACTCTGCAGCCCCCCTTGGTTTGTTTAATATAAATGAAATACTTGTGTTTGGCTTACCGATAGTACTGAATCCGGTTATGATCCTGCCTTTTATTCTGGTGCCTGTATTTTCTCTGATAATCGCCTATACCGCAGTGACGTTCGGTTTTATGCCCCCGGTATCCCAGTCGGTTACCTGGACGACTCCGGTTTTTTTCAGCGGATATCTGGCTACAGGTTCCTGGCGGGGAATGCTGGTGCAGTTGATCATACTGGCGGTTGGAACCGGTATTTATCTGCCTTTTGTGAAGCTGTGGGAGAGATTGCAGGCGTATGGCAGCCAGTATATGGTGGCTGAGTTGACGAGATGTTTCCGGACCAGCGAAGAGGAAGGATCGGATATGAATTACCTTTCGCGAAATGACAGCGTCGGTATGATAGCTAAGGCAATGGCGGAACAGCTCAGAAGCGATGTGGAGAATGAAGCGGTCCCTGTATTCTATCAGCCGCAGGTGGATGATATGGGACGGGTAATCGGAGCGGAAGCGTTGCTGCGCTGGAAATATAAGGAAGAAACCGTGTATCCGCCGCTGGTCATATCTCTGGCCAGAGAGGACGGCTGCTATGAAACGCTGACCTGGTGTGTTTTGAATACCGTATGCCGTGATCTGTACCGGATTCGTGAGCGGGTGGAGCCGGATTTCCAGATATCCGCGAATATTGTGGCGGAACAGCTGAACAACGAAAAACTGATCCGCAATATGATCCGTTTGGCCATGGATTATGATGTAAATAATCAGCTGATCCTGGAAGTGACAGAGGAGACATCCCTGGTGAATCTGCCGTACATTGGAGAAAATATAGAATTGCTCAGCGAAAATGGGATTTTTATGGCGATCGATGATTTCAGTATGGGTCAGACCTCGCTCAAATATCTGCGTTCCAACCGGTTCCGCTATGTGAAGCTGGATGGTGGCCTGGTACGTCAGATTGTGGATAATGCCAGATGCAGGGAGATCGTGGGATCCATCATTAGCCTGGGGAAAAATCTGGGCTTCCGGGTTGTGGCGGAGTGGGTGGAAAATGAAGAGATTCGGAATGTTCTGCTGGATTTGGGATGCACCATGTTCCAGGGCTATCTATACAGTCCAGCAGTGCCTTTTGAGGACCTGGTGAATTTTTGCTCATCTTATCAATCGGTTTGAATGAATGAAGAAAAGGGAGTAATGAAATGAAGTCAAAGGAAATTCAGGAAGTAGAAGAATTAGCCGATAAGCTGCTGCGCAAGTATTTTTGTGAAAGTGATGTGGAATTCCTGATTTCAACTTTTGCACCGGAAATCGTATGGCTGGGCGGTGGAGAATTCCAGAAAGCGGAAGGAAAAGACAATGTCGCAAAATGTTTCCGGGATGGAAAAGGGGATCTTCTGCGATGCCAGATGTGGGATGCGGAGTATGTGACGGTTCCGCTGGGGGATTCCTATTATCTGTGCGAAGGGATGAGCTGGGTGGAAACCGTGCCGGAACTTGAGGCCAAGATGAAGATTCATCAGAGAATCAGCTTCATATTTAAGAAAGCCGGAGATACCTATCAGACCGTACATATTCACAATTCGCTCCCGTTTTCGGCCGTAAAGGAAGATGAACTTTTTCCAATTCAGGCTGCAAAGGAAACCTATGAAGAGCTGCAGAAGATGGTGGTGAAAAAAGACCGGCAGATCGATCTGATGATGAACCAGCTGCCAGGAGGGATGCAGATCTGTTACAATGATGACATGTATAGGATTAAATGGATCAGCGAAAGCCTGAGCCGGATGCTGGGTTATGTCTCGGTGGAAGAGTGTTTAGCGGGCTGCCGTTTCTGCTGTGAGGGTTTTATCTGTGAAGAGGACTATGCTCCTATGAAAAAGCAGGTGGATGAAAGCCTCACAAAGGACAATACCTACTCGGTAGAATACCGGGTATTGAAGAAAAATAAAGAAGTAATCTGGGTTCTGGAGCAGGGGAAATACTTAACCGACAGTGACGGTGAAGAGGTGATCTACAGTTTTATATCCGACATTACCAAACGTAAGGAGCAGGAGTTCCTAATACAGAGGGCAGATGAAGAAGTAAAACGTCAGGCGGAATTTCTGACACAACTGTATGATACCGTACCCTGCGGAATACTGCAGTTTACGACGGATCCCAGCCACCGCACCGTTTATGCCAATCGTATGACCTGGGAGATATACGGATACAGCAGGGAGGAATACTGGGAAAACTTTAAAAGCCCCTTCGAGCTGGTAGAAACACAAGATTTGGATAGAACCAGGAAGGCTGTGGAAGACCTCAAACTGAACGGGGAGACGATCTCTTATAACCGGGAGGGACGGCGCAAAGACGGAAGTGTATGCTGGATCAATGCCACCGTGGGCCGGGTGATCAATACGGATGGGATGGAAGTGAATCAGGCCGTATTTGTGGATATTACGGAGAACAAGAAGCTGCAGCTGGAGCAGGAAAAAGAGCGGCTGATAGAAAACCGTTCTTTACGGGCGGCGATATGTACCGCTTATCCGGTTATTATGAGTGTGAATCTGACGCAGAATACGTTCGACTGTTTTATAGAGGACAATTTCATCATCCAAACGATTCCCAGCGGTAATTTTGATGATCTTGTGGCCTTTACAAAGTGTAAGGTCTATTCATCATACCAAGAGGATTTCGCGGGCGTGCTCAGCAGAGAAGTGCTGATTCAGCGGTTCCTGGAGGGAAATCAGGAGAGTTATCTTGAGATCCGCCAAAAGGGAGATGACGGCCAGTATCATTGGGTTTCGCTGCATGTGATACATGTGGATAATCCCTATAACGATGATGTGCTGGCTATTTTACTGTTAAAAGTATTAGATGAACAGCGGGCTGAACAGGCGAAGCAGGAACAGCTCTTAAGGGATGCGCTGGAATCGGCCAAAGCGGCAAACAATGCAAAATCTGATTTCCTGTCCCGTATGAGCCATGATATCCGGACCCCGATGAATGCCATCATCGGGATGAGCACGATTGGGCAGTTGAAAATACAAAACACGGTCCGGGTAAAGGACTGTTTTGAAAAGATAGACGCATCCTCCCGCTACCTTTTGTCTCTGATCAATGACATCCTGGACATGTCTAAGATCGAGAGCGGAAAGATGACCATTTCCCATGAAAAGTTCGATTTTATGCAGTTCATGAATGAAATCAATACGATCATTTATCCCCAGGCCCAGGAGCAGAACCTTATATTTGATGTGTACCACCAGGAGCCTCTGGAACGGTATTATATCGGAGATGCGCTGCGCCTGAATCAGATATTGGTCAATTTACTCTCGAATTCCATAAAATTCACACCGGCCGGCGGCAAAATAATGATCACCATTGAAGAAGACAGAAGGACCAACGGTTTTGCTTACCTGAAGTTCATTGTGAGAGACACAGGGATCGGTATGTCCAGAGACTTCATGCAGAAAATTTACCAGCCTTTTGAACAGGAGTCCAGAGATTTTGCCAGAAACAACGTGGGGAGCGGCCTTGGCTTATCCATCGTATACAATCTGACCCAGCTGATGGGCGGAAGTATCAGTGTGGAGAGTGAAAAAGGCGCAGGAACCACTTTCCGGTTGGAACTGCCCTTTGAACTCACAGAAGATGATGAGTATGCGGAAGCGGATAGAAAGACCAGAGAACTTTTAAAGGGGATACAGATACTGGTTGTGGATGATGATCCCATGATCGGCGAGCAGACCGCCCTAATCCTGGAAGACATCGGGGCAGTCTCGAAATGGGTAGATAGCGGGAAAAAAGCAGTGGAAGAGGTCAGCCGTTCCCTGACAGACGGCAAAGTCTATGATATTGCTATGATCGACTGGATGATGCCTGGTATGGACGGAATAGAGACCACCAGAGAAATCCGCAAACTGGTGGGTCCGGACACCATGATCATTATCATCTCTGCCTACGATTGGAGTAGTATAGAAGGCGAGGCCAGGGCCGCCGGAGTCAGCTGCTTCATATCCAAGCCTCTGTTTGAGTCCACGATTTGTGATACCTTTTTGAATCTGCAGGTAACCCCGCACGAAAAAAAGAGGGAAGAGCAGAAGTTTCATTTGGAGGGAAAAAAAGTTCTATTGGTTGAAGACAATGAACTAAACCTGGATATCGCCAAATCCTTACTGGAATTAAAGGACATCGAAGTGGACACGGCTGTCAACGGAGTCCTCGCCGTAGAAGCGTTCCGATGCTCTGCGCCGGGAGATTACATGGCTATCCTGATGGACATCCGAATGCCGGTTATGGACGGACTGGAAGCTTCCCGGGTGATCAGGCAGGCAGAGCGGCCTGATGCCCTCACGATTCCGATCATCGCCATGACGGCCAACGCCTTCGATGATGACAGAAGCAAAGCACTGGAAGCGGGCATCAACAGCTACCTGGTAAAGCCAATCGACATCAATCAGTTATACCAGGAACTGGAAAGCCTGCTGTAGACCAGCGGCAGATAATAAAGAATACGGATGAAGATGAAATAAGGACCCGGTGGATTTCTATTCCATCAGGTCCTTAACCATTCAACGCACTCTGCCGTCTGTGACACAAGCTGTCTGCAATGAAATGATAACAAAAAAGCCGAAATCCCTTAAAAAAATAAGGTGATTTCAGCAAATAAAAAAGCGCGAGACGGGATTCGAACCCGCGACCCTCGCCTTGGCAAGGCGATACTCCACCACTGAGCCACTCGCGCAAATTAAACATACAAATATGAAGTAATCCAAAGCAGGTGATGGGAATCGAACCCACGTATCTAGCTTGGAAGGCTAGTGTTCTACCATTGAACTACACCTGCATCATTCCAATAAACAGAAAATACAGTGCCCAGAGCCGGAATCGAACCAGCGACACGAGGATTTTCAGTCCTCTGCTCTACCGACTGAGCTATCTGGGCAAAACGAGTGGATGGAGAAGGATTCGAACCTTCGAAGGCGTTGCCAACAGATTTACAGTCTGCCCCCTTTGGCCACTCGGGAATCCATCCATACCAGAACCAGCGTCCTGACAGTTACATACTATACCATAGCTTTTTTTAAAGTGCAAGACATTTTTACAAATTTATGGTATTTTGGGCTTCCGATTTACTGTTTATAGGGGCTGGGGATGTTTGACTTAGGTCCGGGCTGAGCGGGAAGGGGCGTACCTTTGGGTGCCGGGCGGCAAATCCCGCGGGGCCAAATCACCCCACTCTGCCGGAAATATCCATTGCGGATTATAAGGGAATGGGATATACTAAGGTGATAAATAAGGGGTAATGAAGGTTGAACAAAGAGACGTTCACCCATACCTATATGTGCGGGAAAGCGCGCGTATGGAGGAAAAGATGAAGATAGTGCTGGCGGCCGTGAATGCGAAGTATATCCATTCGAATCTGGCGGTGTATAGCCTGAAGGCTTATGCGAAGGAATATGAGGAATTTATAGAGATACGGGAATATACGATTAATCATTACAGGGAGGATATTCTGGCTGGGCTTTATGGGGCTTGTCCGGATGTGCTGGCGTTTTCCTGTTATATCTGGAATATGGATCTGATCAGGGATCTGGTGACGGATCTCAAACAGGTGATGCCGGAGGTGCCGGTGTGGCTTGGTGGTCCGGAGGTGTCCTTTGATCCGGTGCAGGAGCTTAAACGGATGCCGGAAGTTACCGGGATCATGGTCGGCGAGGGGGAGGAGATATTCCGGGGACTGGCCCGACATTATATAGAAGGAAACAGTAAGCTTGAGGATCTGGAGGGAATCGTGTGGCGCGGAGGAGGCCGGGAGATTCAGGTGAATCCACCGGGAGAACCTATGGACATGAATCGTCTTCCGTTTATTTACAGCGATATGAGTGGGTTCCGGAACCGGATCATCTATTATGAAGCCAGCCGCGGATGCCCGTTTTCATGCAGCTATTGCCTCTCCTCAGTGGATAAGCGGCTGCGGTTTCGGGATTTGGATCTTGTGAAGAAGGAGCTGCTGGTATTGATCAGGAATGAGGTGCCGCAGGTGAAATTTGTGGACCGGACGTTTAACTGCAGACCGGATTTTGCTATGGCAGTCTGGAGCTTTTTGGCAGAGCATGACCGGGGAAAGACGAATTTCCATTTTGAGATCGCGGCGGATATTCTGACGGAAGAGGAAATGGAGCTTCTTAAGACGCTGAGGCCGGGATTGATCCAGCTGGAGATCGGCGTGCAGTCTACGAATCCGGATACCCTGCGGGAGATCCGCAGAAGTATGGACTTTCAAAAGGTGTCGGACCGGGTGCGCAGAATGAAACAGGCGGGGAACATTCATCAGCATCTGGATCTGATCGCGGGACTTCCGTTTGAAGGGCTGGAGAGCTTCATCCGCTCCTTCAACGATGTCTATGAACTGAGGCCGGAACAGCTGCAGCTGGGATTCCTGAAGGTACTGAAGGGCTCGTGGATGTATGAGAAGGCCGGGGAATATGGACTGGTCTATCAGAAGAAGCCTGTTTATGAGGTGCTATGTACCAGATGGCTGTCCTATGGAGAAATATTAAGACTAAAGGCTGTGGAACGGGTGCTGGAGACTTATTATAACAGCGGGCAGTTCCACCATGCGCTGGACGAATTGGTTACAGTTTTCGCACATCCTTTTGCCCTGTATGAGGGGCTGGCAGATTTTTATAAAGAACAGGGTTATGACCGGGTCAGCCAGTCCAGGCTGCAGAAGTATGACATCCTGCTCGCGTTTGCCGTAAAGGCGGATCCGGAGCGGGAAGCGCTGTACCGGGAACTTTTATTATATGACCTGTATCTGCGGGAAAATGTAAAGAGCCGTCCGGAATGGGCGCCCTCGCAGGAGCAATGGAAGCAGGAGAGCCGTAATTTTTACCGGCGGGAGGAGAAGAGGCGTTATTATCTGCGGGATTATGCGGAATATGATGCCGCACAAATGGCCAGGATGACTCATCTGGAGTTCTTCCGTTATCAAGTGAATGGGGCAGGTAAAAAGAAGGATGAGCTGACGGTACTGCTTTTTGATTATAAACATAAGAATCCCCTGACGAACGAAGCACTGGTTTTGGAGGTAGAGGATATGGATGGAAGAGATTATGACTAAGAGAACAAAAGCGATCCTTGATTTGCTGGATGAGACATATACTACGGAATATAAGTGTTATCTGAACCACGAGACGCCCTGGCAGCTGCTGATCGCCACGATGTTGAGCGCGCAGTGCACAGATGCAAGGGTGAATATCGTGACGAAAGATCTGTTCCGGAAATACGATTCCCTGGAAAAATTCGCGTATGCGGATCTGGAAGAGCTGGAGCAGGATATTAAGCCTACTGGATTTTACCACAATAAGGCCAGAAATATTATCGCCTGCGCCAGAAGGCTGGTGCAGGAGTTCGGCGGGGAGGTGCCGGAGACTATAGAGGATCTGACATCCCTGGCCGGGGTGGGACGTAAGACGGCAAATGTGATAAGGGGGAACATTTATCATGAACCCAGCATCGTCGTGGATACCCATGTGAAGAGGATTTCCCGGAAACTGGGACTGACCAAGGAAGAAGATCCAGAAAAAATCGAATATGATTTGATGAAAGTCTTGCCAAAGGACCACTGGATTTTATATAATATACAGATTATCACATTCGGCAGAGCCATCTGTTTTGCCAGAAGCCCGAAATGTGAAGAGTGCTTTTTGAGAGACTATTGTCTGGAATACAATGGGAAGATGAAGAAAGGGCGAAAATAAAAGTGCCCCGGAGGATAAAATGAAAATGGATTACGTGGCCCTGGATCTGGAGACAACGGGCTTAAATCCGTCGAGGGACCGCATCCTGGAGATCGGGGCGGTGAAAGTGATCGACGGCAGAATTACAGATACATATCAGACATTTGTCAATCCGGGAGTTCCGATACCCGAGAGAATCTGCGAACTGACCGGAATCGATGAGACGATGACGGCGGACGCAGTGCCATCTGCGGACGCGGTCAGAGAACTGATCGATTTCTGCGGGGATCTGGATCTTCTGGGACATAACATTATTTTTGATTACAGCTTTATTAAGCGGACTGCAGTGAACTGCGATATGACGTTTGACAAGCAGGGAGTGGATACACTGAAGATAGCCAGAAAGCTGCTTCCCGATCTGGAAAGCAGAAGCCTGGAATATTTGTGCGATTACTATCATATAACACAGGAGAAGAGACACCGCGCATTTGAGGACGCGAAGGCCAGCAGCTGTCTCTATGATAAGCTGTTGGAGCAGTTTTATCCGGAACATTCCGAGGTGTTTCGTCCGCAGCCTCTGGTCTATCAGATTAAAAAACAGGGACCTATTACAAATTCACAAAAACGATACTTGATAGATTTGATAAAATATCATAAAATAGATACAAGTCTGCAGATAGAAAGCATGACTAAAAATGAAGCGTCCCGCATGATCGACAAGATCATTTTGGAATACGGAAAGATCAAAACGAGGTGATAGGATTGTTCAATTTTAATGATAACAAAACGAGAAGAATCATTGCAAGCGCCATCATCATAATTGTTGTACTGGCAATGGTGGTGCCTATGATTCTGTCCGTAGTGTGAGCCTAAGAATAAGAGTAACTAGTGTGCTGCAGGAGGATTATAGAATGAAAATAAAGAAACTACTTGGGGCCGGTGCTTTTCTACTGGCTGCGCTGACCTGTACCATAGGAATGGAAAAACCCGCTTATGCGGCAGGCGATTCCGGGGATACCATTAATAAAGGAGTATTCCTGGGAGATATCGATGCCGGAGGAATGACGAAACAGGAGGCCCAGGATGCGATTGACGACTATATCGCTGGCCTGGACAAGGAAGAGATCACCCTCCGGATCAATGAGGAAGAAATGACGGTTACAGCCGGACAGCTGGGACTGAAGCTGTCTAATGAGGAAATACTGGACGAGGCCTTAAGCCTCGGCAAATCCGGAAATATTGTTCAGCGCTATAAGGCTTTAAAGGATCTGGAACATGAGCAGAAAGTCTATGAGCTGAGAGTGGAACCGGATGAGCAGAGTGTAAAAACGTTGGTGGAAGAAGAATGCACGAAATTTAACGTGGATGCGGAGAATGCCGGATTAGAAAAGAATGGCAGTACGTTTAACGTAATTCCCGGAAAGACGGGACTGAAAGTAGATGTAGATACTTCTGTTGATTTGATACTGGACTACATTTCCAATGAATGGGATCACGGGACAGGTCAGCTGGAACTGGCAGTGGAAGTGGATGAACCCAAAGGTACGGCGGAACAGCTGGGCCGGGTTAAGGATCTGCTTGGATCATTCAGCACCAGCTTCCCCAATTCCTCCTCGGACCGTGTCACCAATGTATCATCAGGAGCGAAGCATATCAATGCTTCCGTCATATATCCGGGGGATGAGTTCTCAGTATATGGGGCAGTCAGCCCGTTTACGGAGAAGAATGGATACCGGATGGCCGGCGCTTACGAGAACGGTATGGTGGTAGACAGTCTGGGCGGTGGTATCTGCCAAGTGTCGACGACCTTATACAATGCGGTTATCCGCGCGGAGCTTGAAGTGACGGAGCGCTCTCCGCATTCCATGCTGGTAGATTATGTACAGCCGTCTATGGACGCCGCTATCGCGGGAACCTACAAGGATCTGAAGTTTAAGAATAACACGGACGCCCCTATATATATCGAGGGCTTTACCCAGGGTAAGACCATTACCTTTAATATTTACGGGGAAGAATACCGCTCCAATACCCGTAAGATTGAATTCGTCAGCGAGACACTGGAAACGGTGGATCCGGGAACCAAGATTATCGGTGATCCCGCTCTTCCGGCCGGCTATAAGAAAACCACCCAGTCCGCGCACAAAGGCTGTACCGCGCAGCTTTGGAAGGTTGTCTATGAAAACGGAACCGAGGTTTCAAGAGAAATCTTCAATAAGAGTAAATATCAGCCGTCACCCAAATATATTACCATCGGCCTGGCTACAGAGGATGGTAATCTGGCACAGCAGCTGCAGGATGCGGTCACGGTCAGTGACGAGGCTTATCTGAACGCGGTGCTCGGCGGTATCGGAGGCGGAGAATAACAGATCTGATCTAAAATTGAGAATGGCAGGCAGAGGAAGTCTGATTGTACGTATCCCGTACTCAGACTTCCATTCCTATACTGTCCGTAATATAGCAGGGAACGGTTGAACCAAAAACGGTTCACCCATACCTTGTTTTGCAGCTTTGCTGCAAACCCGCCCGTAGGGCATGTATTAAGAGTACCTGTCAAGGTATACCTAAATGTGCGGAAAAAATGCACAAATGGAGGAACGGTTGAACCAAAAACGGTTCACCCATACCTAAATGTGCGGAAAAAATGCACAAATGGAGGAAACTATGAAGATAGGAAAAGTGCCGGAATCTGTATTAAAGCGTTCCGTGTTCAAGCAAATCAAGACAAAGAGACCTGAGGTACTGGTTGGAGCCGGCGTGGGGGAAGACTGCGCCGTGATGCAGCTGGAACCAGATGAGGTATTTGTGTTGTCCACAGATCCGATCACCGGGACGGTTCAGGATGTAGGACGTCTGTGTGTGCATGTCACGGCTAACGACCTGGCCTCCGCAGGAGCCGAGCCGGTGGGAATTCTGCTTACGGCGCTTCTTCCGGAGGATATGGAAGAGGAGACACTCCGGGAGATGATGGCCCAGGTAGAGGAAGTCTGTGAAGAACTCCATATCCAGGTAATGGGCGGCCATACGGAAGTTACCAGAGTAGTACAGCAGCCGCTGATCACCGTAACCGGTGTGGGAAAAGTAAAAAAAGACCGTCTGATCACCACCGGCGGGGCAAAGCCGGGCGATGACGTGGTGGTAACCAAATGGATCGGAATCGAGGGAACGGCGATCATCGCGAAGGAAAAAGAAGCCCAGCTGCTGACCCGATATCCGGAAAAGCTGGTCCGGACAGCCAGGGAGCTTGATCAATATATTTCTGTGGTGAGGGATGCGGCTGTCGCGCTTAAGTCCGGTGTCAGTGCCATGCATGATGTGACGGAGGGGGGAATCTACGGGGCCCTCTGGGAGCTGGCGGAAGCATCTGGTGTCGGACTGGACATTGATCTTATGGAAATCCCTGTCCGTCAGGAGACCATAGAGATCTGCGAATATTTTGACCTGAATCCATACTATCTGATATCCAGCGGCTGTATGCTGATGTCGGGTCCGGACGGGTACGGCCTGGTCAAAGCCTTAAAGCAGGAGGGGATACCGGCCGCTGTGATCGGCAAGGTGACAGCAGGCAAGGCCCGGGTAGTCCGTAATCAGGGCGAGATCACATATCTGGAGCGTCCCAAGACGGATGAATTGTATCGAATCTATGAAGCATAGGCATGTGCAAAAAACAGCACGATTGGAGGAACGGTTGAACTAAAAAGCAGTTCACCCATACCTATATGTGCAAAAAGCAAGCACGATTGGAGGAAAACATGAGAGAGAAGATTTTAGCTTTTATTGAAAAAAACAGCCGGTTTGATCTAAAAGAACTGGCTATCATCCTGGGAGTTGACGAGGCGGCCGTAGTCAATGAGCTGGCAGCCATGGAGCGGGAGAAGATTATCTGCGGATACCACACCATGATTGACTGGGACAAGACGGACACAGATAAAGTGACCGCTCTGATTGAAGTAAAGGTTACCCCTCAGAGGGGACAGGGATTCGACAGGATCGCGGAGCGGATCTTCAATTATCCGGAGGTGAATACCGTATATTTGATCTCAGGCGGCTATGATCTGTTGGTGATCCTGGAGGGAAAATCCATCCGGGATGTATCCCAGTTTGTGTCCGACAAATTATCGACGCTGGATTCCGTACTCAGCACAGCGACCCACTTTATATTGAAAAAGTACAAAGACCATGGAACCATAATAGGAAAAATGTCAAAAGATGAAAGGATGTTAGTATCACCGTGAAAAATCCATTATCCGAAAAAATCGTAAACATTGCTCCGTCCGGCATCCGTAAATTTTTTGACATCGTTACGGAGATGGAAGACGCTATATCGCTGGGTGTGGGGGAACCGGATTTTGATACTCCGTGGTTTATCCGGGATGAAGGAATATACTCCCTGGAGCAGGGCCGGACCTTTTACACATCCAATGCAGGATTAAAAGAGCTGAAGGAAGAGATCTGCCGCTATCTGAAAAGGCGGATGAACCTTACCTATGATCCGAACAAAGAAACCATCGTAACAGTCGGCGGAAGTGAGGCGATCGACATCGGCTTGCGCTGTGTGCTGAACCCGGGCGATGAGGTGCTGATCCCGCAGCCCAGCTTCGTGTCCTATCTGCCCTGTACCGTCATGGCAGACGGCGTTCCCGTACCGATCGAATTAAAGGAAGAGAATCAGTTCAAGCTTACCCGGGAGGATCTGGAAGCTCACTTAAGCCCGAAGAGCAAGGTACTGATCCTGCCTTTTCCCAATAATCCCACCGGCGCGGTCATGACGAAAGAGGATCTGGCCGATATCGTGGATCTTATCATTGAGAACGATCTGATTGTCATGACCGATGAGATCTATGCGGAGCTAAGCTACCATGGGGATCATGTTTCCATCGCAGAGTTCCCGGGCATGAAAGAGCGCACTATCCTGATCAACGGATTTTCAAAATCCTATGCGATGACGGGATGGAGACTGGGATATGCCTGTGGACCGGCGAATATCATTGAACAGATGATCAAAATGCATCAGTTTGCCATCATGTGTGCTCCAACCACCAGCCAGTACGCAGCGGTGGAAGCATTAAAGAACGGGGACGAGGAAGTGGCGAAAATGCGCGAAGCCTACGACCAGCGCCGGCGGTTCCTGATCCATGAATTCCGTGAAATGGACCTGAAATGCTTCGAACCCTTCGGAGCCTTCTACATATTTCCCTGTATCAAAGAATTCGGTATGACCTCCGATGAATTCGCCACCCGCTTTCTTCAGGAAGAAAAAGTGGCGGTGGTGCCTGGAACGGCCTTCGGTGACTGTGGGGAGGGATACCTGCGTATCTCATACGCCTATTCCCTGGAGAATCTGAAAATAGCCATCGGCCGTCTGCGCTCCTTTATCGAGCGTCTCCGCGCTGTACAGGGGCGTTAAACCGGCGAAAAGGTATTATAAGGAAGAAAAAGAATTATGGCAAAGTTAAATATTGTTTTATTCGAGCCGGAGATCCCGTCTAATACCGGCAATATCGGCCGCACCTGTGTGGCCACCGGGACGAGACTGCATCTGATCGAACCCCTGGGATTCCGCCTGAACGAGAAATCCATCAAACGGGCCGGCATGGATTACTGGGAGCACCTGGACGTAACCCGCTATGTTGACTATCAGGATTTCTGTAAAAGAAATACCGGTGCAAAAGTATATATGGCCACTACCAAAGCGCCCAGTGTCTACACGGAAGTCCACTATGAGCCGGATTGTTATCTGATGTTTGGTAAAGAGAGCGGTGGTATTCCCGAGGAGATTCTACTTGAAAATCAGGAAACGGCGATCCGTATTCCCATGCTTTCTACCATCCGGTCGCTGAATCTGGCCAACTCCGTAGCCATCGTGCTGTATGAAGCTCTGCGCCAGAATAATTTTGATCATATGCAGCTGGAAGGGCATCTGACCAGGTATAATTGGAAGTAAAACATAAAGCGTCGTTTCCAAACCAGATCATCGGTTGGGGGACGGCGCTTTCATATTTCATAGGAAAGTGCTCCTATGAAATAAAAAACGCTCCGCGGGACCGCACTGCGGCGGAAGGGAAGATGCCGCTTACGCGGCCCGCCGCAGGCGGAGAGTTTCGCAAGCGAAACTCTTTTTCTCCAACCAGAACACATTATTTCATGATATGATACAGCCTCAATTCATATAATGTTTATAAAATATAAGAAAAAGTTAAGAAAATACACTGGTTTCGTTAAAACTATCTTCATACTGAAATGTTATAATGATAAACGAACATGATAGTTGACCATCCGGGTCTTTAGAAAAGAGGTATCGTATGAGAAACAGTGTAAATGATTTTGACTATCTGGACCGTAAGATAAATAAAATGAATCTACTGATTATCTGTGCAGGTATCATCGCCGTCATGGCCATTGGGTTCGTATATTCCTATAAGCTCCATAACCAGGACATCCCGACGATGACCGTTACCAACAACGCAATAGTGGCCGTACAGGAATAGTTACCAACCGTGCAATAGTCGTGGTTACCCAGGAATAGGTTCCTCTAGTGGAATATCACATACCGGGGGGTAACACAACTGGCCATATACCTGTAAAAAAACAGGCACAACTGAATTCCCAACTACATATACTGATAGTAACACCAAATCTATCGAGGTACTTATGTCAAACCAGACATTGAAAAGTATGCAGACCGAGTCTCCTGACCGCGGGCGGCTGCAGGTGCAGGTGACATCTACCATCGGACGGGTTCCCATCACTGGTGCTACTATCAGTATTTCTTATACCGGAGATCCCGAGAGTCCGGTTGAACATCTGACCACCAACAGTTCCGGTCAGACAGAAATACTGGATCTGCCGGCCCCGCCCCTGGAATACAGCATGGAACCCAGCGACAATCAGCCTTACGCCGAATACACGGTTCAGGTCCAGGCTCCCGGTTATGAATCCGCCACTGTCGCCGGTTCGGAAGTATTACCGGATACCACTTCCCTTCAGGGGATAGAACTGCGTCCTATGGAGGGCCAGGAAGCGTTGGACCGGATCGTGATCGGTCCGCACACCCTGTTTGCGAATTACCCTCCGAAAATAGCGGAGGCTGAGATCAAACCTGTCAATGAGAGCGGTGAAATCGTATTGAGCCGCGTGGTCGTCCCTGAGTTCGTGATTGTTCACGACGGTTCCCCCAGGGATACTTCCGCCACAGACTACTGGGTCCGTTACAAAGATTACATTAAAAATGTGGCATCCAGTGAGATCTATGCCACATGGCCGGACAGCACCATACGCGCGAATGTGCTGGCGATCATGTCATTCACGCTGAACCGTGTCTACACCGAGTGGTACCGGAACAAAGGATTTGATTTCACCATAACCTCGTCCACCGCCTTCGATCACAAATGGATCTTTGGACGCAACACATTTGACAGCATTTCTGTAATCGTGGATGAGATCTTTAACGCCTATCTGTCCCGGCCCAACGTAAAACAGCCAATTCTGACCCAGTACTGTGACGGAAGGCAGGTCACCTGTCCAAACTGGATGACGCAGTGGGGATCCAAGTACCTGGGTGATCAGGGTTATACGCCCATCGAGATACTGCGCTATTATTATGGTGACAACATGTACATCAATGTGGCGGAGGAGATCGCAGGCGTTCCTTCATCCTGGCCGGGTTATAACCTGGATATCGGAGCGTCGGGCCCCAAGGTGACTCAGCTCCAGGAACAGCTGAACACCATAGCTGCCACCTACAGCGCCATTCCCACCATTGCGGTAGACGGAATCTACGGGGAATCCACCGCCAATGCGGTACGCACCTTCCAGTCCATCTTTGGACTGCCCCAAACCGGTATCACGGATTATGCAACCTGGTTTAAGATACAGGAAATCTACGTGGGTGTCACACGGATTGCAGAGTTGAGTTAATCCTAGTCTATGGATCTGATGTGCAGCATGTCACAGAAAAGGCCGCCCGCTTTGACGAAAAGATCTGCTTCCGGTTCCAACTCTTGTAAAAGGAATTGCCGCACGAATCAGTGCGGCCTTCTTTTTTATATTCAATAGGAACTCTTTTTTAGAATTATAATCCTTTTCACACAGTTATCCTTGTGTTAAAATAGTTCAAGAATGAATATAAATACGAATGAGGAATGAACTTTATGCAAAGAAAACTATGGGATTACTTCCGGATGGGAGCTGTCGGTATTCTTCTGGTGGTGGCCCTTCTGGCCGTCGGCTGTTCCAAGCAGGAGGAAGCCGGCAGGGATAAGGCTGAACCAACAAAAACACCGGCCTCGCCGAAAACAGCAACATCCACTCCCGCGGCATCTCCGTCGGTGAAACCTGCGGATACGATGGAACCTTCCGAAGAGTCAGAAAACACAGGGGAATCATCCGGGATGACGCCGGAGCCTACCGTCAAACCAGCCACAAAGTCCTGGGTAAAGATGGCCTGCCTGGGGGACAGTATCACCGATTGGGGTGAGATCTGGATCAATGTGGTGCAGGAGAAGCTTTCCTTTGAAGAGATGTATAATCTGGGGATAGCCCAGTCGACCATCGCGGACAGCGACAAGGATCCGTTTTACGCCAGGTACCAGAGTATTCCGGCGGACAGTGATCTGATCTTCGTGTTTGGAGGAACCAATGATTTCTATCAGAATATCCCACTTGGAGCGGCTGATTCGGAGAATCCGGGAGAGTTCTGCGGAGCCCTGAATGTGCTGTGCACAGATCTTAGGCAGGAGTATCCGGACGCCCTTCTGGTATTTGCCACACCGATCCAGAGAACAAGCGCTTATGGTCCCGGACCTAACGAGGCAGGGCTCATGCTGGCCGATTATGGAGAGGCGATGAAAGCGGTGTGCGGCGGCTGCGGGGTTCCGGTGATCGATCTGTATAATGGAAGCGGAATTACAGTCGACAATGCGGACACTTACCTGGAGGACGGACTGCATCCTAATGCAGAGGGCTATCAGCTGCTGGGAGAAGTGATTGCTGCTGAATTGAAACGATGGATGAAGTAACTGGAGGAGTATTCCTTCCGTAATGAGGAGGTAGGAGAAACAGATGGCTTTTTTATATTTTCTGGAAGGGATCAGGAATCCCGTGTTAAATGCGTTGTTCCAGTTTTTTACCTTTTTCGGTGAGGAGCTGTTTGTGATCGCCGCGATCTGCCTGCTCTACTGGTGTGTGGATAAGATACTGGCCTATAAAGTGGCCTTTTCCTACTTTGCTGCAGGCCTGATGGTGCAGGCTTTGAAGATCACATTCCGGGTTCCCAGGCCCTGGGTGATTGATCCGAATTTCAAACCGGTGGAATCCGCGGTGGGAACGGCGACCGGATATTCCTTCCCGAGCGGACATACCCAGGGGAGCACATCTTTATTTGGCACGATAGCGCTTGCCTCAAAAAAGAAGTGGATCAGAATCGTGTGCGTAATCATGTTCCTTATGATCGGCTTGTCCCGTATGTATCTGGGAGTCCATACGCCCAAGGATGTGGTCACGGCCATGATTCTGGCGCTGGTGGTTGCGTGGCTGGTAAATAAAGTATTGGACAGCTACCTGCTGGATCACCGCAACGATCTGAAAATATCGGCGGCTATGTTCATCATTGCAGTTCTGATTATCATCTATGCGCTTTGCCTGTATGGAAATGGAATACTGGAATTTTGCTATGCCGAGGACTGCTGTAAAGCGGCTGGTGCCGGTCTGGGTTTTTCGGTCGGTTGGTACATCGAGAGACGGTTTATCAATTTTGATACCAGGGCGGCCCTTCCGGCACAGATACTCAAAGTGCTTATTGGGCTGGCTGTAGCCATAACGCTGCAGAACGGACTTAAGCTGGTGCTTGGCACCACGCTTCCCGCACATTGTATCCGTTACTTCATATTGGTCATATGGGTGATCGTACTGTATCCCATGATATTCAAACGGTTTATAAAAAAATAGCAGCGTTTGAAAAAGGTTGCTTATGGTAAAGGTATGGCACGTAAGCGGCTAAAGAGCAAAGGTACTGATCACAGATAAGGAAATCATGCCATAAAAAAATCCCTTCCGACGATGCTATAACGCATCTTTTGGAAGGGATTTTTAAATTATTTCTGACTGGCCCGTTTACGAAGCTTGGGATCCAGAATTTTCTTACGAATTCTCAAATGATTCGGAGTAATCTCTAACAGCTCATCGGTATCGATAAACTCCAGACACTGTTCCAGACTCATTACCTTCGGAGGGGACAGCTTCAGCGCTTCGTCTGAACCGGATGCACGGGTATTGGTCAGCTGTTTGCGGCGGCAGACATTTACTTCGATGTCATCCGACTTTCCATTCTGTCCGACTACCATACCGGAATAAACTTTTTCGCCGGGTCCGATAAACAAGGTACCGCGCTCCTGAGCGTTAAATAACCCGTAAGTGATCGATTCACCGGTCTCAAAGGCAATCAAAGAACCCTGTTTACGATACTGGATATCTCCTTTGTAAGGACCATAGTCATCAAAGATCGTATTCATGATACCATTTCCTTTGGTATCTGTCATGAATTCCCCCCGGTAACCGATCAGGCCTCTGGATGGGATCGAAAACTCCAGGCGGGTATATCCACCATTAGACGCTCCCATGTTCCTTAATTCACCTTTACGCTGCCCCAGCTTTTCAATGACGCTGCCTGAAAATTCGTCCGGCACGTCGATGAAAACCAACTCCATGGGTTCCAGTTTTTTCCCTTTTTCATCCTCATGGTAGATTACTTCCGCTTTGCTGACTGCGAATTCATAACCTTCCCGTCTCATATTCTCAATCAATACAGACAGATGCAATTCTCCCCGGCCGGAAACCTTAAAGGCTTCCGTGGTTTCCGTCTCTTCCACGCGAAGGCTGACGTCCGTATTCAATTCCCGGAACAGACGGTCTCTCAGATGTCTGGATGTGACATATTTACCCTCCAGTCCGGCCAGAGGGCTGTCATTTACAATAAACTGCATGGAAATCGTCGGTTCGCTGATCTTCTGGAATGGAATGGCTACCGGATTATCCGGAGAACAGATGGTGTCCCCGATATGAATATCCGCGATACCGGAGATCGCGACGATCGAACCGATGCCCGCTTCCGATACTTCCATCCGGTTTAAACCGTCAAACTCATAAAGCTTGCTGATCTTAACCTTATTTCTCTTATCCGGTTCATGAGCGTTCACCAGAACCGCTTCCTGATTTACCTTAAGGGAGCCGTTATCCACTTTACCCACGCCGATCCGGCCCACATATTCATTATAATCAATGGTACTGATCAGAACCTGAGTGTCCGCGTCGGGATCTCCCTCAGGCGCCGGGATATAATCCAGAATCGTCTCGAAGAGCGGGATCATATTCTGAGGATCCTCAGTCAGATCCAGAATGGCATAGCCGGCTTTCGCAGAGGCATACACAAACGGACAGTCCAGCTGTTCGTCCGAGGCGTCCAGATCCATAAAAAGTTCCAATACCTCATCAATGACGGTATCCGGCCGTGCTTCCGGGCGGTCGATCTTATTAATACAGACAATCACCGGAAGGTTCAGTTCCAAAGCCTTCATCAATACGAACTTCGTCTGAGGCATCGGACCTTCGAACGCGTCGACGACCAGAACGACCCCATTCACCATTTTTAAAACACGTTCCACTTCACCACCGAAGTCCGCATGTCCGGGCGTATCGATGATGTTGATTTTAGTACCTTTATAATGAACCGCGGTATTTTTCGACAAAATGGTAATTCCGCGTTCCCGCTCGATGTCATTGGAGTCCATGACCCGTTCTGCGACCTCCTGGTTTTCACGGAAAACACCGCTCTGCTTCAGCAGCTCATCAACCAGTGTGGTTTTACCATGATCTACGTGGGCGATGATTGCGATATTCCGAATATCCTCACGTTTGGTTTTCATAAAATGTCCTTCTTTCTTACTAATTAACAAAATTAAGCATTGCAACTTACTTAGTTTACCACATTTTGGCGAGATTACAAGGCATTGCGGTAATAAAGTCGAAAATTTTGGAGGGCGGAGCTGGGGGGGGCTCCGCGTGGGGGGCGGAAAACCCGGGATCACTGCGGGGATAGGTTTGGGGGCGGATACGCCGGTCTGCGCAAGAATGCTGCCTGCGGGCTTAGGGCTGAATGCTGTGCAGCTGCTAAGCAAACTCCGGAAGCCGGATTCAGGAACCGAGCCTATTCGTCAGGAACGCTGGATGCGTTCCCGACTCAGAGGCTCTTGCCCGTCGGACGTGAAGTCCGCCGTGCATCCTGAATCCGGCTTCCGGAGTTTACTAAGCAGCTGCACAGCCGCCCTATGCCCGCAGGCAGCGTTCTTGCGCAGACCGGCGTATCCGCCCCCAAACCTATCCCCGCAGTGATCCCGGGTTTTCCTTGGTAGGTGCGCAGACATCTTGGTAAATGGAGCTTATTTTATATAGGAAGTTAGACGTGTAGAAATAGGAAGTTAGCCGTAGAAGACTTTTGGATCTAAGAGATAACGGGGGGAGGACATGGATTGGAATTGATTATGGAAAGGGAATGGAAAATATTACCAGCGAAAAATCGGTATTAAAATGTAATAATTTTTAAAAAGATGAATAAGCTTTTATAAATTGGAAATAATTGTAAAAAATTTCGTAATTTGAGTTCTAAAGGTTATTTTTACGGCATATATATTCTATTAACTATAAGAAAAACAAGGTACATCGTCGGACAGTGTGATGCTGTCCCAAGAGGAAGGGAGTAAAATTTCATGACAGATAAGGTAATCGATAGGGTAATCGAAAACAATCAGGTAACTATTATAGGGGAGATCATTTCGGATTTTTCATTCAGCCATGAGGTGTTCGGGGAGGGCTTCTACATGGTGGATGTGAACGTGAGGAGACTCAGTGATTCCTATGATCGTATTCCGCTGATGGTATCTGAAAGGCTCATTGATGTGACCAGGGATTATCGGGGAGAATCTATACAGGTGGCCGGACAGTTTCGATCCTACAACAGGCACGAGGAGAAAAAGAACAGACTGGTTTTATCCGTTTTTGTAAGAGAGTTGGAATTTATTTCTGAGGAAGTTGAAAATGCCAAGACGAACCAGATTTTCCTGGACGGATATATCTGTAAACCGCCGGTTTACCGGAAGACTCCGCTGGGCAGGGAGATCGCGGATTTGCTTTTGGCGGTCAACAGGCCGTATGGTAAATCGGACTATATTCCGTGTATCTGCTGGGGCAGAAATGCCAGATATGCCTCCGGGTTTGAGGTGGGAGGACATGTGGAGATCTGGGGCAGGATTCAGAGCCGGGAATATATGAAGAAAATAGATGAAAATGATGCGGAGAAACGCATCGCTTATGAAGTTTCCGTCAGTAAACTGGAGTATATCGAATAGCAGACCGGAGTGTGTCGAATAGAAAAGATTTGCAAATTCTGTGAATATATAGTAACATAAGGGAAAATGTTTACAGTAGGTTTTACTTCCACGGAATGAAGAGGTGCATTATGAATAGAGGACTCGTACAGGTTTACTGCGGTGGCGGCAAGGGAAAGACCACGGCGGCTCTGGGACAAGGAATTCGTGCAGCAAGTCAAGGCAAATCCGTGATTATAATCCAGTTCCTGAAAAGGAAGAATGAAGAAGAGATCGACTTTATCAGGCGTCTCGAACCGGAGATTAAGCTGTTCCGGTTTGAGAAGAATGAAGTGTGTTTTGATGAGCTCGATGAGGAAAGTAAAAATGAAGAGATCATGAACATCAAGAACGGTATGAATTTTGCCAAAAAGGTTTTGGTTACCGGGGAATGTAATGTTCTGATTTTGGATGAGATTCTGGGCTTGCTGGATCATGAGATTATAGGCCTGGACGATGTGAAAGTGCTGATCGATGCCATGGACGAGGAGACGGAATTGATTATGACAGGTATCCATGCCTGCGAGAAAATGATCGGTATCGCCGATGCGGTTTATCGTATAGAAACTGTTAAAACTCCAAATCCGTGATTGACATTAGAGCGGAACTTGTGCTATAGTAGCGTTAAATTAAATACCGAGTTAGATAGAGGTTGCGTTTTTCATGAGTACATTACCGGATTGTGGTCAGGCACGTAAGAAGGTATGGAAAGGGACGAACGCCGAAGGGGCAGATTTCCTGATGATTTGTTGCCTGGGCATATAATTAATAGTTATATGACTGTCATCGTAAAAGATGGGGCGCTATCCAAAGAACAAGGTCGTTGATATTTCTACGGCGTAGATTTCTTTACAGGCAGACTCATCAGTCTGCCTTATTTTATTCTATTGGAAAATATCCTATTTTAACTCATCCGCCAAATAAGAAAGGAGAGGATTTTAATGGCATTATTTGAAGGAGCAGGTGTGGCAATCATCACACCGTTTACAGAAGACTTAAAGGTGAATTACGACAAACTTGGGGAACTGATTGATTTCCAGATTGAAAATGGGACCGACAGTATCATTATCTGCGGAACCACCGGTGAGGCTTCCGCTATGACCCATGAGGAACATCTGGAATGTATCCGGTATACGGTAGAAAGAGTCGCCGGCCGGGTGCCGGTGATCGCAGGAAGCGGGTCCAACTGGACCGATACGGCTGTCTATCTGTCCCAGGAAGCGGAAAAACGCGGAGCGGACGGTCTGCTGGTCGTATCCCCCTATTATAATAAGGCCACACAGAAGGGATTATATGCACACTTCAAAGCGGTCGCGGATTCCGTAAAGATTCCCATTATCCTTTACAATATCCAGGGACGTACCGGTGTCAATATTCAGCCGTCCACCCTGGTGGGACTGATCCGGGATGTGGAGAATATCGTGGGAGTGAAGGAAGCCAGCGGCAATATTTCACAGGTGGCAAAGATCATGAGTCTTGCCCAGGAGCAGGGAGTTACCGTGGATCTGTACTCCGGCAATGACGATCAGGTATTGCCGCTCTTATCTCTGGGGGGAAAGGGTGTGATCTCGGTTCTGTCCAATGTAGCGCCCCGCTTTACCCATGATATGGTGGCCAGATATATGGCGGGCGATGTAAAGGGAAGCATGGAAATGCAGCTGAAAGCGATTCCGCTGATTGACCAGCTGTTCTGTGAAGTGAATCCGATCCCTGTTAAAGCGGCTGTCAATATGATGGGGGTTGACGTGGGCGGCTTAAGACTGCCGCTGACGGTTATGGAAGACGCACATCAGATAAATTTAAGAAGAGCGATGGAGGAATTCGGAATCCCGCTTGCGTAAGGAGGAACGTACCATGATAAGGGTGATTATGCATGGCTGTAATGGAAAGATGGGGCAGGTGATCACCGGTTTGATGAGAGGGGACGCCGAGGCACAGATCGCAGCCGGTGTGGATCCTTTTACAGGAACGGCGAATGATTATCCGGTATTTGCGAACATAGAGGACTGTGATGTGAAGGCGGATGTGATAATCGATTTCGCATCGGCGAAAGCGGTGGACGCACTGCTCGATTACAGTGTGGATAGACAGATTCCCGTGGTATTGTGTACCACCGGATTGAGCGAAGAGCAGCTGGAGAAGGTAAAAGCGGCCAGTGAAAAAGTTGCCATATTGAAATCCGCCAATATGTCAATGGGAATCAACATACTGCTGAAGCTGATCCAGGAGGCGGCCAGGGTGCTGGCGCCGGCCGGATTTGATATGGAGATCGTTGAAAAACATCACAATCAGAAGGTGGACGCTCCCAGCGGGACAGCGCTGGCCCTGGCCGATGCCTTAAGGGAGGCGCTTCCGGATGAATATACCTATGTGTATGACCGCAGTCAGAAAAGGGAAAAGAGAGATTCCCACGAGATAGGCATCCAGGCTGTACGGGGCGGTTCGATCGTGGGGGAACATGAGGTTATTTTCGCAGGCACGGATGAGGTGATTACCTTTGAGCATACCGCATATTCCAAGGCTATTTTTGGAAAAGGCGCGGTTCAGGCGGCGAAGTTCCTGGCCGGAAAGCCGGCAGGGATGTACAATATGAGCCATGTGATCGAGGGAAGCTGTTAGAGCGGGGGAACCTTTTTGGGGAGTACTGCATATAGTAAGGTATATGTTAGTGTGAAGGAGCTCTCTAATGAACATGGAGTTTACCCCTTTTTATATGAACTATCCGGAGCCGGTATATAATTATGCGGGTCTGGAGCAGGATTGGGATATGGAGAGGCTTAAGAACCTGTATCCGAATGTGGCGAAAGAGGTCCAGACGGTCGTGGAGGACGAATGCGATAAGCTGGAGTACGACGGCAGCGTAATGTTCGACGAATATCCGGATCAGCTGATGTTCCGGAGAATCTGCGGAAACATTTACAACAGAGTAAAACATCTGGAGGGCGGAGTGCAGGCGGTTGAGGTGCAGACGGAAGAGACAGAGGACGTCACTTCCATGAACTACAGGAGGCCTTCCAGAAATAACTGGCTGGAAGACATGATCGCTATTATGCTGGTGAATGAAATGCATAGGAGACGCTGCAGATACAGAAACTGCAGGGGATGGTATTAAAAGAACATAGAAAAATGGATCGGTAACCGGTAATGGCCGGATGCCGGTCCATTTTTTGTCGTTGTTTCGTTGATTAGAGTTACTTTTATACACTAAAAATACACTCTGATTCAAGAAAATAATTCTATTTTCCTATATCCTAACTATATCGGGATAAGGTATCGATAAAGCAGAGGAGGTAAATCATGCCATTATATGAATATTCGCACAATGCAGAAAACCGAATCCGTGTATCAGAAAAGACGGCAGCGTCTGTTGTCAGCGGAAACAGCGAGGTGGCTCGTTCTATTCTGGAGCAGATCCGCCAAAAGTATGAGGCAGGAAAAAGTACGGTTTTGGTAGCAATGGAAGGATGGTATGGGGTAGAATGGGCACCGCTTCTTCGCGGACTTAATGACTGGGGAAAACGTATGAGTATCGGGGTGGATACGGTCTTCGCAGCCGGCCTGTTTAAATCCAAAGACATGATCATGCAGTATAAACAGCCGTATTTGACAGAGGACCCCAGCTTTGGCATCGTTTGTGAGGACGGCGTGCTCGAGGATCTGATGGACGAAGAGAAATGTGAGGCATTGCGGGAGAAACTGATCCACAGCGGAAATCAGCAGACGGCTGGCTGCACGGCAATTTTTGTTATCGGATACGGATCAGGAAGCAGGAAGTTTAATGATTTATATGATCTGTATTACTATTTCGATTTCACCAGACAGCCTCTTCTTTGGAAGATGTGGGATGGCAGGCTGGCGCCCTTTGGCTGGGAGAGCAGTAATCCGGACTATAATTGGAAGGAATACTATTACATAGATCACTATCTCCTTCTGAGGCAAAAGGATTACGCGCTGCAGCGTATGGATTATTACGTGGAGTGTGTGGACCCGGAGCATCCGAAATGTATGCCCCGTGAGAGTTACGATGAGATCATCCGGACGCTTGTCCGCTATCCGGTCAAAGAGGTGAAGATCTTTCAACCCGGCAACTGGGGAGCATACCGGTATAAAGATCTGTGGGATGTACCGGGACTGGGCTGCAATGCGTGGAATGAAACGGCCGGACCGGAGCTTAGCGTTCTGGTTGATATCGGGAACGATGAAATGATCCAGATGCCGGTGATGAATTTGATGCAGTATCCGGAAGAGTTCGTCGGATCTTATATTCATGATACTTATCCCGGTGTACTGCCCTTTGATGTCTGGCTCAATGACGGATACTTTGACACCCCCCAGCCTGCAGAACGGACCAGCATGCCTTTGCATCTGCATCCCAGCACGGATTATGTGCGCCGAAATTTTAAAGAGCCTCTTGGGAGATATGAAACTTATTATGTGGCGGAAGCTTATGAGGACGCGAATACCTGGCTGGGTTACCGGGAGGATGCGGATCTGGAGGAGTGGGAACGGCTCTGCCGGGAATCAGAGAACCAGGTTCCAATTGAGAATTGGCGGGATTATGTCATCCGCTGGGACAGCAGCGAAGGGGATCTATATCTGATTCCGCCCGGAACCGTTCATGGACATGGCGGGAATCAGCTGATTCTGGAGATGGATACCTGTACCAGCAATGCGGGAACGGAATATTCTTTTTTTCTGTATGATTTTGCCAGAAAATCCTGGGAAGATTCCACACAGGATATGACGGGCCGGCCGCTTAAGATGCATACGGAACATGGGTTTTGCATGGATAAGTGCCGCAGGGAAAAATGGGTGAAGGATCATCTGCTGGCAAAACCCAGGGTACAGGACTGGAACAAAGAGTACAGCATGGATCAATATGATACCGTACCGGAAATGCCGTTTCATATTGAACGAATCCACTTTGACAAGCATGGAGAAAATTCGACCGGGGGAAAATATATGCAGATTCTGACGCTGACGGTGGGGGATAAAGTAGTGCTAAGATCCAAGGAAAATCCTCAGTACCAGTCTCAGATAGAGAAGTGGCAGAGTGTGATCGTACCGGCTTGTTTCGGTGATTATGAATTGATTCACGAGGGAGCGGGCGGCTGCACTGTGGTACAGCTGCGGTGGAAAAAAGGCTGAAGGAGGAAGAAAAAATGCCATCTGTAAAATTAATACCTGCCCCGAAGATTGTGTATCCGGGAGCCAGAGTGCCGGAAGTGAATGACAAGAGCCAAACGGACTGCCACAGTCCGGGATTCTGGGATTCAGAAGAAGGACGTTTGTATATTTTTAATTCCTGGGAGCTGCCGTGGAGGACTTCCGGTACCAGTCTTAATGATCTGGGGCCAAGTGAGCCTGTGACCCTGGATGTACTGCAGAACGGCGGCGAGTGGCTGGAGGGGATCTGGAAGGTTCCGAATGGGAAACTCTATGGTTGGTACCATCTGGAGCCGGACGGCCTGCGTAAGCCTGGTGATTATTACGGGAGCAGCCAGGTGCAGCAGGAAAAAACAGAGACGCTGCGAACAATGAGTATTCCGCCGGGCAGCAAATTTTTTGAACGCTACCCGACGAAGCCCAAAGTCGGTGCCCTGGTGTCAGAGGACAAGGGGAAAACCTGGAGGGATCTGGGATTCATTCTTTCCGCACCGGAGGACCTGGTATCCGCCACATCTTCGGATGCCTGGTATTTTGGGGGAGAAGGGGATTTCGGAACCTGTGTGGATAAGGAGGAAGAGTTTGTATACTTCTTTATCACCACCTTTTACGGGGGAAAAGAGAATCAGGGGCTGGGTTTTGCCAGGATGAGCCTTGAGGATCTGGATCAGCCGGCAGGAAAGGTCTGGAAATGGAGAGACGGAAGGTGGCAGGAACCGGGAATCGGCGGATATGCCCAGCCGGTCATTCCCGTGTTCCAGGACTGGCACAGCAAACAGGCCAACGCATTCTGGGGGCCGGTTGTCCACTGGAACACCTGGCTTAACACCTATGTCATGTTCCTGAACCGGGTGGATGACGGGACCTGGAACATGGAGGGGTATTATGTATCCTTTAATCCCGATATTTCCAATCCGCTGGGATGGTCTGAACCGGTAAAAATTCTGGATGGAGAAGAAGCCAGACAGGCGACCGCGCCGGACGGCAGTATGACCGGGTGGTATGTCAGCGTATTTCCCGCGGAAGATTACCACAATGACAACCGGATAGGACACAGAGCCAGGCTGTTTGCTACCGGTACTTCCCTGTGGGAAATTGAATTTGAAAAATAAACGGTTCCGTGAATAAGGAGGAGATCTTTGTCATGCTGCACAGGGAAATGTTGGATTATGTGGGGGATATCAGTCAGATCGGCGGCATAAAACGCTATCAGATGCTGGAGGGAAAGGCCAAGGGGGTAGAAGCGGTAGATGTGGACGACGGACAGGGCCTGCGCTACACGATATTAATCGACAGAGGTATGGATCTGGGTAAACTGGTATACCGGGACTGCGGGTTTACTTTCCAGGCAGCCGCGGGTGTCACTGCCCCGCAGTATTACAATGAGCGGGGCGAAGAATGGCTGCAGAGCTTTGGCGGCGGTTTTCTGACCACCTGCGGACTGACACAAGCAGGAGATCCCTGCGTGTTCGAGGGTCAGCCCTATGGCCTTCACGGACAGGTTTCCAATCTTCCGGCCAGACTGGAGCGATGCGAAGCGGACTGGCAGGGAGATGACTATATGATGGAGGTGGCTGGCAGAGTTTGTCAGACCCGGCATCAGGGGGTTCAGATGAGTGTCAGAAGGTCCATTAGGACTGCACTTGGAAGCGGGCATATCCAGATAGAGGACCGGATCAGCAACCAGTCATCTGACCGGTCTGCGCTGATGCTTTTGTATCATATGAATTTTGGATATCCCTTTTTAAGTCCCGATACCAGGATGTATATTCCGGCCCGGCATACGGAAGGGTGGGATGAGTTTTCGAAGCGGCATATGGAACAGCAGGAGGAGATGCCGGTTCCTTGTGCCCGGGCTGCGCACTACACCTATCTGCATGAACTGCGGTCGGACAGCGCAGGAAACACAGGTTTTATGCTCTGGAAGGAAAGGGATGATAAGTTTATCGGGGTACAGGTGAGATATAATCAGGCAAATCTGCCATATCTGGGACAATGGATGTACCCGAAAAAAAGAGATTACATTATGGCCCTGGAACCGTGCAATAACCATATCAAAGGTACAGCGCTTGAAGAGCAGTACGGTACGCTTCGCTCACTGGAACCACAAGAAGAGGTGACATGCCGGCTGGATATCCGGTTCTTCTCGACCCGGGAAAAATGGAACGAACTAAAAACTGAACTGGAAGCCCTTACGCGCTGACAGGCATGTTAATTGGAAGGGATGCTGCGGCCGTATTGGGTCGGAGTGATCCCTTCCAGTTGTTTGAAAACCTTGCAGAAATGCTGGCAGTCACAAAAACCGGTCTCCAAAGCGATATCCGTAATACTGTATGAAGTGGCACTTAATAATTTTTTTGCTTTTCCGATCCGCAGACGGATGAGATATTGCTGAATGGTCAGCCCGGTAGCTTCTTTGAACAGCCGGCTCAAATATCTGGGATTCAGATGTACCAGATCAGCTATGTTCTTAAGGCACAATGGATACGTATAGTTCTGTTCCAGATAGTTCAGCACATCATAGAGAAACTGCTGTCTGCCCGACCGGCCTGCGGAATGATCCGTTGAGATGGCACAGCGGCGGTACAGGCAGATAAACAGATCCTGGAGAATACACAGCATCTTCTGACGGCGGAATTCCTGGCCGGCGATATTTTCAAAATGCATCTCCAGAAAATAAGACTCCAGACCCGCCAGATTCATAGACTCCGGGTAAGCCGACAAACGGCAGCAGCAGCCGTAAAACCGGTCGGCCAAATCGGGGGTATCAAAGCTGAAGTCCAGATAATACATCTGAAAATGTCCGCCCTCCCCCAAACTGCTGCCGGAGATCTCCAGTAGATGGACATCATATTTTTTGACTGCGTGGGTGATCCCGTTGAGATATATTCTTGTCTGCCCGCTTAACAGGTAGATGATCTCAAACATTGGCTTTGCGCTCTGTTTCGGGGTATCCCACCCGCGGTCTACCCAGACGCCGGATGATAAAAAGCGGATGGAACTGCCGTGGCAGCAGATAAAATCGATGACTTCACTTAGCTGTTTTTGAAGCTGCGAATTTTGCATTCCCCTTCCTCCCATGCTATCGTTTAGCGCAAGTATAGCACGCCATTTGGCAATGGGAAAGTAAATGGATATGGAATATTCAGATTGTCTATACTGATTGAAATATTATCCATTTGGTTTTGCAAATAAAACAGATATAATAAACACATCAAATAAACGGGAGGTAATATGAATGAAGAAAACATGCAGTATGTTGCTGGCACTGGTCCTTATGGTTTCGCTGACCGCCTGTGGCTCGGATAACAGCGGCTCTGCCGCACAGCCGGACAGTCAGTCACAGGAAGCCGCACAGCCGGACGGGCAGTCAAAAGAAAACGAACAGCCGGCAGCCGGAAATTCAGAAACATCCGGCAGCGGCGTTACGCTGACTCTTATGGGTTCAAAAAGCTGGTTCAAGGATGTAGACAATGAAGTTTATCAGCAGTTTGAAGAAGAGACTGGAATCAAAGTGGAGCTGATCACGAATCCCGATGATATGAACAATAATATAATGGGGGCCAAAATTGCGACAAAAGAGCTGCCTGATATCGTGGAATATTACAATGGCGGGACCGGAGAGGCGGCTTTACTGGCGGAAGAGAATTTCCTGGATATCACCAGTGATCCATGCCTTGAAAATGTGAACCAGGATCTTCTGGATAAGTTTTCCAAATGGGATGGTGTTGTCTATGGTTTCCCCATTGCGGGAGCACAGTATTGGGGAATCTATTACAATAAGCAGATCTTCGCGGACCTGAATCTGCAGATTCCGAAGACATTTGAAGATCTGGAAAATGCCTGCCAGAAAATCAAAGATCAGGGAATCACACCGATATACCTTGCGGGAGGAGATGTCTGGCCGGTAGAAACATGGTTGGATACGTACTGGGGATCCTACATAGCGGCCAAGACAACCGATTTCTGGGATCAGTATGGGGAAAATAAGATAAAGCTTGCCGATCTGCCTGAGGCTGTCGAATGTCTGGAACGCCAGAATGATTTTTATAAAAAAGGGTATTTCGGAGAGACTGCCATGTCGGATACCTGGAGCGGCCAATACAGTGCATTATATGAAGGAACGGCGGCCATGTTAGTGTTTAATGATTCCTGTTTTGGTGAAGGAATGGAAAAATACCCGGATTATGCGGAAAAACTCGGCTTTATGCCTTTCCCGGTTGATGGAAGTGATTGTTATGGCGTCACCTCGTCGAATTCACTGTACATCAACAAGAACAGCGAACATATCGACGAAGCCCTCCAATTATTCAATTTCCTGGCACGTCCGGATATTGTTGAGAAAATGTATACCGCGAAACAGCAATCTCCCTGGTTTGACAATGTATCGATCGATAGCCTGCTTCCCCAGATTAAAGAAGCACAGGAGGCAGTAAGGGAAGGCAGAAGCGGAGTAAGCTGGTTTGACTTTATCCCGGCCAGTTATGGGAATTCATCCTTCGAGCAGATACAGGAAATGTTCCTGGGCAACTGCGGTCCTGCTGATGTGTTAAAAGCCATAGACGATGAGATAGCGAAGAACGCCAAGGCACAGGGGATACCCGGCTGGTGACAGCGATAAACATAAAACGCATTCCTGCGAACGAGAATCGCGTACGTGGAGGTAACCATGAAGAACCTGGCAATCTATGTGGCACCCGGAGCAAATCCGGGTGCCGCAGGCACAAAGGAGAATCCGTTTTCGACCCTTAGTGAAGCAAAGAAAAAAGCGAAAGACCTGCAGAAAGAATACGGCTGTAATATCATTGTATATCTGCGGGGCGGGGAATACCGGTATCGGACCCCGGAAATTTTTACTGCGGATGATTCCGCCATAGATGGGACAAAAATAACTTACCAGGCTTATCCGGGTGAACAGCCTTTCATCGGAGGATCAATTCGCATATCCGATTGGGAAAAGGCGGCTGAAAAGGATGAATACACCATATGGAAAGCCAAAGTACCGGACGGCGTGTATTCCAGACATCTGTACATAGACGGGCAGCGCTCTGCCAGAACTAAGACCGGGATACAGAAAAATACGGCCTGGGAAACGGTTCATTCGGACGCCTTCCGAAGATACCGGAAAACAGGCTGCCGTGATAACGGAGAAAGACAGTGCGATATTTATGAGGGATACCTGACACAAGACCCGGTGTTCCTCACATGCCGAAACCCGCAGGACATTGAATTTGTCTATGATGTGGGATGGACACATTCCATCTGCCCGGTAGAATCCGTCAGCGAAACAAAAGATGGTATCTTCCTGAAGATGAAACAGCCCTGTTTCAAAGACTGCCAAATTAAAATCGGCATGCAGATCGACGGCCCCAGCTATGTAGAAAATCTATACGAACTGATAGGTGCAGGCGGCGATTGGTATCTGGACAGGCAAGAGAACATTCTCTATGTGGCGCAGCAAAACGGCGTCTCCATAGACGAACGGATAGTAGAACTTCCGATAGCCGAACAATTGGTGATCCTGCGGGGAGAAAAGGACAGGCCGGTCAAAAACCTGGCGTTTCGGGGTATTACATTCCAATATACCACATTCCTGAATCCGGGCATCTACGGCCATCCCGACGTGCAGGCCAACATTTTAAAAGATCCGGCTGATGACGAACTCACCTATTCCTACTTTAAAAAAACACAATCCTGTGTCATATTGGACCATACAGAGGGAATTATATTTGACAGCTGCCGTTTCCTGCATCTTGGAAACGGGGCGGTAGATATACAACACGGCTCCATAGATAACCGCCTTACCTACTGTGAAATCAGCGATATAAGCGGAAACGGCATCCAGGCCGGGGATTTTCAGGAGACCGACGCCCACCCTTCTGACAGCCGCGTGATCGTGCAGAATAATACCGTGGAATACTGCTATATCCACAATGCGGGGGCAGAATTCAAAGGATCCGTAGGCATCCTTTGCGGCTATGCGAAAGGACTCCATATCATTCACAATGAACTGTGCGACCTGCCCTACTCCGCCATCTCCCTGGGCTGGGGCTGGGGTTATGTGGACCCGGATTCCGACACCCGCTATTCCTACAAACCGCTGCCGCATTTCAAGCGTTACAGCGAAGAGAGCGTCTGCAGGGAACATGAAGTCCGCTGCAATTACATCCACCATGTACTTACCGAGTTACACGACGGCGCCGGAATATACACCTTAGGACTGCAGCCCGGCACCAAAATCTTACAAAATCTGATAGCAGGCAATTACCAGGGTATCCCCTACCCGGAAGAAATAATGGTCCACAATTCCTGGAAAGGGCACCAGGATGAAGCGTACACCCGCCAAAAAGGCTTCCCCGGCGGTATCTATATGGACGAAGCCAGCGGAGGCATGGAAGTACGGGAAAATATCATCTATCAGACCGTAGTCCCGATCCATTACCACAACATCATGGAAGAAAAAAGATTCTGCTCAAACACAATCCAGGGAAACACGATAAATAAAAAACCATGTGATCCAGGATACCCCCACGAAACCGCGGCCCAGACAGGAATCACAGCCAGATAGAACGATCCCCCCTCAGTTCGTCTCACCAGCCTCCCATTTTTCCCGGTATTCCGTGGGAGACATACCGGTCTCTTTCCTGAACAGCCGGCTGAAATAAAGCGGATCGGTGAAACCCACACAGGACGCCACATCTTTAAGGAGGATATCAAGATTCCCGCTCAATAATTTCTTTGCGTGTTCGATACGGATCTGATTCAGGCAGCGCAGAGGGGTCACGTGATAGGCAGTGCGGAAGACATTACACAGATATCCTGCGGAGTAATGAAATTCTTCGGAAAGGTCATTTAATGAGATCGGCTGGTTATAGTTCTCTTCCAAGTACTTATTAATCTGAAAAGCAAAATCATAAGATGAGACTGCGGATAAGGACGCGGTCTCTTCTTTTTGGAACGGGATCTGATAGATCCGGCTGGTTTGCTCCAGAAGCTTTTGAAAGGAAGAAGATGAGCTCACCGCCTGCATCAGATCCAATTCCAGATCCGCATGGAGCGTAGTGGAACTGAATTTGAACAAATGTAAAATCTGACGCAGCAGGATCTCCATCTGAAGCTGGGAGTAATGCTCTCCCTGGCAGGTTTTCAGAAAACGGGCGTATTCCGCGGCAAATTTTTTCTGTTCATTCGAGGAGATCGCAAAGGACAGCCTGGCTTCAGTATCCTTTGGGAGATAGGGATAGGCCAGATTGTCGGATTCATAGTCGTAGTATAGTGTCTGCGAGATACCCAGTATAATATGCTGTTTCAGGGAAGCCCGCAGCCTGCGGATCTCTTCCAGAATTCCATGGCTGTCCACAAGGGGACGTCCAATCACCATGGTGTTATTGGGGATAAAATCCAGAAGCCGTTCCCAGAGCTTCGCAAGAGTATCCTCATAGGCCAAAGGATCCGTTTGGAATCCCAGGATCATGATATTCTCGTTGGTATATTTACCGCGGACGATCCAGAAAACGGCGTCCGGTAGCAGCTGCTGTACCATATCACTGAATTGTCCGGAATATTGTGGAATCGCTTCCAGGATGGATAACTGATCCTCTGTCACGATAGGGCCGGCACAGGAATAGGCACACAGATAGAAGGGGACAGCGTCCAGGACAGCGGGAATACGGGGCGGCTGCGGGGACTGGGAAAACGCCAGCCGGAAATAATTCGTGACCTCCTGCTGCTTACGTCCTTCAATGACAGCGGCCACATCAGACAGCGTGCGTATCACTTCATCCGGCATCAGGGGTTTTAACAGATAATCCGACACATTCAGGCGCAGAGACGTTCTGGCGTATTCAAAGTCGCTGTAGCCGCTTATGATGATGGTCATGATTTCGGGATAGTCCCTTGTGGCCCGTTCAATCAGCTCAAGACCGGTCATCACAGGCATACGGATATCTGTGATCAGCAGGTCGGGGGGATTTTTCCTGATTTGCTGCCAGGCATCCTGCCCGTTTAAGGCGGAGCCGATAATTTTCAAAGGTACATCTGACGCATTCAGAAACGTAATCAGCCCGTTTAACAATAGCTTTTCATCCTCAGCGATAAATACTTTAATCATGAATCTGCCCTCCTATGATAACCGTTGCGCCCGCCGGTGACGAATGTATCTCAAATACAGTATGCGTTTTCTGGAGAATGTAAAGGCGGGAAAAGGTATTTAATACGCCCAGCTCTTCCGATCTCATAAAGGAAGAGCGGCCGCTGTCCAGCAGTGCCCGGATTTTCTCCTGTTCGGCGGTAATTTTCTGCAGCGCTTCCTCGGAAAAACCGCATCCGTTGTCCGTCACACGGACAGTCCAGAGCCGTTCCTTTTGTTCGCCCTCGATTTGTATGATCCTTATTTCCCGGTCACAGTCGAAACCATGATAAATACAGTTCTCTACCAGAGGCTGAAGGATCAGCCGGGGTACCCTGACCGACAGGATGGACTGGGGAATTTCAATGTTATATTTTAACTCGCCGTCATAGCGGTATCGCATAAGCTCCAGATAATGCCGTGTATACTCCACTTCCGTATCCAGAGTGGATTCCTGTTCTGCATCCAGGGTGTAGAGAAGCATGCGCGAGAGGTGGGAACACATATAGACTACGTTCATATTTCCACTTTCCAGGGCGGATGAACTGATAGCGGCCAGCGTGTTGTTCATAAAATGCGGATTGATCTGAGACTGAAGAGCGGCAATCGTAGCCTGAAGTTCCCGGGCCTGAGCTTCGGAGGTAAGAGTGGCAAACTGCTTTAGTTTCTGCAACATATGTCCGGTAACTTCGGCCAACTGCCTTGTCTCATCCGTGGTGCATTCATCCGGGCTTATGGGCAGCGTATAATCCTGAAAATCGATCTTCTTCACCGCGCTGGTCAGTTTTTCCACAGACTGCGAGGTATAGCCGCTTACGGAATATACGATCAGGATGCAGAGAAAACACACGATCAAAGTAAAGAAAACAGTAGTGTTCCGCACCTGGTAAAGATCGGAATACAGTACGGACTGTCTCTCTACGGCGACCAGAGTCAGGTTATTCTTCAGTTTGGCGCCGCCCAGTATTTCATCTCCTGTTTTTAACAGGCAGGAATCCGCAGCGGCCAAATGCTGTTTCACATTCTGCAGTCTGGTAAGACCAATGTCCTGTTCGGAAGAATTCTGCGGCTGGGCACTCAACGGATACAGCATATTTCCACTGTCATCATAGACAAAGATCTCCATATCCGGAGATAAACTGCATATTTTATCCAATATGTCATAAGGCTGCTGTACCTCAACATAACCATAGGAACCATAACCATATTTCATAATTCTGGATGCACTGTAGATGAACGTGCCGTCATTTCTGTTCTCCGAAAGCGGGTCGGGAAACGGGCCCTGGATGCACAAAGCCCCGCCCTTTTCATCGGAAGCTTTTAGCAGATCCAGCTGTAAGATATCGGATGTACGAAGATTCCGTCTGGATGAGCCTACCGAACAATAGTCACCCTGCATACCAAAAATACTCACTCTGGAAGCCTGGTTGGTGATCGAACTGTAAGCCGACATGATCAGGGAACAATTCTTCTTGATCTGTGAATTATCGTCAAAGAAATTAGAGCTGTTCGTATCCGCGTTGGCGGCTACCAGGGATTCATAGATGATATTGCTGTATACCAGCTGGACCGTGATATTATTCATGGAAGTGAAGTAGTCATCTGTCTGGCTTGCGATCTGGGTGACAAGCCGTTCCCAATCTTTCAGGTATCTGTCCTTCGAGCTTTTGTAATCCCTGCCAAAAAACAGCAGGAGATATAGACCTGCGATCAATATAACAATTAGTGTAAACGACACAAATAAATTCTTTCGAAGTGTCCGCCTCTTCATGATAGTCTTCAGGATAATCTCACCCCATTCTCATTTCCGGATCGAGCTGCCCGGTACAGCAGGAAGATCTTGTGATCCTGCTCTATTTCTATTATAACAATGGCTTGGGAGGGAGTATAGGGGATATGAACCATAAATTAAGAATGTCCATATCGACCTTCAGATTGTCTATTTAAGAAAAATGCCCGGATCGGTATGATTAAGAAAAACAGATAAAGGAGGTGCTGTGAATGAAGAAAAGCAGAATTTACCCGCTCTATTTTGCCATACCGGTTCTTCTGCTGTATGGGATTTTTTATCTGATACCGATTACTTTCGGGGAGGTGTTTGCCTTCACGGATTGGAATATCTATGTATCAGACGTCCATTTTAACGGATTAGATAATTTTATACAGATATTTACAGATCCATCCATGTCCAGAGTTTTTTGGAGGTCAATCGGTAATACCATCTATTATGCCATCGGTACACTGGTACTTACCAATGTGATCGCTCTGATGTTAGCACTGGCATTGAATAAGGGCCTGAAAACACAGACATGGCTCAGAACCGTATTTTTTATCCCTGTCGTTTTGTGTCCCCTGGCGATCGGCCTGCTGTTCACAGCGATGTATAATCCCCAGTACGGTATCATTAATACGATGATAAGAGGGATGGGGCTTGAGAGTTTCGCCCGCCAGTGGACGGCAGATCCTGCGACCGCCATGAACAGTGTTCTTTGGGCAGGGATCTGGAAGGGAGTGGGATTCTCCACAGTAATTTATATCGCCGGGCTGCAGGGGATTCCGAAAGACTACTATGAGGCCGCTGCCATCGATGGAGCCGGCGGAGTGCAGAGGTTCTTCCGGATCACGCTGCCGCTTCTGATCTCTTCCGTGACCATTAATCTATTCTTAAGTTTTGTGGGCGGCCTGAAGATCTTTGATCTGATCATCTCGATCACCAAAGGCGGACCCGGCACCCAGACGCAGGTGCTGGCCACCATGGTTTACAAAGAACTGTCCTCCGGCAGATACGGTATGGCTACGGCCTATGAGCTCATGCTGAATATTCTGATTGCGGGATTTGCCTTCGCGGGCTTAAGCCTGCTGAAGAAAAGGGAGGTGGAGTTCTGATGGGCATACGAACAAAGAAAAGCCGGTTTGCCCGTGTACTTCTGGAGATATTCCTATGGATACTTTCCCTGACGGTATTGTACCCGATTGCTCTGGCAGTCATAAATTCCCTGAAAACGTCGGCGGAGGCGGATCTGTTGAGTATATCCCTGCCGCAGAGCTTACATTTTGAAAACTATGTAAAAGTATTTGAAGAGGCAAATGTGTTACGGGCCTTTGGAAACGGCATGCTCATAACCGGAACTGCAGTTCTCTTCTGCGTCCTGTTAAGTTCCATGGCAGCTTATGTACTTTCCAGAAACCGGTCGAAAATGAATCGTTTTCTATATTATCTGCTGATTTTAGGGCTGATATTTAATATTTCCATGATTCCCACGATTAAGATCATGCAGACACTACATCTGATGAATACGCTGGCTGGCCTGATTTTATTGGAAGTGGCCACATCGGTATCCTTTTGTATTTTTATTTACCACGGCTTCTTTCCGTCGATTCCCACAACCATTGATGAAGCGGCTGTCATAGACGGCTGTAATCCGCTGCAGGTATATTTCCGGGTAGTGTTCCCGCTTCTGAAACCGGTAAACGCCACAATCATTGTAACGGTGTTTCTCTCGGTCTGGAATGAATTTCAGCTGCCGTTATATTTTATGAGTGATCCGAAAAAATGGACGCTGCCGATGACCATTTATAATTTTTGCGGCAGATATGCATCAGAATGGAACCTGGTATTTGCGGATGTGATTCTGACGATTATACCGGTGCTGATCGTGTACTTCCTGTGTCAGAAATATATCATCGAGGGTATGACCTCCGGTGCGGTGAAAGGATAAGAGTGTACTTATGTCAATTCAAAACATAGATATTATACATCATTCTCATACGGATTTTGGTTTTACGGATCATCCGCTGTATGCGCGAAGGCTCCAAAAGGAGTACGTCGGCCAGGGGTTAAAGCTGGCGATGGAGGATCCCGACTTTTACTGGACGGCGGAAACCGCGCTTCCGGCAGCGGATTGGTGGGAGAGTGCGGCAGAATGTGATCGTGACCTGCTGATAACAGCGCTGCGGACCGGGAAAATGGATATATGCGGGATGGCATTTAATACCACTGCGTTCCACACGCCGGAGGAATGGAATCGCATCTTAAAGTGGCTGCCCCGGGAATTGACGGAGCGCTGGAGACCCTCCTCCATTATGCAAAATGACGTAAACGGGATGCCCCGGGCCGCTTTGACACGGGCACTGGATCAGGGCATGAACGCGCTCTGGATCGGGCCTAACACATATAATGCGCTGCCGCCGTGTGCTACTCCCTCCGCTTTTTATTGGGAGATGCCGGATGGCAGAAGAATGTTCGTGTGGCTGAATTCCGGATACTGCGATGGCTATTTCTTATTTAACGAAAACTGGCGGATCGGGCCGGTACCAGCCGCGTCGGATCTGCGCTACCGGCTCCCCGGCCCGGGGGATATCTGGAAAGCGGATGAGGAATCCGTACTTTCGGCTCATAAGCGGTGCGTGGAAACGATAAAACTGCTGGAGGGGAACAGCGGTGAAAACATGGAACAATCCCGGGATGGATTTACACAGAATAAAATATACGGCGGTTATCCCTATGAACGGCTTCTGGTCTCGGTCACGAATAATTATCGGATTGACAATGACCCGCCTTTCGGGCCCATCGCGGATTTTGTGCGGAAATGGAGGGAACTGGGATTAAAGCCTGAGATACGGATGACGACAGCCACGGAAGCGATGCGGTGCCTGGAAGAGGAAAATAAAGATAAAATACCGGTGAAGAAGGGAGAATGGGTGGACTGGTGGGCCAATGGCACAGTCAGCGCGCCGGTGGAACTGGCAGCAGGGAAAAAGGCGGCCGTAAATCTTAAAGCAGTGGAGATGCTGGCCAAGAACCGGCTGGAAAAGGGACAGAACGCCGGGGAGCAGGACAACGTGGGGATGTCAAAGAAGCTATGTGCCGACTATCAGGATGCGCTGGAACAGCTGTGCATGTTTCATGAGCATACATACGGCTCCTGGCAGTCGGTAGCCTCTCCGTTTTCCGTAGACACCAGAATGATGACAGCTGAAAAAAATATATTCGCCTACCGGGCTCTTGCCCTATCGGAAAATCTGACGGCCGATTATTTAAGGGACAGGAAGATAACCGGAGAAGTCTGTCTGATTAATCCAAACAAGTATCCGGTGAGTACCTGGATCCGGTTCCCTTATCACTGCCTCAGGGGAACATACTGCGGGGTAGAAGACTTGAGGAGTCATAAGAAATACCCATTTATTATGGAAGAAGGACCTTCCAACTTCAAACGTCCGGAAGCGGAATCCCATTTGAGCAGGGAAAATGTCTCAAAGACCTTCAGTGACTGTGTTCCGGGCCAGATAGGGAGATTCTGGGCAGACAATCTGAAACCGTTTGAAGAGAGGGAGTATCGTTTGATTTCCGGAGAGGAGGATATAGCCTGTAAACAGGTAGCCGGGCCGCCGCTGGAGATCGAGCTGGATCACAGGCACTGGCCCACCCGTGTATGCCGGGAAGGAGCGGTTGTTGTAGAGGGAGAATTCGGATCATTTTTGTCCTGCCGTCCAAAAGGCTTCGCCCCCCGCTGGGTATTGAAGGACATTTTTTTGGAAGATGATGAGAGGCAGAGAGCCCGGATGAGAGAACAGGCATTGGAGATTATCACGGCAAAAGCAGAAGATGCGGTTATAACGGAGGATAATGAATATACCGTTACATACCGGCAGGAATTCAGCCATCCCTCTCTGGAGTGGGGACTGCGGGAACTTATCTTATATAAACAAGAGAACAGAGCAAGTCTGAACATAAAATTTAACCGGAAGCCATCTTTTGATCCTGAGGTGTTTTATCTGGCTTTTCAGTCCCCGGTCCATACGATTCCGGTATTCTGTAATGCGGATCTGCCCTATCTGCCGGGAGCTGGACAACTGCCGGGAAGCTGTATGGATTATTATGCGACGGATGGATTTGCGTGGTATGAGCAGGATGGACACAGCTGGCTTTGGAACGGGCGGGATACCTCCTTGACGGCGCTCGGAAAGCCCCACGTGTCGGAACGTGTGTCAAAGATGCCGGAGCATCCGGAACGGCTGCTGTCCATGATCTTTGACAATACATGGGATACGAATTTCGTCTGCAACAGTTACGGCATTATGGAGTTTTGCTATGAGGTGCTGGCGGACGGCGGCTTCCAAACAGACGAACTTCCGGATGTGGTCCAGACAGTTAACAAAGAGCCGATTCTGATAATAAATAAGTAAAAACACGAATTAAGAGGAAAGGTTGAACAAAAACATGAAAATTGGATTTTATCTGCCGGTCAGAGAACCGCCGAAAGGAGTCTTTGGATGCGCCAGCCTCGGAATGACCGGAATATCCAAAGGCCGGGAGCCGGATTTGGTGCTGCTGCCGTATGAACTGGCTGGTTACCATATTTACGGGACGTATTCGGAAGCTTTGGATCAGCTTGAAAAATTGACGGAAAAGAGTTTGGTTAAGGCTGCCATCATTCTGTTTGGAAATGTGGGCAAGGAAGAATGGTTTTTAGAGAAGTTCTCGAATATACTGGACTGCCCGGCCGTGGGCGGCGGCGCTGCCGCGGATGAGAATGGGCGCAGCGGGCTGATCAGCCATGGAACAGAGGTAAACCTTTTTTTGATAACGGACGAGAGGTATGAGTATCAGATAAGCATGAAAAATATATATCCGAAGGTTCTGGAAGAAGTATGTCTGAAGCTTTGCGGTAAGAGAAAAGTGCTGCAGATAAACGGTATAGAAGCAGACTCCTGGCTTGCACAAAAGAAAGCAGGACTGGGACTTCCGGCAGCGGATTTCGAACATCTGACGCTGACGACGATCGACGGTGTAAATGCCCATCTGAGTGTGCAAAATGGGGAGATCGTCAGTGGAAGGAATCTGGAGGAAAAAATGCAGCTGAGGTACATCAGGCCGGAAGAAGTACAGCAGGCGGTAACTGCCTTTTATCAGGATTCGGATTCCGTGGTTTTTGGGTGTGCGGGTATAAAAGGTATGCTGGATAAAGAGATCATAACATTATCCCCTGGCCTGTTCCTGTTTGGGGAAGTCTGTACTGTTATGGGAATTCCTATGTTCGGTAATTTAATGCTTAGTAAATTAAAAATCACAAAGAAAAAATAGGAGGAAAACAAGATGCCATTATATGAAGGAAGACACAATGCATCGAACAAAATTCAGATTTCGCAGGACGCAAAGAACTCCATTGTGATGGGGGAGAAGAACTGTGTTTGCCGGATGGCGGAAGATATTCTGGGAGCGGATGGCGCTGTAGCGCTGGACGGCTGGTACGGGGTGGATTTTGCCGGAATTCTGGCTGAGCTGAAGGAAATGTGTACAGAGGTGGAATTTATTCCGGTACAATCGATTTATCTGCCCATAGAGATGATACGGGATTATAAAAAGGAATATATTACCGAAGATCCCTCTTTTGGCTACTGTAATATGGAGGGAAGAATCTCCGATTTGATGGACCCTGAGAAAATACAGGATTTAAAGACCCGGTTAGGCAAGGGGGTTGTCGTATACGGGTATGGCGCTGCAATTCCGGAGCTGTATGATTACTACGCGCGTACCTACTATTTTGATATGACCAGGCAGCCTTTGCTGTGGAGTATGTGGGACGGAAAATTAATTCCGTTTGCCCTGGATCAGCCGGATCCTCAATATGACTGGAAGGAATATTATTATTGCGATTATTATTTACTGCACTTCCAGAAACATTTCATGATCGAAAAAATGGACTGTTATGTGGAGGCTATTAAAAAAGAAGAATTAAAGATACTGCCGAAAGCAGCTTATGATGAGGTGATCCGTACAATGCTGAAATATCCGGTAAAAGAAGTAGAGATCTATCAACCGGGTCCTTGGGGCGCTTATCGGTATAAAGATTTCTGGGACATCCCGGGCTTGGAATGTAATGCCTGGAATGAGCTGGCCGGGCCGGAACTATCTATTCTCATTGATGTGGACCGTGAGGAGCAGCTGAATCTGCCCTTTGTGAATCTGATGCAGTACCCGGATAAGCTGTTGGGCCGGTATCTGAGTGAGACTTATCCGCACCTGTTCCCTTTGGACGCGTGGCTGGATGACGGATATTTTCCGGATAAACAGCCGGCGGAGCGGATCTCCATGCCGATCCACACACATCCGAGTACGGATTATGTAAAAACAAACTTTAATGAGCCGATCGGTAGGTATGAGACCTATTATATCGCGGAAGCCTACGAGGGAGCCAACACCTGGATGGGATTTTATAATGATGCGGATCTGGAAGAGTGGGAGGCCAAATGCAGGAAGTCCAATAACCAGGAGGTGATAGAGGACTGGAAAGAGTATGTCTGCAACTGGGAATCCAATGTCGGTGACCTGTATCTGATCCCGCCTGGAACGGACCATGGCCATGGCGGCAATCAGATGGTTCTGGAACTGGACACCTGTCCGTCTATCGCCGGCACGGAATATTCTTTTTTCAGCTATGATTTTGCCAGAAACTCCTGGGATGATAAGACTAAAACAATGACAGGGAACCCTCTGAAAATGCAGCTGGACCATTCTTTCCGGGTTTCGAAATACCGCAGGGAGGATTATGTGGATAAGAAACTGCGGGCAAAACCCTCCGTGATAAAATGGACCAGGGAATACTATATCGACCGCTATTCTTCCGTGCCGGAGATGCCTTTTGAGATAGAGCGGATCCACTACCAGAATAAAGGGGAATATGATACGGAAGGAAAATACTGCCATATCATAACCCTGACCGCAGGAAAAAATGCCAAGATCTACAGCAAAAAAAATCCGGAATATTCGACACAGATAAACTTGTACCAGGCTGCGGTAATTCCGGCTGATTTTGGAGAATATGTGATCGAGTCAGAAGGGGACGGCCAGCACACGGCAACCCTGGTCCGGTGGAAAAAGGGCTGAGTAACGAAGGATGAGTAACTAGGACCTGGATCCCTTATATTTACCGACAAGGCCAAAAGCCATGAGGATCAGCCCTGCCAGAATAATCAGAGAAGTGAGTAAGAAAAACACGGGCATAGGCTGCTTTGAGAAATAGAAGGTGATGTCAGGCATCCATGCATTATCAATGAGCTGCTCTTTGAGCTGATAAGCCCAGCAGAGGAGAAAATCAATAACCAGAAGAAAAAATCCCAGGATCATGGTCTTAAAGCCGGTTATGATCTCCTGATGGCTGGTATTGATGTGGGCTAACTGTGAGAGCAGGTTACTGCCGAAAGAAGGATTCACGCCTGGATTGTGAGAAGCGGGTGCTTCCGGTTCATGAGAAGGTCCGGTGCTGCGGGGAGTATCTCTGAGAAGTTCGTCTGTGGAGATGGCGAACAGATCGCTGAGCATTATGACTTTACTAAGTTCCGGGACAGCGTCATCCAACTCCCATTTGGAGACCGCCTGGCGTGAGACATTTAACTGCTCCGCTAACTGTTCCTGTGAGATGCCGCCTGCTTTCCTGAGTTGTTGTATCTTTTGGCCTAAAGTCATGAGTTATCCTCCTGTAGTGGGATTTAGAAATATCTTAAATTGCAATCGATCGAATCAGTTATAAATGAGTTAAAAGATCTGTTGTAGTTATAGAATAGTATAGAAGATAATCGTAAAAAGGGCTACCAAGCGAGGCTGGAATCTGCGCAACCATAAGTTGCAGCGGTCTTCCAGAAAGCTATGGCGGCCCTTTTCTTTTATCACTTATTTTAAGATAAGGGAAACGGGAAAAGAGAGATCAGCGCCTGTAAGAATACCAGTAAAGACAGCTGACCAGTCCCGCGCCGCCGGCCAGATTCCCCAGGGATACACTGATAAGATTCTTTAATCCGTTCATCAAAGTGAGAGAATCAAAGGATACCCCGGACGCCAGAGCTGCCTGCGCATAACCGGGATCGGCTGCGGCCATCAGGCCTGCGGGTATAAAATACATATTGGCGACACTGTGTTCAAAGCCGCAGAGCACAAAGACCAGAATAGGCAGATATAACGCCGCTAGCTTACCGGTGACATGGACTGCCCGGAAGGTCATAAGGACTGCCACACACACCAGGACATTGCACAGAATGCCGAGAGCAAACGCCTGGGGTATGCCAAGCGCGCATTTTGCCGCTGCCGTCCGGATGGTGGCAACGGCCGTCTGATATCCGAACAGGTTCAGCTGGCCGCTGACAACGACAAGAAACGCGGTAAAGAGTGAACCCAGCAGATTTCCCAGATAAACGATCCCCCAGTTTCGCAGCATTCCCCCGAGTGGAATCTGTTTTTGCAGTACACCGATCATCATCAGATTATTGCCGGTAAAAAGTTCACTGCCGGCGATGACTACCATTGCCAACCCCGCAGGAAACACCAGTCCGCTGAAAAGCCTGGCTAACGCGGGATTTTCTATTGTGCTGGACACCGTATTGGAAGCCACGGCGCCGACGGAGATAAAGATTCCGGCCAGGATACTTAAGGCCAGAAGCTTCCGCCAAGGCATAGATGTCTTTGTCTTACTGCTATCGATGATCAGGTCCAGTGTTTCAACGGATGTATGCATGGAAATTTCTCCTTATTTACAGAATACTGATATCTATTAAGATACCAGAAAAAGGCGGAAGTGTCTATTGGGAGTTGATGGGGGGAGGGGGGCAATGGAATATATGGATTTGGAAAATAGATTGGATATGATATAATAGAATATAAAAATAAAAAATAGATTACAAAGCCGGAAAGGATGGGATCAAGAATGGGATTCAAGGAGAAAAAAGCGGAGGAGCTTTTGTTTAATCCATTTACGAAAATTGGGAAGGAGTGGATGCTGATTACCGCCGGAGATGAAGAAAAATTTAATACGATGACTGCCAGCTGGGGCGGTGTCGGTGTATTATGGGGAAAGAATACCGTTACCGTTTACATCCGGGAGAGTAGATATACGAAGGAATTTGTGGATGCCGGTGACACTTTTACGGTGGCGTTTTTTAGTGAAGCTTACCGGAAAGCGCTGAACATCTGCGGCAGTGTATCGGGCAGAGATGAGGACAAGGTGAAACGTGCCGGACTGACGCCCTGCTATATGGATAAGACTACTGCATTTGAAGAGGCGGATATGATTTTTGTTTGTAAACGCCTCTATCACGCCGAGATGTCTTCCCAGAATTTTGATGCTCCGGAAAATGATGAAAAATGGTATTCTACCAAAGATTACCACACCATGTATATTGCGGAAATCCAAAAAGTTCTGGTGCGTGATCATACAGCGGATTAAACCTATTTTGCCCCCGGGAGACTGGCAGATCCAATTCCGGGGGATTTTTAGTTCTGCAACTCACTGCGCCTGAAAGTATACTTTACAGCATCCCTTAATGCATGCCCTTCGGGCGGGGGCGCGGCATGGCCGCTCCATAAAGTATACCAAATGTAAAGTGCAGATTTCTGGAACCTGGAGAACTTATGGGTTAAAATAAGTTATACCCGTAAAGGAAAGGAGCCTTCCATGAAAATTTATCAGAATATACAAAAGCTCAGAAAAGAGATGGGAATGTCCCAGGAGCAGATGGCAGAACAACTGGGGGTATCCCGCCAGACCATATCCAAATGGGAAAGCGGGACCGTGTGCCCGACCCTGGACCGCCTGCAGGAGATGTCACGATTGTTCGGTATCCCACTGTCGCAGCTTCTGGGCGAATCCGCGAACCAGACCGAACAGGACCGCATCCTGGAATACGAAGAGCAGATCCGCCGGCTGAAAGAGCAGAAAAAACTGCATACGGCTCTGGCTCTGGCTGCTGCCGTGGTATTCATTATCCTAGCCGGCCTTTTTGTACTCCTGTTTTTCAACATCCGGAGCATCAATCAAAGAATCGACGGACTGGATCAGCAGATCAGCGGAATCTCCGCAGATGTAACCGGTCAGATTCTGGGAATTAAAAACGATCTGGAAGAGTCGGTAAAAAAGCAGGAGAGCCTGATCGCAGACTATACCATAAGACCTGTAGACCTGAAACTAGCCGATAATCAGATCACCCTCAAATTCACGGTAACTCCAAAAACTTATACAGAAGGCACCAACGCCGAATTCCAGCTCCATGGAAACCAGGAGTATTCAGCCTGGGCTCTTTATGAAAACGGCAGTTTTACCGCGGAGCTTCCCATATCAGTTGATGAAACGGCTCCGAGATTACAGGTTAACTTTATAAACGAAGGGAAAACCAGCAGCGAGATCCTGGATGACATACAGGATGTGCTCCATACCTTTATTATGCCGGTTGGAGGAATGGACGAACTGGCAATTACAAAATCCGGCAGGGGAATCCGAATTGACGGCACAGCCGCCGCTGCCTTCACTCCTATTTACGAATATAAGGATGACGGTCAGCCCCGCCCCTTAAATTACCCAGTATCCGGCAAAATCCTTGTAATGAAAAACGACCGCACGATCCTGGAGAAACCCCTGGACATCACCCCGGCCGACTACCAGGAAACGGTAATGAGCAACTGCTATGTCTATGCTCAATTCCAAGACCAGCTGAACGACTGCAAAACCGGTGATACCATCCGCATTCTAAGCACCCTGACTGACAATTACGGAAATATCAGGCAGGCCGAAGTGCGTACTTATATGGTTCCCTGATGATACTTAAGGCAAAACAAAATAAATCTCAAAGCAAAACGCCGGTAGACAGAATTCGGGAAAACTATTACAATAGAGAGCAAAAGAATCTTGTTAGATGGTGGAAATATTTGGATGGCAGATACGGCAGAGGAGATTTTATGGAGGAATTAAGGCTGGTTTTGCAGGATATAATGAATATAGATTTGATACAAGTGACGATGAGCGGAGCCAGAGGCATGGCAGGCTGCGCGAAGATAAAAATACGGCCGATGCTTCGGCGGGAGCAGTTGTTTTTTCAGGCAGAAGAATTTCGGAATCATCAGGTGTTCCATCAGAATCTGGAATCGGATCAGGTGAGAGCCTATGTCCTGGAAAAAATGGAGAATAGTTTTAAGCAGCTGCAGGCGGAGACGAAGCAGGAAAGCATAAATGTTCTGGTCAGTAAAAAGGGCAGGGTAAATGTGAAGAGGCAGCGCCTGAAACAGGCAAAAGAGCAGGGAGATCTGACCCATAATCGTAAGAAACAGTATGTGCTGCCCGAGGGAACGGCGGTTCCTTTTTTAGTGGATCTGGGTGTCATGACACGGGAAGGAAATGTGGTTAAAAACAAATATGATAAATACCGGCAGATCAACCGGTTTCTGGAATTTATCCGGGATGTGCTGCCGGAGCTGCCGAAAGGTCGGCAGCTTACGATACTGGATTTCGGATGCGGAAAATCTTATCTGACCTTTGCCATGTATTATTATCTGAAAGAACTGGAAGGATATGATATACGGATTATTGGGCTGGATCTGAAACAAGAAGTGATTGACCGCTGTAATCAGTTAAGCCGGCGGTATGGGTATGACACGCTGGATTTTCTCACCGGGGATATCGCAGATTATGAAGGGGTATCGGAAGTGGATATGGTGGTGACCCTTCATGCCTGTGACACGGCCACGGATTTTGCGCTGGCCAAGGCGGTCCGGTGGAACGCAAAGGTGATTTTGTCGGTGCCCTGCTGTCAGCATGAGCTGAACGGGCAGATGCGAAGCGATGTTCTGGAACCGTTGTTCCGGTATGGGATTATTAAGGAGCGGATCGCGGCGCTCGCCACCGACGCGCTGCGGGCAGAGCTTCTGGAGCAGCAGGGGTATCGGGTGCAGATTCTGGAGTTTATCGACATGGAACATACACCGAAGAATCTGTTGATTCGTGCTGTGAAAACGCGTAAAATGGAGAATAGCCCGGAGCGGTATGAGGCGTGCCGGGATTTTCTGGGGGTTCATCCTTCTTTGGAAAGGTTGCTGTGTGAACAATCTGAAGTGAAGGGAAAGATCAAATGAAGAATTTACTGATTCGGATCGTCGTGCTGCTGCTTGTCTTTGCAGGTGGAATCGCTGCGTTTGGCAGCATTTTAGATAAAGGGAATGCCGGACTGACGGCTGAGATGGCGTCGGCTGCGCTGCCCGTGGCATATACGGAAGTAGAGGGCATGCAGGTGAACCGTATGCAGGGCTATACCCAGGAGATGGACGCTAACTATGTCCGGGATTCCATCACGCCGCTGCCGCAGGACCGGAAGCTTGCCGTATTGATAAGGGAATACGGCAATGCGGTACGCAGCGTTTCCTACGAAGTGCGGAGCATTGACACGACCCGTCTGGTGGAAGATACGCAGGTCACGGATTTTTCCCAAAGCGACGGCTATTTTCGGGTGGTTCTTCCGATCAAGGACCTGTTGGAGCAGGGACAGGAATATATATTAAAAATCATCGTGGAAACGGAAGATGCGACGGTGGACTACTATACCCGCATTGTCTGCGATGAGGAGATGCATGCGAAGGACTGCGTGGACTTTATGCAGTCTTTTAGTGACGCCACTTTTGAAAAAGAGGAGGCGGATTTTGATATATCCAAATATCTGGAACCGAATTCCCAGGGGGATAATTCCACGTTCCAGCATGTGACCATTCACAGCAAGCTGTCGCAGGTGAACTGGGGAGGAATGGAAGCAGAAAGGACCGGGGAAGTGGAAGTATCCATAAAGGAGATCAGTCCCACCGCCACCGCCGCTGTTTTAAAATATATGGTGACAGCTCCGGATGAAAACGGTAACTCAGAGAGTTATCACGTGTCCGAGTTTTTCCGGGTGCGCTATACCCAGGACAGGATGTATCTGCTGGACTATGACCGGACCATGGAGCAGGTGTTTGACAAGGAAGGAGCACAGTTCGGGAAACAGTCCATTTATCTGGGAATCCGGGATAATGAGATAGACTTTAAAACGAATGAAAAGGGAGATAAGATCAGCTTTGTCCAGGAACGGGAGCTGTGGCAGTATGATCAGACCGAGGATAAAATGTCACGGGTATTCAGTTTCTATGACGGAAAAGACCTGAGGGCTTCCTATGACCAGCATGAGATCAAGATCATAGACGTGGATGAGGAGGGAAATACGGATTTTATGGTCTATGGATATATGAACCGGGGACGCCATGAGGGTAAATCCGGTGTTTGCGTCTACAAATTCAGCAGTGTGTCGAATACCATTGAGGAAACCGCTTTTATCAGCAGCCCAAAATCCTATCAGTTATTAGATCAGGATATGGGAGTTCTTTCCTATGTGAATAAGGCGGGGAAACTGTTTTTGATGATCAACGGCAGCCTCTATCAGATCGATCTGGCTTCGGGATACTGTCAGACACTGGCTTCCGGTATCAAAGAAGGCTGTTACAGCGTGTCCGGGAACAACCGTCTGTTCGCCTGGCAGGAACAAAACGATCCGTACCATTCCACCAGCATTACGGTCATGGACCTGGAAAACGGGTTCCAACATACGGTAAACGCGGAAGAAGGAGATTATATCAGGGCTCTTGGATTCGTTGATACGGATTTCATGTATGGAGCTGCCCGGCAGGAAGATCTGGAAACGGAAGTGACCGGGAATATTCTGTTCCCCATGTACCGGCTTGTGATTCTGAATGAGGAGGCAGGACAGAAGGGCGCCGTCGCCAAGGACCTGAATTATGGAGATTCCGGCCTGTATATCTCGGATGCGGCTGTGAACAACAACAGAATCACCCTGTATCGGGTAGAACGCGGTGCGGGCGGATATACCCGGACGGATGAAGATTATATCATGACCAATGCGGCGCAGGAGGAACAGAAAGTAAGTGCCGGCAGCTATGTGTCGGAATTAAAGGAGACAGTGTATCAGATCTCCCTGCTGTGGCCGGTGGAAAACACAAAGCCCAAGCTTCTGCACCCGAAGGAAGTTCTTTTCGAAGATTCCAGAGAAGTAGTGCTCGAAGAAGCGGCTGATCCCAGCAGCCGGTTTTATGTCTATGGCAGAGGCAGACTGCAGGCCGTCTACGCGCAGGCAGGTCCGGCGATCCGCCTGGCGGATGAGATCATGGGAGTAGTCGTGGCGGATAATCAGAAATATGTGTGGGAGCGGGGGAACCGTAAGCTTCGGACCCAGCTTTCCGACCTTGCCGCGGAAACGGTCGAGGAGGGCAAAACCAGCCTTTCCGTATGCCTGGATGTTATACTGAAGAGGCAGGATATTTATATCAATTCTCAGGAATTTATAAACAGTGGGAAGTCGACGATAGATATTCTGAACGAGCAGCTGGATAACCGCGCGGTGGACCTGACCGGCTGTTCCCTGGAAGAGACCTTTTATTATATCAGCAACGGTGCGCCGGTAATCGGCATGGTCGACGGAACCAATGCGGTGCTGCTGATGGGATACGATGAGGTGAGTGTAAGCTATATGGACCCATCCAGCGGATCGATTGAGAAAAAAGGATTAAAGGCTTCAGCGGAAATGTTTGAGGCTGCGGGGAATGTATTTATCAGTTCTGTGAAATAATAGATCAGAGAAATACCCAGCCAGTAATACTGCGGGCTGAATCTATGAAAACGAATGACTGCCTGCGGCATTCCATTGCATTCTGATTTTTAGCAAGCAGACATGAGTGGGAAGAATGAAAAGAGGATAACTGAAATGGATGAAAGAATCAAACAGCTGGCCCGGAATCTGGTCCGGTATTCCTGCAAGGTAAAGGAAAATGACAAGGTCTATATTCACTATATCGGAGAAGACACTGAAGACCTGGCCCGGGCTGTAATCAAAGAAGTGTATGAGGCAAAGGGAATCCCTTTCGCTCATTTCACCGGACAGCGCGTACAGCGGGAGATCCTGCTGAACTGTACGGAAGAACAGATGAAGCTGATGGCTGAGGTGGATGCGCTGGAAATGTCCAAAATGGACTGCTATATCGGCATCCGGGGCTCTGCAAACTCATCTGAGCTGGCGGATGTGCCGGCGGAAAAAATGAAACTGTATGAGAAACTGTATTCCACCCCGGTGCATCATGAAATCCGTGTCCCCAAGACCAGATGGGTGATTCTGCGTTACCCCAATGCGTCCATGGCCCAGCTTTCCAATACCAGTACGGAAGCTTTTGAGGACTTTTATTATAAAGTCTGCAATCTGGATTATTCCAAAATGCTCACCGCCATGCAGGAGCTGGTAAAACTGATGAATCGCACCGACCGGGTGCGCCTCACGGGCCCTGGCACGGACTTAAGCTTTTCCATCAAGGATATTCCTGCGATCCCCTGTGCCGGAGAGATGAATATCCCGGACGGCGAAGTTTTTACCGCTCCGGTCAGAGAATCGGTAAACGGAAAGATTTCCTATAATACCCCCTCGCCTTATCAGGGCTTTACCTTCGAAAATGTCTGCCTGGAATTCAAAAACGGGAAAATTATCAATGCCACGGCCAATGATACTACCAGAATCAACCAGATCTTTGATACGGATCAGGGAGCCAGATATGTGGGAGAATTCGCCATAGGGGTGAACCCTTATGTGCTGGAACCCATGAAGGATATCCTGTTTGACGAGAAGATCATGGGTTCCATCCACTTTACACCGGGAAACTGCTATGAGGAAGCCCCCAATGGCAATGAGTCTGCGATCCACTGGGATCTGGTTCTGATCCAGAGGCCGGAGTACGGCGGCGGGGAGATCTATTTTGACGACATGCTGATCCGCAGGGACGGAAGGTTCATGCTGCCTGAACTGGAGTGCTTAAACCCGGAAAATCTGATGTAAGACACATCTTCTTGGCGTAAGACATATTCTCGCGGGGCGATCTGATTAAAACGAAAGGAATATCAGATGCTTATATTTGTTCAGTGCGAACATTAATGCAATACCGAGGATTCCGCAACACACAACTTCTCCAATGCCCACAGTCAGCATCATAAACGGGATCGGTAAAATGATCAGATACCCGTAGCGCAGTATAAATGGTACGATCAGGATATTAGCCAGGATCGGCGGCAGGGGCACCAGGTAGCGGTGTTTCCGCAGCAGATAGGAACCCACGGCACCTATTAATGTAGCCAGACTGCCGAAAATGATATCGGGGAGAATGGAACCTGCCAGAATATTTCCTAGCAGACAGCCCACAAACAGGCCGGGTATGGCGGCTGGGGTGAACATGGGAAGGATGGTCAAAGCTTCCGCGATACGAAACTGGACCTGTCCGAATCCAAACGGGGCGAATACGAGTGTCAATACGACATAGACAGCGGCTATCATGGCCGCCTGAGTGATAAATACTACCTTTTTGCTTTTCATTTTTTATCTCCTTTAGTTTTGTTTTTTAGCCGCCTGAGGCGGGGAGGTCAGGAAGGTTTCGAACTGACCGGCGAGTTGCCGTGAATCCTGATTGTTTATGGAGTTCGCAGCTTTTTTAGTATAACAGGTAACTGGATAAAGTCAAGTGTTACCTAAATTATGGTGTTAACCTTAATTATGTAAGGCAGAAACTATATTAGAGATATTTTAAGACACAAAAAAACAGGCGCCGACCTGTTTTTTTGTGTCTTAAATATTAACCTTCTGCCTCATTTACAATGTCTTCCAGACATTTAATGAGATCCTGAAGAGTGTAGAGCTGAACATTGCGCTCCAGTATCGCGTTTTTCAGATCTACGGAAAGGGTTTCAAACTTTTCCTGGAGAGCGGGAGCCACATATGACATCATCATCACCTCACAGATAGTGTAACCCGAACCTGTTAAAAATATTTCTGAACTTTCATTCCTTGTTACTTTCCGGGCGGAATTCTGTTTTATTGTATAATTTTGACGGTTATGTTAGAATGAAAGCACATGAAATGCGAGAATGCATTACAAATGATAACACATTACATAACAAAAAACAGCCATGTGCACAGAACAAGAGGAGAGGGATTATGTATACTTATAAAATATACGAATGGCTCTTATTTTTCTTTTTTTACTGCTTTTTCGGGTGGGTGTTCGAATCCACCGTAGTATCCGTCAGCAAGCGCCGGTTTGTGAACAGGGGGTTCCTGCGGGGGCCTTTTATTCCGATTTATGGGGAAGGCGCCATCATGATTCTGTTCGTGACGCTGCCAGTGAGGGAAAATATAGCACTTATCTTTTTGATGGGTATGATCGGGGCCACTGTGCTGGAACTGGCGATCGGCGCCCTGATGGAGTCTATTTTCAAAGTGAAATACTGGGATTACAGCAGTCATAAGATCCAGTACAAAGGCTATATCTGTATGAGCAGTTCGCTCTGCTGGGGCGCTTTATCGGTTCTGCTGATCAAAGTGATCCATAAACCGATCGAAAGCCTGATACTTATGCTTCCAGAGCTGGCCGCCATTATTCTTGCGATTGGTATTTCCGGTTATTTTATCTATGACACCGTAGTTTCGATCATAGATGCATGGGGCATGAAGAAGATTCTGGAAATGATTACCAGTGCCAAGGAAGAAATGGCGGATCTGCTGATGCAGCTGGAGATCAAAAAAGAGATTACCAGGGAACAGTGGATCGTGCGGAAACAGGAATTGAAAATGCGTCTGGAGGATCTGCAGTTAGGACCAGACCGGGAGCCGCTGCGTGTGCGTTTAAGAGAAGCGATAGCGGAACATGAAGTTCTGGAGCAAAAGCTGAACGCCGGTAAGAATCGGATACTGAAACGAAATCCCAGCGCTTCTTCGAAAAAATTTGCGGATGCTCTTGCCAGTTTAAAAGAATATATGGAAGAAAATCGGAAAAACGGCAAGAATATATCTAAATAAGTTTTTATTCAACCGGAACGCTTGTCCTGCTGAATAAAAATAATCGAAAGGAGTGGCCGGTATATGCAGATTTATGAAGGAAAGACGGCTTTTCGCGGGATAGCAGAAGGGAAGATTAAAGTTTACAGAAAGGACCAGCAGCAAATCAAAAGAGAGCATGCGGAAGATACTCAGGAGGAACTGCTGCGTTTTGACAGGGCGAAAGGGGAGGCGCTGCGGCAGTTAACCGGGCTTTATGAGAAAGCGTTAAAGGAAGTGGGGGAAGCAAACGCCGCGATCTTTGAGGTGCATCAGATGATGCTGGAAGATCCGGACTATGTGGAATCCATCACGAATATGATCCGTACCCAGAAGGTGAACGCGGCCTATGCGGTGGCCTCTACCGGCGATAATTTTTCCCAGATGTTCAGCATGATGGAAGACGATTATATGCGGGAACGGGCTGCGGATATCCGGGATATCTCCGAACGGCTGGCCGGCATACTGGCCGGCCGTAATGGATCCCAGATGGAACTTACCGAACCGGTGATCCTGGTCGCGGATGACCTGGCGCCCAGTGAGACCGTTCAGCTGGATAAAGATAAAGTACTGGCGTTTGTAACCGTACATGGCTCATCCAATTCCCATACTGCTATCCTGGCCCGGACGATGAATATACCGGCGCTGTTTCAAGTCAACATTCCGCTTAACGATACCGTGGACGGAAAAGAGGGGATCGTAGACGGCTATCACGGCAAGATTTATCTGGAGCCGGATCCCCAGGTGAGAGAAGAACTGGAAGAAAGACAGGCGGAAGAGAAAAAGAAACAGGAGCTGCTCTGGCAGTTAAAGGGAAAAGAAAATGTTACGCTGGACGGCAGAAAAATAGAGATCTACGCAAACATCGGCAGCTTTGGGGATGTGGCTGCTGTGCTGCAGAACGATGCGGGCGGTATTGGGCTGTTCCGAAGTGAGTTTCTGTATCTGGAATCTGAGGATTACCCCACAGAAGAGGAACAGTTTCAGGTATACAAAAAAGTGGCGGAAAGTATGGCGGGCCGCAAAGTGATTATCCGTACACTGGATATCGGAGCGGATAAGCAGGTCGATTATTTTCAGATGGAACCGGAGGAAAATCCGGCTCTCGGATACCGGGCGATCCGGATCTGTCTGGACCGCCCGGAGATATTTAAGACACAGCTGCGTGCGATTTACAGAGCCAGCGCATACGGGACAGTATCCATTATGTATCCGATGATCATTTCCGTGGAGGAAGTAGATCGGATTACTGAGATTGTCCAGGAAGTGCGGGAGGAATTAAAGCAGCAGCAGATCCCATTTAAAGATGTGGAACAGGGTATTATGATCGAGACGCCTGCGGCGGCTCTGATCAGTGATCTGCTGGCGAAAAAAGTGGATTTCTTCAGTATCGGGACGAATGACCTGGTGCAGTATACACTGGCATCAGACCGGCAGAATCCGAAACTGGAGCTGTTGTGTGACCCTCATCATCCGGCGATTCTGCGTCTGATCCGGATGGTCGCCGATAACGCGCATCGGGAAGGGATCTGGGTGGGAATCTGCGGTGAGCTGGGTGCAGATCTCACACTGACAGAGACATTTCTGAACATGGGAATCGATGAGCTGTCGGTCTCCCCGGGCCTGGTACTGAGCGTTCGCAAAAAGGTAAGGGAAACTACAGGTACCTTATAGAGCAGCCGGATAATTTATAATTTTTCTTAAAGAGGGAGCGCTTAATGACAGGCACACATATGATGCTGCATGAGATCATCGAAGAACATGGTGAGCGGATCGGCCACATACGTAAGTATTATCCGTATTTTAAGCTGGCGGAGACGTCTTTTGCTCAATATAAAGACGGAAAATTTAACCAGCTGGATATGGGATACATCCTTCTGGCCGTTCTGCGTTTTTTTATAGAAGAAAATAATTTCAAAGAAAAAGAAGTCTTCTATTCGGAATACGAGACTTTTGTCACGGCGCTGCTGCGCCGGGACTTTGCGTGTTATCTGGAAGAAGAGGAAAATAAAGAACTGGTTTCCTATATTTTTGACAAGATCACAAATGAGGGGAAACCGTTCCGCTATGTCTATTTTGACCCTTCAGACCGGAAACAAAAGACGATCCGGATGCGTCTGATCAAGAGCAGTATCCAGAACGGCGTCGTGCGCTACTCCATTACCTCCGAAGCGGTGGAATTCTATCTGGACACGAAAGAGATCAAGGAAGAAAGTACCATCAGTGTGGAACAGCTATTGCTGGAAAAGCTGATCAACAGCCAGAATTTCCGGCAGGGCGCGGAAGTGGTACGCCGGATCAACAATGAGGTGAGCCGGCTGCAGAACAGGAAAAATGAGGTGCTGCGGATACTGAGCCAGGATGTGTTTGCCGGTGTCCGGGCTTACGAAGAATTTCTGGACACGGGCATGCGTTGGTTCGAGGAGGAGCAGCATCTGTTCCGGAAAAACAGCGAACTGATCCACAGAGCCCTGGAGCGGGCGGCGCAGGATGAGGCCTCCGGGGAATATAACAGCCAGTATTACCGGGCTATGGATGATATCTATGCGTTGGAACTGGAACTAAAGAAAGCGGTGCAAAAGCACAGCGAGCTGCTGAGCGCCTGTACCCAGCTTCAGAAGCAGGCCGATGAGCGGATCTTAAAAGCCCGGGTCCAGTCTCTGAGAAGCTCTTTTGATTTCAGACAGGCCGTGTTCCGGATGATGGAACGAGACCGGGCCGATCTCTTAGGGGAGCTGGTCCGGCCGCTGGCGAATCTGAAAATCCGGAAAAGCTTCTATCTGCCCAATCTGGATAATCTCCTGACTTACCGTCCGGACCAGCAGGAGACCGGTGAGAAGATCGGGGAGCAGGTCGAGGAGGAATACATATATGAAGACGAAGCCATAGAACAGAGAATCCATGATAATTTTGAAATCCTTCTGACGGAGCTGTTCCGCTGGATTCAGCAGAAAACGGTATTCACCCTGAAGGAATGGAACGGGTATCTGGAAGAGAAATATACGAAACGAATTTTCCGAAACGGTGACTACTATACATTTTTGGTCCATATCTGCCTGAAGGAGGAATACCAGGTCCGGGAGGTCAGAAAGAACCCCGATACTTTCTTTGAAGAAATGATGAACGCTTTTCTGGCAAGGGGGGAGGACAACTTATATGAGGACCTTGCCTTTGCTGTGCGAAAAGACTCCGGCACCAGCCTTCAGATCCTGGGCCTGTTTGAGGTGACGAATCTGATATTCGAAAGGAGAGACAATGATGGACAGCCGTAATCTGGAGAAAGCCATGGATATCATATCCTCGTTATTAATAAATGAAGAAATTCACAGGGACAGAGGAGCGAACAGAGGGCTCTATGAAGAATATCTGTCCAACGCTGAAGTCTACGATATGGTGCATCTGATGGCGGGGAAGATGAATCTGTGTCTTTATGAGTATCAGGGCGGCATCTATGTGTCTGCAGGCGAGGGAAACCGGGTATACGGTTATTCCAATGAAGAGCTCAAACGGGTGCTGGGCCTTCGTCTGAACCGGGAACTTTATCTGTGTTATTTCCTGATCTATCAGGTGGTGGCCACGTTCTACCATGATTCGGCCAGTGACACATTTATCGAATATATGGGCGTCGAGGAGCTGATCCATAATACGGATTCGGCCTTCGCCAAGCTGACTACTGATCTGGAGATCCTGGTATTAAAGGAGATGGAAGAGAACAGTTTCAAGACCCTGGCGCTTCTGTGGGAGGAACTGCCGCTGGTGACCGGTGAGGAGGGGACCAGTATCCGTGCTTCCAGAAACTCCAAAAAAGGTTATAGTAAGCTGGTGTTTAATTTCCTGGTCTCCCAGGAACTGCTGGCGGAGGCCGAAGAGCGCTATTATCCCACAGCTAGATTCAAGGCGCTGATTACCAACTACTATGAGGAACATCAGGGAAGGCTATACGAGATACTGAATCAGGAGGAGGAAAAAGACGATGCCGCAGATCAACCGGATCCGGGTGAATAATGTAAAATATAACTTCGGTACCCAATTTTACGATGATTTTGTCATGCGTTTTTCCTGTAAGAACACCATCTATGACCTGGCAAATGGCGGCGGCAAGAGTGTGCTGATGCTTCTATTACTGCAGAACATGCTGCCAAACTGTACGCTGGATGAAAAACAGCCTATCGAGAAGCTGTTCCGGTCTGGGAATGACAACACCGTCATCCACTCTCTGGTAGAATGGAAATTAAATCCCTGCCATATCAAAAACGGTTTCCAGTACATGACCACCGGATTTTGCGCCAGGAAAGCCAGGGAGACTGGCAGTGAAGCTGCCCAGGACAGGAATACGGCCGCGGTGGAATATTTTAATTACTGTATATTCTATCGTGAATTCAATGATAATGATCTGCGTAATCTTCCGCTTAGCAGCGGGGAAGAGCGGATCACTTACCAGGGATTAAAGAATTATCTCCGAGATCTGGAGAAAAAGGATTTCAGTCTCCAGGTACATCTGTTCGAGCGCAAGGGTGAGTATCAGAGCTTTGCCGCTGATTATGGAATCTATGAGAGCGAGTGGGAGATCATCCGGGGGATCAATAAAACGGAGGGGCATGTCAGGACCTATTTCGAGACCAACTACCGCACCACGCGCAAGGTAGTGGAGGACCTGCTGATTGAGGAAATCATTCAGAAGGCATTCTTCTCCAGAATGGACAGAAATAAAGAAGAGGTGTCCATGGCCCAGACCCTGTTAGATATCCGGGACAAGCTTCTGGAGCTGTCGCGGAAGAAAAATGAAATCATCAATTATGACCGTCAGATTGAAATGATAGCGGGTTTTGTGAAATGGATGGGCACTCTGAAAAATATTTACCATGCCAGGACAGACCTGGAAGATCAGCTGGTACGGACTTATAACACCTGCCTTCACCGGGAACAGGAAAAGAATCAGGCCCGTGAGCGTCTGCAGGAGCGCCGGGAATCCGTAACCGTCCGCAGACAGGAACTGATGAGAAAAGCGGAGAGTGCCGCCGTATCTCTGGAGGTATGCGGGCTGAAAGAACTGGAACAAAAGATGGATCAATACCGAAAGGAACTGGAAGGCCTGGAGGAAAAGCAAAGAGACTGGAGCGTACAATTGACAGAGAAGGAGTCCGCCAACGACTACCTGGACTATCTGGACGCTAAGGCACATTTCGAGTCAACCAGGGTGGCGATCGACAGTATGCAGAGTCAAAATCAGGAATTGGCGGAACAGCTCTGTGAGCTGGCCGGTCAGATGAAGATCCTGATGGAACGGGATGCAGCAGACTTAAAAGAGCGTTTGGATCAGGTGGAAGCTGAGGTCAGTGAAAAAGAAGAACGGCTGCAGGCAGGGCTTAGCCAGGAACGGGAGATAGACAGGGCGGCAGCCGTACTGGAAAACAGCAGAAAAATACAAAAGGAACAGAACCGGCAGTCACAGCGAAGGATAGAAGAGCTATACAGAGAGTCCAATCTTCTTTTGCTTGAAAAGGCAGGGGAGGAGCTGACCAGGAAGCAAGCGGAGGAACAGGAAGCCTTCCGCCGTATCCGTGATGTATCAGAGGAGATAAAAACGCTGGAAGAGCAGCTGACCAAGATACGGATCCGTGATGCACAGCAGAGCTCCAAAGAAGAAGCGCTTACTTCCAGGCAAGAGGAATGTCAGGAATATTTCCGCCGGTACCGTAGTAAAAAGCAGCAGCTGGATAAAATAAAAGAAGTATATCAGATACCGGAAAACGGTAACGGGCAGGAAACGGTGCGGGAAGCATTTCAGAACAATCTCTCTGTCTGTGTGAGGAAGCGCAGCGAATATGAAGTGGAGAAGGAAATGCTGTCATCATTGAGAAACAAACAGCCGGTTACTCCTTCCGAACCAGTTCTGAGGTTAAAAGAGCAGATAGAGAGAATTCATGGAATTGAAACCGTCATCGGATGTGAATATGTGCGGGAACTGGATGAACAAACCCAGAAGGAGCTGCTGGAACGCTATCCCCTGCTGCCCTATGGCCTGCTGGTCAAAGAGGGATACGATCAGGTGGCATTGGATCAGAACCTGAAATATTCACAGATGGGAGATGCAGTGATCCCGGTGCTGTCCCTGACCGCGGTCGAAAAAGGGCAGGAGCTTACAAACGCCCGCGGGATTTCCTTTGTAACGAAGGATGAAAGCCTGTTTTATGATGAAGAGCGCAGGCGCCAGGCAGCCGCGAGGCTTGAGAAAGAGCTGGAGGAAAAAGAGCGAAAACTTCTGCGTATGGAAACGCAGATCCAGACTATGGAAGAGGATCTGAAATTCCTGCAGAGCTTTGAGAATGGTCCCGACTATGAGGAAAAGCAAAAGGAGTTTGAAAAATTAAATAATGAGCTCCGGATACTTCGTCAACTGGGGGAACAAAATCTACTGCAAAAGGAGCAGCTGAACAGCTGTATCAGGCAGCTGAACGAACAGCGGAAAGAGGAAGAAACAAGGCGGGATTCCCTGGCCGCAGAAGTGAACCGGTTGAGAACCCTGACAGAGCTGCAGGCTGCGCTGGAAGACGGGGAAAAACAAATTTATCTGCTGGAAAAACAGGCGGCGGAAAGAGCAGGAGAACTTACGAAGCTCCAGGAGCAAATCGGTAAACTTCGAAAAGAAATAATCCATCAACAACAGCAAAAGGACCATATCGGCCAGGAACTCGACCGGATACAGAAAGAGTGGGCAGATATCTATGCATCTTATGACCGGGAGGGAGAGGTATCCGTACCCACCCATACCAGACGTGAGCTGGAGATGATATTCAAGGGGAAAAAAGAAGCTTACGAGGCGGAATCTTCCGACACTTCGGATAAGCTTAAACTGCTGGAAAACTACCAGGCGGTTATGGAACGGGCAAAAGCTGCCATTCATTACCGCAGCGTCTCGTTAGAAGAACTGGCTGCCAGATACGGCGAGGTGGGAATGCGAAGAAGCAGTCAGGAAGACCTGCTTAAAATACGTAGTACCGTACAGGGGTTCAACGAGCGTGTAAAAGAGTTGCAGAAGCAGCTGGACAGGGATCTGGGTACTTACCATAAGAAACAGGGCAGCGTGCAGCACGCCCGCAGTATGATAGAGCAGCAGTACGGTACATTCGAAAAAATGGAGCTGCCGGTGGAACGCTTGGAACTGCTGGTGTCGGAAAACAGAAAGGCAGCGAAGCAGCTGGAAGATGATCTGGCCAGAGACGAGAACAGCTTAAGAGAGCTGGTTTCACAGTGTTATGCGCTGGAAGCCATGCAGGAAGACATGGAACAGATGATGAAAACCGAAGGCATCAACCGATCGGATAATCAGGAAGTGCTGGAAAGCGGAATTTCTCTGAAAGAGACATATCGAGAGCTGAAAAAGCAATATGCGAAAATGAAACGGGAAGAAACGCTGCGCCGAGAAGAGTTCCTGAAAGAGAAAAACAGTCTGGCCGAGATCCTGACAACCCTGGGAGCCTTTGATCTGGCCCAGGAGATCAAACAGAGCATCCGAAGTCCCGAGAGCGCGGCGGAAGTAGACAGCCAGACGGAAAAACTGGGGCAGACCATACGCTGCATCGAGCTGGAAAAAGACAGGGTAGGCAAAGGAATAGAAGACATGTCCAAAATCAAGGATAACTTCGAAAACCAATGCCTGCAAAGCTGCATGAATATCAAAGAAGAACTGGAGCGCCTGCCCAAACTGTCCAAGATCAATCTGGACGGAAAGACGGTTTCCATACTGACACTCCAGATCCCTTACCGGCTGGAAGAGCAGTTTAAGGAAGCTATGTCCAGATACGTGGATCAAATCGCGGAGCATGCCGATGCCATAGAAAGTCCCAATGAAAGGCTGAAATATGTTAAAAATCAGCTGGCCTGGAAAAAACTGTTCGCTGTCATCGTAACAGATATGGACGCCATAAAACTGAACCTTTACAAGCGGGAACGGATGATTGAGCAAAGCCGGTATCTGCGGTATGAAGAAGCGGTAGGGAGCACAGGCCAGTCCCAGGGTATCTATATCCAGTTCCTGGTAGCGGTTGTAAATTATATCACCAGTATTTATGCGGGAAACACAGATCCGGTAGAGCTGAGAAAAGTGATTTTCATCGATAATCCATTCGGTGCGGCAAAAGATATCTACATCTGGGAACCCATATTCCAGCTGCTCAAAAACAACCATGTCCAGCTGATCGTGCCGGCCCGTGGAGCGACGCCCGCCATAACCGGAAGGTTTGAAGTAAACTATATTCTGGGACAGAAATTTGTCAGCGGCAGACAGCAGACGGTCGTCGCAGACTATCGCAGCCAGACTGAGGAATCGGAACTGGAATACATCCCGATTACCTACGAGCAGGAGCAATTGCAATTAACGTAATTATCTGATAAATTCATAAAATTAGAACAATTCACAGTGAATTGCATGAAGTGTATTCGAATTAAAGAAAAATGTTAAAATTGCGTGAAAACGTATTGACAAATTACGAGGTGAGTGTTACTATAATCACAACAAAAGACAACAGCAACTTCAAATTAAAAATCTACGAAAGCAGTCAAAGATCAAAGATTCCGCAGTAGAGATGAAAGTTCCACTAACAGTAGGATAAGTAATCAGTAACGAAAGGACAGGAATCAGAAAGTAGAAAAGAAGTAAGGTCAGAAAGAAAGATCAGAAGTATCAAGAGTTTACTAAGATGAACGATTTGCAGTAAAGATTTAGATTCGTAACTGATGATGAAAGATGATATGTCATGATTCAGCAGGTTAAGTGATCTGGTTGATACGAAAGATCAGTAATCAATAGTGAAAGATATAAGATCTTAAGTAAGGCCAGACAAGAGTTCGGTTTTCAGATTTTATCTTTGATCAGTATACTGAGATAGTGGATGAGTAGATTTGATGTAAATGGATAGGAGGTCGAGTCCCGTGGACATGTCAGAAACAAAACTGGTTCAATATGTTAGTGGTATGGCAAATAATTCTTGCGAGAAAGGCCTTATAGTAAAAAGAAGATAAACCAGTGAGAAAGTTATAATAATAAATCGGAGAGAAAGATCTGGTTAATAAAATAAAAAGATTCGGAATTTGCCAACATATTGAAGGAATACCACATCAGTGATCCAAAAATTTTTGATGAGCGTGTAAAGAAACGGGAATCAAAAGATAAGAGTAAATCGTATATAGTATAGAAAGTCTTCCGTAACAGTTTTTTTTAAGAAGATTGATACATTATATGTAGATTGAAATTATAGAAGGAGATATGACGAGAAAGTATCTTTGGAAATTTTGGATGACATAGACGAAAAAGTTATAAAAGAAGAAGGAAGAAAAAAGATAGTTCAAGATAAGTTTTAAAATAAAATGCAAGAATCAAGAATCGAAAAAGCCTCCGGTTTTATAATAAAATATAATATAATTAAATATATAAAATAGCCGTTACAGGAAAACCTATAACGGCTATTTTAATTAATGGAAGGAGGATGTGAAAGGCCAACGAAATAACAAAATTTACCAGTTCTTTATGATAGCCCGCCAATCCATCCCTCACCAATCAAGGAAAAGAAGGAGCAGACCCTCTCCGGACCGTCCCTGCTTTTCTGAACTAAGCTCATTCCCCCTGGATTTTCCTATTCTATATTTTGACAAGGCCGTAACGAGTATGATAAACTAAAAACAATAGGCAAAATCGGCAGAGGTGATTCAGTTGGATAAAAACGAATACCGAATAAAAGTAGGAAAAATAAATAAATTAATAGAGTTAAAGGACTATACATCCGCTTTGGAAGTAGCAGAAACCGTAGATTGGACAAGAGTTAAGAATGCCCGCATGCTTTGTCTGGCAAGTGAGATTTACCGCAAAAACGGACAATATGAAGAAGCACGTGAGCTTCTGCTACAAGCCTATGAATATTCCCCGTCCAGCCGTCGAATCGTATACCGACTATCTGAGCTCAGTGTTAAGCTGGGGGAGATTGATCAGGCGATCGATTATTTTCAGGAGTTTGTGCAGCTGGCGCCCAATGATACCGACCGGTTTATCTTAAAATACAGGATATACCAGGCGAGGGGATCTGCGATTGAAGATCAGATTAAGATTCTGGAAGACTATAAACGGCATGAATACGATGAAAAATGGGTCTTTGAACTGGCAAGGCTCTATGCTTTTGCGGGAATGACACAGAAATGTGTGGAAGAGTGTGATGAACTGATTTTGTGGTTTAGCGAAGGGGAATTCGTGACAAAAGCCATGGAATTAAAGAAGATGTTCAAACCACTGACGCCTTTACAGCAGGAAAAATATGAAGCGGCTATGATATCCCGAAATGCGCCGGCCCGCGTGCAGGAGCCGGTCCTGGAAGAGTCAAAGGAAGAATTGTCCCTGGAGGAGAGTGTTAACCCTGATATTTTCAGAAGATCAGCAGAATCCGGGCGGAAACGTGAGGATACAGAAGAACCAGAAGAACCAGAAGAACCAGAGGAAGATGTCCCGGCACAAAAGTTCCAGCTTTTGAAGAAAAAGAAAAAAGAAGCGGATGCGGAGGCCTCTGCTATTCCAGCGGCCGATGAGCCCGGAATAGAACTGCCGGATCTGGCCGCTGAAGTGCAGCGTTTTAAAGCGCAGGCGGATGCGCAGGGAGTGAAACAGACGATAGCGGAATCTGAATATAGAGCTGCGGAAGAAGTAACGGATTTAGGGGCCTATATAGGGACGGACCAGACAGAGGGACAGCTTTTAGATCAGCCATCCGAAAATACCTCTCGGGGGGAGACAACGGAAGTATCTGATGATTTCTCAGATACTGCGCATCACGCTCAGGATGGCAGCCAGGAGAAGCCAGGCGCACAGGGCAGTCGTATAGAGGAGCCAGAGGGGCTTCCCAGCGATCCATTTCGGACATTGCCCGGGAGAAGCCGTGTGGAGATGGCCGCCAGCAAAAAACGCATGAAAAAGAAGATAGATTTGGAACCGGATTTCGAAATGACCGAGCCGGTTGTTCATCATGCATTTGATCCGTTTAAATCAGCAGATAGCACGAAAATGGATGAGGAAGCATTAGAAGAAGAGCTGGCCAATAACCTGAAGGAGATCATGGGCGAACGCTTTGAGAAAGCGTCCGAGGACATCGTGCTTCAGGCCCACGCGGCGATCAAAGAGTCAAAAGAAAAGATCGATCAGATGCTCAATGAAGACTATCAGGTTCAGATCCCGGATGATGTGAAGAGTCTGCTGGAAAAATATGGGCCGGATCAGGAAGAGTTCCTGCAGAGACAGGAAGCAGATGACATCGAAGATCTGGAAAAGGAATTATCAGATGCGGCAGAAAGCACGGATGATGGAAGCCCGGAATCCGGGTTTGGCCCTTTGGTGGAAGATAACGACGATGCGGCAAACGATCTGGAGGAGAAGATCGAAGACAGCATACCGGATGATATAGAGGCCCTGGTGGAGACGGAAGCGAGAGCACAGCTGGAGATGAAACAGGTAAGAGAACCTCTGGCCTTAAAACCGTTGCCAAAAGAATATCATGACATTTTTAACTATTTTATACCAGTCAGAGGCATGCGGCAGCAGCTGGAAACCGTTCTGGAAAATGAGCGGAACTGCAAGAAGAGAAACGGCACCTCGATTACGGGAAATATTCTGATTACCGGAGAGCATGGTACAGGCAAGACGGTTCTCGCCATCGATGTAGTGAAAGCGATCTATCAGGTCAAAAATAAGAAGGATGCCAAAGTAGGAAAGATTACGGCAAAGTCTTTGAACAATAAAAAAGTGGCGGACGTGATGAAAAAAATCCGCGGCGGAGCCCTGGTTATCGAACAGGCCGGCTCCATGTCGGAGAAGACTGTCAATGACCTGGATCGATGGATGTGTTCCATGACGGATGAGTCTTTGATCGTGCTGGAAGACAGTAAGGAAGATCTTTATCAGTGCCTGGTGAAGAATCCGGTGTTTGCCAGAAAATTTATATCCACGATTGAGATTCCGGTATTTAATAACGATGAGCTTATAGAATTTGCCAGACACTATGCCAACGAGATCGGATATTCTATTGAAGAAATGGGCATTCTGGCGCTGTATAACGAGATCGGGAACCGGCAGACGGATGACCATAATGTGACTGTAGCAGAAGTGAAGGAGCTGGTGGACCGGGCTACTGACAGGGAAGCCAAATTCTCAATCGGTAAGTTCCTGGCCGGAAATAAGAGATATGATGACGATAAAAGAGTCATTCTGAAAGAAAAGCATTTTGAAGAAGAATCATAGATCAGCAGGAGGAAATCAATGTCAGTCTGGTATGAAGAGGCAATATTTTACCATATATACCCATTAGGGCTGCTGGGAGCGCCCAGAGTAAATGATAGTGGAGAAGTGGTTCACCGGTTGCGTGAGCTTACGCCATGGATTGATCATATAAAAGAGCTTAATTGTACTGCGGTTTATATAGGTCCGCTCTTTGAAGCCTCTACCCACGGTTATGATACGATTGATTATAAAAAAGTGGACAGGCGTCTTGGGGACAATGGCGACTTCCGCCAATTTGTTGCGGCCTGCCATGAACGAGGAATTAAGGTTGTGGTGGACGGTGTTTTCAATCATACGGGAAGGGATTTTTTCGCTTTTCAGGATATCCGTCAGAATCGTGAAAATTCCCGATATCGATACTGGTACCGCGATCTGAATTTTGGCGGGAATACACCGTATAATGACGGTTTTTATTACGCGGCCTGGAGAGGTTGTTACGAGTTGGCCAATTTGAATCTGGACAATGAAGAAGTGCGTAATTATCTGTATGAGGTAATTCATGAATGGATCGTGGAATTTGATATTGACGGTATCCGTCTGGACTGTGCGGACTGCCTGAATTTTGATTTTATGAAAGAGATGCGCAGAAGAACCTCAGCTGAAAAAGAAGATTTCTGGCTGATGGGAGAAGTAATCCATGGAGATTACAGCCGCTGGGCGAACCCGGAAACACTGCATTCGGTGACAAATTATGAGCTCCATAAAGGGCTGTATTCCGGGCATAACGATCATAACTATTTTGAAATCGCACATACGATCCGCCGTGAATTTGACCAGAACGGAGGGATTTACCGGAATACAAAGCTGTACTCTTTTGTGGACAATCACGATGTGGATCGCCTGGCCAGTAAGCTCACAGTAAAAGAGAATCTGAATCCTGTCTATACACTACTATACACGCTGCCGGGTGTTCCTTCCATCTACTATGGTTCCGAATGGGGAATCGAGGGGAAAAAAGAGGGAGGAAATGATGATCCGCTCAGGCCCCGGCTGGATTTGGAAGAAATAAAGGGGAATGCTCCCGCAGACGGGCTGGAGGAATGGATTCGTACGCTTGGACGGATTAAAAAAGAGAACCATGCGCTCTCTTATGGGACTTATAAGGAATTGGTCTTAACGAACCGTCAGTATGCATTTGCCAGGATCTTAGATGACAAAGCCGTATTGATCGCGGTAAACAATGACGGGCAGGATGCGGAAATATCCGTAGCGATTCCGATAACAGCGTCCTTTGGTGTAGATGCTGTGCAGGGAGAGCAGGTATCCTTGGAAAGCGGTACATGGAAGGTGCGGCTTAAGGCAAACGGCAGCGCGGTCTTATGTATCGGGTAAGTTCCGGAAATAGCCTCTCCGGTTGTTTTTCATGCATCACGGGGAGCGGCTAGTATACAGCGGCAAAGTACATAGAACGGTAAAAATAATACGCAGCAGGGCTTTATGAATACCAAAAGCCGTGCTGCGTATTTTACATTCTGAAATTCAACGGATTATAAAAATTCTGCTTGAACCGGAAAAGATCTACAATTCCTGTAATTCAAGCCGTCTGGCCTGATCCAGAAGAAATTTGTAGCGTTTCTGTACCGCGTTCACCTCATAAATGTAACAGTCTATTAAATCAGGGTCCACTACATTTTCAAAGTTTGAATAGGCGGTATCCAATGCGTTCTTGGTTTTGTCAATATCGTACAGAAGCTGGCTTTTATCGGGCGCATCTTTTTTGAAAATGTTTTTCAATCAAATCCCTACTTTCTCTTATACTGGAAAATTACAACAGTCTCTTTTTACTAATTATAGTCAAAAATAGAAAATCTATACTAAAAAACAGGCACTAAGTGCTCATAGCGATAAAAAATAGTAGCGCTCGAAAAAACCTCGCTGACTATTTTTCATGCATCGCACGTAAGTGCCTAAAAAACAGGTACTAAGTGCTCATAGCGATAAAAAATCCGAATATTTCGAGGTGAAATGTGATATATATGGAGTAAGAAGATTTACAAGCCTGGTGACAAGTATGGATATGATGCAGGGATTATGGTGGATTCTGGGAGCTTGTGGTGTTGTACTGGTGATCGTGATGTTCCGGAAAAACACAGAGATTTTGGTTAATTTTCTACTGCGGATGGTTATGGGGGTTATCGGCATTTATTTTGTGAATCAGTTTCTGGCCGCGCAAAATATTGCGATTGCCGTGGGATTAAATCCGGCCAGTCTTTTGACAGTCGGAGGCCTCGGCATACCTGGATTCGCGTTGCTTTATGGAATTATGGCAGTTCAAATTTTGTGATATTTTTACAATGGACATCATAATTGAACTGCTATATAATTCATTCAAGAAACATGTTTCGGCTGCTTCGTTCCAGGAGCAGACAAGCTTTACTATCTTTAAGGTCTGATTCGGACCGAATTTCCATTTTTCATTATTTAAACAGAAGGGAGAATGTTTTGTCTTTGGATTGAAATTCTTATGGAGGGAAATTAATTGAAAAAAAGCATTTTGGCGATTTGTGATGCTGAGGAATCTTATGTGCGCCGTCTGTCGGATGTCCTGAGTCAGAAATCCATGTTTCCGTTTCAGATCCAGGCATTTTCTGATCCGGAACAGCTGAAAGTCTTTGCAGATGACCAGCCGATTGAGATTCTGCTGATCGGGGGAACTTCGCTGAATCCGGAAGTGGAGCGTATACCCCAGGGCAAACTTATCCTGTTGTCGGATGGAAGCGTTCCGCAGGAAAAAGAAACATACCCTGTCGTGTACAAATATCAGTCTGCCAGCAGAATCTTAAGGGAAGTGATGGCCTGCTATTCGGAGTCGGATCATGCGGTTCTGCCATCGGTAACCAGAAAAGAACTTGAGATTATTGGAATTTATTCACCGGTCGGGAGAACCCTTAAGACGACCTTTGCGATTACTCTGGGACAGATCCTTTCGGAGGAAAACCATACCCTGTATTTGAATCTGGAAGAATACTCCGGGCTACAGGAACGTTTGGGACTGGATTTTCAGGAAAATCTGTCTGACTTGATCTATTTTCTAAGACAGGAGAAGCCGAATCTGATTTATCGGATAACCGGTATGGTGCAGAAGATCGGATCGCTGGACTATATTCCTCCGATGCTCTCAGTGATGGACTTAAGAGAAATATCCTATCGGGAATGGGAATATCTTCTGGATGAGCTGATCCTGTACAGTGGATACGAAAAAATAGTGATTGATTTCGGGTTAAGTGTGGATAACCTTTTCCACATATTAAACCTTTGTGGAAAGATCTATATGCCGGTCCGGGATGATCCGGTGTCTTCGTCGAAAATTGAGCAATACGAAAAACTGTTAACGCTTGCAGATCAGGAGGAATTACTGGCTAAAACGGTAAAACTGAATTTTCCTGTGTTTCCGACGATCAGCAGCAGGGGATGCCCGCCGGAACAGCTGGCCCACAGTGAATTAGGGGAATATGTCCGGGAGCTTTTGAAAGAGGGGAATACATGGACACAGTGACTCTGCGAGAGCGGGTATTATCGGAGATGGACTTGTCCAGGGAATACGCAGATGAGGAGGTTCTGGATCTGATCGACAAAATAATCGTCGCATACGGCAGAGAGTCCTATCTGTCTTTGTCTGCCCGTGAGAGAATCCGCAGGGAGATATTTCATACGATCCGAAAGCTGGATGTACTTCAGGAACTGGTGGATGATCCTAATGTGACGGAGATTATGGTAAATGGGACAGATTGTATTTTTGTCGAAAGAGAAGGAAAAATCACGAAATGGGGAAGACAATTTGCGTCCCGTCAAAAGTTGGAGGATGTGGTGCAGCAGATTGTGGCAAAATCCAACCGCATGGTGAATGAAACGAATCCGGTCGCAGACGCAAGACTGGAAAATGGGGCCAGGGTTCATGTGGTGCTGCCGCCAGTGGCGATCAACGGACCGATTCTGACGATACGGCGGTTCCCGGATAAAGCCATAACTATGAGTGATCTGATCCATTGGGGGTCCATCACAAGAGAGGCCGCCGGATTCCTGAAAGATCTGGTGGCCGCCGGATATAACATCTTTATCAGCGGAGGAACAGGATCTGGGAAAACCACATTTCTGAATGCGCTCAGCGGTTTTATCCCAGCGGATGAAAGACTGATTGTCATTGAGGACAACGCGGAATTACAGATCCAGGGAGTGAAAAACCTGGTGCGGCTGGAGGCGAGAAACGCGAATATGGAGGGTATTCATGATATTACGATCAGGGATCTCATCCGGGCGGCACTCCGTATGCGTCCGGACCGGATAATCGTGGGAGAGGTAAGAGGCGCGGAAACGCTGGATATGCTCCAGGCGATGAATACAGGTCATGACGGATCTTTGAGCACCGGACATGCCAACAGCCCCAAAGATATGTTCAGCAGACTGGAGACAATGGTTATGATGGGTATGAACCTTCCGCTTCCGGCAATACGTAGACAGATAGCATCAGGAATTGATATATTGGTACACCTGGGGAGGCTGAGGGATAAGAGCAGAAAAGTGTTGGAGATTACAGAGGTTTTGGATTGCCGGGAAGAGATACAGACACAGTGCCTGTATGAATATGTGGAGGAAGGAAGGACCAACGAAGGAGGGGTGAAGGGATGCCTCATAAAAAGACATCCTCTGAGCAACCGGCTAAAACTGTCAAATGCCGGAATCAAACTGGAGGACGAAATCACAGGATCATAATTACCGGTCTTAATTATAATTGTTATCGGTTTACAAGGAGGGATTGGATTCGGTACGGTACAGAGGGAATCGTAGTGCTAAGCCTGATCGGCTATCTGTTTTACAGGTCTGTTCTGGCAGTTATATTATTGAGTCCAATGCTATACTTTTTCTATATGGAAAAACGAAAGGATCTGGCAAAGAAACAGCAGCAGATGCTGAATCTGGAGTTCCGGGAGGGAATACAGGCTCTGTCAGCGGCGCTGAGCGCCGGATTCTCGGTGGAAAACTCTTTCCGGGAAGCATATCGGGATCTGGAGGTCCTTTATGGCAGGGACCGGTTGATTGTGCGGGAATTCGGATTTATGATCCATCAGCTGGAAATGAATGAGACGGTAGAAAAAATACTGGAAGATTTCGCGGCGCGCAGCGGTCTGGATGACGTAAAGAGTTTTGCAGCAGTATTTTCCACTGCGAAACGCAGCGGTGGTGATCTGGTGGAAATTATTAAAAATACGGTGAACCGAATGTCGGATAAGATTGAGGTTAAACGGGAAATTACAACTATGCTTTCGGAAAAACAGTTAGAACAACGTATTATGAATTGGATTCCTTTTCTGATTATTCTTTATGTGGGGATCAGCTCCCCGGGATTCTTGGATATTCTGTATCACAATCCCCTTGGAACGATCATTATGAGCGTATGCCTGTTTATCTACGGAATTTCCTTTTATATGGGAAAAAAGATCGTGGATATTGAGGTATAGCTATGGTTTTGGGCGGTATGATCGTAGTGTTTTTTTTATGGATGATATGGATAAGCAGAGGGATAGAGGTTCCATCGGATCTACCATTCTATCTGAAACCATTTTATCGGGTAGGAAAGAAGGCGGCCGGTAAAGACAAACGTGATTTCTATTATATAAAGCTTTCTCTTATGCTGCTGGTTATATTTGCAGGTGGGACCGCGGCTTCATTGAACGCTATAAAGGAATCTTTGAACAGCGTTCTGGTAGAGGGGCATTTTATAGAACGCGGTGGTTTTGGCACTGGAAAAATAGAGTACGAGCTGGATTCCGTGATAGAAAAAGAAAAAATACCGGTATCTATCCAGGTGTCGGGACAGACGCGTCAAGAAGAGGAGCTTCAAGAACTTATCACACATGCAATGTCAAAGCTGGATTCGGAAATTCTGGGACTGAATGAGTCTTCCGACTTAGTGCGCACGGATCTTAATCTACCCTATGATCTGGAAGACGGAGAGATCCAGCTGGAATGGCACACCAGTAATTACAAGATCGTTGAAACATCTGGCAGGATACATAACGAGTATATACAGGAGGAAGGGGAGGAGGTTCTTCTTCAGGCAGAGATGACCTGCCAGGATCAAAGAGCTTTGTATGAAAAAAGTATACGTGTACTGCCGCCGTACTATTCCCCTGAGGAGGAGCTGGCGCGCAGCCTGGAGAACAGAATTCGAATACTGGATGAAAGCAGCCGGGAAGAGAAAAGACTGGAGCTGCCGGTTCAGATGGATGGAGTCACAATTCAATGGAAAGAAAGAACCAAAAGTAACAGCTGGAAGATCATTCTGTTAAGTGTAGTGGCAGCGGTTTTAGTTTTCGCCGGGAAAGAGAAGGATTTACATAATCAGGAGGAAAAACGGAAAAAACAGATGATGATGGATTATCCGGAGCTGGTCGGCAAAATTACGCTGCTGCTGGGAGCGGGTATGAACATTCGTACGGCGTTTGGCAAAGTTGCTGTGGATTACCGGGAGAAAAAGGAAAAACAGATGTCGGTTAAACGTCATGCTTATGAGGAATTACTCCTGGCGTATTATGAAATCCAGGGAGGTATTCCGGAACAGCGGGCTTATCAAAATTTCGGCAAACGGTGCCGGGTACAGAGATATATGAAGTTTTCCTCCCTGTTGGTACAGAATATGAAGAAGGGAAATGCAGGTCTGGAGAAGATACTGGAGATGGAAGTCCAGGAGTCACTGGAAGAGAGAAAAGCACAGGCAAAGAAACTGGGGGAGGAGGCCGGAACACGATTGTTGATACCCATGTTTCTGATGCTGGTGGTGGTATTGATTATTGTAATGGCCCCGGCGCTGATCGCTTTTCAGTATTAAAGGAATGATGCAGAATAGCAGAGCTGTTAAAGACAAATGGAAAGGAAAAACATATGAGCTTATGGAAAAGATGGATTGATAATCAGAAAGGAATTGGAACCGTAGAGATCATACTAATATTATTGGTTTTGCTGGGACTCATCTTTATTTTTAAGGACCAGCTGACATCGTTGGTGGGGGATTTATTTGAGAAAATTGTCAGGCAGAGCAGCACCGTTTGAAAAGAGATGTCTGAGCGGTCAAATCACAGTTTTTTTCAGCCTGATTCTGGTATTGGCCTTAAGCCTGCTCGGTACGATTACAGAGTTGGCCAGAACCACTTTGCTGGAAGTACACGCTGAGAATGTGAGCCTTATGGGGATGGATTCCATATTTGCCGAGTACCATCGGGAACTGTTGGAAGAATATGATGTGTTTTACCTGGACGGCGGTTACGGAGAAAAAGAATTTTCGGAGAGCCGGATATTGCAGCGGCTGCAGTCGGCCATAGGCTGGAATCTGGAGCCGTCTGCAGGCAGACCCTTTCTGAAAAGCGCGGATACTTGGAGGCTTAGACTGGAAGAAACAGGGTGCGGAGAATATGTGTTAGCCACAGACGCCGGAGGGGCCGGTTTTTACCGACAGTGCGTGGAACATAAAAAGGGTACTTCGGGTATTACTTTTTTTGCCGGCATCCTTACCCGTATAACAGGGTGGACACAATCCCAGAACTTGGGCGAGATAGAAAAAGATTATGCTGATGCTCAGAAAAAGCAGGCGGATGACTGGAAGAAAGCAGCGGAGGAACAGGAAAAAGCCGTCTCTGAGAATAAGGGACAGAGCACAGCGGGCGGTGATATTCAGAGTGATTTACCGGAAAACCCGATCCAATCGGTAGAGGAGCTGCGAATGCTGAGCCCCCTGCAGATGGTTCTGGCCGAACCCAATGAAGTGTCGCACAACAGAGCGGATATTCAGAAGTATCCCTCGCACCGAAAATTGAAAAAAGGAGAGGGGGGAACTGACCCGGAAACCAATATTTTGACGGACATTATTTTCGATGAATACTTATTGGAAAAGCTTCCCGATTATACGGACGGAGGCGGGGGAGACAGTCTGAATTACGCGGTGGAATATGTACTTGCAGGGAAAGAAAGCGATATTCAGAATCTGGAATATGTAGTGAACCGATTATTGGTCATTCGGGAAGCTCTTAATTTTATATATCTGCAAAAAGATATACAGAAGCAGGAAGAAGCATATACACTGGCAGCTGCTCTGGTAGGGGTTACTGGTATTCCGCCGCTTATTGAGGCAGCAAAAACCGGTATATTAATGGCCTGGGCGTTTCAGGAGAGTACGAATGATGTCAGTGCCCTTCTGGAGGGGAAGAAAGTACCGCTGATGAAATCAGCAGCCACCTGGAACCAGGAAAGTGACCAGGGGATATCGTATCAGGATTATCTTCGACTACTGCTGCTGACCCAGAAACGGGAAAAGAAAACTATGCGGACGCTGGATCTGATCGAGAACCGGATACGTATTATGAAAGACTGTCCGAATTTCCGGATAGACAACTGTACAGAAACCATGAGATTTCACTTGAAATTTTCTGCACCACGAGTTTTTCTGTATTTCAGGATACCGGGAAAAGGACAGGAACGGCATGTAATGACCATTGACCGTACTTATGGGTATGGATTGTAAGGAGGTGCACAGCGATGCTCTTTGCCCGTAATAAAAGGAATGCATGTCTCCAATCGCGACAGGCACTCTGCCCGAGAGTGCGGAATCTCCTGCTAAGGTTAAGGGCATCGCTGTGCACCTCTGTGCGCGGGAGTATGACTGCAGAGGCTGCGGTGATCCTGCCTTTCGTATTGTTTGTCCTGCTGAGTATGATGTATTTTACGGAAGCGTTGAGGATTCAAAGGCAAATTCAGGATGCGGCTGTGCAAACCAGTCTGCATATGTCCCAATATGCTTACAAAGGAGATCTGACACAGATTTATGCCTATGGTAAGCTAAAGGATTATATAAATAAGTCAAATCAGGATTTTTCCATGATTAAAGGCGGGGCGGCAGGAATTTCCTGTCTCTTGTCCGATACGCTGGACGATGCGGATCGAGTGGATCTGGTAGTTAGCTACACGTTAAGGCTTCCGTATAATGTAATTGGCCTGCCTGGAATTCCAGTGGTGCAAAGAGCCTGTACCCGGGGATGGACCGGTTATGAGCCTGATATATGTGAGAAGGAAGAGGAGCAGATCGTATATGTTACGGAGCATGGGACGGTTTACCATAAGACGTCAGACTGCAGCCATATTGATCTGACTGTTCGGTCTGCGGATTACAAGGATTTATCCAGTCTAAGAAACACGGAAGGTCAGAAATTCAGTGCTTGTGAAAAGTGTGGCAGCAGAATGGTCCTGAAAGGGCGCATATTTATTACCAACACAGGGAACTGTTATCACACAACGTCGGGGTGCAGCGGATTAAAGAGAGGGGTATTGGCCATACCGATTTCCCAGGCAGAGGATTACCGGCCTTGTTCCAGATGTGGTGGATAAGGAAAAAATGGGGAGATGAGTAGGAAAGATGCCGGATAAAGATGATGAAAGGGGACATAAGAAAGAGGATGAAAGAAAAAGGTGGGCATAGAGATGGGACATGTTGAAATTTGGGTAGGCGGTTATTTGGGGATCAGTACACTTTTAGATTTGTTCAAAAGGGAAGTTTCTCTGTGGATATCAGCTGCCTTTGGTATGATTGGGATTGCATGGCATTTTATCTTTGCACAAGCCTTTGGGGATATGCTGGGCGGAGTGCTGGTGGGGGGAGTCATCATATTGCTGGCCTTTATAACGGAGGAAGCAATAGGGATTGGAGATGGGATCGCACTTATCATAACGGGTATCTATCTAGGGTTATGGAAAAATCTGCAGCTCTGTATGATGGGATTTATTTTATCTGCGTTGTTTTCTGGTATCCTTCTGCTTTCAAAAAAAGCAAAACGAAATCAAGCGGTTCCCTTTATTCCCTTTTTGCTGCTTGGATATGGCAGCATGCTGTTCCTTGGCTGCTGAAAAAGGAAGGTAACATCAGTTCATGGTTTTAATAAAAAATTCCAGTCAGAAAATAATAAATAAGCTTAACAAATCATGGAAAGGCAGTTACACAGTCGAAGCCGCTTTTTTGTTTCCTGCTATTATGGGGATCCTTGTGCTGCTGCTCTATCTTGCATTTTACCTATCAGATCTGGCTGTGCTGGATAACTTAGCCTGGAAGCTGGCCTTGGAAGGCAGTTTGGCGGGAACGCAATACAGTGATACACAGGAGATAGAGCAAGAACTGTATGAGAAAGCTAAGGAACAGCTGAATGGGAGGATATTATGCGTACAATTCATGAAAATGGAGCTGCATGTGACGAAGAAAAAAGCTACAGTTGCATTTTACGGAAAACTTGTAATACCGGGGCTTCCGTTTGTATCAGAAATAATAGGGGGGAAGGATGGTATCGTGTCTGTAGAGAGGATGGCTGAGGTTAGAAACCCGGCCGAATGGATCAGGAATATCAGAAAGCTGGAAGGGATGGTGCATGAAACAAATGGAACAAATACACGGTGAATATAGAAGGGACCTGAATCATAATTATCTGATACTGGACAAATATGATACCGGCTGTGAGGATACTTATGAAATCCGTATGCTGGAAGAAAATCATCTGAAAGGCCTGCTGGAATGTCAGATGAGAAATTTAAACGGAAAAAATCAGTTCTTTTATGAAATCAGCTCCAAACAGCCTATGGCTGGAATTTATGATAAGAAAGCCTTAGGGTTTGAGGATATGTATCACCTCTGCAGGAATTTAATGAAAACACTGGATGAAACGGAAGATTATTTACTGGATACCAGCCGGCTGGTACTATGGCCGGAATACATTTATATGGATGTGGAAACGAAAGAATTTTTCTTTTGTTATCTGCCGGGATTCGAATGTGAGGCAGTACAGGGGTTTCATCAGCTGGCAGAATATATGCTGGCGAAACTGGATCATCAGGATGAACGGGGGGTGATCGTTGGATATGAGGTGTACAAAAAAACTACGGAAGAAAATTATAATATGGAGCAAATTCTGGAATTATTCCAGGACAACCAAGCCGCTTATATTCCTGTCAGGGACAAAGAAGAGGGTGCTGTTAGGGAAGAACCGGTAGAAAAAGAAATGCCGGCTGTGATTTCAGACAGAAAAGAAGGTTTTTTTTCCTGGCTGTGGGATCGAAGACGCAGGGAAAACAATATGGATGTGGAGGAAAAAGGTTATGAAAATATACAGGATGAGGAGCTTTTGACAGCAGAGGTGGCGGAAGAAACAGAATACGGCAGTACGAAGCTTCTATTTTACGAGGAGGATTCTATGATTCACAGACTGGATTGCGGATGCTATGGTATGTACGAACAGCAATTAAAAGAAGGAGAAGGGTGGACCATAGGCAAGCTGCCCGAATATGCGGATGTATTGCTTAACGATCCTAAAGTCAGCCGTATTCATGCCAGGATTAATATGGAGGAGGGAAAATATTACATAACAGATCTGAATTCGACCAATGGAACTTACCTGAACGGAGTGCAGCTGGGGTCCAATGAAAAGACAGAAATAAGACAGGGTGATGAAATCAGTATCGCGCATATCCGATGTAATTTTGAGTAGCAGGATCATTTGTCTGGATTTTATAATCAATAAAGCTTTTTACTTAATAAAAAAGGTGCTGCAAATATCATTGCAACACCAGATGTTTTCTTGTAAAATGTAAGTAGACAGAAAAAAGATCAATAGGGAATCTTAACCGTGAAGCTGGAGCCTTTTCCTAATTCGGATTCCAGGGTGAGAATGCCTCCGTGAGCGCGTACGATTTCAGCGGCCAGAGGCAGTCCGATACCGGTACCTGATTTTTTTGTTGTCACAAAGGGTTCGAATATTAATTCCTGCGAAGCCTCGTCGATACCGCAGCCATTATCAGTTATCTTAAATATAATGTAAGCCCCTTCTTTAAACAGACGGATTCGTATACTGCCGTTTTCGTGAACAGCGTCGCAGGCATTTATAATCAGATTGAAAATTGCTTCCCTTAATTTGGCCTCGTCACCTTGGAAACATGGAAGATTTTCTTCGCACTCGGCCTCCAGCTGTATATGATTATTTGCAATGAGAGAACGGGCTGATTCCAGAATGGCTTTCACGGAAGCGTAAGGATCTATGGTGTTTAGCCTTAATTTAGAAGCGTTACCGATCGCGGATAAATCCTGGAGTAGAATGATCAGATTTTTAATATCCTCGATAGTACTATACCAGTGGGGAAAGTCTTTTACTTCCGGATGGGATGATTGAATAAACTGCATGGAACTGTTAATGAGTGTCAGAGAATTGCGAAGCTCATGAGATACTTTGGAGAGAGTTATTTTATGGCATTCCTGAAGTTTCTGAATGATTTCTCTGGCATCTGGGTTTTCTTCCATTAGAGACAGCATTTTCTCATTATCTTGTTTACTTAACATAATATCACCCCGTTTCTTTCAGTTTATCATTGGGTCTTTGAAATATCAATTAGAATAATTCGACATGAATCGACAGGTTATACTAAAAATTTACATAGAAAGAAGGAACTGAAATGAAAGACAGTACCTGTATATTTTGCAAAATAGCAAATGGTGAGATTCCTGCAGCTACCATCTACGAAGATGAAGATTTTATGGTTATTCTCGACCTGGGTCCGGCGGCGCGGGGGCATGCGTTGATTCTTCCCAAAGAGCACTATGCCAACATCTATGAACTGGATGATAGCATAGCGGCCAAAGCATTTGTGCTGGCAAAGAAAATGGCCGCACATATGACAGAGGTACTCGGATGTGAAGGATTCAACATTGTACAAAATAACGGACCGCTGGCCGGACAGACGGTATTTCATTTCCATGTCCATCTGATCCCCAGATATCCGGAAGATCAGGTTGGTTTGACATGGAAACCGGGAGAGGTATCGGCTGAAGAACTGGATGAACTGGTCAAACAGCTGCGCGGCTGAAGGAAGGCTCAGATTTACTCAGCTGGGTTATGACCGGTCTCCTTGACCGCCTGCTCAATCAAATTCGTAATAAGCTCAATGGAATTCGTCTGACCGCTTTTGGACATGGCATCCATAAAGATATAACGGTCTTCATAGAGTTTGTTAATGGCGTCCATTAACTTCCGGTCGGTCAGGGATTCTTCCTCTAACACGAGGCTGAAGCCCTGACGTTCCAGCGAGCGGGCATTCAGAATTTGATCCCCGCGGCTGGCATTAGCAGAAAGCGGGATTAACAGATTAGGCTTGTGCAGGGCCAGCAGTTCGCAGATGGCATTCGCGCCGGCACGGGAGATTACGATATCGGCCAGAGCGAAAAGATCGCTTAATTCTTTTTTTATATATTCAAACTGAATATAACCGTTCGTACCGGTAAGGGTCTGATCAATTTTTCCCTTTCCGCACAGATGAATGACCTGATACTTCTGAAGCAGTTCAGGAAGTATCAGGCGGATGGCATCGTTTACGATGGTAGAGCCGAGGCTTCCGCCGATGATCAGGATTACCGGTTTGTTTGCGGTAAAATTACAGAATTTTAAAGCCTCCAGCTTATTACCGTTCAGTAATTCCTGCCGTATGGGGGAACCTGTAAGCACAGCTTTTTCTTCCGGCAGATAATGAAGGGTCTCAGGAAAATTGCAGCATACTTTGTAAGATGATGGAATACACAATTTATTGGCAAGGCCGGGAGTCATATCCGATTCATGGATGATTACTGGGATTTTACTGCGGCCTGCGGCCATAACTACAGGCACAGAGACAAAACCGCCTTTGGAAAATACCACGTCCGGCTTCAGCTTTTTCATCAGTTTCTTTGCCTGAGAATATCCTTTCACGACCTTAAAGGGATCGGTAAAGTTCTTAGGATCAAAATATCTCCGCAGCTTTCCGGACGAAATCCCATAATAAGGTATTTGAAATTCTTCGATTAACTTACGCTCAATACCTTCGTAGGAACCGATATAATGTATGTCATAGTTTAATTCCTTCAATTTCGGCAGCAGAGCAATATTTGGTGTGACATGCCCGGCTGTTCCGCCTCCGGTGAGGACTATCCGCTTCATAAGAACCTCCATGAATCTTTTTGTTTACTTTTACAATGATTGATTTGCAGCTGATTTCAAAGCCTGGGCCAACTGGTCCGGACAGGATGTATTTTTAAAACCACATTTGATGCCTTCCATTTTATCAATCGCGTCCTGTACTTTCATTCCGGTTACCAGCCGTGCCACTCCCTGCGTATTTCCAGAACATCCACCGATAAATTCTACAAATTTTATAATATCGTTGTCTAACTCCAGATGGATTTCCTGAGAACAGACTCCTCTTGTTTTATATGTCATATTTATTCCTCCTTTATGATCAGTAAAAGTATAGCAAATAATTGAAAATTAATCCAGCCCGAAAACAGAACACTGAACTTATTACACACGTTTTTCTGTTACTGCGGGTGTACGAATCAGGGTATTTATGTCGAATGCCCTCCCTCGCTGTCGGTTCAGGCTGCGGGGCCTGTTTTCCTGTCTAAGAATGTAAAACGATTTTCCTTCCAGGCATCTTTTCAAATCAATCAGCATTCGGTATAATGAATTGTAAAAATCTGGAAATTATTTTTCGAAAGGGGATTGAATAATTTATGTGGAAGGAAATTATTAGCAGAGGCTTTATTACCTACTGTATATGGGGGGTATGTGGCTTAGGTATTCTTGGAAAATTGTTAGCACATTTGGGTTATGCCCACTATGCAAGGGTGACCGGAAAAATACCGGAGACACGCAACAAACTGATGAAAAAAATGAAAATGAAATTTGAAAGCTGCTATAAACTGAATCTGGGTGTCAATAATATTGGGCTGTTTGTGGACAAACAGTTATCCAAAGTCCGTTTCTTAGGTATCCGCCTTCACAGATGGGAACGGCTTCCGGGTAATGCTATGCGTCTTTGTCTGCTCCTTGGATGCACGGGTGCATTCCTATGCTATTATTATGGCTATCCCACCCAAAATATAACCACATATTTAATAATGGGCGGCGGCGGAATACTGGCCGTCGGGGCGGTAAGCGGCTTGCTGGATGTGGAGTATAAGAAAAATATGGTACATATGAACGTTTGTGAATACTTAGAGAACTACATGGCGAACCGCCTGGCGCATCAATATATAGAGAAAAAAGCGGTGACCGGCATGGAAGAAGAAACGGCAGATGACAATATGCTGATCATGGACCCAAATGTGGAGACAGAAATCGCCAGTATGAAGCGAAGCCTGGAACAGATCGCAGCCGGAAGCAGCAAGAGACAGGAGGAAATGCAAAAAGGGATGCAGGCTGCGCAGGAGGAAGAAGTAATCCAGGAGATACTGACGGAATATTTAGCTTGATAAAGAGAGTCGGATTTGCTACAATTTTCATATGAAAAGTTTTACTATAAAGAAAAAGAGGTGTATTAGAATGGCAAACAAAGTATCATTCGACTACTCGAGAGCAAGCTCTTTTATCCGCGATGACGAAGTGACTATGATGAGCAAGCTGGTTCTGGATGCCAGAGAACAGTTAGTTTCCAAAAGCGGCGCGGGGAATGATTTCCTTGGCTGGATCGATCTTCCGGTAGATTATGACAAGGAGGAATTTGACCGTATCCAGAAAGCCGCACAGAAAATCAAAGGAGATTCCGATGTACTTCTGGTAATCGGAATCGGTGGATCCTATCTGGGAGCCAGAGCGGCGATTGAGTTCTTAAGACATAGTTTTTATAATATGGTTTCCAAAGAGACAAGAAAAACACCGGAAATCTATTTTGTAGGCAACAGCATCAGCAGTACGTATATTAATGACCTCATGGATGTACTGGAAGGAAAAGATTTTTCTATTAATATGATATCTAAATCCGGGACAACCACTGAGCCTGCGATTGCGTTCCGGGTGTTCAAGAAGATGCTGGAAGACAAGTATGGGAAAGAAGAAGCCTCCCGCAGAATCTACTGTACCACGGATAAAGCCAGAGGCGCTTTGAAAAATCTGGCTACGGAGGAAGGATATGAATCCTTCGTCGTGCCGGATGATGTGGGCGGACGTTATTCCGTATTAACAGCCGTAGGTCTGCTTCCCATCGCAGTCAGCGGTGCGGATATCAAGAAGCTGATGGAGGGTGCTGCTTCCGGAAGAGAACGTGCACTGAATTGTGATTTCCCAGAGAACGACGCGTTGAAATATGCGGCTGTCCGCAATATCCTGCTTCGAAAAGGGAAAGCGGTGGAAATCGTAGCTAATTATGAGCCAAGCCTTCACTTTGTTTCGGAATGGTGGAAACAGTTATACGGAGAGAGCGAAGGGAAAGACCAGAAGGGGATATTCCCGGCATCTGTGGATTTGACAACAGACCTGCACTCTATGGGACAGTTTATTCAGGATGGAGCACGGATTATGTATGAGACCGTTCTGAATGTGGAAGGTTCCAGGCATGAACTGGTAATGGGTGAGGAGCCGGTAGATCTGGACGGACTGAATTATCTGGCCGGGAAAACGGTGGACTTTATCAATAAAAGCGCGATGAATGGTACGATATTGGCACACACTGACGGAAATGTACCGAACCTGCTGGTAAGTATTCCGGAGCAAAACGAGTTTTATCTCGGGGAGCTGTTCTACTTCTTTGAATTTGCCTGTGGTATCAGCGGTTACGTATTGGGTGTGAATCCCTTTGACCAACCGGGTGTAGAGAGCTATAAGAGAAATATGTTCGCACTTCTTGGAAAACCGGGATATGAAAAAGAAAGAGAAGAGTTGCTGAAGAGACTGTAAATAAGCAAAAGCATATCATGCAGAAGCATAAATAAGCACGCAGAAGCATAAATAAACATGCAGAAGCATACGGGTATCTTCAATAAGAATAATATAGTAAAGCATAAAAAACGGTTGCAGAAAGATGTATCATTCATTCCTCTTTCTACAACCGTTTCTTCAGTACTACTCTTCGATAATCTGGATCTCTAGGTAATCAAAATCCAGCTGTTCAATAAAATTGTCCTGCCGGAACCGGGTCTTATCATGCGTTTTGAACTCTTCTACATTAGCATCCAACCAGATCGGTTTAGGAAGATCAAATTCATAACAGACCTCATCTAAAGCGTGAAATATTTTATGCGTTCTGGTATCATCCGATTCCATACAGATGACGGTATCCTTCAAAAGATGGTTGTTGCGAAAAATTTTTCCCCATAATCGAAACATAAAAAACTCCTAATAATGATCCGTCAACAGGTTACCGGATTATTATAGCTCATCTTCGCGGTATTGTGCAATATCTTTGATATCACAAGTTAAAATATTGCAGAGGCGATTAAGAGTATAAGTAGATACACATTGGTTCCGCTTCAGTCTTTGAATCTGGCTGGGACTGAAATTATGATACTTGATTAATTTGTATGTAGTTATTTCTTTTTGACGCATAGTTTCCCATAATTTGTCAAAACATATCATTTTATCAACCTCCCACATATACATTAAAGGGTATGTTTTCTATGCTGTATATATACTATAATATGTGTATACATTTAAAATACACATAGGGGGAAGTATACCATGTAAGACAAGTTATCAGAGAGAAGAATAGTGTGATAGAAGATGAGAGAAGTGTGATGGACAGGATCTTCCCAAGAGCGAAATCATAATGAACTGCTGTTCGCAAATAAATTAGAATGCAATCGCGTAATTTCCGGATATGTATCCCAGTGAGTAAAATTCGGGATTACAGATAATGCTGCCCTAACGGAAGTGCAGCTAGAAATAATCTCAGATTATCATCCAGTAATATAAAGTGAATGATATAGATGAAATAATACTTAGCGAAAGCTTTTCTATCGGTCATTCATATGTTGTTGTGTTTTTTCGCTACAGACCATTATATACTTTTACAGTAAGGTTTGCCAATAGTTAATGGGAATTTTCGGATAAACAAGTACGAAGTGTTTACATATAATAGGAAGTATGCTTAAAAAAAGAAAGATTAAATATTTCTAAACTTCCTTAAAATACTGAAAAAACGCTCGCTATTTCGACAAAGTATGATATAATAATACTGTTGCGCTGTGATACGGCAGCGGGGAAGATAAAGGGGAATAGGTAAGTATGAGTAATTTTTCAGACAGGCTGTATGATGATGTTGACAGCTGGGAAACTACGATGTTTTTATATAATTCGGCTTTAAAAGAGGTCGGCACCAAGCTCGAGATATTGAACGATGAATTTCAGCATATTCATCGTTACAATCCTATCGAACATATCAAATCCAGAATCAAGCTGCCGGAAAGCATTGTGAAGAAACTGAAGAAAAACGGTTACGAGAGCAGTATCGAAAACATGGTAAAGTATGTAAATGATATCGCTGGGGTTCGGGTAACCTGTTCCTTTACATCTGATATTTACCGACTGGCAGAAATGATCGGAAACCAAAGCGATCTGAAGGTATTGTCTATAAAAGATTACATTAAGGCGCCGAAAGAGAGCGGTTATAAGAGTTATCATATGCTGGTTACCGTACCGATATTCTTATCGGACAGTGTGGTGGATACGAAGGTGGAAATTCAGATCCGAACCATAGCCATGGACTTCTGGGCCAGCCTGGAGCATAAGATCTATTACAAGTTCGAGGGAAATGCGCCGGATTATATCAGCCGGGAGCTGCGGGAATGTGCGGAGATGATCTCGAAGCTGGACGCGAGGATGTTATCTCTAAATGAGGCGATCAAGCGTGTGGATGCCAAACAGGGAAGATAAAAATACACAACTATAAAAATAAGAATGAAGATACTAAGTTTGTATCATAATATTAAAAAGGCCATGGGAGCGGTTTTCCCATGGCCTTTCATAGAATGAGGAGTGCCCCGGTATCAGAGATACCGAGGCTATTATGAAAAAATTTATCTATGTGTGTAATGAAACACATTGCAACCTGTTGAATGAACTCTTATTCAACTGTAGTTAGTATAGCAATAAATTATGAATAAATTATGAATACAATATGAAATTATCGTGAAATATATACAAAACAAATAGAAAGTGGGATTGGATATAATACAAAATACCCAATTTCATTTAGACGTTGTAGGAGTTTTGCTTCTATACTATAATAAAAGCCAGGGGTTATTTATTTGGAGGAGAATATAGAATGGATGATAACAGAAAAATCTATGTAATAGGCCATAAGAATCCGGACACGGATTCGATCTGCTCGGCAATCGCTTATGCGGATTTTAAGAGAAAAACAGCGCAGGGAAATTTTATAGCCAAGCGGGCCGGACAGATCAATGAAGAGACCCAGTATGTCTTGAACCGTTTCCAGGCATCGGCGCCCGGTTACCTGTCCTCGGTTTATACCCAGGTCCGAGATGTGGAGATACGGAAAACACAGGGAGTGGAAGAGAGCATTTCACTGAAAAAAGCCTGGGGCCTGATGAAGGAATCCGGGATCGTCACCCTGCCGGTCACGTCCAAGGTAAACCAGCTGGAGGGCCTGATTACGATCGGGGATATCGCAACATCCTATATGGAAGTGTACGACAGCCGGATTCTCTCCACGGCCAGAACCCAATATAAAAATATTCTGGAAACTCTGGATGGAACAATGGTAGAAGGGAATCCTCATGCATATTTTATAAAAGGTAAAGTGGTAATCGCTGCCACCAGCCCGGATTTGATGGAGGATTATGTGGAAGACGATGATCTGGTGATTCTGGGCAACCGTTATGAGTCTCAGCTCTGTGCGATTGAGATGAATGCGGCCTGTCTGATCGTGTGCGAGGGAGCGAAAGTGTCCCAGACGATACGGAAGCTGGCCAGAGAGCGCAGCTGTCAGGTGATCAGCACACCTCATGATACGTACACGGTGGCCAGACTGATCAATCAGAGTATGCCCATCAAGCATTTTATGACCAGAGAGAACTTGATTACTTTCACCACGGATGACCTGATCGATAATATTAAGGATATAATGGCGAGAAAGCGCCATCGGGAGTTCCCGGTTGTGGATAAGCGCGGTATCTACATCGGGATGATTTCCAGAAGAAATCTGTTAAATATGAACCGGAAGCAGCTGATCCTGGTGGATCACAATGAGAAAAGCCAGGCGGTTGACGGAATCGAATCCGCGGAAATACTGGAGATTATCGATCATCACCGGCTGGGGACGATCGAGACGATCACACCGGTATTTTTCCGGAATCAGCCTTTGGGCTGTACGGCGACAATTATCAGCCAGATGTACCGGGAGAGAAATATAGAAATTCCGGTTCGGATCGCAGGACTTCTGTGCGCGGCTATCATATCTGACACCCTGATGTTCCGTTCACCTACATGCACGGTAGAGGACCGGGCGGCAGCAGAACATCTGGCTGGGATTGCCGGGATTGACGATCTGCCCACATTCGCCCATGACATGTTCCGTGCGGGAAGCAATCTGAACAGTAAATCACCCGAAGAGATCTTTTATCAGGACTTTAAAAAATTCAACGTCAGCGATGTCAGCTTCGGTGTGGGCCAGATCAATTCCATGGAGCAGTCCGAGCTGGAAGAGATCAAAGGGAAATTGATTCCCTATATGGAGAAGGCATTCCGGGAGCATGACGTTACCATGATGTTTTTTATGCTGACCAATATTATTGATGAAAGGACGGAACTGATCTGCTATGGAGGCAGTTCCAGAGAGTTGGCGGCAGAGGCTTTCAGCCTTTCCGGAGATACGGATTCCATGATGCTGGAGGGGGTAGTGTCCAGGAAAAAACAGCTGATCCCTGCGTTTGTCACGGTGCTCCAACAGTAGTAAGTGCATAAATAGAGGAATGTTGACAGAAGGAAACGATAGGCCGCAAAAAGCCGTAAAAACGGTATGAATTGGAGGAAACTATGGCAAAACAGCAATGGAGACCCGGAAATATGCTCTATCCGCTGCCAGTCGTGCTGGTTACGGTATCCGATGGAGCGGGTATAGATAATGTATTCACTGTGGCATGGACGGGAACAGTCTGCACGAACCCGGCGATGGTATCAGTCTCCGTGCGTCCCGAGCGCTATTCTTATGAACTCCTGAAAAAAACAGGGGAATTCGTGATAAATCTGACGACCGAGAAGCTGGCCTTAGCGACGGACTTCTGCGGCGTGCGTTCCGGGCGGGATATGGATAAGTTCCAAAAAATGAAACTGACGAAAACGCCTGCCAGTGTGGTAAACGTACCCATGATTCAGGAAAGTCCGGTAAATATTGAGTGCCGCGTGACGCAGGTCCTGCCCCTGGGCAGCCATGATTTGTTTCTCGCCAGGGTAGTGGCCGTCCACGCGGATGAAAACTATATGGATGAAAAAGGCAGGTTCGATCTCGAGAAGGCGAAACCTATTGTATATTCCCACGGCGACTATTTTGGAACAGGCAGGAAACTGGGAAAATTCGGTTACAGCGTCAGGAAAGGATAGCATTTATGAAAATTCGATCCCTAACCATACACAATTTTAAATCCATCCGGGATCTCAGGATTGAAGAGATCGAGAGCGCTATGATTGTGGTAGGGAAAAATAATACGGGAAAAACAGTTATTCTGGATGCGATACTGGCCATGGAGGGCTATTATCAGATCCGCCCCACAGATTTTGGAGACGGTATGGGAGCGATCGAAATCGGCGCCACGCTTGAGATCGCCGATGAAGATCTGGCAGAGCTGCATCAAAGAGGTGTGATCAGCCGATATAAAAGCTTCGACGCATGGCTCAGAGAATTCAGGAACCGGCTGCCGGCCTTTCAGTCTAATACGCTGTCTTTCATTTGTTCGATTCACAAGGACGGTAAAATCAGTTACAATGACGGGGTGCGCAAGAACAATAAATATATTCCGATGCTGATCCCCAGGATTCATTATATCGATCACCGCAGGGAGCTGACGGGAATTCAGAATGATATATTCGTAGCCCAGACGCGCCAGGATCTGGCAGGGCTTAGGGATAACCGCTGTGTGTTTGACGAATCCAGAAAATGCAGCCACTGTTTTAACTGCATCAATGTGATTAACCGGAAAGCGCCGGCGGATATTACCATAACGGAAACAGTCAGGCTGCTGGAGTATAAGCTTTTTCACCTGAATGTGGATGCCTTTGCGGCGCGCCTGAACCAGTATTTCCACAAAAACAGCGGCCGATCTCAGGATATCCGGTTTGAAATGAAGTTCAATATTGATGAACTGTTCCATATCGATACGCTGGTGATCAACAATGACCGGTATATGGAAGGTTCCATCGAGATGCTCAGCGAGGGGATTAAGAGTATCTATATCCTGTCGCTGCTGGAAGCCTATATAGATGATATGAATCCTATTTCTTCTATTATAATGATCGAAGATCCGGAAAGCTATCTGCACCCGCAGCTCCAGAAGGTGGCCGGAGAAATTCTTTACCGTCTGTCCAAGAAAAATCAGATCATATTCTCGACCCATTCCCCGAACCTGCTGTTTAACTTTACCAGCCGGCAGATAAAACAGGTGGTGCTGGACGAGAACTATTATACGACGATCCGGGAAAATGTGGATATCGACGAGATCCTGGATGATCTGGGATATACGGCCAATGACCTGATGAACGTCAGCTTTGTCTTTATCGTGGAAGGCAAGCAGGATCGGAACCGCCTGCCCCTTCTGCTGGAAAAATATTATTCTGAAATCTATGATGAGGACGGTATGCTGCAGCGGATCAGCATCATTCCGACCAACAGCTGCACGAATATAAAAACCTATGCGAATCTGAAATACATCAACAAGCTTTACTTAAAAGACCAGTTTTTGATGATTCGTGACAGTGATGGTAAGAATCCCAAATATCTGGTGAAACAGCTCTGCAGCTATTATGGCGCCAGAGCGAAAGAGGAAGGCGGTGACAGCGTTCCCAGAGTTCAGCCCCGCAATGTTCTGGTTCTGAGATATTATTCATTTGAGAATTATTTTCTGGAACCCGCTGTCATGGCCAAAATCGGTGTGATCCAGTCAGAAGAGGAATTTTTCAACATTCTGTATGCGAAATACAAGGCCTATCTGTATAAAGTCCCCAGTATGAAACGCATGGTGAAAGTGACCGGGGCCAGGATTAATTCCAAGGAAGACCTGAAAAATCATATGGAAGCGGTTAAAATATATGTCCGGGGCCATAATCTCTATGATATTTTCTACGGCCGGTACAGAGGAGACGCGGAGACAGAGATTTTAAAAAAATATATCGACGCGGCTCCCCGTGAAACTTTCCAGGATATCCTGCAGGCGATTGACAACTTTGTTTACTTTCAAAATAGAAAAAAAGAGGATGGTCAATAGCTGCCGCCAATTACCAGGCGGTAAAGCCGCCATCGATGACCAGATTATGTCCGACCATGTAATCGGAAGCGGGCGCGCAGGCAAAGAGAACAGCTCCTTTCAGATCCTTTGCATCATCACCCATACAGCCTAAAGGTGTTTCGTATGAATAGCTGTCAATGAAGGCTTGGGGCTGGGAACGCTTAAAGCCGCCCGGTGACAGACAGTTTACGCGTATTCCGTAGGGAGCCAGTACGACTGCGATGCCGCGCGTAAAATTGATCACGGCTCCCTTGCATGCCATGTAATCCGGTACTGTGGGTGAGAGCCCCGTATTTTGATAAAGCCGCAGATCACGCCCCCGGATTCCGTCGATTGAAGCTATATTTACGATCTTACCGTAACCCTGTTTTTTCATGATGGGAGACGCAGCGCGACAGCCTAAGAATACGCCGGTAAGCATGACATCCAGCGAATATTGCCATTCCTCCAGTGGACGTTCATCCAAAAAATCCATTGCAGGGTCGCAGAACGAGGAGGACGGCGAAACCGTAACTTTGCGGCCGCCTGCGTTGTTGACCAGTACATCCAGTTTTTGATACTTGATTTGTATCGTATTCATCGCAGACTTCCACGAATTCTCATCAGATACTTCCAGGGACAGCCCCCGGCATGGATTGCCTGTCTGTGCCTGAAGCTTATCTGCGGCGGCCTGTGCTTTGCGCTCATTCCGCGATGTAAGAATCACGGTAGCTCCTGCCTCGGAGAGCGCTTCACCGGCCTGCCATCCCAGACCCTGAACGCCGCCGGTTACAAGTGCAATCCTGCCGTTCATGTCAAATAAAGATGTTACATGGTTCGTGGTTAACATAGTCCCCCCTCCTCTTACATTCCAAGGTAAAAAGCTTTCAGTTCCCATTCCCGCAGTTCTTTTGCCGTACCGGACATTACGACATGCCCCTCTGAAAATACGTAGACATAATCTGCTACTTCCAGAGCCAATTTTACATTCTGATCAACCAGAAGAATGGAAATTCCTTTTTCCGTATGCAGCCGCTGAATCAAAGCATAGATCTCCTGGCTGATTTTTGGAGATAGCGCCGCAGAAGGTTCGTCTAAAATCAGCATTTTCGGGCTGGACATTAGACCCCGGCCGATGCTCAGCATCTGCTGTTCTCCGCCGCTTAGCAGGCCGGAAGGGCTGTTCATTCTTTCTTTTAGACGAGGGAGAAAATCGAATACCTCGGTCATGTTTCTGCTTACTGTTCTTTTATCAGAAATCGTATATGCTCCAAGAAGCAGATTTTCCTCTACCGTCATAGAAGGAAAAACATCTTTGTTCTGAGTTACATAAGTGATGCCGCTTCGGACGATTTCCTGGGGGCGTTTCCCGCCGGTGGAGATTCCATTGAATTCCACGGTTCCGCCGGAAGGCTTTAACAGGCCAGTTATTACTTTTAGGGTGGTACTTTTTCCGCAGCCATTACTTCCAAGAATGACGGTTATCTGATTTTCTTTCGCTTGAAAGGTGATGCCATTCAAAATCTGTAGTTTTCCATAACCAGCTGTAATATTTGTAAGTTTCAGCATTTGCCATCCTCCCTTCTAGGCTTTTCCCAAATAAGCTTCAATCACATCCGGGTTTTCGACCACTTCGCCAGGAGTTCCTTCGCATATCAAACGGCCATAATCCAAAGCTGTGATCCGGTCACATACCCGCAGTACCACATCCATGATATGCTCTACCATTAAAACGGTGATGTTCAGGTCATTGCGGAAATACTGAAGGAGCCGCACCAGTTTTTCGACATTTTCCGGGTCCAATCCAGCGACGCATTCATCCAATAGCAGAAGCCGGGGCTTGCTGATTATGGCCAGTCCAAGCTGCAGCATCCGCCGCTGTCCGACGGAGATTCCATCGGTCGGATTATTCGCTTTGCGCTCCAGACCTATCATTTTCAGGACCTCATAGGCCTGTTCACGCATTTCGGCTTCCTGCTTATTCATGCGGGGAGTAGACAAAAAATCGTCAATGATCGTAGTTTTCTCCCTGGGCGTCATGGCCAGCATCAGGTTCTCGAGCACAGTCAGGCTGGGAAATACCCTTAAAAGCTGAAAGGTTCTTGCTATTCCCAGCTTTGCCAGCTGATGGGAACGCAGAGGAATGATGTTGTTTCCTGCAAACCGGATTTCACCGGCTGACGGAGTATAGATGCGTGAGATTACATTAAATAAAGTGGTCTTTCCGGAGCCGTTCGGACCAATCACACCATGTATGGAATGCTCTTTTACGCCAAAGGAGATGTCATCCAACACGGCCAAAGTTCCGAATTTCATTGTAATCCGGTCTATTTCCAGAATCATTCCGAGTCACCTCCTGTTGTATGTGCTTCCGATTCTAAGCGGCGTTTTTCTAACAGATGCGTTTTGCGGATGATCCGCTGTTGATATCTGTGTACGACTGTGCCTACAACACCCCGCCGCAGAACAAGAATAATAAATATCATGATTAAGCCGGCAGCCAGACTCTGGTATTGCCCGTAGGTTCGCGTCAGCTCATAGAAAACAGTAACCATAATGGCTCCGACAAGCGCCCCCCACTGACTGCCCAGTCCGCCCAAAACGATCATTAGTAAGAATTTTACCTGCAGACCCTGTACATAGGTGGTGGGGTTAACATAATTGACGTAACAGGCATAAACACAGCCTCCCAACCCGCCTAAAATACCACTTACACAGAAGGCAAACATTTTTGATTTTGTTACGTTAATCCCCATGACACTGGAGGCGATGGCGTCATCCTTGATTGCTTTGAATCTTCGGCCCTGCCTGGAATGCATCAAATTATTGACGATGACCAGGGTGATAAGAGCCAGAATCATGATAAAAAAATAGCACTGGCTTTTGGTCGTCATATCGAAGCCGAAGACGGATAGTTTCCCGATGCGCATAATACCCGTGGCCCTGCCGGCCCAGCTGGCATTGTTGATAATCAGACGGACGGATTCGCCGAATGCCAGAGTGCAAAGGGCCAGATAGGGCCCTTCTATGCGAAGTGCCAGAAAACCGACACACAGACCTGCGGCAGAACAGACCAGACACGTAATCAATACGCAGAACCAAAAATCAAGTCCCAGACGTGTGGTGACCAGCGCCGCTGTATAAGAGCCTACACAGAAAAAACCATATTGTCCCATATTGATCTGGCCAGAAGCACCGGTGACAACATACATGCCTAAGGCTACGATGATGTTGATTCCAATCATACATCCGATATGTATCAAATAGTCGTTAGGAAAAAGTATGGGAAAAACAATCACGATACAGATGGTCAGCAGAAGGGCGATTTTTTCAGCTTTGTGCTGAATGGTAATTCCCTCTTTTTTTTCACTGCCGCCTATCCTGAGTAATGGAATTTTCATGTCACACCTCACTTTATCTAAAGTCCGGTTAAGCCTTTTGTGCTGTTTTCATTTTAAACAGTCCGCTGGGCCTGATCAGAAGTACCAATACCATGATGGCATAACTGATCACATCTTTATACTGGGCGCCGATCAAATATCCCCCGACACTCTCCACGATACCGATCATCAACCCGCCCAGCATCGCTCCGAAGACGTTACCCATCCCGCCGATCACTGCCGAACAGAAGGCTTTTAGCAGCATGGTCGCTGCCATATCATAGCGCACATAGGTGAGCTGTGCACCGAGCACGCCTGCGACGGAACTGAAAAATGCGGCCATACAAAAGGCCAGTGCCATTACAGCGCCCACGTGTATTCCCATGATGGATGATAATTCTTTGTTGTAGGATACGGCCCGCATAGCCAATCCGATTTTCGTTTTTTTAAACAGAAAACCCAACAGGCACATGAGGACGATGCCAACTGCCATAATAATGAAATAGACCGGCTGTAAAGTCATGGAGCCCAACGAGATCCCTGATCCAAAAGAAGCGTTATAGGATTGGGACACGACACCCCAGGCGACCCAGTATGAATTCTGCAAAATATTAGCCATCCCAAAACCGGCCACCACAAAAGTAAGTCCCCGGACAGAAAATCCACCGCTTATTTTCAGAATCGGATTATAGATTGTCTTAAGCAGAAGATACGCAAAGGCCGCTGTGCCTGCTGCTGCAAGGATCATAGCCGGTATAAACGGAATATGAAAGCGGAACAAAATTAATCCGAGAAAAGCCCCCATTGTATACAATTCTCCCTGGGCAAAATGGATAATATCCAAAGAGGCATAAATCAACGATACGGATAAAGCAAGCAAACCATAGAGTACGCCGATAGAGATACCCACAATCAGTAAATCAAATAACATAGTTGGTCCCATAAGTGTCTCCTTTCCCGATCGATCCTTCCTTTATGACCCGGCAGGTTTGAAGCTGCCGGGTCCTCTCTGTAATGAATGGAGCTTTATTTCGCCGCTTTGAGCAGGTTATAGGTATAATCTGCCTGCATCTGCCAGATCGCACAGCTGGTTTTGGCATCTTTATCCAGTTGTGTGGCGTCCGGTCCATAATTTACCGTACCGGTCAAATTGGGAAACCCCTGAATACCTGACAGGGCATCGCGTATTGCTAAGCGGTCGCTTTCCAGTGTGTCATCTGTGAGGCCGAGTTCCAGGCCTGTCAGCGCGTGGGTAACCGTATTTACGCAGTCATAGGCAAGGGCGGAATTGGCGTCAGGCGCGGTGAGCTGCTCAGCATAATCTGCCATGAACTTTTTGGAACCGTCGTCCGTGGCAGTAGCGCTCCAGGGACTGGCGATGATGACACCTTCGCAGGAAGCGCCTGCTACCGATGAATAGTCTGCCGAAGTCATTGCGTTATATCCGGCGAAGGGCATATCGGCCGGAATACCCACTTCCAGCCTTTGGGAAGTAATCAGCCCGATCTCAGCTTCATGCCCGGCGATCACGAGGATCTCGGCGTCAGAGTTTTTGATATTCAAAAGTTGACTTTTAAAGTCAATATCGCCTTCATTAAACATCTCTTCCAGATAGATATCCTGATCGTAATTCTCCTTCATATAACCGACGAAATCATCAAACTGCCCCTGTCCCTGGGAGTCGGTACTGTGAATAAAAGCGATTTTTTTCATCCCAAGATCTTCGCAGATATAGTCACAGAGAGAATAAGATTGATAACAATCCGCAACGGAATTTCGGAAAAACCATTCATTCGCGTAATCCTTGGTGATCGAGGTGTTCGTAGACTGAGGGGTGATAACCGGTATCTTGCTCTGAGCGGCCAGATCTATGACCGCCAATGCGTTTGTGGAAGTCGTGGGGCCGATAATAAGCAGTACTTTATCTTCAGAGACCATACGGTTAAATTCATTAACCGCTGTCTCGGCATTCCCCTCCGTATCATAAAAGACTACCTCTACGGTATGACCGTCAATACCGCCTGCTTTGTTAAGATCATCGAATTGTTTGGTCATGACGGCCCGCATCTGAGCACCGGTGCTATCGTTATAACGCATAAATACACCTAATTTGTAGGATAAACCGGTTGCTTCGGCGGAAGACGTTTCGCCGGAAGGAGAAGACGCAGGCTCCTGAGCCTGGATCGGTGTAGAAGTTTCACCGGAACTTTGGTCGGAAGAAGTATCAGTTCCCCGGCTGGTGTTTAAACTGCACCCTGCACATAGAATAATTGTCAGTAACAAAGCGGAAATGGTCAACAAACCCTTTTTCATATCATATTTCTCCTTTCTCATCTGTTCAGCACTGCTATTTTTTATAGCTATGAGCACTTAATGCCCGTTTTTTGGGCATTTACGTGCGATGCATGAAAAATAGTCAGCGAGGTTTTTTCGAGCGCTACTATTTTTTATCGCTCTTGATAACGATCCAGAACCTTTTCTTTTATGTCTCTTAATGACTGCTGAAGGATAATAATCTCACTGGCCAGCGTTACCATACGGACTCCCATGTTCAGCAGATTATCGATTGCCTCATAGGTGGGAGGATTGGCTACCAGCATCACTTCGATTCCCTTCCTGGCGGTTTTTTCCATCAGCATATCCAATCCTTTTCGTACCTGAGGATGATCGATTTTATAGAGCTTGGTGATATTGAGCGACATGGCATAATCCGCAGGTCCGAAGCAGATCGCGTCGATTCCCTCCACTTCCAGAATGTCATCGATGTTATCGATGAACTCATAATCCTCGCACATGGGAATTACCAGCTGCTTTTCGTGACAGTGATTCATATAGGTAACCGGATCATATCCGTATCCGCCGTATCTGGCGGCATGTACACCACAGTCATAGCCGCGATGCCCCAGCGGAGGAAATTTTGCCCCTGCGATCATGGTCTCCACGTCCTGTCTTGTTTTACAATGGGGACAAATGATTCCTGCCGCTCCGATTTCCAATGCTTTTCTTATCTCGATCTCATCGGGCCGTGTTGTCCGGATCAGCGGGGCTATACCGGCGTTTTCAGAAGCCAGGACTACTTCGCGCAGTCCTGTAACCTCACAGGGCGTGTGTTCGGCATCAATAAACAGATAATCCATTCCATAAGCACCGATTACCTCTGCCATAACGGAGCTCATACTGGTCAGTGTGGTTCCAAATACCGGTCTGGTTTTTAAAAGTTGTTTTAAATCTTTCATATTTTCCTCCATGCGTGCGTTTTTCCGCACATATAGGTATGGGTGAACATCCTTTTGTTCAACCGTTCCTCCATGCGTGCGTTTTCCCGCACATATAGGTATGGGTGAACATCCTCTTGTTCAACCGTTCCTCTGTTATTGATCAAAAGCTGCCCGGCAAGACTCAAAATAATTATGTAACCCAAGAACATCCCCACCGGTGCTGATAAATTGATACCCCATATCGCGGATGCGTGGGACTTCCTGAGGGCTGCAGGTCGTTCCGGCGAATTTTCCGTGTTTTCTGCAGGCCAGCGCCACGTTCCGGCGCATTTCCTCTACCATAGGATGGTTGATCTCCCCGGGTATTCCCAGGCTGTGACTATAATCGCCGGGGCCGAAAAATACCACATCGATGCCTTCCAGCGCGCAGATCTCCTCGACATAGGGGGCGGCCTCTTTGTCCTCGATCTGCACGATCAGCATCTTCCGTTCGTTTGACTGCCGCAGATAATCCGCGACAGGAATGTTGCAAAATCTGCCATCCGCATTGCCACCGTCAATAGGCCGGCGGCCGATGGGATGAAAACGCGTATAGTAGACGATTTGCCTGGCGTCTTCCGTGTTCAAAACATGCGGGACCATGATACCGGAAGCGTCTAATTCCAGTGGTTTGATCAAATCGCTGTAACTGCCTCTGGCAACGCGGACCAAAAGATCTTTATCGTATGCTTTCGCCGCCAGAACCTGCTTTTCGACCACAGCCCAATCATTTGGCACGTGCTCTGTACATACCCACAGACAGTCGAAATCCGAAAGTCCGGCGATCTCAATTGCCCGAGAATCACCCAGACTCAGTTTTGTGCATTTCGCAACACCTCCCTGCCGCATTACATCAAGTGACCTGCTTTTTGCGACTTCCATAGACAAGTAACTACCTCCAATCCTTGTTTACAATGCATTTCTGTTGACTGATTACAAAAACTTTACTCCCGGGAATAACAATTGCCTGTTTATTATATGAAAATCATAGCTTATTCGACAAAATCCGTCAATAAAAAAGGTAAGTTTTACAGGCAACTTTTTTATTTGGAATAATTAGATGTAAGTTGATAGGGAAAATGAGAAAAAATATGTAATTTGGTATTGATCTTCATTTACCAACCATAGTATACTAAGGATATTGCAAACCGCAAAAGATAAAAGGGGTAAAAAATGTACAAATATGAACGTATTATACAGCAACTGATAGCCAATTTTTCCACTATGCCGCCGAATACGCCAGTACCTTCCCGGGCGATGCTTTGCGCAAAATACGGAATATCCCGTGCGACAGCCGATCGTATCATGACACGTTTGCGGACAGACGGAGTCATCTGCACGAAGGTGGGAAGCGGCAGTTTTATATCACCGGAATTTTATTCCAAGTGCCAAAAAGATGGCAGATCCATCTACAACTGGGGTGTGATACTGCCAAATATCATGACAAACTCCTTTCCGGGAATACTCAAGGGAATAGAGGATTATGCCCAACAAAAAGGGATCAATACTATAATCTGTAATACGGACTACGATGCAGAGCGGGAAATGCAGTATATTGACCGTTTAATCGCATCCAAGGTTAACGGTCTCATCATAGTGCCTTCCATTCACACAAGGGTAAACATGAAAGGGTACATGCAGCTTTTTAAGCATAAGATCCCCTATGTATTCTGCAACCGTGGAATCAATGAGTTACCGACCGTTCCATTAGTCAGCTGCAATAATTTTTATGGAAGCTATATCGGAACCAAACACCTGATACAACAGGGTTATAAACACATTGGTTTCTTATCTGCGATCCGATTTGAAACAAGCATGGAACGGCTCAATGGATTTTGCGCCGCTTTAATGGAAGCAAATATGGAAATCGACTATGGGATCGTAGTATCTCAGACTGAATCCGGAGATGAGGAAAATATAGAAGACACCATCCGCTCGATGATGGCAAGACCTTACCCGCCTGATGCATTATTCTGCCATAATGATGTAATCGCGCGACAGGTCTATACGGTGGCAGAGGAAATGGACTTGCGGATTTCAGTGGATATCGGAGTAATTGGATTTGATAACAATCTGCCGATCTGCCTTTCTCTGACACCGAAGCTGAGCAGTATATCCTTCCAGGGATATGAAATAGGCCATCAGGCGGCGGTGCTTTTGCACAGTATGGAATTTGAAAAAGAAGCGGATTATCAAAATGTGTACTTACTTCAGCCCAGCTTGGTGCTGCGTGAAAGCTGTCAGGGGCCTGAGGGCTGAAAAGCGGGGAACATAGACGGAGAAGTGAGAATGGCGGACCGTGGGCACCAGCGCTTATATAAGTCACATCTCCCGATCAGATTCCCGCTCCATCAAGCTGCCGCGGACGACAGCTTCGTTCCCGTATTTTTGGCGGATCTGATCCAGGGCGGCGTCCAGTTTTTTCTGCTTCTCGGAGACGGGCTTTTCCAGGTCGAAGAGGCTGATCTGAATCGGGGTGTCGACGGGCACCAGCTTGGAAGTACGGATGCCGAGCAGGCGGATCGGCCCATGATTCCAGAGCTCCCGGAAGAGGCGGCCGGCGCATTCGTAGATGGAGGCGTTGGTATTTGACGGGACCGGGAGCTGGGCCTGATGGGAGAAGACCGTAAAGTCACTGTATTTGATTTCTACTGATACCATGCCGGCTAACTGACCGGCAGTTCTGAGACGCTTGGATACGGATTCGGCCAGACCGCGAAGGATAATTTGGGCTTCCGGGAGGGTGGTTACATCCTGGGGAAGCGTGGTGGAATTACCGATGCCTTTGGCTTCCACAGGTGATCCGATCACGGGAGTGTCATCAATGCCGTTGGCGTATTCCCAGATCAGCTGCCCGTGGCTTTTTAAGTGGGCGGTCAGAAGGGCGGGGTCCGTGCGGGCCAGGTCACCGATCGTCAGAATTTCCAGTTTGTGAAGAAGCCGGGCGCTGGAACGTCCAACCATAAACAACTCGTCCACCGGGAGCGGCCACATTTTTGTGGGGATTTCTTGAGGAAACAGGGTGTGAACCCGGTTGGGCTTTTCAAAATCGGAGGCCATTTTTGCCAGCAGCTTGTTGCAGGAGATTCCGATGTTGACAGTGAAACCAAAGTCTGAATGGATCCTGTCCTTGATATGGGCGGCAGCGGCAAGCGGCGACGCGTAGTGGTGCGTCATCCCGGAGAAATCCATGTAGCACTCGTCCACACTGACCTGTTCCAGGTCCGGGCTGTATTCGGATAACAGTTCCATCAGCCGGCGGCTGTATTCGTGATAAAGATGATGATCCGGCGGTTCAATGACCAGGTTCGGGCATTTGCGCAGCGCGTCGACAATGGGTTCCCCGGTCCGGACCCGGAAAGCTTTGGCCGGACCAGATTTTGCCAATACAACACCGTGACGGCTTTTTTGGTCGCCGCCGATGATAGTCGGGATGTTCCGCAGATCGATCCCATCCCCGTTTTTTAAATGTTCTACGGATGTCCAGCTTAGATAAGCGGAATTTACATCAATGTGAAAAATTATTCTGTCCATAGCTACATTATATAGGTTCAGGGAAGAAATGACAATTGCCTTCCGGATACAGTTTGTGTTACAATTTCGTTACTATACACGGAAGCTGGTAGGGGACTGGCATCTTTCGACAGTAGAGTCAAATATTCCGGTAACTGCGTGGAGAAAGGGGCCTGTCCCCGGATGCTGGTCTATTCGATGAAAAAAGCCTGCTTCTCCATACGCCGGACTATTCTAGGCAACCTTCGGGGACAGGCCCCTTTCTCCACGCAGTTACCGGAATATTTGACTCTACTGCCGAAAGGTGCCAGTCCCCTCTCCATCAGCCGCGAATAGTTACACAATTTCCACTGACAAAAAGAAGGAGAGGTTAGACATAAATGGACAATGTGATACTAATCGGAATGCCTGGAGTAGGGAAAAGCACTGCCGGGGTTGTGCTGGCGAAGATACTGGGATATGAGTTTATAGATTCCGATCTGCTGATACAGAAGGAGGAAAAGCGCCTGCTGGCGGAGATTATCGAGCAGGACGGCATAGACGGCTTTATTGCTGTGGAGAACCGGGTAAACGCCTCGATTGAGGCAGAGAGATCCGTGATCGCCACAGGGGGGAGCGTTGTGTACGGTGAGGAAGCCATGGAGCATTTAAGAAAGATCGGAACGGTTGTGTATCTGCGACTCTCTTACCGGACTTTAGACCGCAGACTTCATAATATAAAGGGACGCGGCGTGGTACTTAGGGAGGGGCAGAACCTGGCGGACCTGTATGAGGAACGGACACCTCTTTATGAGAAGTACGCGGATATTGTGATTGATGAGGAGGAGCTGAGTATCGAGGAAACCATTGAAAATATACAAAAAGCCCTTTACAAGGCTGATAATTGTTGATAGAATGAATCTGTTACAAATATATTACGAAATGATTACGGCGTGGAAAGTTATATGGAGGCGTTATGAGGAAATATAAGAATTATCGCCATGTGATGAAGTATACGTATGTCAAAGCGGTTGCCGTTACGTCGGGAATCATGTTGTTGACGATGCCCCTGGTGGGCAGCAGATTCGGTTCTGGGGATTATTATGAGGTTTCCGTGGATGGACAGGTTGTAGCCGCCGTCTGTGATCCGGAGGAGGCAAAGCAGGCGATGCTGGAGGCCAGAAAGAGGCTGTCCCGTGAGTCTGAGGACATGATTTTCATGGATGTGGATATGGAGGCCAACGCCAAGGAGACATTGGTGGGGTCTACCATGAGCGGAGAACCCCTGGTGAATGCGATCTATGATAAGCTTAAGACCGCAGAACAGGAAACCAAGGGAAAAGCCTACACGGTTAAGATCAATGAGTATACTGTCACAGTGGCCAGCATGGACGAAGTTGTCCAGCTGCTGGATGCTGCGAAAAATAAATACGATGTAAATAACGAGTTTACGGTGGAACTGGTGGCGGACCAGGGCAGAGAACTGAATGTATTTACCACCAGCCTGAACAAAGTGGACAAGTCTGAAAATGAGGTGGACACGGTAACCTCTGCGATCGAAGGCGCCGCGGGTATCGAGGCGGAGGCGCCGATTCCGCAGGTGTCCGGTTCGAACGACGGTATGGTGGACATCGACTTTGATGAAAATGTGGAAGTGGTGGAGGCTTATGTGGAGCCGGAAGAAATCACTCCCGTACAGGAAGCCATCGATCAGGTCACGAAGGATAAAGAAAAGAATACAGTCTACGAGGTAAAGTCGGGAGATACCATTTCTACCATTGCCAATGGAAATGATATGAGAGTAGCCGAGCTGCTGGATGTCAACGAAGGTCTGGCGGAAGACACGGTAATCCAGCCCGGGGATGAACTTATCCTGACGGTTCCGGAGCCGGAGCTGTCCGTGGTGACAAAAGAAGAAACTACTTACGATGAGGACTATGAAGCTCCGGTTCAGTATATCGATAATGACTCCTGGTATACAACGAAAGAAGAGGTTATCCAGGAGGGGAGTACCGGACACCGGCAGGTGACGGCATTGGTGACTTCCAGGAACGGGAAGGAGATCAGCCGGGATATCATAGCGGAAACGGTTATGGAAGAGCCTGTGGCAAAGATCGTGGAGAGAGGAACTCTCGTTCCGCCCACTTATATCAAACCATTGTCCGGAGGAAGGCTGTCATCCCAGTATGGAAGACGCTGGGGCCGGATGCATGAAGGCGTGGACTGGGCGTGCCCGGTCGGAACTGCAGTCAGAGCGTCCTGCGGCGGTACCGTTCTAAGAGCCGGATGGATGGGAGGATATGGAAACTGTATCCTGATTCAGCATCCCGACGGCAGAGTTACCAGATATGCCCATTTGAGTAAGATACTGGTGAGCCCGGGGCAGTCTGTAAAACAGAATGATAAGATCGCACTGAGTGGAAATACCGGTAACAGCACCGGGCCGCATGTGCATTTTGAAATACTGATCGGCGGTTCACCGCAGAACCCGCTCAAATACTTGAATTAGTAACGAAGGAACGCCTGATGGGCGTTCCTTTTTTGGCCAATATCTGGAATCCGAAACTTTCGATTTACAAATGAGGAGTTTGTGCTATAATAGTTTTAATGAAAAAATCCAGGTTTGTTGGGAGGCAGCCCGGGTTTTGGTCTCTTTATTTAAACAGAAGGATTTCACAGTGAGATTCCGGCTTATTAGCATATTATGAAAAAGTTGATGAAATAGTATAGAGGTGCGTCATGGAACAATATATCATCAAGGGCGGAAACCCTTTGGTAGGCGAAGTGGAAATTGGCGGGGCAAAAAATGCCGCTTTGGCTATAATAGCTGCGGCTATTATGACCGATGAGACAGTAGAGATAGATAATTTACCGGATGTAAAAGATGTAAACGTATTATTAAAGGCAATTCAGGAGATCGGCGGGAAAGTGGAACGTCTGAACCGGCATTCCGTAAGGCTCAATGGTTCCATGATTGGCAGTGTGGTTGTGGAAAATGATTATATAAAAAAAATAAGGGCTTCTTATTATTTGCTGGGCGCGCTGCTGGGTAAGTATAAGAGAGCAGAGGTAGCTCTTCCTGGTGGATGTAATATCGGCAGCAGGCCGGTGGACCAGCACCTGAAGGGCTTTCGTGCGTTAGGCGCGAGAATCGATATCAAGCATGGAATGATTATCGCGGAAGCGGGCAGCCTGACCGGGAATCACATCTATCTGGATGTGGTAACTGTGGGGGCCACCATCAATATCATGATGGCAGCGGTGATGGCATCCGGCAACACCGTGATCGAGAATGCGGCAAAAGAACCCCACGTGGTGGATGTGGCCAACTTCCTGAACAGCATGGGAGCCAATATCAAAGGCGCCGGAACGGATGTGATCCGGATCAAAGGCGTGGAGAAACTGCACAAGACCAGCTATGCGATTATTCCCGACCAGATTGAGGCCGGTACCTTTATGTTCGCTGCCGCCGCAACCAAAGGCGATGTTATGGTTAAGAACGTGATACCGAAGCATCTGGAGGCGATTACCGCCAAATTAATGGAGATCGGCTGTGAAGTCGAAGAGTTCGATGACGCGGTTCGTGTGGTATCGTCCAAAGGATTAAAGCATACCCATGTGAAAACCCTGCCGTACCCCGGTTTTCCCACCGATATGCAGCCTCAGATCACCGTAACCCTGGCTCTCTCCGAGGGAACCAGCATAGTCACCGAGAGTATATTTGAGAACCGGTTTAAATACGTGGATGAACTTTCACGCATGGGAGCAAATATTAAAGTAGAAGGGAATACGGCCATCATTGATGGGACCGAACGATATACAGGGGCTGGAGTGACAGCGCCTGACTTGAGAGCCGGAGCGGCATTGGTCATTGCAGGGCTGGCGGCTGAAGGAATCACGACAGTAGACGATATCTTCTATATTGAAAGAGGATATGAGGCATTCGAAGATAAACTTCAGAACCTGGGAGCTATGATTGAGAAGGTATCCACCGAAAAAGATATCCAGAAATTCAAATTAAAAGTAGGCTGATGATACAGGCAGGTGTGGTGAGATCCGTACCTGCTTTTTTTATTTCATAAGAAATTGCTCCTATGAAATAAAAAAAGCTCCGAGGGATCGCACAGCGGCGGTTTGTTTTTGTTATTCCTGTCTATGCAGGCAGTCCGTGGAATGAGTAATGCCGTTATGAGTGTTTTTAACAGCGGCCTGAATGAATCCGCGGAACAGGGGATGAGGCCGGTTGGGCCTGGATTTCAATTCAGGGTGGGCTTGTGTGGCTACGAACCAGGGATGGCCGGGAAGTTCGATCATCTCCACGATACGGCCGTCAGGAGAAAGACCGGAGAGCTTCAATCCGTTTTGCTGCAGCACACCGCGATAGTCATTGTTTACTTCATAGCGATGTCTGTGACGCTCATAGATCGTCTTTGTGTTATAGAGCTCATAAGCGGTAGAATTTTCATCCAGGACACAGGGATATGATCCAAGGCGGAGTGTACCGCCGATATCCGTTACCCCGTTCTGATCCGGCATCAGTGCGATAATCGGATGGCCTGTCTCAGGATTCAGTTCGATACTGTGGGCATCGGGATAACCGACCACGTTTCGTGCGAATTCCACGATAGCCAGCTGCATACCCAGGCACAGACCAAGGAACGGAATCCCTTTGGTGCGGGCGTAGCGGACAGCCAGAATTTTTCCGTCAATTCCCCGATCCCCAAAGCCGCCGGGTACCAGGATTCCCTGCACATCCCCCAGCATTTCATCCAGGTTACTTTCGTTTAAAAGTTCCGAATCAATCCACTTGATATTCACGGTTGCGGAGTTGGCAATGCCTCCATGCTTCAGGGCTTCCACGACGCTTATATAGGCGTCATGCAGCTGAATGTATTTTCCTACCAGAGCCACCGTAACGTTCTGGGTGGGATTGCGTAGTACTTGAACCATACTCCGCCAGTCTTCCAGATCTGGTTCCGGACACGGCAGCTGCAGGCTTTCACAGACAACCTGAGCTAAGTTTTCTTTTTCCATAGCCAGTGGAGCCTCATACAGATAATCCACATCCAGATTCTGAAGTACATGTGCGCTCGGAACATTACAAAAAAGCGCTATCTTATTTTTAATATTCTGATCCAGGGAATACTCCGAGCGGCAGACGATAATATCCGGCCGGATTCCCATCCCCTGGAGCTCCTTCACGCTGGCCTGAGTAGGCTTCGTCTTCAACTCCCCGGACGCCTTTAGATAAGGAATCAAAGTTACATGAATTAAAATCGCATTTTCCCGGCCCACATCGTGCTGAAACTGACGGATCGCCTCCAGAAACGGCTGTCCTTCAATATCGCCTACCGTCCCGCCGACTTCTATGATCGCAATCCTCATCTCCGAATCTGAGTCATTCCGGTAAAAGCGGCTCTTAATTTCATTCGTAATATGAGGAATCACCTGTACGGTACCTCCGCCAAAATCCCCACGCCTTTCCTTATGAAGAACCGTCCAATAAATTTTCCCTGTAGTCACATTTGAATTCTTATCCAGACTCTCATCAATAAATCGTTCATAATGCCCCAGATCCAGGTCTGTCTCCGCCCCGTCATCCGTCACGAAAACCTCCCCATGCTGAATCGGGTTCATAGTTCCAGGATCAATATTAATATAAGGATCGAATTTCTGCATCGTCACCTTATACCCCCGGGCCTTCAGCAGCCGGCCCAGAGAGGCCGCAGTAATCCCCTTCCCCAATCCAGAAACCACTCCTCCAGTTACAAATACATATTTTACCGGCATAATCTTCTTCCTCCTCCATATGCTTATAACATAGTAAATAAAGTAATTGAAAAATAATGTAAAAGAAAAAACAAAAAAAGCGTCAGTCAGGGTATGTAACACCAACTCCGCTTTGAGCTGTCTATGCAGCAGTTTAACGACCGCTACACAGCTATATTGAATTCTGCTACATTATACAACTATGATTCCTTAAAATCCAGATTTTTTTTCATAAGAACCGAAAAAATTTGAAAAATAGGAAATATCCATAAAAACTCCCCGCCAAACACCGCAAAAACCATCTAATTTGCCTCATCGCATCACCCATCCCATCGCGGCATCACCAGAGAGGGGACGGATGCGCACAGAGAACCGGCCGGACCGGGGAGACTGTCCGAAAATCAGGGCGCAGCCCGCCAGGTGTCCGCTCTGTTTGGACGTATCCTATGGGGGCCCGCCAGGGAGAGCGGTGTCTGGGGGCCTCTTCCTCACTTAAGGCTGTTACCCGGTTAAATCTAAATGAAATCGG